>JBFWZN010000002.1:0-550719 GCA_050185275.1 Vicinamibacterales bacterium | reverse complement strand
GGACTCCGGCTGATCCATGTGGGAGGCCCCCGGCAGGGCGTCTGAGGCGTTAGTCATCGTGCCGCATACTACCAGAGCCGCTCATCCGTTTACCCTGCGTTCACACCCTGGCCGGGACGGAATTCCGTGTCCGCAGCGCCACTGGTGTCTCGACGCCGTAACCCAGAATTAACGCTCGCGTCACCGGTCGGAAACCGGCGTTGTCTACCGTGGGTGGTGACCATGCAGACAAGCGGCATCCCCGTGGACAGGAGCCGGCCCTCGGACCGGACGGCGACCCCCTCACAGCCCGCGGGCAACCGCGTGGCTCCCGCACCGAGAACGCGCGTGCTGGTCGTCGAGGACGAGCAGGACATCGCCGGCCTCATCAAGCACACGCTGGAGCGTGGCGGCGACACCGAAGTGGACATCGTCGAGAGCGGCGATGCAGCCGTGAAGTCGGTCGGGGAACGCACGCCGGACCTCGTCATCCTCGACCTCAACCTGCCGGTGCTCAGCGGCATCGAGGTCTGCCGAATCCTGCGGGCCCGTCCCAACACCGGCAGCATTCCCATCATCATGCTGACGGCGCGGACGAGCGAGAGCGACCGGGTGACCGGCCTCGACGTCGGCGCCGACGATTACATCACCAAGCCGTTCAGCCTGCGGGAACTGGCGGCGCGGGTGCGCGCCGTGCTGCGGCGCAATCGCACCGAGAGCCAGGCACCGCCCCCGGCGGCCGTGTACCGGGGCACCCATCTGCTGGCGGACTTCGATGCGGTGTCGGTGAGCGTGGACGGCACGCCGGTGCGGCTGACGCGGCGGGAATTCGAGCTGTTGCGCTATCTGGTGCAGAACAAGAACCGGGTGCTCTCGCGCGACCGGCTGCTGGAACGGGTCTGGGGCTACGACCACTTCATCGAGACGCGCTCGGTGGACGTGCACGTGGGGCGCCTGCGCGCCAAGCTCGGGTCGGCAAGCCACCAGATCGAGACCGTGGTCGGTCTGGGTTACCGCTTCGTGGAATGACGCACTGCGGAATGACGCACTGCGGAATGAGGCACTGCGGAATGAGGCACTGTGGAATGAGGCACTGTGGACTGAGGCACTGTGGAATGAGGCACTGTGGACTGAGGCACTGAGGAGCGGCCGAGCCGTCCTGGCCGCGGGTGATCAGGACTCGGTCCAGCCCGTCTCCTGCAGGACCGCGGCTTCCACCGCGAACGCCATCCTGGCGCGCTCGACGCGATGCCAGTCGTCGTACACCACCTGGCGCACCACCTGGCTGTCCCGCTCCTCCCGAATTTCCCACCCCACGGCATCGGCCTGCCGAATCGTGAAGCGCCAGGTGTGGGCGGCGTTGCGAAGCTCTCGTTGATACATGACGCCCCGATCTTTAGATCCGGTTGGGCTGCACATCTGTAACAACTGTGTAAAACCCAGGGGACCTCAGCCGGCCGGCACCTGCACGCGCAGCGCGCCGGGGTGCACCCGGGCGCGCAGCTCCGATCCGCCCTGCAGGGGCTCCCCGTCCAGGTGATACCGGAGGGGGCACTCCGCGGAAATGACGATGTCGCGCCCCGTCCGGCAGTGCACGCCCGGCACCGACGCAATCCGCCCCGAAAAGAGGCTGGGCAGACGCCGCAGTGTCGCGCCGAGCGGGCGGTATTCCACCGTCACCACGTCCAGCAATCCATCATCGAGCCGCGCCGCCGGCGCGATGAGGGCACCGCTCCCGTACTGCCTCGAATTGGCCAGGGCGACCAGCAGGGGCCGCGTGGCGCGGGCCACGTCGTCCACCACCACGCGGCAGGGCACGGGCTCGAAGGCCGTAAGGGCCTGCATGCCGGCCATCACATACCCGCGGAAGCCTCGCGACAGTCCGTTGGCGGCGAACCGGTGCGCCACGTCCGCATCGAGGCCAATGCCGGCCACGTTGAAGAAGAATCGGCCGTCCACGTCCCCCGCGTCGATGGTCCGGCAGCGGCCCTCGAGCGCGGTGAGCAACGCGGCCTGCGCGGTGGTGGGCAGCCCGAGGTCGCGGGCGAGGCCGTTGCCGGACCCGGCCGGCAGGATGCCCAGGCTGACCGCCGAGAACACGAGGGCCGAGGCGACCTCGTTGACCGTGCCGTCGCCACCCCACGCGATGACCAGGGATTCGCCCCGCGCGGCCGCCGCCGCGGCCAGTTCGCGGGCGTGGCCGGCGCCCTCGGTCACGATGACGCGGGCCTCGACGCCACGGGAGGCGGCCAGGGCGGCGACCTGTTCCGCCTGGGCCGGGACATCTGCCGGGCGCCGCCCGCCGGAGATGGGATTCAGGATGACCGTGACCGGGATCACGTTCCGAGCTTCCGGAGCACGCGAGGCGTCAGCGCCCACACGAGCCGACCGGCCTGGCGACCCGAGAGATCCCCGACGTCGATACGACAGATGCCGCCCTTGCGGAACTCGAGCGGGCGGCGGGCACCGATGAGATGCGCCGCCAGCTCGCCGAGGCCCGGTTCGTGGCCGACGACCGCCACGGCGCCGCCGTGGGCCACCGCCGCCAGCGCGCGCAGGGTCGCCTCGGCCTCGTGCCCCGGCGCGAGCGCCGGCACGAGCTCGATGAGGGGATGGCCTTCGTTGACCCTGGCCAGCACATCGGCGGTCTGTCGGGTTCGGACCAGCGGGCTCGTCAGGATCTGATCCAGTCGTACCCCGAGCCAGGAGAGACCACGGGCTCCGGCGACGAACCGCCGCGTGCCCCTGGTGGTCAGGGGACGCAGGGTGTCGTCGGGCCACGCGCTGCCCCGTTCCTCGGCAATGGCGTGTCGCACGAGGTAGAGGGTGCACGGACCGCCGGCCGGTGTGGATTTCGCCATGCTCCTGACTCCCCGAGAGGCTCCTGCCATGTCGCCCGTGCGGCCAGGCTAGGCCGACGCCCGTCCGCGGCGCGAGGCGCCAGCCGCCTGCGCCAGCACCTGCCGGCAGACGGCGAGCAGCGCGGCCCGCGACGTGACGTACTGCGCGTGCAGACCGCGGCACTCCGCATCGAGCACGCGCACGAGCGCGTCGATGTCGGCCGACAGCACCAGCGTGAGCGTCCCGCGTGCCTGCAGCGCCCGCGCACGTTCGATGAGTACGTCGAGGTCGTGCAGTCTCCCGAGCGTGTCCTGGGTGGCCGTGAGGGTGCGCAGGCGCGCCGGCGCACGGGAGCCGCTCACCGTCTGTACCACTTCGAGCGCATAGCGGAGCTTCTTGGCGGCGATCCGGACCTCGTGCAGGCGCTCCGCGACGTACAGCGCGCCGGCCCGGCTCACGGCGCGCTCCAGACGACAGGCTCGCCGCCCGGCCTCGGCCCGTGCGGCGGCCACCTGCGACGGACGCGTGCGGGTGCGGGCGGCGACGTCGCCGGCCAGGGCCCGTGCCGTCCGGCGCAGCTTCTCGACGCGCCCGGGGCTGACGCGCTCGATGAGGTCGCTCAGGCGTTCGGCGCGCTCGCCGGCCACCTCGTCACGCAGACAGGCAATCGCGGGTACAGGCACGCGGCGGTCGCGGGACAGCTCCTCCAGAACCTGGAGCGTGACGTCGAGTTCGCGAACGGGTCCGAGGGTGGCGGTGAGCGCACGGACGCCGCGCACCAGCTTGCCGGTCTTCGGACCGGGCTCCACCATCGAGAGCGCCGCACGCAGGCGGCGCGTGGCCACGCGGGCCTGGTGCACCGAACGCACGTCACCCCGCTGGGCCGAGGGCAACGCCCGCACCAGGGAGCCGAACTGCTTGTCGAGCACGCGGTCACGAACCGGGGATGCGGCCATGCTAGGATGCCGGAGCGAAGCGGGCGCCCCCACTATAGCCCGACCGCTCCCCGCCATGCGTATCGCGGCCATCGACATCGGCACCAACTCGGTCCACATGCTGATCGTGCGGGTGCGGCCCGATCTCTCCTTCGAGGTCGTGGACCGGGAGAAGGTGATGGTGCGGCTCGGCGCCGGCGGCCTCGATGGCCGGTCGCTCACCCCGGACGCCATGGATTCCGGCCTGCAGGCGCTGGTCAAGTTCAAGCGACTCGCCGAGGCCCACGCGGTGGACGTGGTGCTCGCGGCTGCAACGAGCGCGACACGCGAAGCGGACAATGGCGGCGCGTTCCTCAAGCGCATCGCGCGGGACACGGGCATCCGTCCGCGCGTGATCTCCGGCGAGGAGGAAGCCCGCCTCATCCACCGCGCTGCCGTCTACGGCGTGGACGTGGGCAGCGGCCGCGCAGTCGTGGTGGATATCGGCGGCGGGAGCGTGGAGATCACGCTCGGCACCTCGACGACGATCGAGGCGGCCCGCAGCTTCAAGCTCGGGGTGATCCGTCTCACGGAACGCTTCCTCCGAAACGACCCGGTATCCGAGCGGGACGAGCGCCGGCTCGCACGCCACGTCCGCGCCGAGGTGGACGCGTTCTGCGCGGAACTGGCGGCCAGCGGCTTCGACCGCGTGGTGGGGACGTCGGGCACGATTCTGAGCCTGGGGTCCGTCGCCGCCACGGCTGCCCGTGGCACGGTGCCTCCCGAGCTCCGCAACCTCCGGGTGACAGCCCGCCAGATCCGGAAGACGCGCCGTGAACTGCTGCAGCTCGACCTCCCGGGCCGACTCGCCGTGCCGGGCCTCGACCCCCGTCGGGCGGATATCGTGGCGGCGGGGGCGGTGGTGCTGGACACGATCCTGCGCCGCCTCGGGGCCGCCGACATCACGCTCTGCGACCTGGCCCTGCGCGAGGGACTGGTCCTCGACTACATCCGGCGCAACCGGCGGCGCATTGCGCAGATCGACGAGATTCCCGATGTACGCCGCCGCAGCACCATCGAACTGCTCGAACGCTGCAACGGTGACGTTCCCCACGCGCAGCAGGTGTCCCGCCTCGCCCTGGCCCTGTTCGACCAGACCCGGGCGGCGCACGGCCTCGGCGACCGCGAGCGCGAGTGGCTCGAGTTCGCCAGCCTGATGCACGACGTGGGCGTGCACATCAGCTACGAGCGCCACCACCAGCATTCCTACTACGTCATCCGCAACGGCGGCCTCCGCGGATTCGATCCCGACGAGATCGAGGTGATGGCGCTCGTGGCGCGCGCGCACAAGCGAGGGACGCCGAAGCGTTCGCAGGACGAGTACACCCGCCTGCCGTCGGACCTGCGCAAGGCGGTCCGCGTGCTGGCGTCCATCCTGCGCATGGCCGAGAGCCTCGACCGCAGCCACGCACAGCTCGTGTCCGGTCTCGAACTGGAGGACGACGGGCGCCACGTGCAGGTGCATCTCACGTGTACCGGCGATGCCGAACTCGAACTCTGGGCCACCGAACGCCACCTGCAGCCCTTCTGCCGCATGGTCGGCAGGCCGGTGTCGCTGGAGATGCGCCGGGCCCCGGCCCGCCAGGCCGCCCGCCGCACCTCACCGGGTGCGCGGTCCGGCTCCGGACGGCGCCGCCGCGGGCCTGTATCGGCTGCGTAACACGGATTTAACACCGCGGAAACCGCCGCGAAATTCCTGACGGATAGCGTGATCGGCATGTTGACGATGCGAGTGCTGGGCGTGTGTGTGGGCGTTGCCCTGGCGGCAGCGGCCTGCGGTGGCGGGGCGTCGGATGGGGCAGACGGAGCGCCGGCCCTGGTCACGATCGACGGCTCGAGCACGGTGTTTCCCATCGCGGAGGCGGTCGCCGAGGAGTTCCAGAAGGTGGATCCGTCGGTCCGGATCACGGTCGGCATCTCGGGCACGGGCGGAGGCTTCCAGAAGTTCTGCCGCGGCGAGACCGACATCAGCGACGCGTCGCGTCCGATTCGCCCCACGGAAATCGAGGCCTGCGCGGCATCCGGCATCGAATACATCGAGCTGCCCGTCGCCTACGACGGCCTGGCGGTAGTGGTGCACCCGAGCAACACGTGGGCCACGTCGATCACGGTCGATGAGCTGAAGCGGCTCTGGGAGCCGGCGGCGCAGGGCCGGATCACCCGCTGGAATCAGGTGCGCAGCGACTGGCCCGACCAGGAGATTCACCTGTTCGGGGCGGGCGTCGATTCGGGCACCTACGACTACTTCACCGAGGCGACCGTCGGGGAAGAGGGCGCCAGCCGCGGCGATTTCACGTCGAGCGAGGACGACAACGTGCTGGTGCAGGGCATCGGCGGCGACGCACTCGCCCTGGGCTTCATGCCGCTCGCCTACTTCGAGCAGAATCGCGACTCCCTGAAGCTGGTCCCGGTGGACGACGGCAACGACGAGAACGGCGCCGGCCCGATCGCCCCCTCCGCGGACACGGTGCGCACCGGCACCTACCAGCCACTGTCGCGGCCGCTGTTCGTCTACGTGTCGCGCCAGGCGGCGGATCGACCCGAGGTGGCGCAGCTGGTCGGCTCGTTCTTCGAGGCGGAAGCGCTCGTGCGGGAGGTCGGCTACATCGAGCTCACCCCCGCCATCTACGCGCTGGCCCAGAGCCACTTCGTGGAGCGTCGTACGGGCACCGCGTTCGGCGAGGGCGGGTCGCAGGTCGGCGTGACCCTCGAGCAGCTGCTGACCCGGGAGCAATGAAGCGCCTCGAGCCCCTCATCGAATGGGGCCTCTTCCTCTGCGCGGCCGTCTCCATCGCCACGACGGTGGGCATCGTGGCCGTGCTCGCCATTGAGACGTTCCAGTTCCTGCGGGAGGTCCCGGTCCTCGACTTCCTGTTCGGCACCGAGTGGACGCCGCTGTTCGCGACACCGCGATTCGGCGTGCTGCCGCTGGTGGCCGGCACCGCCCTGGTGTCCGCCATCGCGATGCTGGTCGCGCTCCCCATGGGGCTGCTGAGCGCGGTGTACCTGAGTGAGTACGCCGACAGCCGGGTCCGCCGGACGGTCAAGCCGGTGCTCGAAGTGCTGGCCGGTGTCCCGACCGTGGTCTACGGCTACTTCGCCCTGCAGTTCGTCACGCCGCTGCTGCAGCAGGTCGTGCCGGGCCTGGCGGGGTTCAACGCCCTCGGTCCGGGCATCGTGATGGGCATCATGATTCTTCCGCTCGTCTCCTCCCTCTCGGAGGATGCGATGCAGGGCGTGCCGCGCGGCCTGCGCGAGGGGTCGTATGCGCTGGGCGCGACGAAGATGCAGACGAGCATCCGCGTCGTGGTACCGGCCGCCCTCTCGGGCATCACCGCTGCCTTCATCCTCGCCGTGTCGCGCGCCATCGGCGAGACGATGATCGTGGCCATCGCGGCAGGCCAGCAGCCGCGCCTGACGCTCAGTCCGCTGGTGCCGGTCGAGACGATGACGGCCTACATCGTCCAGGTGAGCCTGGGCGACACGCCACAGGGCACGCTGGAGTACCGGACGATCTTCGCCGTGGGCATGCTGCTCTTCCTGAGCACGTTCTCCCTCAACCTGGTGAGCGCCTGGCTCCGCGAGCGGTATCGCGAGGAGTACGCGTGAGCGCCGAGGGGCAGGCGGCGGCCGTGACCGCGACAGGGGTGCCGCTCGCGAAGCGTCGGGGTGCGGACGTGCTCTTCCAGGCGCTCGGGCTCCTCGTGCTCTGCATCGCGCTGACCGCCCTGGCGGCCCTCATCATCAACGTCTGGGTGGACGGCGCGGGACGCCTGTCGTGGGACTTCATCACGGGGTTCCCGTCGCGTCGTGCCGAGGACGCCGGGATCTGGCACGCCCTGACGGGAAGCGTCTTCGTCATCCTGATGACGGCGCTGCTGGCCATCCCGGTGGGCGTGGGCGCGGCTGTCTACCTCGAGGAGTACGGCGGGCGGAGCACCGTGGCCAAGCTGATCGAAATCAACATCACGAACCTGGCAGCGGTGCCGTCAATCATCTACGGCCTGCTCGGGCTGGGGCTCTTCGTGCGCGCCATGGCGATGGACCGCAGCGTGATGGCCGGCGCGGCAACGCTTGCGCTGCTGGTGCTCCCGGTGGTGATCCTGGCCACGCGGGAAGCCCTGCGGGCCGTCCCCCGGTCGCTCAGAGAGGGCTCGTACGCGCTCGGCGCCACCAAGTGGCAGACCATCTGGTATCAGGTGCTGCCGGTGTCCCTTCCGGGTATCCTGACGGGCGTGATCCTGGCCCTGTCGCGCGCCATCGGCGAGACCGCGCCCCTCATCACCATCGGTGCGCTCACCTACGTGCCGTTCGCGCCCGACGGCATCTGGTCGCCCTTCACGGTGCTGCCCATTCAGATCTTCAACTGGACGTCGCGCCCGCAGGCCGCCTTCCAGACCAACGCGGCGGCGGGGATCCTCGTCCTGCTGGCCGTGCTGCTGACGATGAACGCCGTGGCCGTCTGGCTGCGGGACCGGTTCCAGAAGAAGGTTGGCTGATGAGTTCCACGGCCCGCACCATTCCCTCCCTGGCCTCGGTGGCCTCCCGGCAGCTGGCCGAGCCGCCGGACCCGGTCGCCCCGACCAAGATCGAGGCGGAGTCCCTCGACTTTTTCTACGGGACCACGCGGGCGCTCGAGGGCATCACGCTGCGCATCCGGACCAACGTCGTCACGGCGTTCATCGGACCGTCGGGGTGCGGCAAGAGCACCTTCCTGCGGACCATGAACCGGATGAACGACATCATCCCGGGTACGCGCGTGACGGGCGGCCTCCGCATCGACGGCCACGACATCTATGCCCCGGGAGTGGACGTGGTGGCCCTCCGCCGGCGCATCGGCATGGTGTTCCAGAAGTCGAACCCCTTCCCGAAGTCGATCTTCGAGAACATCGCCTACGGCCTCCACGTGAACGGCATGGCCGGCAGCAAGGCCGACGTGGCGGCGCGTGTCGAGGAGAGCCTGCGGCAGGCCGCCTTGTGGGACGAGGTGAAGGATCGGCTGCAGACCTCGGCGCTGGCCCTCTCCGGCGGCCAGCAGCAGCGCCTGTGCATCGCCCGGGCCCTCGCCATCCGGCCCGAAGTGCTCCTGATGGACGAGCCCGCCTCCGCGCTCGACCCGATTGCCACCCAGCGCATCGAGGAGCTGATCTACGACCTGAAGAAGACGTACACGATCGTCATCGTCACCCACAGCATGCAGCAGGCGGCCCGGGTCTCCGACTACACGGCCTTCTTCTGGCTCGGCCGACTGGTCGAGTACGACCGGACCGATCAGATTTTCACCGCACCGACCGAGAAGCTGACCGAGGACTACGTCACGGGGCGATTCGGCTGACGTGTCGGCCGGGGGGCACCCGGCCGGCCCGCTTGGGCACGAGCTGAACGCGACGCGCGGTCCCGGGCGGTGACCCGTCCCGGGAACGGAATCACCATTACGTCGGAGGCACCGAAGTGGAACGACTTGTCCGGCACTTCCAGGAGGAACTGGAGGCCCTGCAGGGCCGCCTGCTCGAGATGGGCGGCCTGGCCGAGGAACGCGTGCGCCTGGCCGTCCAGGGCCTGGTCGAACGCGATACGGGGCTGCTGGACGGGGTACTGCAGCACGATGAGCCCATCAACGAGCTGCACATCGAGATCGACAATCGGTGCTTCAAGCTCCTGGCCCTGCACCAGCCGGTGGCGACGGACCTGCGCGCCATCGTGGCCGCCGTGAAGATCAACACCGACCTCGAGCGCGTGGGCGACCTGGCCGTCAACATCGCGGAAGCGGCGAAGCGCTATCTCGTCCACCCCCCGGTCAAGCAGCTCATCGACATTCCCCGGATGGGCGATATCGCCCAGAGCATGCTCCGCGACTCGCTCGATTCGTTCGTCAGGCGGGACATCGGCCTGGCCCATCAGGTGCTCAACGAGGACGACGAGCTCGATGGCCTCAAGACGCAGATCTTCCGGGAACTCCTGACGTTCATGCTGCAGGCGCCGGCGACCGTGGAGCCGGCACTCGACCTGATCCTCGTCTCGCGCCACCTGGAACGCATCGGCGACCACGCGACCAACATCGCCGAGGACGTCATTTTCATGGTCTCGGCGCTGGACGTCCGCCATCACGCGCCGACGCACCCCCAGGCCTGAGCGGCACGCCCGCGTCGCACGCCCCTCACCCGGGAGGTCGGGGCGTCGAGGCGCGGACGGTGTCCCAAGAGGCGGCTCCGAGGGCCGTCGGCGCCCTTCACGGGAGCCGCACTCGCCCCTTGACCACGTCATCAACTAGAATGTGCGGGATGGGCGACGTCCGCCTGTGCGCGCTGTGCCGCCGGCATCCGGTGGACCAGCGCTATCGCCCCTTCTGCAGCGAGCGGTGCCGGAACGAAGACCTGGCCCGGTGGGCGGAAGGACGCTACCGGGTGCCGGGAGAGCCGGTTTCCGCCCCCGATGGGGACACCGACGACAGCGACTCGAACGCATAAGACACTCCGCATATGGCCGATACCCTCACAGTCACCGACAACCGCACGGGCAAACAGTACGAGCTTCCCATCAAGGACGGCACCATCCGCGCGACCGATCTGCGGCAGATCAAGACCGCGGACGATGACGGCGGGCTGGCGACGTACGACCCGGCCTTCATGAACACGGCCGCATGCCGCAGCCGGATCACCTACATCGATGGTGAAAAGGGCGTGCTCGAGTACCGTGGGTATCCCATCGAGCAGCTGGCGGAGCAGTCCACGTACCTCGAGACGGCCTACCTGATCCTGTTCGGCGAGTTGCCGTCCAGCGAGCAGCTGGCGGACTGGACGAAGCAGATCACCCTCCACACGATGCTCCACGAGAACATCAAGAAGTTGATGGAGGGCTTCCAGTACGACGCGCACCCGATGGGGGTGTTCGTGAGCACGGTCGGGGCGTTCTCGACGTTCTACCGCGACGCGAAGCAGATCTTCGACGACCACTCGCGCCAGAAGCAGATCCACCGGCTCATCGCCAAGGTGCCGACCATCGCCGCCTACGCGTTCCGCCAC
Source organism: Vicinamibacterales bacterium (assembly GCA_050185275.1). Lineage (GTDB taxonomy): Bacteria > Acidobacteriota > Vicinamibacteria > Vicinamibacterales > UBA2999 > JABFRY01. The sequence goes on along the minus strand of JBFWZN010000002.1, from coordinate 539,903 downwards.
AGTATCGGCCGCCCCTACGTCTATCCCGACAACGAACTCAGCTTCACCGGCAACTTCCTGAACATGCTGTTCCGGATGACCGAACTGAAGTACCAGGTCAATCCCGTGCTCGAGCGGGCCCTGGAGGTCCTCTTCATCCTGCACGCCGACCACGAACAGAACTGCAGCACGAGCGCCATGCGCGGCATCGGCAGCTCGCACGTGGACCCCTACTCCGCCATGGCCGGCGCCGCGGCGGCGCTCTATGGCCCGCTGCACGGCGGGGCGAACGAAGCCGTGCTGCGGATGCTGAAGGAAATCGGGACCGTCGACAACATCCCCGGCTTCATCAAGCGGGTCAAGGCCGGCGAAGGCCGTCTGATGGGATTCGGGCACCGGGTCTACAAGTCGTACGACCCACGGGCGAAGATCATCAAGAAGACGGCCGATGCCGTGTTCGAGGTGACGGGGCGCAATCCGCTGCTCGACATCGCGCTCGAACTGGAGCGCATCGCCCTGCAGGACGAGTACTTCGTCAGCCGGCGGCTGTATCCGAACGTCGACTTCTACTCGGGCCTCATCTATCAGGCGATGGGCTTCCCCGTCACGATGTTCCCGGTGCTGTTCGCCATCCCGCGGACGGCCGGCTGGATCGCCCAGTGGGAGGAGATGCTCCTCGATCCGGAGCAGAAGATCGCCCGTCCGAAGCAGGTATACGTCGGCCACGGCCGGCGGGACTACGTGCCGCTGTCGAACCGCAGCTGACACCATCCCGGCCGGCCTCCGGGCCGGCCGGACGACCACGCCCATAAATGCGCGCCCTGCTCACCCTCGCCGCGCTCGCCCTGCTCGCCTGTGCCGGCGACGGGGACCGCATGCCGATGGCCGGTAGCCTGCCGGCCGGTGCGCCAGGCGTCGCCTCGACGGCGGATGAGTCGCCGGCCGGTGTCAGCTCTGCGACCGGCACTGAGCAGACCGGCACTGAGCAGGCCAGCACTGAGCAGGCCGGCACTGAGCGGACCAGCACCGCGCAGACCGGCACTGCCACCGCACCAGGCGCCGTGCCCGCCGACGGCCGCGCAGGACAGGCAGCGCCGAGTGCCGGCCCAGCCTTCGACGTCGGCCGTGCCTGGGAACACCTGCGCCGTCAGGTGGCGTTCGGCCCTCGCCCCGCAGGCTCCCCTGCGCTCGACGCCACGCGCCAGTACCTGCTCCAGCAGCTGCGGGCGGCGGGCATCGCGGTCCGCGAACAGGCCTTCGACGCCGAGACACCAGTCGGCCGCCTCCGAATGGTGAACCTGATCGCGACCCTGCCGGGCCGGCGCACGGACCGCATCGCCATCGCCAGCCACTACGACACGAAGCGCTTCTCACAGTTCCGGTTCGTGGGTGCCAGCGACGGCGCCTCCTCCACGGCCGTGCTGCTCGAACTCGGGCGGGTGCTCGCCGGGCGTACCCACGAGCACACCATCGAGCTGCTCTTCCTGGACGGTGAGGAAGCCACCCTGCCCGAGTGGCAGGGGACGGACAACACCTACGGCAGCCGCCACTACGTGGACGCCGCGCGGGTCGATGGGTCGCTGGCCGGCCTCAAGGCGCTCGTCCTGCTCGACATGATCGGCGACCGCGACCTCAACATCCGGCGGGAGTCCTACTCCACGCCGTGGTTGACCGATATCATCTGGTCGTCGGCCGAGCGGCTGGGACATGGCGCCCACTTCCTCCCGCAGCAGCTCGCCCTGGAGGATGACCACGTGCCGTTCCTGCGAGCCGGCGTCCCGGCCGTGGACATCATCGATTTCGACTACCCGGCCTGGCACACGGCACGGGACGACCTGGACCAGGTGAGCGCGAGGAGCCTGGGCATCGTGGCCGACGTGGTGCTCGACGCCCTGCCGCGGATCGACCAGCAGTTGACGCAGCCGACGCGGAACCGCTGACGCGCTCCCGCGCTGTCGGGACCCGATGCCACAGCCGCCGGACTGAGGTTGCGGGGACCGCCCTTCTCGCTCCGCCCTTCAGCCCGCCAGCAGCCACCAGGCCAGCAGCGCCAGGAGCGCCGCCACCACGACGATGAGGGGCAACCTGGAGCGGCGAGGACGGTCGAAGATCGGGCCGGTCCGGGGAGGGGTGATACGCGGCTCGGTGGTGGCGCGGCCGCAGCGGTAGCAGATGAGGGCTTTGGCGGCAATCTCGGTGCCGCAGTGTGTGCAGACCATGTCAGCGTGTCCGGATACTGTACCCTAGCTGGACCGAACCGTTCCCGCTGCCGGCCATGATTCCCCTGCGCGACGTCATTCCGTCGAGAACCACCCCGGTGGTCACGGTGGGGCTCATCGTGCTGAACGCCCTGGCGTTCGCCTTCCAGTTCTCTCTCGACGCCGAGGCCGGCCAGGCGTTCGCCACGCGGTATGGCCTCGTGCCGGCCGACTTCTCGTGGATGACCGTGGCGACCTCGATGTTCCTGCACGGAGGCCTGCTCCACTTCGGCGGCAACATGCTCTACCTGTGGATCTTCGGCGACAACGTCGAAGACCGGATGGGACATGGCCGCTTCCTGGCGTTCTATCTGCTGTGCGGCGCCGCGGCGGCGCTCGCGCAAACCGCCATCGAGCCGGGCTCCACGATTCCCATGATCGGGGCCAGCGGCGCCATCGCCGGGGTGATGGGCGCGTACTTCGTGCTCTATCCGCACTCCCGGATCGTGACGCTGCTGCCGCTGTTCGTCTTCGTGCAACTGATCGAGGTGCCCGCCATCTTCTTCCTGGGCATCTGGTTCCTGATGCAGTTCCTGAACGGCGTGGGATCGCTCGCCACGGCCACGCCCGGCACACCGGCTGGAGGCGTGGCGTTCTGGGCGCACGTCGCCGGCTTCGTCGCGGGTGTGCTCACCGTGTTCGTCTTCCGGCGCCCGGAGCGGGCACGCGTCGAGTGGTGGAACGACCTGCGCTGACCGGAAGCCCTGTGGCCCGAGCGTTCAGCGTCCGCCGGCCGGCGCCGCCGCGCCGCGGTCGATGATCTCCAGCAGAAGTTCCTGCGCCTCCTCGAACGACGGGGCAATCTCGAGCGCGGCCAGCGCGTGCCGCTTGGCGTCGTCCAGGTTCCCGGCCAGGACATACGCACGCGCCAGGCTGACGTTCACCCCCGCCGCATCTGGCGGGCGGGTGGCCAGGGCCGCCCGGAGCGCGGGAAGGGCGGCAGCCGGATCGCGCCGATCGAGCGCCAATCCTCCGAGTGCCAGCTGGGCCTCGGTGTCGAACGGGTCGATGGCGGCCAGACGGGCATAGGCGTCCTCCCGCACCGCGGGCGCCGCATCGGCCGGCAGCAGGGAGACCAGCTGACGCGCCGCCTCGACGTTGGTGTGGTCCACCCGGATCTGCGCCGTGAGGGCCGCGATGGCACGCGCGGTGTCGCCCTGTTCGAGGGCAATCGTGGCGATGAGACCGTTGGGGTTCGCCTCCCCGGTGGCGGTGGGCATGAGTTCGGCGGCTCGTTCCAGCTGGGCGATCGCGCCGGCCGCATCACCCGACTCGTGCAGCGCCCTGGCCAGGAGCGTCCGAAGCGGGAAGCTGTCGGGGCTGCCGTCCACCATGATGCGCAGCTGCTCCAGGCCGATGTCGGGCGTCAGGTCCTCGGGCCGCTCCAGCGATGCCCGCAGGTCGGCATACCGGCGTTCCATCGCCGCGTCGAACGACTCCTGCAGGTCGTCCATCTCTACCGACGTGGCCACGCGCAGGGCCTCGTCCGTCTCGAGGCCGCGCCCGTAGGCGCGCAGCAGGCCGCGCAGGGCCTCCTCGCCAAAGCGTTCCACGATGTGCTCCACCAGCAGCGAGGCCTCGTAATAGGCGAGCGAGATGGTCTTCGGATCGGTGAAGCCCTCATTGAGGTCCGCCAGCTTCAGCACCTCGCCGGCGTTCATCGCCTGCGCGAAACTCACGTCCATCTCGTGGCCCCACTCCGCGCGGGCCCGCCGCTCCTCGAAGACCGAGATGCCTTCGGTCAGCCAGCGTGGCACGCGGTTGTTGGACATCTGCAGCGTGATCACGTGCGCCAGCTCGTGCCAGAGCGTGGCGCCCCAGCTGAACGTCCCGGGGGGACGCGCCCGGGGGGAGTCCATGGTGACCACCCGCCCGAAGCAGGCGCCGAGCGCACCAAGGAATCCCGGCAGCCCGAGCGTCCGGACGGCGAAGTCGTCGTGCCGGGGGAAGACCTCGATGAGGATGGGCCCGGTCGGCGTGAAGTCCCAGCGCTCCGACAGGGCGGCCAGCGCCTCGCGGGCCAGTGGCATGGCAACTTCGCGCATGACCCCGGCCTCGTCGGCGTGGAGCTTCATCACGATGTCGCCCTCCCGAATCGTCTCGAACTCGTCGAGCGACCGGAGGAGCTCGAGCGAGTTGGTGACGACCGGATTGCCGTGCCCGGCACGGTCCGCGGCATCGAACGCCCGCTCGAGCGCGCCCCTGGCGGACGCCTCGTCGCCGGTGCGGAGCAGGTGCAGGCCCAGGTCCGACCACGCCCGCGCGTTCTCCGCGTCGATCTCCACGGCGCGGCGCACCAGGACCACGGCCTCGTCGAACAGGTAGTTGCGGGCCGCGTGGTCCCCTGCCACGCGGTAGACCTCGCCGTAGACGGGATTGATGGCGAGCACGGCAGCGGCCCGTCGCTCGAACTCGTCGTCCTGCCCGGCCAGCGACGCCAGCGTCGCACGCAGCGCGAGGGCCTCGAGGCTGCGCGGGTTGACCGCGAGGGCCCGCTCGATGAGCGCGGCGGCCTCCTCGCGCTTGCGATCGTCGAGCGCGAACTCCGCCTGGAGGAGCAAGGCCTCGACGTGGTCGGTGTTCACCTCGAGAATGGCGTCGATGAGCGCGCGCGCCTGCGGGGGGCCGTCCTGCATGAGCACGCGAGCCGCGCCCACGCGGGCGGGAAGGTAGGTCCCATTGGCCTGCTGCGCGAGCTCGAACGAGCGAAACGCCTCGGCGTTCTCGTACCCCTCGAAGAACAGCTCACCCCAGGCCGTGTTGAGCGCGGGATCGTCGGGCGCGAGGGCCGCGCCCTCCCGGAAGAACTGGTTGGCCTGCCGGAACTGGCGCAGCGTGCGCGCGGCCAGCCCCATCCGCAGGAAGTCCCGGCCGGTGCGGCGGGCGGACCGCGCCAGCACGCCCTGCAGGGTCCGCGTCGCATCGGCGCGGCGGCCGAGATACCACTGCAGCCGACCCTGCTCGAGCGCCGCATCCCCGCCGGGCTGAGCCGAGGCGAGCGGCGCCAGGGCAGCCAGGGCTTCGTCGTAGCGGCCCTGTCCGATGTCGGCCCTGATGCGCAGAAGCGTCGCCTCCGGATCCTCCAGACCGCTCAGCAGGCTCGCGACGGCACCGAACCGACCCTCGTCGAGCGCCTGGCGCGCGGCAGCCAGCGGCGTCGGCTCGGGGCCCTGGCGGGTCTGGGCGAACGCCAGCCCGATCACAAGCAGCAGTGCGCACACCGCAATCGAGCCTCGAACGGTCAACAGCTTGGCCATCAGTTCCCTCGTGTGCATGCTGCCACCCGCGTACGCGGAACACGGGCCAGTATATGTCCTTCGGTTGCGGCAGCCGGCGCCACGGGCGAGACCCTTCGGGATCGACCGGGACCGTAGGCGCGACGGACCGCCGGACGCTGGTTCCTATAATACGGCGTGCATCCGAACCCGCCTGCCCGCTCCCTCGCCGCGCGCACGGTGGCGTGGTCGGGCGCGGGCATGGCCGTGCTCTCGATCGCGGGCTTCGCGGCGCTCCTGGCGGGCGGCCTCGATCACGGGGCAGGCTCGGGCCAGGCGACGCCGCTCCGTGCCGTGGCCATCGATGTGGCCCTCTTCTCGTCCTTCGCCCTGCACCACAGCCTCTTCGCGCGGGGCCCCGTACGCCGGCTGGTGTCGCGGTGGCTCTCGGCGGAGCTCGAGCGCCCGGCCTATGTCTGGCTGTCCAGCCTGTGGTTCCTGCTGGTGGTCGTGGCCTGGCAGCCGCTGCCCGGCACGGCGTGGCAGCTCTCCGGCGCCGGCGCCTGGCTTCTGCGCGCCGGCCAGGCGACGGGTGGGGTCATCCTGCTGCGGGCCGCGGCCCGCCTCGATATGTGGGACCTGCTGGGTGTCAGGACGGCGGGCCTGACGGCGCCCCCCCGCGGATTCACCACGCGCTGGCCGTACGGCTGGGTGCGACACCCCCTCTACCTGGCCTGGGTGCTGGTGGTGGCGTGCGCACCGGTCATGACCGCGAGCCGGCTGCTCTTTGCCGGCATCAGCACGCTGTACGTACTCCTCGCGATCCCGCTCGAAGAGCGGACGCTCAGGGCGCAGCGCGCCGACTACGATGCCTACCGGCGAGCGGTACGCTGGCGCATCCTGCCCGGGCTCTACTGACCCGGCTCGGAGGCGCCGGATCGCGGCGGCACCGCGTCACGGGCGGCTCGAGGCGCCTCAGCCCGCGTCGTCGTCGAGGTCCTCGTCGTCCTTGGGCAGGCCCTCGAGTTCCTCCAGGAACACCAGTCCCCGGTGGGACGGGATCTCGAACCGCTTGCCGCAGGTCTTGCAGGTGACGTCGTCGTCCACCCTGACCAGGTGGTCCTTCACCTTGTCGAACATCGCGCGGTCCCGGGCATCGGCACCGGCCGGCACGTGTGCCTTCCGCGTCCGCCGCAGCCAGCGGATGCTGTACTCGTTGGTCCGACGGCATCGGGGGCACTGGAATCGGGCAGTTCGCTGCTCGGGCTTCTCCGTGAAGAACTGACGCTCGTCCACCGTTCGAGCGTACACGAAATGCCCGTCCCTCAGGACCGCATTTCCGGTGCGTGGCCGAAAGCATTCGCGAACCGGACTCGCGCTGATAGACTTGGGGGCCGGTACCCCCCGATGGTCGAGCCAACCCGCCCCACCCTCCCGAGCGAGCTCCCGGTTCTCCCGCTGAGGCGCACCGTGGCATTTCCGCGCACGCTGCAGCCGCTGGCGGTGAACCGTCCCGTCTCGATCGAGACGGTCAACCGGGCACTCGGGTCCGACCGCCTGGTCCTGCTGCTCCTGCAGGAGAACGAGAGCGACGACCCCTCCCCCGAGGATCTGCGCCGCATCGGCACGGTGGCCGTCATCCGGCAGATGGCGCGCGTGGGGTCCGGGCTCAACGTGATCGTCGAGGGGCTGGAGCGAGTCCGGGCCGACATCGTCACCCGCACGGGCACGACGATGCAGGCGCAGATCACGCCGCTGCCCGAGCCCGTGGAGCGCACGATCGAGGTGGACGCCCACGTCCGGCGGATCCAGGAACTGGTCGACAAGGCGGTGTCCCTGTCGACGGGACTCTCGGAGGAACTGCGCGGCGTCGTCATGAGCGTGGACGACCCGCTGCGGCTCGCCTACCTGCTCGGCACGCTCATCGACATGAAGCCGTCCGACAAGCAGGAGCTCCTCGAGGAAAACGACCTCCTCCGAAAACTGCAGTCGGTGGCGGCCGCCCTCACGCGCGAGGTCTCGCTGCTCGAGCTGAAGGGCAAGATCGAGTCGCAGGCCCAGCAGGAGATGACCGATGCGCAGCGGCAGTACTACCTGCGCCAGCAGCTCAAGGCCATCCAGCAGGAGCTCGGAGAGGGCGACAGCAACGAGCTCACCGAGCTGAGGACGCGGGTCGACGAGGCCCGCCTGCCGGAGGCCGCGCGGGCCACGGCCATGCGGGAGATCGACCGCCTCTCGCGGATGGGCAGTGCCTCGCCCGAGTACCAGATGGTCCGGACCTACATCGACTGGCTGTGCGACGTGCCATGGTCCACCACGACGCCGGACCGTCTCGATCCGGTCATGGCCCGCCGGGTGCTCGACGAAGACCACTACGACCTCGACAAGGTGAAGGACCGGATCGTGGAGTACCTCGCGGTCCGCAAGCTGAAGGGGGACATGAAGGGTCCCATCCTCTGCTTCGTCGGACCGCCGGGCGTCGGCAAGACGTCGCTCGGCCAGTCGATCGCGCGGGCCATGGACCGGAAGTTCGTCCGCATCTCCCTGGGCGGCGTGCGGGACGAGGCGGAGATCCGGGGCCACCGCCGCACCTACATCGGCTCGATGCCGGGGCGCATCATCCAGGCCCTCAAGCAGGCCGGGTCGATGAATCCGGTGTTCATGCTCGACGAGATCGACAAGGTCAGCGTCGGCTACCAGGGCGATCCGGCCGCGGCCCTGCTCGAGGTCCTCGACCCGGCACAGAACCACACCTTTCGCGACCACTATCTCGAGACCGCAGTCGATCTGTCGCACGTCCTGTTCATCGCCACGTCGAACCAGCTCGGCACCATCCATCCGGCGCTGCTCGACCGCATGGAGATCATCTCGCTCAGCGGGTACAGCGAGGACGAAAAGGTGCACATCGCCCGGACGTACCTGCTCCCCCGCCAGATGAGCGAACACGGCCTGGGCGCAGGCACCCTGGAGGTCACCGACGCGGCCCTGCGCGCCGTCATCGGGGAGCACACCCGGGAGGCGGGTGTGCGCAACCTGGAGCGGCAGCTGGGCACGATCGCCCGCAAGGTGGCCGCCCGCATCGCCACGGGCGGCGACGCGGTGGAGGCCCGGGCCACCCTCGTGGATCAGGCCGACGTGGACACCTACCTGGGCCCGGCCCGCTTCAAGAAGGAACTGGCCTTCCGCACCTCGCGCCCGGGCGTGGCGACGGGCGTGGCGTGGACGGAAACCGGGGGGGACGTGCTCTTCATCGAAGCGACCTTGCTTCCCGGCGGAAACCAGAACATCATTCTCACCGGCCAGCTCGGGAGCGTGATGCAGGAATCGGCGCGGGCGGCGCTCAGTCACCTGCGCGCGAACGCCAGTCAGCTCGGGCTGAGCCCCGAGTTCCTGGCCACCCACGACCTGCACGTCCATGTGCCGGCAGGCGCCATCCCCAAGGATGGCCCGTCGGCCGGCGTCACGATGGCCACCGCCATCCTGTCGGCCGCGCGGAACGTGCCGGTGCGGCAGGACGTGGCCATGACGGGGGAAATCACGCTGAGCGGCCTCGTGCTGCCGGTGGGGGGAATTCGGGAGAAGGCACTCGCGGCTCGACGAATGGGGATCAAAACGTTCATCCTTCCGGCACTCAACGAACCCGACCTCGCTGAGCTGCCAGAGGAGATTCGGCGCGACATGCGCTTCGTGCCCGTCGAGACGCTCGAGCAGGTAATCCAGGTCGCGATGACGGACGGCGCCTAAACGTGGCAGCAGCGATTGTCTTTTACATCTCGGGTCACGGCTTCGGCCATGCCTCACGTTCGATCGAGGTCATCAACGCCGTCCTGGCCAAGCGTCCCGAGGTCCGGGTGGGGGTGCGTACCACCGCGCCCCGCTGGCTCTTCGACCTGACGGTCAAGGGCAAAGTCACCTACGGCACGCTCGAGTGCGACACGGGGGTCGTGCAGCTCGACGCCCTGTCGCTCGACGAGGCCGACACCATCAGGCGAGCCGCGTCGTTCCACAGCGACATGGTGACGCGCGCGGCCAGCGAGACCAGGGTGCTGCGCGAGCTGAACGCCGGCCTCATCGTGGGCGACATCCCCCCGCTCGCCTTCGCGGTAGGCGCAGCGGCCGGCATTCCCTCGATCGCGATGGGCAATTTCACGTGGGACTGGGTGTACGCGGACTACCCGCGGGTTCGCCTGGCGCCGTCCCTGCTGCCGACCATCCGGTCCGCCTACGCCCGCGCCTCGATGGCGCTGCGCCTGCCGATGTCCGGAGGATTCGAGAGCTTCTCCACGGTCAAGGACATCCCCTTCATCGCGCGGCACGCCACCCGGTCTCGGCAGGAGGTCTGCAAGGCGCTCAAGCTCCCGACGGACAAGCCCATCATCCTCGCGTCGTTCGGCGGCTACGGCCTGCCGGGCCTCGACGCCGACGCCCTGTCGAAGCTGAAGAAGTACACGGTGCTGACGACGGCTGGTCCGGCGCTGACGCGCTCCCGCAAGGAGGCGCCCCTGGCCGGACGCAAGGGCTCGCTCGTGACCATCAACGAGGAAGCGATGTACGAGGGCGGGGTGCGGTACGAGGACCTCGTCGCAGCGGCCGAGGCGGTGGTGACCAAGCCGGGCTACGGCATCATCTCGGAGTGCATCGCCAACGACGCCGCCATCCTCTATACGTCGCGGGGGCACTTCCCGGAGTACGACGTGCTCGTCGAGGAGATGCCGAAGCACACGCGCGCCGCCTTCATCAGCCACGACGACCTGTTCGACGGCCGATGGGAGCCGCACCTCGACAAGCTGCTGGCCAAGGCGAAGCCGAAGAAGAAGCCCGAGACCGACGGGGCGGACGTGGCGGCGGAGATCCTGCTGAAGGCGCTCGACAAGCCACCGAGGAAGCCTCGCGGTCGCCCCAAGGCCACGGCCTGATTGCGCCGGGCGTGCCATCCGCGCGCCCGGCGGCCAGGCCGACCGTGCGCGCCGATGGTCCGTCGGCCTACGCCGATGGTCTGGCGGCCTACTGCTTCACGCAGGTCACGAGCGACCAGATCCGCGGGATGTTCACCTTTTCGATGGACACCGGCTGGAGGTCTGCCTGCGCGAGGAACCCCGGGAGATCCAGATCGGACTTGAACCCGATGTGGACCGTGAGGGGCGAGATCGCCCGCTCGAGGCGCGACAGCACGGGACTCTCGCTGCGGAAGTGATTGAGGAAGATGATTTTCCCACCGGGCTTGCAGACCCGCCGCATCTCGCGGGCGACGGTGACCGGATCGGGCACGACGCTCATCAGGTACGGCGCGTAGACGATGTCGAATGAGTCGTCCGCGAACGTCAGGCAGGCCGCGTCCATCTCCATGAGGCGCACGTTGGACAGGCCCACGCGAGCCACCCGCCGGCGCGCCTTCTCGAGCATGGATACCGACAGATCCACGCCGGTAATCCGGCAGCTGCGAGGATAGAGCGCCGTGTTGATGCCGGTGCCCACACCCACTTCGAGGATGGAGTCACCCGACCGGATGCCCATGCGCTCCAGCGCCTCGAGGCGTCCCGGATGCAGGGTAGGGCCAAACGTCAGGTCGTAGACCGACGCCAGCTTTTCATAGACCCGCTCGACGAAGTCGTTCTCGACGGCGGTGACGGACAGGGCCCGGGTCCCGACATCCGAACCGAACTCGTCACGATCACGCTCGAACAACGCCATGAAAGCGGCCTCCGATCCGTGGCGTCCGGGCCGCGCCCGAAGCCGATGACGGGCAGCGCCCGAAGTCGAGCTGACACATCCAAACGATTGATATCACGCGCTTTATGCGCACAGCATCCAATCGAAGCCTCGACAGGTTTGCACTATATCTTTACGCCCTGTTTGCGACAAGCACGAATTACCCGATCCCGTCGAGCACCGCCAGCGCATCATCGGCCTCGCCAGACGGCGTTGCGACGAGCATACCCGCGACCCGCGCGCGCAGCGCCCGCCCCACCTCCGCCGCAATCGCTACGCCCTCGGCACGCGCGCGACCGGCCGCTTCCGCGGCGCGCATGCGCGCCACGACCTCATCGGGCACGCGTACGCCGGGCACCTCGTTGGCCATGAACTCGGCGTTCAACGCGCTCTCGAACGGCCACAACCCGGCGACGACCGGCACTCCCGACGCCTCGAGGCGCTTCGCCAGCCGCTCGAACGTGGCCACGTCGAAGACGGGCTTGGTCACGACGAACTCGGCGCCCGCGTCGAGCTTGTACTCGAAGCGCCGAAGCTCCGCCTCGATGTCTTCGGCGCCCGGGTTGACCATCACCCCGATCAGGAAGGCGGTGGGCGTCCCGATCTCCTGTCCGCCGATGTCGAGACCGTGGTTCAGGCGGGCGACGACGTTGGCGAGGCCGATGGAGTCCACGTCGAACACCGCCGTGGCGTCGGGATAGTCGCCCACGCCCCGCACGTCTCCTGTCACGACCACCAGGTTGCGTACGCCGAGCGCGTGCGCACCGAGCAGATCCGACTGCATGCCGAGCAGGTTGCGGTCCCTGCAGGAATACTGCAGGACGGGCTCGATACCAGCGTCCCTGGCCGTCAGCACCGCCACCGACAGGCCGCTCATGCGCGCCCCGCGGGGGCCGTCGGGAATGCTGACGGCCGACAGACCGCGGGCAGCCAGGCGCGCCGCCCGGCGCACGAGCGCATCGGCTGAATGCCCCTTCGGCGGGCGCAACTCCACCATCGTGACGAAGCGCTTCTCGGCGAACGCGCGCGCGAGATCCGACTTCTCCTCAGTGGGCACCGCGGGTGCCGGACGTGCCGCGGGTGCCCCCGGCGCCGACGCCGCCGCGGGGGCCGCCGCCCGCCCCCGGGCCTCGGCCGGCGCGGCCGCGTGCACGGCCGCCGCGATCTGGCGGATGTGTTCGGGGGTCGTGCCGCAGCAGCCGCCGACCAGCCGCACGCCACGGGCCACGAACCGCCTGGCGTACGACGCCATGTACTCGGGCGAGGAGAGATAGATGTTGCGCCCCTCGATGTCGCGGGGCCTGCCGGCATTGGGCTGCGCGGAGAGCCGCGCCCGCGTGATGCCAGCCATCCGCTCCACCGTCTCGTACATCGGCGCCGGGCCGATGCTGCAGTTGACGCCGATGACGTCGGCCCCGAGGGCCTCGAGCTGGGGCACGAACTGCTCGGGCGGTGTGCCATCGAGGCTGCAGCCGTCCTCCTCGATCGTCAGCTGGGCCACCACGGGCAGCGCACTGACGCGCCGCACCGCGGCAATGGCGGCGCCGAGCTCGGTGACGTCGCGGAACGTTTCGAGGATGAAGAGGTCCACGCCGCCCTCGACCAGCGCCTGTGCCTGCTCGCGGAAATACGACTCGGCCTCCTCGACACCGAGCTTGCCCCAGGGTTCGATGCGGACGCCGAGCGGGCCGATGGCGCCGGCCACGTACTGGCGATCCCCGGCCACGCTCCTGGCGATCCGGGCACCCTCGCGGTTGATGTCGTGGACGCGATCGCCGAGCCCGAAGGCCCGGAGCTTCAGACGATTGGCCCCGAAGGTGTTCGTCTCGAGCACATCGGCCCCGGCCCGGGCGTACGCCTGGTGGACCTCTGCGACGCGGTTCGGCTCGGTGATATTGAGGGCATCGAAGCAGCGATTGATGAACACGCCACGGGCGTACAGCATCGTGCCCATGGCGCCGTCGCACACGAGCACGCGGCTGTCGATGTCGTCGAGAAAGGCGTTCATGAGACGTGCGGGGCGCGGGTACGCCGGGCAGGCCGTCGCCCGGTGCCCCCGGGCGGGCTCCGGGTGGCGCTCCCTAGCGTGACGTGGGCGGCGCGGCAGACGGCGACACGAGCAGGTCCGTCTTGTCCCAGATGAAGTCGTCCTTGCTGTAGACGGCCAGCTCGTAGTCCTTGCCCATGAAGATCGCCGACACCGGGCAGGCTTCCTCGCAGTAGCCGCAGAAGATGCAGCGGGTCTTGTGGATCTGATAGACCTTGGCGTAGCGGGGGCCGGCCATCACGGTGCCGTCGTTCTCGGCGGCCTCCAGGTAGATCGCATCGGCCGGGCACGCCACCGAGCAGAGCCCGCAGGCCACGCACTTCTCCAGGCCGTTCTCGTCCCGCATCAGCACCTGCTTGCCGCGGAACTTCGGGAACATCGGAATCTTCTGATCCGGGTAGTTCACCGTGATCGGCTTCTTGAACATGTGCCGCAGCGTCGTGGCGAACCCGGTTATCAGCGGTCCAATCATGTGTCGCTCATCCCCCAGCAGGTGGCCGGCCCGGCCGGCCCCGGCATCCCAAGATGATAACACCCCGGAACCGGCGGGGTTACAATGCCCCCGTGCTCCAGGAGCCGAAATCCCTGTCGGCGGAGCAGTTCCTGCTCACCACGCTCATCGTGAAGCTGGCGGTCATGGCGGTCCTCGCCACGATGCTGGCGCGGTACCACCGCTTCCGGCACATCCTGATCTTCGAGCGGCGCGCGTGGCCCGACCGCTTGGTCTTCGCGCTGTCGATCGGCATCCCCCTGACGGCTGGCGTGGCCGCCCGCCTGCTGCTCAACTACAACGCCGCGGACCTCACCCTCGAGGGCTCGTTTCTCGCAGGCCTCATCGCGGGCCCCTATGCCGGGGCCCTCGTGGGCCTGCTGGTCGGGACCCCGGCGCTCGCCGCGGGCGAGTTCGGGGCGCTTCCCTTCGCGATTGGATGCGGGTTCGCCGGCGGCGGCCTGCGGGAAGCCTGCCCCAAGGACGACATCTGGCGCTTCACGCCCTTCGTGTTCGTGGACCTGCACCGGCACCTGTGGCAGATGTTCCGCAAGCTCGAACCGAACTGGTCCCTCATCCTGCTGCTCGCGCCCGTCGCGCTCGAGCTGCTGCGTCAGGCCCTGGGCGCCCGCTTCGGCGCGGCGCGCATCTTCCACCTGGAGGCCACCAGCCCGGTCATGATCGGCCTGGTGGTCCTGGCGACCGTCCTCGCCGTGGCCACACCGATCAAGATCTGGAACAGCGCGCGAATCGAGCACCGGCTTCAGGAGCAGGAGAAGCTGCTGCTGGCGGCGAAGGTGGAGGCGCTCAAGAACCAGATCAACCCGCACTTCCTGTTCAACACGCTCGCCTCCATCTCCTCGCTCATCCGGTCGGAGCCGGAAACGGCACGCACGCTGATCACCAGGTTGTCCGCGCTGCTGCGTCGCCTGTTGCGCAGTCAGGAGCACTTCGTCACCCTGCGCGAGGAACTCGAGTCGGTGGACGAGTACCTGGACATCGAGGTGATTCGTTTCGGACCGAAGCTGACGGTACGCAAGGCCATCGAGCCCGCCACCCTGGATCTGGTGGTGCCGAGCATGATCCTGCAGCCCCTCGTGGAGAACTCCATCAAGCACGGACTCTCGCGCAAGCTCGGGCCCGGTACCGTCGTCATCCGCAGCTGGCTGGAGCAGGGGCGCGCCTGCATCGAGGTGGAGGATGACGGCATGGGCTTCATGATGGAGCGGCTCGACCAGCCGATGTCGAGCGGGATCGGCCTGGCCAACGTCCGGGAGCGGTTGCGCGTGATCTATGGCCTGAGTTATCAGCTGCAGCTCACCAGCGAGCCCGGCCGGGGGACGCGGGCGCGGATCGAGATCCCCGAGCTGACGACGCCGGAGCGGATCACCGCGTGAGCGCGCTGCGTGTCATCGTCGTGGACGACGAGCCGCTGGCACGCGAAGAGCTGTGCTACCAGCTGGGCGAGCTGGACGATGTGGCCGTTGTCGCCGAGGCGGGGGATGGCGTCGAGGCGCTGGCCGCGGTCAGCCGCCACGAGCCCGACCTGGTCTTCCTCGACATCCAGATGCCCGGCCTGACCGGGTTCGAGGTGGCCAGACGCCTGCTGGAGACGCACACCGACCGGCCGGCCCTGGTGTTCGTGACGGCCTACGACGCCCATGCGATCCGGGCCTTCGAGGTGAACGCGGTGGACTACCTGCTCAAGCCGGTCGAACCAGGCCGGCTGGAGCAGGCCGTGCAGCGCGCGCGCCGCCGCCTCGCGCCGGCCGGCCCCGCCGAGGGCGCCCCCCTCAACGATCAGCTGGAGCGGATCGTCCGGCTGGTGGCCGAGTCGCAGAGCCGGCGGGACCAGATTGCCGTCAAGATCGGCGAGCGATTCATGCTGGTCCAGGCCGAGGACATCATCTACGCCTCGCTGGCGGACGACTCGATTAACATAGTGACTGGTCAGGCGAGTGGCACGTCGAACTACCGGACACTCGATGATCTCCAGGCCCGCCTCGACCCGCAGGTCTTCTGGCGCGTGCATCGCTCGCACCTGGTCAACATCAACAAAATCAAGGAGATTGTCCCTTGGTTCAGCCGGAACTACATCCTGAGGATGAAGGACGCCAGGAACACGGAGATCCCGGTCAGCCGGGCCCAGACCAGGCGCCTGCGGGAATACCTGAAGCTCTGAATGCCGGAACGGACGCGCAGGCCGTCGAGGGCGAGTTCGGCGGCTACCTGACCGAAGGCATCGAGGCCTTCGAACCGGAGCATGCCGAGCCGGCCGGGCTGCGCCCGCCGGGCACGGAGGCGTCGGCCTGGAACTCGCTCGAAGACCCCGTCGCATCGGGCGCGGCGGCGCTGTATCCAGCAGGCACCCAGGCCGAAGACTCGGGACAGGCCGCGCCGCGACCCGGACGGCATCTGGCGGTCGTGGTCGTGGACGAGCTCGTCGCGTGGCTCAAGACGCTGGCCTCGGCCGCCGTCTATGCCACGCTCATCGTCACGTTCGGATTCCAGGTGGCCCGCGTCGAAGGCCAGAGCATGGCCCCCACGCTCGAGGATCAGGATCGCCTGATCGTCAACAAGCTGGCCTACCGCATCGGCGAACCCCGCCGGGGGGACATCGTCATGCTCTACTACCCCGTGGACCCGGACAAGTCGTTCGTCAAGCGGGTCATCGCCGAAGAGGGCGACCTGATCCGCATCGTGGACGGACAGGTCTACGTGAACGACGTGCCCCTGGGAGACGACTTCGTGGCGCCGGAGTACCGCAGTCACGACGAGTTCGGACCGACGGTCGTTCCCGAAGGCTACTACTTCGTGATGGGCGATCACCGGAACAACAGTTCCGACAGCCGGCACTGGGGCATGGTGCCCAAGAAGTACGTCATCGGGAAGGTGCAGGTCCGCTGGTGGCCCATCCCGACCGCACGGGTGTTCTGAGTCCGGCCCCTCTCGCCCCCGCGCCGGCCGCCGGCCGCGTGGTGGCGTAGTCCTGCCATGTCCGACCGCTACGGGGACATCAGCCGGGTACTCTACCGGGTGCTGGTCCTGAACCTGCTGGTGGCGCTGGCGAAGATCGCGCTCGGGGCGTACACCGGCGCGGTCTCCATCCTGTCCGACGGGTTCCACTCCCTCACCGACTCCGCCTCCAACATCGTCGCCCTCGTCGGCGTCTCGGTGGCGCGCAGACCGCCGGACCTCAACCATCCCTACGGCCACCGCAAGTACGAAACGATGGCCTCGGTCGGGATCATGGTGTTCCTGATCGTGGTGCTCGTCGAGGTGCTGTCAGCGGCCATCTCACGGCTGCAAAGCCCCTCGACGCCCCGCGCCGTCTCGGGTGGCGTGGCGGTGATGCTGGCGACGCTCGCCGTGAACCTCTTCGTGGTGCGGTACGAGCAGCGGGAAGGACGACGTCTGCACAGCGAGGTCCTGCGTGCGGATGCGCGGCACACGCGGAGCGATGTCCTCACCTCCATCGCGGTGCTGCTGGCGATGATCGGCGTGCAGCTGGGCTATCCGGTGCTGGACCCGCTGGCCGCGCTGCTCGTCGCTGGCTTCATCGGGTATGCCTGCTGGCAGATCGGGCTCGAAGCGTCGCGGATCCTGTCCGACGAGATCGTCCTGCCCGAGGAGGCCCTTCGCGCGCTCGTCGCCTCGGTGCCCGACGTCATCGGGTGCGAGAAGATCCGGACGAGAGGCTCGGCCGACTACGTGTTCCTCGACCTGCACCTCTGGCTCGACGGTCAAATGTCCCTGCAGCAGGCACACGCCACGTCGCACGTCGTGAAGGACAGGCTGATGGCCGCCTACCCACAGCTGGCCGATGTGGTCATTCACATCGAGCCGCCGCCACCCTGATCGGCGGGGCCCGCCTGGCGGCCCACGGGGCGTGGGTCAGCGCGCGGTCGGTGTCCGCCGGTAGAGGCCGCTCTTGCCGCCGCGCTTCTCCACGAGGCAGATCGCGCCGATCACCATGGTCTGATCGATCGCCTTGACCATGTCGTACACGGTGAGGGCCGCGACCGCCACGGCCGTCAGCGCTTCCATCTCGACGCCGGTCGGCGCCGTCGTGCGGACGCGCGCGCGGATGCGGTAGCCGCGGGCGGTCGGACGCAGGTCCACCGACACGTGCGTCAGCGGCAACGGATGGCACAGCGGAATCAGCGTCGCCGTCTGCTTGGCGGCGAGAATCCCCGCGATGCGCGCCGCCTGCAGGGGGTCGCCCTTGGCCACCTGCCCCTGGCGGATGGCCCGGCGCGCAGCCGCGCGCATGGTCACCTCTCCGCTCGCCACCGCCTCCCGGACTGTCGCGGGCTTCGCGCCCACGTCCACCATCTGCACGCGTCCGCGTGCATCCACGTGCGTCAGCGCGGGCGCGGGCGTGCGAACCGTCCGGCTGGCGGCTCGGGGTGCACGGGCCGCGACTCGCGGGGCCCTGGGCGGAGCCGACGACGTCGGTCGGCGCTCAGGCACGTGGGGCCTCATGCTGGGCCAGGAAGAAGGACAGGCTTTCGAGCGAGACGGTGAGATCGACGCTCTTGAGCTTGATCTCGGCCGGCACTTTCAGCGAGCCGGGTGAGAAGTTGAGGATGGCCTTGATCCCGGCCTGGATGACCTGATCCACCACCGGCTGCGCCTGGGGGGCGGGCACCGCGATCACGGCGATGTCGAGACGCTCGCGACGCGCCAGGCGCCGCAGTTCCTTGATGTCGTAGATCGGCACACCGGCCCGCGACTCGTGCCCGATCTTCTCGTTGGCGGCATCGAAGAGTGCCGCGATCTCGAAACCTTCCTGCCTGAAGCCCGGGTAGTCGGCCAGGGCCATTCCGAGGTTGCCGGCGCCCATGATGACGACCCGCAGGTGCTGGTCGAGTCCGAGGATCTGCCGCAGGTGCCGTCTGAGGTCCTTGACGTAGTAGCCGACGCCGCGCACGCCGAATTCTCCGAAGTACGCGAGATCCTTCCTGATCTGGGCGGCATTCAGCTGGAACTGCTCTGCCAGCGCCTGCGACGAGATGGTCTCCACCGCCGCGGCGTCGAGCTCGTTCAGACAGCGCAGGTAGACCGAAAGTCGATTGGTCGTCAGCTCCGACACCTGTTCGGGCGTCTGCCGACGCTTGTTCGGCCGGTTCACAAGGTGCAATCCTATCATCGACCCGCGCTGTGGCACGCCCCGTGCTGGCGCTCCGGGAGTGGCCACGTCTCTCTCCCACGGCCCAGGGCGACCGATCCGAGGCTGTAGAATCATGCGCGTGAGACGGGCTGCCCTTCTGCTCCTCCCGACCGTGATGGCCGGACTGCTGGCTGCCTCGGCCCTCGCCCAGGTGCCCGCCCGTCGCCTCACGACCATCGAAGGGCTCCGGCGCTTCCCGAACTACTACCACCTGCAGAACGTGCTGGTACGCGGCACGTTCGTGGAGACCGACGGTCGCATCTCCCTCCGGGCAGACGATCAGGACATCGCGGTCGCCCTGGGCGACGGGGTGCGGGCCCTCTCCGGCGTCGCCGAGGTCCGCGGGCTGTTCCTCGACATCGGTCGCCTGGAGCCCGGCGACCCCCGCCTCACCGGCACCAGCCGCGCGACCGACCTCGAACGGTGGCCCTTGCCGGGCCAGGAACTGGTCCTCGCGATCACCAGCGCCACCGGGGCCCCACAGGTTCAGGGTACGAGCGTGCGTGCCGTGGCCCTCGAACCCTGGCGGTTCGAGGGTGAGCCCGTCACGCTGGTCGGGCAATTCCGGGGACGCAACCTCCTGGCGGATCTCCCGGGTGCACCGGCCCGCAGTCCCTACGACTTCGTGCTCCGGGCCACCGACGGCGCGATCTGGGTGACGGGTCGCCGGCCGCGAGGACAGGGATTCGACCTGTCGGTGGATGCGCGCGTGGACACGGGCCGCTGGCTCGCGGTCACCGGGCGTGTCATCCGCGCGGGGGGCCTGGTGATGGTGGAAGCCACGGACATCGCGCTCAGCCCGGAGCCCGCGGTCACGGACGCCGCGTCGGACGACGACATCACACCACCGCCCGTACCAATCGACGTCGTCTTCAGCACGCCCGTGGCGGGAGAACGGGACGTGTCGCCCGACGTGCGCGTCCGCATTCAGGTCTCGCGCGGCATCGCGCCGGATTCGGTGGAGGGCCGCGTGCGGGCGGTGCGGGTGGCGACAGGAGGCGCGGCCCTCGAACCGCTCGAGGTGCGGACGTCCTACGACGCCACGCTGCGGGCGATCGACGTGACGTTCGCCGCGCCGCTGCCCAGCTTCGCGACGATCACCATCGAACTCCTCGACGGCGTGGTCGGGCTCGACGGGGGTCCCGTGCAGCCGTGGAGCCTCACCTTCACGGTCGGACCTTGACGAGGTCTCGCGCCCGGCGCCGTCAGGGGACGACGGCAAAGGGCGTGACGTGCGCCACGCCGTCCACCGTCACCTCGATTGCATAGTCTCCGGCGGCCAGCGGCGCGAGTGCGGCTTCGGCCCCCAGCCAGGTGTAGGCGGCGCCGCTCTCATCCGGCCTGGAGCTGACGACCACCGGCACCTGCATGGCGGACCCGCGGCGATCCAGCATCCTGGCCGAGGCCGTGCCCAGACGCGTCGTAGGGAGCTCGACACGAATCCGCTCGTTTCGCCGAAAGCGGGCCGTGGCGGTCTGCACGAAGTCTGGCCCGGACGAGGGTCCGCGCCGCCAGATGACGGCCTCGCCGATTGAGGAGGGCGTGGCGGGCAGGACCACTCGCGCCGTGTCGGCCAGCACGTCCGCCGGCGCCGCGTCTGGACGCACGGCGAGCTGGACGGCGTACTCGCCCGGCTCGAGGCCTCCGACCTCCGGGACGCGCAGCGTCAGGACACCACTGCTCCCGAGCGGCGCCTCGGCCCGCGCGACTACACGGCCATCGGACGCGATCACGACCAGGTCCGCCGTGCCACCGGCGGTCCAGGCAAGTTCGCGCCTGGTGGCATAGTCGAGTTCTCCCGTCACCCAGAACACGCCGTCGGGCCCATCGACACCGGGCGCCGCGGCCCAGGCGTTCGCGCGGATGCGGAAGGCACCGGACTCGGCGGGCACCCCACCACCCCGTATGCCGGCGGCCTCGGCAAGCAGATCCTCGACAGTCCGCCCACGATACCCTCGCCGGGCCCGAAGCGAAACGCCGGGCGTCTCCGAACGCAGCGTGATGGCACGTGTGCGCCCATCCAGGCGGGTGTTGGACGACCGGTAGGAGAGGAAATAGTAGGCCCGGGCATCGGCCGCAACGCGGCGGCGCATTTCCGGCAGATCGCGGGCATCGAGCATGGCCACGCCATCGCTCTCAGCCGCCAGGGCACGCGCCGAATCGCGCCGCGAGGCCTCGGTGGCGGCCCGGTCATCACCCGAATCGGGTCCGGGGCCCTCGGCCGGGCCTGCCGTGGACGCTACCGCGTCGAGCAGGACCGGATAGAAGGTGATGGCCGAGCGGTTGCCTTCCTCAGCCAGGCTGCGAACCCGGGAGATGTTGTCGAGCGCCAGCAGGCGCGCGCGTTCGGCACGGCAGTCGGCCGACAGACGGGCCGGTGGCGCCAGCGCACCGCGTGCCGGCCCGTCGCCGCGAGAGAGGCGGTCGTCGTCGCGCCCCCGGCCGCCTGGCCGACCGGCCCGATCGGCCAGGTCCACGTCGCTCGCCTCGCCCGCCCCGGCCAGTTGCCAGCCGTCGGTCACGATCAGCACGGCGGTACGATCGTCGGCGAGCGGATGCAGGTCGGCCACGAGCGTGTCGAGGCGGTCGAACGTGGTGGCCTCGCGGTGGCGACGCACCAAACCCGACACGAGGAAGGCTGCCGTACCGTCGCGCGCGTCCCCTGCCAGACACCGGGTCAGGCGCTGCTGGAGCGCCCGGTCGGCGTCGGGGCCCTGAGCGGCGACCGACCGCAGGAGTGCCACACGGGCAAGGGCATCCGCCGCGGCGCCGAACAGCGGGGGATCGCTGGTCTCGCGACTGACGACGGCCACCCGGTCGTCGTCCGCGATGAGGTCGTCGAGGAGCGCCACCACATCGTCCCACCGGGAATCGGCCTGCCGCAGGTTGCCAGCATCGACGAACACCACGACCCGTCGGGGCCCCGCGCCGGACGCCTGGGCCGGGTCGTCGCCCCGTACCACCCGTTCCACGTAATCGATCCGCTGGACGACGCCGTTCTCGACGACGGTGAACGTGGCCGGCACGAGGCTGGTCTCGTCGCCATCAAGGTGGACATCCAGGCGGACCTCGTTGGCGGCGCGGGCGGGAGCGGACGTGGGAGCGACAGCCGGCACCTGCGCCATCGCCTGCGATGACGCCCCGAACAGGGTGAGGCACAGGATCAGGAGACGGATCATGAGGGGACTCCTGCAGCAGGCGCGCTGGACGGTCCGAGTGTAACGCGGATCGTCGCGCAGCGGCCTTCCGAGGGCCCTACGCCTGGCGGGCCGCCGTCCGGCGTCGCAGGGCCCTGGCGAACACGATGCCCACGGCGGCAGCCACGCCTATCAGAAGCAGGGCCACGCCAAGCGCCAGGACCGGATACGCGAGGGCCAGGTAGGCCAGCCCGAACGCCAACCCGTCCTCGGCGAGGCTGAGGAACCAGTTCGAGAAGGGCTCTGGGCTCACATTGACGGCGGCTCGGGTCCCCGCTTTGGCCAGGTGACTCCCGGCCGCGACGGAGCCGCCGAGCAGTGCCGCGAGGACCAGCACGGGGGGTGAGGCCTCTCCGATAGCGGTGACGGCAATGAGTGCTCCGCCGAGCGGCCGGATCACCGTGTGGAGCGCGTCCCACGCCGAATCCACGAGCGGTACCTTGTCGGCCACGAACTCGACGGCGTACATCACCAGCGCCACCGCAATCACGGGCGTGCTGTCGAAGGCCTGGAACTGGTCGGGCAGGCTGACCCACGCGAACCGCTGCGCCAGCCCCAGCATCGCCACGGTGGCGTAGACGTTGACGCCCGCCGCGAACGAGAACCCCAGGGTCCGGCCGAGCGTCGCGATTAGGTCCACACCGACCCCTTGGCCAGCAACGCCTCGATGGCCTCCCGGACCTCGGCGACCAGGGCTCCCCGGTCATCGACGGCGCGACCGGCGGTCTCGATGGGACGGCCGATCCTGACGCTCACGCGTACCGGCCTGACCCAGGGACTGCCCTTCTGCATCGCGGCCCGCCCCCCCTGCACGGCCACCGGCACGATGGGCACCTGCGCCTTGATCGCCATGACGAAGCCTCCCTTCTTGAACGGGAGCAGCGCTCCCGTCCGGCTGCGCGTACCCTCCGGGAAGATGAGGAAGGAGTTGCCGGCGCGCAGGGAGGCCGCGCCGCGCTCGATCGAGGCCAGCGCACGGTCGCGGTCGCCCCGATCCACGGGCACGAAGCCGCCGACATCGAAGACCGTCCCCATGATCGGAAAACCGTGGAGCTCGGCCTTGTACAGGATGTGGAGATGCGAGTGGAGCGCCTCGAAGAGGATGGGGGGGTCGACGTTGCTCTCGTGGTTCGAGCAGAACACCACGGCGCCGGGCGGGACGTGCTGGCGCCCCTCCACGCGGTAGCGGATACCCGACATCGCCAACGCCAGGCGGACACCGGCGTGTCCGAGGGCGTAGAGTCCGTCCTTCCACTTGAACACCACGCTGATGAAGAGTCCCACCGGACCGGCAACCGCGATATAGGCAAGGACACCTGCGTAGGTGACCACGGACCGGACGGCAGCGGCGGCGGTGGAGAGCATGGCAGGGGCTGGGGAGGGGCTCGACGAAAAAAGCCCGGGCGGAAGAACCACCCGGGCTCGAACGGCGCAGAATGACGTGGACGCCGCCTACGACGCCCGGGCGGCCCGACGCGGGGCCACAGCCGCGGGCTTGGCCGTGGTCGCCTTGGCCACCTTGCGGGCCGAGGCCCTGGCCACGTTGCGGGCCTTGACCATGAAGCAGCGCTCCAGGGCACGATCGACCCTGTCCTCGATTTCTCCGGCCTTCTCCCGCATCACCTCGGAGATCTCCGAGACGATCAGGGCCTTGGCGCGGTCGAGCATGCGCTTCTCACGGAATGAGAGACTCTTGGACTTGCTGAGGAAGGTCAGGCTCTTGAGCACATCGGCCATGTCGTAGATGGATCCGGTGCGCATCTTGTCGGAATTGTCCTTGAACCGACCCTTCCAGTTCTGGTGATTATCGATCTTGCCGTTACTGAGCAACGAGAAGAGGCGCTCGACCTCTTCATCCGTGATGGCCTTCCGAAGGCCGACGCCGTCAACGTTGGAGACGGGCACGAGCACCGTGGTTTCATTGGCCACGATGCGCAGATGAAAAAATCCGCAGGTCGTCCCCAGAATGGTCTTCTCTTCGACTTTCTCGACGATACCCAATCCATGGTTTGGGTAGATGACCTTGTCGCCCACCTGGAATGTCACGTGTCCCCCGTGCAGGAAGGTTGTGCGGGATGCTGGCCGGTGCTGGGAACAGCAGTTCAGAGTATAGACCAGTTGCCCCATTCAGGCAACCCCAAAGGCCAGCCAAACACGGCTTTTCGACAGTTCAACCCCTCCAGGTGACCGTTGGCTGCACCAGAATGGCGAAAAATCAACAGAAAACTTGTGTATCACCCCGGAACGTCACCTGGTGTGTCCATTTTAGGATACAGATGGGCTCTCATCACCCACTGTGCGAATGTATACAATCCGTCGGATGCTCCGCATCCGCGCGCTGACACACGGCTCGCTGTGCGTGGGCATCCTGCTCGCCTCGATTGCCGGGCGCACGCAGGGTGCCGCCGTCCTGGCGCCCTACGTGCCCAGCCCTCCCGATGTCGTGGCAAGGATGCTGGAGCTGGCCGCGGTCACCAGCGAGGACGTCGTCTACGACCTTGGGAGCGGCGACGGACGCATCGTCATCGAGGCGGCCCGCCGGTACGGCGCGCGGGGGGTGGGCATCGAACTCGAGCCCGGGCTGGTGGCCCGGTCCGTGGCGGCCGCAACGGCTGCCGGGGTGCTGCCCCTCACCCGCTTCGAGGCGGGCGACGTGTTCGCGGCCGACGTGTCGGCGGCCACGGTGGTCACCCTGTACCTGCTGTCCGCCTCGAACGCCCGGCTCCGACCCTTCCTGCTCGCCCAGCTGGCGCCGGGCACGCGCATCGTGTCGCACGACTTCGCGATGGGCGACTGGGAACCGGCGCAGGTGGAGACGTTCACGGCATCGGATGGCCGGTCCCATACGCTCTACCTGTGGCACGTCCCGACAGCTCCCTGACACGACCGTTCCGCCCGGCGAACGCCGGACGATAATGACCGCCATGACGCCCGCCTACGAAGCGCTCGGCCTGTTCTACCTCGGTCGGCAGTACGACCTGTCCACCCGCACCCGTGGCTCCGAGCCCGTGCTCTACGAGTCGAAGGATCTCGTCACACACGCGGTCTGCGTCGGCATGACCGGCAGCGGCAAGACAGGGCTCGGCATCGGACTGATCGAGGAGGCGGCCATCGACGGCATCCCCGTCCTCGCCATCGACCCCAAGGGCGACCTCGCGAACCTGGCGCTCACCTTTCCCGGCCTCACCGCCGAGGAATTCGAGCCATGGGTGGACCGTTCGATGGCTCCCGACGCCGATGCACCAAGCCTGGCCGCGACCCAGGCCGACACCTGGCGGCGCGGCCTGGCCGACTGGGATCAGGACGGTGCGCGCATCGCCAGGCTCCGCAGCGCCGCGGAGGTTCGCGTCTTCACACCGGGCAGCCGCAGTGGCCATCCGCTCGCACTGCTCGGCTCCCTGGCGCCTCCGCCGGGTGGCGATGCCGAGAGTCTCGCCGCCTCGGCCAACGGCACCTCGGCGGCCCTGCTCGCGCTCGCAGGCCTGGGTGACGAGGATCCGCAGAGCCCCGAGCGGGTGCTGCTGGCCAACCTGCTGAGCCATGCCTGGCGCGCGGGGCACACGATCGACCTGCCGTCCCTCGTGCAACAGATCCAGCGCCCGCCGTTCGACACGCTCGGGGTCCTCGACATCGACACCTTCTATCCGGCACGCGACCGCCAGGCCCTGGCGCTGCGCTTCAATGCGGTGCTCGCGGCGCCCGGCTTCGACGTGTGGCTGAGCGGCCAGGCCCTGGACATCGGTGCCCTGCTCTACACGCCGGAGGGTCGCCCGCGGATCTCGGTCGTGTCGATCGCGCACCTGCCGGACGCCGAACGCATGCTCGTCGTCTCCCTGCTGCTGGGCGCGGTGCTCGACTGGACGCGCGCGCAGTCCGGCACGTCGTCGCTGCGGGCGCTGATCTACATGGACGAGATCTTCGGCTACCTGCCGCCGTCGGCGAATCCTCCCTCGAAGCTGCCCCTGCTCACGCTCCTCAAGCAGGCGCGGGCGTTCGGCGTGGGTCTCGTCCTGGCCACGCAGAACCCGGTGGACCTCGACTACAAGGCGCTCTCGAACACGGGCACGTGGTTCCTCGGCCGCCTGCAGACCGAGCGTGACAAGTCCCGGGTGCTCGACGGGCTGGAAGGCGCGGCGTCGGCGCTCGATCGGCCGACCCTCGACCGGATGCTCTCCTCGCTGACGAGCCGGGTGTTCCTGCTGCACAACGTGCACGAGGCGGAACCCGTGGTGTTCCAGACGCGGTGGACGCTGTCGTACCTGCGCGGGCCGATGGGTCCCGACGAACTGCGCCGTCTGTCCGCAGACCGGGACGCGGCGGGTGACATCACGGTCCCGCCGGCAACGCGCCCCCACGCGGGCCCACGTCTGGTGCCGGCGGCCGCGATGTCGCGCGCGGGCACGGCCTCTGCCGTCACGGCAACGGTCACGATCCCGCACGGAGGGCCGGCCGCGCCCAGCCGACAAGTGCTCCCGGCCGGGGTGCCGGAGTACTTCGTCCCGGGGCCTGATGGCCACGCGTCGCGATATGTGCCGGCGCTCTACTGCGCCGCGCGCGTCCACTATGCGGACGCCCGTTCGAATCTCGACGTGACCGATGACCTCCGCCTGCTGGTGCCGATCGAGGATGGGCCGGTGGCCATCGACTGGGACGCGGCCGAACCCGCGCCGTGCGCGCCTGACGCCCTCGGCAGCCAGGCCGAGGCTCCAGACGCCCGCTTCGCGCCGCTCCCCGCGCCGGCGGCCTCCCCGCGCAGCTACGCCACGTGGGAACGCGACTTCGAGCGCTGGATTCTGCGCGCACGGCCGCTGCGACTGCTCGCCGCGCCCGCCCTGCGCCTGCAGTCCAGACCCGGGGAAACGGAGCGCGACTTCCGCATCCGTGCGCAGCAGGCGAGCCGCGAGCAGCGGGATGCGGCCGTGGCCGCGTTGCGCACGAAGCACCAGACCAGGCTCACGCGGCTGGCGGACCGGGTGAAGAAGCAGGAAGACGCGCTCGCCCGCGAACAGCAGCAGTCGGGGCAACAGAAGCTGCAGACCGCCGTGTCGATCGGGGCCACGGTGTTCGGCGCGCTGTTCGGGCGCAAGGCCGCGAGCCTGTCCACGCTGGGCCGGGCCACCACGGCCGCCCGGGGCATGGGGCGTTCAGCGAAGGAAGCCGAGGACGTCGCCCGGGCCGCCGCACGGGTGGCGACGGCCCAGGAGGAACTCGAGACCCTGGAAGCCGACATCGCCCGCGAGGTGGAGGCCCTCGAGGACACGTACGGCGCGGACCGGCTGGTCCTCGAGACCGTCGAGATCAAGGCCAAACGCGGAAGCGTGGACGTGCAGCTGGTGGCGCTGGCCTGGACGCCGGCCGGCCCCTGAGGAGCCGGCCACCGCCGACTCAGGCCGAGCACTCTCCGTCGAGCACCTCGGGTGCGAAGGCGCGATCCTCGCCCAGGTCCATGAAGTCCTGGGTGGTGGCCTGATCCGGCAGCATCTCCGCCAGGTCCTTCAGGCGCTCGGTGGCCGACGCCGGCGGCACGCGACGGAAGAACGCGCCGAGCGACTCGCCGTCCTGGCGCTGCTCCTGGTAGAGCGCGAGCAGCCGGTCGACGGCATCAGTCAGCCGGTGCACCGGAACCTTCGACACCACTTTGCCGAACCGGGCGCCACTGTCGGTGCTTCCGCCACCCACCAGCACGAAGTACTGCGGCAGGGCCTGGCCACCCACCTTCCGGACGCTGCCCTGGAAGCCGAGCGCCGCCACGTGGTGCTGGCCGCACCCGTTCGGGCAGCCGCTGATCTTGATGTCGCCCGACGGGATGGCGTCCACCAGTTCCGGATGGGCGCTCAGGTGCTCGGTCAGCACGCGTCCGAGCCCCCGTGACTGGGTCACGGCGAGCCGGCACGTTTCGGCGCCGGGGCAGCTCACCACGTCGGCCAGCGTATCGGCTTCCGACTCGTGGAGGTTGGCAGCCACGAGTCGCTGATACAGGGCCCAGATGGCGTCGGTCTTCACCCACCGCAGCAGCACGTTCTGCTGAATGGTCAGGCGCATCAGGCCGTCGCCATAGGCCTCGGCCAGGTCCGCCAGCACGCGCATCTGTCCGGCTGAGGCGTCGCCGAGCGGCAGCCGAACGGTGACGAGCGCGTAGCCGGCCTGCTTCTGCAGCCGCACGTTGCTCTTCTGCCAGCGCACGTACGCATCCGAATACGCCTGCAGCTTCACGCTGCCCGGCACGATGCCGGGCCCCTTCACCGGCACGCTCCCGGCGAGGCGCGCCACGGCCTCGCGGGACGGCGCCTCACCGGCGCTCCAGTCGGGCGCGGTCTCGGCGGGCACCACGGAAGGATCGAACGGCGTCTCCACGCCGCCCTCCGCCCGAACCTCCGCCAGCACCTCGTCGAACTTCTGCCGCCAGCCCTCCCAGCCCAGCTTGCGAATCAGGAACTTCATGCGATTGCGCTGGCGATGCTCGTAGTCCCCGAACCGGTGATACACGCGCACGATCGCCTCGGCGACCTCGAGCATCTGCTCGGCCGGCAGGAACTCGTAGAGCAGGTACCCCGAGACGGGCAGGATCGACGTGCCGCCGCCAATCGTGAGCCGGAACCCTCTGCGCCCATCCTGGATGCGCGCGTACCAGCCGAGATCGTGAATCGACGCCAGCGCGTGGTCCTCGGGGCAGCCCTCGAAGGCAATCTTGAACTTGCGCGGCAACGACGCCGCCAGCGGATGCCGGAGGAAGTAGCGGGTCATCGCCTCCGCGTACGGCGTGACGTCGAACACTTCGTCGGCGGCCGTGCCCGCGTAGGGGCACGAGGTGATGTTGCGGACGGAGTTGCCGCAGGCCTCACGCGTGGTCAATCCGGTCACGGCCACATCGCGCATGGCCTTTTCGGCATCGTGCAGGGGCACGAAGTGGAACTGGACGTTCTGCCGCGTCGTGACGTGACCGAAGCCGCGCGAGTAGCGCGTCGCGACGTCGGCCAGCGACCGCATCTGCGGACCCGTGAGGATGCCCTGCGGAATCTTGATCCGCATCATGTGCACGTCCTCGGGCTGCCGCTGGCCGTACGTGCCGCGCACGAGGCGAAACCGGCGCCAGGCTTCCGCCGAGATCTCGCCCTGTTCGAACTGTCTCAGGGTCTCGACGAACTCGTCGATGTCGTGCTCCTCCGCGAAGGAGAGGCGCTGACGTCCGAACGTCTTCGTGTCATCGGCCACGGCCATACATCACCTCGTCTCCTGTGTCGGCGACGCCCGCGCCGGCGCGTGCCAGCTCGTCCCGTACACCGACCACATGCCCAATCACCAGCACTCCGGCCGCTCCCGGCGGGGGCAGCGCCTCGCCGAGGGAGCCGAGCGCGCCGACCCAGGTCCACTCGGCATCGGTCGATGCCCCGCACACGACCGCCGCGGGCGTCGCCTCGCTCCACCCATGCTGCACGAGCCACGCCGCAATCTCGCCCCGTGCCGCCAGCCCCATCAGCACCACGATGGACACGGCTCCCGGCGCCACCGAGCCCAGGGCCGCCGCGTACGCCTCGGGCGCGTGGCCGGATACGACCAGGAACGCCGACGCCACGCCGCGATGGGTCACCGGAATGCCCGCCAGCGCCGGCGCGGCGACCGCGGCGGTGACTCCGGGCACGACTTCCACGTCGATCCCGGCGTGCGCCAGCGCCAGCGCCTCTTCGCCGCCCCGCCCGAACACGAACGGATCGCCGCCCTTGAGCCGCACCACGCGC
Source organism: Vicinamibacterales bacterium (assembly GCA_050185275.1). Lineage (GTDB taxonomy): Bacteria > Acidobacteriota > Vicinamibacteria > Vicinamibacterales > UBA2999 > JABFRY01. The sequence continues at coordinate 510,099 of JBFWZN010000002.1, read as the reverse complement.
TTGCCGCGGCTCGCGGCCCGGATGAGCAGCCGGTGAATCGTCTCCTGCCGCATGCTCTCGCGGCCCGCCCGCTTGCCCACGCTGAAGCAGGGCGCCGAGGTGAGGCCCTGCAGGACCGTGGCGTCCACGAGCGCGTCGTACAGCACCAGGTCGGCCTCCCGCACTCGCTGCACCGCCCGGAGCGTCCAGAGCTCGGGGTCGCCGGGCCCCGCCCCCACGAGGGATACACGCCCGCGCGGCGTCGGCACGCTCATGACTGGCTCACCCGTCCGGCGTACAGCCTGTTGAGGGCCTCGAGCAGCTGCGGCCGCCGCGCCTCCATCGGCACGCCGGTCTCGCGCCAGACCTGCCGGGCACGGTCGGCAGTGGCGAACCACCGATCGAGATCGGGCGGCAGCCACGCCTCGAGTGCCTCACGCAGCAGGCCGGCAAGGGCCGGAGCCCGGCCACCGGTCGAGATGGCCAGCGTCAGCCCCTCCCGCCTGACGACCCCTCCCGCGAAGGCCGTGGCGTGCGCCGGGTCGTCCACCGCGTTCACGAACAGGCGCCGCGGTGCGGCAGCGGCCAGCACCTGGCGGTTCACCTCGGGCGGGGCCGCCGACACGACGTACCACATGCCGTCGAGGTCCGCGTCCGCGAAGGGACGGGTCTTCACGACGACGCCGGGCCGGGCGATGCCCGGGACCACCTCCGGCGCAACGACGGTCACCTGCGCCCCAGCCTCGACCAGCGCCGGCAGCTTCGCCGCGGCGACGGGTCCCCCACCCACGAGGAGCACGGGTCGATCCTCGAGCCGCAGAAAGACCGGGAGCATCATCACGGCGTCACCTGGCACGCGCCCGCTACTGCGGCCCCGCAGCCACGGGCACGGCAATCTTCGAACCCACGGCTTCCTCGAATGCCGCCAGGCTCCTGCCGATCCGCGTGGGCGGCGTGATCCGTGGCTGCATCACGTCCGCCGTCTTGTATCCGTTGCCGGTGATGCAGACGACCACCGACTCGTTCCGCTTGATCACGCCCCGCTCGATGAGCGCCTTGGTCGCCGCCAGGGTCGTGCCGCCGGCTGGCTCGGTGAAGATGCCCTCGGTGCGGGCCAGCAGTTCGATGGCCTGCAGGATGTCCTCGTCGGCCACGGCCGCGGCCGACCCGCGCGTCTCCTTCACCACGCGCACCACCTGGAAGCCGTCGGCGGGATTCCCGATGGCCAGCGACTTGGCGATCGTGTCCGGCTTCACAGGGTCGGGATACTCCTGTCCCGCCTCGATGGCGCGCACGACCGGGGCGGACCCGGCCGGCTGCGCCGCATGGATCCGGGGAAGCGTGCCGTCCACGAGGCCGACCTCGCGCAGCTCGCGCAGGCCCTTGTAGATGCGGGGCAACAGCGTGCCGCCGGCCACCGGCGAGACGATGTGGTCGGGATAGCGCCACCCGAGCTGCTCGGCGATCTCGAACCCCATGGTCTTGGCGCCCTCGGCGTAGTAGCTCCGGAGGTTGATGTTGGCGAAGCCCCAGCCGTAGCGATCCGCGATCTGCGTGCACAGCCGGTTCACGTCGTCGTAGTTGCCCTCCACCGCCACGACGTGGGGCTCATAGATGGCCGCCCCGAGGATCTTCGCCGGCTCGAGGTCGTAGGGAATGAACACGAAGCACGGCAGGCCGAGCCTGGCCGCATGCGCGGCCACGCTGCCGGCGAGGTTGCCGGTCGACGCGCATCCGAAGACCGGAAACCCGAGTTCGATCGCCTTGGTGGCCGCAACCGACACCACCCGGTCCTTGTAGGAGAACGTCGGGTGGTTCACCGAGTCGTCCTTGATGTAGAGCTCGTCGACGCCCAGCGCATCCGCCAGCCGGGTGGCGCGCACGAGTGGCGTGAAGCCCGAGTAGAAGCCCGTCCGGGGCTCGGTCACGGGCAGCAGCTCCACGTATCGCCACAGGGAGCGCGGGCGAGACTCGATGAGGCTTCGGCTCATCGCCTGCCTCACGGCCCCGTAGTCGTACGACACTTCGAGCGGCCCGAGGCACTCGCTGCACACCCATGACGCCGTCGGCGCGTACTGGGCTCCGCACAGGTGACACGTCAGTCCGGTGACGAACCTCATGCTGTTCCCCCGTTGGCGGACGCCAGCGCGCCCGCCTCGATTTCCGTCCCGTAATGAATACCGAGCGTGCGGACCACCGCGGGACATCCCGCGCGCTCGTACATCCGTCTCATCACCTGTTCGAGCCGCTCGAATTCGCCCCGCGCCAGCAGCGCCACGGACGGTCCGGCACCCGAGAGAAACGCGCCGAGAACCGCGCCGTCGTCGAGCGCCAGCAGCGCATCGAGCTGCGGCACCAGGCACGCCCGTGACGGCTGGTGCCAGCGGTCGCGGACGCTTTCACGCAGCAGTCCGTATTCCCCGGCCTGCAGGGCGTGCACGAACGCCAGCACGCGCTGCAGATTGAACACCGCGTCGGCACGATCGAGCGAAGCCGGCAGTACGCCCCTGGCGTGCGACGTGGACAGGCCGGCCGTGGGCGTGCCCACGATGAGGTGCACGTCGGGCGGCCAGTGCCACCGCAGGCCCACCGGCTCCCCACCTTCCGGCTCGAGCACCGACGTCAACCCGCCGAGCAGCGCGGCCGCCGCGTTGTCCGCATGCCCTTCGATGGACCGGGCCACGGCCAGCAGCGTCGAGTCGGGCACCGGCCCGGTGACACGCTCGAACACCCGCAGGCCAGCGACCACCGCCGCCGCGCTGCTCCCGAGCCCCGAGGCCATCGGGATGTCGCTCACCACCGCGACACGCACGGTGGGCGCCGGACGACCCGTCATGCTCACCGCGCGGGCGAACGCGCGCTCGATGGCATTCTCGCCCTCGATGACCGGCCGGCTGCTCACCACGCGCAGGGCCGCGCCACCGTCGTCCACGACCTCCAGGATCTGCACCCGGAGATAGATGCGCAACGCAACAGCCAGCGTGTCGAATCCCCCGCCGAGATTGGCGGCGGAGCCGGGCACGGCGATCTCGCCCATCTCGGGCACGCGGTAAGGGTCTGATGCCACGGACTAAAAAAAAGACCCGCCAACCTCTTGCGGCGGCGGGTCCTGGTGATCTCGGCGGCTCGGTTGCTGAGCGCTAGGCCATCTGCCAGGGCACACCACTGGTGCGGCAACACATACAGCCCATCGGGGCCCGGCTGGCAATCGCGCAACACTCGAGCATGGCAAAGGTCGAAATTATCCCCGCAAGCATACGCCGAAGCCGCGGTTCCTGACAACCGGTCCAGGGGCACGCGCGCTGGCCGGTTGCGGCCCGTTCCCGGTTGCAGCCGGGGCACCGAACGCCTCAGGCCGCGCCGGCGGGCCCCAGCATCGGGAGGACCAGCGGTGGCTCTGCGTGAAACTCCGCGGCCGAGAAGTCCTCGAGCGCGGCGCGCAGGGCCGCCTCCTCACACGAGTCCACCGTGATGACGAAGGGCAGCCCCTCGCGAGGGTATCCGGGCTCCTGCAGCATCGCATCGAGGTTGATGCGCTGGCGGGCGAGCGCCGACGCGATGGTCGAGACGATGCCCGGACGATCGGTGACGACGAAGCGCAGGTAGTACGGCAGGGCGGGGGGCGGGACGACGCGGCCGGGATGCCACTCGGCCGGCTGCACGAGGCGCGAGCTGTAGTCGGCCAGCGAGAGCAGATCGGAGACCACCGCCACGGCCGTCGCGAACCCACCGGCCCCCGGACCGCTGAAGCTGCTCTCGCCGCCGTAGCGTCCGGATACGGTCACGACGTTGTTCGCGCCCTCGTTCCGGCCGAAGCTCGAGCCCGAGGGCACGAGCGCCGGGCCGACGAAGGCGTGATAGCCCTCACCGGACGCCTCCACCATGGCGATCTGGCGGATGGTGCAGCCCAGCCTGGCCGCGTAGCGGAAATCGGTGGCCGATATCGGCCGGATCGATCGCCGGGGCACGTCTCCGAGCGCCAGGTGACGGCCGAACGCGATACCGGCCAGCACCACGAGCTTGGCCGCCGCGTCCTCGCCGTCCACGTCCGAACTCGGGTCGGCCTCGGCATAGCCGAGACGGCGCGCATCATCGAGCACCACGGCCATCGATTCGCCCGTGGCCGCCATCCGGCTGAGGACGTAGTTGCAGGTGCCGTTCAGAATCCCGGTGACCCGGGACAGCACGTCACCGGCCAGCCCCTCGCGCACGCCGTGGATGAGCGGCACGCCGCCGCCGACGGCCGCCTCGAACCGGAGCTGCCCGCCGTGCGCTCCGGCCCGCCGCAGGAGGTCCGGCCCCGACGTGGCCACGAGGAGTTTGTTGGCCGTGACCACCGAGGCCCCCTGGTCGAGGGCCCGCCGCACCCAGGTGCCGGCGGGCTCGAGCCCACCCGCCACTTCCACCACCACATCGGGCGCTGCGGCGAATACGACCTCCGGATCGTCGGTCCAGCGGACCGCGTCGGGCACCCAGTCCGCCCGCTTGGCCGCCACATTGCGGTTGAACACGTGCGTCAGCTGCAGGCGTCCTGCCAGCTCCGTGCGCTCGGTGAGGATGCGAGCCACCGAGCGCCCCACGGTACCGAATCCCATCAGCGCCACGCGCAACGGGCCACCCTGCCGGGCGACTGGCACGGACGACGGCCCGGTCGCCGACTGCGGTTCAACGCTCACACACCCTCCTGCCGACCGCATGCCGTGGGGTTGCGGCCCCGAGGGGCACGCCGCGGCACCGGTGTCGCGAAAAAGAAAAACCCGCCGGCGTCATGAGCGGCGGGTTCGGCTCGTCCCAACAGACGTCGGGAGACGAGAGATGTCGGTGATGGCGGTAGTCTACACGCGGCTGCGGAACCCGGCAAGATTGATGTGGCAAGATGGTCTGCACCGTGACTACGACCCCCTTCACGATCGGCATCATCCAGGACGCCGCCACACCGGACACGGCGGCCAACATCGCCCGCGCCGACGCCCTGGTCCGGAGGGCCGCCGCCCAGGGCGCGCAGATCATCTGCCTGAAGGAACTCTTCCAGGCGCCCTACTTCTGCAAGGTGCCGCAGGCCGACCGCTTCGATCTGGCCGAGCCAATCCCGGGCCCCACCACGGACCACATGTGCGCGCTCGCCCGGGAACTGGGCGTAGTGCTCGTCGTCCCGCTCTTCGAACGCCAGGCGGCGGGCGTGTATCGCAACTCGGCGGCCGTCATCGACGCCGATGGGGCGCTCCTGGGCGTGTACCGGAAGATGCACATCCCCGACGATCCGCTCTTTCACGAGAAGTACTACTTCGTGCCGGGCGATGCGCAGCCGGCGGCGCCGGGTCCCGACGCGGCGGGCGGATTCCGCGTGTGGAAGACGCGCTTCGCCACCATCGGCGTGCTGATCTGCTGGGACCAGTGGTATCCGGAAGCGGCCCGGATCACCAGCCTGCTCGGCGCGCAGGTCCTCTTCTATCCCACCGCCATCGGCTGGCATCCCGCCGAGCGGGAGGAGTGGGGACACGCCCAGGTGGATGCCTGGCGCACGGCCCAGCGGGCGCATGCCATTGCCAACGGCGTCTACGTCGCCGCCCCCAACCGCGTGGGCCACGAACCGGAGCCCGGCACCGACGGCATCACGTTCTTCGGCCACTCGTTCATCGCCGACCCGTTCGGTCGCTACGTCGCCCAGGCCGGGGAGGACGAGGCGGTGCTCGTGGCCCGCTGCGACCCGGGCCTCATCGAGACCGTGCGAAGGAACTGGCCCTTCCTCAGGGACCGTCGCATCGACGCATACGGGCCCATCCTGTCGCGGTACCTGGGCACGTGATCCCGGCGCCCCCAAGAGCGCTGCGCATGCCGGCGGAGTGGGCGCCGCACCGCGCCACGTGGATCTGCTGGCCCCATCACGAGCCGGACTGGCCGGGCAAGTTCGGGCCGATCCCCTGGGTCTACGCCGAGATCGCCCGGGCGCTCGCCGCGCACGAGCCGGTCGAGATTCTCTGCCACGACGAGCGCGTGCGCGCCGACGCGCAGGCCATGATCGCGGCCCACGGCGCGCGCGCCGCCAACGTCCGGCTGCACGTCGTGCCGAGCGACCGGGTGTGGCTCCGCGATTCCGCCCCGATGGGGGTGCTGGATGATGCCGGCGCCGTGCACCTGCTCGACTGGGCCTTCACAGGCTGGGCGAAGTATCCCAACTGGCAGCAGGATGCGGAGGCCGCACGGACCGTCGCCGCCCTGGCCGGATTGCCGCGCCTCGAACCGGGCCGGCCGGATGGGCGCACGCGCATCGTGCTCGAGGGCGGGGGCATCGACGTCAACGGCGCGGGCCTGCTCCTGACGACGGAGGAATGGCTCCTGAGCGACGTCCAGGTGCGCAATCCGGGGTTCGACCGACAGGCCTACGAGGCGCTCTTCCGCACCTGGCTGGGCGTGAGGCGCACGATCTGGCTGGGCGACGGGTGCGTGGGAGACGATACGCACGGCCACGTGGACGACATCGCACGGTTCGTGGACGCGGAGACCATCGTGCTCGCGGTGGAACCGGACCCGGCCGACGACAATCACGCACGCTCGCTCGACAACCTGCGCCGCCTCGAGTCGGCCGCCCGCGAGCCAGGCGTCGGTCCGTTGCGCGTGGTCACGCTGCCCTTTCCGCGCCCGGTGGTGATGAACGGCGAGCGCCTGCCGGCGAGCTACGCGAACTTCTATCTGGCCAACGGCGTCGTGCTCGTGCCGACCTTCAACGACCCGAACGACCGGATCGCGCTCGACACGCTGGCGCGCGTCCTGCCGGGCCGCACGGTAGTGGGCATCCACGCCGTGGATCTGGTCTGGGGCCTGGGCACGCTCCATTGCCTCACCCAGCAGGAGCCGCTCGGCGCGTCCTGACGCGGCGCACGGTGGCTTGCTGGCGGCGGCAGGCCGGGCAGCAGCAGTCGGACAATGCCCTGCGGCGCGGCCCGCGTTACCGCAGCCCGACGTCGAGCGACGCCGTGACGGCGCGTCCGGGCATCGCCACTCCTGCCACTTCCTGGTACTCGGCGGCCAGCAGGTTCGTCCCGTCCACCACGAGGGCGAGGCGGCCGAACCGGCGGCTCACCCGTGCATCCATCAGCACGTAGTCGCTGGCGCCGGTGGGACGCGTCCGCCGCACGAACTGCAGGCGCGGCGCGACGACCAGTGCCCCGGGCAGGCGGGCCATGCCGCCGACCGACAGGATGTGGGGGGCATAGTCGAGCACGTACTTGGACAGCGACGTCACCTCTGCCGCACGGACATCGAGTCCGGTGTACCCGACGGTAACCCACCCCGCGTCAGCGACATCGCGACGCACGGACAGCTCGACGCCCACTGTGTCCACGTCGTGCACGTTGTAGGTGCGCCAGCGATCGGCCGGGGTGTCGCGCAGCCAGTCGATGACGTTGGCATCCGCGCGGGCGAACACCGTGCCCTGAACCGTCCATCCGTCCGCGGGAAAGAGGTCGAGTCCGGCGTCACCCGACCAGGACGTCTCGGGTCCCACCTCGCTCCGTGCCAGGTGCGCGGGGTCCGAATAGAAACGCTCGGTGAAGGTCGGGACCCTGAAGGCACGCCCGACGCTGGTTCGCAGCCGGGCGGACGGCGACGCCCACCAGCTCGCCCCGACGCCCGGATTCCACGCCGAGCCGAACTGCGCGTACCGGTCCATGCGCAGGCTCGCCTCGAGCTGCGTGCGCGACCCGAACGCCTGGCGCCACTCCCCGAAGGCGCTGCCTCGCGCCAGCGAGTGATCGCCCAGGTTGTTGGAGCGGATGACATCGCCGCCGGCCTCGGCGCCGATCGTCACGGTCGTCCCGGGCCGCGGCACCGTGGAGGCCTTCAGGCTGCCCCAGACCGCATGCGTGCGGTGCTCGCTCGCCGACACCGGAACCCGCCGCCGGTCGAAGATGAACCGGTCGCCATGCGTGCGATACGAGCCCTGGGCGACCAGCGTCCACCCGGCCGGGGCCGCAAAGCGGTGCTCGCCGTCGAACAGCGCCTGGTTGGTCCACTCGCGCGACGGGGCGTTCCCGTAGAAGTTGGCCGCGCCGAACTCTTTTCGCAACAGGCGGGCCGACACGCGCGAGCGCTGGCCGATCGCGGTGCTGACGCTGAGCACGGCATTCTCGAAGTCGCGGTCGTCGGTGAAGCCGGACGAGCGGTCGAACGACGCGGCGATCTGCTGACGGAGGCGTCCGGTACCCGGACTGGCCTGTGCGCGCAGCGACACGGTGTCGAAGCTGCCCGCCTCGATGCCGAACGCCGGCGGCGCGGCGTCGCGGCGCGTGATGATGTTCACGGTGCCGCCGAAGGCATCGGCGCCGAACACCGACGATCCGGCACCGTGCAGGATCTCGATTCGCTCCACCGCATCGAGCGGTACCGGAATGTCGCCGTTGTGATGTCCGGACTGCGCGTCATTGAGGCGCACGCCGTCCACCAGCACGAGCATCTGCCCGAACCCCGCCCCGCGGACGGCGAAGTCCGTCTGCGTGCCCCGTGCGCCACGCGCTCGTACGTCCACCGAGGTGAGCATCCGGAGCGCGTCGGCCACGGTACGGGCCGGCAGCGCCTGCAGCTGCTCGCGTGTCACCAGGCTGATGGTGCGCGTGGCGCTCTCGAAGGTGACGGGCACGCTGGCCGCCGTGACGACCACCGTCTGCCGGAACCGGTCACCGCCGCCGGTCTGGGCGTGTGCCGGGGCGGTGAGCGCCAGGACGGCTAGGCAGATCGGCAGCGCGGCACGGAGCAGGGCTCCGCACCCCTCACGACTCCTCGACATCGGTGTACTCCTGACCGCGGGGCGGACGGCCCCGGGAACGCCGGCTACTCCGCCGGCTCGCCGCACTCGCGCAGTTCGGTCTCGAGGCAGGAGGCGAGCAGCATGTCCGCGTCGCTTCGTTCCTCCGAGGTCAGGACGGCGGCCACGCGGTCGCGGTCGCGCGCGGAGTCGGAGTCGGCGGGACCGCCGTAGGCGGCCACGCTCAACCACAGGTACGCCCGCCGGGGGTCCTGCGGCACGCCCTGCCCGGACTCGTACATCAGGCCGAGGTTCGACTGCGCGGCCATCACGCCCTGCTGCGCCGCGCGCCGGTACCAGCGCACCGCCTGGGCGTCGTCGTGCACACCGGCGTCTCCATTGGCGAACATGAGCCCCAGGTTGAACTGGGCGGTCGGATGGCCCTGGCCGGCGGCCTCCGTGTACCACTTCACCGCTTCGAGCTTGTCCTGGCTCACGCCCCGGCCCGTGACGTACATGAACGCGAGGTTGTTCTGCGCCATCACGTGTCCGAGCTGGGCGGCGCGGCGGTACCAGGTGACGGCCGCGGCCTCGTCGCGCGGCACGCCGTCACCACGCGACATCACCAGGCCCAGCACGAAGGCGGCGGCGGGATGGTCCTGATCGGCTGCGCGCCGGTACCACTTGATCGCTTCGTCCATGTCGGGCTCGACACCCATGCCGTTCGCGTAGACGACACCCAGGTTGTACTGCGCCTCCGGGCCACCGCGCTCGGCGGCCCTGATCAGTTCGGAGAGATCCGTGCCCTGCCCGGCCACCACTGCCGGATCGCCCACGCCCCCGGGCGCGGTCATGACGGCGACGGCGCACGCGAGCAGCGTGCGACGAATGGACCTGGACAGCGTGTACCTGGGCATAGGCGGCTCGATGACCTCCGGGCAGTCGGCGACGCCGGGCGGAACAGACCCTGACGGACGCCGCCGCACACGCAACAGGATACGCCCGACGGGCTGGCAGACGCCACCGACGGCCGCCAGCCCGGCCGCGTGATACCCTCGCTCCGGCCGGGCCGTTGGCGGCGTGACCGTTCTCCCCTCGGCCACGACGACATGCAGCTCTCCGCCGTGACCACCGCTCCCCAGTCGCCGCTCATCCGCCTGCTGGTCCCCGGCCTCTGTCTGGGACTCGTGGCGGCGGCGTGCGGCCGCGCCGCCGACGTGCAGGCACTCGTCCCGCCCGACGAGGCCCGCGCCCCGGCGGTAGTGTTCTCCCCGCCGGGTCTCGCGGAAGTGGGCGAGGCGCTGACGCGCGCGGCCGCGCAACGCTCGGTGGCCGACGCCATCGACGCCTTCCACGACTTCCGCTTCACCGACGTCCTCGCCCGGTCCGGCATCACGTTCCGGCACCAGGTCGTGGAGGATGCCGGACGCCGGTACCGGTCCACGCACTACGTCCAGGGGAGCGGTGTGGCGGCCGCCGACGTGGATGGCGACGGCCTCGCCGACCTGTACTTCGTGAACCAGGTCGGCGGCAGCCGCCTGTTCCGCAATCTGGGCGGCGGCCGGTTCGACGATGTCACCCTGGCATGGGGCGCGCGTGTGGGAGGCGTCGGTGTGGGCGCGTACTTCGCGGACATCGACAACGATGGCGACCCGGACCTGTACGTCACCACCGTGCGCGGCGGGAACGTCCTGCTCGAGAACGATGGCCGTGGCCGCTTCGCGGACATCACCGCCCGTGCCGGCGTCGGCGTCGTGGGGCACGCGGCCGGCGCCGTGTTCTTCGACTACGACGGCGACGGCCGGCTCGACCTGTTCGTCGCCGGCCCCGGACGCTACACGACCGAAGACGCCGCGGGCGACGGGTATCGCTACTTCATCGGATCGGAGGAGCCCGCTGGAGCCGAGGGCCACCCGGCACCGGGCCGGCCCGGGCTCCTCTTTCGCAACGAGGGCGACAACCGGTTCACTGAACAGTCGGCCATCGTCGGGCTCGACCGGGCGGGACCGTCGGGCGATGCCATCCCGCTCGACGCCAACGGCGACGGATGGACCGACCTCTACGTGCTCGACCCGCATGGGGCGGACACGTACTTCGAGAACGTGCGCGGCACCGCGTTCGTCGCCAGGCAGCCCGAGGGGCTCGCGCGTACGCCGTGGGGGGCCACCGGAGGCGCGCGGCTGGACGCGGATGCCGATGGCCGGCTCGACCTGCTCGTCACCGACTTCTTCTCGGACCAGCGGCAGGGGGCCGCGCCCGCGCAGGAGCGCGAGCGCTGGTCGCAAATCCCTGGCATCCCTGCCCGGGAAGACCTCGTCTTCGGGAACGCGCTCCTCCTGGCGCGTGACCACGGCCGGTTCGAGGACGCCACGGGTCGGTTCGGCGTCGAGCACTATCAGCCCTGGGGCCCGAGTGTCGGGGACCTGAACGCGGACGGCTACGAAGACATCTTCCTGCCGTCCGGCGCGGGGTACCCGGAGCGCTATGTGGTGAACGGCCTCAAGCTCAACGCGAAGGGCGACCGTTTCGCCGATGCCGAGTTCCTGCTGGGCGTCGAGCCGCGCCGCGACGGCCGCGCGGCCGTGCCCTGGTTCGATCTCGACGCGTCCGGCGCGGACCGCGCGCATCCGGCGGCGTCGGGCCAACAGGGACCGGTGACGGTGTGGGGCGCGCGGAGTTCGCGCTCGGCCGTGCTCGTCGACCTCGAGAACGACGGCGATCTCGACATCGTGACCAACGACTTCCACGCCGAACCCGACGTCCTCGAGAGCAACCTGACCGAGCGGACGCTGGTCCGGTTCCTCAAGATCCGGCTGGTCGGCACGCGCTCGAACCGTGACGGTCTCGGATCCGTCGTCCGCGTCACGGCGGGTGGCCGCACCCGGACACGCGCCTACGATGGCCGGTCGGGCCATCTCGCGCAGAGCACCCTCCCGCTGTACGTGGGCCTCGGCCAGGCGGGCGCGGTGGACCGCGTGGAGGTGGTGTGGCCGTCCGGCCAGCGGCAGGTCGTCTCGTCGCCGCTCGTCAACGCGACGCTGGTCGTCACCGAACCGCGCTGACCCGCCTCGTGATTTGACCTCGCCTCCGGCTGACCGCCCGTGTATAGTCTGGCGCGCGCCGCGTCCGCCCACGGGAGGGTCCCGGGCGTTTCGGGCGCCTGTTGCACGACGCGCCCGGAGGCCGCACCGCACCATGTCCACCCGTCATTCGACCCGTCGCGCCACACCGTGGCTCGCGCTGGCGGCCGCCGCGGCGCTTTGCGCCAGCGCCGACCGCGTGCTCTCCGCCCAGGCCGCTCAGGACACCGCGCAGACCCCGCGCGCGGCCGCCCTGGCCGACCTCACCGGCTACTGGGTGTCGGTCGTGACCGAGGAGTGGATCTGGCGCATGCGCACGCCCCCGAAGGGCGACTACATCAGCGTGCCCCTGAGCGAGGCGGGGCGCGAGGTGGCCGATGCCTGGGACCCGGCCACCGATGGCTCCTGCAAGGCCTACGGCGCCGGCGGCCTGATGCGGATGCCCACGCGACTGCGGATCACGTGGGAGGGAGACGACGTGCTGAAGGTCGAGACGGACGCCGGCGAGCAGACGCGGCGTCTCCGCTTCCAGGCTCCGGCGCAGCCAGGTCCGAAGTCGCTCCAGGGCGTGTCGCTGGCGGCATGGGAACCCAACGGCGGTCCGCCGGTCATGCGTGCCGGCGCGCGCGTCGGGGCACCCGCACCGGAGGGGGGCACGCTGAAGGTGGTCACCTCCAACCTGTCGGAGGGCTGGCTGCGAAAGAACGGCGTGGCCTACAGCGACAGCACGACCATGCTGGAGTACTTCGACCGCGTCAGCTTCCCCAACGGCGACGACTTCCTCATCGTCACCTCCGTGGTGCAGGACCCGCGCTACCTGCTGAGCGAGTACACGACCAGCTACCACTTCAAGCGGGAAGCCGATGGCCGCAAGTGGGCGCCGGCCGCCTGCCGCCCGATCGACTAGATCGCGCACGAGGACACCATGGTCACCTGCCCGCTCCCTACTCGCCGTCCGGAGGCTCGCATGCGCCGTTTGTCGCTCACGCCCATCCTCGCCGTGGCCGCCGCCCTGCTCGTGTTCACGGTCGTATCCGCCGCGGCGCAGGGTCGCGCCGGCGGGCCGCCATCGGTGGACCTGGCCGGCAACTGGGCCATGGCCAACGATGAGGAGCTGCTGATCCGCGTCGATCCGGGACCGGAGCTGGGCAACTTCACGGGCTTCCCGCTCAACGCGGCGGGCCGGCAGAAGGCGCTCAGCTGGAACTCCACCATCCAGGCTATTCCCGAGCACCAGGCACGGCCCCACGCCGCCACCTACTCGATGCGCGGGCCAGGCCCCAACATCCACGTGGGCGAGATCATCCACCCACGCACCCGGCAACTGCAGGCCTACACGATCACCGGCCTGTTCGAGAACGCGAACCGGACCATCTGGCTCGACGGCCGGGAACACCCGTCCGAGTTCGCCGAGCACCTGTGGAACGGCTTCTCGACGGGCACCTGGGTGAACGGCATGCTCAAGGTGGTCACCACGCACATGAAGCAGATGTTCCTGCAGCGCAACGGCATCCCCGTGAGCCCGTACGCCGTGATGACCGAGTACTTCATCCGGCACGGCGACCGCCTGGTGCACATGTCCCAGGTGGACGATCCGATCTACCTCGAGGAGCCGATGGTCCGGACGCAGACCTTCAAGTGGAATCCGGGCCAGCGCGAGGGTGGCATCAATCACGTCGAGATCGCCGACGAACTGCCGTTCCTGAAGCCGGGTGACGTGCCCCACTACCCGCTCGGCACGAAGCACCCGGAATACGCGGAGGCCAACGGGCTGCCGTACGAGGCCACGCTCGGCGGTGCCGAGCAGCTCTATCCCGAGTACGTCCAGAAGCTGAAACAGATGATGGAGCAGGAGGCGTCGTCCCGGCGCGCCGGCTCCGGCCGCCCGTAGGCGGTCGTCCCGGATTCGCCCAGTGGAGGCTCCAGCCGTGCATTCGCGTCCCCGTCTCGTCTCTGCCCCTGTCGCTGCGTGCCTCGCGGTCTGTGCCGCGCTGGTGGGCGCCGCTCCTGCCGCCGCGCAGCGTGCCGACCCGCGCCCGCAGCGATCCACCTACGCGGCTCGTGCCGACCTCGAAGTCCTTCACGTCCAGGGCAGCGTGTACCTGCTGGCGGGTGGAGGCAGCAACGTGGTCTTCCAGGTGGGCGAGGACGCTGTCTTCGTTGTCGACACGAATCCGGCCGCCCTCAGCGACAAGGTGATCGCGGCCATCCGGACCGTCACCGACGCCCCCATCCGCTACATCGTGAACACGAGCGCGGACGACGATCACGTCGGCGGGAACGAGGCGCTCGCCACGGCCGACGGCGGCAACGTGAACGCCTTCCTCGGCACGAGCGCGCGCATCTACGCGCACGAGAACACCTACAGCCGGATGGCGAATCCCGGCGACGGCGCCACCCCCATGCCGGTCGCGCTGTGGCCGACCGACGCGTTCACGAGCCCGAAGAAGACCTTCTTCGTGACCGGCGAGCCCATCGAGATCATCCACGTGCCGTCGGCACACACCGACGGCGACGTGCTGGTCTTCTTCCGCAAGTCCGACGTCATCGCGGCTGGCGACGTCTTCCTGAACACGACCTACCCGGTGATCGACCCGCGCAGGGGCGGCAGCCTTGCCGGCGTCCTGAACGCGCTGAACCTCATCATCGACATGACGATTCCCGAGTACAACACCATGGGCGGGACACGCGTCATTCCCGGCCACGGGCGCATCAACAACGAGATCGACGTCGTCGAGTACCGCGACATGCTCACCATCATCCGCGACCGTATCGCGCTGATGGTGCAGGAGGGACGCTCGCTCGAGGAGGTGAAGGCCGCGGGCGTGACGCTCGAGTACGACGGCAGTCACGGGGCGACCAGCGGACCGTGGACGACGGACATGTTCATCGAGGCGGCCTACCGCGAACTGCGGGCCGCGGCCGTTCCCGTCGCCGGGCCCACCCGGCAGGCGGGGCGCCAGCCCCAGGCGGCCAGGCCCACGGCGGCGGCGCGGACCGCCCCCTCGCGCCGGCGCCTGACGAACGACGGGTTCGACGGCAACTGGACGATGAATCAGTTCGAGTCGAAGTACGAGCCGAGCAACACCATGCCGTACCGGCGTGAGATGACCGTGGAGATGTACGACGGGGAGATGTCGCACGCCACGTCGAGCTGGCGTCGCGGTCTGGGAAACAACTCGCCGTTGACGCGCACCACCTACACCGCGAAGTTCGACGGCCAGCCCTACCAGGTGGATGCATCCACGACGCGCGTCACCCTGCGACGCGTGGACGCCCGGACCATCGAGCGGACGGCCACCGGGGACCGTGGCGCAACGGAGACGGCCAGGTGGACGCTCTCGGCGGACGGCCGCGTCCTGACCATCGTGACCTCGGGCGTCGACGGGCAGGGCGCGCGGTACGGCAGCACCCAGGTGTACGACCGCCAGCCCTGAGGGACCGGCGATGAGGAGCCGGCACTGAGGAGCCGGCACTGGGGAGCCAAGGCTGAGGGACCCGTGCCGAGCGGCACACAGAACCGGCGCCGAGCGGCTCGCCCGCGGCACCGACCCGCACCGTGGCCGCATGACGCGGTGGTTTCGGGCTGAGAGCGTCGGTCGGGTCGGCGACCGCAACCCCTACGCGTCCCTCGCCGGACGCGGGCTGCCGCCGAGGACGCTCCGCAGGAACTCGCGCGTCCGGGCCTCGGCCGGGGCGGTGAACATCGTTGCCGGCGGGGCGTCCTCCACGACCACACCCCCGTCGATGAAGAGCACGCGGTCGGACCCGTCGCGTGCGAAAGCCATCTCGTGGGTGACGATGAGCATGGTCGTGTCACCCGCCCCCGCCAGTTCCCGCAGGAGGGCCAGCATGCCGTCCACCAGTTCCGGGTCGAGGGCCGAGGTGATCTCGTCGAACAGCATCACCCGCGGCTGCATGGCCAGGGCGCGTGCAATGGCGACCCGTTGCTGCTGACCACCCGAGAGCCGTGCGGGGTACTCGCCCTCCCGTCCCTCGAGTCCGACGCGCTGCAGCAGGGCCCTCCCCTGCGCCACCGCCTCCCCGCGCGCCACCTTCCGCACGTGCATGGGCGCCTCGACGACGTTCTCGAGCGCCGTCAGGTGAGGAAACAGGTTGAACTGCTGGAACACCATGCCGAGGTGCCGGCGGACCCGTCGCAGGTGCCGGTCATCAGCGGGCACTTCGCCGTCGCCGCGGCGCATCGAGAAGAGCGACTCGCCGGCCACTTCCACCCGTCCGCCGTCGGGTCGCTCGAGCGTCATCAGGATCCGGAGCAGCGTGGACTTGCCGGAGCCGCTCGGGCCGATGATGCTCACCACCTGTCCGGCGGGCACGTCCAGGTCGAGGCCTCGCAGCACGGGCCTGCCCGCGAACGACTTCCACAGGTCCCGGATGCGCACTGCGCCCCCGCCGCTCACGCGAGCTCCCGGCCGGCCAGCGCCGGAACGCGTGCCGACAGGCGTGCGACCAGGCGGCTCGCACACAGGCTCAGTGCCAGGAAGAGCAGGCCGACGAGCGTCAGCGGCTCCACGTAGCGGAAGGTCTCGGCACCGATGCTGCGCGCGGTGTGCATCACTTCCAGCACCGTGATGCTCGCCAGGAGTGGCGTCTCCTTGAGCATCGACACGAGGTAGTTGCCGAGCACCGGCAGGATCGGCGGGAGGGCCTGCGGGAGGATGACACGTCCAACCGTGCGCGCCTGGCTGAGGCCCAGGGCCGCGGCCGCATCCCACTGTCCACGTGGGACCGCGTCGATGCCTGCGCGATACGCGGCGGCCGTATAGGTGCCGTAGTGCAGGCCCAGAACGAGGATGCCCGTGACCAGCGGCGTGAGCGTGAGCCCGAATTCCGGGGCCACGTAGAAGAGGAAATAGAGCTGGAGCAGCAACGGGGTGTTCCGGACGAAGGCCACCAGGGCCGCGGCGGGCCACGACACCGCGCGCCGCCGTGCGCCACCGGCGAGCGCCAGCCCCAACCCGAGCGCCAACGCGAGCACCATGCCCCCGGCCGTCGCGACGAGGGTCACGCCGAGGGCCGAGACGAGGGCCGGCAGCACCGAGGCCGCGAAGGCCCAGTCCCAGTCGAGCGTCATGCGGGCCGTTCCCGCACCCGCCATGGGGCGTGCCGCGCCTCGACGTAGCGGACGCCCTGCACCAGCAATGAGGCGAGCAGGAAATAGATCACCAGGACGAGGCCGAACACCTCGGGTGTGCGCAGGGTGTCGGCCCGCAGGGTCTGCGCGGTGAACGTGAGGTCCTCGAGCGTGATCAGCGACACGAGCGACGTGCCCTTGAGCAGTTCGACGGCCAGGTTCCCGGCCGGGGGCAGCATCACGGGCACGGCCTGCGGCAGCACGATCCGCAGCAGCGTCTGCGTCGGTGTCAGGCCGAGCGCGGCGGCCGCCGCGCGCTGGCCGGACCCGACCGCCTCGATGGCCCCGCGCACGACCTCGGCCCCGTACGCGCCGTAGTTGAGACCCAGCACGAGGATCCCCACGGCGAGCGCGTCCAGGCGAAGGCCGAAGAACGGCAGGACGAAGTACGCCCAGAACAGCTGGACGAGCGCGGAGGTACCTCGAAAGGTCTCGACGTAGACGGCCGCCGGGAGTCGGGCGGCGCGCCGTCCCGACGCGCGGAGCAGTCCGGCCGGGACGGCCACCGCCACGGCCAGGAGCAGGGCGCCCACGGTGACCTGCAGGGTCACGAGCAGTCCCGGGAGCAGCGCCGGCAGCAGATCGAGGGCGGGCACGATACCCGCGTCAGGAGCCACAGAGGGCCGCGGCGTCCGCCGCGCCGGGCAGCTGATCCTCGGTGAAGCCGAACGGCCGCACGAGCGCGAGGTGGTCCGGTGAGCCGAGAAAGGACTCGAGCACGCCGTCGAACGCGGCGCGCAGGGCATCATCACCCGGGCGGAAGGCGAACGCGCCATGGCCGCGCACGCGCACACCGTCGATCACCGGGTCCTCGAAAGGCCTGGCCTGAGCAAGTCCCGACGCGTCACGGGCCAGGAGATCCTGGACGGTCAGCTCGGTGGCGCCGTACGCGCTGACGCGACCGGCCTTGACGCCCGCCATCGCGCTCGGTGCATCCGGAAACGTCACCACCCGGGCCTCCGGGATGCCCGACGCGAGCGCGTACGTCCGCTCGATGGTGCCCGTCACGACCCCCAGCGTGGCCGTCCCGGAGCGCACCACGTCGTCGTAGCCGTGCAGCGCGAGCGGGTTGCCGGCCGGCACGATGAACGCCTCACCCACGCTGTAGGTCGGTGTCGAGAAGGCCACCTGACGGCAGCGCTCGGGCGTCACGTACATGCCCGCAGCAATCACGTCGAACCGACCGGCCTGCAGCCCGGGGATGAGCGCGCCGAACTCGGTGAGCACGCCGTCGATGCGGTCGATGCCCAGCCGGTCGGCCACGACGCGCGCGATCTCCGGCGCCTCGCCGGTCAGCCGCCCGGACGCGGTGTCACGATACGCGAACGGCGCCTCGTTGGCATAGCCGACGCGCAGGACACCCTGGGCGCGCGCCTGCTCCAGCGTGGAGACGCCACCCCCGCCGCCGCACGCCCAGAGCCCGACGGCAGCACTCACGGCGGCGCCCACGGCGGCGAGCCACGGCCCGCTTGCCGTCATCGGGGCTCCGGCACGAGCGGCGTGACGTCCTGGCGGTGCGCCACGAACTCGGGCCTCGGCCGCGTGCGGCCGAACGGCTCCACCAGCTGGTTCTCCACGCTGTTGTAGACCACGAAGGCGTTGCGCCTCGGGTACGGGGAGATGTTGCTGTTGGACCCGTGCATCGTGTTGCAGTCGAAGAGCACCACCGTGCCGGCCGGGCCCGTCGGCGCCACGATCCCTCCACGGTCCGCGAGCCGCCTGAGGCTCACCTGGTCGGGTACGCCGTACTCCTGCCGCCGCAGCGACTGCCGGTAGTGGTCGTCGGGGGTCTCACCGATGCAGGTGACGAACACCCGGTGCGACCCCGGGATCAGCATGAGCGGGCCGTTGAACACCTCGTTGTCGGTCAGCGCGATCGAGGCGCTCACCGCCCGCATCCGCGGCATCCCGTCTTCGACGTGCCAGGTCTCGAAGTCCGAGTGCCAGTAGAAATCCTTCCCGGAGAACCCCGGCTTCAGGTTGACGCGCGACTGGTGCACGTAGACCGGGCCGCCGAGCAGCTGGGCGACCGGGCCGACCAGGCGGCGATCGCGGACGAGCCGGGCGAGCACGTCATCGAGCGCGTGAAACCGGAACACCGAACGCACTTCCCCGCCGTCCGGCTCGCGGATCGTCTCCTCGAGCCCCTGGATGGCTTCGCGTGCCGCAAGATCCTGCACGCGGGCGTCGAGCGACGCCACCTCCGCCGGCGACAGCAGGCCGGGCAGCACGAGAAACCCGTCCCTGTCGAAGGCCGCGCACTGCGAGGCGTCGAGCGGGCCGTCCGTGGCGCCGTGCACCACGGGGTCCCGGCGGGCCAGCATGCGGGCCTCCGGGTCCACGCGCGAGGGATACAGGTCTTCCGCCGTCGGTGCCGTCAGCATCACTCCTCCCTGGCCGCCGGCAGCACCTCGCCGCCGAGCGGATAGCTGCCGGACGCGTCATGCACCTCCCGGCCGTTGAGCGCCGGGCTGAACACACAGACCATGCGCATGCGTGTATGGGCCCGCAGGATGTGCTCGTCGTGGCGATCGAGCGCATACACCACGCCGGGGGCGATACGGTGGATGCTCGCATCGGCGAGATCCTCCAGTTCCCCCACGCCCTCGAGGCAGTAGACGGCCTCGAGGTGGTTGCGGTAGCACATCGGCGTGACCGTACCCGGGTAGATCGTCGTCACGTGCAGCGAGAAGCCGAGGCCATCGCCGCTCAGCAGGAGACGCGTACTCTCCCAGTTGTCGGTGACCACCCGGCGCGGGCTGTCCTCGGCATCGCGCAGCGACCGTACGATCATCGGACGCCCCCGGCCACGCGCGCCGCGGCTCCGGACCGCGCCTGCTCGCGCACGCACGTCCCCAGGATGCGCAGGCCCTCCGCGAGGTCGTCATCCGGGATCGTGAGCGGCGTCAGCAGCTTCACGACCTCGTCCTCGGCACCCGAGCGTTCGATCAGCAACCCACGCGTGAACGCGCTCGCGCAGATCCGGCCTGCCAGGGCGCCATCACCACAGTCCAGCCCCAGCATCAGGCCGCGGCCGCGCACCACCAGGTCCTCCTCGTCGCACTCCCGGGCCATGGCCTCGAGCGCCGCCCGCGCCACGGCGCCCTTGCGGGCCACGTCGCGGCTGAGCGTGTCGTCGGTCCAGTACTCGGTGAGCGCGGCGGTGGCGGTGACGAACGCGAGGTTGTGTCCGCGGAAGGTGCCGTTGTGCTCTCCGGGCTTCCACTGGTCCAGTTCCGGCCGCAGCAGCACGATCGAGAACGGCAGGCCATAGCCGCTCAGGGATTTCGAGAGCGTGACGATGTCCGGCACGATGCCCGCCGCCTCGAAGCTGAAGAACGGCCCCGTGCGGCCGCATCCGGCCTGGATATCGTCCACGATGAGGAGCGCCCCGTGCCGCCGGCACACCTGCTGCAGCGCGCGCAGCCACTGGGCCGAGGCCACGTTGATCCCGCCTTCGCCCTGCACCGTCTCCACGATGACCGCCGCGGGCTCGTCCACACCGCTTCCCCGATCCGACAGCAGGCGGTCGAGATAGACCGTGGTGTCGATGCCGTGACCGAGGTATCCGTCGTACGGCGCGAAGGTCGTGCCCCGCAGGGGCAGGCCCGCTGCGCTCCGGTAGTGCGCGTTGCCGGTCGCGGCCACCGCCCCGAGCGTGACGCCGTGGAACGCATTGGTGAACGCCACGACGTTGGAACGCCCGGTGGCGTTGCGCGCCACCTTGAGGGCTGCCTCGACGGCGTTCGCCCCCGTCGGGCCGGTGAACTGCACCTTGTAGCTCAGCCGCCTCGGCTCGAGCACGAGGGTCGAGAACGCCTCCAGGAACGTGCGTTTGGCCGTGGTGAACATGTCGAGCCCGTGCACCACCCCGTCGGACGCCACGTAGTCGAGCAGGTGACGCTTGATCCGCGGGTCGTTGTGCCCGTAGTTCAGCGTGCCCGCCCCGCTGAGGAAGTCGATGTACGCACGGCCCTGCTCATCCACCAGCCGCGCGCCCCGGGCCGTCCGGAACACCGTGGGAAAGGACCGGCAGTAGCTCCGGACGTTCGACTCGATCGCCTCGAAGATGCCGGTCATCCCTGCCTCCCTGTGTCAAAAGGTCCGATGCGCAGCAACTGCTCCTCCTCATGGGCAAGGGCGCCGAAGTCCTGGCGCGTGAACAAGGGTCGGGTATGGCACGCGGCGCCGCGGCGGCGCGCCAAGGCCCGGAAGAGCGCCCACGACGCCGCGTTCGACGGCGTGATGGAGGCCTCGACGTACGAGACGTCGCGACAGGCCGGCTGGGCCAGCACCGCGTCCAGGAGCCGGCTGCCGAGCCCCAGGCCCCGTGCGGTATTGGCCACCGCCACCTGCCACACGAAGAGCGTGTCGCATGCGTCGGGAGGCCGGTAGCCGGCAAGGAATCCGACCAGCGTGCCCTCACGCTCTGCGACCACGCAGGTGTCGCGGAAGTGCGTGCAGAGCAGCAGATAGGCGTAGGGAGAGTTCAGGTCGAGGGAGGCGCAGGCATCGACCAGCGCGTGCATGCGCATGGCATCGCCGGTCTCCGGGGGCCTGCACTGCACGAGCGGGGGCTCGCCGAGCGTCGAAACGGGTTCCGGTCGCGTCTCCATCGCCTCCTGTCGCGCCGGGGCGGCCCGACAGGCCGGCCCCTCACCCGCACGTTGATTGGAACACCAATCTCTGCGCGTCAGGGGATCCTAGCGGCAACGAGGACGATGAGTCAAAGACCGGGAGATGACCGAACCCTGCAACTAACTGTGAGAAAAGAACTTGTAGAGATACCGACCCGTGGTCATGGCTCCCACCCGGTCGCCACGAACACCCGGCGCGCCTCGGGCGTGGTGATGTGGTTGACGAAAGCGGCCGCGGCCTCCCGCTGGGACGACGCGGTCATCACGCCGGCCACATAGGTGGTCAGGCGCTGGATCTCGGCGGGCAGCGGACCGAGCAGCCGCGCACCCCGCTCCTCGAAGAGCCGGATCTCGCTCGTCATCGTGAAGCCCAGCTCGTTGCGGCGGCTGGCCGCGATGCGCTCCATGACCGCGCCGCCGTTGGCGAGCCTGACCGTCTTCGCCCGAATCGTCCCGGCAATGCCGAGCCGCTCGAACAGGCCCTCGATGTAGACACCCGAGGTCCCCTGGCTGTAGACGACGGCGTCGGCCGCCAGCAGCGCGGCCCTGAAGGCCTCGAGCGAGGTGATGTCGGGACGCCGCGCGTCGCGTGGCACAGCCACTCCCACGGCGACCTCGCCCACCGACGTCGTAGTGCCGGCCACCACCCGTCCGTCCGCGACGGCGCGCTCCACCACGGCAGCAGGGGCAATCAGCACGTCGGCGGTCTCGCCCGCCGCGACGCGCCGTCCCAGGTTGGGACCGGTGTCGAACTGAATCGTCACGGTGTGGCCCGTGTCGCGTTCGAAGCTGGCCACGAGCGGCAGGATGGCACCCTGGACGGCCAACGTGGCCATCGAGGAGAGGGTCGCGGCGCGGCCCGCCACGACCAGGCACGACGTCACGAGAATGCCGGCGACGATGGCCCGGATGCGCATGGGCGCAGACGATACCACAGCGGCGTCCGCCGCCCTGGCCGGCCGGCGGACCGGTGACTGCGACGCGGTCGTGCTGCGGAGCCGGTCCCGGCAGGCCAGGAGCCCGGCGTCAGCGCTCGAGCATCGGACGTGGAGGCGCCACGGCATCCGGCATCTCGACGGGGATCACGCTCACCTCCACGCGGAGTCGGTGCTCTTCACCGCCGAGCAGGACGCCGCGCAGCGGGCTCACGTCACCGAAGTCCCGCCCCCACGCCAGCGTGATGTGGCGCTCGCCGACCAGCAGGTCGTTGGTCGGATCCACGTCCACCCACCCGACATCACGGCAGAACACCGAGACCCAGGCGTGCGAGGCATCGGCGCCGATGAGGCGTGGCTGACCCGGCGGCGGGTCGGTGAGCAGGTAGCCGCTCACGTAGCGGGCCGGCAGTCCCATCGACCTGAGGCACGACACCTCGAAGTGGGCGAAGTCCTGGCAGACGCCGCGCCGCTCGGCCAGCACGCGCGCCACGGGGGTCGTGATGCTCGTCGCGGACGGATCGAAGGTGAACTCCTCGTGGATGCGGTGCGTGAGGTCGAGCACGGCATCCAGGAGCGCCCGCCCGGGCCGGAAGGATCGCACCGCGAACGCCTGGATGTCCGCGTCGAGGACCACGTAGGGGGACGCGTAGACGAACTGGGCGGCGTCGAGCGTGGCCGCATCGCCAGGCTGGCGGCAGGCGGCGCGCACGTCCTCCCAGGGGACGCGTGCACGCGGGTCGAGCCCGTCGTGAGCCGCCGACACCGCCACCTCGCTCGTCGCGGACACGTGCAGCGCGGCGTGAGGACGCAGCAGTTCGAACTGGTCGGCCGCGTTGCCGAAGTAGTCGGTCCGCTGCAGCAGGCGCGACGGCTCGGGCTCGATGACCAGGCGGGACGACCGGACGTGCTGGAACGGCAGTTCCCGGGGCCGCAGGTACGCCAGGTGCTGCGAGGCCGCCACGACCGACGCGTAGTCGTAGTGCGTGTCGTGCTGCACGTGATACGCCGCGCTCACCGCTGATCCCTCTCCTGTCGCACGTCGCCACGACCAGGACACGCCGGGCGCCGCGTCACCCGTCGTGCGGCGGCGCCGCGCAGACACGGCTGTCTAGAGCAGCGTGGCATGGGCCGGCTCGTACACGTGGCTGAAGTAGCGCAACGTCAGGGCGTCGGAGGCGTCGAGCGCCGTGCGCTCGCACGCCGCCAGGAACTCGCGGAACGGCGGCGTCCGCTCGAAGGCGGCCGAGCGGAGGGCCTCGGAGCTGCGTCGTGCCGCGAGTTCGTCCAGTTCGTTCGACAGCCCCCCGAGATTCGCATCCGGCAGCAGACGCACGTGCTTGGCGAGCTTCGCCATCTGGAACGCGGAGGAGCGCGGGTTGCGATCGTCGAAAATCAGCAGGTCGACCACCGGCGCCCACTCGGCGCGCCCCATGTAGCGGGCCCGGTAGGTGATGATGCTGTCGGACAGGTCGAGGAGCCACTCGAGCAGCGCCGGGTCGCCCACCGCGTGCGCCCCGGCGACGCACCGTGTCGTGGTCGTCACGTGCAGGACGCGTTCGATGTGTCGGCCCAGGCTCATGAACCGCCACCCGTCGTCTCGGGTCATGTGCGCCATCTCGAGCCCGCCGGCCGCCACCAGCCACAGGATGACGCGGTCGAGCAGGTCGAGCGCGCCCGACAGGGTCGGAGGACGGGCGCCACGCCGCGGCATGGCCCCGGTCAGCTGGTTGAGTACGCGCGTGTTGTCGCCCGAGAGGCGGTCGCGCACGGTGGAGGCGACGGCGGCCGTCTGCGACACGTTCCAGCCGACGCTGCGCATCCCCTCCGCGTCCGCCAGTCCGCGCAGCAGCGTCCGCACGAAGTCGCGAGCCCCCCACTCGCGCGGCGGCGTCTCCGGCGTCTCGTCCTCGGCGTGCGGCAGCAGGCCCGCCTGCTGGCAGATGGCCACCACCGGGGCCGAGCCGCCGGAAATGACCGGATCGCCCTGATCCAGCCGGGCCAGGACGGCGCGCAGCAGCCGGGCGGTGTTCTCGCTGCGCTCGGCGTAGCGGCCCAGCCAGAACAGGTGCTCGGCCGACCGGCTCGAGACGACACGATCGCTGCGCGCGATGGCCGCCGGCTGGATGCGGCCGCGCAGCAGCGAGAACCGTTCGACCGGCGTGGTGGAGAGCACCCACGTGTCCTTGCTGCCGCCGCCGCGATGGCCCGACACGATCAGCCGGTCGCGGCCGGCCACGCGCGTCAGGCCGCCCGCCATGGCCTGATAGCCGCCGCGGCCATCGGCCACGACGAAGGCGCGCATCATCATGCCGCTCGTCTGGAGATCGCCCTCGCGCCACACCGGCACGTGCGACAGGGGCAGGTACTCCTCGAGCACGAAGTCGTCGGGCGTGGCCCGGATGCGGGTGGCCCACGTCCGGCGGGCATCCGCATCGAGCGTGGCGCCGATGACGACGTCGGGCATCGACGCGCCGTGGAGCGGCTTGATCACCAGCTGGTCGAGCCGGGCCAGCTGCGCCTCGAGCTCGGTGGGCGTCCCCCCGCTCCACGCGCCTGGAGACGGAAGGAGCAGCTCTTCGCCGAGCAGTTCGCGGCAGAGGCCCGGCAGGTGGCGATTGAGTCCCGGGGACTCCAGCACGCCGCTCCCGAACGCGTTGGCCACCAGGACGTGCCCCGCGCGCCACGCCTGTACGAGCCCGGGCACGCCGAGCGTGGAGTCGGCGCGCAGCTCGAGTGGGTCACAGTAGCTGTCGTCCAGCCGGCGCAGGATGCCGTGGACGGGGCGAAGCCCGCTCACCGTCTTCAGGAACACGCGGTCGTCACGCACCGTGAGGTCGGCGCCTTCGACGAGGGTGAAGCCGAGATACTGCGACAGGTAGGCGTGCTCGAAGTAGGTCTCGTTGAAACGTCCAGCGGTCAGAAGCACGATGTGCGGACGACCGCTCGGGCACGGCGCATGGTCGAGCAGCGTCTCCCGCAGAGTGTGGAAGTAGGGGGCCAGACGACGAACCCGCTGGTCGCGGAACGCGTCGGAGAACACGCGCGAGACGGTGAGCCGGTTCTCGAGCGCGTATCCGGCTCCGGAGGGTGCCTGCGTGCGTGCCGAGACCACGGTCCACTCCCCTTTCGGGGAACGCGCCAGGTCGAACGCCAGCACGAGGAGGCGGGTGCCGGACACCGGCCGCACGCCGTGACAGGCCCGAAGGAAACCCGGGTCGTTGAAGATGAGCGCCGGCGGGAGATGGCCCGAGGCCAGCAACCGCTGCGGACCGTAGATGTCGGCGGCCACGGCTTCGAGGAGCCGCGCCCGCTGCTCGAGGCCAGGCTGCAGGCGTTCCCAGTCGCGGGTAGGCACGATGTGCGGCAGGACGTGGAGTGACCAGGGACGCGGCGGACCTGAGCTCGCGTGCACGTTGTAGGTGACGCCGTTGTCCTGGAGCTGCCGCTCGATGGTGGCCTGGGCTGCTCCGAGCTGGGCGGGGCCCATCTCGCCCGCCAGGCGGGCAAAGACCTCCCACTCCTCGCGCAGCGTGCCGGGGGATGCGTGCAGTTCGTCGAAGTGGGCCGGCGGCATCTGGCACCGGCGCAGCAGGCCTGCCAGCGGCCCGGCTGCCTGCCCGTCGGAGGACTCACCTCCGGCAGAGGGCTCGCGCATGTGCCGATTGTCGCAGATCAGACCCCGTCCGCGGACACCGGACATGTTCATCGGGGCCGGCGCGTCGTGAGGAGGCGTGGGCGGGCGGTCTCAGGCGGCGTCGTCGCCGTCGGGCGCCTTGCCGACGACCACGAAGTCGGCCATCTCCCAGGTGAAGGCGGGTTCGCCGCGGCGGTCGGTGTTCCGGCGGTCACCGCGAAAGGTGGTGTCGGAGGCGCGGCGGTCGGTCTCCCGGCGGTCCCAGGCGACCACCACCGGCAGTCCCTCGGACTTCTCCTTGAGCAGCGCGTAGCGGCGCGAGGCGCCACGACGCACCCGGATCTCGACGACCTCCGCGGGCCCCTTCTTCCCGGGCTCCGCGACGGCGTGATCGGCCGCGGAACGCCGCGGCTCGGCGGTCGGTGGCTTGCGCGCGTCAGGCATCGGTTTCCCAATCGGCCCGTCGGCCGGGCGCTTGAGCGGTCATCTTACTCGACGCCCGATGGGGCGTCCGTGCGACGGGCGACGCCCTCCAGGCGCCACGCGCCGTCGTGGCGCACGAGGGAGAGGACCACGTCTTCCACCGCCGGCTCGAGGCCCTGCTCCGCACGTCGGGCCGAACGCAGGCCAACCACGCCCAGGACCGTCGCATGGGTGCCATCCGGGTCCACCGTCACGTCCAGACGTCCGAGTTCGACATCGAGGGGCGCCAGGTCGGCCAGGGCCCGCCCGGCCAGACCGACCACCACTTCCCGTCGCTGCACACGACCGCCATCACCAAGGTCCACGTGGACATCGGGCGTCAGGCCGGCCGTGAGCTGCGCGAGCCGGGCGATGCGGCCCACCTCGGACTCGTGTGCCGGCACGCTGGCCGCCACGGCCAGGTCCTCGACGCGTTGGCGCACGCGGTCGGCCTCGGTCGGCCAGACCAGCCAGGCCGTGACGAGCACCCCGCCGATGGCGGACACGACGGCCGCGCGCGTCACACAGGCCCGCCTTGCCGAACGGCGCGTGCGGAGGGCCGCACGGCGTCCGGCGCGTGGCCCCGCGCCGATCCCGGGGGCGGCGTGACCACCCCGGATGGCCGGAGCGCGGCAAGGGCGGACTGGCAGTGGCAGAACATGGTCTGACGCGATTGAGTGCGACCGGGCCGGCGCGTGTCGCCCCCTGACGAGCACATCGGCTCCGGACGCGCCCGGCTGCAGGGTTGTCTTGCGCGCGTCGTGCGCATTGGGTAGGCTCGGGCGCGTCCGGCTGCCCCGACAGCGCCACGCAGGGGGGCACGGGCGCCCCGCACAGGCCGGGTGCCGCGTCGCAGCGGCGCACCCACGACGCAGGACCGCCAGGAGGGTTGCGTGCCCGTCATCATCACCGATCTCGAGGTGCTGCCCGTCGTGCCGTCCACCGGCGGCGATGCCACCGCGCCGCCGCACGTCTCTCCCGCGCCCGCCGCCGTCACACCCGTGGCGCTGACGACGCGAGGCGTGGAGCGTGTGCTCGACCGGCTGCGGGATCGCCACGACCGCCTGCGCGCGACCTGATCGGAGATCGCCTGCCGTGCCCACGCCCGACACCCTGACCTATGGACCTCCGGTGCTGCGCCTGCGCGGTCAGCCGGCCGATGCCCTCGTCCAGGCCCTGCTCGCCCTCACCGTCATCGATACCGACGACGGGCTCTCACGCTGCGAGGCCCGGTTCGCCAACTGGGGACCCACGACCGGGGGCACGGGATACCAGTTCTTCGACTGGGCGCACCTGGCCCTGGGCGACACCTTCACGGTCGCGCTCACGCGAGGCACGTCTGCCAGCGACCTGGTCTTCGACGGCTTCGTCACGGCGCTGGACGCCGCGTTTCCCGAAGGGGCACCGCCCACGATCACGCTGCTCGCCGAGGACCGCCTGCAGGACCTGCGCATGACGCGTCGCACGCGCACCTTCACCGACACGACCGACGCCGATGCGGCACGCCGCATCGCCGCCGAGCACGGTCTGGCGGCGGTCGTCGATGCGGAGGGCCCGACCCACGCCGTCCTGGCGCAGACCAACCAAAGCGATCTCGCATTCCTCCGCGATCGGGCCCGCGCCATCGATGCCGAGGTGTGGGTGGCAGGCACGGTGCTGCACGTCGAGAGCCGCCGGCGGCGCAACGCCGGGACCGTGACGCTCGCCTACCCGAAAGCCCTGCTCGAATGCTCGGCGGTCGTGGACCTGGCGCGGCAGCGCACCGCGGTGGTGGTGAGCGGGTGGGACCCGGCGTCGAAGACCGCCATCCGCGAGGTGGCCGACGCTGCGGCCGTGGCGGCGGAGACGACGGGCGGGCGTACGGGCCCGTCGGTGCTCTCCGCCACCTTCGGCGCGCGTCCGGAGATCCTGGTCCACACGGTGCCACTGTCGGTCGCCGAGGCGCGCGCACGCGCGGAGGCGTCGATGCGGGCACTGGCGGTCCGGTTCGTCGTGCTGCGAGGCGTCACGGCGCTCAACCCGTCCATCCGGGTGGGCACGGCGCTCGACCTCACCGGCCTGGGCGACCTCTTCAGCGGCCGCTGCCGCGTCACCGAGGTCCGGCATACGTTCGACGGGGCGCGCGGATGGCGGACCGAGTTCATCGCCGAGCGGCCCGACGTCGGCGGCCGATCGCGGCCGTCGCCGGTGCCGCCCCGCCGCGCCCCTGTCAGGTCTGGTCCGCAGGCGCGCGCGACGCGAGCCACTCCGACGCGAGCCGCACGACGGACGCCGCCACGACGCCGGTCCTGACGCACGCACGGGCCCACACACGAGCCCGAAGGAGCTTCACATGCCCACCCTGCCGCTCGACGACATCGTTCGCCAGTCCCGCATGCCCGCCGGCCCGGCCGGTCCGTGGTACGGGGTCTATCCTGCCGTGGTGACGGCGCTCGACGACCCGGACGGCACGGGTCGGGTCCGCGTCCATCTGCCCTGGCTCGTGGACGCCGGCACGACACGCCACGAGGCCTGGGCGCGGATGGCCACGCTGGCCGCCGGGCCTGGCTCCGGCACGTGGTTCATGCCCGCGGTGGGCACGGAGGTGCTGGTGGCGTTCGAGGCGGGAGACGCCAGGCGCCCCTACGTGGTGGGGGCACTCTGGAACGGCCAGGACCGCCCGCCGCAGTCGGCAGGGGGGCCTCCGCCGCAGACCCAGCAGATCGTCCGGACCCGCGGCGGCCTGCTCCTGACCTTCGATGACGAGCCCGGTCACGAGCGGGTGGTCATTCGCACACCGGGCGGGCGGACCCTCACGCTCGAGGACGGGGCCGGCGCCGTGCGGCTGGACGACGGTGCCGGCACGTCGGTCACGCTCGACGCGACCGGCGTGGACGTGCATGCGGCCGCGCGCGTCCGCCTGACCGCAGCCGACATCACGCTGTCGGCCGGCGTGCTGCGGGTGGAGGCCGGCACGGCGACGTTCAGCGGCGTGGTGCAGGCCGACACCGTGATCACCCAGACGGTGGTGGCCTCCACGTACACGCCCGGCGCGGGCAATCTGTACTAAGCAGCCAGCACTGGACCAGCCAACGCAGGCGCCGGCCAGCCCTGCGCCGACCAGAGGGCAGGCGCCGGCCAGCCCTGCCCGACCGGAGGTCAGGCGCCGGCCGGGACCGGTCGTCGCGGCAGGAAGGCCGCAAGCACGATGACGGGCCAGAGCTGCACCAGGAGGCGATCGATCGTCGTCGTCACGAGCCACTCCGTATCGAGGGGCGTGAGGACGTACACAACGTAGTAGCCCGCAAGCATCAGTCCCACCACGGCGAGCAGCCGGGCGGCGGCCTGCCGATGCACCACGGCCGACCAGGCCGCGACGGCCAGCAGGACGGGCACGAGGCCCACCGTGGGCCCACCGCCCCAGCGCACGCTCCACACCAGCATGATCCGGCCGATCGTCGCGTGCAGGGCGGGCGACAGCACCTTGTCGATGGCGCTTTGCGAAGCCCCGCTCGGCAGGTAGACGGAGGTGTCCGGCGCGATGCCCCACTTGAAGGCCACGACGGTGGCGAGAGCTGCCGCCGCCCCCGCGCCGAACCAGAGCAACCGGCCGGGCGCACGGGCACGCAGCGCGTCGACGGCCAGGAGCATCCCGCTCGCGGCGAGGAACACCACGCCCTCGTTCTTGGTCCAGGCGCCGAGCCCGGCTACGGCACCGCCGAGAAGCAGGGCGCGCACCGGCCACGCGCCGGGCGTGCCCGCCGCGCGCTCGCCGTAGAGGACCAGGACGGCAGCCGTGACGAAGAGCGCGACGGGCAGGTCCGCCTGCTGCGCCGCCACCTGCTGCAGGAACGTGTACGGGGCCAGCAGCACCGCACCGGCCAGCCAGGCGCGCGCGCGCCCCAGTCCGATGGCACCCATCACGCCGGTGACGATGGCGACGGCCATCAGGTCGCCCAGCACTGCGGGCACGCCTGTCCACTCGGCGCCCGCCCACGCCCACAACCGGGCCACGCCTCCGGAGACGAGCATCGGATGCGGGGGGTTTGACCAGGGCACGTCGAGCACCGTCGCCCAGTCGCCGCCCCCGCCGCGAAAGAGGAAGCGGGCCTTGTGGTTCCAGACTGCCCAGGCGTCCCACTGCCCGTACGGCAGCGCGCGGTGCTCCCCGGCCAGTGTCGCCAGCGCCAGCAGGGCCACCAGGCCGAACAGCACCTGCGCGGCGCGGGTGGCGCCGTCGGCGCGCCAGGCGCGGGCGTCCGCGTCGGGGGCATTGGTGTCGGGACGCGCGCCGCCGGTGGCCACGCGCAGGCGCCACGCCGAGAGCAGCGCCACCAGGCTCCACGCAGCGGCGTCGAGGGCCACGAACCGCGGCCCGAGCGTCCCGCCGGCCACCACGAACCAGAAGGCCGCGATGGAGGCCACGCCGAGGCCGAGCGCGACGCTCAGGGTGAACGTGACAGCCGGCGTATCCGACCGCGTGCGCAGTCCGGAGGCGCGCAGCAGGAGCCAGGTGGCCGCGATCGGCAGCCCCAGCCCGGGCAGCACGCCCATCATCTGGCGCGCCGGAAGAGACGATGCCCGCCGGGCGCAATCACCACCTCGACGAAACCCTCCAGACGCGGGTCGCCGGCCGGGTCGTCCGCGCCGCTGGCGACGATGAGGTACTCGGGCGTGGCGCGATCGACGAGATGGCGGGGCACGAGCGCGTACTGGGCCGCGTAGTAGGTACGGAGCGCGTCCACCGAGCCCGGCTCGCGGTACGCGGAGAGGTAGCCTACGTCCCCGCGAGGCGGCAGCAGCGGCAGGAACGCGGCGAACTCACGGTCGAGTCGCGGCAGCAAATCGGGGGGCTGCCGCCACGCGGTACGGGCGGCGGCCGACGCGGCGAGCAGGCACCAGGCGCCGAGGACGGCGCCCGGCAGCCACCGCCAGCCATGTGTGAGAGTCACCCTGAATGGTCGCTACTGAGAAAGGTCGGACGGCAAGTATTCTATAATTCGCTGTTCACTCGAATGCCAGATTGCTCACACAGGTATCCTCCCCTCGACGGGTCCGTTCGTGCCGCCCTGGCGCGCCGCGTGATGGTCATCCGGGGCACGTGCGCGCGCGCGGCGGGCGCTGAATGAAGGCCGTGATCCTCGCGGGCGGGCTGGGGACACGGATGGGCGATGCCACCGCCGCCCTTCCGAAGCCGCTCGTCCAGGTCGGCGGCCGGCCCATTCTCTGGCACATCCTCAAGGGCTACCAGGCACACGGCATTTCGGACTTCATCGTGTGCGCCGGGCACGCCGGTCACCGGCTCTGTGAGTTCTTCGAGCAGGAGCGGGGTGCCGAGCCCTGGACGGTGCAGGTGGTGGACACGGGCCTGCACACGGCCACGGGCGGCCGGCTGCGACGGGTGCGGCACCTGCTCGGGGACGAGACGTTCTGCATGACGTACGGCGACGCGGTCGCCGACGTGGACGTCACGGCCCTGCTCGCCCTGCATCGCGCGCAGCACCGGCTGGTCACCGTGACGGCCGTGCAGCCACGCCTGCACTTCGGCGTCATTGCCTTTGGCGCGGACGGGCACCCCGTGGGCTTCCAGGAGAAGCCGCGTCTCGACGACATGTGGGTCAACGGCGGGTTCTTCGTGATCGAGCCGGCCGCGCTCGACGCCGTGACCTCGGACGAGCAGGCCTGGGAAGATGCGCCCATGACCGGGCTCGCCCGGGCGGGACAGCTCGCCGCCTACCGGCACGGCGGCTTCTGGCAGTGCATGGACGCGCCGCGCGACCGCGATACGCTCGAACGCATCTGGCAGGCGGGCGATGCCCGATGGAAAGTCTGGTAGCGGCCACACGACTCCGGGAGCAGCAGCAACGTGCGTATCCTCATCACCGGCACTGAGGGCTACATCGGGAGCCTGCTGGCGCCGCTCGTCGTGCGGGCCGGGCACGAGGTCGTCGGCTTCGACACGGGCTATTTCACCGAGGCCGAACTGGGCCCGCCGCCCGAGCAGCCGTACCGCACCATCCGCCGGGACATCCGCCACGTGCGGCGGGAGGACCTCGAGGGCATCGACGCGATCCTGCACCTGGCAGGTCTCTCCAACGACGCACTCGGCCAGCTCTCCCGGCGCCTCACCTACCAGATCAACCACCTGGCCACCATGCGCCTGGCGAAGCTCGCGCGCGAGGCCGGCGTCAGCCGCTTCGTCTACGCGTCGTCGTGCAGCGTCTACGGCAAGTCCGCCCAGGATCTCGTGGACGAGACGTCGCACGTGGACCCGCAGACCGACTACGCGCTCTTCAAGGTAGCCGACGAGTGCGAGCTGGCCGAACTGGCGGGCGACGACTTCTCGCCCACGTTCCTCCGGAACGCGACGGCCTACGGCGCCTCGCCGCGCATGCGGTTCGACCTGGTGGTGAACAACCTGGCGGCACTGGCGTGGACCACCCACCGGATTGCCATGACCAGCGACGGCACGCCGTGGCGGCCCATCGTCCACGTGCTCGACATTTCGCGGGCGATGATCGCCGCCCTCGAGGCCCCGCGCGAGGTGGTCCACAACCAGGTCTTCAACGTCGGTGACGACGCCGAGAACTTCCAGGTGCGCGACATCGCGGCCTGCGTCGGCAGCGTCTTTCCAGGCTGCGAGGTCAGCTTCGGCGCGGCCGACGCCGACCAGCGGAGCTACCGCGTGGCGTTCGGCAAGATCCGCGGCGCCCTGCCGGGGTTCCAGTGCGAGTGGACCCTGCGCCGCGGCGCGGAACAGCTCCACGCGCTGTACGCGCAGGTCGGTCTCACCGAGGCGCACCTGCGGGCGAAGCCGTTCACCCGCCTGCACCAGTTGCGACACCTCGTGGACACCGGCCGGCTGGATGCCGACTTCTACTGGACCCGCCCGTGACCTTCGAGCCCACGCGCCTCGCTGGGGTGTTCGTCGTGCACACGCAGGCGATTCCTGACGCGCGTGGGTACTTCGTACGGACCTTCAGCGCCGACGACTTCCGTGCCCATCAGCTCAACCCGGTGGTCGCCCAGGCGAACGTGTCCCACAACCGCAGGAAGGGCACGCTGCGCGGCATGCACTTCCAGCATGCGCCCGCGGCCGAGGCCAAGCTCGTGCAGTGCACGCGTGGCGCCATCTACGACGTGGCGGTGGACATCAGGCCCGATTCCGCTACCTACCGGCAGTGGGTGTCGTGCGAGCTGAGCGCGACGAACCGGCGAGCGCTCTACCTGCCGGAGGGGTGCGCGCACGGCTTTCAGACGCTCGAGGACGACACCGACGTGTCGTACCTGGTGTCCCACCCCTACGCGCCGGAACTGGCTGATGGCTTCCGGTACGATGACCCGGCTATCGGGATCGCGTGGCCTGTGGCGGTCACCGTCATCTCGGACCGGGACGCGCGGTGGCCGGCGCTGGCGACGGCGACTCCCCGCGTGGAGACGGGAGGGCCGGACGCATGACGCGTCCTGACACCCTCGGACACGCCAACGCCGACTGTCGCTTCTGCGGCACGCCACTCCGACACGTGTTCGCGGACCTCGGCGCCACGCCGCTGGCCAACGCCTACCTCACCGCGGATCAGCTGACGCGTCCCGAGCCGTCCTACCCGCTCCGTGCCTACGTCTGCGAGCAGTGCTTCCTCGTCCAGCTCGAAGCCATGGTGCCGCCCGAGGACATCTTCGGCGACTACGCCTACTTCTCGTCGTTCTCGAGCACGCTGCTGCGGCACTCCGAGCAGTTTGCCGACGCCATCACCGAGCGCCTGGGGCTGGGGCCGGCTGACCGGGTCGTGGAAGTCGCGAGCAACGACGGCTACCTGCTGCAGTACTTCGCGCGCAAGGGCCTGCAGGTGCAGGGCATCGAGCCCGCGGCCAACATCGCGAGCGCGGCCGAGGCACGCGGCATCCCGACCCGCGTGCAGTTCTTCGGGGCCGAGGTGGCCCGGCAGCTGGCGGACGAGGCCCCGCGGCCGCGGCTCATCGTCGCCAACAACGTCATCGCGCACGTGCCCGCGCTCAACGACTTCGTGGAGGGGCTCGAGATCCTGCTCGCCCCGGGCGGGACGGTGAGCCTGGAGTGCCACTCCCTGCTCGCCCTCATCGAGGACGGCCAGTTCGACAACATCTATCACGAGCACCTGCAGTACTTCTCGCTTACCTCGCTGGCCACCGTGCTGGAGGCGCACGGCCTCGAGGTGGTGGACGTGGAGCACCTCAGCACCCAGGGGGGGTCGCTGCGCGTGCTCGCCCAGCGTCGGCACGAAGCGGGCACCCCGTCGCCCCGCGTGGCGGCCATGCGGGCTCTTGAAGCCGAAGCCGGCCTGTGCCGGCTGGAGGGGTACGGAGCCTTCGCGGTGAAGATGGCCGCGGCCCGGCGACGGCTCGTGGCCTTCCTGGACGGCGCCCGCGATGCCGGGCAGGCCGTCGTATGCTACGGGGCGGCCGCCAAGGGCAACACCCTGCTCAACGTGTGCGAGGTGACGGCCGACATGGTGGACTACTGCGTGGATCGCAATCCCCGGAAGCAGGGGCATTTCCTCCCCGGCAGTCGCATCCCCATTCACCCGCCCGAGCGCGTCACCGAGACGAAGCCCGCGTTCCTGCTGATCCTTCCCTGGAACCTGAGCGCCGAGATCGTGGATCAGATGGCGATCATCCGGACGTGGGGCGGTGTGTTCGTCGTCCCGCTGCCCCTGCTCAACCTGTTCGGCTAGCGCCGTGCGCGCCTCGGCGCGGCACTCGGGCCTGGTCCTCCCGGGCCACCGTGAACGCCTGTCGGCGCAACCTCCCCTGAGGGGACCCGGATCGTGGCCCGGCCGGGAATTTTCTCCGCTTGCTACGGCGGCAGGCCGCTCCCATAATCCCGCGTGATGTCGTCACGTCGAGCCCGCCGCGCTTTCCGCACACCGGCCGCATGGGCCGTCGCGACGCTCCTCACCGGCGTCGCGGTCGGCGCCCAGACGCCACCAACCGGGCTGCGCCCCGAGACCCTGCCGGTGCACGGCCAGGTGTCGCTCGTCAGCATTGGCGGCACCAACGCCGTCGTCCAGATCGGTCCGCAGGGCGTGCTCGTCGTGGACACGTTGTCGGCCGAACTCGCCCCGTCGCTGCTGGCCGCCATCGGCGCCGCGGCTGGCGCACGGCCCATCCGGTACGTCCTGAACACGCAGGCCGATCCCGCCTTCACGGGCGGCAATGCGGCCGTCGCCGCAGCCGGCCGTCAGATCGTGGCCGGCAACTTCGCCGGGCAGGTGGGGCAGACGGCCGTGGCTGGCCAGGTGGGCTCGGCCTTCATCGTGGCGCACGAGAACGTCCTCAACGCGATGAGCGCCCCGACCGGTACGCAGCCGGCCGCGCCGTTTGCGAGCTGGCCGACCGATACGTTCTTCCAGCTCGAGAAGACGATGTATTTCAACGGCGAGGGCATCCAGCTCGTGCACGTGCCGCATGCGCACAGCGACGGCGACGTGCTCGTGTTCTTTCGAGGCTCGGATGTCATTGCGGCCGGCGAGATCTTCAGCACGACCGGCTACCCGCGCATCGACGTAGCGCGCGGAGGACACGTCAACGGTGTGATCGAAGGCCTCAACCGCATCATCGACCTCGCCATCTCCGAACAGTTCACCGAGGGCGGCACACGCATCGTGCCGGGTCGGGGCCGCATCACCGACGAGTTCGACGTGGTGGAGTACCGGGACATGGTGACAATCGTCCGCGACCGCGTGCAGGCGATGATCGCGCGTGGGCAGACGCTCGCACAGGTGCAGGCCGCCCGCCCCACGCTCGACTGGGACCCTCGCTACGGCGCCACGAGCGGCGCGTGGACAACCGCCATGTTCGTCGAGGCGGTGTACCGCAGTCTGGCGCCCGCGCCGGGGGTTGGAGGACGGCCATGAGGAGCGGTGACATCGGCGCCATCGCCAGCGGTGCTACACGGGGCGCCGTGACAGGCAGCGTGACGGGCAGCCTGACGGGCACTGTGACGGGCACTGTGACGGGCAGTCTGATGCACACTCCGACAGGCACTCTGCCACGCGTAGCCGGCGTCGTGGCAGCACTGCTGCTCCTGACCGTGACGCCGGCCCTGGCACAGTTCGAGATCATGGGCAGCTACAACACGCTGCTCCACGAGGACCAGCCGGAGCGCATTCCCGGTCCGGCGCTCGGCGACTACCTGGGCCTGCCCATCAACGAGAGTGCCCGCGCCTTCGCGGACGCCTGGGAGCCGTCGCGGCTCACCGTGCCCGAACACCAGTGCCGTGCGCACAGCTCGCCCTACATCCTCCGTGGCCCCCTGAACACGCGCATCTGGGACGAGCGCGACCCGCAGACGCAGCAGATGATCGCCGTCCACGTGGACATCAGCAACTTCCAGCAGCGCCGGACGATCTGGCTCGACGGGCGGCCCCATCCCTCCCCGCTGGCGGAACACACGTGGATGGGATTCTCCACGGGGCGATGGGAAGGCTCGACGCTGGTGGTGACGACGACCCACATCAAGCAGATGTGGCACCGGCGCAACGGGCTGCCGCAGAGCGATCAGGTGCGCCTCACCGAGCGCTTCACGCTGCACGGCGCGGTCCTGACCTACGTCGGCATCACCGAGGATCCGGTGTACCTCACCGAGCCGCTGGTCAAGACCACGAACATGCTCCGCAACCCCCAGCCGCTCGATCCCCAGCAACTGCTCTATCCCTGCTCGGCGGTCGTGGAGCTGGCCGACCAGCCGCGCGGCGCGGTGCCGCACTACCTGCCGGGAACCAACCCCTTCCTGGGCGATTTCGCGCGTGAGGTCAATCTGCCGGAGGCCGCCACACGCGGCGGGGCAGAGACGATGTATCCGGAGTTCGCCGGGCGCCTCGGCCGGAACACGTCCACGCGGCGCCCGTAGGCGCCGTTCGAGCAGGCACCACATCGACAGCCAGCACAGGCACCCCGCGGGCGGGACCCTGCAGGCAGGCACGGCGCGGGCGGACGACGGCAGCACGCGCCGTCACGCGTGCCGGCCCGGCGCACCACCCGGCTATCATGAGTGACGCATGGAGCCCCGCCCCGCCACCCGCCCCGCCCTTGGCCTTCGCCTGCGCAGCCTGTGGACGCGGATCATCGATGGCCCATCGAAGCCCCTGCGCAAGGACATCCGCCAGCTCCAGCGGCAGGTCGAGCGCATGCAGCAGGTGCTCGACGAAACGGCCGTGCGGGCCGCGCGCGGGGATCAGATCGCCTCGCAGCTGCGTCACATCGCGCTGCTCGACAGCCAGCAGCGCGGCCGCCTGGCCGAGGCGCTGGCGTTGCTCGACCAGACGCGTGTCGGCGCGCACATCCGGGCGGTCGTGGATCGCGCCACGCTGGTGCACGAGCCGTTCGAGCATCTCGTCCTCGACCCCGTGCTGCCGCCCCCGGTCTACGACCTGCTGATCGAGGCGCTGCCGCCGCTCCCGTTCTTCGGCGAACGCGACCCCGTGAAGCAGGACCTGCCCCTGCCGCTCACGCTGGCGCCGGCGCTCTCGACCCACGTCTGGAACTTCGTCCACGAGGTGGTCGCCGTCCAGCTCTTGCGGCCGGCGCTGCTCGCCAAGTTCCGCGAGCCCCTGGAGCGGCACTACGACCTGGTGTTCGGACCGGGCACGCGCGAGCAGGCGGAGAGCCTCCCGGGCGGCACGTCCGGCGGCCGCCTGATGCTGCGCCGCCCCGGGTACCACCTGGATCCGCACCGCGATCCGAAGCGCTCCCTGCTGACGTGCCTGCTGTACCTGGCCCGCCCGGGGGACGACGAGCGCTACGGCACGCAGATCTTCCGGGTGGAGGGCGATGCCGAGGCGGGCTACAAGCAGACCTACTACCCCGAGCAGGAGGGGCACCGGTGCGAGCTGGCGGGCGTGGTGCCCTTCCGCGCCAACACCATGCTCGTGTTCCTGAACTCAAAGGGCGCGCACGGCGCGGACATCCCGCACGACGCCCCGGCCGACCTGGAGCGCTACACGTACCAGTTCTACGTGACGCCGCGCGCCGACGCGCTGTCGGCGCTCGTGAAGTCGCTGCCGAAGGATCGCCGGGCCCAGTGGCGGAACAAGGGGCAGGTCCGCGGCGCATGATCCGGCTCGAGACCGAGCGGCTCCTGCTGCGGCGCCCGGTGCTCGGGGACCTGGACGGCTTTGCAGCCATGCTGGGGGATCCGGCCGTTATGCGCTGGCTCGCCCTGGACGGGCGCCCGGCGAGCCGCCACGGCGCCTTTCAGGCCCTGAGTGCGAACATCGGTCACTGGGAGTTGCGAGGCTACGGCATGTTCTCGGTCATCGAACGGCAGTCGGGACGGTTCGTGGGACGGATCGGTCCGCTCTTTCCCGAGGGCTGGCCCGGCTTCGAGATTGGCTGGACGCTGTGCTCACCGTATTGGGGGCGAGGGTTTGCGACCGAGGCCGCGCGGCGCTGCCTCGCGCATGCCTTCGAGGACCTGGACCAGGCGCACGTCGTCAGCCTGATTCTGCCGGACAACCAGGCGTCGATCCGCGTGGCAGAGCGGATTGGGGAGATGCTCGAGGGTGTGGTGACCCTTCCCCACCTGCCCGCGGACACGTCGGTCCTGCAGTACGGGATCGACCGCGACGCCTGGCGCCACCGTGAGCCGCAGCGACGGCAGACGCAGCGGTCGCGACGGTCGGAGCCACATCGCGACGCACGTGACGGCGGCACCGCCTGAAGGCGTCGGCTGACATGGGGCTCGACGATGAGCCCCGGCCGCGTGTCAGTGCACCGCCTGCCAGTCGGCCACGAGGCTCGACACCATCTCGTCCACCTCCGGCAGCAGCGCCGCCAGCGGCCCCGGCGGGACGAACACGAGCGACTGGCGTCCCCACGTGACGGCATCCACCACCTCGGACGCGGTGACCGATGAGCGCAGCGCCTGTCGGACCTGCACCTGGAGGGCCACCGCGTGCCCGCCCGCGGGGAGGGCCAGCGGCGTGACCAGCACGTAGACAAACGGCCGGGTGGCGCCGGGATTGGCCTGCTGGGAGGGGTACACCGGAATGCCGCCCGCACGCAGCCGGTCGGCTACGGTGGCCCGCAGCACGCCCGCGGTCACCCCCGCCGCCTCGAGGGCCTGATCGGCCTCGATCTCGATCTCGAGTCCCGGCAGGCTCCGCAGGGTGGCCCGGCCCATGGGCACGAACATCTGCGCGGCGGCGACTGCCGGAGCCATCATGACGAGCAGGGCCACGGCCACGACCGGGCGCATACGCTTTCTGTCGTGCGACATCATGCCTCCGCCCGGTGTATCGGACCGGCGCCTCGCCTGCGGGAGCCGCGCCAGACTTCGCCCCGACCGGCGTCCTCGCATACACTGGCAGCCGAGGTGAGCACGAGTTGAGCTACTGCGAACACTGTCAGGGTCAGCGGTTCGACCGCGCACAGGTCCTGCGCGCGCTGCGTGAGATCAGGCACGACATGCGGCAACGCCGGGCCGGACGCGAGGTGGACGACGCGGTCAAGGTCATCATGCACGCGGTGCGCGCGCTCGAGATTCCCCACCTGGATCCGGTGGAGGACGACGACCCCATCGTCCACTGAGTCGGGGCCGGCTCGTGCCCGGCCTCAGCGAATCTCCACTTCCACCAGATACACCTCGGCGCCGGGTGCGGCCTCGAGGGCGTGGGCCTCGCCGGCTGGGATGAGCCGCCACGCGCCGGTCTCACGCAGCACACCGGGCGACCCGCCGCCCGCGGTCGCCGCGCCGGACACGAGCACGACCAGGGTGGGCACGGGGTGGGTGTGCACCGGGGTCTCGCCGTCCCGTGGCAGGCGCACGTCGGCCGCGCGGAACGCGCGGGACTCCAGCACGATCTGCTGCCCGGGCACGATTGCCGCGGCGTGGCTCGTCCAGCCTCCGGGCCTGAGGTTCTCGACCCCCACCAGCCGGTATGCCACGTCGTCGATGTTCTCCACGACGTGCGCCGCCGGACGCCCGGTGTACTCGGCCACGGTCGTCTCGCCCAGCCGCCGCACACGCGGCGTGCCCCAGTCCTGCCCCGTCGTGCGTGTGCGCGTGGTGCCGATGCCCGTGTTCACGGTGAGGAGATCCCGGTCGTGCAGGTGCTCGAGCGTGCGTGCGCCCGGCAGCACCTCCACCTCGAGGATCCGGAAGGTCGGCGCACTCAGCACGATGCGGTGGCTGGGGTCCTGATCGACCGGCACCGGCCCCGAACGTGTCTGCGCCTGGGCTCCGGCAGCACCGGCGGCCAGCACGGGAGTCGCCAGCACAGCGGAGGTCAGGGCAGCGGAGGTCAGGGCAGTGCGGGCCTGAGAGGGGCCGGCTGGAGCAACGCCAGCCACGACGGTGCAGCAGGCCGCAGCGAGGCCGGCGGAGCGGAGGTGCCGCAGAGCCTGATCGAAAGCGCAGCGCCGCATGGGCGAGGATTATACGCGCCGTCCGCCGCCGCGGGTCGTGGCAGAATGTCGCCGTGTCGGCCCGGCCCATCGCCGGGCGTTCCCGCAGACGACGGAGGATATGCATGACCCGCACGACCTGCCTGCTCCTGGCCGCCTGGCTCATGGCCAGTCCCGTATGCGCCCAGGCGCCGGACGATCCCTTTCCGGCGCCCATCCAGGCCACCGAGGGGATGATTCCCGTCCGTGTCGTGGAGTTCGCCTCACTGCCCGACATCGGCGGCGTGGCGGCGCGCCCGATGATGCTCGTGACCGAGCCGGGTACCCGCCGGATGTTCGTCAACGACATGCGCGGGCCGTTGTACAGCGTGAGCTACGACGGGCGATCGGTGAGGACCTACGTGGACATCAACGCCAGTGCGTGGGGCGTCCGCGTGCAGTCGGAGGGCCGCGAGCGCGGCTTCCAGAGCTTTGCCTTCCACCCGCAGTTCGGCCAGGCGGGCACCCCGGGCTACGGCAAGTTCTACACGCTGACCGACAGCGAGAACACCGGCCCCCGTCCCGACTTCACGCCCGGCGACGGTGGTGACACGCACGACTCGGTCCTGCTCGAGTGGACCGCCCGCAATGCCGCGGCCGAGACGTACGACGGCGGCGCGCCGCGCGAACTGATGCGGATGCAGCAGCCGTTCGCCAATCACAACGGCGGCCAGCTCGGCTTCGACCCCACGGCGCAGCCCGGCAGCCCCGAGTTCGGCCTGCTCTACGTCGGCTTCGCCGACGGGGGCAGCGGCGGCGACCCGATCAACCTCGCGCAAAACCTGGCGTCGCCCTTCGGCAAGATCATGCGGATCGACCCGCTGGGGCGCAACAGCGCCAACGGCAAGTACGGTATTCCCGAGTCGAACCCCTTCGTGAGCGACAACAACCCGAACACGCTCGGCGAGATCTACGCCTACGGCCTGCGCAATCCACAGCGCTTCGCCTGGGACTCCCGCACCCGCAACATGTTCGTCGCCGATATCGGCCAGAACATCGTGGAAAAGGTGAGCCTGGTGCCGCGCGGCGGCAACCTGGGCTGGAACAAGTGGGAGGGCAGCTACCGCTATATCAGCCGGGCCGAGGTGGGCCTCACGGGCATGCGCGGCGAAGCGGGCATCACTTTCCCGATCGTCGAGTACGGCCAGCTCGACCCGCTCCTGCAGCCACAGTCGGCGGTGACGATGGGCTACGTGTACCGCGGCACCGCCATTCCGCGCCTGTCCAACCTGCTCATCTTCGGCGACAACCCGAGCGGCGAGATCTTCTACGTGAGCGCGGACACGCTGCCGAATGGCGGGCAGGCCGCGATGCGCCGGATCCTGCTCAATGCGGACGGTACGCCGAAGACGCTCCTGGCACTCATTCAGGAGAAGAACCGCCAGCAGGGCAAGACACCGGCCACGAGGGCCGACCTGCGGTTCGGGCAGGGACCGGACGGCCAGATCCTGCTGCTCAACAAGGGCGACGGCACGATTCGCCTGATGACGCCCGACCAGCCCTGAGCCATCGCGGGGCCCGGCACCGCCGGCCGGGCCCCAATCCTCTCCGCGCGCGCCCCCCGGATCCTGCCCCCACCCTGCGCCTGCGTCCACATCCCGTCTCGTGCTTCGGGCCTTCGCGCGCCGACGGGCGCCGCCATGCCGCCCTCACGGCTGTCCCGGCGGCGCTCAAGCACCCGGGCCGGGTGCCGATTCCTCACGGAGGGAGTCACCACATGCTGGACGGGGTGAGCCAGGGGCTCAAGACCATCGAGAGAGGATTCGACCGCCTGGACCAGGCGGCCACGCGCGTGGCTCGGGACGGAGCGGAGGGCGAGCTGGCCGGCTCGATGGTGGACCTGCTGCGGGCGCGCCACGAGGTGGCGGCCGGCACGGCGGTGGTGCGCGCGGCCGACGACATGATTGGCTCGGTGCTCGACCTGCTGGCTTAGGCCCGTACGCGACACGTGCCGGGCACCCGCGGAGGAGTACCCGGCACGCATCCTGTGCTGTCCGCCGCCGCGTGTGGGCGCAGCGTGCGTCTGCCGCGCTGTCAGGCGCGGGGGTGACCTGCCCCCCTGCCTACTGCAATTCGATCATCAGGCCGTCGACGCTGCGCTGCTGGAACTGGTTCCAGCGGAATTCCGACTGCAGCACCTGCCAGATCTCGTCCTTGGTCTTCTTCTCCACCAGCATCTGGTGCACACGCGTACGCACCGCCATGGTGCTGTCGCGGAACTTGCGAAGCTCGGCCTTCGTGGTCACGAGGCCATGGCCGGGCACCACGGTGTCGAAGTCGAGCTGCAGCGCCCCGTCGAGCGTGTAGGGCCAGTCCTTGGCGCTGCCGCCGCCGGCGTAGTCCACCAGCTGCGGCGTGTCGTCGCCGAAGGTGAAGGCGTCGCCGGTCGAGAGCACGCGGTGCGCGGGAAAATAGACGAACGTGTCGCCGCCGGTGTGCGCCCGGCCGAACTGGTACAGCTCCACGGACTTGCCGCCCAGGTGCACGAAGCCCCGCTGGTCGAACGTGGTCATGGGCATGCCGGGCAGGTTCCCGTCCATCATGTACTTCCGGGTCTGTTCCGACGTGATGACCTGCGCGCCAGCCTCCTGCATCTTCGCGTTGCCGCCGGTGTGATCGCCGTGATGATGGGTGCTGATGACGAACTTGATGGGTTGCGGGGTGAGCTTGCGCACCTCGGCCACGATGTTGTCGTAGTCCACGGCGAACTTGTCGTCCACGAGGAGCACGCCCTCGTTGGTCACGAGCACGGTGACGTTGCCGGGCACGACCGCGTTGTGGATGACGAACAGGTCGTCCTGCACCTTCACGACGTCGAGCACGGAGGGACGGGGACCGCCCTGTCCCTGGAGGTAGGCTCCAAAGAGGGCAATCGAGAGCACGAACACGAGCGACAGGCGTCTCTTCATGGTCGGACAGTATAGCGGGCGCCCCGTCACTTGGCCAACGGATCGGGTCGGAGCTGGAAGTGCGCGGCCAG
The DNA here is from genome assembly GCA_050185275.1 of Vicinamibacterales bacterium. Lineage (GTDB taxonomy): Bacteria > Acidobacteriota > Vicinamibacteria > Vicinamibacterales > UBA2999 > JABFRY01. Next base: position 466,094 of record JBFWZN010000002.1, on the reverse strand, counting down.
CGGCTTCGAGCCCTTGCCGCCTTCGATGAGCCACGGCGTGCGATCGCCGTTGGCGGCCCAGAGTCCCCTCCCCTTCCAACCCGCCGCCGCGTCGTCGATGCGGCCGTCGAAGCCCTTGGCGTAGAAGCCCAAGGGATACGGCACACGCAGCACCACCATCGCTCCACCGCTGAAGGCGATGAGGCCGTCGTTCAGGTTGCCGGTGGACATCGGCACGTCGCGGCCGAGGCCGAACGTATCGTGCTGGTCCACCCAGGTGTAGTAGCTCGACTCCGCGCTGTTGTCGCCCAGGCCCTGGAATCCAGGGCCCGGGTACTGATGAAAGGTCCACCCTTCCGGGCAGTGGTCACCGGTCGCCGTGGGGCCGCTCAAGGGAGCGGTGCACTTGCGGCGATCGAAGCTGCCCAGGTGTCCGCTGCCGAGCGACACCCACACCACGCCCTGGCTGTCGATGTCCGCACCGCGCACGGCGAAGCCGGGCGCCGGCACGTTGAACACCTCGGCGAGCGCCGTGGTGGACGGGTCGTCGCCTGGTGCCAGGCGCACGATGCGTCCCGGCACGCCCATGCTCGAGCCCCACACGGACCCGTCCACCGGACTGGGCATCACCGCGTAGAAGCCGGCGTTCACCCGGGTATCCTTCGCCGGATCCGGCGTGGCATCCGGCTCGACCCACGCGTCACGCCGGCCGTTGCCGTTGGTGTCGAGCACCAGCGGCGTCCATCCCTGCGCCCGCTCGGCATCGCCGGTCTCGAGGAACGTGTGGCTGTCGAGCCAGCCCACCACCGGTCCCCCGCCGCTCGTCCACAGCGTGTCGCGATCGTCGTACCCGAACTGCAGATGGTGGGTGCCGAAGCACGTGTCCACGAAGCGGTACTCGCGCGTGGCGGGGTCGAAGACCGCGAGCTGCCGCATCGAGCGCTCGAGAGGAAACACGCGCGCCGACGGATGGTCCGAGCCGGCCTGGCAGAACGCCGGGTTGTCCGGTGCGCGCACCGTGGCCGCGAGCCACAGCTTGCCGTCACGCCCGAACATCGAGTTGTGGTTGTTGGCGCGGGTATCCCAGAGCACCTCGTCGCCCCAGTAGGGCGAGGGCGCCAGGAGCGTCGCGGCCGCGGCGTGGCCCGGCCCGAGGCTGAGCGGCATGTCGGCATCCCGCACCGGCAGGCGGAACGTGGTGGCCGTGTTGGCCACGGGATCGAGGATGGGCATCAGGTCGGAGCTGTACTCCGGCGAGCCGTAGAGCGGGCCATTGGCGTTGACGGTGGGAACGCGACGATCGCTGGCAATGAGGTCGTGGAGGTACTGCCGGTCGGTCATCCAGTCGCGGAGCGTCACCACGACGTTGCGTTCCACCCCCTGGGGCCGCGCCGGCTGCGCGTGGGGCAGCTCGCCCGCCGCAATCCGGTCGGTCCACTCGGCAAACGCGCGGGTGGCGGCCGGGCCCAGACGGCCCAGCTGCGCCGCCATGAGCGCCCCGGCCTGTCCCGACTGGATGCGGCGCGTCCACGCCTCCTCGGACGACTCGAAGGTGCCGAGTCCGGGCGGCAGGGTGCGGGTGCTCGCCTGTCCGAGCTGGTGGCAGCCGATGCACCCGGTGTTCTTCATCCCGGCCAGGACATCGCGCTGCGTCATGCCGCGTCCGGCGCCAGCCTCCGACGTCAGCGCGGCTTCCGTGGGGATGCGCAGCATCGAGTACCAGTAGATGGCCGGGTAGAACCGGGCGGCATCGGCCGGCGTCGCGGCCGGCTGCGCCGAGAGCGCCACGTGCGCGCCAGGCCGCGCCGTCACCGCCTCGCTGTCCACCAGCCCGTAGCCACGCGCCCACACCCGGTAGCTGGCATCGGGCAGATCGGGCACGACGAAGCGGCCGAGGTCGTCGGTGACCACCGACTTGATGTAGCGCACGTCCAGGTCGCGCGTCTCGGCGATCACCCAGACGCCGGCTTCGGGCCCGTCGGGGCCAGACACGATGCCCCCGATGTCGTCCGGGTCGATGGGGACGACGGTGGGGTCGGGTCCCCGGGCGCAGGAGGCGGTGACGAGCAGCAGGGCCGCGATGGCGGCCACCGCGTGGGACCAGGCACGGGGCGGGGTCTTCATGCGCAGCTCCATGACGCGTTCAGGGACACGGCGAACGGGCGGCACGCGCGGGTGGGAAACCGGGGGGGATGCTAGCACACGCCCGGCACGGGCGGCAGACGTGCCTGACTCGACGCGGCGCCTGCCGGATCGCGTGCGTGGCAGGGCGTGGCGGTACCGGCCGCGCCGCCGGAGCCGCCGGTGCCGCTCACGGGCCACCGGCGGCCGGGCTGGGTGTCAGGGCTTCTGCGAGCGGCTCCGTCGGAGGTAGTGCGGGCTGTAAGTGAGCCCGTAGGGCGTGGTGAGCTGGACTTTGGCCTTCTCCTCGGCGAAGGCCTCCATCGACTGACGCAGCGCCGCCATCTCCTCGTCGGTGCACTCGCGCAGCGTAATCTCCTCGCGGGGGATGAAGAACACCTGCCCGATCGGCACCGTGTGTTCCCCCGAGATGCCCTCACCCGGCTGCAGCACGTAGCGAAACTCGGTTTCGTGCGCGTACCAGTCGGTTTCGACGCGCACGATGAGCATGGGCGCCACCGGCCGCTCGATCTGGTTGAAGATCGGCGAGTACACCGTGTCCCACCCCGCCGGCGTGGCGAAGTTGGTGGCGCCCCGCAGCGCCAGGGCGCCGGCGGGCGTGCCGGTGTCCTGCGGCACCATGCACGTACGGGCGATGAGCAGCGCGTTCTCGCGCGAGGTCGCGGGCACCGAGGTCAGGAACACGACTTCCTCGTTGGCCTTGCCCGAGCCGCCGAGCGGCAGCGTCATGACCACCGCGAACAACGCGTCCCATCCGCCCGTCTTGTTCCGCACGTAGTAGATGAAGCGGTAGCGCCCGTCACCCTGGTACTCCAGGTGGTACGACTCGTTGGGCGCGATCGGCGGATACACCATGAAGCCGATGGCACTGCCGGCCTCGAGCACCGGACAGTGGCGCGCATGCTGCGGCAGCAGGGGGCGCTGCGCTTCGCGCTTCGGCTTCATGCCCACGTTGGGCCGCCGCATGTTGGGATACATCCGCACTTCCATCGCCTGAGGTCCTCGCGGGGATCCGATCCGTCACGCTCCGGTCCCGTGCGCGGATCCCCCGCCGCACCCGCCGGCCGCCGCGCGCCATCCGGCGCGTGCGGCATCACCCTCGACTCGTGCCTACTTGGCGCGGTTCCTCGGTCCGCGGGACCGCATCGCCACCTTCCACACCGAGCCCCGGCCCACGACGAACAGCGTCTGCTTGTTGGGGCCGGCGAACGTGAGGTTCTGGGGGCCGTTGGGGATCCCGATCGGGATCGTCCCGAGATGCTGCCCGTCGGTGGCGAACACCTGTACGCCCACCTGCGTGGCCACGTAGAGCCGGCCGTCCTCGTCCACGGCCAGGCCGTCGGCGCCGCTCCGCACGCCCGTGTCGGTCTGCGTCACGCCCTCGAGGGCCGCGAACGCACGACGGTTCCGGACGCTGCCGTCCGGCTGCACGTCGTACGCGATGACCGCCGGGCCGAGGGTGTCGGCGATGTACAGCACCCGCTCGTCGGGGCTGAGGATGATGCCGTTGGGCCGCGTGATGTCGTCGGTGACCTTCACCACGGCACCGCCCGGCTGGATGTAGAACACCGCCGGCTTGCGCGGCAGCGTGTCGCCGGGCGCGGGGTTGGGGCCCGGGTCCGTGAAGTACACCCCACCGCGGCGGTCGGCCACCAGATCGTTCGGGCGCAGCAGCGGCTGCCCCTCGAAGCGGTCGGCCAGGACGCGGTACTCGGGCGTGAACATGGCGATGGCCGCCCTGGCGGGCTGGGTCCCGATGAGGCGTCCCTGCGGGTCGATCGTGAGGCCGTTGGCGCCCTGGGTGGCGTCGAGCAGCACCGTGGCGTTCCCCCCGGCATCGAGCTTGGTGATGATGCTCACCTGCTGCTCGGTCAGGACGAGCGACGTGCCGTCGGGGTGCGGGATGGGGCCCTCGGTGCCGCGCAGGTTCGTCGCGAACACCTCCACGGGCGTACCGCCCGAGACGACACCCGGAATCTCGGGTGCCACCGTGGCGGTCGGCGTGGCCGGGGCGGCAGGGGCCGCCGGCGGTGCCGCGGGCGCCTGCGCGCGAGCGGGCGCGGCGGTCAGCAGGCACACGGCAAGGGCGAGCAGCATCGTCTTCACGGTCGTCTCCTTCTCGTCGGTCGCGAAGAATCGTCGGGGATCAGCGGAAGCCGGCGACCGGCAGGCCTGGCATGAGGCGCAGTGCGTTGCCGGAGTACACCTTGCGCAGCACGTCGTCCGGCAGGCCGATCCCGTACAGCTTCCAGAACGCGTGATAGTCGCGGTAGTAGTCGAAGTAGTCGTCCGTCGTCTCGAACACCCGCCAGTAGTACGGGTACTCCGACGGCTGGAACGCGTCCTTGCCAAAGAGGACGCGGTCCTGGTACCGCACGAAGAAGTCGTGCGCGGCGCGAGGCTGCCGCCCGATGTCATAGAGCACGGCACCGATCTCGGTGCTCACGTTGGGGAAGGTGTCGAGCAGGCGGCCCAGTCGCGCCAGGTCGTTGGCATGCCAGCCCATGTGCGCCGCGATGAAGCGCGTGTTCGGATGCCGGCGGAACAGGTTGTCCCGTTCGGTCATCAGTTCCTCGAAGCTCACCTGGCCGGGCCCGAAGTTGCGCCGGTCGGGAAAGAGGGCGAGCTCGAGCCAGCGCTCGTTGTGCATGTCGAGCGGCTGAAAGAACTCCTGCGGTTCGGCCGTGTGGATGAAGGCCGGCATGTCGTGCTTCGCCAGCGTCTGCCACACCGGATCGAGCTCGGGATCATCCACCCGCAGGCGGCTGCCATCGGTCTTGCGGGCGGTGAGCCCGAACCCCTTCGGGATCTCGCCGATGCCGATGACGCCGGCCGCGATATCGGCCTCGAGCTGCGCGGCGGCCTTCTCGCCCCAGCCCGGGCCGACGTTGCGGAAGTCGATGCCCGCCAGCACGCGGACGCGATCGGCAAAGGGGCTCGTGCGCACGTTCTCGAGCGTCTGGCGCAGGCGGTCGCCGGTGAGGTTGTCGGCACTCACGAGCACCTGCACGTTGAGGTCGTCGAGCGACGCCACCACGCGCGCCAGGGCGTCGGGCGTGGTGATGTTGCCGGGGTGCCCGTGAATGTCCACGACGGGAAACTTCGCGCGCGGCACCGGGTGCTGCGGGGTGACCAGCGTCGAGCGGGGGCGGTAGTCCACGATGCTCGGCGCGGGGAACTCGGGCGCCTGGCAGGTGCGGGGCCGGACCTCGGTCGTGCCGGGCGGGCACTCGGCGCCCTCGGCGATCGGGATGCCGCCGCGCCCACCGCGGCCACCCGCGCCGCCACCGCGCGGCGCGCCAGCCTGCTCCCCCTGGGCCTGTCCGCCCTGCGCCCGGCCGGCTGCCGGGGCGACCGGGGCCTGCTGCGCCAGGAGTGCCACGCCGAGGAGCGTCGTCAGGACGAACAGCGAGACGGCAAGGGGCGTGCGCAACGGGAACCTCCACAAGGAGCGTCTGGGCGCGCCCGTTCGAGGGCGCCGACGACCGGGGCATTGTAGCCCGGCGCCCGGCTGCTGGCGGTATGATGCGCCTCGCCTGCCGGCTGCCTCCGTCCCCGGGCCGGCGAAAGGGATGTTGCCATGCCCAGCCGTCAAGGAATCACCGCCACTTCTCGGCGCATCGCGCTGGGCCTGGCAACACTGACAGCCCTCGTCACGGCCGCGGCGCTGGCGGCCTGCGGAGGCGCTTCGTCCGGAGGGAACGACGCCGCTGTGGCAGCCCCCCCCGCGGCGACGGCCGGCGGTGCCACCGACGCCGACGCGCGAGCCGACAGTGTGCCGGGCGGCGCGGCGATGCCCCGCTACGCGGTCGATGCGGCCTGGCCCAAGGAACTGCCGAACAACTGGATCCTCGGGCAGGTGGGTGGCATGGCCATCGACAGCCAGGATCACGTGTGGGTGTTCCAGCGGCCGCGCAGCAACACGGTGGACGAGCTCTCGGCCGCGCAGACGCCGCCCCAGGCCATCTGCTGCACGGCGGCGCCGTCGGTCCTCGAGTTCGACGCCGAGGGCACGCTGCTCCGCGCGTGGGGCGGCCCCGGGTACGCGCCCAACTGGCCCGCGACCGAGCACGGCATCTTCGTGGACGACGCCGGCAACGTCTGGCTCTCCGGCAACAGCGCCAGGACCGACACCGCAGCCGAGGACCGCGTGATCCTCAAGTTCACCGGCGACGGCGAGCACCTGGCGACGTACGGCCGACCGGTAGATGGGCCGGACGACAACCAGGACACGAGCTACTTCGGGCGCGTCGCGGCGATGGACGCCGACGAGCAGGCGGGAGAGCTGTACGTGGCCGACGGCTACGGCAACCGGCGCGTGGTGGTGCTCGACATGGCCACCGGCGCCTTCAAGCGCGGGTGGGGCGCCTACGGCATTCCGCTCGCAGAGATCGCGAACGGTCCGCTCCCCGCCTTTGCCGCCGGGCAGGCGCCCGCCCGCCAGTTCCTCGGCCCCGTGCACTGCATCAAGGTGTCGGGTGACGGGCTCGTGTACGTGTGCGACCGCACGTCCAACCGCATCCAGGTGTTCCGGACCGACGGCACCTTCGTGAAGGAGTTCTTCGTCAGGCCCGACACGCTCGGCAACGGCTCCGCGTGGGCCGTGGAACTCTCACGCGATCCGCAGGAGCGATACCTGTTCGTCGCCGACGGCCGCAACAACGTGGTGTGGATCCTCAACCGCGAAGACGGCCGCGAGGTGGGCGCGTTCGGCCACAACGGCCGCAACGCCGGGCAGTTCCACTGGGTGCACCAGATCGTGATGGACCGTGCCGGCAACCTGTACACGGGCGAGGTGGACACGGGCAAGCGCATCCAGAAGTTCGTGCCACGGCCCTGACAACCGCGCCTGGCGACGATCCCGCGAGGTCCGTCGTCCTATCGATGTGCACGCATATCCGCCCGTGCGCGGCGCCATCGCGGCGCACCCCGCCGGGACGCACCATCACGAAGAGCGGCCATTCACGAGGAGCGGCCATGCTGAGAAGCCCTGCCCTGATTGCCCTGATCCTGCTCGTCTGCGCCCCTCATGTCGCCACGGCCCAGGATGACGCTCACCCCTTCGAGCTGGGCGTCCAGCTTCCGGTCGTGATGTCGAACGAGATCGACGATACCGACGTCGGCGTCGGTGGTCGCGTGGGCTGGCGGCCGACGTCCCTGTTCGGCGTGGAAGCGGAACTGAACTACGTCCCGGGCGATGCGCCGCGCGACGGCTTCTCGCCCGGTCGCACCGAGGGCCTGTTCGGGATGACGGTGGGACCACGCCTGGATCGGATACGGCCGTTTGCGAAGGTGCGGCCCGGCTTCGTTGCGTTTCGCGGCCGCTCGGAGCCGGTCGCCTGCATCCTCATCTTCCCGCCGCCGCTGTCGTGCATCCTGGCCGAGGGGCATACCGCCTTGGCCCTCGACCTTGGTGGCGGCGTGGAGGTGTTCATGACACCGCGGAGCTTCCTACGGCTGGATGTGAGCAACCGCATGGTGCGTTACCCGGGCCCGGCCTTCGACGCCGGCAACGACACGCACGAGGACGACTTCATCGGCCACGAACTCCGGCTGGCGGTGGGCGGAGGCTGGCGCTTCTGAGCCCTGCGGAAGACCGATGGGGGATGAGGGCGCGCCCAGCGCCGGGGTGTGCGCGTCTACCGTGCTGCCCGGCTCCGGGCGTCCTCACCTTCCAGGCTCCGATACACCGCCTCCACGAACATGCGCGTGGTCCAGGGCCCCTGATCCGCCCCGTAGACGGGCTCGTACTCGTAGGCGGGGCGCGAGGCCTGCACCTCCTCCAGGGTCTTCCCCTGCGCGAGCAGCGTCTGCACCCTGTCGCGGATCACGGTCACCATGTCCCGGTACTCGACGACGTCGGCCTCGTTGCAGAGCCGTCCATGCCCGGGGATGATGCGCGTGCCGTCCATCTGGTTCATGCGGGGGATGGCGATGTCGATGATCCGGTTCAGGGCGTCGATCTCGCCCTGAATACTGCCGCCCCTGGCCAGGTCGATGACCGGGAAGCTCTCCATGTTGACGATGTCACCCGCGCTGATGACGTCCGAGCGGCGGAAGAAGATCATCAGGTCGGCGTCGCTGTGCGCCGCCTGCTGCCAGAGCAGCTCGATGGGTTCGTCGTTGAAGTGGAGCGTATGCTTGGCCGTGAAGAAGGTGGAGGTCGGCCAGAACGGCGCCTCGAACCCCGGATCGCCGGGCCCAGGCGCGCTCATGCGCCGCTGCACGTTCTCGTGCGCGAAGATGGGCGCGCCGGGGACCCCGGCCCCGTTCCATCCCGGCATCGGCCGACCGGACTGCGAGATGGCCGCGTTCCCACCCACGTGATCCGGATCGGCGCTGGTGTTGATGAGGAAATGAATCGGCAGCGGCGTGATGGTGCGCAGCGCGGCGAGCAACGACTCGGTCGCCCCCTGCGATCCGGCATCCACGAGCATCACGCCCTGGGGGCCGACAAGCGCGGTGACATTCCCCCCGGCGCCCGCCAGCAGGTGCACCTGCCCCTGCACCAGCAGCGTCTCCACCCGTCCCTGTGCCCCGGGCCGCGCCGTCCCCGTCCACAGCATCACCACCACCGCGGCGGCGAGCAGGGCGGCCCGGCGGGTTCCGATCGGCCTCATCGTGCGGGCTCCTGCGCCTGGCGGGTTCGCGCGGCCTTGTCGCGCGCGATCAGCTCCGCCAGCGTCTTCTGATACTCGGGATACACGGTCTCCGCGCCGCCCCGTGTGGCCTCGAACGGCAGCCCGAAGCGCTCGGCGAACTCCGTGTGCCGGGTACCAGGTGGATTGTGCGGCACCCAGCCGAGCGGCTTGTCGCCCAGCTCGTCGCTCGGATCGACGATGGACGGCGGACCCACGACCAGCTCGGGGGCCCAGCGCAGGGTCACGTCGCGCACGAAGTAGTCCTCGAGGTAGTCGGGATCTTCGAGGATCGTGATGACCGTGAGGTACGTGCCGTGCCGCACGAAATACTCCGTCATCGTGGTGCGCGAACTGCTCGGCACGCCGTTTCTCCGGAGGAAGCCGAGCTTCATGTGGGTGGTGGTCACCTTGAGCATGTGGCCCTGCCAGACGCCTGTTGAAAACCCACTCCAGAGATGTTCGGCGTACTGCCCCGGATGGGGCCGGCCATCGAGCCAGATGGTCCGGTTGCCGCCGTTGTAGAACCCGTCCATCCGCAGGCCGATCCAGGCCGACGTCACCGGATCGATCACCTTCATGATCCGGAGGTTCGGGCCGCCCCCGCCCCGCATGGAGTACTGCGCGGGATGTGGATTGCCCTGGCGCTCGGGCTGCGCCAGCACGGAGGCCGACCAGGCATCCGCCTTTCTGCGTCCGAACTCGTTGAGCGGCAACCCCGTGTAGTCGCCCATCTCCGGACCGTCGGCGCGATCCGGCCCGTCCTCGAACTGCTGCGACAGGGTGCGTCCGTAGATGACCGCCCGCGGGGTGACCCACTCGCCGCTGAAGTCGAACTGCGCCAATGCCGGCGCAGCCGGCAGCAGCATGGCGGCACCGAGTACGAGGGCGCACGCACGGGCACGATAGCGTGTAGACATCACAGACTCCTCCCGACCCGACAGGACGGCGTAACCGAGCACACGGATCCTACCCGCAACACGGCCGTCGCGCGAGGTGGAGCTCCCCCGGTCGGGATCGACCGGCTACGCCTCTGCCGCGTCAGGTCGAGGAGGCTCGACGACGATGTCCCGCTGGGGATGCTGAAGAATCATCACGGGGCACGGCGCCTGCCGGATGGTCCGCTCGGTCACGCTGCCGGCGATGAGATGCTCGACGCGCCCGATCGTGTGCTTGCCCATGATGATCAGGTCGACGCCCAGTTCCCGCGCGCACGCGACGATGGCGCTGTCGGGGCCACCATCGGTGAACGGACGCAGCAGGTAATCCGCGCGGGTCTCCCGTTCTTCGTCCGCATCGAGCAGGCGCCGGAGGTCTGCCCGCGCCACGGCGTTCACCACCTCGTCCCGCGTCGGATGCGGCGCCCCCGGCGTCGCGGGCGCCAGCTGCTCGAGCACGCGCTCGGCCTCGATCGCGACCTCGAAGTCCCTGGCGTTCATGGCGTGCAGCAGGATCAGCTGCGCGCCGAACTGGCGGGCGAAGGCGACGCCGTACCTGACGGCCGAGCGCGACGGCTCGCCCAGATTGGTCGGCACCAGGATGCGGGCCATCGCGATCATGTACACCCCCGTTTCCGAGCGCCGGGTCGCCCACCCGTGCCGCCCGTGTCCGCGCCTGGGAGACGCGATCTGCGCAACGTGACCTGGCGATTCAAGGTCCGACGGCGTGCCTGGTCCCCGATACCGAGGGTGCCGAGGCGCCGGACACACACGGTAGTCGCGGGCGGCATCGCGGCGCAAGGCCACAGCGGCCGCCCCGTGCCTCGGTCGCCTCGCAGGCGCCTGGTGCGGCTGGATCCACTTCCGTTCGGAGCGCAGACCGGCTAGTGTGTGGGCCGTTCCCCGGCTGACTCGACCAAGGGAGGCTCACATGGCTCGTCGCGCATCGACCAGTTCTCGCAAGACCCCGGCCAGGCGAACGACGACACCGCTGCACCCGCACTACTGCAGCGTGCGCCCCAGCACGCCGCGCGAACTCGGCCCGGGTCGCAGAAGGTCGCGATGCGACAGGCGTTCAAGGCATGGGCCGACCTCGGGTTGGGCGTGCGGTTCAAGGAAGTGGGCTCGCGGGATCAGGCGATGATCCGCATCGGGTTCATGAGCGGCGATGGGTCCTGGTCCTACGTCGGCCGGGACATCCTGAACCAGGCGTCGGATCAGCGGACCATGAACATCGGCTGGAGCCTTGCGAACGACATCGACACGGGCATCCACGAGATCGGTCACACCCTGGGCTTTCAGCACGAGCATCAGAATCCGTTCGCGGGCATCGTCTGGGACGAGGAAAAGGTTTACGCGGCATTGGCCGGACCGCCGAACAACTGGCCGCGGCAGAAGACGTACTTCAACATCATTCGGAAGCTCGACGTCTCGAGCGTGCAGGGCACCGAGTGGGACCGGGATTCGGTGATGCACTACCCGTTCGAGGCGGGGCTCATCAAGACGCCCGAGCTGTACCAGACCCAGCCCATGCAGCCGGCCGGCGGGCTGTCGGCCCGCGATGTGGCCTATGCGAGGCAGCTCTATCCGGGACAGGGTCCGGTGACTAGCTTCCCCGAGCTGAAGCTGATGGAATCGCGCCGGCTGACGATCGCGCCCGGTGCGCAGGTCGACCTGCGTCTGCTCCCCGCCCGCAGCCGCACGTACGAGATTCGAACGCTCGGCGCGGCCGACACAGTGATCGTCCTGTTCGAGGATGTGAACGGCGAGCTGAAGTACCGCGGGGGCGACGACGACAGCGGCGTGGATCGCAACGCGTACCTCGCGCTGCGCATGTCACGCGGCCACAAGTACGTCCTCAGGATCCGCCTCTACTACGCTGACCACGCCGGGGAGACCGCGGTCCTGTGGTGGTGACGTGACACGTGGTGCCGCCCGAAGCATCCGGGAGGTCTAGTTCGAACCGAGATATGGGTCGAATGAGCTGTCCAGCCGGTCCAGCAGGTCGGCAGCGTGGTATCCATCGGGCGTCAGCTTGAACATAGATGGATCACCATCCTCTATGCGCAACAGATTTCTCTCGCATAGTTCACGAATCGCACGAAGCCACCGCTGCACTGACCTAGCCCGCCCGGCTCCCCCCTCTACTAGCTCTCGACCGCCTGTGGTAACGGACATGCCAGTTGTGCGATCCATGACCTCAAGGGCACCATTCGCATCGTTGGCTACATGACGCAACAGCTCGCCTGCCACTTCCGAGAGTCCCGCTACCAAGTCGCGCTCTTCCACATTTAACCGCCGCGCGGCCGGCTGCCTAGGGCCCGATGAAGCGCCACCAGCAGCATTGCTTGCGAGTCGCGCGGGCTGGTCGACCACGGCATCCACCCGCTGAGCGTACGACTGTGGGGCGGCGAGGTCGGCCCCAAGCGACCTTCCGATCTCATGGACCAATTGCAGCACTTGCTGCCGGTTGTCCATCCGTAGCGCGTTCAAGCCCTTCAATGGACCGTCTAGGAGCTCTGCAGCGAACCCAGGGCACAGCAGCGGCACCAGTGGCTTCCCCAAACCCCAACGTGCGCCCAACTCGAATAGGACATAGAGCGACTGGACGCTGTCAGCAGAAACGATGCCAATGAACGCCTCTGCCTCATTGATCTCACGGCGAATTTCTTCGTCCGTGTCGGCTCCTCCGGGGAGACGATGGCCCTCGACGCTGGTGCAACGAATCTCTTCCGCTCGAAGGCTGAGGGCGTCGCGCAGCAGTTCAATAAGCCGCTCAGCAACCGCCTTGTCGGCTGATGAATGGCTGATGAAGAGTCTGATGGCCATGTGTGTCCTCTTCGGCGCGTGCACGCCAGCCCGTTTCAGCTCAGCAATTCTGTCCCAGGCCAGGGGACGGTCACCAAGGAACGCCCTCGCGTGGTGCTTGTGCTCCGTTCGGTTCTTCGAACTATCGGTGCAGGCGCGCAGAGGAGCCGCGAAAGGCCCGTGCTGCGTTCCAACAAGGCGTCGCTTCCATACCCGGTAGAGGTGGTCAAGCTCCGGGCCCTGGATGGCAGTGATGTCGAAGAGCACCTGCCTCAAGTCGAGCTCACGAAGACACTTGCCGCCGTCCGGATTGAGGCGGTCAGCTTCGGCGTGTTGCGCAACGAACCTGCTGAGTATGCCGAGTTCCAGCTCGTCCTCACTCATCGCCGTCCTCGCTCACCTGCCAGCCTGCAGTCTCCAGACTGCTCTGCCGAGCCGCGCAACTCAACCGGGGTGGATGTCAACGGGGGCGATACTAGCAACGCTGGGAATGCTCGTCCATACGTCCACCCTCCGAGAGGCGGAGGGAAAACAGACGACGGCCTCTGCCGGGCTGAGTTCTCTGGCCGGTCGGGCTTCGGGGCCAGCGGGAGTCCACTTGCCGATACACGGCCAGAAGACCATGTCCTGGTGGCTAAGGCCACTCCTGCGAGCGCCCGGCCGATCCATATCTCTGGTGATATCGAAGTATCTGGCACTCCGGTCGCCCAGAACTCCGCTCGTAGTCGAGCGGGACACAGGACGGTGGGGGTGAGCTCATGCCAGGAACAGCGGCAGCAAAGGCTACTGCGTCCTGATGCCCGTCTCCGCGTGAGGGTTGCGACGGGCGACGGGCGCACTAGCATCGCAGCGGGCCGTCCGACAATGGCACCGAGAGGAACGGAGAATCAGCCCTTGGCGAAGAGTATTGTGTTCTTGGTTGGTTTCGTTGCACTGCTCTCGCCCTCGAACGCTGCAAGCCAAGAGATACCGATCAGAATCGGGCTAGCAACGGTCGACATCGGCATGCCCTTCAACGCTGTCGAGGCAGCTTTCAGGAGTATCCCGCTCTGTATGGCATCAGGCTCGTGGAACCGGCCGAGAGCGCAGCGGATCCGTTCTTCAACGTGGCCGTTTGGTCGCTAGAGGGTGGCACACTGCACGATATCATCGCCACCATGGCGTTCAGAACTGGACGCCTTGAATGGGTCAACAAGGTGTGGGTCGAAGGCACGGACGATTCCGTGTCTGCAAGAGACCTCGCCCGCGGACTCTACGGTGTCGTCAGCGCGGTGGCTGGCCGAGCCGCAATCGTACCGTGCACTCTATCGACTCGTGAGTCGCTGACACCTGAAGTCGAGAATCGAACGGTGGTCGTTCGCTGCGGACGACGTTCTGCAGAAGTATCTGAAACCCTGGATGTCCGCAGCGGCACACACCACGTCTCGGTGCGTGAAGTCATGGACACGGGCGCTCCTCCCTACGTCCCACCGACCAAGTAGGCGGCAACAACGATTGAAGACGGCCGGCCGGATCCTGAATCCACGATCGTTCTAGTGATTTGGTGCCGGAGGTGGGAATCGAACCCACACGGGGAGTGAACCCCACCGGATTTTGAGTCCGGCGCGTCTGCCAGTTTCACCACTCCGGCCAGTGTCCTGCAGAAGGACACCGGATTGTATCAGGAGGGCCGCAGCCGGCCGGCGGCCTTCTCGCGCGTGAGGTTCAGCAGCGCGGCGCGCAGGCGCACGGGCCCGGCGCTGCGGCGACGGGCGCCGGACGGGCGGGCGGTGCCGCCGCCGCGATACGCGGTCAGCGCCCGCAGCGCCGCGTCGAGCGGGCGGGCCGGCTTGGCGAGCGGGCCACTGGTCCGCCGGGCCAGCACGATGAGGCGGCTCGTGCCGTCGGCGCCGGAGCCGACGCCACCCGAGGAACCGGCGGGCACGGCGCCGCCACCGCCTGGACCCGCGGATGCTGCCGCCACCGCAGGACCTGCCGGGACCGACCGTCTGGCCGTGCGCGGCGCCAGCGCACCCGCATTACCCCCGCCGGCCGAGACGATTTCGAATCCGGCGTCGGCCAGCAGCCAGCGGAGGCACTCGGTCGAGTAGGCCAGCACGTGGGTGCGCGAGCGGATGCAGTAGTCGAGGTCGCGGTGCAGGGGCAGCGCGTCGAGGTTGGGCACGCTGACGAGCAGGAAGCCGCCTTCACGCGTCGCGCCGGCCAGCTGACGCAGGATGGCGAGCGGCTCGGTAACGTGTTCGAGCACGTGGTGCAGGATGGCGAGGTCGAAGCGCCCGTCCTGCGGCACCTCCCGCAGCTCCGTGTGCCGGGTGAACGCCACGCGGGTGGCCGACTCCACGCCGAACGTCTGCCATCCCACGTTGGCCAGCGTGTCGAGCATGCCTCCCAGGCCGCAGCCGAAGTCGATGACCGCCGCGCCTGGCGGTGGACGGAGCGGATCGAGTTCGGCGACGATCGGCGCGAAGGCCCGCGCCAGTCGGCCGCGCGTCACCGGCTTCTCGCGCTCCTCCTGACGGGTGCGCCCCCAGTCGCCCTCCGGCGAGTAGGCGCGCAAGAGGTCCGTGGACGTCGGCAACGGATTGGCGAAGAGCACGCCGCACTGGCGGCACCCGCTGATGAACCCGAACTTCCAGTGATGGTCCTGCGGCTGACGGAGGCCCAGGGGCTCGATGTGGCGGACGATCAGGGACCCGCACGCCGGGCAGGCACGTTGTTCGCCAGGCGGCGCGTACCAGGACAACTGCGACAGGGCCCGGGCGCCATCGTTCGTGAGGCGGCGCATGCGAAGGCCCACCTTCGCGCGCAGCCAGGCGTGGCGTGCGTGCCGAAGGGTGCCGAGCACCCGGCGGGCCAGTGGACTGAGCAGAGACACTCGGTATGTGCCGCATCGGACGTCGTCACGCGTGCCGCGCGGGAAGTCCAGTATACTGGCGCCCTTCCTCTCCATACGGATACACATGACACGCATCGGACCGACCATTGCCGTCAACGGCGAGATCACGAGCGACGAAGACCTCATCATCGACGGCCGCGTGAGCGGCTCGGTCCTGGCACGCGACGCGGTGGTCGTGGTGGGCGAGTCGGGGCACGTGGAGGCCGATGTCCGCAGCCCGCGGATCCAAGTGCTGGGCACGGTGAACGGCAGCCTCGGCGCCTCCGAGCGGATCGAGCTGGCGGCCTCCGCGCGGGTCAGCGGAAGCCTCAGCGCCAATCGTGTGGTGATTGCCGACGGCGCGCGCTTCGACGGCTCGGTGGACATGGACCGTCGGACGATTGCCGCCAAGGTTGCGCAGTACAAGGAGGGCTCGGCGGCTGCGCCGTCGCCCGACGCGCCAGTCGCGGCTGGCGCGTCAGGGGTTGGCACAGCGGCGCCCGTCGCCGCGGGAGCGCCGCTCGCCGGCACCGGGGCCGCTGCCGGCACGCCGAGCGCTGCGGCACCAGCCACCGCGAAGCCGGCGCCCCCGGCCGCCGGCGGGGCCAAGAGCCAGCCGACGCGGCACTAGTGCCGTGCACCGCCCTCGGCGCCCGCACCCTCGGGCGCTGAGGCACGCAGCGGGCGGTGTCTCCCGGCGCGGTCCGGGGGCCGCCTGCTACACTGGCAGCACATGTCGTCGTCGGACCTTACCCTCATCCAGGATCCCGGGCAGTTCGAAGACCTCCTCGCGGAATCCCACGCGCGGCCTGTCCTGCTCTTCAAGCACAGCTACACCTGTGGCACCAGCGCCTTCGCGCTCGACGAACTGCGCGCGTTCATCGCCGAGGCGACGCGGGATGTGCACTACGCGATGGTCGCGGTGCAGACGCACCGTGCGCTCTCGTCGTCGATCGCCGCCACGCTCGGCATCAGGCACGAGACGCCCCAGGTGCTGCTCCTCAGGAACGGCCAGGTGGCCTGGCACGCGTCCCACTATCGCGTCACCGCGGAGACCTTGACCAGGGCGCTCGCGAGCCTCTCCCCCGCTACCGCCGCCTCGCGATGACGCCAGCCGCGTAGCGGCCGTCGAACCAGCCTTCGCGCGACGCCACGACGTCGAGCGGTTGCACCAGCCCTACGAGTTCGCCAGGCTCGAGCAGGAACTGTGGATTAGTGGGGCGTCCCACGACGGCCTGCGCCGTCGTGAACGTTTCGTAGACGAGCACGCCGCCCGGCCGCAGCGCCTCCCGCAGGGCCGGAAACAGCGGCCGGTGCAGATAGTGCACCACCACAATCACGTCGTACCGGTCCTCGCCGAGGCCCGGCGCTTCCCCCTCCAGATCGCGCACGGCCGCGTGCACGGGCAGCCCCAGGCGCGCGGCCTCGTTGCTGAGCGCGGCCACGCGGCGCTCGTCGATGTCCACGGCGGTCACGTCGAGGCCCCGCGAGGCGAGCCACACGGCATGGCGACCGGTGCCGCAGGCCACGTCCAGCGCCGTGCCCGACGTGGGCAGCCACGCGGCATGCTCGGAGAGCCAGGGTGTGGCGGTCAGGGGCGCGGACTGCGGCGCGGGCTGGGGCCCGGGCTGAGCCGTGGGCCGCGGCGGCGTGGATGGCATGACGCGCAGTGTGCCACGGGCGCCCGGTACACGGCCCGCCAGCGGCGCCGGCCGCGGCCGCGGCGTGTCAGGCCGGCCGCTGCACGGACGAGGCGAGCCGGCCGATGGCCTGCCCGGCGACCCACGCCGACGACCACGCCCACTGGAAGTTGAATCCCCCCAGGCGTCCGTCCACATCGAGGATCTCGCCGACCAGGAAGAGCCCCGATTGCCGGCGCGACTCCATCCGCGAGACGTGCACCTCGTCGAGCGGCACACCGCCGGCGGTCACTTCCGCGTGGGTGTAGCCGCGGCTGTCGGTCACCGGCAACTCGTAGGCGGTCAGCACCCCGCGCAGGCGCGCGCGCTCCTCGCGCGACAGGTGAGACATGGTGCGATCCTCCGGCAGGCCGCTCCGCCACGCGCACCAGCGGGCCACCTGGGCGGGCAGACGGGACGCCAGGATGGTGGCGACGCCTGCCCGCGGATGCCGGCGGCCTTCGCCGAGGAGCCAGTCGTCCACCGCCTCCGGGCGCAGTCCGGCGCACAGGTTCATGCGGAGCACCGGCGTGTCGCCATCGAGCCGGACGCGCAACCAGTGACGCGACGCGTCGAGCACGGCCGGCCCGCTCACGCCCCGGTGCGTCCAGAGCAGCGGACCCGACAGGCGCACCCGCACGCGTTCGCCGGCCCACACCTCCAGCGACACCTCCTGGGCGACGCCGCTGAGCGCCGCATGACCGTCGTCGGCCAGCAACAGTGGCACGAGCGCGGGGGTCGTCTCGACGATCCCGTGCCCGAACCCGCGGGCGATGGCATAGCCGAAACCGTCGCTGCCACTCTTCGGCAGTGAGCGCCCGCCGGTGGCCAGCACCACGGCCCGCGCCCGGTAGTGCCGCTCGTCGCTGGTCGTGACCAGAAAGGCCGCCTGGTCTGAAAGGTGTCCCGGCGTCTCCGCCGAGTCGCGGCCGGCGACTGGCGGCGCAGCGTCGTTCGGCGGCGCAGGGCCGTCCGGCTGCGCAGGGCCGTCCAGCTGCGCAGTGCCGCCCGGCTGGGCAGGGCCGACAGCCTGCACGGCGACGACGCGTTGCCCGCAACGCACCTCGGCGCCGGCACGGGCCACGCCCGACAGGAGCGCATCGAGGACGCTCCGCGCGCGTCCGCTGCGGGGAAAGAGCTTGCCGCGTTCCTCTTCGTCGAGGGGCACGCCCAGCCCCTCGAAGAGCGCCACTGTCCGCTCCGCGGAGAACGCGCGCAGCACGTGGCGCACGGCGCGGGGTGAGCCGCTGTTGAAGTCGCGTTCGGTGACCACGCGGTTGGTCACGTTGCACCGGCCGCCGCCGCTCACGAGGATCTTCGCGCCGAGGGTGCGTGCGCCCTCCAGGCACACGATGCGCACGCCCGGCGCGGACTCTGCCGCGAACATCGCCGTGGCGAGTCCGGCGGCGCCCGCCCCGACGATCACCACATCCACCTGCTCCTCTCGCCGCACCCGACGACTGTACAGGTACGACCCGGTCCCTGCGCGCTATAGACTCGGGACGTGCCGCCGCTTCGCTGGGGACTGCTCGGGACCGCGCACATCAACCGCCGCATCATCCCCGCGCTGCGTGCGTCGGGGCGCAGCGTGGTGGCAGCGGTCGGGAGCCGGGATCAGGCACGGGCCAATGCGTTCGCCGCAGCCTGGGGCATTCCTCACGCCTTCGGGTCCTACGAGGCGCTGCTCGACGGTCCGGTCGACGTGGTCTACGTCGCCCTGCCCAACGGCCTGCACGTCCGCTGGACGATCGACGCGGTGGCACGTGGCCGTCACGTGCTGTGCGAGAAGCCGCTGGCGCTCACACCCGCCGACGTCGAGCGCGTGGAGGCCCTGGCGGCGCAGGCCGGCATGGTCGTCGCCGAAGGGTTCATGTACCTGCACCATGCGCAGACGATCACCATCGAAGCCGCCGTGGCCAGCGGCCTCATCGGCGAACTGCGAACGGTCGTCGGCGAGTTCTCGTACCTGCGGTCGCGCACGCCGGACGTGCGGCTCGACCCCGCGCTCGGCGGCGGGGCGCTCTTCGACGTGGGGTGCTACCCGGTGAGCCTCGCCCAGCGACTGGCGGGTGCCAGCCCGGTAGCGGCGTCCGCCGTGGCCGAGGTCGGAGCCACCGGGGTGGACGAGCAGGTCGTGGGTGCCGTGCGCTACGACTCGGGCGTGTGTGCGCACGTCTACGCCAGCTTCAGGCGACCGTGGCGCGCGAGCCTGCACGTGCTCGGCACCACCGGCCACCTGTACGCGGACAATGCGTTTCGTCCCGATGGCACGGGCGGGTTCACCATCGCACGGCCGGGGAGGTCGCCGGAGCACGTAGTCGTGACCGGACGTGCGCTCTTCGAGGATCAGATCGCGGACATGGAGGCGGCCGTGCTGGACGGGCGGACGCCCGGCGTCCCGCTGGCCGACAGCCGTCGCTTCGCCGTGACGCTGGCGGGGCTCGCCGAGGCGTGGCGGAGCGGGACCCCCGTCGCCCTCGACGCACCGGCCGAGGCAGCACCCGCTGACACAGCACCCGCTGACACAGTGTCCGCTGACACAGTGTCCGCTGACAACTAGTGTCCGCTGACAACGGTGCTCGCTGACCGTGCCCGCTGACCCAGCACCCGCGGCCGTGCAGGCGCCCGCACCGGAGTGACGCCGTGTGGGCGGCGGTGTCGCCCGCTGGCCCGGTCCGGATGCGCGCCGCGCGACGGTGTCAGGCCTGCGATCCGGGACGGGCGTTGTCGCGGCCGGGCATCACGACCACCCGGCCGGGTTCGTGATCCTCGCGCGCGCAGCCGGCCGCGCGCTCGACAATCGTGCCGATCACCCGGCCCAGGAAGTCGCGGCTGGTGTGCACCTGGCAGCCGCACTGCAGCGCGGCATGGGCAGGGGACGTGGGGGCCCGGTCGGTCACGGGGCCGATTGTATGCCGGCCCGCGGTCAGCGATGCGGGGGCTGTTGTACGATGGCCGCGGGACCCAACCCGTGACCGATGCCCACGCCACCGATCCCGCCGTCCTCTGGCGCCTCACGCGAGGTCGTGCCACCGCCCACGCCACGGTCTTTCCTGGCAACGGGCAGACCACCCTCACCTGGTTCTTCGACGGCGTGATGGACCGGGCGGAAAACTACGACACGCCCGAACTGGCGCTGGCGCGCGCCGACCACATCCGCGGTGTGCTGCTGCGCGACGGCTGGCGCGCCGCAGACGAGCCCACCTGAACGGTCCAGCACGTGACGACGAAGGCCACAGGCTTCGACCTCGACCAGTACCGAGTACGGCCCGGTCGCCGTGTCCACCTGAACCGCTGGCCCACGCGCGTGCCGCATCTGTACGGGTCGAAGAAGGGTTACTCGCGACGGATCGAGGCCCAGGTGCAGGCGCTTGCCGACCTGCAGCAGGTGCTCTACGCCGACAACCGCTATGCGGTGTTGCTCATCCTGCAGGCCATGGATGCCGCGGGCAAGGACGGCACGATCCGTCACGTCATGTCGGGTGTGAATCCGCAGGGTGTGCAGGTGTTCAGCTTCAAGCACCCGAGCGCCACCGAACTCGACCACGACTTCCTGTGGCGCACCGCGGCGTGCCTGCCAGAGCGTGGCCGCATCGGCATCTTCAACCGCTCGTACTACGAGGAAGTGCTCGTGGTCCGCGTGCACCCGGAGATCCTGGCGGCGCAGGCGCTGCCGCCCGAGGCGCTGGCGAAGGGGCGGATCTGGAAGGACCGGTTCCGCTCCATCGTGGACCACGAGGCGCACCTGCACCGCAACGGCACCCGTGTGGTGAAGATCTTCCTGCACCTGTCCCGTGACGAGCAGCGCGAGCGCTTCCTCGCCCGCATCGACGAGCCGGACAAGAACTGGAAGTTCAGTGAAGGCGACGTCGCCGAACGCCAGCATTGGGACAGCTACCGGCGCGCATACGAGGACTGCCTGGCCAGCACGAGCACGGCGCACGCGCCGTGGTACGTCGTGCCGGCCGACGACAAGGAGAACGCCCGGCTGATCGCCTCCGAGGTCCTCGTCGCCACGCTCCGGGGACTCGACCTCCGCTACCCGACCGTCAGTCCGGCGAGGCGGCGGGAGCTGCAGGCCTTGCGGCGGCGCCTCGAGGACGACTGACGCGGCGAGGGGGCCCACCGGCTGAAGTACCATGGTCGGCGCACGCCATGCAAGCCATCGCACGTCTCCATAAGACCATCGGCGTCCGCGTCGGCCACGTCCAGGTCGGCGGCGGCGCCCCCGTCGTGGTCCAGTCGATGACCATGACCGACACGGCCGATGCCGCGGCCACCGCCCGTCAGTGTATCGAGCTGGCCGAGGCGGGCTCCGAGCTGGTCCGGGTGACGGTCAACGTGCCCGAGGCCGCGGCAGCGGTGCCCGAGATCCGCCAGCGAATGCTGGATGCCGGGTGTACGGCGCCGCTCATCGGCGACTTCCATTACAACGGCCACCTGCTCCTCACCCGCCACCCCGCGTGCGCCGCGGCGCTGGACAAGTACCGCATCAACCCCGGCAACGTGGGAACGGGTCGCCGGCGCGACGAGCAGTTCACCACCATCTGCCAGGTGGCCCGCGACCACGGCAAGCCGGTGCGCATCGGCGTCAACGGAGGCTCCCTCAACCAGGAGCTCGTCGTCCAGAAGATGCAGGAGAACACCGACCGCGCGCTCGGCCGGACCTCCGAGGAGATCCTCAACGAGTGCATGGTGCTCTCGGCGGTGGAGTCCACGGCGCTCGCGCTCGAGGCGGGCCTGCGGCCGGACCAGATCATCATCTCGTGCAAGGTCTCGCGCCCCCGCGATCTCATCGCCGTGTACCGGGAACTCGCCAGGCGCACGGACCAGCCGCTGCACCTCGGCCTGACCGAGGCGGGCATGGGCATCAAGGGCCTGGTCTGGTCGGCCTCGGCCATGGGCGTGCTGCTGAACGAGGGCATCGGCGACACGATCCGCATCTCGCTCACGCCGCGACCGGGTGGCGACCGCCGCGAGGAGGTGTATGCCGCGTGCGAGCTGCTGCAGGCCCTGGGCATCCGCGCGTTCGCCCCGAGCGTCACAGCGTGTCCCGGCTGCGGGCGGACGACGAGTTCGACGTTTCAGGAACTGGCCGAACGGACGCAGGACTACATCCGCGACCGGATGCCGGACTGGCGCACGCGCTACGAGGGCGTCGAGACGCTGACGCTGGCGGTCATGGGCTGCGTGGTCAACGGTCCCGGCGAGTCGAAGGCCGCCAACATCGGCATCAGCCTGCCCGGCACGGGCGAGGCACCGCACTGCCCGGTGTTCATCGATGGCCAGCACGCCACCACCCTCAGGGGCACGTACGACGAGCTGGCCACCGGATTTCGGGAACTCGTGGACACCTACGTCGCCACGCACTATCCGCCGCGCCGGTCCTGAGGGCGCGGGCCCGGCGCCGCGCCACCGCCACGATCTCCCTGCCCGGTAATCAGCCGGGCGCTGCGCTGAAAGGTGACGTAGGCCACCGCCCATTGCAGCATGACCGCCAGGCGATTGCGGAACCCGATGAGCATGAAGATGTGGAGGAAGAGCCACACGAACCAGGCCAGCGGCCCCGAGAACCTCGCCCAGCCCAGGTCGGCGATGGCCGCGCCACGACCGACGATGGCCATGCTGCCCAGATCCCGGTAGCGAAACGTGCCGGGGGCAGGCCGGCCCCGGACACGTGCCGCAATCGTGCGCGCCGCGTGCGCCGCGCCCTGCATGGCCACCTGGGCCACGCCGGGCAGCATCCGTCCGTTCTGCTCGACGGCCGCCGCGTCGCCGACCACGAAGACCTCGGGGTAGCCCGGCACCGACAGGTCGGGCTCGACCACCACGCGACCCGCCCGGTCGAGCGCCACGCCCAGCGTGGTCAGGAGCGGCGAGGCCGCCACGCCCGCCGCCCACAGGACCGTGTCGGCGTCGATGCGACCCTCGGCACCCTCGAGGGTGACACCGCCGGCATCGATGTCGGTGACGCGCGTGCCCTCGAGCACGCGAACGCCGAGACGGTCGAGCGACCGTCGCGCCGCCCGGCGGAGTCGCTCGGGAAACGCCGGCAGAATGGTCTCGCCCGCCTCGACGAGCACGACGCGGGCCTCGCCCGTGTCCACGCTGTGGAACTCGTCACGCAGCGTCTGCCGGGCAATCTCGGCCAGCGTGCCCGCAAGCTCGACACCGGTGGGACCGCCGCCCACGAGCACGAATGTCAGCATGCGCCGCCGGCGGTCGGGGTCCTGCTCGCGCTCGGCGCGCTCGAAGGCCAGCAGGACGCGGCGGCGGATCTCGAGGGCGTCCTCGAGCGTCTTGAGGCCGGGCGCGTGGGCTTCCCATTCGGCGTGGCCGAAGTAGGCGTGGCTCGCGCCGGTGGCCACGATGAGGAAGTCGTAGGCCAGATGGGAGCCGTCCTCGAGCGTCACCCGCCGGGCGGCCAGGTCCACCGAGACCGCGTCGGCGAGCAGCACGCGGACGTTGCGCGCCCCGCGGATGATCCAGCGAATCGGCGAGGCGATGTCGCCAGGCGACAGGGTCGCCGTGGCCACCTGGTACAGCAGGGGCTGGAACACGTGGTGGTTGCGGCGATCGAGCAGCGTGACGTGCACGCCGTCGTGCGCAAGGGCACGCGCGGCCGAGAGTCCACCGAATCCCCCGCCGATCACGACGACCTCGGGCGGCATGCTCCGCACTGTACTACGCGCGTCTCCGCGTCCCGGCGACGCACGACTCGAGCCGTGGGCTAGACTGGCCCATGGCCCAGTCCCCACGTCACGAGTCGTCTCGCGTTCCGGCCACGCGCGAGACGCGTTCCCCCGCCGAGACACACCGTGACGGTCACACCGTCGCCACCGTGTGCACGCTCGACTGCCCCGACTCGTGCAGCCTGGGTGTGACCGTGCACGAGGGACGCGTCACCGTCATCGACGGCTCGACCCGCAACCCCGTCACCGGTGGCTTCATTTGCGCCAAGGTGCGCCGGTTCGGCGACCGCGTGTACGGCGCGGAGCGGCTGCTCGGGCCCGGCATCCGGGCCGGCCGCAAGGGGGACGGCCGCTTCACCCCCGCCACGTGGGACGAGGCCCTGGCACTGGTGGCCTCCCGCCTCACGGACGCGCGCGACACCTGGGGTGGCGAGAGCATCCTGCCCTTCTCGTACGGCGGCTCGAACGGGCTGCTGACGCAGGATACGAGCGACGCGACCTTGTTCCGCCGCCTCGGTGCGTCCCGCCTGGCACGCACGGTGTGTGCCGCCCCGACCGGTGCCGCCAGCCAGGCGGTGTACGGTCGGATGCCGTCCGTGGCGTACCAGGACTATCCCGAGGCACGTCTCATCGTGCTCTGGGGCGTCAACCCGTCGACCTCCGGCGTCCACCTCGTCCCCTACGTGCGGGATGCGCAGCGGGCCGGGGCGCGCCTGATCGTGGTGGACCCGCGGACCACGCCGCTTGCGCGTCACGCCGATGTCCACCTGGCCGTCAGGCCGGGCACCGACCTGCCCGTGGCCCTGGCCTTCCACCGGTTCCTGTTCGAGGAAGGCCGAGCCGACGCGGCGTTCCTGGCCACGCACACACGCGGGGCCGAGCAGCTCAGGGCGCGCGCCGAACCCTGGACCTTCGACCGCGCCGCGGCCGTGTCCGGCGTTCCGGCCGATCGGCTCCGCGAGGCAGCGGAGCTCTACGCGGCATCCTCTCCGGCGGTCATCCGCTGCGGGTGGGGCCAGGAGCGCAACCGCAACGGCGGCAACGCGACGACGGCCATCCTCGCCCTGCCCGCCGTGGCCGGCAAGTTCGGGGTCAGGGCCGGGGGCTACACGATGAGCAGTTCCTCCGCGTGGGGCATCGAACGCACCTGGCTCACCGACCAGGAGCCGACGACGCGTCTGGTGAACATGAACCAGCTGGGCAGGGCGCTGACCGAGTACGACGCCCCGCCGGTGAAGGTCCTGTTCGTCTACAACGCCAACCCGGCCGCGACGATTCCGGACCAGGTGCGCGTGATGCGCGGACTCGAGCGCGAGGATCTCTTCACGGTGGTCTTCGAACAGGTCATGACGGACACGGCCCGGTACGCCGACGTGGTACTGCCGGCCACCACGTTTCTCGAACACTACGATCTTGCACGCGCCTACGGCCCGATCAGCCTCCAGCTGGCGCAGCCCGCCATCGAACCGGTGGGCGAGGCCCGCCCGAACGCCGATGTCTTTGCGGCCCTCCTCGACGGCACGGGCCTGTCGCGCGCGGGCGACAGCGCCGGCGAGCTGGACGGGCTGATGCAGGTGCTGGGGGCGTTGCCGGCGTCGGCCGCCGCCGACCTGCGGGACGGGGGCCGCGCCGCGCCCCCCTGGAACGGGCGCCCCATCCAGTTCGTGGACGTGCATCCACGCACGGTCGACGGGAAGGTGGATCTCTTTCCTGACGCGCTGGACCGGGAGGCCCCACTGGGCCTGTACGCGTACCAGCCGGATCCAGCAACGGAGGCGTATCCGCTGGCCCTGATCTCACCGGCCAGCGAGCGCAGCATCTCCTCCACGCTGGCGGAGCTGCCCCGTCCCACCGTGAGGCTGGAGATGCACGCCGATGACGCCGTGGCCAGGGGGCTTGCGGATGGGGATCAGGTGCGGGTCTTCAACGCGCTGGGCGAGGTGCGGTGTCCGGTGGTGACCAGCAGCGCCATCCGGGTGGGCACCGTCAGCCTGCCGAAAGGTCTGTGGCGGCGGCATACGGACAACGGCTGGACCGCGACGGCCCTCGTCCCCGACACGCTCACCGATCTGGGCGGGGGCGCCTGCTTCAACGACGCCCGGGTGCAGGTGGAGAAGATCGCCGGCAACTGACACCGCGACCCGGACCGCCTGGGGCGTGTCCGGGTCACGATGCGCTGTGTGCAGCTGGGGGTGCGACTAGATCGCCGAGCGTTCGTCCACGCTCGGGCCGTCGGACTGCGGGAGACGTCCCCGCCCTCCCCGGCTGATCTGTCCACCCTTCCGGCCCGCGACCCTGGCCTCGTCCGGAGTCCATTCGTGGGCCGTGCCCTTCTCGTGGGCGGCGCGTCCGCCCTTGCTGGCAATCTCGCGCTGCTTTTCCGGAGACATCGAGGCAAAACCACGACGCTCTTTCTGGGTTCCTTCCACTGTGCACCTCCTCGACTTCGTGGAGCCACGGCACGGGGTCGTCTCGGCGGGGCCCGTTCCAAGCGCTACCGCTGGCGGCTCGGTCTGTCACCTGAGCACTACAAGCGCTGTGCCAGCGCGGCGGAGGCAGCGAAGGTGCCAGTGTTCTGGAGGAATTTCGTGTGTTTCTGCAATGCCCGCCCCCCAGAAGCAGGCCCAACGCCTGACGTGGATCGCTACAGTCGAGTTGCCTGTACCGGGTGTTTTGTACGGCTTGCATTCCGGCCTTCACGTGTACCATCTGCGTATGAGCGATCACGGTTCCAACATCACGCCCCGCATGGTGCAGTGCGTCAAGCTTGGCAAGGAACTCCCCGGACTGGCCGCGCCACCCTGGCCTGGCGAGCTGGGTCAGCGCGTCTACGAGCAGGTGTCGGCCCAGGCGTGGAAGCTGTGGGAAGACCGCATGAAGATGATCCTGAACGAGTACCGCCTGCTCCCGTTCCAGAAGGAAGCGCAGGAGGTCATCGCCAGGCACATGGAGGACTTCTTCTTCGGCCAGGACACGGCTACGCCACCGAACTACGTCCCAGAAGCCCAGCAGTAGGCACCGGTGGCTGAGGGACTCTCGGCCTCGCTCGACCGCCCAGTCAAGGTCGACACGGTCGTAGACCGTAGCTTTTTCGGACACCCGCGCGGTCTCTCGGTGCTCTTCTTCACCGAGATGTGGGAGCGGTTCAGCTTCTACGGGATGCGGGCGCTCCTGATCCTGTTCATGACGGCAGCGCCGGCGGCCGGCGGGCTCGGCTTCGACGCAGCGACCGCCGGCGCCGTGTACGGGCTGTATACCTCCATGGTGTACGTCGCGGCGCTGCCGGGCGGGTGGCTGGCCGACCGGTTGATCGGGCCTCGGCACGCGGTGCTGTACGGGGGCCTCCTCATCTGTGCCGGGCACTTCAGCATGGCGGTGCCCTCGCTGACGACCTTCTACCTGGGTCTGCTGCTCATCGTGCTCGGTACCGGGCTCCTGAAGGGCAACGTGAGCGTCCTGGTCGGGCGGCTGTATGCCACCGACGATGCCCGCCGGGATGCAGGCTTCTCCATCTTCTACATGGGTATCAACCTCGGGGCCTTCATTGCCCCGCTGGTGTGCGGCTACCTCGGACAGCGGATCGACTGGCACGTGGGTTTCGGCGCGGCCGGCGTGGGCATGCTGATTGGGGTGGTGCAGTACCTGCTCGGTGGGCACCACCTGGGGGAGGCGGGTCTCTATCCGGCCGACCCGGGAACGCCCGCCCTGCTGGAGGCACAGAAGCGAGGGGCGCGCCGCTGGCTCCTGGGCGGCACCGCGGCGCTGGTGCTCGCCGCCCTCGCCATCGGAACGGGCATCGTGCAGGTGTCGCCCGGTGCGGTGGCCGATGCCGCCGGCGTGCTGCTGGTCCTCCTCACGATCGCGTTCTTCGCGTGGCTGTTCCTGGCCAACCGCTGGTCGTCCGACGAGCGCCGACGGCTGATCGTGGTGGTCGTGCTGTTCGTGGCCGCCGCGCTCTTCTGGTCCGCCTTCGAGCAGGCGGGCACCACCCTCAACCTGTTTGCAGACCGTAGCACGCGCACCACGCTCGGCGGGCTCAGCTTTCCGAGCAGCTGGTTCCAGTCGGTCAACTCGCTGTTCCTCATCGCCCTCGCACCGGTCTTTGCGTGGCTCTGGGTCTGGCTGGCCCGGCGGCACGCCGAGCCCTCGAGCACCGCCAAGTTCGCGGTCGGGCTCATCCTGGTGGGTGCCGGTTTCGCGACGCTCGTCGGCGGGGCCGTGCTCGCGGAGCGGGGCGCGATGGTGAGCCCGAACTGGCTGATCCTCACCTACTTCCTGCACACCTGCGGCGAGCTGACGCTGAGTCCAGTGGGTCTCAGTGCGATGACCACGCTCTCGCCGGTGCGTATCTCGGGGCTCATCATGGGTGTCTGGTTCCTCGCCACGGCCGTGGGCAACTACACGGGCGGACGCATCGCCGGGCTGTACGAGGCCTGGCCGCTGCCCTCCCTCTTCGGCGTGGTGGCCGCCTTCGCCGTCGGCGCCGGCCTCGTACTGCTCCTGCTGACCCGTCCCCTGGGGCGCCTGGTTGGCGCAAGGCATTGACGCATGAGCCTCGAACGCTACCGCGAGAAGCGCGATTTCACCGAGTCGCCCGAGCCCCAGGGACGCGACGGACACCGATCGCCGACCGGCCGGCAGCCGCGGGCGTTCTGCGTGCAGAAGCACCTGGCGAGTCACCTGCACTACGACCTGCGCCTGGAACATGAGGGCGTCCTGCTCTCCTGGGCGGTGCCGAAGGGCCCTTCGGTGGACCCGTCCGTGAAGCGGCTCGCGATGCACGTGGAGGATCACCCGGTCGAGTACGGCGGGTTCGAGGGCCTGATCCCGTCGGGCTACGGGGCCGGCATCGTGATGCTGTGGGACGAGGGCACGTGGACGCCCGAGGTGGACGACGTGGACGCCGCGCTGCGCAAGGGCGACCTCAAGTTCACCCTGAACGGCTACAAGCTCAAGGGCTCGTGGGCGCTCGTGCGCACGCGCGGCGGCGCGTGGAGCCGCGGACGCCCCGACGACGGACGATCCTGGCTGCTCATCAAGCACCGTGACGAATGGTCCGGCGCGCTCGACATCGCCACGTTCGCACCGATGAGCGTGCGAAGCGGGGGCGACTTCGCCGACATCCTCGCCCAGTCGGAACCTGCGATCTGGCAGTCGAGCCGGCCCGCCCGTTCGGGCGAGGCGGGCGCGCTCTTCCGGCGTATCGTCGCGCGTGCGCTCGAACTTCGCGAGCAGACGAGCGCCGACACCGCGCCCCCGCTGGACCGCGAGGCGACTCGCCCCGTCGCGGGCGACACCGAGGCGGCCCCGGCCGCGAACCGCACGCCGGAGGACGCGTCGACGGAGGGCACCACGCCAGACGGCAGAACACCAGGACGCAGGGGATCTGGTCCCAGGGCCTCGGGCCGCACGGCCACTGCGCACCGTGCGGCGGGCGGTACCGCACGGACTCGCGCTCCGAAGGAGCAGGCCTCGGAAGGTCACGCCTCGAACGAACGCCCTGTGAAGGCAGGCGCGGCCAGGAGAGGCGCTCCAAGGCAGCCCACGACCGGGAAGAAGGCGGCCGCCACGAAGACGGCGCCTGCGCGCAAGAAGGCGGCGCGCAAGGCCCGCTGACGGGGCCGGCGTGTTACGCCAAGACGGGAAGGCGGATCAGCCGACGGCGCCCGCGTTGAGCGGTACACCGCCCCCCCGCAGCAGGCGGGCGCTGAGGACGCTCCATACCGCATACGAGAGCCGCCGGCGATGGTGACGGGCGATGTCGGTGCACCAGAAGGGGCCCTCCACCACCTCGCACCCGTCGTCGAGCTGCCCGAGCTGCAGCGGGTGCTTGTGCTCCGCGGCATACCGGGCCAGCACCTCGGGCGCGGGCTGGCCGCTGTTGGCGATGATGACGTCCACCGGACGCTCGATCGCCCGCGAGACCCACCGGGCCGCGTCGGCGGCCGTGAAGCCCTCCATGCCCTGTCCCTCGGTCAGCAGGTTGGCGATGAGGATCACCGGTCCCCGCATCTCGGCCAGCGCCTCCTTCACGCCCCTGACGAGCAGCGGCGGCACGAGGCTGGTGAAGAAGCTCCCGGGACCGATGATCACCGCGTCGAAAGCCCGCATCGCGTCGGCCACGGCCGGGTGAATGGCCGCCTCGGGCTCGAGCCAGAGCCTGCGCACCTGGTGGCCCCGGCTCTGCCCGGCATCCACTTCCACCTCGCCGCTCGTCCTGGTGCCGTCGCCGTACTCCGCGCAGACCGACGCCGGCTGCACGGTGACGGGCCACACCCGGCCCCGGCACCCCAGGAGGGCTCGCAGTCCGTCCACGGCGGCCAGGAAGTCCCCGCTGTACTGCTCCATCATGGACAGCAGGAGGTTACCGCCGGTGTGTCCCGCGAGACGGTCGTGGTGCTCGAGCGTCGGGAGGCGGGACAGCAGTACGCGTCGGGCCTCGCCCTCGTTGCGCGACAGGGCCAGGGCGCACTTGAGGACGTCGCCGGGAGGCAACACGCCCAGTTCGTCGCGCAACTGACCGGAGCTGCCGCCGCTGTCGAACATCGTGACGACGGCGTTGACGGTGAGCCAGGGATTGGTCTTGAGACCACCGAGCAGGCTCGGCAGCCCGGTGCCCCCGCCCACGCACCCGATGTTCAACTCCTGCACGCGCATCCGCGCCATTCTACCCTCCGCGGTCGGCGTGGGACGCCGCGCGTGCAGCATGCGGCGATGCGGGCCGGTGCCCAGGGTGCCGCGTGGCGCATGAGAGAGGTTCTACAATGGGCGCATGCCGCCTGACTGGAGACCGGCTGCCGAGGGACTCGTCTCGGACGTGCAGCACATCTTCGATGCCCGACTCCGCTCCGTGATCGCCTACGGTCCCGCCGTGGACGGCGTCCCCGACGCGCCGGTCGCCTGCCTGGTGCTGGTGGACGACCTGCGGCTCGAGGACCTCGAGCACTGCGCGGCGCGCTGGCGGGTGTGGCGGGAGGCCGGTCTCGCCACGCCGCTCGTGCTGCCCGCAGAGGAATTCGGACAGTCCCTCGACGTGTTCCCGCTCGAGTACGGGGAGATCATCCGCGCGCACGAGCGGGTGCACGGGCCAGACCCCTTCGACGCCCTGCAGATCGACGCGCACGATCTCCGCCGGGCGTGCGAGCAGCAGGCCAAGAGTCACCTGCTGCACCTGCGCGAGCGCTACATGGAGTCTGCCGGCCGTCTCGGGGCGCTGTCGCATCTGGTGGCCGAGTCGGCACCGGCGTTCGGGGCGCTCCTCCGCAACGTGGCACGCCTGGGTGGTGTGGTGACCCGCGACCGGGACGAGGCGACGCAGGCGGGCGCACGACTGGCGGGCCTGGAACCGGGTCTGGTGTCGAGCATCCTGCGGGTGGACGAACCGGGTGGCCTCGCCAGCAGCGACCCGGCGCGGCTCTTCCCGGACTATCTGGCAGCCATGGAGCGGCTTGCCCACGTCGTCAACGCATGGTCGGAATCCTGAGCGCCGGAACGCTCGGGCCCGCGGAGCAGACGCTGCACACACGCACCAGATCCCGCCCGTCCGGCCGTGCGGTCGTGCAGGTGGCACGGGCGGCCGTTCTCGTCTGTCTCTGGGCGACGGCCGTGTCCACGGCGTCAGGTCAGGATCTGCCGGCCCTGACGCAGCCCGTCAACGACTTCGCCGGGGTGGTGGACGAAGCCAGCCGGCAGGCGATCGACGGGCTGGTCCGCCAGCTGCAGCGCACCACGGGGGATGTCGTGGTGGTGGCGACGGTGGACAGCGTGGCCCCCTTCGGCGACATCCGGAGCTTCGCCGTGGAGCTGTTCGAGAACGGCGGGCGTGGCATCGGTGAGCGCGGACGCGACAACGGGCTGCTCGTCGTGCTGGCGGTGGCCGACCGGCAGGTGTGGGTCGAGGTCGGCTACGATCTGGAGCCGTTCGTGACCGACGGGTTCGCGGGCGAGACGAGCCGGCTGTTCATGGTGCCGCAGTTCCAGCAGGGCGCCTACGGGCCCGGCCTGCTGGCCGGCGTGACGCGCCTCGTCGGCCGCATCGCCCAGGGGCGTAACGTGACCCTCGACGGCGTGCCGGCACCGCCGGCGGCGGTCCGGCGGCCGGCACAGGGCCCGGGCCGCTCGGCGCTCGTGCTGCTGGCCGTCGCCTTTCTGCTCGTGCATGCCCTGGCGGGGCGGGCGCGGGGTGGGCGGCGGGGCCGTGGACGGCGATGGCACAGCGGCGTCGGGCCCTTCGGCGGGGGGTTCGGCGGGGGCGGCGGCGGCTTCGGCGGCGGATTCGGCGGCTTTGGCGGAGGCCGGAGCGGCGGTGGCGGCGGCGGAGCCGGCTGGTAGGACGAGGGCGACACGTGAGACGAGGAGATGAGGCCATGAGGCAGAGGATGCGCGGCGTGATGGCGGTAGCGGCCCCGGTGGTGCTGTCGCTCACCGTGTCTGGGTGCTCCTACAACACGTTCGTGAGCCAGGAGGAAGCCATCAAGGCCCAGTGGGCCCAGGTCGAAAACCAGCTCCAGCGCCGGAACGACCTGGTGCCCAACCTGGTGGAGACCGTCAAGGGGATCGCGCAGCAGGAGCAGGACGTCTTCGGCCGGATCGCCGACTCGCGCGCGCGGCTCGCGTCGGCGGGGTCGCCCGCGGAAGCCATGGCCGCTGCCAACGAACAGAGCAGCGCGCTGGCGCGGCTGCTGGTCGTCGTCGAGAACTACCCCGAGCTCCGGTCCAGCGAGTCGTTCAATCGCCTGATGGACGAGTTGTCGGGCACGGAGAACCGCATCGCCGTGGAGCGCATGCGGTACAACGAACGGGTGCAGGCCTACAACACGTCCAGACGGCAGTTCCCGTCCAACATCACGGCGGGCATCTTCGGCTTCGCCGAGTACCCTCTGTTCGACGCCCCGCCGGGAGCGGAAGCGGTCCCGCAGGTGGACTTCGGCCGGGACCCGTCGTAAACCTGCCCCGTCACCGTCACGTCCCAACACGAGGAGTTCCCGACCATGCCGATCGTAGATGCCCTGCTGCCCGAGTACGACCACGAGATGGCCACCACGCGCAAGGTGCTCGAGCGCGTCCCCGACGACAAGTTCGCCTGGAAGCCGCACGACAAGTCGATGTCGATGCAGGGCCTGGCGACCCACGTGGCGACCCTGACCTCGTGGGGCAAGGCGACGATCGAGCATCCGACGTTCGATCTCGCGGTGCCGCACACGCCACCCCAGGTGAACTCCCGCGCGGACCTGCTGCGGGTGTTCGACGAAACGAGCGCGGCGACGCGCGCCAGCCTGGTGGGCCGATCGGATGCCGAACTGCTGGAGCCGTGGTCGCTCAAGCACGGCGAGCAGACCATCCTCACGATGCCCAAGGTCGGCGTGCTGCGCAGCTTCGTCCTCAATCACCTCATCCATCACCGGGGGCAGCTGAGCGTCTACCTGCGGCTCCAGGACGTTCCGGTGCCCTCGATCTACGGACCGAGCGCCGACGAAGGCGGAATGTAGGAGCGTCGATCGTCACCGTGGCTCACCCCGGCACCCCGTACCGTCCGATCGTCGAGAACGGCCACGCCATCACTCTGCTTGCGTGGGGGCGGCGCCGCCGCTTCCCGCGTCTCCCCCTCCCGGAAGCGCGCCACTTCGACGTGGCGCCGGACGCACGTGTCCTGGCGCACTGCCACTGGCAGCCCGTCCGCGCCGACCGTCCCACGTTGCTCCTGCTGCACGGGCTCGAGGGCTCGAGCCTGGCGCACTACATGGGCGGCATGGCCGACAAGGCCTGGGCGGAGGGCTGGAACGTGGTCCGCCTGAACCAGCGCAACTGCTGTGGCACCGAGCACCTGTCGAGGGGGCTCTACCACTCGGGGCTCACGGCCGACCCGCTCGCCGTCATGCGTGAACTCGTGGAGACCGACGCCCTCGATCGCTTCGTCGTCGCGGGCTACTCGCTCGGGGGCAACATCGCGCTGAAGCTGGCGGGCGAGGTGGGCGACCGGGGCTTTGCCCCGCTTACCGGCGTGTGCGCCGTATCACCGACGATGGATCTGCCCGCGTGCGTGGCGGCGCTGGAGCGGCGGTCCAATGCGGTCTATGCCTGGAACTTCGTGCGGAATCTCAAGGCCCGCATGCGCCGCAAGGCGGCGGCGTTCCCCGACCTGTACGATCTCGGTCCGCTGGCGCGCGTGCGAACGGTCCGTGAGTTCGACGACGCCTACACGGCGCCACACCATGGCTTCCGTGACGCGGCCGACTACTACCACCGTGCCAGTGCCCTTCGCGTCGCGCACGACATCCGCGTGCCGGCCCTCATCCTCGCCTCGGAGAACGACCCGTTCGTCCCGCCCGACGCGTTCCGGCACCTCCAGGCGTCCGGCCCATCATCGGTCTCGGTGGTCCTCACGCGCCACGGCGGGCACTGCGCATACGTCGAACGTGCCGACTCCGGCTACGACGGCTACTGGGCCGAACGCGAGGTCGTCAGGTTTGCTGTCCGAGCAGCTGCCGGAGCGCCTGGCCGAACTCGGGTCCCTTTCCAGCCTGTTCGTGCTTGAAGTACACGAACACGTCCCGGTCGCCGCTGGCCCACGCCGCCACGCGTTCGGCCCAGCGTGACAGGTCGTCGGGGGTGTAGGCCTCGTCCCGCAGGCGGACGTATCCGAAGTCGGCGGTCTGCTCGAGCGGCGCGGACAGCTTCTCGCTGTCCGCGATACAGAGTGCGACATTCCGTTCGCGCAGCCTCGCGAAGACCTCGTCGTCGAACCACGAGGCATGACGGAACTCGAGCGTCGCCCGCGCGTCACGGGGAAGGAACTCGAGGAAGGCGTCGAGCAGCGGCAGGTCCTTCCTGAGATAGGGCGGCAGCTGAAAGAGCAATGCCCCACGCTGCGTCCCGAGCGTCGAGGCCACCTCGAGGAACTGCCGCACGCTGTCGCCGCAGTCGCGCAGGCGCGCGTCGTGGGTGATGCGCCTGGGCGCCTTGAGCGTGATCCGGAAGTGGCCGGGGGTCGCGCGCAGCCAGCCCTCGAGCAGGGCGGGGGTCGGCATCCGGTAGAACGTGTAGTTGATCTCGACCGTCGGAAAGCGCTCGGCGTAGAAGGGCAGCATCTTGGCGGCCGGAAAGCGCTCGGGATAGAACGACCCCCGCCATTCCGGATAGTTGTAGCCGGACGTTCCAATCCAGATCATCCCCGCGCGTCTCCCGCTCCCCGGGGCGCCACCTGTGGCGACGTGCCTGGCCGGCCGGCCGGGAAAGTTGCTACAGTCTAGGCCATGGCGCCGTTGGCCCGCGTGTCGGTCGTGCTGCTGCTCGTCACCCTCGCCTGTGGCCGGGCGCCGGAGACGAGGGAATATCCCCTGCAGGGCCAGGTGCTGGCGGTGCGGCCGGAGCGCCGGGAGATCGTGATCCGGCACGAGGACATCGAAGGGCTCATGCAGGGCATGATCATGCCGTTCCCTGTCGAGGATGTGTCGATGCTCGATGGACGCGTCCCGGGCGACCTGGTCAGCGGCACGCTCGTGGTGAGCGACACGGGGGCGGCCTACCTGTCCACGTTGGTACGCACGGGACATCAGGACCTGCCGGACACGCCGGGGGCCGCTCCGGCCGCCACCGACGCCGCCCAGGGGTCCGCGGTGCCGTCGCCTGTCACCGACGGCGCGCCGGACACGGTCCACTCGGGACACTGAGCCCTCCGGACGCCCGGGCTGTCCCCATGTCTCGCCGCCCTGGACCGCTCCCCAGCCACGCCCGCATCGTGCCGCCGCACGTGCCCTTCACCCCTGCCGAGCAACGCCTCGTGCGCCGGCTCAACACGCCGTCAGCCGTACAGGCGTGGCTGAACGGCCTGGCCTACAACGCCGAAGACCACGGAGAGACCCTCCGCAGCTTCCGGTCCGTCGTGGCCGCCGGCTCGGCCCACTGTCTCGAGGCAGCCCTCGCCGCAGCGACGGTGCTCGAGCAGCACGGGTTCCCGCCGCTGCTCCTCAGCTTCGAGTCGATCGATCTGCTGGACCACGTGATCTTCGTGTACCGCGGTCGCCGCGGCTGGGGCTCGATTGCCCGCTCGCGAGACCCTGGACTGCACGGCCGCCGGGCCGTCTTCGCCACGCCGCGCGCGTTGGCGCTGAGCTACTTCGATCCGTACGTGGATGGCGAGGGCTGCATCAAGGCCTATACCGTCGTCAGCCTCGGAGTGCTGGGCGCCTACGACTGGCGCCTCTCGACGCGAAACGTGTGGGCGGTGGAACGCATGCTGCTCGACCTGCCCCACCGCCCCATCCGGTACTCCACAGACAGGCTGGCGCGGCTGCGCGCCGAGTATGCTGCCCGTCGCGCGCAGCTGGGCGCCAAGCCCTGGCGGCACTACCGCGGGCGCGAACGCTGGTCGCCGCTGCCGGCCGAATTCCGGCATCGTGGCTAGTCCGGGGCCCACGGCGCCATCAGGACGATTCGGCTGAGCCGCGCGCGCAGAATCGCGGCGGCAGGGACACGCCGTCAGTCGAGGTCGATGTCCCTGGTGGGCCTGGCCAGTGGCTCCCTGGATGCCTGGCGGAGCGCTTCCTCGAAGCGCTTGTCGAGTGCGTCGCCCTTCGACTTCTCCTGCTCGACCGACCGCTCGAAGATGGCTTCGCGCCGCTCGGCTTCGGCGCGAAGAAACGCCGCGGCATCCTCGAGGGAGGGACGCCCCTCGCGGGCGGGTGCATGGTGCGACACGACCCGGCCGAGGTGCAGGTCGACCACGAGGGTCGCCTGGCAGCAGGGGCAGACAATCTCCAGCTCGCTCGTCAGCTTCGCCACGGCATTCTCCTGAATGCGCCTATGATACCGGTGAGAGGGGAGGTCGTCGCGGCCACCTCGCCCGCAGTGCCTCACGATGACCGACTCCCACTGGCGCACGCTCCGCGTCGCCACGTACAACATCCACCGGTGCAGGGGCCTTGACGGACGTACGAGTCCCGCACGGATCGCCGACGTCATCCGGGAGATCGAACCGGACGTCATCGCCCTGCAGGAAGTCGTCGGCGCCAGCGCGCATGCGGCGGGACACGCCGAGGAACTCGGCGCGCTGCTCGGCATGGGGTGGGTCATGGCGCCCGCACGCCACCTGCGGGGGGCGCTGTTCGGCAACGTGGTCCTCAGCCGGTTTCCCATCGTGCACCACACGCAGCACGACCTGTCGTGGAAGACGTGCGAGCCGCGCTGCTGTCAGCGCGTGGACATCTCGATGGGCTCGGACACCCTGCACCTGTACAACGTGCATCTCGGGACGGCCCTGCTCGAACGACGTCACCAGGCCGGACGGCTGAGCGCGATCGTCCACGATCACCGCGTGGGAGTGCCGAAGATCGTCCTGGGCGATTTCAACGAGTGGACGAAAGGCCTGGCGACCGAGGTGCTCTCGAGCAAACTGCAGAGTATCGACCTCAGGCAGCACCTGCGGCGGAAGAAGACCTACCCGGGCGTCTTCCCCCTCCTGCATCTCGATCACATCTACTACGAAGGCTCGGTCGAAGTGGAGGGGCTCGAGCTTCCGCGCACGCGCCGTTCCCTCATCGCCTCGGACCATCTGCCGCTGGTCGCGAACCTGCGCGTCAGATTCTGAGGCTTGCGCCGCATAGCGGCCGGTGTACGTCACGAGGGCGCCGCATGGCGGCCGGCGTACGTAACGAGGGCGCCGCATAGCGGCGCCCTGGGGCGGGATGTCTCTCGTGAGACGGCGCCGACGAACGAGGTCAGCCTTCTTCCTCGTACTCCTCTTCCTCGATGAGCACGTGCCGCGTCGGCGGCCGCAGAGCCTCGCGGAAATCGTAGAGCGGCAGACTGCTCACGTGGATTGGGTTGAGGCAGGTATTTCCCTTCTGCTCGACCACCACGGTGACCGGGCTCCCTTCCACGCCCTCTCGAAACGTGAGACGGCAGCCACAGGCGAGCCGCGCGTGCGTGAAGCCCTTCAACATGCGGCGATCATACTACAGCAGCGCCTTGATCTCCCGCTCGAACTGCTCCTTGGTACCGATCCCGGAGTGCTTCTTGTGAATCACACCGTCCCGGCCAATGAACACCGATACGGGAATGCCCCATAGCGGGCCGTACGCTTCCTGCACATCCTCGCGGCCGTTGCCGACCAGCACCGGGTAGTTGATGGCGTACTCGGCCGCATAGGGCCGGAGCTGCTCGACGGTGTCGTCGACCGAGAGGCCAAGGACCACCAGGTCGTCGGCGTACTGCGTCTGCAATTCCACCAGCGCGGGAATCTCCGCCTTGCAGGGGCCGCACCACGTCGCCCAGAAGTTGAGGAGGATGACCTTGCCTTTGAATGACGCGAGCGACACATCCACGCCGTTCATGTCCTTCAGCGTGAAGCCCAGCTGGGCAGGGCTCCCGGCGGCGTTGGCCTCCTCCGCCGCATCGACCGCTGCAGCGATCTCTGCCTCGGTGGGCACGCCAGCAGGCGCCGTTCCGCTGCCACCATTCCCTGGTGACAGGAGCAGCACAACAAGGACCAGCCCGACGGCGCCGGTGGCGATCCACGCGACGGTCCGTCCGTAGCCCGAGGGCGGACCCGGCTGGGGCGTGTCGGGCGTCTCGACGGGTTCGGGGTGTTCGCTCTGCATGGTCACGTCAGTCTCCCCTCCTGATATCGGGCTCTCGGCGAGCGGTCATTGTACTTCGGGGCCGGCACGCGGGGAGCGTCCGACCGATGCATCGCGTGCCTGGACGCACAGAGTCCGCCCGCCCACTCGACCCGTGAGGCCGGGATTGGACGGCCAGCGTGGCATCCCGGGGTCACCGTGCCTCCCGCTGCACGTAGCCGACCGTACGGGCCACGGCCGGCGCGGACGACGAGGTCACCATCACGAAGGTCGTGCCGTCCCTCGACCAGATCCGGGCGTGGTGACCGAAGACGTCCAGATCGGCCGGGGCACGCGCCTCTCCGGTCAGGATGAACAGCGACACGTCCTGTCCACCTGCCCGATACATGACGTGCGGCACGGGCCCGTCGAGGTAGAGGCACCGGCGCCCGCCGATGAGGGCCGTCCCCTCCGCCTCGGACGACGGGGGGACATGGACCTCCCAGCCGTAGCGGGCGGCGAGCAGGCGTTCGACGTCCGAGCTTTCGATCCCATCCTGGTTCTCGTCGGCAAACAGGCCAAAGCACTTGACGTGGTCGGCAGTGAGCTGCGCCGCGAGCACGGTGTCGGAACGCCGGGTCGCCAGGACGGAGGCCGTCACGAGGACGAAGAGTGCGAACGCCGCGGTGACGAACCGGAATCCCCAGGCCGTTCCCGCCCCCCGCGTCCCCGCAGTCGAGGCCAGCGCCTCACATCGGGAGCGCAGCCCCGGGGGCAGCGCCACCTCGCGCAATCCGGGCCCCGCCCGCCGCAGGGCCTGCCGGGCGCCGGCCTCGGTGGCGGCGAGCGCCCGGCACGCCTCACACGTCTCGAGGTGAGCGGCAACCGTGCTCCGCTCGGCCATCGGGAGCTCGCCGTCGGCATACGGAGCCAGGTACTGTTCGACCCGCCGGCAGTCAGTCATGTCGTTTCCCCACCGTCGCGGCCGACGGCGTACCGGTCATCTCCGCGCACGCCCGGCCTGCAGGGGCACGCCCGGGCCGCTCCGTTCCTGCAGCCGCCGCATGAGCCACCGCCGACCGCGGGAGATCCGGGACATGACCGTTCCGATGGGCACGCCGAGCATGCCGGCGATCTCCGCATAGGTGAAGTCCTCCACGTCGCGCAGCCATACGGCCTGCCGGAAGGCTTCGGGCATCTCGTCCAGCGCCGCCTGCAGGTCGCCGTCCATCGAGGCATCGAGCAGCACCTGTTCGGGTGTCGCCGCAGGCGCGCCAGTCAGGCGCTCGCTGGAGACCTCCTCGACCAGCTCCGAGTTCACGTCCTCGGCCGACCGGGACCGGGACCGGAGGCGGTTCTTCCACGCGTTGTGAAGGATGGTGTACAGCCATGCCCTCAGGTTGGTGCCGGCTTCGAAGGTGCCCCTCGACCGGAGGGCCTTCACCATCGTGTCCTGCACCAGGTCTTCGGCGTCCGCGCGGTCACGGGTCAGCCTGAGCGCCGTGGCAAAGAGCGGCTCCAGATACTGGAGCACCTCCGCGCCAAACCGCTCGGCTTCCACGGGGTCTGCGGGACGACGTCGAAACATCGCTACCGGACCCAGGGTGGTAAACACCGCAACCATCTCCGCCTATTCCACGAGTCCGTCATGTGCCGGGTTCCGGCAGCAGTATAGCGGCCGCTCACGGCGTCGCCGCCCCCGGACACCAGTGCGTCCTGCCGGAGACACCGACAACGCCGTATCCCTCGCTGAAACGGCCGCACCCTCCGGGCAACAGCCGACGTCGAAAGGTACGCCACTTGCTGCGCGGTGCGCATTGCGACGCCTGGCGCGTCGGCAGTAAGATCCACGCTCATCGAGGGGTGACGCGCCCGTCGCGAAGCCTTCGGCCCATCGTCAGGCAGGGACCCCCCTGCGAGGAGACACGACATGAGCAGCCGCACATGGTGCGGGGCCCCGCTCCACGCGCTAGCCCTCGCGGTCGCGGCCGCGGTGATGCTGACAGCCTCACCTGTCGCCGCACAGACGCCCTTCGTCCCCTATTTCGGGAAGAACCAGATCCGGTACGACAACTTCCGGTGGTTCATCTACACGACCGAGCACTTCGAGATCTACTACTACCCGGAGATCGAGGAACACCTCGAACGGGTGAGCGGGTACGCGGAGAGCGCCTACCAGCATGTCAGTTCCGAACTGAAGCACGACCTCGCGTTCAAGGTGCCGCTCATCCTGTTCAAGACGAGCAGCGAGTTCCAGCAGCAGAACGTGATTCCCGGGGCCGCCCAGGAGGGCGTCGGCGCCTTTGCCGAGCCCTCCCGCGACCGGATGGTCATGCCGCTCGACGAACCACCGGACCTGCTCTACCGGTTGATCGTGCACGAGCTCACCCACATCTTCGAGTTCGACATCATCCCGACCTCGCTCGTCCGTCGCAGCGTGCCGCTGTGGGTCAACGAGGGACTCTCCGACCACCTCACCGGCATCTGGCGGCCCATCGACCTGATGACGGTGCGCGACGCGGCGGTCGCCGACATCATCCCGAGGATGACCCAGCTCGAAGGGTACGGACAGTTCTCGAATCCCCGCCTGATTTACAACCTCGGTCATGCCGCATTCGAGTTCATCGAATCGCGCTGGGGCAAGGATGGCCTGCGCAACTATCTGTTCGCGCTCCGGAAGGCGGTGATCGGGGGAGGCGAGGACGCCTACCAGGAAGCCTTCAACCTGTCGCCGGAGGAATTCGACCAGCAGTTCGATCGGTACCTCAAGGAGCGCTTCAAGCCGTTCCGCGACAAGGAACGTCCGGCGGACTACGGGCGCAATCTCGCCCCGAATCCCGAGCGCGGTCCCTTCAGCAACGCCATCTCGGTCGAGCCGTCACCGTCTGGCGAACTGCTGGCGGTCGCAACCGGCAACCGCCGTGATCGGGAACTGGACATCGTGCTCGTCTCGACCCTGGACGGGTCCGTGGTGAGGAACCTGACCAACGGGTTCGACCAGGATCGTGGCTTCGAGTTCATCGTCGTGCCGGGCATGCGCTTCAATACCGTGCCGTGGATGTCGTGGTCGCCCTCCGGCGATCGCCTCGCCTACTTCGTGCGCAGCGAGAAGTCCCGCACCCTCATTCTCCAGAACGTGCTGAACCGCGACGTCGAGGACCGCGTCGTCATGGACAGCGTGGACGACCCGGAGTCCCCGGACATCTCGCCGGACGGGCGGAGCGTGGCATTCGCGGCCCTGCGCAACGGCGTGGGCGACATCTTCACCGTGAACCTCGAGACGCGCGAGGTCACCAACGTCACGAACGACGGCTTCGCCGACTCGGGGCCGACCTGGGCGCCCGACGGACGCTCGCTCATCTACGTGGCGCGCATCAGCGGCAACGAGAAGCTGTTCCGCGTCGACCTCGCGTCGGGGCAGAAGACGCAGCTGACGTTCGGCACCCACGACGACAGCGCGGCACAGTTCCTCGACAACGACACCCTGGTCTTCACCTCCACCGCCGTGGACCCGACGCAGCCGGTGGATCCGGAAGTCGCGAAGAACGGGGCCATCCACAACATCTGGACGCTCAGCCTCCGCAACGGTGAACTGCGCCAGTACACCGACGCGGTCGCCGGCAACATGTCCCCGGTCGTGGTGCGCTCCGGCGACGACCGGCAGCTGGCGTTCTCGAGCTACTACAAGGGTGAGTACGAGCTGCACGTCATCGACCTGCCACAGCCGGTCCTGACGGCGGCCACGAGCGACTTCGGCACGGCGGGCCCCGTCATCGACTTCCAGGCCCCCCTGTCGCACACCCTCATCACCGACAACCAGAGGCAGAAGGGCACCTGGGAAAAGCTCTTCCTCGACGGCCGGCCACCGGTGAACGTGGGGGTCACGAGCGGCGGCGACGTGTTCGGCGGGTCCGCCGTCACCTTCAGCGACGTGCTCGGCGACAAGCAGTTCAACTTCTTCGTCGCCTCCATCGCGCAATACCGCACGATGTCGTTCTCGTACATGAACATCGCGAGGCGGTTCAACTACGCGGTCCAGGGCTACTCGCAGACACAGTTCTTCTACGGCAACCTGGCCAACGTGTTCTACCCGGGCTCGCTCAGCGGCGTCATCGACCGCGACCTGGCGCTCGCGACGAGAACGGTGCGCGGCGGCAACGCCTTCGGCATCTGGCCGATCGACCGTTATCGCCGTCTCGAGCTGTTCGGCGGCGTGCTCCAGTACAACGAGCAGTTCAACGACCCCAGCCTGCAGGAGTTCTCGCAGCAGTTTCAGCAGGACCAGTTCGGCCAGCAGCTGTTCCGATCGGGCACCTTCGTCCCCTTCGGCGTGAACTTCATCCAGGAGACCACCGTGTTCCGCGAGTTCGGCCCGCTCGCCGGAAACACGATGCGGCTCTCCTACGAGGTCGCGCCCAAGATCGGCAACACGCTGTCTCGGCAGACCGCGGACGCGGACGCCCGGTACTACCTGCGGCTCGGCACATCCGGCCTGCTGGCGCTGCGCGCACGCGGCTTCAAGAGCTGGGGTGCCACACCCGACTTCGTCTACTTCGGCGGCAACTCGGAGATGCGCGGGTACGACTTCCTCCAGTTCCTCGGGTCGGAGGCCGCGTTCCTGAATGCCGAGCTGCGCTTCCCCTTCATCGAAGCGATGCTGACGCCGATTGGCGTCCTCGGCGGCATCCGCGGCGTGCTGTTCGCCAACATGGGCGGCGGCAGTTTCCCGGGACAGGACTTCCGGTGGTGGTCGAGCGACCCGGAGACCGTGACGCCCATCATCCGGTACGATCAGAACCTCTTCACGGGGCAGGTCGTCCCGGTCGAGGGTGCCCCGACCCAGGTGGAGGGCTTCCGCCTGGTGGACTCACGCGCCTCCTACGGCGTCGGTCTCGAGACGTTCGCCCTGGGCTTCCCGATCCACTTCGACTGGGCGTGGCGCACCCTGTTCAACAAGCAGTGGGAGGACGTGGTGTTTGCCGCCGACGGTGGCAGCGCACGGTTCCGGCGCCCACGCTTCCAGGTGTGGATCGGCTACGACTTCTGAGTCGGTCGTTCCCACACCTGCACCTGCCGCACGGAGGCCGGCCTCGGGCCGGCCTCCCCCGCCCGGCTACCGTCGGCCTTCCCGCCCAGCCCCTTGACACCCAACCACGCCAGCCGATGACCGACATGACACCGAAGAGCCCCGAGGCCTCTGTGACCGAGATGGTGCAGGTGGTCCTCCCCAACGACGCCAACCCCCTGGGGTTCATCCTCGGCGGCACGGTGATGCACCTGATCGACATCGCGGGGGCCATCGCCAGCCATCGGCACGCGCGGTGTCACGTGGTCACCGCGGCCGTGGACGGTCTGGAGTTCCTGCACCCGATCAAGGTGGGAGACGCGATCGTGCTGCGCAGCCGCGTGACCGCGGCCTTCACGACGTCACTCGAGGTGGAGGTGGAGGTGTACTCGGAGGAGACGCTGACCGGCGCCAGGCGCCTCACCAGTCACGCCTATCTGACGTTCGTGGCGGTGGACACCGACGGTCGGCGGCGGCGCGTCCCGCCGTTGGCGCTCGAGAACGATGCCGACCGCGCACGCGCCGCGGGCGCCGCCGAGCGCAGGGCCGAGCGGCTGGCACGTCGGGCGGCACGATAGCCGCATCCGGGGGGGTGCGTCAGAACTCGTTCAGCCGCAGCTCGGCCCTGGCCATGTCCATGGACACACGATAGTTGGAGAGGAAGCGGTGGCCCACGATGCCACCGAGCTGGAAGCCGAGCAGGGCGCTCGGGGCCCGGAGATTGAGCACGACCATCGAGAAGTTCCGGTACTTGATCTGGTCGAAGTCCAGGTTGACACCCGGCATCAGGAAGGCATCCCGGTCCCAGCCGGAGCTGCCGTACACCCGGAGCGCAATCTTCCGGCCCTCGACCGGCGCAAGCTGCCCAGCCGTATCCGCGCTGATGGAGATGACTTCCCCGCCCGTATCCACCACGAAATAGGCGGGCTGCGTGGCATTGAGCAATCCCCGCACGAGCGCGAGCCGATTCACCCGC
This sequence comes from Vicinamibacterales bacterium, assembly GCA_050185275.1. GTDB lineage: Bacteria > Acidobacteriota > Vicinamibacteria > Vicinamibacterales > UBA2999 > JABFRY01. Next base: position 421,747 of record JBFWZN010000002.1, on the reverse strand, counting down.
ATGGGCAGGCGCACGTCCGGTTCGCCCACCGGCAGGTCCCGACCGATGGTGAGGAGCCGCTGCTCGTAGTCGATGGTCATCGACATGCCGAGCGACAGGGGTGAGATGCTCTCCCGCTCCCGGCGGGGAATGCCGCCGAGCGCGGGGTTCTTGATGAGCACCGGCAGGTTGCGCACGCTGAGGCTGCCGATCTCGAGTTGGTCGACCCTGGCAAGTTGCAGCCCGCGGAGCCCGACCTCGCCGACCCCGGCACTGAGGGTGTAGGTCACCGGCCGGATGCCCAGGCGACGCGCGGTCCCCGCCGAGATCACCGTCTCCTCGGAGCCCGTATCGAGGACGAAGTCCTGCGGGCGCCCGCCGTTCACCCGGGCCTGCACCACGACCTTGTCGTTGACGATCCGGAAGGGCACGGTGTGCAGGGTCTGCTGGTCTTCCATGTCGATGGCGACGGGCTGCACGCCATCGAACGAGCGGAGGAACCGTACCTGCGCCCTGGCCCACCCCGCCTTTTCGCTGCGATCGCGGTTGGGCAGGAGGTTGATGTAGTTGGTGTAGGCGTCGGCGGCCTCGGCGTACTGCTGCTGCCGCTCGAGGATCTCGCCGATGGTCGCGTGGATGTCGCCATCCCGCGGTGCCGCGGCCAGCGCGGCCTGTGCTTCGCTCAGGGCTTCGGGCAGGCGGCCCTCGGTGGCCAGCGAACGCGCCATGCCCAGGCGGGCGCGCGACGCGCCCCCTCCAAGGCCGATGGCGTCGCCATAGGCGGCCTCGGCCTCGTCGAACAGGCCGGCCGACCACAGCGCGTCCCCCTCGAGCGCCACGGCCTCGGGGTCGTCTGGGACCGTGGCCCGCAACTGGGCAGCGTCGGTCCGCGCCAGGCCGAACTCGGCCAGGCGAAGCGCCGTTCTGATCTTGCCCTTCCGCGCGCGGACCGCGAGGGCAGGATCGGAGGACTGGGCGGCGGCCTCGAAGGCCTCGAGGGCCTCCCGGTACCGGGTCTCTTCGAAGAGGAGTGTCCCGACCTGGAACTGCAGGTCGGCATCACCGCGACCCACATCCTGGACCACGCCGCGGACCAGACCGGTCGACAACAGCACCGCCACGCCCGACGCGGCGAGCCAGAGGCTTCTGCGCATGGGTTCAGTCCTTCTCTCGTCGGCGTCCGCGACCGGGTCGGCAGACTATTTCTTCTCGAAATACTCCGAGTTGACCGGGATGTATTCCTTCCACTTCTCCGGCGTCTCGTCCAGGGCGAAGATGGCCTCGACCGGACACGCGGGCACGCAGGCGCCGCAGTCGATGCACTCGTCCGGATGGATGTAGAGCATCTTCGCGGTATCGAAGTCCGGCTCGTCCTTGCGGGGGTGGATGCAGTCGACCGGGCAGACGTCCACACAGGCGGTGTCCTTCGTCCCGATGCACGGTTCACAGATGATGTACGCCACGAATGTCTCCTGAGGGGCCTGACGACGTTCAGCCGGAAAGTATACCCCGGAGGTCGCCCTCACCCCACCCCTGGATGGGCCCGCCCGCGCCCGGGTGCCGCCCCTGGCACCCACCGTGGGTACCCGCCCCTAGCCGGCCGTCTCGCCCGGCTGGAGGTCGAGCATCTCGACCCCTGGCGGCAACAGGGCCCGCAGGGCCGCCGGGGTTCCGGTGAGCAGCGGAAAGGTGCCCCAGTGCATCGGCACCACCATCTTCACGCCGAGCCACGCGGCGGCACGGGCCGCGGCGGACGGGTCCATCGTGAACCGGTCACCAATGGGCAGGAACGCGATGTCCGGCGCATGGAGCTCGCCGATGAGCCGCATGTCGCCAAAGAGGCTCGTGTCGCCGGCATAGTAGACGGTGAGACCGTCCTCGAGGCGCAGCACGTAGCCAGCAGCCTCGCCCATGTAGATCATCCGGCCCTCGTCCACGAAGCCGCTGCTGTGCCGGGCATCGGTCATGGTGATGCCAACTCCCACCACGTCCTGCGTGCCGCCCTTGTTCATGGGGCGGACGTGGCGGATGCCCTTGCCTTCCAGCCAGTCACACACCTCGAAGGCCGCGACGACCGGCGCCTGGCTTTCCCGCGCGGCGGGAAGCAGGTCGCCGATGTGATCGGCATGCCCGTGGGAGACCAGGATCGCGTCGGCGGCCGGGGGCACCTTCATCGCGGCCGGGCACGCGGGATTGCCCGCGAACCAGGGATCGATGAGCACGCGCCGGCCGCCGGGCGTGCGGAGGAGGAACGTGGAGTGGCCATACCAGGTAATGGCAAGTCGAGACATGGGTGCAGGGCCGATCTTACGCAATCCGGCCCGCCAGGGGCGCCCGCCGGGGAGCAGCAGGCCGCAGGCTCACCAGGCCGTCTCGAGGCTGGCCGTCGCGTGCGGGCGGTCCGATACAATGACGTGGTGACCACCGCCCCGCTCGAGTTCATCCGTCCACGTGAGCCGAAGCCCGACTGGCTCAAGGTCAAGGCCCCTGGCTCCGAAGGGTACCTTCGGCTCAAATCGCTGATGAAGGACCTCGGCCTGCACACGGTCTGCGAGGAGGCTCGCTGCCCGAATATCGGCGAGTGCTGGCACCACGGCACGGCCACCTTCATGATTCTCGGGGAGGTGTGCACCAGGGCCTGTGCCTACTGCGCGGTCGCACACGGCAGACCGGCGCCCCTCGACGAGGCCGAGCCGGCGCGTGTCGCCGACGCGGTGGCCCGGATGGCTCTGCGCCATGCGGTGATTACCTCGGTGGATCGCGACGACGTGCCCGATGGTGGCGCGGGCATCTTCGCCGACACCATCCGGCGCATCCGCGCCGATGTGCCCACGTGCCGCATCGAGGTGCTCATCCCGGACTTCCAGGGCGCGGAGGCGCCGCTGCGCACGGTGCTCGAGGCCGGGCCACACGTGCTCAATCACAACATCGAGACCGTGCCGCGCCTCTACCGCATGGCCCGCTCCGGGGGGCGCTATCCGCGCTCGCTGGAACTGCTCGACCGCGCGCGGACGTGGTACCCCGACATTCCGACGAAGACGGGGCTGATGGTCGGCCTTGGCGAGGAACACGAAGAACTCGTCGCCGTGTTCGACGACCTCGCGCGCGTCGGCGTCTCGATCCTCACCATCGGGCAGTACCTCCGGCCCACGCCCGCGCACGCCCCCATGGCCCGCTACTACGAGCCGGCCGAGTTTGCCGCGCTCCGGGACCTGGCCCTCGCCCGCGGCTTCACCCACGTCGAGTCGGGCCCCCTGGTGCGCAGTTCCTACCACGCGCACGAACAGGCCGACGCGCACGTCCGCGAGTCGTCGCGCCGTCCGTCGGCCGGCTGAACCCCGAACGCACGAAGGGCCGGCACGGCGCCGGCCCTTCTCCAGATCATTCGTCCCGCGCGTGCAGCCGGCCAAGCCGGCCACCCGTCACTTGAAGAGGCGCAGCAGGCGGGTGACCGGATCGTAGTACCGGCTCACCACCCGTTCCTTGAGGGGAATGATCGCGTTGTCGGTGATGTGGATGTGCTCGGGGCACACCTTCGTGCAGCACTTGGTGATGTTGCAGTAGCCAATCCCCTTGTCCGCCTTCAGCTCGGGAATGCGGTCGGCCGTATCGATCGGGTTCATCTCGAGCTGCGCCGCGTACACGAGGAAGCGCGGCCCGATGAACTCCTCGTGCTTGTTGTGGTCGCGGAGCACGTGGCAGACGTCCTGGCACAGGAAGCACTCGATGCACTTCCGGAACTCCTGGACGCGGTCCACGTCGCGCTGCGCCATGCGGAACGTGCCGTCGGCGAAATCCGGCTTGCGGGGCTTGATCTTCGTAATCCCCTTCTTGACACGGAAGTTCCACGACACGTCGGTGACGAGGTCCTTGATCGACGGGAACGTGCGCATCGGCTCGACGGTGACCGGCTCGTTCAGGTTCACCTGATTGAGCCGCGTCATGCACATCAGCCGCGGACGCCCGTTGATCTCGGCCGAGCAGGAGCCGCACTTGCCGGCCTTGCAGTTCCACCGCACCGCGAGGTCGGGGGCCTGCTCGGCCTGGATACGGTGGACGGCGTCGAGCACGACCATGCCGTCCGACACGGCCGTGCGGTACTCCTGGAACCCGCCTTCGCCGCCGGGCTCCGTGCGCCAGATTCGAAATGTCGCCTCGGCCATTACGACTTCTGCTCCTCGATGATCTGCTTCAACGCGTCCGGCATGGGAGGAATCGGGATCCGCGTGACCTGCATCGAGCCATCGGCCGCCCGCTTCACCATGATGTTGACCGAGCCGAATGCCTCGACCTTCTCCTGGTAGTCTTCACGGAAGTGGCCCCCGCGGCTCTCCTTCCGCTCGATGGCCGACCGCGTGATGGCCTCGGACACGGCCAGGAGGTTGCGGAGGTCGAGCGCCGTGTGCCAGCCGGCATGGTACTCCCGGTGGCCGAGTGTCCCCACGCGGCTCGCGCGCTCCCAGTACCCGTCGAGGGCGGTGAGGGCCGTCTGCATCTCGTCCTCAAGTCGCACGATGCCGACGTTGGCCTGCATGGTCTCCTGGAGGTCTTCCTGCACCTTGTAGGGATTCTCGCCCGCCGTGCCCCGCTCGAAGGGCTCGAGCGAACCCTTCATGATCACCTCCACCTGGGCCGGGTCCACCTGCACCGCCTTGCGCGACCGGGCGAACTGCGACGCGTATTCGCCGGCGCGCTTGCCGAAGACGATGAGGTCGGAGAGGGAGTTGCCCCCGAGCCGGTTGGCGCCGTTGATGCCCGACGCGCATTCACCGGCCGCGAAGAGGCCGGGAATGGTCGACATCTGCGAGTCGCCATCCACCCGGATGCCCCCCATGATGTAGTGGGTGGTCGGTCCCACCTCCATCGGCTCCTTGGTGATGTCGAGGTCCGCCAGCTCCTTGAACTGGTGGTACATGCTCGGCAGCTTCCGCTTGATGTGCTCCTCCGAGTTCCCGAGCTTCTCGCGGATCCACGCGATGTCGAGGAACACGCCGCCGTGCGGAGACCCGCGCCCGGCCTTCACTTCCCGGTTGATGCAGCGCGCGACGTGGTCGCGCGTGAGCAGCTCGGGCGGACGACGCGCGCTCTTGTCGCCCTGCGTGTACCGCCAGCCCTCCTCGGGGTCGGAGGCCGTCTGCGGCTTGTAGTTGTCGGGGATGTCGTCGAACATGAAACGGCGGCCCTGGCTGTTCTTCAGGACACCGCCCTCGCCGCGCACGCCCTCGGTGACCAGGATGCCCTTGACGCTCGGCGGCCAGACCATCCCGGTCGGGTGGAACTGGATGAACTCCATGTCGATGAGTTCGGCGCCCAGCCGGTAGGCGAGCGCATGCCCGTCCCCGGTGCCCTCCCAGCTGTTGCTGGTGATCTTGAACGCGCGCCCGACCCCGCCGGTGGCCAGCACGATGGCCTTCGCCGTGAAGAGGTGGAAGCGCCCCCTCTCGCGGTCGTACGCCACCGCGCCGCTCACGCCGTTGGCGTCCGTGAGGAGCTCGATGACGGTGTGCTCCATGTGCACGGTGACGCCGAGGTAGATCGTGTGGTCCTGCAGCGTGCGAATGAGCTCCAGCCCCGTCCGGTCGCCGACGTGCGCCAGACGTGGATACCGGTGTCCGCCGAAGTTGCGCTGGTTGATGCGCCCGTCCGGCGTGCGATCGAAGACCGCGCCCCACCCCTCGAGTTCGCGGACCCGGTCCGGCGCCTCCTTGGCGTGGAGTTCGGCCATGCGCCAGTTGTTCACGTACTGGCCGCCGCGCATCGTGTCGGCGAAGTGCACCTTCCAGCTGTCGCGGTCGTCGTTGTTGGCCATGGCCGCGGCCATGCCCCCTTCGGCCATGACCGTGTGCGCCTTGCCCAGGAGCGACTTGCAGATGAGGCCCACCGTGACGCCGGCACCCGCCGCCTCGATGGCGGCGCGCAGGCCGGCGCCGCCGGCGCCGATCACGAGCACGTCGTAGTCGTAGGTCGCGTAGCCAGCCATCAGAGGATCCTCAGGTCCGTCCAGATCCCCATGGAGCAGAGACGAACGTAGATGTCGCTGAACGCCACCGAGAAGAGGCTCGCCCAGGCGAAGGCCTGGTGCTTGTAGTTGAGCGCGGTCGAGCAGGCGTAGGCACGCTCGCAGACGGGGTGCTTGGACACCTCGTCGAACGTCCCGCCCACGACGTGCCGCATCACGTGGCAGCCGAGCGTGTACGACCCCAGCAGGACGACGTTGACCACCAGCACGATGGTCCCGACCCCGATGCCGAACGTCTCGGCGCCGGTCGCCGGGTCTGCGAACCACATGGCCTTCCACGCGTCGTAGGCGAGCAGCAGCAGGAACAGGACCGCGATCCACATGAAGTAGCGGTGCACGTTCTGGAGGATCAGGGGAAACGAGTTCTCGCCCCAGTAGCCCTTGCGCGGCTCACCGACCGCGCACGACGGCGGGTCGGCCCAGAACGCCTTGTAGTAGGCGCCACGGTAGTAGTAGCACGTGAAGCGGAAGAGACCCGGGAAGGGCAGGATGAGGAGCGCGGGCGAAAACGGCGCGAGCGCGGGCCACCATGCCGGCTTGGGGCCGAACCACGCGTGCGGCGAATCTCCGAACAGTTCGGGCGCGTAGAACGGTGAGAGGTACGGGCCGTAGGTGTAGTGTTCCCCCTGGAACGCCGCCCACGTCGCGTACACGATGAACGCTGACAGACCTAGGAATACGCCGAGCGGAACCGCCCACCACGCATCACGGCGGCTCGTCTGACCGAACCCGCGCGGCTCCACCCTGACAGGGATCACCTGCATCCACGTCCCTCCGGATTGAAGATACCGAAACCGCCTAACGTTATCGGACTGTTACGGGTCTTGGCAAGGGTTTGGCGCGCGGCGCGCGCTGAACGGTGTTCAGCGCGGCGCCGGCGGTTCGTGAGGGCCTCGGGGGGCGGTCGGGGCGGGCTACGTGCGCCGCGGCTTGAAGACGTGCGTGCTCTGGCCGAAGAAGACCTCGGCGCTCTCCATCAGCGTTTCCGACAGGGTCGGGTGCGGATGGATCGTCAGCTTGAGGTCCTCGGCGGTGGCGCCCATCTCGATGGCCAGCGCACCCTCGCCAATCAACTCACCGGCGCCGCTGCCCACGATACCCACGCCGAGGACGCGACCCGTGCCTGGTTCGAGTACCAGCTTCGTCAGGCCGTCCGGTCGATCGATCGTGATGGCGCGGCCGAGCGCGGCCCACGGGAACTTGGCCACCTCCACCTCCCGTCCGGACTCCCGCGCCTGGGCCTCGGTCAGCCCGCACCAGGCGATCTCGGGATCGGTGAAGACCACGGCGGGAATCGCGAGCGGCTCGAACACGGCCTTGTGGCCCGCAATGGCCTCCACGGCCACCCGCGCCTCGTGTGACGCCTTGTGCGCGAGCATGGGCTCACCGGCCACATCGCCGATGGCGAAGATCGACGGCTCGGCGGTGCGCCGCTGCCCGTCGGTCTCGATGAAGCCCTTGGCGTCCACGACGACGCCGGTGGTCTCGAGCCCCGGAATCTTCGAGTTGGGCCTGCGCCCGATGGCCACGAGCACGCGGTCGAAGACCTGCGACTTCTCGGCGCCCTCGCCCTCGAAGCCGACGCGCAGGCCCTTGCGCTCCTCGGTGATGCCGGTGACGCGGGTGTTGAGCATGATGCGCGTGAAGAGCTTCTCCACGCGCTTCTCGAGCACGCCCACCAGGTCGCGGTCGGCCCCTGGCAGGAGGCCCGCGGCCATCTCGACCACCGACACCTTGCTGCCGAGCGTGGCGTACACCGTGCCGAGTTCGAGCCCGATGTAGCCACCGCCGACCACGAGGAGCGACTTCGGCACGTCGGGTATCTCGAGCGCCGAGGTGGAGTCCATCAGCCGGTCGCTGTCGATGGACAGGCCCGGCACGCGGGTCGGGTGCGAGCCGGTCGCCAGGATGGCGTGCTCGAAGGTGAGCGCCGTCTCGCCGTCGGGACCCGAGACGCGCAACGCGCGCGGACCCGTGAGCGTCGCACGGCCGCGCAGGAAGCGCACCTTGCGCAGGCGGGCCACCTGCCCCACCCCTGCGGTCAGCTTGTCGACGACCCCCTGCTTGTAGGCCCGCAGGCGATCGACGTCCACGAGCGGCTCACCGAAACTGACGCCCCACGCCGTGGCGTGCCGGGCCTCGTCGATGACCTTGGCGACGTGCAGGAGCGCCTTCGACGGAATGCAGCCCCGATAGAGGCACACTCCGCCGGGATTGGCTTCCTCGTCCACGAGCACGACCTGCATGCCCAGATCGGCGGCGTAGAACGCGGCGGCATAGCCGCCGGGCCCGGCCCCGATTACCACTATCTGTGTCGATTCGTTCGCCATCAGCCGTGAAGGGAAATCAGGAAAGGTTGCTCGATCGCTTCGACCACCCAGCGGAGGAAGCGGATGGCGTCGGCCCCGTCGATCAGGCGGTGATCGTAGGAGAGCGACAGCGGCAGCATCTGGCGCGGCTCGAAGGCCCCGTTGCGCCACACCGGCTCCATGACCCCGCGGGACACGCCCAGGATGGCAACTTCCGGCCAGTTGACGATCGGGGTGAAGTAGGTGCCGCCCAGGCCACCCAGGTTGGAGATGCTCATGCTGCCGCCGCTCATTTCGTCGAGTGTCAGCTTGCGGTCGCGGGCCTTCTCGGCAAGGTGCTGCACGTCGACGGCGATCTGCGTGATGCTCTTGCGGTCGGCGTCGCGCACGACCGGGACCAGGAGCCCGCGGTCGGTGTCCACGGCCACGCCGATGTGCACGTACTGCTTGAGCACGATCTCCTGCGCCTCGGCGTCGACCGACGCGTTGAACTGCGGGAACTGTCGCAGCGCGAGGGCGACCACCTTCACGAGGAAGGCGGTGACGGTGAGGTTGCCGCCGGCCTTCTCGACCTGCTGCCGGTACTTCTTGCGGGCTTCCTCGAGCAGGGTGATGTCGGCCTTGTCGAACTGGGTGACGTGCGGAATCGTGGCCCAGGCGTGACTGAGATGTTCGGCCGTCTTGCGACGGATGTTGGTCATCGCCTGGCGCTCGACCGCACCCCATTTCGACAGGTCGGGCAGCGGCACGGCGGCCGGAGCGCCGGCGCCACCTCCCGTCCCGACACTGCTCAGGATGCGCCGCGCGTGCTCCTTCACGTCTTCCGTCGAGATGCGCCCCTGGGGCCCCGTGCCCTGCACCTGGTGGATGTCCACGCCGATCTCGCGGGCCAGACGGCGCACCGACGGCGCCGCCGGGGCGGCCTGGCCGCGCTCCGGGGCGGAGGCCGCGGCCTGCGGGGCCTGCCCTGCCGGACGGCTCTGCGGCAGCGGCACGAGCTTGGGATGCGCCCGTTCGGCGGCGGCCGCTGAGGGCGCCGGCTCGCCCTGCGGCGGAGCAGTCTCGGGCGGCGTCTCAGGAGCGTCGGGCGTCTGGGCCGCCGGCGCCTGGTCCGGCGACGCGGCAGTGGCTCCCCCCGCCGCCCCCCCTGGCGCGGCGGCTCCTGCTGCGGTGCCGCCAGCGGCGGGCGCCCCGGCACCAGCGTCATCCACCGTCAGCACGACGGTCCCGACCGAGATCTTCTGACCGGCCTTCACCCGCACGTCCTTGACGACCCCGGCCACCGACGACGGCACCTCGATGGTCGCCTTGTCGGTCTCGAGTTCCAGCACGGGCTGCTCGCGGGCGATGGTATCCCCCACCTTGACGAGCACGCGAGTCACGTCGCCCGAGGCGATGTTCTCGCCGAGTTCCGGCACTTTGAATTCGGTCACTGCACGTCCTGTCGATGACGGGAAGCTCCGGCTACGAAATCGCCGGGTTGGGCTTCTCCGGGTTGATGCCAAGGTCCGTGATCGCCTGCTGGACCACCTTGGTGTCGAGCGCGCCCTCACGGGCCAGGGCGCCGAGCGTTGCCAGCACGATGAACCTGGCGTCCACCTCGAAGAAGTCCCGCAGGGCGGAACGGCCTTCGCTGCGCCCGAAGCCGTCGGTGCCGAGCGAGGTGAGCGTCCTCGGCAGCCAGCGGTCGATGGCGTCCGGCAGTGCCTTGACGTAGTCGGAGGCGGCCACGATCACCCCGTCGGTGTCCGCGAAGCACTGCGTGACGTAGGGCACGCGCGCCGGCTCGGTGGGATGCAGCCGGTTCCAGCGTTCTGCGGCGTGCCCGTCCCGGTACAGTTCCTGGTAGCTGGTGACGCTCCAGACGTCGGCCGAGACGCCGTACTTCTCCGCCAGGATCTCCTGCGCCTTGAGCACCTCGAGCAGGATGGCGCCGCTGCCCAGCAACTGGGCACGTCCCTTGGGCTTCTTGATCGACGAGCGACGCAGACGATACACGCCCTTCAGGATGCCGTCTCGCGACCCCTCGGGCATGGGCAGCATCTCGTACTGCTCGTTCATCACGGTGATGTAGTAGAAGACGCTCTCGCCGTCCTTGTACATCCGCCGGATGCCGTCCTCGATGATCACCGCGATCTCGTACGCGAACGCCGGATCGTAGGAATGGAGGTTGGGCACCGCGAGGGAGAAGAGGTGGCTGTGGCCATCCTGGTGCTGCAGGCCCTCGCCCGCCAGGGTCGTCCGGCCGGCGGTGCCTCCGAGCATGAACCCACGCGTCCTCGAGTCGGCCGCGGCCCACACCAGGTCGCCGATGCGCTGCATCCCGAACATCGAGTAGTAGATGAAGAAGGGAATGGTGTTGATGGCATGGGTGGCGTAGGCCGTGCCCGCCGCGATGAACGACGACATCGACCCGGCCTCGGTGATGCCCTCCTCGAGGATCTGCCCGTCGGTTGCCTCCTTGTAGTACAGGAGCGTATCCATGTCGACGGGGTCGTAGAGCTGGCCCACGTGCGAGTAGATGCCGACCTGCCGGAAGAGCGACTCCATGCCGAAGGTCCGCGCCTCGTCGGGCACGATCGGAACCACGAGCTTGCCGATCTCCGGGTCGCGCAGCAGTTTGGCCAGCATGCGCACGAACGCCATCGTGGTGGACACCTTGCGGCCATCGGTGCCCTTGGCAAACTCCGTGAACAATTCGGGCAGCGTCTCGGCTGTGATGGGTTCGGCCTGCACCAGGCGGGTCGGGACGAATCCCTTGAGCTGCCGCCGCCGTTCCAGCATGTAGGACACCTCGGGGCTGTTCTCCGAGGGGCGGTAGAAGGGCGCCTTGGCCACGTCCTCGTCGCGGATTGGCACGCCGAAACGGGTCCTGAACGCGCGCAGCTCGTCTTCGTTGAGTTTCTTCTGCTGGTGCGTGATGTTCTTGCCTTCGCCGGCCTCGCCGATGCCGTAGCCCTTGATGGTGCGCGCCAGGATCACCGTGGGCTGGCCGCGGTGCTCGACGGCCGCCTTGTAGGCCGAGTACACCTTCATGGGGTCGTGACCGCCGAGCGTGAGCTTCTTGAGCTGCTCGTCCGACAGGTGGCTGACCATGTCGAGCAGTCGCGGATCCGCACCCCAGAAGTGCTGGCGCACGTAGGCGCCCGATTCCACCGCGTATTTCTGGTACTCCCCGTCGACGACCTCTCCCATCCGCTTGACGAGCAGGCCCTCGGTGTCCTTCTCGAGCAGCGCGTCCCACTCGCTGCCCCAGATCACCTTGATGACGTTCCACCCGGCGCCCCGGAAGGCCGCTTCGAGTTCCTGGATGATCTGGCCGTTGCCCCGGACGGGGCCGTCGAGGCGCTGGAGATTGCAGTTGATGACGAAGATCAGGTTGTCGAGCTTCTCGCGGGATGCGAGCGTGATGGCGCCGAGCGTCTCGGGCTCGTCGGTCTCGCCGTCACCCAGGAACGCCCACACCTTCGAGTCGGACCGCTTCTTGAGCCCGCGGTCCTCCAGGTAGTGCATGAACCTGGCCTGATAGATGGCGCAGATTGGTCCGAGGCCCATCGACACCGTGGGGAACTCCCAGAACTCGGGCATCAGCCACGGGTGGGGATACGACGAGAGACCGCCGCCCTCGGCCAGCTCGCGCCGGAAGTTCTGCAGCTTGTCCGCGCCGATGCGCCCTTCCACGAAGGCCCTGGCATAGATGCCTGGGGCCGCGTGGCCCTGGAAGTAGATGATGTCCCCGTCGTGGTCGTCGCCCTTGCCCTTGAAGAAGTGGTTGAACCCCACCTCGTAGAGGGTGGCCGCCGACGCGTAGGTCGAAATGTGACCGCCGATGCCGTCTTCGGCCTTGTTGGCCTTGACGACCATGGCCAGGGCGTTCCAGCGGACCAGGCTCTTGATGCGGCGCTCGATCTCCCGGCTCCCGGGAAAGGGCGGCTGCTCGTTGGCCTGTATGGTGTTGATATAGGGGGTATTGGCCGTAAACGGCTGTTTCACGCCACTGCGGCGGGCATGCTCGCTCAGGATCTGCAGCAGGCGGCTGACCCGCGACGGACCTCCGTGCTGAAGCACGTAATCCAGCGACTCGAGCCATTCGTGGGTTTCCAGGGCCTCGAGCTCGGCGGCGTCCTTCGGTGCTGAATTGCGCATGTGCCCTCTAGAATGTGGGAGACAAAACACTTAATTGTAATGCCTCGATAAGCGGATGAAACCCGTTTCGCCAGATCTTCCCCTCGCGACCGACACGACGGTCGGCCCGGTGACACGGCCCACCGCCCTGGCACACGTCCACCACTCGGTAGTGTCGTGCAAACAGTGTCCGCGCTTGAGGGCCTACTGCACGCAGGTTGCCCGCGAGAAGAAGCGTGCACACCGGGACGAGACCTACTGGGGCAGGCCCGTCCCGGGTTTCGGCGACCCCGACGCGCGGGTGCTGCTGGTGGGCCTCGCGCCCGCAGCCCACGGCGCGAACCGGACGGGACGGGTGTTCACCGGTGATGGCTCGGGCGACTTCCTCATGTCGGCGCTGCACCGCACGGGCTTCGCCAGCATCCCCACGTCGCAGCGCGCCGACGACGGGCTGCGGCTGGACGGCGCCTACATCCTCGCGGCGGTCCGCTGTGCGCCCCCCGACAACATGCCGTCGCCCGACGAACGGGCCCGGTGCCTCGTGCACCTCGACGCGGAGACCCGCGCGCTCCCGCACGTGCGCGTCGTGGTGGCGCTCGGGAAAGTGGCCTTCGATGCCTGGCTGCAACTGCTCCAGCACCGGGGGACCCGGATACGGCCCAAGCCGGTCTTCGGCCACGGCGTGACGGTGCGTCTCCCAGGGCCGCCGGGCGGCGTACTGCTCGGCTGCTATCATCCCAGCCGGCAGAACACGAACACGGGCACGCTCACGCCGTCCATGATGACCACGGTCTTCCGCCGGGCCCGGCGACTTGCCGGGCTGCGAACGACCTGACACGGCAGCGGCCGCCGCGCGGTACCTGATGGCGCGCAGCTCCGGGGCCACACCCGCGCCATCCGGCGTACGGCCGGGAACCGGACGACCACACGGGTCGCCGGAACGATGAGGAGACGACTGATGAAACCACTGACTCTGGCGGCGTGTGCCGTCATCATCGGAGCGGGACTGGGTGCCGGCACGGCCAGCGCCCAGCAGGCCCCGGCCCAGCCGGCGCCCTTCAGCGTGGGGAACCCGCTCGGGCTGCCCATCGCGCCAGGCGACGGCACGTTCGCACCGATGTCGGACAATGTGAAGGTCTACGGGGCCATCTACTCGGCGGAGAGCTGCTCGTACGACCCGGACCGCGGCGTGATCGTGGTCCCCAACCGGGGCGTCGGGCAGAACGTCCAGACCAACAACGGCTGGGTCTCGTTCATCAACCACGACGGCTCGGTGCATACCGCGCGCTGGATCGGCCTGCAGAATCCCGGCGCACCGCGGGCGAATCTGAACCCGCCGCTGGTGCTCAACGAGCCTCTGGGCAGCGACGTGGCGCGGGGGATGTTCTACGTGGCCGACCGCGACGGGGGCACGTCGCCGACCGACCCGGCGGTGTCGGTCGTGCGCTGGTTCGACCTGCGCACGGGCAGGCCCGCCGGACAGGTGCGGGTCGCCGACTCCACGGGCTTCAACGACATCGCGGTGACGAGCGACGGCACGATCTACGCGACCCAGACCGGGGCTGGCGACCCCAACCCGGATCCTTCGAGCTGGCACCTGTGGCGCATCGCCAGTAACGGCGAGGCAACGATCCTCGTGCAAGGGGCTCCGCTCCGCCAGCCCAACGGCGTCGCACTCGACCCGCAGGGCAACATCGTCGTGGTCAACATCGGCAACGACGAGGTCCTGACGTTCTCGCCGGCCGGGCAACTCCTCAGGACGGAGCGGGCGGTCCAACCCGGCAACGATGGGCTCGTCATCCTGGCCGACGGCACCAAGTACGTGAGCAGCGTGCGCAACGGGGGCGTGTCGCGCATCCGTCCCGGCCAGCCCGCCCAACTCATCGCCGAGAACATTCCGAACCCGGCGTCGATGTGCTACGACTCCGGCGCGAATCAGCTGGTGATTCCCATGAACGCGAACAACGCCCTCGCTTTCATCCCGCTCAACTGACCGGGCACGAGCGAGCCGACACGCACCGGCGCACTGGCCGGTCGTGTCGGCGTCTCGGACGGGGTGCGGGGCGCCCCCGGCCGCCCGGCCACGAGGGCGCAGGACGGACCGGAGCGTCGAGGGGTGGCACGAGGCGACAGGCGCCCGTCAGCCCGCCGTGCAGGGGCTCGGATTCCAGCCGGCGTCGTCCGCCTGCTTCATGAACTGGCGGCTGGTGACGAAGGGCTGGGCGAGGTACATCGGGTCCTCGACGACCGTGATCACGATCATCCAGGTGGTCCCCGCATCCTCCAGCACGTAGTAGTACTCGGTGAGGTCCGCGTTCTGGCTGTACGGCACGCCGTTGCGACGCAGATAGCCGGGCCGCAGGTTGGACGTGTGCACCTCGAGCGAGCCGCCCGGCAGCGATCCCGGCTCCATGCCTCCGCGGCTGGCGCGCCACCGGGCCGTCGAGTATCCCTGCCAGGACCGCGCCGCGCGCGCCGGGGGGGCTCCGCCGAAGTGGAACAGGCGCGTCTGCATGCCGGCGTCGGTCTCCATCCGGAGGGTCGCGTCGTCGGCCCACGAGATCTTCACCCGGCCCGGCACGCTCATGATCGAGGCGGCACCGTACCAGCGGCATTCCTCCCCGCTGCGCCGGTCGCGCGCCGGGTCCCACGTGTCGGCCACGCGGCGCCCCTCGGCATTGAGCGGCACGCTGTTGTAGTCGCCCTTGGGCGGCGTCATCATGCGAAACCGCCAGTCCTCGGTGACGATCGACACCCAGGTGCCGGTCAGGTCGATGGGTGCGGCCTGTCTGGGCACGGGCGGTGGCCCACCGCCGCGGCGCCCCTGTGCCGAGGCCCCGGTCGGCGCCAGCAGCAGCGCGAGGGCCAGTGCGGCGAGCACGGTCGGACGCATGGGATTCTGGACGTTGCGGCTCATGCCTGGATTCTCCACGTTGGTCACCGTCCGGCCGTCAGGTTGGCGTACACCGCTTCGACGAACATCTCCGTGGTCCACGGACCGCTGTCCGCGCCGAACCGGGTGTCGTACGCCTTGGTCGGCCGCGCCGCCTTGATCTGCTCGAGCGTCATGCCGCGCTTGATCATCTCCTGCATGTTGTCGCGGATGATCGTGAGCATGTCGCGGTAGTACCCGACATCGGCCGAATCACTGAGGCGGCCACGAGCCGGCACGATCATCGTGCCGCCCTCGGTGCGGAACTCGGGGATGGCCACGTCGAGGATGTAGTTGAGGGCATCGAGCACGCCGTCGATGGTGCCACCGCGCGCGACGTCGATGCGGGGATAGCCCGTCTGCGAGAAGATCTCGCCGGTGACGATGACATCCGATCGCGTGAACTGCACGATCGTATCGCCGTCGGAATGGGCGGCGGGCATGTGGACCATGCGGACGCCGTCGCCGTTGAAGAAGTGACTGAGCTTGTTCGACGCCTGGTAGTAGGTGGCCGTCGGCAGCATCGGAAACGGCACGTTCTCTGAGACGAGCCGCTGCATCACCCGCTCGTGCGCATAGACGGCGGCGCCCTCGCCGGCGTCGGCGATGTTGCCGGCCACGTTGCCACCGGTGAACGTCACGCCCTCTTCAGCGCCGATCAGCTGGTTGCCCCCGATGTGGTCGAGGCCGGCGCTGGTGTTGATGATGTAGCGGACCGGCTTGGGCGGCGCCGCCGGCGCCCGGTTCTGCACCACCGACGAGCGGGTCTCCGCGCCTCCCGGGAGCGGCGCCGGTCGATTGGCCTCTGCCAGCCGCTCCTGCAACCCTCGAATGGCACGCAGCAGCGTCGCGCTCATGGCCTGCGAACCCGAATCCACCAGGAGCACACCGTCGTAGCCCACCGAGGCCGTGACGTTCGCCCCGGCGCCGGCGATCAGATAGAGGGGCCCATTGATCCAGACGATGTCGATCGCCTCCTGCCCGCGGACCTGCGGCGCGGCGAGAAGCACCCCGCATGCCAGTGCCAGCAGCCCTGCCCGGATCCCCGGGGCGCGTCTGCCCATGTGCTGTCGACCAGCCATCAGTTGCTGCCTCCCATCAGACGCCGGAGCGTCTCCTGGTATTCGGGGTACATCGTGGCCGGCCCGCCCTGGGTGGCCTCGAAGGGCACGCCCCACCTGGCGGCGGCTTCCTGCAGCTGCGGATTCTCGCCAGGGAAATGGTGTGGCACCACGCCGCGGGGACGGTCGATTTCGGCCACCACCTCGCACGGATAGGGCGGCACCTGCTGCCCCCGGTTGAGGAAGTGGTCGGTCGTCCTGATGAACGGCGCGTCGAGGTAGACCGGGTCGTGGGTGATCGTCACCCACGTGAGGTAGTCACCGTTCCGGATCAGGAACTCGGTGAGCGTGGCCTTGTCGCTCCGCGGCAGGCCGTTCCGGCGCACGTAGTCTTCCTTCAGGTGGCTGGTGGAGACCTTCAGCACGTCGCCCACCCAGTGCGCCGTGGCGAAGCCGCCCCAGGTGTGGGCCGCGTGCTCCGACGGCCGATCCCGCCCGTCCATGTAGAACGGCCGCTCCACCGAGCGGAGCCACTCGGCATGGAATGCCGTGATCTGCCGGGACGAGGGGTCCACTTCCTTCCAGATTCGGGGTGGCGACGGACCGCGCGTGATGTAGTCGGCTCCGTGTGGACGGCACTGCCACTCCGGCAGCGTCTGGATGGCCGCGTCCCAGAGCTCGGCCCTGGCGCGCGCCGCCTCGTTGATCGGCACGCCGAAGAACTCGCCCAGCTCGGGGCCGGGAATGCGCTCGAGCTGATCCTCGTGCATGAGCGCCTGCCAGTCCCCAGCGAGATCCATCTGGGCGCGGGCCGGAGCAGCGATGCCCAGGAGGGCGGCCACGGCCAGCACGCTCCCCAATCGGCAATACCCCTTGACCATATTTCAGTCCTCAGACCATGAGCTTGCGCCGGGCGGGAATCACCCGACGTTCCAACACTGACACATCAGTTGTCGCGCATCCTACAACATCGGTCCCCGCCTGCGCAAAGCCGTTCCGAGGGTGGCGCGTCCGCGGCGGTCGGCCGCCGGCAGCGGGGGCCGCCGGCCGAGTCGCGTGGTGAAGACGGGAGCACAAGAACGAGAAGGCGGGCGCACAAAAACGAGAGGCCACAGGTCCTGCGGGACCGGTGGCCTCGGGAGTGGGCGGACGATTCGACGCCAGGGCGCCGGCGCTTGCGGGATTCAGTCGACCATGCCGGGCTTGATGACGAACGCACCGTTTTCCTGGGCACGGTAGGTCATGTGGCAGCCCCGGCAGGACCCGCCAACCTCCTTGAAGGCCGCCGTCACCGCCGCACTGTCGGGCGTCCCCGCGCCGAGCGCACGGTCGAGCGCATCAATCTTGGCGATCGTGTCCTTCGTGAAGGCTACCGCATCGGCCTTCTTCTTCTCCGTCCAGAAATTCTCGGAGTCCACGAACGCCTGGCGCAGGGCTGGCAGCTGCCCCTTCGCGTCGGCGAACGCGTTGGACGCGATGGCCTTCTGCGTGGCACCGATGCCGGCGCCGATCTTCTTCATGGCCGCGTCGAGGCCCTCGGGGGTGGTGACCTTCTGGGCGAACAGCACGGGAACGGACAGCACCACGACCATGAGCGTGGCGTATGACACCAACTTCTTCATCGACAATCCTCCACGACGGCCTCGCACTGCCGGCACGTCATGATGCAGGAAAACGGTCCGGCCGTGCAACGCGGGAAATCACCGGCGCCCTCCCACGGCGTCCACGACCGCCCGGGCCAGAGCGGGCCGGTCGGTGATGAGGGCGTCGGCCCCCCAGGCGAGCAGG
This sequence comes from Vicinamibacterales bacterium, assembly GCA_050185275.1. Taxonomy (GTDB): domain Bacteria; phylum Acidobacteriota; class Vicinamibacteria; order Vicinamibacterales; family UBA2999; genus JABFRY01. The sequence continues at coordinate 403,534 of JBFWZN010000002.1, read as the reverse complement.
CGCCGCATATCCACCTCCTCGTTGACGGTCCAGACCTGGACCAGCAGGCCGGCCCGGTGCGCATGCCGGATGAAGCGAGGGGTGACCACCCGCGTGGACCCGGCGTATTCGGGCACCTGGTAGCCCCCGTACGGCACGCGCGACACCGGCCATCCGAGCCGGCTCCGGTACAGGGCCATGCGGACTTCCGGCGCCGAGGCGCTCGACGCCACCCCGGGCAGGGCCGCCACGGCGGCGGCGATCCCCACGCGGCCGGCGCCGGCGATGCACACACGGTCCTGCGCGGCCGCAGCCACCACGTCGCGGGCCACGGCCTCCCCTATCGCCCGATCGTCGCGCTTCAGCTCGATGATGATGCGCGCGCCGGGGTAGCGCGCCAGCGTCTCGGCCAGCGTCGGCACGCCGATGCCGCGTCCCCGGAACGGGTGGATACCGTCCTGTGCGAACCAGTAGCCGGCATCGACCCTGTGCAAGGCTGCCGCGGTCAGCGCCGCAATCGGCGCCTCGACGTCGGTCGTCCGCGTCAGCGTGGCGTCGTGGCACACCACCGGCACCCCGTCGGCCGAGAGGTGGACGTCGATCTCGAGGCCGTCCGCCCCGGCGGCCAGACCGAGATCGAAGGCGGCCAGCGTGTTCTCCGGGCCAAGGTCCCGGCCGCCGCGATGCGCGAACACGAGGAGCCGGCCGGGTTCGAAGAAGGACACGCCGCCCGATTCTACCGTCGAGCCGGGTCCGGCTGCCCCTGCCGGACCGGCGGCCGCCGGCCGAGAAGAAGGGACGAGACCCGAACGACCGGACCGTCCACCCCCAACGTATCAGCGGCGAGCACATGCCCGACACGGCCCTGCGTCACAAACCCGAACGGGAACAGAAGCGGCGGCTCGACGCGCTGTTCGCGCAGACGGCCCTCTCGCCGTTCGAGCAGTTCCGGAACTTTCCCGTCTTCACGCCACGGCTGAACCTCGCGCGGTTCCTGGCCCACTACGAGATCTTCAAGCAGGTGGCCGCGCTGCCCGGGGTCATCGTGGATCTCGGCGTGTACCGCGGCGCCTCCACGTTCACGTGGGCGAAGCTGTGCGAGATCTTCTGCCCGACCGACGTGCGGAAGGTGGTGTACGGGTTCGACACCTTCGAGGGATTTCCGGCCCTGGGAGCGGAGGACGGGCCCGAGGATGTGTCCCAGGACGTGCGCCCGGGCGGCTATCACGGGGGCACGGCCATGGAGGACGAACTCCGCCAGGCGGTGGCGGCGATGGACGAGGACCGCCATCTGGCGCATCGGCCCCGCATCGAGTTCATCAAGGGCGATGTCGCCGAGACCATCCCGCGCTTCGTGCAGGAGAAGGGCCACGGCCTGCGTCTCGCGCTCCTGAACCTGGACGTGGATCTCTATGCCCCGACACGTGTCGCGCTCGAGCATTTCGCGCCGCTCATGACGCCGGGCGGCATCATCGTGCTCGACGAGTACGCCGTCGACACGTTCGGTGGGGAGTCGAAGGCGGTGGACGAGTATTTCCAGGCGCGGTTCGGCCGCCGGGCCGCCATCCGCAAGTTCACCTGGCACTCGAATCCGTCCGGCTACATCGTCGTGGACTGGTAGGCCTCCACCCACCGCGTCAGCGCGCCGGCACAGCCGGCGACCTCTGCGTCGTCGAGCGCCGGATACAGCGGCACCGAGACCAGCGTCTCGAACAGCTCGCTCGCGACGGGAAACTCCCGGTCCGCGCGTCCCTCCAGCCGGTGCAGCAGGACATCGACACCCCGCCGAACGCAGATGCCATCAGCCGCGAAGGCCCGGGCGGACGCCTCGAACCCCTCGGCGGCGCTGACGACGAAGCGGAAATGCATGGTGCGCTCCCAGGGCGTCCGTCGCAGCAGACGCGTGGCTTCGGGACCCAGGGCCGTGCGGTAGGTCTCGGCAATCCATCGCCGGCGCGCGAGCGCGCGCTCGAACCGGGCCAGCTGGGAGCGTCCCAGGGCGGCAGCCAGGTCCGACAGCGGCGCCAGCACCCGGGCCGGCGCGCCGGTGTCCCGCAGGGCGCGCATCCGCGCGGTGCACGCGGGATCGGTCGCCACCGCCAGGCCGCCCTCCCCGGTGGTCAGGCACTTGGTCGGGTGGAACGACACCACCGCCACGTCGCCCGCGAGCGGCCATCGCCCCGGCCAGTCGAGCGCCTGCGCACAGTCCTCGACGATGGGCACCCCGAACGTGCGCAGCGCGGCCACGTCGGCGCGGGCACCGAAGAGGTGCGGAACGACGATGGCCGCCGTGCGTCGGGTCACCCGGGGTGCCACCGACGCCGCCGTGAGCAGACCCTGCTCACCCACGTCGGCCAGGATCGCGACGGCTCCGGCCGCGTGCACGGCGTCCCGCACCGACCCGCAGACGTAGGTCGGCAGGATCACCTCGGCGCCCGGTGCGACATCGAGCGCGCGCAACGCGAGGCAGAGGGCGGCCGCGCCACTCGAGACGGCGACACCCGGCGAGGGCGCCGCGAGCCAGGCCCCGAGTTCGGCCTCGAAGCGCGCGGTCTCGCCTCCCTGGGCCAGCATCTCGCCGCGCAGCACGGCAGCCACGGCCCGCAGGTCGGCGTCCTCGATCCAGGGCCGCGAGTGCGGCAGCATCAGGCGGGCGTCACGGGGCGACGACGCGCCACGAAGCACTTGCGGGTCATCTGGCGCGCGAGGTCGAATGCAGGATTCTCGATAATGCGTTCGGTAATGGCGCGGTCCACGCCCTCGTAGCTCGAGAAGGCATCGTCGAAGCACACCCACCCGCCCGGCTCGACGAGCGGCACGAGGTGATCGATGTCCCCGACGACGGCCCGGTAGCCGTGGTCGCCGTCGATGAACAGCAGGCGTGCCCGGAACCCGGCCGGCACCGACGCCGCGAACGTCGCGGCGGTACCGCGATGGGGCCGGACCACGTGCTCGAGCCCACGGGCCCGCACGTTGGCCTGGAACTCCGCGAATACCGCGGGGCACCGATCGTAGAGGGGCTTCAGCTGTGCCTCGAACGGCTCGGCCCACACCGTCTGCTCCTGGTACCCGTCGAAGCGCCGGCCGTCGATGTCCACGGAGAACGAGTAGGTGCCGTCCGCGTTGCGCCGCCAGTCGTCCCGTTCGGGGAACAGGTCGATGCAGTGCACGGTCCCGTGCGTCTCACGCGCCGCGGCCCCGAGCACGATGGCGGAGCGACCGAACCACGACCCCACCTCCACGATGTCGCCGGACAGGTGCGCGGTGGCGTGCGCGAGCATCGACAGCGTGTACAGCTCGTCGGTGGGCGACCAGCCCGGGACGCCGGCCACGAGGGCCTCGACTTCGGCGAGCAAGGGCTGCTGGGTACGCGTGAGTACGGTCATGGGGTCTCCCGCAGGCGCTCGATGAGCGTCGCGTAGCTGGGGCCCTGGTCGGGCCACCGGGTTTCCTGCCAGTCCGGACACTGACCACAGAACGCGTGGGCGCGGTAGTCGCCGGTCAGATGCGCGCGCCGAAGCGCGGCGTACGTCTCACTGCCCCAGAGGGCGGCAATCGAGGTGGTCCGGTAGTCGGCCAGCGTCGAGCCATGCGTCCAGTCCGCCGGGCAGAAGGCCAGGGTGCCGCGAGGCGTCAGCACGACACGTTCCCAGGGATACACGCAGGGCCGGCGGTCCGCGGGGCGCACGCGGCGCCGCAGCAGATCCGCCACCGGGACGACCGCACCGGCCGCCGAGTGCAGCCGGCGGACTGCCACGTCGTCGGCGCCGGCTTCCCGCCAGAAGCGTTCGAACGCGGCCGTCTCGTGCGCGTTGTCCGGCTGCTCGATGTAGCTCACGACGACCCGGGTGGACGCCCCCCGCCGACGGGCCAGAGCGATGAGCCCGAGCACGTTGGCGCGAGTCACCGCCAGGTCGCCCCGGACGCGGATGCGCGCGTAGGTCTCGGCCGTCGCCGCGTCGATGCTGATGTCGATCAGATCGACGCCGGTCGCCAGGAGCCGCTCGGCGCGCGCCTCGGTGAGGAGCACGCCGTTGGTCGTGAAGGAGACGAACGTGCCCGACCGCCGGACGGCATCGCCCACGATCTCGAACACCCGCCGGTGCAGGAGCGGCTCACCTTCGCTGGTGAACCGGACCTGCCGGACGACGTCGGGCCCGGCGGCGGCCACTTCGTCCACGGCCCGCGCGGCCAGCGCCGGATCGAGCGATCGGCCGGCATAGTGCGGCGACTGCTTGAACGCCGGGTGCGGGCAGTGCGTGCACGCCAGATTGCAGAGTTCGGTGATGTCGATGATGACCTGCGACGGGAAGGCGGCCGACAGGCGGCCACCAAAGCCGTAGGGCTCCGTCGCGGTCACCTCGACGGCCGGTGTCGGCATCAACCCGCGGCTCCCAGTGACACACGGGGCTCGCGCGCCTCGTCGAGTACCTCCACCAGGGCGCTGGCCGCCAGGCGCGCATCGTCGGTCGTCATCGAGGCGCTGATGGGCAGGGTCAGAATGCGCGCCGACAGGCGATCGGTCACCGGCAGGAACGGCGTGGCCCCGGCATAGAGCGGCATCGTGTGGACCGGCTGGTAGTGCAGGCTCGCGCCGATGTTTCGCTCCCGGAGAGCCCCGAGCACCTCATGGCGGGTCCAGGCCAGCCGCTCGATGGGGAGCTGCACGAGGCAGAGGTGCCGGGCATGGCCCTCGTCGAGGAGCCCGTCCTGCCATGTGAGGGGCCAGGGCGACTCCGCCAGCGCCTCCCGGTAGGCGCGCGCCACGTCGAGTCGACGCCGGGCGAAGGCCGGCTGCCGGCGGAGCTGCACACGCCCGATGGCGGCCTGCAGGTCGGTGTAGTTCATCTTGAAGCCGAGTTCCCGCACCCTGGGCGTCTCGAGGCGCCGGGGATCGACGAAGCGCTTCCAGGCGTCCTGCGGCAGTCCATGCTGGCGCAGCGACCGGAGCCGGTCGGCGACGGCCTCGTCGGCAAGGGCCACAGCCCCCCCCTCCCCGGTCGAGAGGTTCTTGTTCGCGTAGAAACTGAAGCAGGTGAGATTGCCCGACGCCCCGACGGGTCGGCCGTCCGCGAACCGCGCGCCGAAGGCGTGGGCCGCGTCCTCCACGATCGGGATGTGCGCGGGCACCACACGCCGGATCGCCGCCACGTCCACGGCGAGCCCGCCGAGATGGACGACGACCACGGCCCGGGTACGCGGCCCCAGTACGGCGCGGACGGTGGCGGGTGACACCGACAGCGTGCCGGGGTCGACATCGCAGAACACCACCGTGGCGCCCACGTGCCGGACGACGTTCGCGGTGCTGATCCAGGTCAGACTCGGCACCACCACTTCGTCGCCGGGACCGATGCCGTGCGCCACCAGCGACAGGAAGAGCGCGGAAGTGCACGAGTTCACCGTGACGACGGCCGGCGCACCGCAGGCCTCGGCCAGCTCGCGCTCGAACGCCAGGGTTTCCGAGCCCATGCCGACCCAGCCGGTCCGCATGATGCGCGTGACCGCCGACATCTCCTCGTCGCTGAAGTCGGGCCTGCCAAAGGGAAGATAGGTGTCGCGTCGGAGCATGAGTCCATCACGACCTCAGCAACCGACGTGCCACGCCGGGCACGTGGGTCGCGCCGAACCGTGCACGGCTTCGGTCTGGCTGGGTCCCTGCCTGGCCCACGTACGCCTGTCGGTATGCCGGCCGGACGTCGGTACGCCGACACGTGGCCGGTGTCACGCCGTGCCCGTGTCGAAGTCGCACTCGGAGCCCGGCCGCCCGCCGCTATCCCCCGCGCGGGCGCGGGGACCGGCACCCGCGCGCGTTCGGCGATAGAATCCCCGTATGCGTACGCCCCTCGATATCTCGACCCTTGGTGAGCTTCGCACGGCGATTGTCAGCGGCTCACTGCCCCGGCGGACGGTGCACCAGGAGGTTCGGGACAACCTCATCCGGAAGCTGCGGACCGGTGAGGAGCTGTTCCCCGGCATCATCGGCTACGAGGACACCGTCGTGCCGCAGGTGGTCAATGCCCTCCTCTCGCAGCACAACTTCATCCTCCTGGGCCTGCGGGGACAGGCAAAGACCCGGATGCTCCGGGCGCTGGCGACGCTGCTCGACGACTACCTCCCGGTGATGCCGGGATGCGAGATCAACGACGACCCGATCGATCCGATCTGCGGCGCCTGCCGGGCGCGCGTCGCCGCTGAGGGCGACGCCACGGCCGTGGCCTGGCTCCCACGCGATGCGCGGTACATCGAGAAGCTCGCCACGCCCGACGTGACCATCGCGGACATGGTGGGCGACATCGACCCGATCAAGGCCGCGCGGTCGGGGCTGCAGCTGTCGAGCGAGCTCACCATGCACTACGGCCTGCTGCCGCGTGCCAACCGCGGGATCTTCGCGATCAACGAGCTGCCGGACCTCGCCGGCAAGATCCAGGTGGGACTGTTCAACATCCTTCAGGAGGGCGACGTCCAGATCAAGGGCTACCCGGTGCGGCTGCCGCTCGATGTCCTGATGGCCTTCACCGCCAATCCCGAGGACTACACCGCGCGCGGCAAGATCATCACGCCACTCAAGGACCGCATCGGATCGGAGATCCGCACGCACTACCCGACCGGGCGATCGCAGGCCATGACCATCACGGCGCAGGAGGCCTGGGTCAGCCGCGACGACGAGGCGCCGGCCGCCGAGGTGCCAGCCTTCGTCGCCGAGGTGGTCGAGGAGATTGCGTTCCAGGCCAGGCAGGACCGTCGCGTGGACAAGCGGTCCGGCGTCAGCCAGCGCCTCCCGATCTCGGCCATGGAGAACGTGGTCTCGAATGCCGAGCGCCGGGCGCTGTCCGCGGACGAGCCGGTCAGCGTGCCGCGGGTCACCGACGTCTACGCGGCCCTGCCGTCGATCACCGGAAAGTTCGAGCTCGAGTACGAGGGCGAACTCAAGGGCGCCGAAGCCATCGCCCGCGAGGTGATCCGGGCCGCCATCGCCACGGTCGCCGACGGGTACCTGTCGCACCTCGACACCCAGCAGGTCATCGAGTGGTTCGAGCTGGGCGGCTCGCTCCAGGTGAGCGACACCATGGGCGCGGACGAACTCCTGTCGCAGACGGACCAGGTACAGGGTCTGCGCGACCTCGTGTACGCGGCCGGCGTGGCCGAGGATGCGCCCGCCCCGCTGCTGGCGTCGGGCGTCGACTTCGTGCTCGAGGGCCTCTATGCGCTGAAGCGGATCGGGCGCAGCGAGGAACGGGGCTATCAGGCGACAGAGGAGCCCGCGCGGCGGCCCTCGCGCGAGACGATGCTGGGGGACGAGCCTCCGGTGCCGACCGGTGGCAAGAAGCGGTACTACAATTAGAACGTCCATCCCCCCATGAAGTACCGCTACACGAAATACACGCCGAGCCTGCTGGACGAGGTCGACATGGAGGACCTCGTCTCGAAGCTGTCGGACCTGCTGCTGTCGAGCGGCTTCAGGGGCCCGTGGGGCGATACCGGCGACACCGACGACCGGACGATGCAGGCCCTGCACGACGCCATCATGGAGGCGCTCTTCAGCGGCGGCGTCCTGTCGGAGGAGGCGCTCCAGCAGTTGCTCGGGGACCCGGCCGACGCGGACCAGGAGCAGGCCCGGCAGCAGCTCGAAGACCTGATCCAGCAGATCATCGAGCGGATGGCCGAGCAGGGCTTCATCACGCCCGCCCCTGAGCGGCAGGCCGACGCGGAGGGCGCCGGAGGCGGCGAGGGTGAGGGTGACGCCGGGCGTGTGACGTTCGAGGTCACCGACAAGGCGCTCGACTTCCTGGGCTACCGCGCCCTGCGCGACCTCCTCGGCTCGATCGGGCGCAGCAGTTCGGGCCGGCACGAGACGCGCCACCTGTCCACCGGCGTCGAGGCGATCGCGGCGCCCAAGCCGTACGAGTTCGGCGACACGCTCAACATCGACCCCAGCAGCACCATTCTGAACGCCGTGCAGCGCATGCACACGGAGGGGGTCCGTCCCGACGCGTCAGGCGCCCCGTTCTCGATCGACATCGAGTACACGGACCTGATGGTGGCGCAGAGCGAGTACCAGAGTTCCTGCGCCACCGTGATCATGCTCGACTGCAGCCACAGCATGATCCTCTACGGCGAGGATCGGTTCACGCCGGCCAAGCGCGTGGCGATGGCCCTGTCGCACCTGATCCGGACGCAGTATCCCGGCGACTCGCTCCATGTGGTGCTGTTCCACGACTCGGCCGAAGAGATCCCGCTCGGGCAGCTGGGACGGGTGAAGGTGGGACCGTACTACACCAACACGCGCGAAGGCCTGCGACTGGCGCGCCGCATCCTCGAACGGCAGAAGAAGGACATGCGGCAGATCGTGATGATCACCGACGGCAAGCCGTCGGCGCTCACGCGCCCGGACGGCCGCATCTACAAGAACGCCTTCGGCCTCGATCCGTACGTCCTGGCGGAGACGTTCTCGGAAGTGAGCGCCTGCCAGAAGGCCGGCATCATGATCAACACCTTCATGCTGGCGCGCGATCACGATCTGGTCGCGTTCGTCCGCCGGGTGGCGGCCATGTGCCGGGGCAAGGCGTACTTCACCACGCCCTACACACTCGGGCAGTACGTCCTGATGGACTACATGGACCGGAAGACGAAGACCATTCACTAGGGTGCCCGGGGCTCGACCGCCATGCTTCCACCGACGATTCCGCTGTTCCCGCTCCCCAACGTCGTCCTGTTTCCGAACGTCTTCCTCCCCCTCCACATCTTCGAGCCCAGGTACCGCGCCATGGTGGCCGACGCGCTCGCGGGCGATCGCATCATCGGGATGGTGCTGCTGCAGCCGGGCAGCGAGCACGACTACGAAGGCCGTCCGCCGGTCTTCCCGATCGGATGCGCCGGCGTGGTCACCCATGCGGAGCCGTTGGGCGACGGGCGGTACGACATCGTGCTGCGGGGCATCGAGCGCTTTCGCATCGCGGGGGAGGAAGAGGGCGGGCAGTACCGGGTGGCGCGGGTGGAGGGCCTGCCGGACGGGACACCCGAGCCGGAGCGGCAGTTCCTGCGGCAACAGCGCCAGCGCCTCGAAGCGGTGCTGGCTGCGGCGCTCGAGCGCGGCGGGGCCGAGCCGCGTTTTCCCCCGGCCGTTCCCGACGACGATCTGGTCAATGCGCTGTCGCAGTACATCGAGCTCGAGCCCCTCGAACGTCAGGCGCTGCTGGAGCGACGGACGACGCTCGACCGGTGCCGCGGGCTCATCGAACTGCTGGAGATGAAGACGATGGCGCCGAAGGGCCCGTGGACCGGGCGGATGGTGCACTGAGCGCTGATGGCAGGGCCGGCTGATCGCAGGGCCTGCTGACGACAGCGCCCGCGACGATGGCGCGGGGAGACGCCGACGTGGGCCCGACGGGGGGGCCAGAGCCCCCGTCGGGCCGTCCGATCAGTTGAAGGCCCGGTAGAACGCCACGCTGAAGCGGACGTTGCTGCTCTCCTCGATGAACACCTTCAGCTCGGGCCGGATGCCCCAGTTCTCGCCGGCCTGCCAGCGGGCGCCGCCGCCCACGTTCACGCCGAGCGTCGAATCCGACGCATCCCCCCCACCGAAGCCGGGCGAGGAAACCGACACGCTGGCGCGCAGCACGCCGAGGCCGCCGAGCAGATAGGGCGTCAGCTTCCCGCTGGCCGCCGCCGGGAACAGGTAGTGCACGTTGGCATCGACCGAGAGTCCGCTGCTGTCGGCATCGACGCCGAAGCCGGAGAAGTCGTCCCCGAGGGTGAGGTACCCCACCTCGAGCGCGAGCAACAGGCGCGGATTGAACGCATACTGCACGCCGCCGCCGACCGTCGTCCCCCCACCGTCGGTCACCCCGCCCACGAACCCCAGGATCTCCGTCTGACCGGCCTCCACCTCCTGGGCGGACGACACGGCACTCACACCACACAGCATGAACGCACACACGCAACAGCTGCTCATGAACTTCGCACGATTCGTCACGGCTGTACTCTCCATCGATTGAACGCCACCGCGGGAGCGGGACGCTGACACATCATCGTTGCATGGGTGTTCGGGGCCGACAAGGCGGAAGGACTTCGAAGGCGGGCGTCGCCGCGCGAGACGGCGGTCAGAGGGTCGAGGACAGGCGCACGGCCAACGCGGCGGCGATCTTCTCGCCGTGGAGGCGGCCGTTCTCGATGAAGACGGTCCCCGTATGGCGCCCCGCGATGGCACCGCCCGCCACGAACAGGCCGGGCACGGTGGTCTCGAACGTCTCGGGATCGAGCACCGGCGCCAGCGAGTCTGGATCGAGCGCCACGCCCGCCGACCGCAGGAGGTCGGTGTCGGCGTGATACCCGGTGAGCAGGAAGACCGCATCGGCCGGCAGTTCCTCCTCGACGCCGTCCCGGGAGAGGACGACCGAACCCGGCCGGATCGCGGTTACGTGGGTGCCGAAGCGGGCCGGAATGGAGCCCTCCTTGATCCGGTTCTCGATGTCCGGACGGACCCAGTACTTGATGCTCTCGCCGAGCGTCTCGCCCCGGTGCACGAGCGTCACCCGGGCACCGGCCCGGAACAGCTCCAGGGCGGCCTCGGCCGCCGAGTTCTTGCCGCCCACCACCACCACGCGCTCACGGTAGAACGGGTGCGGGTCGCGGTAGTAGTGGGACACGTGGGGCAGGTCCTCACCCTCGATACCGAGCCGGTTGGGCGCATCGTAGTAGCCGATGGCCATCACGACCGCCCGCGCGTGCCTGGCCCGACGGACCCCGGCCCGGTCGAGCGTGGTCACGACGAAGACGCCGTCGTCCTCGCGCTCGACCCGCTCCACCGCCTCGTGGAGCACCACCGACACACCGAGCGCGTCCACGACGCGGCGGTAGTAGCGGAGCGCCTCCAGGCGGGTCGGCTTCTCGTAGGGCGTGATCAGGGGCAGGCCACCGATCTCGAGCAGTTCCGGCGTCGTGAAGAACACCATGTTGGTCGGGAAGTGGAAGATGGAGTTGACCAGCACCCCCTTCTCCACGACCAGGGTATCCAGCCCCGCCTTGCGTGCCGCGATGGCGGTGGCCAGCCCCGAAGGACCGGCGCCGACGACGAGCACGTCGCGGACCGCCATGACCTACGACGCCTTCTCCAGCCCGAAGGCCCGATGGAGCGCGCGCACCGCCGCCGCCGCATCCCGCTCGGCCACCACGACCGAGATGTTGCGCTCCGACGAGCCCTGGGAGATGGCCATCACGTTGATGCCCTCGGCGCCGAACGCGCCGAAGACGGTGGCCGCGATCCCCGGCTTGCCGCGCATCCGGTCCCCGATCGCCGCGACGATGGCCACGGAGGCTTCCCCGTCGATCTCCTCGATGTGCCCGCGCGTCAGCTCCATCTCGAGCGCCGTGTGCAGGGCCTTGATGACCCGAGGCGCATCGGACTCGTTGATGGTGAAGCAGATGTTGTTCTCCGACGAGGCCTGCGAAATCATCAGGACGTTGGCGCCCTCGTCCGCCACGACCTCGAAGGCCTTGGCCACGATGCCCGGGATGCCCTGCATGCCGGTCCCGGAGATGGTCACGAGGGTGAGCTTGCGGATGGAGGTGACGGCCTTCACGCCGCCCACCGAGGGATCGCCATCGACGCTCACCCGGGTGCCCGGATGCGACGGGTTGAAGCTGTTGAGGATCCGTACGGGAATGCGCTGGCGGAACGCGGGCAGGATCGTCTTGTAGTGCAGCACCTTTGCGCCGTAGTACGCGAGTTCGGCCGCCTCGCTGTACGAGATCTCGGCCAGGGTCCTCGCCTCGGGCACCTCCGACGGGTTGGCGGTCATCACCCCGTCCACGTCGGTCCAGATCCACACCTCGGTGGCATCGAGGGCAGCGCCGATGATCGACCCGGAGTAGTCGGAGCCACCGCGACCGAGCGTGGTGAGCACGCCGTCGGGTGTGGCGCCGATGAACCCGGTGACGACGGGGATCTCGCCGCGCTCGACCGCCGGGAGCAGAACGGCCCGGGCCTTGGCACGCGTCTCCGCGGCAAGCGGCTCGGCGGCGCCGAAATGGTCGGTGGTCACGATGAGGTCTGTGGCGTCGTGCGGGTGCGACACCCGGCCCCGGGCGTTGATGGCCGCCGACAGGAGCGGCGCCGCCAGCATCTCGCCGGTGCCGGAGATCGCATCGAGCAGCCGGGGCGTCAGGTCGTGGACCAGCGACAGGCCGAAACAGAGCTTCTCGAAGCGGTCGAGGCGTCGCCAGAGCGTGTCGACGACGGCGGCGTGCAGCTGCGGGGAACCCCCGACGAGCGTGTCGGCCACGGCCTTGTGCCGATCGAACAACTGCTGGCGTACCTGGGGATCCCAGTTCCCGGTGGAGGCCTCACGCGCCGCATCCACGAGCGTGTTGGTCACGCCGCTCATCGCCGACGTGACGACGACCACCTGGTGTCCCTGCTCGGCGCTGTCGACCGCCAGCTTGGCGGCATGCGCAATACGTTCCGCCGATCCGACGGACGTGCCGCCGAACTTCATCACAATGAGCATAGTGTTCCGCGTGTGCCGGTGCGGCCGGACCACGGGTCCGGCCCTTGAAGGCGTCGACCGGGCCCGGGCCCGATCATTGTAAGGCGGAGTTCAGCGGAGCGGCGCTGGAAGGGCGGAATCGCCCATCAGATAGCGGTCGATCCCCTTGGCGGCACTCCGGCCCTCGGCGATGGCCCAGACGATGAGCGACTGGCCGCGCTGCATGTCGCCGGCGGTGAAGACGCCGGGCACGCTCGTCATCCACTGTTCGTCCCGCCAGACGGTGCCCCGTTCCGTGAGCCTGACGCCGAGGTCGTCGAGCAGCGGGCCGCGTTCGGGGCCCGTGAAGCCCATGGCCAGGAGCACGAGGTCTGTCTCGATCTCGAACTCGCTGTCCGGCACACGCACGAACTGCATCCGCCCCTCCACCGGTTCGGCCTGCACCCGCACCGCGTGCAGGCGTGCCACCCGGCCGTTCCGATCGGCCTCGAAGCGCTGCGTCGACACGCCGTAGAGACGCTCCCCACCCTCCTCGTGGGCGGCCGAGACCCGGAACACGTGCGGCCACAGGGGCCACGGATTGTCGTCGGCGCGGTCGTGGGGGGGCATCGCCATCAGCTCGAGTTGATACACGGAACGGGCGCCTTGCCGGTGGGCCGTGCCCAGGCAGTCGGCCCCGGTGTCGCCGCCGCCGATGATCACGACGTTGCGGCCCTTCGCCGAGATGGCGGCGCCCTCGGGCACCGTGTCGCCCTCGCAACGACGGTTCTGCAGCGTCAGGTAGTCCATCGCGAAATGGACCCCCTGCAGCTCGCGCCCCGGAATGGCCAGGTCGCGCGGATGGCCGGCGCCGGCCGCCAGCAGGATGGCGTCGAAGTCGCGGCGCAGGCGGTCCACCGGCACGTCCCTGCCGATGTCCACGCCGCTCCTGAAGACGATGCCCTCCTGCTCGAGCAGGCGGAGACGGCGATCGAGCACCCGCTTCTCCATCTTGAACTCGGGGATGCCGTATCGCAGGAGGCCGCCGATGCGGTCCGCCTTCTCGAACACGGTCACCGAGTGCCCGGCACGATTCAGCTGGTCGGCGGCCGCCAGACCGGCGGGACCCGACCCGACCACGGCCACCTTCTTCCAGGTGCGCATGGCGGGCGGCGTCGCGGTGACCCACCCCTCATCGAAGGCCCGGTCGATGATCGAGACCTCCACGGCCTTGATGGTCACCGGATCCTGGTTGATGCCGAGCACGCACGCGCCCTCGCAGGGCGCGGGACACAGCCGTCCGGTGAATTCCGGGAAGTTGTTGGTCGCGTGCAGCCGGTCGATGGCCCCGCGCCAGCGATCGCGGTAGACCAGGTCGTTCCAGTCGGGAATCAGGTTCCCCAGGGGGCAGCCCTGATGGCAGAACGGGATGCCGCAGTCCATGCAGCGCGCGCCCTGCTGCTGGATATCGCCTGGTTCGTACGGGATGTAGACCTCGTGCCAGTCGTGTACCCGTTCCTCGACGGGCCGCGAGGGATGCTTCTGACGCTGGATCTCGATGAAGCCTGTCGGCTTACCCATGGGTGGTCCCCGCGGTGGTGCTGGGCGAGCCGGAATCGCCGGTGCGCGCCGCCGCGCGCGATCCGGCGGCCTTCGACCGCGCCTCCTGTTTCTTCCTCGCCTCGTTCTGGAGCGCCCGGCGGTACTCCCGCGGCATGACCTTGACGATCCGTGGCTGCAGCGCCGCCCAGTCCTTCAGGAGCGCCTCGGCGTAGGTGCTGCCGGTGAGCGCCACGTGCCGCATGACGATGTCCTGCACGAAGTTGAGATCGTCGGGCTCGGTGAGCTGTTCGAGATCCACCATCTCCGGGTTGCAGCGCCGCGAGAACGTGCTGTCGGCATCGAGCACGTAGGCCACCCCGCCGCTCATGCCGGCGGCGAAGTTCCGGCCGGTCCGGCCCAGCACCACCACGCGGCCCCCGGTCATGTACTCGCAGCCGTGGTCGCCCACGCCCTCGACCACGACCACGGCTCCGCTGTTGCGCACGCAGAACCGTTCGCCGGCCACGCCGCGGACGAACCCTTCCCCACTCGTCGCGCCGTAGAAGGCCACGTTGCCGACCACGATGTTCTCTTCGGCCTTGAAGGACACGCCGTCGGGCGGCCGCACGATCAGGCGCCCCCCGGACAGGCCCTTGCCGAAGCCATCGTTGGCGTCCCCGATGAGGGTCATCGTGATGCCGCGGGGCACGAAGGCCCCGAAGCTCTGGCCGGCCGAGCCGTCGAACCGCAGCCGGATGGTGTCGTCGGGCAGGCCCGCGCCGCCGAACCGGCGGGTCAGCTCCGACCCGAGCATGGTGCCGACCGTCCGGTTCCGGTTGCGAATCGGCATCCGCACCTCCACGGGCGTGCGCGTCGCCAGGGCGTCCGCACAGCGCTCCAGGAGTTCCAGGTCGAGCGCCGTCTCGAGGCCGTGCTCCTGCGCCCGCGTGCGCCGGCGAGACACCGACGGCGGCAGCTCCGGGGTGTGCAGGATGGGCGAGAGATCCAGCCCGTGGGCCTTCCAGTGGTTCACGGCGGGCTGGACGTCGAGGCAATCGGCCCGGCCGATCATCTCGTCCATCGTGCGGAAGCCGAGCTCGGCCATCAGTTCGCGCACCTCCTCCGCCACGAAGCGGAAGAAGTGCTCGACGAACTCGGGCCTGCCGGTGAACTGCGCCCGCAGCTCCGGATCCTGGGTGGCGATGCCCACCGGGCAGGTGTTGAGGTGGCAGACCCGCATCATCACGCAGCCCATCACGATGAGCGGTGCGGTGGCGAAGCCGAATTCCTCGGCGCCGAGCAGCGCGCCGATGACGACGTCGCGGCCCGTCTTCATCTGCCCGTCCACCTGCACGACGATGCGGTCGCGCAGCCGGTTGAGCAGCAGCACCTGCTGCGTCTCGGCCAGCCCCAGCTCCCACGGCATGCCGGCGTGCTTCAGGCTGGTCAGCGGCGCCGCACCCGTGCCGCCGTCGTGCCCCGAGATCAACACGACATCTGCATGGGCCTTGGCCACGCCGGCCGCCACGGTGCCCACGCCGCCTTCTGACACGAGCTTCACGTGGATCCGGGCCTGCGTGTTCGAGTTCTTCAGGTCGTAGATCAGCTGCGCGAGATCCTCGATCGAGTAGATGTCGTGGTGCGGGGGCGGCGAGATGAGCCCCACCCCCGGAGTGGAATGGCGCACCTTGGCCACCCACGGGTACACCTTGGGGCCCGGAAGCTGTCCGCCTTCGCCGGGCTTCGCGCCTTGCGCCATCTTGATCTGGATGTCGTCGGCGTTGACCAGGTACTCGCTGGTGACACCGAAGCGTCCCGATGCCACCTGCTTGATGGCGCTCCGCCTGAGGTCGCCGTTCTCGTCGCGCACGAACCGGGCGGGATCCTCACCGCCCTCGCCCGTGTTCGACTTGCCGCCCAGCCGGTTCATGGCGATCGCCAGTGTCTCGTGCGCTTCCTGGCTGATGGACCCGAACGACATCGCGCCGGTCGAGAACCGCTTCAGGATGGCCTCGACGGGCTCGACCTCGTCGATCGACACCGGTGCCGCAGGCTTGAAGCGGAAGAGTCCGCGCAGCGTCGCGCGATGCACGTTCTGCCGGTCGACAAGGGTCGTGTACTCCTTGAAGATCGCGTACTGCCCCGACCGGGTCGCGTGCTGGAGCTTGAAGACGGTGTCCGGGTTGAACAGGTGGTACTCGCCGTCACGACGCCACTGGTACTCACCGCCGGCCGGCAGGTCTTCGCTGCCGGGGATGCGGGGACCGAACGCCTTCTCGTGGCGGAGCCGGACCTCTTCGGCCACCTCGTCGACGCCAATGCCGCTCACCCGCGACGTGGTGTAGGTGAAGTACTTGTCCACGAAACGGCCGTTCAGGCCCAGCGCTTCGAAGATCTGGGCGCCGCAGTAGCTCTGCAGCGTCGAGATCCCCATCTTCGACATCACCTTCAGGATCCCCTTGTTGAGGGCCTTGACGTAGTGCTTGACGGCCACCTCATGGGTCAGCCCCTTCAGCAGGCCCTGACGGATCATGTCGTCGAGTGTCTCGAAGGCGACATACGGATTCACCACGCCAGCGCCGTAGCCGAGCAGCAGCGACACGTGGTGCACCTCACGCGCGTCGCCGGACTCGACGACCAGGGCGCAGGTCGTGCGCGTGCCCTCCCGTACCAGATGGTGGTGCACGCCGGACGTGGCCATGAGGCTGGGGATGGGCGCGAGCGTCGGGGTCGCACCCCGGTCCGAGAGGATCAAGATGTCGAAGCCCGCCGCCACGGCCTCACTCGCCTGGCGGCACACGTCTCCCATGGCCTGCTCGAGGCCGGGTCCGCCCTTCTTCGCCTCGTACAGCGTCGAGATGGTCTTCGAACGGAACGGAGCATCGGGGGGCAGGTGCCGGAGTTTGGCCACCTGCTCGTTGTCGATGATCGGATAGTCGAGTTTGATCTGCCGGCACGACTCGGGCTCGGCCAGCAGGAGATTTCGTTCGGGACCGATCGTCGAGCCCATCGACGTCACCAGTTCCTCGCGGATGGCGTCGAGGGGCGGATTGGTCACCTGCGCGAACAGCTGATTGAAGTAGTCGAACAGCAGCCGGGGCCGGTCGGAGAGCACGGCCAGGGCCGTGTCGGTGCCCATCGACCCGACGGGCTCCTCCCCGTGCTGGGCCATCGGGCCGAGCAGGAAGCGCAGGTCCTCCTGGGTGTACCCGAACATCGTCTGCCGGACGAGCACGGTCTCGTGGTTCGGCTGTTCCGCGCGCGCCTTCGGCAGCGCATCGATGTGCAGCAGGTTGGCGTCGAGCCACTCCTGGTACGGATGCTCAGCCGCCAGCGCCGACTTGATCTCCTCATCGTCCACGATCCGGCCCTGTGCGGTATCGACGAGGAAGATGCGCCCCGGCCGCAGGCGTTCCTTCACCACGATGTCCTCGGGCGGGATGTCGAGCACGCCCACCTCGGAGGCCATGATCACCAGGTCGTCACGGGTCACGACGTAGCGCGAGGGGCGCAGCCCGTTCCTGTCGAGCACCGCGCCCACCACCGTGCCGTCGGTGAACGCCACCGACGCGGGACCGTCCCACGGCTCCATCAGCGAGGAGTGATACTCGTAGAAGGCCCGGCGTGCCGGATCCATTTCGCGATCGCCGCTCCAGGGCTCCGGGATCATCATGAGCACCGCGTGCGGCAGGGAGCGCCCGGCCATGACGAGCAACTCGAGCACATTGTCGAACGTCGCCGTGTCGCTGCCGCCCTCGCGGACGATGGGCAGGAGCTTGGCCAGGTCGTCGCCCAGGACGTCGCTCCGGAGCAGGCGCTCACGCGCCCGCATCCAGCTGATGTTGCCGCGCAGGGTGTTGATCTCGCCGTTGTGGGCGACGTACCGATATGGGTGCGCGAGCGGCCAGGACGGGAACGTGTTGGTGCTGAAGCGCTGGTGTACCAGGGCCAGTGCCGACTCGAAATCCGCGTCCGACAGGTCCGGGAACATCGGCTCGAGCTGGGCGGCCGTGAGCATGCCCTTGTACACGAGCGTGCTGGCCGACAGGGAGACCACGTAGAACTGCCGACGGGCCAGCGCGCTGACCTTCAGCTGATCGACGGCATGCTCCACGAGCTTCCGGATGACGTACAGCTTGCGTTCGAAGCGCTGCCGGGCAGCCTCGGTGACCGGTCCGGACTCCGGCTGCGCAGGCGCGATGAAGACCTGACGAAACACGGGCTGAGCCGCGCGCGCGCTCGCGCCGAGGGCGCTGTTGTCGCTCGGAACGTCGCGCCAGCCGAGCACGCGGGCGTTCTCCCCGGCCGCCACCGACTCCACGAGTGCGCACAGCCGAACCCGGTCTCCTTCCTCCCGCGGGAGGAAGACCATCCCGACACCGTACCGCCCCGCCTCCGGCAGTTCGAAGGGCAGCACCTTGCGGAAGAAGCGATCGGGCACCTGCACGAGAATGCCGGCACCGTCGCCCGTGTTGTATTCACAGCCACAGGCGCCGCGATGCTCCAGATTGATGAGCACCTGCAGCGCATGACGAACGATGTCGTGGGACCGGTGGCCCTTGGCATGCACGACGAAGCCGACGCCACAGGCATCATGCTCGTCGCGGGGATCGTACAGGCCTGACGGCAGAAGGGAATCCGGCTGGTCGCTCGACATGGCGAATCATTCTTGCAGCGGCCAGCTCATAAGTAAAATACAAAGTTGTTGACCAACCGATGCAACCTGGGAATGCATCAGGTTGCCCTCTGCCCCTGGGACGCCACCGGGCGGTCACCTGGAGCCGCCCACCCAGCCCCTTCACTGCCAGCCCAGCGCCCCCCAGTGCCAGTTTGGTGAAAAACAGCTGCAAAAACGCACCTCCCCGCTATCATCCTTCGAACTGTACGGCTGGAGCGAGCCTCGCCGAGGCCTCCAGCAACTGCCCGTGGTCTCGGGTTGGGTCGGACGCCCCGAAGCGTCAGGCCGGCTCGTCATCCCGGTGCGCTCTGAGGAGAAGACCGCATGCACGCGCCGATGAAGTACGTGGAGAAGGGGCTGTCGCTCGCCGCCCACGGAATCTGGCAAGTGTTCGCCGCCGCCAACTCGGTGGCCCAGAACC
Organism: Vicinamibacterales bacterium; assembly: GCA_050185275.1. Taxonomy (GTDB): domain Bacteria; phylum Acidobacteriota; class Vicinamibacteria; order Vicinamibacterales; family UBA2999; genus JABFRY01. The sequence goes on along the minus strand of JBFWZN010000002.1, from coordinate 384,450 downwards.
CGTCGTTCACGCCCCGCTGGTCCGACAAGCCACTGCTGAAGTCGAGCGAGAAGACCAAACCGCCGCTCGGCTGGCCGCGCGAGACCGATTCCCTGTGCCCGGTGTGCGTGCGCGAAGCGCGTCAGGAGATCCTGGACGGCAAGAAGGAGGTGTCGATCCTGCTGAACGAGAAGGTGGGCGAGATCAAGGCCACCATTCTCGAGCGCGACGGCCAGATCCTGATGGTGAAGGACTGCCCCATCCATGGACACTTCGAGGACGTGATGGCCGTGGACACGGCCTTCTTCAAGCACCTGGAGGAGGTGTTCCCCGGACGCGACATCCGGGCGCACAACGACTCGACCCTCCACAACCACGGCAGCTCGACGATCCAGCACGGCCGGGGCGCGGTGCTCACGGTGGACCTCACCAACCGCTGCAACATGATGTGCGACCCGTGCTTCATGGACGCCAACCAGGTCGGGTTCGTCCACGAACTCTCGTGGGAGGACATCAAGCAGGTCCTGGACAACGCCATCTCGATCAAGCCGCGGCGCCAGATGTCGGTCCAGTTCTCGGGCGGCGAGCCCACGATGTCGCCCTACTTCCTCGACGCGGTTCGCTACGCGCGGAAGGTCGGCTACAACAGCGTGCAGGCGGCGACCAACGGCATCGAGTTCGCCAAGAGCCCCGAGTTCGCCAGGGCCGCGGCCGAGGCCGGTCTGCGCTATGCGTACCTGCAGTTCGACGGCATCGGTAACGCGGCCAACTCGCACCGGCGCGTGGGCAACCTGTTCGACGTGAAGTTGCAGGCCATCGAAAACCTGCACAGCGCCGGTGTGGACATCGTGCCGGTGATCACGATCGTCAACGGCGTGAACAACGAGCAGGTGGGGCGGATCATCGAGTTCGCGCTCGACAACCCGCGCCGCATCAACTTCCTCTCGTTCCAGCCGGTGTCCTTCACCGGTCGCGACGAGGAGATCACGCCGGAACGCCGGGCGGCGCAGCGCTATACGCTCTCGCACCTGGCGCACGACGTGAAGAACCAGACGGGCCTGGGCGAACCGGTCCGCGACTGGTTCCCGATCTCGTTCATGTCGACGTTCACGGACTGGGCGGACGTCGTGCACGGCCCCGATCGCGACTGGGGACAGCTGACGTGCGGATGCCACCCGAACTGCGGCGTGGGCATGGCCGTGATGATCGACAAGGACACCAAGGAAGCGGTGCCGGTGACGGCATTCCTCAAGGCCGAGCAGCTGGCGAAGGACGTGGCGGCCGTCAACGACGCGGCCAGGGGCAAGTGGCTGTCGATCGCCGGCATGTCGCTCGCACTCCTGCGCAACTACGATTCGTTCAAGGCGCCGACCCACTTCCGCCTCTCGGACCTGCTGAAGAAGTTCGACAAGACCTTTGGCGCGACGGGCAGGAACTACGGCAGCGTCGGCGGCGACCGGACGATCCAGGATATCGAGAAGCGGCGCTCGGACCGCTGGAACTTCCTGTTCATCGCGGGCATGTGGTTCCAGGATCTGTTCAACTACGACTTCCGGCGGACGGAGATGTGCATCATCCCCTACGCCACGCAGCAGGGTGAGATCTCCTTCTGCGCCTACAACACCGGCATCGGCTGGCGGAACATCATCGAGAAGATGCACATGACCGCCACGCTCACCAAGTGGTACGAGGAGCACGGGCGTCACGAGATCTTCGCCGGCGGCAAGGCGGTGCCCCTGCCGACGACATCCCACTCGCTGGCCCTCAACGCCGAAGCCGTGGCCAAGGGTGCCCAGACGGACCTCGACGACCTGGGCATCGCGAAGAACGCGCGCGAGGAGAAGCTCGCCGCCCGCAAGAAGGCGTCGATGACGCCCGAGGAGCAGCGCCATCACGCGGAGATGGAGCGCCTCTACCGCCAGGAGGTCCTCAAGGAGCCGCCGACGCTCCAGATCCAGGGCCTGGGCGGCGGCAAGAAGCAGCCGGTGCAGCCGGTGGTCCACAAGCCCACTGTCTGAGCGGCGCCCCGTTCGTGCTGTTCGAGGACCGGCGGCCCCCACCAGGGTCGGCCGGTCCTCGTCGTTTCAGGGGAAGCCACGGCAACCTCGCGCACGCGACGGACGACAGGCCGCCGCCGGCAGCACGGGACACAGACCAATCGATGCGATGATCCGGACATGCAGCTGAACGGCAGGGTGGTACTCGTCAGCGGCGGGGCGTCGGGCCTCGGCGCGGCCACTGCCGCCCGTATCGTGGCCGGGGGCGGACATGCCGTCATCCTGGACATCGACACCGCGGCCGCCGAGCGGACGATGGCCGCGCTCGGAGCGGGCGCCACGTTCGTCCGGGGCGACGTCACCCGGGAGGAGGACGTGGCCGCCGGCGTCGCGGCGGCCGTCGCGCGCGGCCCGCTGGCCGGGGCGGTGTGCACGGCGGGCGTCGTGGCTGCCGAGCGCGTCCTGGCGCGTGAGGGCGTGCAGCCACTCGCGCACTTCGCGCGCACGATCGCCATCAACCTGACGGGCACGTTCAACGTCGTGCGACTGGCGGCGGCCGCACTGGCCGCGGCCACGCCGGACGCGCGCGGCGAACGCGGCGTCCTGGTGATGACCGCCTCGGTTGCGGCCTTCGAGGGCCAGATCGGACAGGCGGCCTACGCCGCGTCGAAGGGCGGCATCGTGGCTCTCACGCTGCCGCTCGCACGGGAGTTCGCGCGCCTCGGCATCCGCGTGATGACCATCGCCCCCGGTACGTTCGATACCCCGCTGCTCGCCGGCCTGCCCGACGCCGCGCGGGAGTCGCTCGCCCGGCAAGTGCCTTTTCCGCCGCGCCTGGGGCGTCCCGACGAGTATGCGGCGCTCGTGGCGCACATCTTCGAGAATCAGATGCTCAACGGCGAGGTGGTGCGGCTCGATGGCGCCATCCGCATGGCCCCTCGGTAGACACCCCTATGCTCACGCTGTTGACCGGCGCCCTCGCCGGCTTCGTCCATGTCCTGGCAGGTCCCGACCACCTCGCGGCCGTGGCCCCGCTCGCGTCGGCGGACACCTCGCGCGCCTGGCGGACGGGCTCGACCTGGGGCCTCGGCCACTCGGCCGGCGTGGTCCTGGTCGCTGCGGCGGCCGTGCTCCTTCGCGACCTGCTGCCGTCCATCGACCTTCTGTCGGCGTGGAGCGAGCGACTCGTCGGCGGCGCACTCATCGGGATTGGACTGTGGGCACTGCGCCGCAGCTTCCGGGTGGGGCACGCCGCGCACGCACACGCGGGCACGACGGTCCACGCGCACATACACGTCCAGGCCGGACCGCCGTGGCTGCGCCGTCTGGGCCACGCCCACGCCTCGTTCCTGATGGGCATCCTGCACGGGGTCGCGGGCAGTTCCCACCTGTTCGGCGTACTCCCCGCCCTGGCCCTCTCGAGCCGCGCGGCCTCGCTCACGTACGTGACGGGGTTCGGCGCCGGCAGCATCGTGGGGATGACGGTGTTCGCGGCCCTGCTCGGCGAGTTCGCCCGACGGTCGGGCCATCGCGCATGGGCGCATCGCGCCCTGATGACGGCGGCGGCGGTGCTGGCCATCGGCATCGGGGGCGTCTGGGTGGTGGCACCGGCGCACTGACTGGGGGGTGTTCGCCGGAGGGCCGGATCGGCATGCTGCGCGGGCATCCAGACCGCGCGCGTGTGCGTGCGGCGCCCGGCGCCGACCTGCCGGCCGTGACGGGAGGTGCCGCCGGCACGGCGGCCTGGCGTGGCGGTCAGGCCGGGGTCTCGCCCGGTGGGCGTGGCGCGGCGTCTATCGCGGCGAGGAGGGCATGGACGGCTGCACTCGCCGGCGTGGGCACGCCGAGCGCGCGGCCCTCCCGCACGACGACACCGATGAGCGCGTCGGTCTCCATCGGGCGTCCGCGCGTCCGGTCCTCCATCATCGACGTCCTGATGCCGCGGGACATGGAGGAGAAGGCCAGGTGCCCCTCGATGTCGGATGCGTGCAGGGCGAGTCCGCGGCGCCTGGCCACCGCGACGACTTCCTCCATCACCGCGCGCACCAGGGCACGGGCTGGCGGCAGCGCCATCAGTTCCTCCGGGAGGCGCAGCGTCAGCGCCGTCACGGTATTGAAGCCCGCGTTCCAGAGCAGCTTCAGCCACCGCTCCCGCTCGATATCGTCGGCGACCGTGGTCTCGATGCCGGCCTGCGCGCACGCCCGGCTGACCACATCGAGGCGTGAGCGGTCGCCGCCAGGCCGGACGCCCAGCGTGATCGACCCGGCGGCTGCGTGGCGCACGACGCCGGGCCCGGACAGGCTCGCCCCCACGTAGACGACGGCGGTGACCACGCGAGGCCAGCCGTAGCGTTCCGCGAGCAGCGCGTCCGACTCCACCCCGTTCTGCAGGGGGACGATCGTGGTGTCGGGCCCCACGGCGGCATCGAGGTCCGCCAGCACGCCCGGGGTCTGGTGCGCCTTGACGCACAACAGCACGAGGTCGGCGGTGCCGGCATCGGCCGCACGGGCGACGACGCGGACGGCAGGGACGGTCACCGCGGGGATGAGCGCGGAGTCGATGCGGATCCCGATCTGCCCGAGCGCCGCAAGCTGGGGTCCACGGGCGACGAAGCACACGTCGTGCGTGCCGCGCCGGACGAGCAGCGCCCCGTAGAAGCAACCGACGGCGCCGGCGCCGTAGACCAGGATTTTCACCAGGTGTCTCCGTCGGACGTTGCGGACGCGCCCGGCGTCGCCAGTGGGCACGGCACCATCGCGCGTCGTCCAGCGGGAGGTCCGAGTCCGGTTGGTCGCGCGCCGGAGTGGAAGACCGACCCGCCGCGCACCTCAGCGTCGGCGCGGGGCCGGGGCCGGGCGGTATTCGAGCATCACGTTGCTGATCAGCGCGATCGGACGACCGGGGGCGGTGAAGTTGTCGGTGCCGTCGGGCCTGATGACCGTGAGCTTCTCGCCGAGGATGCTGACGCGCGACTCCCCCGCCGGGATCGTGACCACGATGGGCTCGGTGCCCGTGGGCGCCACGGCCTTCACGCCCCCTGGGCCTGCCCCGCCGCCGATACGGTCCAGCAGATCACCGGCCACGCGGAACTCGCTCTGGATGATGGCCCGGGTAATCAGCGTGTTGTCGGCGGTCAGCACGCCGATGGTAGCCGTGTACTGCCGGAAGGCACGATTCCCCCGGATCAGGTCTTCGGAATAGGTGTGCCGGTTGTGCAGGTCGAAGGAGAGCGTGAGGGGCCCGGTGTGCGGAGGCAGATCGATGAGGATGCCCTCGGCCTGCTCGCGCCCGGTGAGCACGTCACAGTAGCTGCGACCCGTGGCCAGCCCCGTGCCCAGCGGGGACGGGCACTCGAATGTCGCGGCTTCGGTGCGGGTGGCGGCGGCGCGGCCCTGCGCGAGCCCGCCCGTCGCACAGAGCGTCAGCAGCAGGAGCAGGACGAGGGCGCGGTCAGTCCTCCACACAGGCCAATCCCGCCTCGGCGGGCATTCCCGGCAGCACGCCGGCGTGCCCGCGCAGCTTGATGAGTTCGAGGAACTCCATCCGTGTCCGCGCCTGGTCGCGGAACGCGCCCAGCATGGCGCTGGTGACCGCGACCGAGTTCTGCTTCTCGACTCCCCGCATCGACATGCAGAGATGCGTGCCCTGGCAGACGACCGCCACCCCGATGGGGTCGATCTTCTCGCGAATGGTCTCGGCGATCTGGTTGGTCATCCGCTCCTGGATCTGGAGCCTCCGCGCGAAGACGTCCACCAGCCTCGGAATCTTGCTCAGGCCGATGACCCGGCGCCGCGGGATGTACGCCACGTGGCACTTGCCGAAAAACGGGAGCAGGTGGTGCTCGCACAGGCTGTAGAAGTCGATGTCCTTGACGATCACCATCTCGCTGTAGTCGACCGTGAAGAGCGCATCGTTGAGCACGACGTCGATGTCGGCCGCGTAGCCGCTCGTCAGGAAGGACATCGCCTTCTCGACTCGGGCCGGCGTGCGCTGGAGCCCCTCCCGGTCGGGATCCTCGCCCAGTTCCAGGAGCAGCTTGCGGATGAGATCCTGCATCGGGTCATTCTACATCGCGGTGCGCGACGGGGCCGCCGCGGGCCCCGCGGCCGTGGGACGTACAATGGACGGGCATTCCCGTTGGCCAGCCGCCCCTCTCCCCTCGTCGCGCTCCGCCACCGGAACTTCCGGCTGCTCTGGGTCGGGCTCGTGTGCTCCTTCACGGGATCCAGCATGCAGAACGCGGCGCTGCTGTGGCATGTGTCGCTGCTCGTGCCGCCCGGGCAACGGGGACTCGCCCTGGGCGCCGTGGGCCTGGCGAAGGTCGTCCCGATCATCGTCTTCTCGATGCTGAGCGGGGTCGTCGCCGACGCCGTGAATCGGCGGCGCCTCATGCTGGTCACCCAGAGCGGCGCGGCGGGTGTCGCCGCGGCACTCGCGCTCGTCACATGGCTCGGCCTGACCTCGGTGTGGCCCATCTACGCGCTGGCTGCCGCTGGCGCCGCCATCGGCGCCTTCGACCTGCCGGCCCGACATGCCCTGCTGCCGTCGCTCGTGCCACGGGAGCATCTGCCGAACGCCATCAGCCTCAACGCCATCGGCGTCCAGGTGGCGTCGGTCGCCGGTCCGACACTGGCCGGCGTGCTCATTGCCTCGGCCAGCCTGACGACGGTGTACCTGGGCAACGCCGTGTCGTTTGGCGCCGTCATCGTGGCTCTCTGCCTGATGCGCCAGGTCGAGGAGCCGCGGGGCGACGCGGCCGGCGCCAACCGCGTGACGTGGGGCGCTGCAGCCGAGGGCCTCCGGTTCGTCTTCCGCTCTCCCCTGATCCGCTCCACGATGCTCCTCGACTTCTTCGCGACGTTCTTCTCGTCGGCGACCGCCCTGCTGCCCATCTTCGCGCAGGACGTGCTGCAGGTGGGCGCACGGGGCTACGGCTGGCTCTACGCCGCGCCGGCGCTCGGGGCGGTGACCATGAGCGGCGTGATGGTCGTTTTCACGGACCGGATCGAGCACCGCGGCAAGGTGCTGCTGTGGGCCGTGGCCGCCTACGGGGCGGCGACGGTGGGTTTCGGCCTCTCGCGGTGGTTCTGGCTGACGTTCCTGTGCCTGGCCCTCACGGGCATGGCCGACACCGTCAGCATGATCATCCGCAACCTGGTGCGGCAGCTCGAAACGCCCGATCGGCTGCGGGGGCGCATGGCCGGCGTCAACATGATCTTCTTCCAGGGCGGTCCCCAGCTCGGTGAGCTCGAGGCCGGAGTGCTGGCGACGCTGGTCGGCGCACCGCTCTCGGTGGTGGCGGGCGGCCTGGGCTGCCTGGCGGCGACCGGCGCGCTCGCGGTCACCACACCCGCGCTGCGCGACTATCGGGCCACCCGGCTCCTGTCACGCCAGCCGGCGGCGCCGGCCGGTGCACCCTCCCCCAGCGACGCGTAGTCCACCGGTCGCCGCCGGGCGCTCGGCAGGCTCGTGCACGCCTTACCCGGTGCGGGAGGCGCGCGCCCCGGCGCATCTCGGACGACCTCGAGTTCAGGCCGTCTCGATCTCGCGCCGCACGATATCGGCGCCCGCCACCATGGCCCGGAGCTTGGCGTAGGCGAGGTCGGGGTCCAGGTACTTCATGCCGCAGTCCGTGGACACCACCAGGCGCTGGGGGGATACGTGCGGCAGCGCCCGCCGGATCCGCCCGGCCACCACGTCGGGCGATTCGACCGCGGGATCGGAGAGGTCGATCACCCCCAGCAGGATCTGGTGCTCCGGCAGGTGGCCCAGGACCCGGCAATCGAGGTCGGACTGCGCCGTCTCGACCGACACCTGGCTGCAGACGCACGCGGCCAGCTCCGGCAGGAACGAGTAGCCCGAGGGCCGGGCCTGCACCATCGCCGCGTACCCGAAGCAGACGTGCACGCACGTCACCCCCGCCACGCCCTCGAGGGCACGGTTGAGGGCGGCCACGCCGTACCGGCGCGCCTGGTCCGGACGGGCCTGCATCCACGGCTCGTCGATCTGCACGGCCGCGGCGCCGCCGGCGACCAGCTCGCGCACCTCCTCGTTGACGGCGGCCGCGTAGTCCATCACCGCGCGCTCCTCGTCGCCGTAGTGATCGTCCTGCGCCTGCTGGAGCATCGTGAAGGGCCCTGGCACCGTGATCTTCACGGGCCGGCGGGCCACCGAGCGCAGGAACGCGAGGTCGCGGCCGAACACGCTCCGCCGACGGCGGATCGGCCCGACGATGCGGGGCACGGGAATCGGCAGACCGGACCGGTTGGTGGCGGTGCCAGGGCGGTCGAGGTCGATGCCGTCGAGCGCCGTGGCGAACTGGTTCGAATACGACTCCCGCCGCATCTCCCCGTCGCTCACGATGTCGAGCCCGGCCTCTTCCTGGGCGCGTACCGTCAGCCGGACGGCGTCGTCCTGGGCCTCGGTGAGCCAGGGGTCGGGAACGCGCCACAGCTCACGCATGCGGACGCGGGGCGGAAAGACCCCGGCAAGCCGATCCCGATCGATGAGCCATGCCGGCTGCGGGCAGCTGCCGACGAGCGTGGTGGGGAGGAGCCTGCCGGCAGACGGGGCGTCGTCGGGACGGTCGGACACGGCACCATCATAGCGACAGACCCCGCCGGGCGGGTCCTCGGGTCAGGCGAGCTGCGCGCGGACCTCGGGCGCCAGCACCAGGCCATGACCCGGCACGTCGGGCGGGCGCAGGCAGCCGTGCGGATCGAGGACGGGCCAGCCCTCGAAGAGCGGCTCGAGCAACGGAAACTCCTCGAGCCACGTGAGGGCGGGCGCGGCCGCCGCGAGATGGACGAACAGGCCCGGCAGGAAGTGGGGCGCGAGCGCCACGCCGAACGCCTCGGCCAACACCGCGAGGTCGAGGATCGGGGTCAACCCTCCGGCCATGGCCAGGTCCGGCTGGACGACCGACACGAGGCCCTCGGCGACGAACGGCAGGAACGCCGACCGTCCCTGCAGGTGCTCGCCGGCTGCCATGCTCGCGCCACCGCCCGCCGCGAGGGACCGGTAGCCGGCCACCATATCCGCCGGCAGCGGCTCCTCCACGAACAGCACGCCGTGGTCCCGCGCCGCGTGCAGGAGCCACCGCGCGGCTGGCAGGTCGCACTTCTCGTTCGCATCGAGCATGAGGTGCAGGCCGTCGGGCAGTGCGCGGCGCAGGGCACCCAGCAGGACGGCGTCGGCGGGGGCGCCCTGCACGCGCGGCTTCACACCCCGGAGCCCGCGTGCGCCGTGGGCGAGGGCCACCTCGACGGCCTCCGCCGGGGACTGGCCGGGCCGGAACCCGCCGCTCCCGTAGACGGGCACGGACCGCCCTGCGCCGCCAAGGATCTCCGCCAGCGGACGTGCACGGGAGCGGGCGGCGAGGTCCCAGGCGGCGAGGTCGATGGCGGCCAGGGCCACCAGGTTCGGCCCGGTGCCGGTGCGGTTGAAACCCGAGGCGATCTGCCGCCACAGGACGCGCGGGGGCGGCACGGTACGGCTCCGCACGTGGCGGGCGAGCTGCTCCTCCACGCACGCGAGCACCGCGGCGCTGCCGTGCCCGCCAATGACATAGGAGAAGCCCAGGCCGCATGCGCCCGCGGAGTCCTCGAGCTCGACCACGATGAGGTCGACTGCCCCGACGCCCGAGCCGCCGACGGGCTGAGCCAGGGTGTGATGGTGGACCGCCGCCGTCGCCCGAGCGATGCGGGTCACGGATGCGTCAGCCGCCGAGTTCCCGGCGCACGAGGGCCGCCCCCGCCACGAGGGCCTGCAGCTTGCCGAAGGCCACGTCCCGCGGCAGGTACTTCATGCCGCAGTCGGTGGAGACCAGAATCTGCTCGGCCGGCACGTGCGGCAGGGCGCGACGGATGCGCTCTGCCACGGTCTCCGGGCTTTCGATCGTCATGTCGGACAGGTCGATGACCCCGAGCAGGATCTGCTTGCCGGACAACGCCTCGAGCGCCTGGCAATCGAGCTGCGACTGGGCCGTCTCGATCGACACCTGGGCGCAACGGCATCCGGCCAGTTCGCCCAGGAACGAGTAGCCGGACGGCCGCTCGTGGATGATGGCGGCGTAGCCGAAGCAGATGTGGACGCACGTGGTTCCCGACACGCCGTCGAGTGCCTGATTGAGCGCCTTCAGCCCGTACTGGCGCGCCTTCTCGGGGCGCGCCTGCATGTAGGGCTCGTCGATCTGCACCACGTCGGCGCCGGCGGCGAACAGGTCGCGAATCTCCTCGTTCACGGCCACCGCGTAGTCCATGGCGGCCTCCTCGTCGCTGGCGTAGAAGTCGTTCTGCGCCTGCTGAGACATCGTGAAGGGACCCGGCACCGTGATCTTGATCCGGCGCGTCGTGTGGGCGCGCAGGAAGCGGACGTCGTCGGTCTCCACGGCATGGCGCCGGCGGATCCGGCCGACGATGCGTGGGACCGGATTGGGATGCCCCGAGCGGTCGAGGGCCGTGCCCGGGTTGTCGAGGTCCACGCCCTCGAGCGCGGTCGCAAACCGGTTCGAATAGCTCTCGCGCCGGATCTCACCGTCGGTGATGATGTCGAGGCCCGCGTCCTCCTGCGCGCGAATCGCCAGCAGCGTGGCGTCGTTCTGCGCCTCGGCGAGGTACGCCTCGGGAATGCGCCACAGCTCCTTCGCGCGCACGCGCGGAGGGAACCGCCCGGCGAGCTTCTGCCGGTCGATGAGCCAGTCGGGTTGCGGGTAGCTGCCAACGAGTGTCGTGGGAAGGAGCATGGCGTCCGTGGGAAGACGAGGTCAGTAGCGACCCGACAGCAGCGCGCCCGCGTCGGGCACGTGCGTCGGAAGGCCCAGATGCCCGAGCATCCGGTATGTCGTGCAGATGGAGGCCGAGACGACCGGCAGCCCGCACTCGCGCTCGACGATCGGCACGGCGGCCAGCGACGGCATCTGCACGCAGGACGACAGCACCAGGGCGTCGGCGCCCGTCAGATTCAGGCGCTTGTAGATGTCGATCAACAGGAGGGGATCGCGACGGCCCACCTCGAGGTTGTCGGGAATCTCGAGCGCAATCCGGTCCACGACCGTGATGCCCTCGGCCTCGATGTAGTCGGCCACGAGGCAGGTGAGCGACTCCACATAGGGCGCCACCATCGCGATCTTCTTCGCGCCGAGGGCCTGCAGCCCCTCGACCAGCGCGCCGGCGCTCGTCACGACCGGAATCGTGGACCCGGTCTCGCGGGCGGTCACCGCCTCCAGCCGCTCACGCGAGGCGCGGTGATAGCCCTTCCCCATGCTCATGATGGCCACCAGGCACGCATAGCCCATCACGTCCACGCGGGCATCCGCGAGCTCGGCGGCGCACCGATCGGAGTCCCGATCCATGGCCTCGAGCTCCTCCTTGCAGACCGTCTTCATCCGCATCCGGCTCGAATGGAACGTGAAGCGCTCGGGCGCGACGGCCTCGCGGGCACGGAGCATCGCCGGGATCTCCGTCTCCATCGTCGTGTTGGAGCTGGGCACGATCTGCCCGATGCGGTAGCGACCAGCCGTCATCGTGTGACCTGGCCGCCAATGGGGGCTTCCTGGCGCCAGAGGCCGAGCGCCTTCTGCACCGCGCGGTCGGAGAAGCTGAAGAGCACCGCGTCCTCATTGGAGGCGTGCGTCACAGGCATCCACGAGGGCACGACGAAGATGTCCTTCGGTCCCCAGGTGATGTCCTGGTCGCCGATGCGTGTCGTGCCCCGGCCCTCGACCACGTTGAAGACCGTGGCGTCGGTGCTGCGCGAGGCGAGCCCGCGGAAGCCCTTCGGCAGCAGCTGCATGAAGGCCGCGATGGTCGGCATGGGAAAGCCGCCCGTGGCGGGGTTCACGTAGCGCAGCTTGACGCCGTGGCAGGGGTCGAGCGGCCCGTTCGTCAGGAGCTGGTGCAGTGTCTCCCGCGAGCGGTCGTAGGGATACGAGAAGATCGGCGACGACTGCCGCGTGGGCACGTAGTCCACCGGGAGCATGTTCGCGCCGTAGCGGGTGGGCGCGTCGCCTTCGGGCCGCGCGATGGGCTGCGTCTCCTCCGGATGATGCTCGGCGAAGCCGGTGTCCATCAGGTTGACGATGGGTACGTCGAGCCCGTCCATCCAGATCACCGGCTCCGATCCCGGATTGCCGTGGTCGTGGAAGGTCCACGACGGCGTGAGGATGAAGTCCCCAGGGCGCATCGTCGTCCGCTCACCATCCACCGCCGTGTAGCCGCCCTGCCCCTCCATCACGAAGCGGAGCGCGGACGCCACGTGCCGGTGGCTGGGCGCCACCTCGCCAGGCAGGATGAGCTGCAGGCCGGCGTAGAGGCTCTGCGTGACCACGGAGGCGCCGGGCAGGCCTGGGTTCTCGAGCACCAGCACGCGGCGTTCCGCCTGCTTCGCGGTGATGCGCTCGCCGGCTTCCATGAGCAGCGGCCGAACGTCCTGCCAGCGCCACACGGCGGGCACGCACCGCGGCTGGGGCTGCGCGGGCACGAGCGCCGCGAGCACCTCCCAGAGCGGCGCCACGTTGCGCTGCGACAGGCGCTCGTAGTACTCGCGCATCCCTGCTGAATCCGGCTTCACATAGAACGGTGCTGATTCCATGGCTTCCCCCTCGATCACGCCGACACGAACGACTGGCGACTGCTGGCAGCCACGCCTCTGATGGCTGCACGGAGCTGGTGCCTACACTGATTCGCTGACCGCACTCTGGGCCGACGCGTCCACCACCGGCTCCTCCGCGGCCCGCACCGCCACCCGCATGCTGCCCACCGACTGGATGGTCGCCACCACCTCGTCGCCCGGCACGATGGGGCTCACCCCTTCTGGCGTGCCGGTCAGCACGACGTCGCCGGGATGCAGCGTGTAGAAGGACGAGGCGAAGACGATGAGCTCCCGCACGTCCTTGATCAGGTAGCGGGTGTTGGACTTCTGCCGCTGTTCGCCGTTGACGGTGATCTCGAGGTCGAGCACGTCCGGGTCGGCGATCTCGTCGGCCGTCACGAGCCAGGGCCCGAGCACGGTGTAGGTGTCCGGCGACTTCCGCAGGCTGCGGTCCTCGGGACCGCGAATGGTGATGTCGAGCCCGATGGCATACCCGGCAATGTGGTCGAGGGCATCCTCGCGGCGCACATGGCGGGCCGTCTTCCCGATGACGAACGCCAGCTCGACCTCGTGATCGGTCCGGCGGTCGGGCTTGCACACGGCAATGCCCTGTCCGGGCCCGACCAGCGAACTGGTGGCCTTGAGAAATACGCCCATCGTGTGGATGGCCGCGGTGTGGCTCGGGTTGTTGTGGTGCAGACGGCTGTCGCCGCGCACCTCCTCCAGGTGCTTCTGGTAGTTGACCGGCGCCGCCACGATCTTCCCGGGATTGGCCACCGGGCTGAGCAGCGTCAGCTGGTCGAGCGGCAGCGCCGGCGCGTCCGGCGCCAGTTCGCGAGCCCGCCGAAGCACGGCATCGAGGTGCGTGACCAGCTGGTCGCTCGCGGGCAGGGGATAGCGATATCCGGGCAGCACGTCGAGCGCGCCAGTGACATCACGCACCACCGCGTCTTCCACGAGCCCCAGACGGTTGTCTCCAAACCGGCACAGTCGCATAACTCTCGTTCCTTCCGAATTCCCGCTAGCGCGCGGAACATGGCGTCGGGTTCCAGCCCGACGCGTCGTCCTGCTTCCTGAACTGCACCGTCCTGACGTAGGGGGCGTTCAGATACTGTGGATCCTCCAGGATCCGCGTGACCAGCAGGTACTCGTCGTCCTGCTGGCCCGATACCCGGGCGTAGTGCTCGGTGAGCACCGCATCGCCCCCATAGGGCACGCCGTTCTTCCGGAAGTACCCGGGCAGGAGGCGACGTGTCACGACCTTCAGCGAGCCGCCTCGCCCGGGCCCACCGCCACGCGGGGGACGCCCTCCCGCATATTCCCACGAGGCCCGCGAGTCCCCCTGCAGGCTCGGCGCCACGCCCGCCGGCGCGTCGCCGAAGTGCAGCAGCCGGGTCTGCGTACCGGTGTCGATGTCCACCTGCAGCGTCGAGGCGTCCTGCCAGGTGATGTGCAGCCGACCGGGCAGGCTCATCACGCCAGGTGCGCCGTACGCCTTGCAGATCTCCCCGGCGGCTTCATCCGCCGCGGGGTCCCACGCCTCGGCCACCCGACGGCCCTCGGCGTTGACCGGCAGATACAGCACGTCGCCCTTCGGCGGGGTGACCATCCGCCACCGCCAGTCGTCGGCAACGATCGACACCCAGTAGCCCGTCAGGTCCACCGGCGCGGCGGCCTGCGGCGTCGGCGGCGGACCGCCCCGCCCTCCGCCCTGTCGCCCGCCCTGCGCACGGGCGCCGGCCGGCAGCAGGCCGACCAGCGCGAGGGTCAACAGCCCGCATGCCAGCCGCGCCACGGTCACGCGCCCGCGCCGACGGCCGGCGACTCGTCCAGCGCGTACATCCGGCCAGGCCCCCCTGGCGCTCCAGGCTCGCCCGACCCGCTCTGGCAGCCGCATCATGGCCTCCGTCCCGGACGCGTCGCGGCCGCGGCCGCCCGGCGTGCCTCGGTGTCCGCCTTCAGGTTGGTATACACGGCCTCGACGAACATGTCCGTCGTCCATCGGCCGCTCGTGGCGCCATAGCGGCCATCCCACTCGAAGGTGGGACGCGCCGCCTTCACCTGCTCCACCGTCAGTCCCTTGTCGATGAGTGCCTGCACGCGATCGCGCACGATGGTGACCATGTCGCGGTAGTAGGCCACGTCGCCCGTGTCGCTGAGACGTCCGCGGCCTGGCACGATCAGCGTGCCGCCTTCGGAGCGGAACTCGGCCACCGCGAGGTCGAGGATCCGGTTCAGCCCGGCGATGAGACCGTTGACGTGTCCGCCCGACGCCAGGTCGATGACCGGATACGACTCGGTATTGAAAATGTCGCCGGCGGCAATCACGTCGCTGCCCCGGAACCACACCAGCGAATCGCCGTCGGTGTGGGCCGCGGGCTGGTGCATCAGCTGCACCCCTTCCCCGTTGAAGAAGTGACTGAGCTTCATCGTGTCCACGTAGTACGTGTCGGTCGGCAAGGCCCGGAACGGTGTGGCGGCCTGCCCGGGCGCCGGCGTGTTCATCCGCACCAGCACGTTCTCGTGCGCGAGGATGGCGGCACCCTCGCCGGCATCGGCAATGTTGCCCGCCACGTTGCCGCCGGTGAACGTGCGGCCGACCGCGGCCACTGCGGCGTTGCCGCCGGTATGGTCGGCGTGCGCGTGGGTGTTGATGATGTAGCGAATCGGCTTGGGCGCCGGGACGGGGTTCTGCGAGTCCTGGATCGTGGATCGGCCCTCGGCGGCCGCCTGGGGCAGCCGGGCCGCACGCGCCTCATCGAGGAGGAGGGCGTTCTGAATGCGCTGAATCGCGGCCAGCAGGCGGCCTGTCTGCCCTGGCAGCCCGGTGTCCACCAGCATCACGCCGTCGGGCCCGATCGAGGCCGTGACGTTGGCGCCCGCCCCCACCAGCAAGTACAGATTCCCGCGGATGTGCACGACCTGCACGCCCTCGCCAGCTGGCGCGGCCGCCTGCACGCCTGGCTGCGCGGCCTGGCGCGGTGCGGCACCCTGCGCCGCCACGTCCTGTGGCGCGGCGACTGACACGGCCGCGACAGACAGCACCGCCACCGCCAGCGCAACGACGCGGTCCCGGACCGAAAGACTCACGCGCATCACTGCTGCCCCCTGGCCGGGCGCGCGGGCACCGCCGGCTGAAACGCTGGCGGCAACTGCACGTTCACAACGACCGGTGGCGGAATGGATGTGGCCGTCGGCTTCGGAGGAGGCGTGCCTGCCGCGATGCGAGCGCGGATCTCGGGGTACATCGACGCGGCGCCCGCCGTCACGACATCGAAGGGAATGCCGTACCGCGCCGCGAAGTCGGTCACCCACGGGTTCATGCCCGGGAGGAAGTGCGGCACCTCGCCCTTGGCCCGGTCCACCTCCTGCACCACGGTGCAGGGGTAGGGCGGAATCTGCTGGTACGGATCCACCTGGTACTCGCTGCTCCGGATCAGGGGTTCGCTCAGGTAGACGGGGTCGTACACGATGGTCAGCCAGGTCAGGTACTCACCACGGCGGATCAGGTACTGGGTCAGCGTGGCCTTGTCGCTGTGGTACACCCCGTTGCGCTTGAGGTACTCCTCCTTCAGGTGGGTGACCGTGATCTTCAGCATGTCGCCCTCCCATTCCCCGGTCGAGAAACCCGCCCAGGTGTGGGGCGTGTGCTCGGGAGGATGCGGACGGCCGTCCATGTAGATCGGGCGGTCCACGGACCGGAGCCACTCGGTGTGCCAGGCGGTGGTCTCGCGGGAGACCGGGTCCACTTCCTTCCAGATGCGCAACTGCGACGGTCCGCGCGCGATATAGGCGCTGCCGTGTGGACGGCACTGCCACTCGGGCAGCGTCTGCACGGAGGCGGCCCACGCCGCGGCGCGGGCCCGCCCGGCATCGTTGAGGGGAATGCCCACCCAGTCGCCGATCTCGGTGTTGCCCGTATTGTCTTCGGCGCGCACCACCCGCCAATCGCCAGACAAGTCGATCTGGGCGAGCGCGGGCGTGGCGCAGGCCAGACACCCGAGCACGACCCAGGCTACGAGGCCGTTGCGGACCCAACTCGTCATCGCGTCCTCACAGAAGGCACCACGGAGGAAGAAACCCACCCGCCTGCACCCTCGCGCCGTCGAACGCGGCGACGAGGAACGCGGCGGAACAAATGCGGAACCGGCGCCACCCCCGCGGGGGCGACGCCGGTCGTGGATGCTGCCGACCACACGTGCCGACACCATGGTGGCGGCATGCCGGCACCTAGAAGGAGTACTTCACCGCGAACTGCATGATCCGCGGGTCGCCGGCGGTCTGAATCTGCCCGAAGTTGGCGTTGGACAGGTTCGAGACGGGATTGCCCCGGATGAAGTTGTTGGTCAGGTTGAACGCCTCGGCACGGACCTCGAACTGCTGGGTCCCCACGCGGAAGAGCCGCGAGAGCACCGCGTCGAGCGTCCAGCGGCCGGGGCCGTAGTAGCCGTTCATCAGCGAGTTGCCGAAGGTGCCGAGCGCCGGCTGCGCGAAGGCCGCACGGTTCAGATAGTTGAGCCCGTCCTTGTCCGCATACACGTCGTCGCTCACCACGTCGGCGCGCTGGTTCGTCACGTTGCCGTTGAGTGCGCGATCCTGGCCGGTGTTCACGGTCAGCGGCGCGCCCGACTGCGCACGCAGGATGCCGTTGACGCGCCAGTCGGAGACGAGCATCCCGAGCATGCCGTCCACCTGCGGCGTCAGGTAGCCGACCGTTGCGTTCACGATGTGCCGGCGA
This sequence comes from Vicinamibacterales bacterium, assembly GCA_050185275.1. GTDB lineage: Bacteria > Acidobacteriota > Vicinamibacteria > Vicinamibacterales > UBA2999 > JABFRY01. The sequence goes on along the minus strand of JBFWZN010000002.1, from coordinate 367,145 downwards.
TCCGACTCGCATGCGCCGTAGTTGTAGTCGGGATTGTCGGGATCAGCCCAGCCCGTGCCCACGTTGGGGAGCTGGGTCGTCGGGTGGCCCATGCACTTCGACAGCGTGTAGTTGGCGCTCATCGAGATGCCGTCCACCGACCGGCGCTGGATCGACAGCAGGAGCCCGTTGTAGTTCTGGCGCCCGCTCGTATCGTGCTGGTCGAGGAACCCGATGGACGACGCCCCTGTCGGATCGGCCAGGCTGAGCACGCGGCGCTGATTCAGGTTGCCCTGCACCGAGCACACCGGGAAGAAGCGCGGCCCGGTCGAGGTCTGCAGCGTGCACGGGTCGAGGCCGAGGAACACGCCGGGGTTGAGCGACCGCATGTTCCACAGGTTCGCGGTGTGGTTGCCGATGTAGGTGGCCGAGAACGCCATGTCGGGACCGATCTGCTGCTGGAACGCCACGTTCCAGGAGTGCTGCTGCGTGTTCGGCGTGTCGGGGTTCACCGCCAGGAACGACCCGAACGCGGGGAACGGCGCATTGGCGTCGAAGGTCACCGGAAACGGGTTGCCACCCGGGAAGCCCGCGTACGGGTTGTCCAGGCCCACCGCCTGGAGCCGCACCTCGGCGCCCCACGGCGGAGCCAGCGACGTGTTGAGGTGGTACTGGGCGTTCACGAAGTCGTAACCGAGCGAGTAGCCGGCGCGGATCGACGTGCGCCCCTCGCCGGTCGGGTCCCAGGCCGCCGACACGCGGGGCGCGAAGTTCTGCCACCGCTTGTCCTGACCGGACTGCCCATTCACGAAGCCCGCCTCACCCGGGTAGAGGAACCCGGCCGGCGCGTTGGGGAACACCGTGCTCTTCACACCCTGATTGAAGCGGTCGAGCGAGAAGTTGTAGATCTGCTCGTTCGGCAGCTGCTGCGGAAAGTAGGGCTCCCACCGCACGCCGTAGTTGAGCGTCAGGTTCGGGTTCGCGCGCCACGTGTCGTTCACGTAGAAGCCCGTGTACCACTGGTACATGTCGAGGAAGTTCGGCGCGGCCTGCAGGAACTGGCTCACGTTCCCCAGCAGGAAGTCGGAGAGCGGCAGACCCGTGACCTGACCGTTGATCGTGAACGAGCCTGGCGAGCGCACGTGCGCCTCGTTGTAGGACGTCCACCGCGAGATGTTCACGCCCACACCGATCTGGTGATTGCCCTTGATCGTGGTGAGGTCGTTCGACACCTGGAAGGCCTTCGTGTCGAAGATGGCGAGGTTGTTGACGCCGCTGCCCACCGTGAAGGCGCCAGGGACGCTCAGGATGAAGTGGTCATCCAGGTAGCTGAAGATATTGATGCCCAGATCCGAGGCATTGAAATACCCCTCGTGATTGCGCTGGATGTACGTCGAGTTGTACGAGAAGCGGAACGCGTTGACCGTGCTCGAGCTCACGACCCACGTCTCGCCCAGCGTCAGTGCGTGACCGAGATTGTCGAAGCCGCCCTGCGTCGAGGTCAGCAGGTTGTCCGACGAGGCCAGCGCGGGGGGCGTCAGGAACGAGGTCCCGATGTAGCGCCCGAACAGCGTGTGGTTGTTGTTGACCTGGTAGTCGACGCGGCCGACGAACTGATTCTCATCGGTGTTGCGGCTCGCGCCGTACGTCACCTGGCCGCAGGGGTCGGTCGTCGTCGGCAGCCGCTGCGCCAGCGCCAGAGCCGCCGGGCTGAACCGGGACGGATCGACGCGGTTGCCCACGAAGGGTCCGCGCAGGTTGAGGTTGCCTCCGGCGCGGCAGGCCGCCGAGGCCGCCGTCGTGAAGTCGCCCGCCAGCATCTGCGCCGTGGGCACGAACGCGATGTTGTCCGCGGGCTGCTGCTTCGTGTAGGTGCCCTGGTAGCCGCCGAAGAAGAACATCTTGTTCTGGATGACCGGCCCGCCGAGGGTACCGCCGAACTGGTTGCGGTTGAGACCATCGTTCTGCCGTTCACCGTCGATGACCGCCGCAAAGGGGCTGGTCGCGTTGAAGCGGTGGTTGCGCCAGAACTCGAACAGGTCGCCGCGGAAGACATTGGTGCCCGACTTGGTTACCGCGTTCACGGAGGCACCCGAGTGCACGCCGGCACCTGCGCCGAGGGCGCCCGTCTCGACGCGGAACTCCTGCAGCGCATCAGGGAATGGCAGCGGGAGGTTCAGGTTGTCGTAGGGGTTGTTGTGCATCGCCCCGTCGAGCAGGTAGGCGGTGCCGAATCCCTGACCGCCCGCAACGGCGATGCCGCGGCCACCCGACGTGCCCTGGAAGCTGCGCGTGGAGGCCTGGGTCGTCTGCACGGCGGCGCCGGCCAGCTCGATCAGATCGGTCGGATTGCGGCCGTTGAGCGGCAGCTCCTCGATGCGCTCGTTCTCGATGACCTCGCCAATGCCCGCCCGCTGCGTGTCCACGAGCGGCGCGGCGGCCTGCACCGTGACCGTCTCCTCGAGCGCGCCGAGCCCCAGCACGATGTTGATGGTCGGGGCGCTTCCCACCTGCAGGACGACACCCGTCTGCTGGAAGGAGCGGAAGCCCTGCAAGGTCGCCTCGATGCGGTACGGACCAATGGGCAGGTTGAGCAGCACGTATCCGCCACCGCCGTCGGATACGGTGCTTCTGACTAATCCAGTATTGGTCTGCGTGACCGTGACGTCCACGCCGGGAAGCACGGCCCCGCTGTCATCCCTCACCGTTCCCGAGATCTGCGCCGTCGCGCCCTGGGCGTAGACGGCGCGGTCGGGCATCGCGAAAAGGGTCAGCAAAGCCACCAACCCCGCGACAGCGCCGCGCAACTGAATCTTCATTCAACCATCCTCCGTGAGCTCTTGCAGAAAGAGCGGGCCAAGTCGGACCGCGCGCGAGTATACTCAGCCCTCCAACGCCAGGTCAATGTTCTGATATTGCACTTGACGGTCGAACGGCGGCCGCCGACTGGGTCGGATGCCGCGTCAGGACGCCCCGATGCCGACACCCGGTGTGAAGCAAGTCAACATTACGCACGTCATCGACGGGAGCCGTCTCGGCGGCGTCCAGATCACCACCTTCGTCCTGTGCCTGCTGTGCCTGATCATGGACGGCTTCGATGTGCAGGCGCTGGGGTACACGGCGCCTGCCCTCATCCAGGACTGGGGCGTGTCGCCATCGGCCCTCGGACCCGTCTTCGCCGCCGGCAATTTCGGCGTGCTGATCGGCGCCCTGTTCTTCAGCATGGTCGCCGACCGGATCGGACGGCGGCCGGTGCTCATCTGGGCCACGTTCTTCTTCGCGGTGATGACGCTGCTGACGGCCCGGGCGGACACGGTGGGCGAGCTCCTCGCCCTGCGGTTCATCGCCGGCATCGGGCTGGGCTGCATCATCCCGAATGCCACGTCACTGGTCGGCGAGTTCAGCCCCGGGCGGAACCGGGTGACGCTCGTGATGGCCATCACGGTGGGCTTCACCGTGGGCGCCGCCATCGGCGGATTCATCGCCGCCTGGCTCATTCCGGCCTTCGGCTGGCGGTCGGTCTTCTACTTCGGGGGCGCCGTGCCGCTCGTCATCGGGGCGGCCATGCTGCTCTGGCTCCCGGAGTCGCTCCAGTTCATGGTGCTCAGGGGACGTGACCGGGCACGCATTGCCGCGTGGCTCAACCGCATCGACCCCTCCGTCGAGGCTGACGGCACCACGGAGTTCCACATCGCCGAGCAGCGCCGGACCGGCGTGCCCCTGATGCACCTGTTCCGCGAGGGACGGGGCATCGTGACGGTGATGCTGTGGGTCGTGAACTTCATGAACCTGCTCAACCTCTACTCCCTGGCCAGCTGGCTGCCGACACTCGTCCGGGACGCGGGCTACTCGACGTCGATCGCGGTCCTGGTCGGCACGGTGCTGCAGGTGGGCGGCACGATCGGGACGTTCGGCCTGGCGTGGCTGGTGTCGAAGGGCGGGTTCGTCCGGACGATGAGCGCCACGTTCGCCGTGGCCTGCGTGAGCATTGCCTTCATCGGGCAGCCCGGGCTGTCGCTCCCGCTGCTCTTCGTGGTGGTCTTCATCGCGGGCTGGTGCGTCGTCGGCAGCCAGCCGGGATTGAACGCGCTGGCCGCGACGTATTACCCGACCTACATGCGCGCCACGGGCGTGGGCGCGGGCCTGGGCATCGGGCGCATCGGCGCCATCGTGGGCCCCGTCATCGGCGGCGAGTTCCTGCGCCGCCAGATGACGAATCAGGATATCTTCCTCGCAGCCGCCGTGCCCGCGCTCGTCTCGGCCATCGTGATGTTCGCGCTGCGGTGGACCATGACGCTGCCCCGGGAAGATCCCGCGGCCCACTGACCCTGCGGGCGGTCCGGCCGCCCCACGACGGAAGGTCTCGACGCATGCGCTATCTCTCCTTCTCTCTCGCGGGAGACGCGCGCCCACGCCTGGGCGCGTTCCGCGACAACCAGGTCATCGATCTCGCGCAGGCCGGTCTCGCAGCCGGACTGGCGGTGCCGGACAGCCTGCTCGCGCTCGTGCAGGCGGGACCCGACGTGTGGCGGGCCGTCGCGGCCCTCGCCGGCGGCACGGTGGGAAGCGGCGCCAGTCATGCCCCGGAGGCGGTGCGATGGCACGCGCCGATTCCCCGGCCGGCCAAGAACATCTTCTGCCTCGGTCTCAACTACGCGAGCCACGCCGTGGAGTCGGCGCATGCGCGCGGGCGGCAGGCGAAGATCCCGACCACCCCGGTGTTCTTCACGAAGGCGCCCACGACGGTGAACGGTCCCTACGACGACATCCCCGTCGACGGCACCCTCACGCAGCAGGTGGACTGGGAAGCGGAACTCGGCGTGATCATCGGACGGACCGGACGGAACATCGCGCGCACCGACGCCGCAGCGCACGTGTTCGGCTACACCGTCGTCAACGACTTCACCGCGCGGGACCTTCAGGCCGCTCACCTGCAGTGGTTCAAGGGCAAGAGCCTGGACGGCTCGTGCCCGATGGGCCCCTGGGTGGTCACCGCCGACGAGTTCGGCGACCCGCAGGCCAAGGCCATCGCGCTGCGGGTGAACGGCACGGTGAAGCAGAGCGCCACCACCGCCGACATGATCTTCCCGGTGGACGTCATCCTCGAGACGCTGTCACGGGGCCTCACGCTCGAGGCCGGAGACATCATCTCGACCGGGACGCCCGAAGGGGTCGGCATGGGCCGCACCCCGCAGGAATTCCTGCACGACGGGGACGTCGTGGAAACCGAGGTGGAGGGGATCGGCGTCCTCCGTAATCGGATCGTGGTGTCGGGCTGACGATGGCGATGCACGACGAGGATGCCCGCGCGATCCGAACCGTCATCGAGAACTGGGCGCTCTGGCGGGATGCCGGGGACTGGGACCGTTTCGCCACCGTCTGGCACCCGGATGGCTGGATGACCGCCACCTGGTTCCAGGGCCCGGCCCACCGCTTCATCGAGGTGAGCCGCGAAGGGTTCGAACGGGGCGTGAACATCCTCCACGCGCTGGGCGGCTTCACCTGCGACGTGGCCGGTGCGCGCGCGGTCGCCCAGACGAAGATGACCATCAACCAGCGGGCTCCGGTGGCCGGCGTCGTGGTGGACGTGGTCTGCACGGGGCGGTTCTACGACTTCCTGTCGAAAGACGACGGCCGCTGGACGATCGTGCGGCGACAGCCCATCTACGAGAAGGATCGCCTCGACCCGGTGGATCCAGGCGCGTCGCTGACACTCGATCCCGCCGTGCTCGCGCGGTACCCCGAGGGCTACCGGCACCTGGCGTACGTGCAGGCCAGCAACGGATTCACGGTGAAGGGAGACCTTCCAGGCCTTCGAGGGGACGCCGTGGCACGGCTCTACGACGAGGGACGCGCGTGGCTCGCGGGGTCCCCGACACCGGGTATCCCGGCCTGAGTCTGCGGCCCGACGGCACCTGCGGAAGCCAGCACTGCAGAAGCCAGCACTGCGCCAGCTAACGCGATTGTCGCGTCGGTGTCGCACGCCGTCCCGGTCCTCCGGCGCGACGCCGTGGGAAAACGATGCTCCAGGGGATTCGGTTCCTCCCTTGCGCATCGTTGTCCAGACTGCCGCTGTCACGCCGTGCGCAAGTCGGACCGGGACGGCGTGCGACACCGACGCGCAGACGGCGCGCCGCCAGCTAGCACTGCGCCGGACGGCGCTCCAGCCAACACTGCGCCGGACGGCGCTCCGCCGGATGTGTCAGTTGACGAGCGTGCTGGCCGCGCCCTCGGGCGCGGGTCCGCTCAGGCGGTGCAGGCTGCGGTGATAGCGGGCGCCATGCGTGGTGCGCAGCTGGAAGTAGGGCTCGAGCACCGTCATCGTGCGTTCGATGCCGACCTTGATGTGCTCGCGCACGGCGTCGGCTGCCTGTTGGGGGCTGCCGTCCACGATGGCATCCACCAGGTCCTGATGGCGGCGCGGCGAGTCGGTCGTCGACGGCTGCCGCATCACGCAGAACCAGATCATCGACAGGGCCTGGGTCTTCTCGATGGCCTCGCGGAGCGGCTCGCACCGCGTGCACTCGGCGATGCGGCGATGCAGGCGATGGTGCAGCGTGAGGTACAGCGTCCGGTCGGTCTGCATCGAGAGCGCATCCACCCTCGCCGCCAGCCGCTTCAGTTCGGCCCGTTCACTGGAGGTGGCGTTCTCACAGACGATGCGGGCGGCCTGCACCTCGAGCGCCTCCCTCACGACATAGAGCCCGCGAACATCGTCGGGGGACGGAATGCGCACCCTGGTCCCCGCGCGCGGCCGGCTTTCGAGCAGGCCCTCGAACTCCAGGCGAAGCAGCGCCTCGGAGACGGGCAGGAAGCTCATGCCCAGTTCGGCGGCAATCTTGCGACGGGAAATGACCTGGCCCAGCGGCAGGTCCCCGCGGACGATGCGATCGCGGACGATGGCGTAGGCTTCGCCGGCAAGGCTCGACTGGGCGTCACCCGCCATCACGGTCTCGCCCGCACCTGCCTCCAATACTCTCCCCCGTCGTGCGCTGCTCACAGTGGGCGCTACTATACCAGCACTATGTATCCATGAGCCTGACGGTGTGCCTGAGGCACGCGCAGCGCCATTCCTGTCAACAGGTCTGACGCCTGGCTGGCCGGCTCACGTCCACGCGGACGCGCGCCACCGGACCGCCGACGCCGGCGGCGGCGCCGGCCACCCCGGCCAGGTCGTCCACCGTTCACCAGGGCCGGCAGGGACCGGACACGCAGCCGAGCCGCGCAGATCCGGGCGTTCCCAGGTAATCCAGATCTCCAGCAGGATGCGCAAGGTCTCGACGTCATCGGCGCCGGGGCGCACACGATCGACGAACGCGGCAAAGGCCGCCCTGTCCTCGGGGCTCAAGTCTGCGGTGATGAGGGAGAAGGCAGGACTCACGGGGCGGGCGGATGCTAGCACAGCCGTAGGCGCCGTCTCTATCGGACGATTCCTACATGCTGACGTTCCTGCAACCTGACGTACAGCCGGCGACGCGGCTTGGTCTCGACGCTGCGCTGTCCGAGGCGGGGTTGCGACACGGGATCGTCGCGACACGAGGCACGTCGTGCCGGGCCGGACGGCGACACCGAACCGCGGACCTGCCTACCGGGACGCGCCTCCGGACGTCAGGGCGAGCGCCTGGTCGAGGAGGCTGCGGGCCAGGGGGTCGCCCGGGGCGAGGGCGAGGACGGCGCGGGCCTGGTCGGCCGCCTCCCGGGCCTGCCCCATGCCCAGATACGCGCGCGCCAGGTTTCGCCGCGCCTCGGCGAATGTCGGGTCGAGGGCCACGGCCTCCGCCAGCAGCGCGGCAGCCGCCGGCAGGTCGTCGGACAGGGCGTGCGCCAGGCCCAGGCTGGCCAGCAACTGCGGGCTGGCCGGCTGCAGGCCACGGGCCCGCTCGTAGTGGGCAATCGCCTCGCGCGCCCGGCCGTGCTGCACCGCGATGTCGCCGAGCAGGGCGTGGGCGCCGGCCGATCGCGGGGCCAGGGCCACCAGGGCCTGCAGGGCCGCCGCGGCCTCGTCGAGCCGTCCCTCTCCGAGGTGCATGCGCGCCATGAGGTCGTACGCGGGGACGGCAGCCGGTCCATCGGGCATCGCGGAGACGAACTGCCGGAGCTCCTCGATCGCCTCGGCGGCGCGCCCCTCGGCGGCCAGCTCGGTGCCGAGCGCATACCGCGCACCCGGGTACGTCCGGGCCGAGAGACGCAGGTGCGCGAGGGCCTCGTCACGATTCCCATCGGCCAGCAGCATCTCCGTGCCCAGCAGGAAGTAGGCACGCCCGTGAGGCCGACGCTCCACGATCGTCTGCGCCATGGCGAGCCTCGACGCGTACTCGCGCCCGCGCATCAGGGTCCCCAACCCGAGCACCGCACACACCACCACCACGGCGCCCCGCGCCACCCATCGTCGGGCCGGCATGACCACCTGGTCCTCGCGCCCCGCTCCGCCCTCCGCGCCCTGCTGCCCGCCCGGGGGCCTGCCAGCCCGTACGGCCTCGACGTCGCCCTGACCCGCGTCCTTCGGCTGCCACAGGCGGTAGGCGCCAAGCACCAGCATCACCGCAATCGCCGCCAGCGGCAGGTACATCCGTCGCTCCGCGCCGACTTCCGTGGCAATGGGCACGATGGTCGAGGTGGGCGCCAGGGTCACCAGGACCCACGCGCCCAGAAAACCGGCACGGGGGCGACGCCACAGCAGGACACCGGTGATGAGGCAGATCACCACCACCAGGAGACCAGGCACCAGGACGTCGGTGAGAGTGAGGGGACGCGGCGGCCCGTAGTCGAGCACGAGGGCCCTGGGCCAGATGGTCAGCCAGAAGTAGCGCGTGACGATCTCGGCCTGGTTCAACAGGTAGACCCACGGCGTGGTCCCGTTGTCGAAGCCGACGGCCGAACGAGGCCCCGACCACATCAGCGCCGCCAGCAGGGCCCACGTCGCGGCGAGGGCCACGTAGAGCCGGCGACGACGCGCGAGGGCGTCACGCCATGACGGGAACACGAACACCCGGTCGTAGAGGCACACCATCAGGGGCGCCGTGACCATCGATTCCTTGCTCGCCATGCCCGCCGCGCACGCGGCAACGGCGGCCGCCATCCATCGGCCCCGCCGCGCGGGGTCGAGGGCCCGGACCGCCGAGTACAGGGTGAGCAGATAGCAGATCCCCATGAGCGACTCGGACCGTTCGGTGATGTAGGCGACCGCTTCGCTCTGGAGCGGATGCAGCAGCCAGACGAGCGCAACCACCAGCGCGAGTCCCGTGGCCGCCGCGCGGTACCGGTCGAGGCCCGGCATGCCAAGGGTTCGCCGGACGATGCCGAACAGCACGAGCGCCGCGAGCACGTGAATGGCCACGTTCACGAGGCGGTAGCCCGTGACGTCGAGGCGGCCCACGGCGTAGTTGAGCGCGAAGCTGAGATTGACGAGGGGACGCCCGGCGACTGGTGTATCCCGCGGCGGCGACAGGGCCTCTGTCAGCGGCCACAGCGTGCGAATCTGTGCGTTGTTGACGACCGACGGCTCGTCGTCGAACAGGAATGGCGCGTCGAGGGTATTCGCGTACGCGAGAAACCCGCACGCCACGATGAGAATGACGGCGAGCCAGCGGCCGCGGGTGGACGAGCGCCCCTGCTCCGGCGGCCGGGCGGCGGGTGCGGGCGGTCTGGAACGCCTGGTCTGCTTCACGCTCGATACGGCGGCAAGGTCGTCCTTGCTCGCTCCGCCCGATACCGTATCACCATTGTCCGGTGGGCCACGGGGCAGGCGACCGCCCGCCGCAGTCCCAGTCGCATCGACGCTGGGCGGCGCAGACGGAACCACGCACACGGGCGAGCCACATGGGACCGGTGCGGGTGCCGGGGCGCGACGCGCCTCAGGGCCTCAGGGCATCAGGCCTTCGAGGTCACGCTCGATGCGCGCAGCGTCGTCGGACGGCGCGTACCGCTTCACCACGGTGCCCTCCCCATCCACCAGGAACTTCGTGAAGTTCCACTTGATGGCGGTCGTGCCGAGCAGGCCCCGCTGCTCCGCCTTGAGCTGCGCATAGAGGGGGTGCGTGTCGGGGCCATTGACCCGGATCTTGGCGAACATCGGAAACGTGACGTCGTAGGTCGTGCGGCAGAAGGCCTGGATCTCGGCCTCGTCGCCCGGCTCCTGGTGCCCGAACTGATCGCAGGGGAACCCCAGCACGACCAGCCCGCGGTCCCGATAGGCACGGTAGAGCGCCTCGAGCCCCTCATACTGCGGCGTGAACCCGCAGCGGCTGGCCACGTTGACGATGAGCAGCGTGCGGCCGCGATACTCCGCGAGTGTCGTGGTACGACCATCGATGGTCACGAGCGGAATATCGTGCAGGTGCATACGCGGGCTACCAGGTCCGCGGCGCCGTCCGGCCGCGCCGGAACGCCTCGACGACCCGGCGGCCCTCCTCGGCCACGCCGCTCAACTGGCGGACGACGCTTTGCGAGTCGCCCAGCGCCTGCGCCACGTCGTCCACCGTGCGCTGCAGCGAGGAGACCGTCCGTCTTCCCTGCTCGGTGAACACCAGGTATCCCACGACGCTCCCCACCACCGCGCCCAGACCAATGCCGGCCCAGAGCCGTGTCGATTCCCTGCTCATCGCCCCACCTCATTTCTCCCTGATCCTGCTCGAGCGTGGCGGTCACCCTCGAGCGTGACGGTCGCGCGCATGGACGCCACACCGGGCCCCTGTTCCACAGCGCCGGCATGCCGGCGTCCCCGGCATGCCGGGGCCCCGCCGTTCGCTCGTGCCGTGCTCAGACGGTGCGGTCTCGCAGCTCCCGCTCTCGCAGCGCCCTCTCATGCAGCGCCCGTTCCTCAGACTCATGGTCCGGCAGGTCGCGTTCCTGCCATGCCGTGTCGCGCGGCTCGCGCCCTGGCCGCTCGTCGTCCTGCAGCGCATCGTGGAGCGCCCGCTCCCACCGGTCGCCCATGACACCGCCACCCACAGGACCACCCGCCACCGCGTACGCGATCTGCGGCAGGTCCGCCCGCACGGGCAGGCCAGGCTGATCGTACAGCGGCGGCGGCACCCGCAGCACCAGGGTCGGGACCAGGGTGTTGGCGAGGGTATAGACGACCAGCCCGCCAAACAGCGCCGCGTCCACGCCGAACACGTCGCGAAGCAGCTCGGCAATGACCAGCGTGAACACCAGGGTCGGCACGAGCGACACGCCGACACGGGCGCCACTGGCCAGGGGCTCGCCGAGCGCCAGGCGCCGGTGCACCGCCACCAGGGCGATCCGGAGCGGCACGATGGTAAGCACGGCGCCAACGCCGAAACCGAGGGCGAGCGGGCTGAAGTTGTCGGCGCGCAGGTGGAGGCCGGCATTGAAGAAGTAGAACGGGACGAAGAAGGAGGCGAACACCTCGACGGCATGCAGCGTGTGCTCCGAGGCCATCGACGGCAGCCGTTCGCGGAAGCGCTGCGCCACCATGCCCACGACGAACGCACCCACCAGGTAGTAGGCGCCGAGCTTGCGCGTCGCGAAGGCCGACAGCAGCGTGAGCATCAGCAGGAACGCGAAGTCCGATTTCGGGGCGTAGGGCGCAATCCACGAGGCGAAGGCGCGGAACATCAACGGCAGGGTCAGGACGAGCGCCAGCAGCGCCGCCGAACCCACGAGCAGCTGGCCCCAGGTACCCGACTGCAGCACGACGAAGAGCACGACGAGCGAGACCAGCTCGGTCGCAATCGTCTTCGACCGGACCCACTGGCGCTGGTCGTCCTCGAGCGGCAGCGACGACAGGGAGTCGAGAATGAAACCCGCCGACGGCGTCAGCAGCGCCAGCACCACCAGGACAGCGGGCCGCCACTCGAGCCCGACAAGGTATGTGATGCCCCAGGCCAGCACGACCGTCGCGACGATGCGGACCGCGAGATGCTGCACGAGGACCCGTCGCTTCCGGGCGAGCTCCTGCACGTCGACTTCCAGCCCGGCGAAGAGGAACAACGCCGAGATCCCGAGGGTGGCGAGCAGTTGCACCGTCGCATCCGACTGGAACCATCCGGTCGAGAGCGCGATGGCCCCGCCCAGCAGCAGGCTCGTGATGGCAGGCGGAATCTTCCAGCGCACGAGGACGCGCGGCATCACGATCAACGCGAAGAGCAGCGCGATGTAAGCCACCTCGGGACTCAGGCCGAAGGGCATGCCCGACCCGAACGAACCGGTGTCGAGCGGCAGGCCGTCGAGGGGCGACGGCGTCTCGATCTGTGTTCCCATGCGACCTTTCCCTATATCACACGGTGAGACGCCGTCCCGGGCGAGACGGCGGCACGTCGGGCCGCCCGGGCGTGTCGCAAAACGCGTCCTGCCGCGGCAGGCATGAGGCGGCGGCCCGACCTTGCCGGGCCAGCCCGGCGCCGGGGATCACCGGAGGAGCAGCAGACTGCAGGCCATGCCGAAGCCGATGATGACGACCAGGCGGCGGACGACGACCGGCCCCGCCCGCCGGGCCCCACCCGCACCGGCGATGCCGCCGGCGATGGCGCCGGCCGACATCATCACCACGTCCTGCCACGACACCATCTGCATGACGATGAAGTAGCCGGCCGCGATGCCGTTGATCGCGAAGGCGAGCATGTTCTTGAACCCGTTCATCTGGTGGATATCGGTGAGCCCCAGGATCCCGAGGGCCGCCAGCATCAGGATTCCGATGCCGGCGCCGAAGTAGCCGCCGTACAGGCCGACCAGCAGCTGGAAGAGCAGCGCGCCCACGACCCAGCGTGCCCCGGCGTGTCCGTCAGCGGGCATGACACGACGCTGGATGGGCTCCTGCACGACGAAGAGCAGTGTGGCGAAGAGGATGAGCAGCGGCACGAGGTCGTCGAACACGGCCGCCGGTGTCCGTCGCAGCAGCAGCGCGCCGCCGATACCCCCGACGAGGCTCGGGGCCACCAGCAGGAGGAGCCGACGGTCCGCGGTGCGCAGTTCGCGGCGGTAGCCCCACATCGAGCCGAGGGTGCCGGGCAGGAGCGCCACGGTGTTGGTGGCGTTGGCGGTGACCGCCGGCAGGCCGAGCCAGACGAGGGTCGGAAACGTCACCAGCGATCCCCCCCCCGCCACCGCGTTGATCGCGCCGGCGGCGAAGGCCGCGGCGAATACGATCAGGTCGTGCAGGGGCGACACCACGTCCACGGGAGTATTCCACACGGTCTGCTACCATGCGTAGCTTGTCCGCTCCTCACGCGTCCGAGCCGGCTTCCGCCATGCCTGGCGCCCAGCTGCCGCCTCCGGCAGCCTCGGACTGTCGTGCGCTGATCGCCGGGGCCGTGGCGCTGCTCGCCCTGCTCTATGTCTACCCGCTGGCGATCTGGTTTCCGCTGCTCGATCCGGCTGAAGGCACGCACGCGTCGATTTCGCAGGAGATGGTCGAGCGCGGACAGTTCCTCGTTCCCACCCTCTTCGGCGTGGCGTTCGAAGACAAGCCGATTCTCTTCTTCTGGCTGCAGACCGCCTCGCTTCGGCTGCTGGGCATGACGGAGGCCGCCATCCGCCTGCCGGGACTGCTGTTCGGCGTGCTCGGCGCCATCACCACCGGTCTGCTCGGGTGGCGGCTGTTCGGCCGGCGGGCCGGCCTCATCGCCGTGGTGGTCGAAGCCACGATGCTGATGCCGATGGCGCAGAGCCAGGCCGGCGCCCACGACGTGATGCTGGTCGTGTGGGTCAACCTCGCCCTGCTCGCGCTCTGGATGGCCATGGCGGCCGACTCGGTGACGCGCGGCGCGCTCGCCACGGTGGGCGCTGGCGCCGCAGTAGGGCTGGCCATCCTGACCAAGGGGCTGGTCGGACCGGCGATCGTCTACGTCACGCTCGGGCTGACGCTCCTCGCAACCAGGCGTCTCACGACGCGCACGCTCGCCCTCACCGCGGCCTCCGGCATCCTCGGTGTGCTCGTCGCCATGCCGTGGTACCTGCGGATGGAGCAGGTCACGCCCGGCTACCTGTACTACTACTTCGCCGAACGGCACCTGGCGGGCTTCGCCACCGACACGCAGCGTCACGGTGGCCAGCCGGTCTGGTACTACCTGCCCGTGATGATCGCGGGCGGCCTTCCCTGGGCGGCCTTCCTGCCGAGTGCCTGGGCCAATGCCGGGCCTGTTACCTGGGCCGGCACCTGGCGCACCCGTGCCACGGATGCGCCGGACCGGCCGGTCGGGGCCGAGGCGCCCGATCACGCACGCCGGTTCGTGTGGATCTGGCTGGCCGGCGGGCTGCTGCTCCTGAGCGCGGCCAGCAGCAAGCTGGCCACCTACGCGCTGCCCCTGTTTCCCCCGCTCGCACTCCTCGTGGCCCTGGCGTGGCAGGGGCGGCTCGACGGCACACGCGACGCGGCGCGGGGCACGATGGCCGGGGTGTGGCTGCAGACGCTGCTGCTCGCCGCCGCCCCGGTGGCCGCCATCTCCGTCGTCGGACGCGAGTACGGCGTCTCGTATCCGCTGGCGGTGCGGGTCGGGGCATCGGCCGTGGCTCTCGCCTGGCTGCTCCCGGTGTTTGCCTGGCGCCGCCACCGCCACGGCCTGGCGTTCTGGGGCACGGCAGGCACGATGACGGCCACGCTGCTCTTCGTCCTGACGTGGCTGCTGCCGCCGGTGGCGCCGTCCCTCTCGGCGCGCGATCTCGGCGTACGACTGGCCGAGCATCCGCTGCCGGCGCGCCTGTGGCTCGTGGATGAACGCGTGGCCTCGGTGGTCTTCTACCTGACGCCGGAGCAGCGCGTCGGGCTCACGCCGGACCGCATCGAGTCGGTGGGGCTGGGGTCGCTGCCCGACCGGCTCCGCGACACGCAGGTCGTGCCGGTGGTCGCGGTCCGCGAGCGCCAGATCGACGAACTGGCCGCACGCATCGCCGGGCTGACCGCCCTGCCCTTCGCGCGGGCTGGCCAGTTCCGTCTGTACGACGGACACCTGCTGGCCGCCGCGCTCCCCCACGACGACTGACGCCTCGCGGCAGGCAGTCGTGTCGCCGGCGGGCATGCCACCAGCGGAGCACGCCCGGCAGGGGCCGACACCACACCGTCGTCCGGGCCGGTGGGCGTCGCCGCCCCGGTCGCCGGCGCGAGGCCCCACAGCCAGCCGCGGGAGCCGTACGTACGACGCGGCGGCCTGAGCCGCCGCGCGTGTCGTGCAGGAACGGGATGTCCCCTCAGGGGGATTAGCGTCAGCGGCCCCGACGGCCGGCAGGCGCAGGCGGTGTCCGCTTGGCCACCAGGTCCGTGTAGACGGCTTCGAGGAACATGTCCGCCGTCCAGTCGCTGCCTGGATTGCCGTAGATGCCGTCGTAGTCGAGGCTCGGCCGACGGGCCTTCACCTGGGCCAGCGTCAGCCCCTCGTCCACCATCGCACGGACCCGGTCCACGATGATCGTCACCATGTCCCGGTACTCGGCCACGTCGGACTCGTTGCTGATGCGTCCCCGGCCGGGCACGATGAGGGTGCCGCCCTGGTTGTTGTACTGGGGCACGGCAATGTCGAGAATGTCGTTGAGCGCGTCGAGTGTGCCCTGGACGCTGCCGCCGCGCGCCAGCTCGATGCGAGGGTACTCGACCGTCGAGTAGAGGCTCCCGGCAGCCACGACGTCGGACTTGCGGAACCACACCATCAGGTCGGAGTCGGAGTGAGCCGCCGGCTGGTGGATGATCTCCACCGGCTCGCCGCCGTAGAAGAACGACTTCTTCTCACCGAAGAACGTGTCGTGGGGCCGGACCCCATAGGGGAGCCGTTCGGGCTCGCCCGACAGGCCGCTCATGCGCAGCAGCGCGTTCTCGTGGGCGATGATCGGCGCGCCCTCCAGACGGCTGGGCTCGCGCCCGGCCCCCCCGCCGACACCGGCCCAGATGTTGCGCCCGGACTCCGACAGGATGGCGTTGCCGCTCGTGCGGGCTTCGTCGGTGCTGGTGCTGATGATCAGCCGGATGGGTTTGTCTGGAGCAATCGTTCTCAGCGCCTCGAGAATCTTCGGCGCCGCCTCGGCGCTGCTCGAGTCGATGAGCAGGAATCCTTCGTCGCTGTTCTGCACCGTGACGTTGGCACCCGTGCCCGCGATGAGGAACAGGGAACCTTGCAGGGGCAGCACTTCCACGGCGCCATCGTCGTACGCCGGGATGGCGGGCCGGATCGTCTGGCGCGACTGGGCACCGACGCCCACGGTGGCCGCGGTGGCCACGGCGGCGGTGATCACGAGGAACGCAGGAAGACGCATCGCTACCTCGCTGCGGCGGTCGACGCCGGCATGTCGGCCATCATGGCCTTGAGTTTGGTCGCGTACTCCGGATACATCGTGTGGGCGCCGCCCATCGCGGTCTCGTACGGGAAGCCGTAGATGTCCGCGTAGTCGGTCCGCTTGGTCCCGAGGGGCCACGCCGGCACCTGGCCGCGCTGCAGCGACGGAATCTCCTCGGCCACCTCGAACGGCAGCGTGCGGCGCACCACCATCAGCGGGTCGGACTTGAACGTGCTGGTGCGCACCATCGGTTCGTCGAGATAGATGGGATCGTCCAGGATGATGACGAGCGTCAGCAGGTCGCCGTGGCGCATGTAGTACTCGGTCATCACCGTGTACGGGCTGAGCGGGATGCCGTTGCGGTGAATGAAGCTGTACTTGATGTGGGTGGTGGTGACCTTGAACACGCCGCCCTCCCACACGCCCGTCGAAAAGCCCTGCCACTTGTGCTCGGCGTACTTCGACGGATGGGGGCGCCCGTCCACCCAGATCTCGCGATCCCCGCCGCCGAAGAGGCCGACGACCGAATAGCCGATGAGCTCCTGGCTCGCGGGATTGATGATCGGGGCCATGCGGAAGTTGGGCTGCGGCGCCCGCATGGAATAGGTCACCGGGTGGGGACGTGCCTGCCACTCGGGCAGCGAGTGCATGGTCGCCTGCCAGCTGAGCGCGTGCTGCCGGGCCGCGTCGTTCAGCGGAACGCCGATGTATTCGCCGACGTCCACCCCGGGGTCGCCCCGCAGGGGACGCTCCTCGTGGTTGCCGAGATTGGCCGACCACATGCCCGCGAGATCGACCTGCTGGGCTCGGGCAGCCGTCGGGGCTGCCAGACCAAGCGCGATCAGCGCGCCGACGACGGTAC
The DNA here is from genome assembly GCA_050185275.1 of Vicinamibacterales bacterium. Taxonomy (GTDB): domain Bacteria; phylum Acidobacteriota; class Vicinamibacteria; order Vicinamibacterales; family UBA2999; genus JABFRY01. Next base: position 350,080 of record JBFWZN010000002.1, on the reverse strand, counting down.
CGGTGAGGGAACGACCCATACCACTCCTCCAGAAATACGGTGGATTTCCGGAGGCATCATACGGGCCTGGCCCGCCGAAGGCAACTGCCCGCCGGTGTCAGGCGTGCGCGTGGCGGGCGGCACGGGCGTTCCGGCGGTCCGGGCCGCGACCCGTGGTCCGACGCTCCCGGCCGGTGCGACGCTCCCGGTCCACGCCGAACAACAGCCAGCCGGCCTCGCTCAGTTCCTCGGCCAGGGTGACCTGAAACCGCTGTATGGCGTCTTCGGTATCGAACCGGTGCTGCTGGTGCTTGGCCCCCGGACCCTCCACCGTCAGGCGTCCGCCCTCCTGACGCACGATGTGAATGCTCTCGGGGCCTCGTGTGAACAGCCAGGATCCTGCGCTCATGTCTCACCCGCCTCGTCTCGGGAACCTGCCCGCGTGCGGTTCCCCGGTCACCCCTCCGCGCGCCCGGCGATCATCCGCCGGGCCCCGGAGGTATATGGGGCCGGCCGCCAGCATCCGCCCACCCACGAGCCGGCCGTACGCGGCAGAGCAGCCCGTCACCGCATCTATCGGCAGCAGGGGCGGTGCAGGCCAGTGCCCACGGCTACCGCAATCGGCATGACCCGTAATGGCCAGCGTGGCAAGGGCCTGGGCTCCTCGTCACCGGCCGGTCATGGCCGGGTACCGCCGGCACGACTGCACGAGATCAGGCGGGAAACATCAAGGTCCGCCCACAGCCAGCCGCCAGGCCAGCCGCCAGGCCAGCGCTCCAGCCAGCGCCAGTGCCATCAGCGCCAGGCCCACGGCCGCCCGCGCCCGGAACGCCCCGCCGCCGAGCGTGACGGTGATGCCGAGCTTCACCAGCGTATTGGTGAGGACACCGATGGTCACGGCGGCGGCCGTCACCTGGGCGGGTGTGGCCTCGCCCGTCAGGCGCGCCATCGATACGGTCAGGGCGTCCACGTCGGTGAGCCCGAGCGCGACGGCCGAGGCGTACAGGCCTCCCGCGCCGAATCGTGCGGTGACGTGCGTCACCACGACGAGCACCACCTGGAAGAGCACGGCCATCTGGAGCGCCGCCCCGACGCGCAGGGGGTTCTGGTCGGGCGGCGCGGCCGCCGGCGCGGCCTGTGGCTCCCGCAGTCCGCGCCCCACGAGGAGCAGGCCGATGCCGAGCGGCAGCACGAAGGCTGGCCAGAGTGCGACCGCCAGGGCAGGCTGCAGAACGAGACTGGCGAGCAGCACGCGGGGGAACAGCATGGCGTTGGCGCCCATCACCCCGAGCGCGAGCGCCGGCCCGGTGGCTGTCGCGTGGTGGGCCGGCGTGTGGCGGCTGAGCCGCGCGAACGTGAACGTCACCCACGTGGACGACACGAGGCCGCCCAGTGTGCCGGTGATGGCATAGCCCCTCCCCGCCCCGGCGATACGCTGCGCGACGTAGCCGAGGAAACTGAGGCCCGAGAAGAACAGGACGAGCGCCCACAACGCGCGCGGGCGCACGCTGCCGAGCGGACCGAAGGGGCCCTCGGGCAGCAGCGGCAGGACGACGGCCGCCATCACCGCAAAGCGGGCGCCGGCGCGGATTTCCACGACGTCCAGGCGCGAGACCAGGCCGTGGAGCTGGCGCTTCTCCACGAGCAGCAGCAGCGTGAGGGCGGTGACGCCAGAGGCGGCCGTTTCGTAGCCAAGACCGGCCAACACGCCAGCAGCCAGCACCACGAAGGCCGCCACCTCGGTGGTGCCGTCCACGTCCGCACGGCTGGCCGCCAGGTACGCGACCACGACCAGGGCACCGGTGGCGCCGAGCAGCACCACGGCCAGGCCGGTGAGCCCCACGGTGGACAGCCAGCCCGACACGCCAGCGACCAGGCCCAGCAGGGTGAACGTGCGGATGCCGGCAAAGTGGGCGGACGGTCCCCGGGCATGGCCGCTCCACTCACGCTCGATGCCGACGGCGAGGCCGGCCAGCGTCGCCACCGCGACGTGTACCGCGGCGGAGAGATCGAACGGGGTCATCGGCATCTGCGCGACTGCCGGCGCACCGGCGGGCCCGCGCGGCAGCCCCGGACGCTCAGGCGCCGGCCTCGCGGTCGAGAATGGCGACGGCCTGCGCGTAGAGGGCGCGCGCGCGCCCCGGATCGTCCGCCACGCACACCATCCCGAGCTTTCCGAACTCGGAGACCGCGCCGATCATGTGAAAGGCCACGCCCTGCTGGGTCGCTCCGTCGAAGTGCAGACCGTTGTCGACGACGATGTCGATCAGGTCCTCGGGCGTCAACCGGCGATACGCCTCCCGCTGCAAATTGTCTGAGGCGTAGTAGAAGCGCGGAAGTCCCGCCGGTGTCAGGAAGAGGCCGGTGTCCGGATCGTAGGCGCCGTCGGTCAGGAACTGCAGCGTCATGAACGTGTGCGTGGTGCCCCCCTTCCGAAGGTTGATTTCGAGCGCGGCGTGTTCCCAGCCGTGCCCGCGGGGCACCGAGATGAAGTCCACGCCGAAGCGCCCGAGCACGCCGCGCCGCCTGAGGACCGTCGCGACGCGCAGGGCCGCAGCCTGGATGTCGAACCGGTACGCGGGAGCGGCGGGGAACGAGCTTCCCAGGAAGACCTGGCCCGACTGCCCGCCGAGCACCTGGTCGTGGGTGGAGATGAGCTCGATGTCGCCGCGCGGATCGATGCGGCACTGCACCGAGGGCGACTGCTTCCCCGCACCCTCGACGAAACACTCGACGATGCCGCCCATCTCGCGCAGCTTCGGCTCGTAGTGCGGCCAGTCGAGCCCGGGTGCCTCGAACGCCAGCCTCGTGGGCACCGCGCGGCGGATCCACCGCGCGAGGCCCGCGCCCGTGGGCGCATCCGCGAAGGAGAAGACGGCATTCCCCTCGCCCGAGAATCCTTCGTCGAGCTTCACGACGGCACGCCGCAGGTCCGGTGTCCGGCGCTTGAGTTGCACCAGCGCCTCGACCACGTCCGACAGATCGTGTACGTGCTCGATACCATCGGGCATCGGCACGCCGGCCTCACGGAAGATCTCGCGGCTGCCGCTCTTGCTGCCGAGCGGCAGGAGGTCCGGGTCGCACGCGTACAGTGGAATGTCGAGCGCCAGGGCCAGCGCGCGCTCGCTCGTCGTCGCGTTGTAGCACGTCATGTGCGCCAGCGCCGGGTCGGCGATCGAGGCGCGGATGCGTTCGACGAGGCGCGGCCGTTCGAGGATCTTGTCGGTGAGCGGGCGTGGCGACCCATCCGAGCAGCTGAGCAGCGTGAGACGGCGCTGCGCATGCTGGCTGGGAATGCCCGGCAGCAGGTGAAGGTAGTAATCGATGATGGCGGGCGCCACCGGCTCGCTCGTGACGAAGGTCACCTGCGTCTGCGGCAGCCGCAGCAACATGAGCATGCAGAGCATGCGCTCCTCGTAGTGCCGGGCGCCGCTCACCCGCGCCAGGACCTCCGCGTCCACGCTGAGGCTCGGCACCACCACCACGTGGCGGGGCGCGCGCGGGTCGGGCATGATGCGCGCGAAGAGCGGGGCCAGGCGACGCTGCAGCGTGCGGAAGCGGCGGGTCTCGGGCGACGACGACCGCAGGGGGCGCGGGTTCGGCATCAGCGGCTCCGGGGTGTCATCACCAGGCCGTGCGGCAGCCGCGCACTGCGCTTGAAGCCGAGCAGGTGGAACAGGGGCAGCGCCAGCCATCGCGCCCGGTGCGTGTCCACGACGAAGCTGCCCGGCGCGTCCGGATGCCGGCGCACGCCGGGCAACCAGGCCAGCAGTCCGCGCAGCGGCAGTTGACGGGCCACCAGTGACAGACGCAGCCAGAACCGGTGCACCGGCCGTACGACGAAGAACCCGTCACTGCCCTGCCCCTGATAGAGAGGCATGAGGATCAGGCCATCGCAGGGGGCATGCACCGGGCCCGCCGCCTGCTCGGCCAGCACCTCACCCGCGCGAACGTGCTGGAAGCTCGTGTATCCCGGACGCATGCGGAATCCGTCGCCGGGCCGGACGGCATGCCGGTGCCTGACCTCCACGACCCCGGGCAGCGCATCGCGGTCATCCTCGAGCAGGCGGCGTGCCGCGGCCACCTCCGGCCACTCGGCCGCCTGGATGAGGCCGGTCGCCGCCAGCACGAGCCAGATCGCCGCCTCGGCGCGCGCCACCGAGCGGGGGTCGTAGAGCTGTCCCGATTCGAAGCCGAACGAGGTGACGCCGGCCCGCACGAAGTAGTCGGTCAAGGTGCCGGGCAATTCCTCTTCGAGGCCGAGCACGCAGGGCGAGGGGATCCGGAACGCGACGGCGCGGTTGGCGAGCGTGTCATCCAGGGTGACGAACGCCGGCCCCGGCCCCGACACCGAGTGGACGTCGAAGACGACGACCGGTCCACGGGCGCGTGCGAGCGCGCGCGCGATCTCGCGATCGAGTGCGGCCAGTTCCTCGTCCTCGTCCTCCAGGCCTTCGGTGGCGGCCCGCACCCTGGCGAGGCGCTCCGGCAGCCAGATCCGGTTGAGGTCTTCCCGCAGGAACCTCCGGTTCCTGGCCAGCGCCTGGACGTTGCCCGCCAGCGCCAGGAACTCCCCGGCAATGGCCCGGGGCCCGTGCTCGCCGAGCCTCGCCACGACGCGCGGCAGGGCCAGGGCCCCGGCCGGCTCGTTGCCGTGCACCCCCCCCACCACGATGAGGGTCGTCCCGGGCCCGCCCCGGAGGGTGCCGAACACGCGAGGCACATGGATCCCGGGCGCGTCAGCGGACGTGGGGACGACGGCGTCGGGCGTGGGAATCCGGGCAATCGACGACATGGACGATAAGGGCGCACCTGCGAGGACCGCCCAATTCTACGGCGGAGGCTCGTACGGTGCGAGAAATGGTGTGCCCGCCCACCGCTCGGGGCCGGGCCCCGAAGGGCGCGCACGCCGCACACCGCGCGCCGCGGCGTTTGCGTCGCCGTCCATGTCGCGCACACAATCCCCTACCCATGCTGTTGCGCGCGCGCCTCGCCCAGGTCGGTCCAGGCCTCATCCTCGCCGCCACGGGCATCGGCGTGGGCGACATGGTGGGCGGCACGATCGCCGGCGCGGAGTACGGCCTCACCCTCGTCTGGGCGCTGGCGTTCGGCGTGCTCATCAAGCTGGCCATCACCGAGGGCGTCGCGCGGTGGCAGCTCGCCACCGGCACCACGCTGGTGGAAGGCTGGCGCGACACGCTGCCGCCCGTACTCGTGGTGGGTTTCTTCCTGTACTTCATCGTCTGGAGCTACATGGTCGCCAGCGCGCTCGTGGCGGCCAGCGCGCTGGTCCCGGCGGCCATCCTGCCCGCGGTGCCGCTCTGGGCCTGGCAGGTGGTACACGCCCTCGCGGCCTTCGTGCTGGTGTGGCTGGGGCGCTACGAGCGCTTCCTGCAGGTGATGAAGTGGTTCATCGGGCTGATGTTCGGGTCCATCATGGCCGCCACCGCGCTGATCCTCCTGTGGTCGGGGGCCGACTGGGCGGCCACCGTGCCTTCCGCGGACTTCTCGGTCACCTACACGCTCTCGCTCATCGGCGGCGTCGGCGGGACGGTGACCCTCATGTCCTACGCGTACTGGATGCGCGAGCAGGGCTGGGCGCGCGAAGCCGACCTCCCCACGGCACGTTTCGACCTGCTGGTGTCGTTCGGCCTGGTCTTCTTCTTCTCGTTCTCGATGATCTTCCTGTCCACGCAGATCACCTGGACCGGCCAGATTCTGGACGAGGGACCGCGGCTGTGCCTCGTGCTGGCCGATCGCATCGGCGAGGAGATCGGCGCCGTGGGCCGGGCGATCTTCCTGGTGGGATTCTGGGGAGCCGCGTTCTCCTCGGTCCTCGGCGTCTGGCACGGCGTGCCGTTCCTGTTCGACGACTGGATCCACGTGTGGCGCCGCACGCAGCCGGCCGGTCAGCGCGGCACGGCGTATCGGGGCTGGCTGGCGTACCTCACCCTGGCGGCCATCTCGGCCCTGGTGATCGCGCGGCCGGTGTGGCTGGTGTTCGCCTACACCGTGACTGGATCGCTCTTCTTCCCGTTCGTCATCTCCACCCTGCTGTGGATGAACAACTCCCACCGCGTGCCGGCGCGGGCGCGGACGGGCCTTGCGACCAACGGCGTCCTCGTCGGGGCCCTCCTCGTCTACCTGTACCTCGCCACCCGGAGCATCACCGGCTGACACCCGGGCCGGCTCAGGCCCACAGCGTCAGCGGCGGGTCGGTGATGACGACGCGCAGGATGTCGCCGCGCGACACGATGCCGACCAGGAGCCCCGCGTCGTCGAGGACGGGCACGGCGGGCAGCCCGTACTCGAGGAGCACGCGCGCGATGCGGCGCACGTCGGAGACGGGGTCGGCGGCGACGACAGGGGTCGCCATCACGTCGGCCACCCGTCTGGCCAGCACGTCCCGGAGGCGTCCACCTTCCTCGTTGAGCACGTGCAGGAGGTGCGCACGGGCCACCAGGCCGACGAGCCGATTCTCGCGGGTGACGACAGGTGCCTGCCCAACCCCGCGGGTGACGAGCGCCTGCCAGGCCGCGTCCACCCGGGCATCGGCCGCCACGGTGAGCACGTCGCGGTGCATCACCTGATAGGCGTGATAGATGGGTCCGCGGTCGGGCGCCGGGTGCACGACCCGTGCGTAGGCGGCCGCCGCCGCGTGGTACCGATCGGCATCACGCGGGATCACCGCCGGGAGCGGTGGCGGCTCCGCGTCCTCGCCCTCTTCCTCGAGGCCCCGCAGGTGCCGCGCCCGGTCCACGCGGTGCGTGGTGAGCAGGGTTTCCAGGTTCCCGCGGAAGAGCTCGCCGTTCAGCCCGGTGACCGAGAACATCCTGACCTCCTGGCCGGCGTCCCGACGCCGCCCGTGCATGCTCGTTGTATCGCGGATGCGACGCCCACGCCGAGACGACCGCCCGGGGCGCCATACCGCAGCCTCCCACGACGCACAGGCATTTTCTCCCGGGGCGTGGCGATTCGTGCGCGCCATGGCCGCTGTCGCCCTCCGCGCGGGAACCCGACGCGCGCCCCGCACGTCAGTGCGAAGGGCATTGCTCGTGCATGGCCGTCATCGAGGGGAGTGAAGCTATGGAACACGTAGAGAGCCTGCTGAAGACCACGCTTGCCGAGATCGAGCGCCTGCTCACGACGCGGACCGTGGTGGGCGAACCGATGCATATCGGTGGCAACACCGTCATTCCGCTGGTGAGCGTGGGCTTCGGGTTCGGCGCCGGTGGCGGGTCCGGCAAGGAGACCAAGACGACGCAGGGCGAGGGTCAGGGTGCGGGGTCCGGTGGCGGTGGTGGTGTACGCCCGGTGGCGGTCATCATCGTCAACGACGCGGGCGTGCGCGTCGAGCCGGTCCGCAAGGGCGCAGCGACCATGGTCGAGAAGGTCGGCGAGGCCGTCAGCCGCATCGTCGAGAGCCGCGGCGAGAAGCGCCAGGAACGCGAGACGTCTCAGGGAACACCGACAGATCCGGGGGCATGAGTCGTGGAGGCGGTGGTGGCGGCCGCCCTGCTCCTCGGCATCCTGCTCGTGCTGCTGAGCGCACCGGTGACGGCCGACATCGATGTCCGGCACGAGGCGACGCTGGTCGGCGATGTCACGGTCACATGGCTGTGGGGCGCGGTCCGTGTCACACGGCGCGTGCCGGCGGCGTCCGGGCCGACGCAGGGCCAGGCAGCCGTGTCGGGGGCCGCGCCACCCGCGCAGAAGCCCGGCACGCGGCGGTTATCCCAGGCCTACACGAGGCGGCAGGGCGCGTCGTCGTCCCGCCGGGGCCGCTCGCGTGCGTTCGCGGCGCTTCGCACGCCAGGCCTGCTGGCGCGGGTATGTCGGCTGGGACGGGGTCTCGTCCGTCAGGTGCATTGGCAGAGCTGCCGCGCCCGGCTGGCGTTCGGGTGCGAGGACCCTGCCGAGACCGGCGTCCTGTTCGGCCTCCTGTACCCGGCGGTCCTGTCGGCGCGGGGTGCGGGGCTGGATATCGCCGTCGAACCCCGGTTCGAGGGACGCGCCCTCGCGCTGGCGTGGCACGGCCGGGTGATGCTGGTGCCGGTGCGGGTGGTGGCCACAATCACCGCCTTCCTGTGCGCGCCGGTGGTGTGGCAGGCCACCGCTAGGGCCTGGAAGGCGGGCCGGTGACCGTCGATCGGCTGCACACGCTGGGACCGCTCAGGCTCGGATCGGTCGAACTGACCATCGTGCAGCGCGTCGTCATCGTCCTCGACTGGTGGGAGGGGGCCCTCGTGGCCACCGCACGGCAGGAGCCGGTACGCGTGACGGCCCGGACGCCTTCCGGCGTCCGGAACCTGTTCGAGGCGGGGCACGACCAGCCCGACGCGGAGCCGGACGCGTGACGGCGGGCTCGGACGAACCCGCGATGCCGGGGCGCCATGCGCCCCACACTCCCTTGGTGCGGCGGGCCGCCGCCGCGTTTCATCCGGTGCGCCCACCCGTCTCACAGACCTGGCGGCGCGACGCGGCCGGTCGGGCATCCCGCCAGGAGGACGGCACCGCCGCGTTCCCACGCTGAGGCCGCGAGTTCGGCGGCACACGGCGCATGGCCAGCGCCGGAGCCGACAGCCGCCGTCAGTTCGCGGTCGCGGAAGCCGCCGAGGAGACCGGAAGCGGAACTGGTGGCACGGGCGCCGGCAGGTTGACTGCCGGAGGCGCGTCACGCGGCCCCTCGGTGATGACGAGCGAGGGAGCACAGGCCGCGACCTGGGCACCCTCGATGCGCCAGCGCGGTTCCTCCGCGCGCACCAACTCGCTGTCGCGCAGGCGTCCGCCTCGGCGCGCGAGCCACGCCGCTACGACCTCCCGCGCGAGCGGCGCCGAACGCGTCAGGTTGATGCCCTCCTCGGGCGTGATGAGCGAGAAGGGCGACCGCTGCACCATGAAATCGGTGGTCACGACGCGGAGGCGGTCGTCGCCGCGCACCGGCTGGCCGGACGCCCGCGTGAGCGAGATGCGCGGCACCTCGCCACCACACGCCACGGTGACGCGAAGGCCGGACACCGCCAGGCCGCTTCGACGGCGGCGCGTGAGGGCGTCCTCGAACACCTGCCGCAGCGCGTCACCGCTGAGCGTGAGCGTCACCATCCGGTTGTCGAACGGGAAGACATCGTAGAGTGCGCCGAAGGTGAGCGGCCCTGGTGGCAGATCCGTGCGGAGGCCTCCAGGACCGACGCTGTAGCTGACGGCGACGTCGGCGCCCGGGACCGAATCGCGCATCGCGTCGGCAAACAGGTTGGCCACGGGGGACTCGAGCACGCCGTCCCGCCCGATGGGCGTCTCGAGCAGCACGCCGAGGGGCGTGGCCCGGATCGCCTCCACACGGGCCAGCGCGGGCGCCATCGCGCGGTCCATCGCCGGGTCCGCCTGCACGGGGCGTCCCTCGTAGGTGGCCGCGATGCGACGGTTTTTATCGGCGGCGCGCGGCTCGCAGAAGAGCGAGCCGGGCGTCACGGCCGCGCACAGGTCGCGCGGCGGAAACAGGGTGGTATCACGGACGCGGCGCGTGCGCCGGTCCACGTGCACGTCCACCCGGCCGAAGGCGCGGCCGAGCGACTCCGCCTCGATGATGGAGACGCCGGCCACGCGGTGCGCGAGGCCGGCGTGGGTGTGTCCTGCGACGATCACGTCCACCAGGCCGGGCGGCAGGGCACGCGCCACCTCGAACATCTCACCTGCATCGTCGCAGGACGACAGGTCGTCCGGGTTCTCGAAGCGCGCGCAGTAGCCGCCCGCGTGCGAGACCACGACCACCAGGTCGGCACCGGCGGCACGCAGCCTGGTGGCTTCCGCCTCGACGGCCGGCGCCAGCGGCGTGACCCGCAGTCCCTGGACGTTGGCCAGCAACGTCAGGCGCAGGGCATCGAGGGTCATCACCCCGACCACCCCGACCTTGAGGCCGGCCGCCTCGACCATCGTGGACGGGTAGACGTTGGGCCAGTCCACGAGTCGGCCCGTCTCGATGTCCACGAGATTGGCCGCCAGGAAGGGGAACCGCGCCTGGGCCGCGCGCGCCTTGAGCGCACCGCGCAGGTCGGCCTCCTCGTCGAGGCGCGGCGGGTACTGGTCCACGGCGCCGAACTCGAAGTCGTGGTTGCCGATCGCCGCGGCCGCATACCCGAGCGCGTTGTAGGCGTCGATCACCACCGACCCCTCGGACAGGTTCGACTCGATGCCGCCCTGGTACGTGTCGCCGGCGTCGAACAGCAGCACCGCGCCCCCGTCGGCGGCACGGGCCGCGCGCAGGTTGTTGACATAGCCGGCGAGCAGCGCGAGGCCCCCACGATCCTCGTTGGGGAAGACCCGGCCGTGCAGATCGTTGGTGCCCACGATGGACAGCGTGATGATGTCGGCGGGCGCCTGGCCGGCTTCGGCGCGCGCGCCCATGGCCGCGGCCGCGGCAGCCGCGCCGGCGCCCAGCAGCAGGAGCAGCCCGAGGACGGTCCAGTACCGCCGGCGGGCGGGGTCTGGCGGGACGGCACGCGTGGACGTCAGTTGCATGGGTGACCCGGGGGGAGTACGGGTGCCGGAAGAAACCGCGACGGACGGTCGCCAGAAGAATAGGGCCCGGACGCGGCAGGATTCAACCCGATTCGGCACCCCGGCTCGCTGGACGGCACTTCCCCGCTGCTGCAGAATGCCCGGACGTGCCGTTGACGTCCCTCCGTACCGCCCTCCGGTATGCCGGCCCCCTGGCGCAGGCCTGCCTGTGGGATCACATCCGCCTCGGCGACACCCGCGTGCACGTACCCGGCCCGGCAGCCATCCGCCTGTCGGTGGTGGCCGGCAACATCCGCCTGCATCGCCTCATGGACCGGGTGCTCCGACCTGGGCAGGTGGTCGTGGACGTGGGTGCGAATATCGGCTACGACACGGTCCACGCCGCCCGGCGGGTCGGGCCATCCGGGCGCGTGGTGGCCATCGAGCCCACCGACGACAACCTCGTGGTGCTGCGGCACAACATTGCCGCCAATCACTTCGCCAACGTCGAGATTCACGCCGCCGCCGCCGGCAGCGCGCGGGGACGTCGCGACTTCTACGTGCGGGGCGAGGTGAGCGCGGTCAACAGCCTCTACCCGGAGAGCTGTTACGCCGACGTGACGGCCGTGGTCCCGGTCGAGATGGTGCGGATCGACGACCTCGTCGAGACGGCAGCCCTGGTGAAGATCGACGTGGAGGGCGGTGAACTCGAGGCTCTCTCGGGCATGCCGCGCCTGCTGCGAAACCCGCACCTCCACCTCATCGTCGAGTGGCATCCGCGGCTGCAGGAGGCGGCGGGCTACGAGGCGGGTGCGCTGCCCAGGACGCTGCTCGGGCTGGGCTTCACCCTGCACGCAGTGTCACACATGCGCACCGAACCGCTGACCGCGGCCGGCGTGGACGCGCTCGCCGATCGCCTGCGCCGCTCCGGCCACCCGGTCGAGCTGTTCGCGCACCGCTAGGGGCGACCTGCCGCGCGGGCCAGCCCCTGCCGGCCATCGACGCGCACCGCCGCGGCCCAGACGCCGGCCGGGGGCCGAGCCGCCGGGCCGGTCGAGTGCAGGGCGGGTATCGCGGGTATACGGGTATAGTGGTGCGCCATGGCCATGGGCGCGCGCACGCGCATCGCAGGTGCCCGCCCGCCGCTGGGCGCGACGGCACAGCTGGCAGCGGGAGGGGCCCTGAGGGGAGCACCGCGGCTGGCGCCCCGCCTGTTGGCGCGCTGCCTGTTGACGGTCTGCCTGCTGGCGGTCCCGTGTCTTGCCGGCACGGCGGCGGCGCAGGATCCGCCCGCGCCCGTCATCTCCCATCAGGACGGCCTGCTCCTGGCCGCCTTTGCCGCGCCCGAAGGCACCGTCACCGTCCTCCTGCCCGACGACGTGGCCGCCGGGGAACAGGTGACGGGGTCGGTGGAGGGGCCGCCAGGTCTGGTGGTGGAGTTCGGGAGCGAACGGGCCTCGACGGGCGGCACCTTCGTCTGGCGCTTCCCGTCGGGCGAGGAACCCGTGGCGCTGGTGCTCCGGGCGGCCGGAGGAGAAGTCCGGGGGCAGGTGCGGCTGCGGGCGCCCGAAGGCGGGGCGCGGCCCTCGACGTTTCGCCTCCCCGGCCTGGTCCAGGCCGGTGCGCTCTTTCCGGTGTTCGGCCCCTTCGACGGCGACCGCGCGAGCACCCGTGTCACGGTGGGAGGCGAGGCGGGCACCGTGGTCGCCGAGTCGGTTCGCCGGGCGATCGTCCGCGCGCCCAGGGGCGTCGAAGGCGTGGCCTCGGCCGAAGTGGTGGACGGGACCGGCCGGCACACGGGGACGCTGCGCAGTCTGGACGTGCGCCTCGAGGCCGCATCCGGGGACACGCGCGGTGCCACGCACGTGCTCACCGTGTCGGGCCTCACGGGCTTTGCCGGCGACGTGCCCTTGCAGGTGGGGAGTCAGCACTTCTATATCAAGGCCGACGAAGTGGCCCCCTCCGGCGTGTTCTCCGTGCAGCGCACCTTTCCGGGCATGACCGGCGCGGGCGCCGGGGCGTCCCTGCTCATTCCCCAGACGCCCCTCGATGAGGTTGCGATCGTGCTGCGCACGCCACGCCGCGCGCCTGGCACCGCGCTTCCCGATCAGCACGCCTCTGCGCTGAGACGCCTGCCGTTCGACTCGCTGCCGGTCGCCATGGAGCTGTTCGGCGATCCGGATCTGGAGAGCGATGCCGCCTACGCGATGCTGGCCTTGGACGAAGCGCGGGCACTCGCGCTGATGTTCGAGTCGATTCCGGAGTCCGGGGCCACCGTGCAGATCATCGCGCTCAACCGCTTCGTCCAGCGGCACGACGGGCTGGGCACGGTGGTGAACGCCGAGGCGCACGCGGCGGCGCTGCGCGCGCTCGACCACCGCTTCTCGACGGCGACCAGCGAGCTGGCCATCTACGTCCTCGGGCTGACCGGGTCCGACGCCGACGTGCCGGTCCTCGACCGCATCCACCGGTCCGGTGGGCTGGACGCGGGGCGCCTGCGGGACGCCAGCGAGGCCTCGCTGGCGCGTCTCGGATCGATGCCCCACGTCGAGCGGATCGGCGCGGCGCTGGCCACGCCGGTCGGCCCGAATGCCCGCTACGAGGACGGCGTCGTCCTGAGCACGCAGTTGTGGAAGGCCGCGTTCTCGGGACGCGTGGAACTGGTGCCGCTGGTCTGCGGGCACCTGGAGGCGCCGGTCCTCAGCAACCGCGAAGCCACGGTGGACCCTGCGGCAATGGCCCGGACGGCACTCGCCGCCATCGTGGACGGCCAGACACCGGTACCCGACATGGTGTCACGCCGATCCGCCGCCCAGTGGCGCGCGCACTGCGACGCCGTGCGCACCACGCCGTAGGCCGTCCTACTGCACCTCCATCTGTCCGGTCACCCGTGCACGCACGAGCGACCACGACAGACCCACGCCCAGCAGCACGCCCACCACGCCCAGCACCGCCCACGTCATCGCCGCACCGGTCGTGTCGAGCAGGTGCCGATCGACCAGCAGCCAGAGCAGCGTCGCCAGCAGCAGGCCGCCGAGGGTGACACCGAGCCATCCGAGGGCGATGAAGGTGGTGCGGAGCGTCGCGACCCAGCCAATGAGCAGCACGAGGCCGCCGAGCGCTTTCGCCGGGGTGAAGGCCACCGGTGAGGCCGACAGCCAGTGATAGAACGACTGCCCACTGGGATTGAAGGTCGCGAGCACGAGTACGAGCGCGACCGCCATCCGGATGAGCGCACCGGAGACGGAGAGTGAGGGCACGGGCATGCACGGATTCTAGCCCTGCCGGTGGCGACAGCGGCACACCACGGGACGCCCTGCCGGGGCGCCACGACGAGCGCGGGTGGCCTCCCACGCACCGTATTTTCGAGGCGGCACGCCGCGAAAGATCGGGGCGCCCCCGCGGTTTCGGTTGTGCCGAGGGGGACCCGGCACGGCACCATCAGGCGCGGGCGACGCGCAAGCGACACAGGTAGAGGCACTTGCAACGACGGAACCGTCGTCGGCCGCGGATGGCATCGCCCGTGCTCTTACAGGGGACAGCCGGCGCACCACCCACGGTGGCCCGCTCTCAAGGAGACACGCAGATGTTCAAGTTCCTCTTCAGCACGCTCGGCTACCTCTGGTCCGACTGACCAGCGCGCCGCCACCGCCGGAGGCGACCCGCACGCGGGACCGCCGTCCGGCACGTCACACCCCGTCACCTGATCGATAGACGCGCACACGCGCACGGAGCCCGCACATGCTGAAGCTGTTCATCGACGTGATCCTGCACCCGTTCGGCTATCTCTGGTCCGACTAGGCGTCTGCTCGTGCCCGCGGGCCGGCGTCCATGTGGCTCCCCCGCGGGAGCCCCTCACGGTCGGCGCCGCGGGACGCCCTACGCGAGGTGTCCCTCCCCGGTTACCGGCAGTCGCGAGCAGCCGCGGGGTGCGCGGCTGATCGCGATTGGCGCAACGCGCCCCCCTGGCGGGCTCAGAAGCCGAGCGCGTACGACACGTGGAGCGTGCGCGGCACGCCCAGGTTGCGCACCAGGAACGGCGTGGTGGAGCCGTCGGGGAAGCCGCGGGAATGGCCCGTGGCGTAGTCGGCGTCGAACAGGTTCTCGAGGCGGATGTTGAGACGGTGCCGGCGGCCCTCGCCGAAGAACACGCGGCCCGAGAGATCCGTGATCACGTAGTCGCCGCTCGGCACCAAGCCGAAACCGGACACGTTGTCGTTCAGTTCGCCCACCGCATTCACGGTGAGCGTGAGGCCGACAGGGACGCGCGTGGGATGCAGGTCCACGGTCGCCTGCACCTGGTTGGCCGGAATGCCGACGATGGCCGAGTAGCCGCCCGCCAGGTCGTTGCGCTCGGAATTGGCGTAGGTGTAGCTGAGCGAGCCCGACACCGCCGTCGTGAGCTGGCCCGAGCCGGCCAGCGACACGCCCTTCACGCGCACCTGCTCCGGCGAGTTGGTCGTGATGGTGGTCTCGCCCGAGCCGTCGTCCACGTCCACGATCAGGTTCGTCACGCGCCGGTAGAAGCCGGTGGCCTCCACCGTGAACACCGTCTGCCCGGCGATGATGCGGCGTGCGAGCGAGGCATTGACGTTGGTGCTCTTCTCCGGCTCGAGGTTCGGGTTGCCGAAGCAGCAGGTCGGGTCCTCGGCGAACAGCTCGTAGGCGTCCGGGTAGCGGAACGCGGTGCCCACGGTCCCACGCGCGAAGAAGTTCGGCGTGAAGTCGTACTGGCCGCTGGCGTTCCACACGCCGGCGTTCTGGGCGTTGGTCGGCGCGTTGTAGCGCGCGCCGAGCGCCAGCGTGGCCCTCGTAAGCAGCGCGCGCGTCGTGCGGACCTGGCCGAACAGGGCGTGCACGGTTTCGGCCGTGGGCGCGATGAGGAGCACGTCGTCCTCCCCCGAGTAGCGCTGCAGATCGTAGCCGGCGAAGTACTCGAGCCGAGGGTCCGGCGTGAACCGCGCGAGCAGGTTGGCGCCGGAGTCACGGAAACCCCAGAACTCGCCGTCACTGATGACACGCGTGGCCCCCGGCTGGCCGATCACGTTCCGGCGTTCGGTCCACGCCGAGTCCCACCGGTGGTGATAGCCCTTGAAGAACAGCTCGAGGTCCGGACGGGGCGTGTAATCGAGCTTGCCGCTGGCAATGTGCTCGGTCCGAGCGTTGAAGGCGGCCGCGTGTCCGCCCACCTGCGTCGCGGAGCTGCGTGCGGGGCGGATACCGTCCACTTCCACGTCGCTCCGCTGGTACATCGCGCTGAAGCGCACGGCGTCGCTGAAGTCGTAGGCATAGCGGCCGCCCAGCGTCAGCACGTCGTAGCTGCGGTTCCGGTCGGACGTGCTGGGCGCGTACTGGCTGGCCGGAAAGTTATTGAACCCGTCGGCCTGGTCCTTCGACGCGTACACCACGACCTTGTTCCCGTTCCGGGCGGCGCGAGCAAACATGTTCAGGCTGCCCCCGTCGTTGGTGTTCAGGCCGCCCTGCACGCGCCCGTTGGCCACCTCGGTGAACGACCGCGTCACCACGTTGATGACGCCGGCCACCGACTGCGTGCCGTAGAAGAGACCCTGCCCGCCCTCAATCACCTCGACCCGTTCCACCATGTGGGCCGGGATGGTGTCGAGCGGCGTCGTGCCGTTGTAGAGCCGGTTGCTGATGCGGACCCCGTCGAGCAGCCAGAGGATCTCGTTGGTGCGCGAGCCCTGGAGGGACACCGACACGTAGTCGAAGGCGCCCGCGCGGGGACTCACGAAGAGGCCGGGCACGAGCGACTGGAGCGCTTGTCCGACATCCACGTACCCGCCGTTCTCGATCTGCACACGCGAGATCGTCTGGAGCCGCACGCCCGTGCGCTCGATCTCCTGTGGCAGGTCTTCTTCGAGCTTCGGAGCCGACACAGCCACCGTTTCCGAAAAGCCCGGAATGGGCAGCACGACCTCGAGCGGCGCCATCGTCGCGGTGACCGTGAGCGCCTGCGTCCATCGCTGGAAGCCAGGGGCATCCACGCTGAGGACGTAGAGCCCGGCCTGCACGGTGGGGAAGGTAAAGGCGCCGTCGGCGCCGGTTCGTGTCTCGGCGGGGGCGCCGCCGCCGGGACCGCGTAGCGCGACGGACGCGCCGTCAACCGCGCCGCCGGTCGGGTCGGTCACCCGGCCGGAGACGGCCTGCGCCCAGGCGGGCGCGACAGTGAGACACAGGCAGGCGACGAGAAGCAGGGTGCGAATGGGATGCATGGCGGGTGACTATAGCCACGCGAATTCTTTCGTGCCCTGAAGAGTTGCTGAATTTTTCGACAGGGAATGGCGGTGGAACAGGTGAAAAAGAGGCGGGAGGCCGGAGCGTGCCGGGAATTCTCCGCAGGGGAATTCTCCCCGGCACGCACGGAAGGCGTGCGCCGATCGGGTCGGCGCGCCCAGGGGCGTCGCGGGTCAGCGAGCCGTGAACGGCACCACCGCCACGTGGCGCTCCCACTCGAGACGCAGTTCCCCGCGACCGCCACCCTGGTCGGTGATGGTGTAGGTGAGGCGCTCCACGGGGCTCGCCGGCGCGCTCATGCGCATCGGCACCCGCCCCACGTCCTGCGACGGGTCGTATTCGAGGCCGGTCTGCCCGGTCTGCCGGTTGACGATGAGCTGCCACGCGTTCGGGTCCTCCACCAGCACCCAGAGCGAGTAGCGGCCCGGAGGCAGGCGCAGCGCGCCGATCTCGAGGCTGGCCTCGGTCGTGAGCGTCGTGGCCTCGTTCGCGCCAGCGCGCCACACCGGGTAGGTGGGATCCTGCGACAGCAGGCCGCCTGCTCCGAAGATCTGCCGCCCACGAACCGAGGGCGCCGAGTACCGAATCGAGAGGGCCTTGCCCGCCACCGTGGCGCTGGCCGTGGCCGGCGGGCTCGACGGTCCCTGCATCTGCGCCTCGACCGGCGATGCCACTCCCGCCAGTGCCAGGCATGCGACCACGGCCACGAGCCCCGGCATCACCACCATCCACGAACGCGTCGTCTTCACCATCGACATCCTGTGCTCTCCTCCCGACGCGAATGCGTCGCATCAGATCCGGCAGCGCGGCCCGCCATCCTCCCCCACTATCGGTCGTTCGGGGGACGCGACCGGGCCGCGACCGGACAGCGTCACGGCGCGGCCACATGGCCACGATCGGGTGCCGTTGGCCCATCCACTCCGTAGTCCCGTGGGTCGGCCCACGTGGGTGCTCGCCGATGGGCGTTCTGGCAGTCTAAACCGCGAACACCAGCCAGGTGCGGCTCGGGCGCGAGGCCAGCACATCAGCACCAGCCCCCCGACGGGCCATGGCCTGACGCGTGCAGCGGCGGTCACAGCCTGCGGAGCGGGAGCAGTGCGTCAGGGTACGCGCGCGGTCCTCACGGCCAGCAGCCCAGGGCACGGCGCAGCGCGACGAGCTGGCCGACATGGTAGGCCGCGTGATCGGCCACGAGCAGCACGGCACGCAGCACGGTCTGGTCCCCTGTTCCGGCAGGTACCAGGCCGAACAGGTCCACGCCCGGATCACGCACCACCGCCTGCAGCGCCTCGCGATCGCGCACGATCTCGGCGAGGCTGGCCGCCCACGCCCCCTCCGCCGGCGCGGGATCGCGCGGCCAGTAGTCGTCCGGCCAGGCCAGCGTGTGCACGTAGCCCGGGTTCACGCAGAAGTCGAGCAGGTCCTTCTGCGCCAGCCGCAGGTGCTCCACCAGCTGCCACGCGGAGTACTGAAAGCCCACCGGCACCGTGCCCCGCAGCTCGTCAGGCACCTCCGCCACGGCGCGATCGAAGCCCACGTGCGCCTCCTCCCAGTCGAGCAGGCGTACGAGGTGCAACCGGAGCGGATCAGCAGGCGTCGGCATGCGGGTGATTATGCCCGAGCACCCGTGCGGTGCACGGGGGCTCCGCGGGCGGAGGTCGCCGAACCAGCCAATGCCTGCCCTCAAGACAGGCTGCGGCGGTACCCGGCAGAGACACGGATGGCGACGTGCGCGGGAGGCTGCGGCCTGGATGCGTGCCGCGCCAGGCCTGGCCGTGCCGTGTGTGCTGTGGAGTTGCGGGCAGATGTGGTCGGGGCGACTGGATTCGAACCAGCGACATCTCGCTCCCAAAGCGAGCGCTCTACCAGGCTGAGCCACGCCCCGACCCGAAGGCCCCAATTCTACTGCGCCGGCCCGCGAAGACCTAGTGCCCCGACGTGCCCGGGATTCGTTGCCGGACGTGGAGAACCTGCGATAGTCTGCCGGTTCATGAAGCATCGCCCGACGCCATCTGTGGCCTGCAGATCCGCCCGGTTGTCTGCTCCGGCCCTCCCGCTCCTGCCAGGCCTCCTGTCCCCGCTCCTGCTCCTTCTCGCGTTGCTGCCGCTGGCCCCACCCGCGGCACTGGCACAGGACTTCGACCTGACCGGCGAGTGGGCATCCCGCACCCACGAAGACCTGCTGCACCGCACCATGCCGGGGCCCGACCTGGGCGACTACACGGGTCTGCCGCTCAACGATGCCGGACGGCAGAAGGCCGACTCCTGGGACCCGATGCTGCACTCACAGATCGAGCGGCAGGCGCAGCCACACCCGGCTGTCTACTCGTCGCGCGGCCCGTCACCCACGCTCTTCGTTTCCGAGATCCGGTCGGAGGCCGGCGCCCTGCAGGGCTACCGCATCGCGGGCTACTACGGGCGCGCCGACCGCACCATCTGGATGGATGGGCGGCCCCACCCCTCGGAGCGCTACGGTGAGCACACCTGGGCGGGTTTCTCCACCGGCCGGTGGGAGAACGGCCGTCTGGTGGTGACGACCACCCACATCAAGATGGGCGTGGTGCAGCGCAACGGCTCGGCCACGAGCCCCTACGCGCGGATGACCGAGATCTACAGCCGGCATGGCTCGCTGCTCACGCTCTTCAGCTGGGTGGACGACCCGATCTATCTCGAAGAGCCCATGGTCCGCACGCAAAGCTGGATGCTGCGGCGCACCGCCGCTGAATCCGAGGGCCCGCCGCCGCTCCAGGCGTTCGAGCCCGTCGAGGAAGTATCCGACCGGCCCGAGGGATGGGTGGCGCACTACCCGCTCGGCACCGAGCCGCGACGGTTCGCCGACCTGGCCGGCCTGCCCTTCGAGGCCACGCGCGGCGGCAAAGCGTCGCTCTATCCCGAGTACGCCAAGGTCATCGAGCAGTTGCGCCGCGACGCGCGTCGGGCGGCCCGTCCATGAGGCGTGCGGCCCTCGCGCTCCTGGTGCTGGCCGGCGCCGTGTGGACGACGGCAGCCCCATCCATCCTGCACGCCCAGCGCCCCGTGTTCCCCGCGGCGCCCGACCCCGCCACCGAGGCCCTGGAACTCATCCCCGTGCAGGGGAAGGTGTGGCTCCTGGCCGGGGCCGGCGGCAATATCTCGGTGCAGGTGGGTGACGACGGCATCGTGCTGGTGGACACGGGGCTCGAGGCGTTCAGCCAGCGTGTGCTCGACACCCTGGCACGCCTGACCGATCGCCCCGTGCGGATGATCATCAACACGGGGACCGCCCTCGACCACATCGGCGGCAACGACGCCATCTCGCGCACCGGCCAGGGGCTCTACGTCGCGGCCAACAGCGGCGCGGTCACCTTCCCCGAGGCGCAGATCGTGGGGCACGAGCGCGCGGTGCTGCAGTTGAGCCGCCTGACGGGCCCGCGGGCCGTGCCACAGCGGCAGTGGCCGTTCGATACGTTCTTTGGCGACCTCAAGACCGTGGTGGCCAGCGGCGAACCCATCGAGATCCACCATCTGCCGGCCGCGCGCACCGACGGCGACCTCATGGTCTTCTTCCGTGGGTCCGACGTCATTGCCGCGGGCGACGTGTTCGACACCACGTCCTATCCCCGCGTCGACGCCGATGCGGGCGGGACCATCCAGGGGGTGCTCGACGCGCTCAACCGCATCATCCGCATCACGGTGCCGACCTTCAACCAGATGGGTGGCACCCGCGTCATTCCGGGGCACGGCCGCATCTCGAACGAGTCGGACGTCGTGGAGTACCGCGACATGGTCACCATCGTGCGCGACCGGATCCGCCTGCTGGTGGAAGCCGGCACGTCTCTCGCGGAGGTGCGGGCCGCAGGCGTCACCCGCGACTACGACGGCATCTACGGCTCCACGACGGGACCGTGGACGACGGACATGTTCGTCGAAGCCGTCTACCGTGAGGAGGTCCGGCGCTCCGGCAGCCGGTAGCCGCGTGAGACTCGGCATCAGCACCGGGGGCCGGCCGGCGGCCATCGCCGTGGCCGCGTGCCTGCTGACGGTAGGCCATCCCGTGTGGCCCACCGGGACCATGGTCGCGGCTGCCGCGCAGACTCTCGTGGAGGGTGCCACCACGACAGCAAGCGGGGCAGCGAGCACGGCGCAGGCTGCGCCCCTGCCTGCCGCCCAGCCCTCGCCACGCGCGCCGCTGCGCCTCACCTACTTCATCGGGGCCGGCGCGGTGGACGGCACGGCGCGCGAGTCGGATCGCGAACTGGCCGCGTGGGCCCTCGAGGCCTGGCAGCGGAACGTCGATGGCGCGTTCACGCTCGAGGCCGCACCGGAGAGCGAGGCGGACCTGCGTCTCTACTGGGTGAGCAACGACGCCAGTCTGTACGGCCAGGCCCGGCGCACCGGGACGGGTGACCGGCCACAGGCGGTGGTCGTGGTGAACCCCGACATGAACGGCCTGGGCCCGGTGATGGCGGCGCGCACGACGGCGGATCCGCTGCTGCGCGACGTCATCGTCTATCTGACCTGCCTCCACGAACTCGGTCATGCGCTCGGCCTTGCACACACCGACGAGTTCGCCGACATCATGTACACCTTCGGCGCGGGCGGCGACATCGTGGAGTACTTCGATCGCTATCGCCGCCAGATCATGCGCCGCGCGGACATCGCGTTGGTGTCGGGGCTCTCGCCGCAGGACGTGGCGACCATCCGCACGATCTTCCGCCAGCCGTAACACCCCGTGCGGTCGTCGGCGGGATGGTCACCGCTGATGCACGCCGAACCGCCCCTCAACGACATCGTCACCCGGTCTCGGCGGGATGTCAGCCGGCGTCTCGACGCCCCTGCACGACATGCTGCGCTCGAGCTTCGCAACTCGCCACAATCCCGTTGACAGGACATAGCGGCTTCAGTAGTCTCGCCGCCGCGCGTCGCCCTTCATACTCGTCGGTGTCTTTCCGGCTGGGCGCGTGCACCGTCATCACGGGTTCCGTTCGGATCATCACGCGCCCGTCCGCCAACGGCCCGGCCGTTCGCGCACGGACCGGGTTCCCCCTTTCCTACTGACTCGACAGCTCTGGTACGTGCGTCCGGCTCCACCGGCCGGCCACCGACGTGTCATCCAGGGACCGCCCGCCCGCTGGGGCGCGGCGGGAGTGCTTGAGTACAAGGAGGGTCCCATGCGTACGCGAGTCTTCACCGCCGCCCTGATCGGGGCGGTGCTCCTGCCTGCCCTGGCGTTCGCGCAGGCGTCCATCACCGGGGTCGTTCGAGATACCTCTGGCGCCGTCCTGCCAGGCGTCACCGTCGAAGCCGCCAGCCCCGCCCTCATCGAGAAGATCAGGACCGCCACGACCGACGGCAACGGCCGGTACCAGCTCATCGATCTCCGCCCGGGGGCGTACACCGTCACCTTCAGCCTGCCGGGATTCAACACCGTGCTGCGCGACGGCATCACGCTCGCGGGCGCGGCCACTGTCGGGGTGGACGCCGACATGCGCGTGGGCGCGCTCGAGGAAACCATCACGGTCACCGGCGAAGCGCCGGTTGTGGACACCACCTCGACCAGCCGGTCCGCGGTGCTGAGCGCGGACACCATCGACGCCCTGCCGACGGCACGCAACTACGTGACCCTGGCGCGGCTCATCCCGGCCGCCAACGGCGGAGGCACCGACGTCGGCGGTTCCAACCTGCAGGGCGTGGGCGGCAGCGTCACCGTGCACGGCAGCCGCGAGCAGGACCAGCGTGTCACGCTCAACGGCATCAACACCATGACGCTTCAGGCCGGTGGCAACATCGGCGGGCAGATTCCTGACGTCGGCTCGGCCGCCGAGGTCACCGTGGATCACACCGGCGTCTCGGCAGAACTCCCGACCGGCGGGGTCCGCATCAACTTCATCCCCCGCGACGGTGGTAACACGTGGGCCAACTCCACGTTCTTCACCTTCTCGCACGACAACCTGCAGGGCACCAACTTCAGCGACGAGCTGCGCAACGCGGGCCTGCGCACGCCCAACGAGGTGAAGAAGAACTGGGATCTCAACTCCTCGTTCGGCGGACCCTTCCGGCGCGACAAGGTGTGGTACTGGGCGTCGATTCGCTACAACGGTGTCGAGAACTACGCGCCGGTATTCCAGAACCTCAACGCCTACAACCCGAACGAGTGGCTCTACGAGCCCGACACCGCGAACCGCGGCATCCTCAAGGGTCGCTCCTACAACAGCAGCCTGCGCGTCACCTGGCAGGCCACGCCCAAGCACAAGATCGCCGGCACCTACAAGGCCGACACCTGGTGCGACTGCCCCAACGGCATCAGCGCCACGGTGGCTCCCGAAGCCGCGCGCGACTTCCGCTTCCCGCGCCTGCGGCAGGAGCACGTCGAGTGGACGTCACCGATGACCAACCGCCTGCTCTTCGAAGCGGTCGGCATGCACCTCTACGAGCGGTGGGGCTTCATGCACCCGCAGGCGCCGCGCGGTTCGTCCCCCGAGTTCGAGGACGTGGCGGCCCAGATGATCTCGGTCACCGAGCAGAGCAACGGCCTGGCCTACCGGGCGCCTGCCCTGCTGAACAACAACACGCGGGTCCCCAACTGGACGTACCGCGCGGCCATGTCGTATGTCACCGGCACCCACAACGTGAAGTTCGGGTTCAACCGCGTGCACGGCTTCCAGGAGACGACCAGCTACTCCCTGGCCGACGTCGCCTACCGCTTCAACAACGGCATCCCCAACCTGGTCACCATGCGGGCCCTGCCGGTGACATTCGAGAACCACCTGAACAACGACCTCGGCTTCTTCGTGCAGGACCGCGTGAGCGTGAACCGGGCCACGATGAACGTGGCGCTGCGCTTCGATCACTTCAAGGCCAGCTTCCCCGAGCAGGCGGTCGGTCCGTCCAACCTGTCGCCGGGACGCAACTTCGTGTTCCCGGCGCAGGAGAACCTGAACTGGAACGACCTCACCTACCGGACCGGGCTCACGTATGACGTCACCGGCACTGGCAGGACGGCCGCCAAGATCACGTTCAACAAGTACCTGCGCGGGCAGACCCTCAACCTGCTCGGCACCGACCCGAACCCCGTCAACACGATGATCAACACGACCACGCGGGCATGGAACGATGCGAACGGCAACTTCTCGCCCGACTGCGACCTGCTGAACTTCAATGCGAACGGCGAGTGCAACGCGGTGGCCAACCGCAACTTCGGCTCCGCAATCCCCGGCGCCACGTTCGATGACATCCTCCGCCGTGGCTACGGCAACCGCGAGACGAACTGGGAGTTCTCGGCGGGCGTCCAGCACGAGATCCTGCCACGCGTCTCGGTGGACGTGGGCTACTTCCGGCGCATCTGGAAGAACTTCCGCGTGACCGACAACCTGGCGCTCTCGGCCGACGACTTCGATGTCTTCAGCATGACGGTGCCCAGCGATCCCCGCCTGCCCGGCGGGGGTGGCTACACGATCGACGGCCTCTACGCCCTGAAGCCGACCGCCTTCGGACGGCCGACCCAGAACCACAATACCCTGGACCGTGCCTACGGTTCGCAGTACGAGCACTGGAACGGCGTGGACGTCACCGTGGACGCACGGCTCCAGAACGGCCTGACGATGCAACTCGGCACGAGCACGGGCAAGACGTCCGAGGACAACTGCGACGTCGTGGCGCAGGTCCCGGAAATCAACGAGGTGAATCCTGGCGGCGGCAACCCGACGGGATGGCGGCCGGCCCAGTGGTGTTCCCGCGAGGAGCCGTTCCTCACCAACTTCAAGGCGTACGCCGTCTACACCGTGCCGGGCATCGACGTGCAGCTCTCCGGCACCTTCCGCAGCGTGCCCGGTGCGGTCGTGCGCGCGGTGTTCAACGCGAGCAACGCGTATCTCGCCGCGAACTCCACGCTGGGCCGGCCGCTCGCCGGCGGCGTGCCGAACATGGCGATCGACATCATCGAGCCGAACGCGCAGTACCTGGACCGGCGCAACGAGCTGGACCTGCGGTTCGGCAAGGTGCTGCGCTTCGGGCGATCGCGCTCGGTCGTGAGCGTCGACCTGTTCAACGCCCTGAACACCGACGTGCCGATCACGGCCAACCAGAACTTCGGCGCGTGGCTCGCGCCCACGTCTATCCTGCAGGCGCGGATGGTGAAGCTCAGTCTGCAGTTCGATTTCTAGGTACGCAGGCCCCGGGGAGCGCTGTGCTCCCCGGGGTCACGGCGCCTCGACTGCACGTGAAGCCGCGTGGCCTGACCTTCCGTCAGCTCGACCCCGAACTCCGCCTGACCCTCGATTGACGCCCACGCCTCCCCGTCGATGACGATCCGCGCGTCGGCCGGCGCAATCTGCAGTGCCAGGACGCCGTAGGACGACGTGGGCTGGTCGCCAGGGCCGCCCGGTACCGGTTCGGTCCACTCGCGTGGCAGCACGCGTGGTGCGGGTGGCGCCGCCGCGGACGTGGCTCAGGCCTTCCGGCGCAGGGGCGCGAGCGCCTCCGTCCAGCGCGCCAGCTCGGCGAGCATGCCGTCGGCAGCCTTGCGGTTGCCGTCGTCGGCGGTGAACACGCCGTCCTGGATGCTGCGGGCCGCAAACGGCAGCGTGACGGCTTCCGGGATCGGCATCACCTTCAACGTGGTGAGGATCTGCTTGGTCATCTGCACCGAGCGCAGGCCGCCCGACACGCCACCGTAGCTCACGAAGCCCGCGACGGCGTAGGCCCACTCGTGCAGCAGGTAGTCGAGGGCATTCACGAGCGCGGGCGGGGTGGCGTAGTTGTACTCGGGCGTCACGAAGACGAAGGCGTCCGCGCGGGCCACGGTGGCCGCCCAGCGCTTGGTGTGCTCGTGCTGGTACTGCTGCAGCCGCGGATGCTGGGGCTCGTCGAAGATGGGCAGGTTGACCGCTGCCAGGTCCACCAGCTCCACGTCGAAGCCACCCTGCGACCGCGCGTGCTCGTAGGCCCACGCGCCGATTGCCCCGCCGATGCGGCCGGGCCGCGTACTCGCGATCACCACCTGGAGAAGTGCCATGCGTTCGTCCTCGTCTCTGCGTGTGCTGGAACCGTGCTACGCGGCGGCCGCCGGGACGCGCCGGGCCCTGGCTGCGCGGCGCACCGATGGCTAGGGAGTCCGGACGGCGAGCGCGGCCCCGTACAGCGTCGTCCGGTCGTTGTCGCGGGCTGCCCACTCGATGAGTGTGGCGACCTGTGGTCTCACCGTGCCCTCGAAGGCCACGACGCCGTTCACCGTCACCCTGATCGGCCGCGAGAAGTCCACGACGTCGGGAGAGAGCAGCAGCGTGAAGGCCCGGACCCCGCGCGAGCGCGCCTCGAACGTGTTCCCCGTGCGCACCACGTCCACCCGCCCGGAGGGTCGGCGCCTGGGAAACATCTGGATCTCGCCGGTCTGCGGCGTCGGCCGGAACCGGTTCTCGTCCGGCAGCGCCACGTCCCGCGTGCCGGCGCCGAGCGCATCGACGACGAGCCACCGCATCCGGTTGTAGCGGTCGGTCCGCTCCGTCTCCCAGGACACCCGCTCAGGGTGGGCGGCCCGCGGGTGATCGGCCACGAACCGCTCGAATGCCGGCCGCTCGTCGGGCCACCAGGCGGTGTTGTGGCCGGCGTCCGGCTGCACGTGGAACACCGGCGCGACCCCTGCACGTTGCATGGTGGCCACGAGAGGCCGGACCGAGTCGGCGGGATAGAGCGGATCCTTGCCCCCGTTGACGATGAAGACCGGACAGTTCGCCAGGTTGCCGATGAACAGCTCCCCATCCACGCGCGTGTCCGGATTGGCCAGGACCATCGGGTGACCGTTCAGGGGCAGGCAGGCGGACCACCGGCCGGCCGTGCGCATCCCCAGGAAGTAGACGCCGGTGCCGCCGTCGGAGATGCCCGTGACGTAGATGCGCGACTCGTCCACGTTGTACGTCCGCGCCACCCGGTCCACGAGGCGCAGGACGTTGTCGACCTGCGGCGCGTGCCACCAGGCCGCATCTCCCCACGCGCGCGGGTGGATCACGATTTCGCCGTCGGATGGGATGCGGTTGCGGGCGCCGGCGTTACCGCGGGCCGTGAGGGGGCGCCCGACGCCGCCGTGCAGCTGAACGCGTAAGGGCCAGGACCGGGAGGCGTCGTAATCCGCGGGCACGTCGACCGTGTTCTCGACCGACGCGCCGGCCACCGTGGTGACCATCTGGCGCGTCCCGGTGGGCGCTGGCTCGTAGGGGCGTCCCCGGCGGAGGCGGGTCAGGACCTCGTCGAAGCCCAGGCCGGCCCGCACGATGTCGCGTCCGACGGCGGCCGCCTCGTCGGGGTCGTCGGCCGCCCAGAAGCGGGCAAACAGGGCATCGGCGCCGTTGGCGCGCGACGGCGGGCGCTGCTGCGCGCCGAGCGGGAGCACGCAGGCGACCAGTGTGGCCACGGCAAGCAGGAGTCGCTGAGTCATGGGATCGGGGTGCGGTCGCAGGCCGCCGTCCGGGCATCAGTGTATCCCGAGCGCCTCCACGGGCCACGGCGGCCCGCTACAGGTCGCCGGGGTCGTCGTCCTCTCCGGCCGCGTCTTCGCGCCGCAACCGGAGGCGACGACCGAGCGCGAAGCCGACCGCGAACGCCCCCTCCTGCTGCATCCACACGTGCCGCGCGTGGTTGTCGGCCAGCTCCACGATGAGGGTACGCAGCGCCTCTGGCAGCGCCGCCGCAATCTGCTCCACAAGCGCTTCCTGCCGGGCGAGGTCGACGGGCGCGAACAACTCGTCCTCGTGCAGGGCCTCGAGCAGCGCGTCGTACTCCTCCTCGAACAGCGACTCGCTGTCCGAGAACGTGGGGACGTGCCTGGCGGCGGTCCCGAGGTCCACCTTGTCGGCGCAGGCGTCGGCCAGATCGAGCAGGTCGTCGGAAGTCGGCATCCCCACACGATACGCCAGAACGCACCGGTCGAGGTCCTCCGCCCGAGCCGCGGAGGACCTCGCCGAGGCGGCCACGCCTACAGGTGGCGGATGTCGCTGCTCACGCCCCCGGCCGCCGGAATATAGGCCCCGAGCACGTAGTCCTTCACCATCCGGTCGGCGCTGAAGCGCCAGCCGAGCGTCCGGATGGCCCGCTTCATCCGGCGGATCCAGGCGCGCGGCAGACCGTCGCGGTCGCGATCGTAGTACTGCGGGATGACGTCGGACTCGAGCGTGTGCAGGAGCCACTCACCGTCACGGTGGTCGTGCGTCTCCTGCGACGAATGGGTCTCACCCTGACCGATGGCGAAGCCGTTGTGCCCGTCGAAGGCCTCGGCCCACCAGCCGTCCAGAATGGAGAGGTTGAGCGCGCCGTTGAGCACCACCTTCTGTCCGCTGGTGCCACACGCTTCGAGCGGCCGCCGCGGGTTGTTGAGCCACAGATCGACACCCTGCACGAGGTGGCGCCCGACGTTGATGTCGTAGTCCTCGATGAAGAGCAGCTTGCCCATGAACCGCGGGTCCTTCATCAGGCGCGCAATCTCCTGCAGCACCTCCTTGCCCGGCCGATCGTGGGGATGCGCCTTGCCGGCGAAGATGAACTGGATCGGCGTGCGTGAGTGGTTCACGAGCGCGACCATCGCCTCGAGCTCCTGCAGGACCAGGTTCGCCCGCTTGTAGGTCGCGAAGCGCCGGGCGAAGCCGATCGTCAGCGCGTCGAGGCTCAGCGAGCGCCGCAGCTGGGCCACCGTCTCCGGCGTGTCGCCGCGCCGCATCGCCTGGAAGGTGGCCCGACGCCGCGCCACCTCGATGAGCCTGGCCTTGAGCGCCTGGTGCGTCTCCCACAGCTCCCCGTCGTCGATGCCGTCGATCCCGTCCCAGAAGCCGGGCTCGGAGGCCCGCTCCGGCCAGTCGGGCCCGAAGTGCCGATCGAACACGCGCCGCATCTGGGGCGCGAGCCAGGTGGGCACGTGCACGCCGTTGGTGATGTGGCCGATGGGCACGTCCTCTTCCGCCCGCTCCGGATGGAGCCCCGTCCACATCGCCCGCGACACCCGGCCGTGCAGGGCAGATACCGCATTGGCCCGCCGCGAGAGTTTGAGGGCCAGCACCGTCATGCAGAACTGCTCGCCATCGTCGTAGGCGTTCACGCGGCCGAGCGCCATGAAGCGGCGGTAGTCGAGGCCCAGCTCGTCGCGCAGCGGGCCCAGATGCTCCTCGATCAATTCGGGTGAGAAGCGGTCGTGCCCTGCGGGCACGGGCGTATGCGTCGTGAAGACGACCCGCGCCGACACGCGACGGATGGCCTCCTCGGCGTCGATGCCCTCGCTCTGCATCCGCAGGCGGACGAGCTCGAGCGCCGCGAACGCGCTGTGCCCCTCGTTGAGATGCATCACGCCGGGGTGGTACCCCAGGGCGTGGAGGACGCGGGCCCCGCCGATGCCGAGCAGCAGCTCCTGGCGGATGCGCACGCGGTGATCGCCGCCGTAGAGGCGATCGGTCAGTTCGCGGTCCTCGGGCTTGTTGCCGTCCACGTTCGAGTCGAGCAGCAGCAGCATGTTGCGCCCGACCGCGAGGCGCCACACCCGGGCGAAGACGGGCCCGGTGCGCGTGGCGATCTCGACGACCAGCGGCGTGCCGTCCTGCAGGACGAGTTGCATGGGCAGCACGCGGCTGTCCAGATCGAGGTAGTCCTCGTGCTGCCACCCCTCCAGGTCGAGGCGCTGACGGAAGTAGCCCTGGTCGTAGTAGAGACCCACGCCCACGAGGGGGATTCCGAGATCGGAAGAGGCCTTGATGTGATCGCCCGCCAGGATCCCGAGGCCACCGGAGTAGATGGGAATCGACTCGTGGATCCCGAACTCCGCGGAGAAGTAGGCCACGGGCCGGGCCCAGAGCACCCCGGCGTTGCGGGCGCCCCAGGTGCGGGTGGACCCCAGGTACTCGTGCATGCGCCGGAAGGCGTAGTTGATGCGGCTGTGCAGCCCCAGCGTCTGCGCCCGCTCCTCGAGCTTCTCGATCGGGATCTGCTGCAGCATCGCGATCGGGTTGGAATCGAGTTCG
This sequence comes from Vicinamibacterales bacterium, assembly GCA_050185275.1. GTDB lineage: Bacteria > Acidobacteriota > Vicinamibacteria > Vicinamibacterales > UBA2999 > JABFRY01. Next base: position 320,381 of record JBFWZN010000002.1, on the reverse strand, counting down.
CGCCAGAGCACCGGGTCGAGTTCCCGGAACAGGTTCGTGCAGTCGTTGTCCCACGACCACCAGAGGTTCTGCGCCAAGGTCCAGAGCCGCTGGTGGGCAGGCGCGGCCACCTGGCCGAGGGCACGCGCCTCGGCGACCACGGTGGCCAGTTCCTCGGCGGCCCGCGTCAGGAGTCGTTGCTCGTAGGCGCTGAAGACGCGGGGCTCGGCCGTCTGCAGGACGAGCACGGCCTGCAGCAGTCCCCGTTCGATGACCGGCACGCCGAGAAACGAGCGGTACGGATCCTCGCCGCTCTCCTTGAAGTACTTGAACCGCGGGTGATCCGTGACGTCGGTCACGCACTGCGTGGCCAGGCGTTCGGCCACCAGCCCTGCGAGGCCCTCGGTGATGCGCATGCGCACCCGGCCCACGCTGTCTGGCCGCAAGCCGATGGTCGCCGCCAGGACGAGGCTCGCACGATCGTTCTCGAGCAGGTAGATCGAACAGACGTCGGTTCCGAAGCGGTGCTTCACCAGCTGGGCGACGTTCGCCAGGGTCTCCGACGGATTGCCGCTGTCACTCAGCAGTCGCTCGACTTCTTCGGACGTCCACAGGGACGACTCTTCTGCACGCACCCGGTCCTCCTATCTCGATCGATCCCGATCCGGGGCCCGATGACGGCGCGGCATGACGAGCCGGACGTCACGGGCCCAGGCGCCGGCCATGCCGGCATCTCTGCCGTAGCAAGACCGTTGCCCGCGGCAGCGCCGCGTTTCCAGCCAAATTCGCGCATGACGTGCGTCCTGTGGGACAGAACCGTCGACAGTCGCGAGAAGGGGCACAAGGATGTACCGATCGGCCCCGACCTCACGCCGGTCCCCCGCTGCGTGCGCGAAGGATCTCGCCAGCGCGAGCCGCGGCTTCCCGAACCAGGAACCCCATCTTCGGATGCTCCGGCTGCACGTCGGCCTGGAGGTGTTCGCGCGCGAGGGCCTCGGACGTGGTCGGGCCGATGGATGCCACGACCGCCCGCGCGAGGCCGGCGCGAACGGCCTCTGCCAGGCCCATGGCCTCGGCCACCTGGAACAGATGCGCCACCTGAACGCCGGTGGTGAAGAGCGCCACGTCGACGGCACCATCCGCCAGCGCCCGCACGGCCGATCGGAGCGGCGCCAGATCCTCGGGGAGCGCCCAGGCGTAGACGGGAATCGGCGTGACCACGGCCCCCCGCGCTCCCAGCCCCTCGAGCAAGCCCGGGTTCGACACGCCGTACTCCTGCACGGCCACCCGCAGCCCGGACAGGGGGCGCTCGTCCGCCCGGGCGTCGAGCGCCGCCAGCAGGTCGCGCCAGGTGTTGGGCTCCGGCACCACGCACCAGGGCGTCAGTCCCAGCGTGCGGACCGCGGCGACGGGTTTCGGCCCACGCGCCACGATGGGCACCCGGGCCAGCGCGTCGATCACCGCCTGCCGGTCGTACGCCGTGGCCGCGAGGTCCACGAACGCCCGCGTCCCCACCCCGGTGAGCAGCACCAGGAGGTCGAACTCGCCCCGGAGCAAGGCCCCGGCGGCGTCGAGGGCCAGCGCGTTCGACTCGAGGGACACTTCACGCAGCGCAGGTGCGCTCACGGGCTCGCCACCGTAGCTGCGAACCAGCGAGCCGATCTCGCGGGCCCGACGACTCTCGAACGTGACGATGCGCAATCCGGCGAAACTCGGCGCCACGCGGTCTCCTCGGACGCCGTCGCCGGATCATCCGGCGACGGACACAGCGGACCAGCACCAGCCAGGCAGGTTCACACGCTGGCCTGGCTGCGGCCCTCGGCGTGCAGGTAGGCCTCTTCGCCGTGCTGATGAATGTCCAGGCCTTCGGTCTCGCCCCTGGACGACACGCGCAGCGGGACGACCAGGCCGATCACCTTCAGCAGGACGAAACTGGCCACGCCACTGTACACGATGGCCGCAAGGACGGCGGCAGCCTGGATGCCGAGCTGTCGGGGGTTTCCGAACAGCAGACCGTCCGCCACGCCATTGAGTTCCCGATCCGCGAACACGCCCGTCAGCAGCGCGCCGACCGTTCCCCCCAGGCCGTGTGCTGCCACCACGTCGAGCGAATCGTCGAAGCCCGATCGGGCGCGGATGATGAGCGCGAAGTAGCTGGGGACCGCCGCAATGCCGCCGAGGACGATGGCGCTCATCGGGCTGACGAAACCGGCAGCGGGCGTCACGGCGACCAGGCCAACGACAATGGCGGTGGCGCACCCGACCGCCGTTGGCTTGCCCGTGCGGACGATGTCGATGAAGGTCCACACCACGAGGGTGGCCGCCGGCGCCAGCATCGTCGTCACGAACGCCAGGCCCGCCACGGGTCCGGCCGACAGCGCACTGCCCGCGTTGAAGCCGAACCAGCCGAACCACAGGAGCCCCGCGCCGAGCAGCGTGAACGGCACGCTGTGCGGCAGCAGGGACGAGGAGGGATATTCCTGCCGGGGACCGACCACGACCGCTGCGACGAGCGCGGCCACGGCGGCGTTGACGTGCACGACGGTGCCACCCGCGAAGTCGAGCGCGCCGAGGCCGGCCAGCCACCCCCCGCCCCACACCCAGTGGGCCACCGGGCTGTAGACGACCACGACCCACGCGCAGATGAAGAGCAGGTAGGCCGAAAAGCGCATCCGCTCGACGATGGCGCCCGAAATGAGGGCGGCCGTGATGATGGCGAACGTGCCCTGATAGGCCATGAAGAGCACGTGGGGAATGGTGCCCTGCGCCTCGAGCCCCACGCCGTTGAGGAAGAGTCGCGACAGGTCCCCGACCCAGGCGTTACCGGGGCCGAACGCCAGCGAGTAGCCCGCAACCGCCCACAGCACGCCGACGAATCCCAGGGAGATGAAGCTCATCATCATGGTGTTGAGCACGTTCTTCGCGCGTACCAGCCCGCCGTAGAAGAACGCGAGTGCCGGTGTCATCAACAGCACGAGCGCGGCGGACATGAGCATCCATGCGGTATCAGCTGGGTTCATCCTCTCTCCTCTGCAGCGTGTGGACGGGCGTGATCACCTGTGCGGAGGCGCACGGGACGGGCACGGGACGGGCCCGGACCGCCTCCTGCGCGACCGCGCCTGGTCGAGCAAGGCCAATGCCAAGCTGAGCCGCCACGTGCCAGGCCGTGACCGGCCTGATTCCATGCCTTTCGGGCCCTCCGGGCAGACGCGGGGATCGTGGATCGACACAAATGTCTTCACCTAGGAAAGTGACGACATCTTCGTAGTATCGTGACCCTCGTCCCGCCGGGCACGACCGAAAGGACTCGTATTCAGGAGGAAATCCGGCACGTCGCCATGCCGGGTGCGTCCTGCGATATGGGAACAATTCTGTTCTCACGATCAGGATCACGCCATATTTGTCGGCCCATACGACAACAGCCGGCGCGGCCCTGCCGGAAAAACGGCGGCAGGGCGGCCGGCTGCTGCATATCAGGTCGGTACAGCCTCGCGGCTGCGCCGCAGGCGCCTAGACGGTGGGCCTGACCACCTCGCAGGGCCTCGGGTTCCACTTGGAACCATCGGGCTCCTTCTTGAAGTGCGTGCTGAGCATGTACGGGATGTTCAGGTACGTCGGGTCCTCGAGCGTCGAGGTGAGAATCAGCCACACGTCCCCGTTCGGCTCGGTGATCCGGTCGAAATACTCGAGCATCGAGGCGTTGCCGCTGTAGGGCACGCCGTTCCGGCGCAGGTAGCCCGGGCGCATCCGGCTGGTGGTCACCTTGAGTGAACCGGACAGCTGCTGCTGCGGGCCACCGCCACCGCGTCCGACCGCCGGCGCCAGCCCCTGGCCGTCGGCCACCGTCTCCCACGAGGCCACCGAGTGCCCCTGCCAGCTCGCCTGCCGGGGCGCGGCGGCCTGGCCGAAGTGGAACAGGCGAACCTGCTGGCCGGCGTCGATCTCCATCTTCAGCGTCGTGTCGTTCTCCCAGGTGATGTGCAGACGCACTGGAAGGCGCATGATGCCGGCCGCGCCATAGGCCCGGCACTGCTCATTCGACCGCTCGTCCCGGTCCGGATCCCACTGGCCGGTGATGCGCTGGCCCTCCGGGTTCAGCGGAATGCTCGCCGTATCCCCCTTGGCCGGGGTCATCATGCGATAGGGCCAGTCCTCGGTGATGACCGAGACCCAGTAGCCCGTCAGATCCACGGGCGCCACCGCACGGGCGGCGCCGCCCTGGGGCGCCTGCTGTGCCCCGAGGTCCAGCGTCAGCGTCGCCACCAGCGCGATCGCCCCGGCCAGCACCATCACGGGACGTGCGTCCCACTTCGAACTGCCTCTCATGCTCGTGTCTCCAGTGGCCGCGTCAGGGCGACCCATCTCACTACTGGCCACCGACGCCCGCGTAGACCGCTTCGAGGAACATCGCCGTTGTCCAGGGGCCGGTCGTGGACCCGTAGAGCACGTCGTACTCGAGCGAGACGCCGGATGCCTGCACCTGCTGGAGCGACATGCCCTTGGCCTTCATCTCCTGCACGCGGTCACGGATGATCGTCAGCATGTCGCGGTATTCCACGACGTCGGACTCGTTGCCGATCCGCCCGTGCGAGGGCACGATCCGGGTGCCGCCCATCTGGTTCCGCTCCGGGACGGCCAGGTCGATCAGCATGTTGAGCCCGTCGATGACGCCGTTGATGCTGCCGCCGTGTTCACGATCGATCAGCGGGTAGCCGGTCGTGTTGAAGATCTCCCCGGCCGCGATCACGTCGGATCCGCGGAAGAAGACCAGCACGTCGCCCTCGGTGTAGGCCGACGGCACGTGGATGATCTGCACGGCCTCGTCGTTCGAGTAGATGTCCTTCTTCGCGGTGAAGAAGGTCGATGCCGGGAGGGCATCGCCGCTCAGGCCGGCCGAGCCCGCGCCGGTCGCACTCATCCGGTTGTAGGCCCCTTCGTGCGAGATCACGATGACGCCGGAGTTCTGGTTGCCCACGCGGCCGCCCACCTGCTGCGGCCGGGGCCCGCGCGCCCCGCCGTAGGTCTCCACGATCGGCCCGTTGCCGAGCACGTGCGCCGGCTCCCCGCTGGAATTGACGATGTACCGGACGGGACGGTGCGTCACCGCGCGCACGGCCGCGAGGATCCGCTCGCTCTCGCCGGAGTCGCCCGTGTCCACCAGCAACACGCCCTGGTCGCCCACCTGCATCACGACGTGCGCACTGCCGCCGGCGATGAGGTACACGTTGCCCCGCACGTGAAGCACTTCCATCCCGTTGATCGTGATCGTCTCCTCGGGGTCGAGGCTGACGGCGCCCACGGGCGTCTGCGCCAGGGCCGGACCGGCCAGTACCAGCCCGGCACCGAGCACGAGGGCGGCAGCGCGGGCCGTGCGCGTGATTCTGCGATTCATGATGTCTCCCACGGACCTAGCGGCCCTGTCCGGCGCCGGCGGCAGCGGCTTCCTGCACCAGCTGGCGCAGGCGCGCCTCGTATTCGGGGTACAGCGTCTGCTTGCCGCCCATCACCGCCTCGAGCGGGATGTTGTGGTGCTTGGCGAACGCGTCCTGCACCGACCCGAACGGCAGGTGCGGCACGTAGCCGAGCTTGCGGTCCGCGACCTCGTCGACGACCTCGAACACCCAGCGCTGATCCGGGTTGATGTTGGACGACCGCACCCAGTGCGACGTGCGGATGAAGGGTTCCTCGAGATACACGGGATCGTCCACGACGGTGACGAGCGTCAGCTGATCGCCATGACGGAGGAAGTGCTCGGTCATCACGGACTTCGGGCTGGCCGGCACGCCGTTGCGCTGGATGACCCCGTACTTCATGTGCGTGGTCGTGATGATCAGCTGATTGCCCTCCACGACGCCCGTGGAGAAGCCTTCGAAGGTGTGCTCCGCGTACTGGGACGGACGCGCCCGACCATCCATCCAGATGATCCGGTCGTTGCGGCCGAACACGCCCTCGAGGGTGAACGCCACGAGCTCACCCGTCTCCGGGTCCACGCGCTTCTGGATGCGCATGTTGGGACCGGGACCGCGCATGAAGTACTGCGCCGGGTGCGGCTGCGCCATCCGCTCGGTGAGCGTGAGTACCGACGCGTCCCAGTGATTGGCCTTCTGCCGCGCGGCGGCGTTGATGGGCAGGCCGCTGAAGTCGCCGAGTTCGGCGCCAGGCCCGCGGTGGGGCTGATCTTCGTGGACCCGGGCCGCCCAGTCCCCGGAGATGTCCATCAGCTGGGCGGACGCCGGTGCAGCAGACAGGATGAAGACGCCGGCAACCAGGGCCACCAGGGCCCCCGCACGGCTGGTACGAAACGTAGCATGGCACGAGGACATCTCGAACATGAACTCTCCTCTTGTTCGCCCAGGGCCAGGGTCTGCCGGGCAGAGTCCGCCGGTCAGGCATGCGACTGTCACGACGACCGTACGAAGACCTCCGGGGCGCGCGGCATTATCCCAGCGTCGGGCACCGGCTGCAACTGGAGACCGCATGGCGCAGGGCGCGCCCGCCACCCGCTACCGCGTCTTGTCCATGTACTTCGTGTGACAGCTGTCGCAGGTGGCGTACACGGCGTCGCCCGCGGCCGACAGGGCCTCGCCGTTCCGGGCATCGACAGCCCGGATGACCTCGAGCGCGGCGTCGAGCTGCGCCCGCGACATCCGCATCCAGTCGCCCTGATCCGGCACCCGGCTGCCGACCATCAGCAGGTTGGCCGATTCGGCCAGGATCACGGCCTGGCGGCGGACCGCAGCCCATGCCTCGTCGGACATCGGGGTCTCGGCCCCCGCGTCGAACACGGCGTTGGAGGCCGGGATCACGAGCAGTTCCATCAGCTCCTTGGCCGACGCCACGGACTGCACGCCCTCGCCTGCGCCCTGGGGCTGGCCCTGCGGCTGCGCCGCCCCCTGTGCCTGCACCCGTGCCTCGCCGGTCGTCAGGCCCGCTCCAAGCCCGCCGGCCGCCAGCATCGCCACCACCGCCGCGATTGCCCGTCCTCGCATCCTGCCCGTCCCTTCTCGAAAATGCCCACACGACCCGTCACACGACCTGCCACGCTGCACGACCGGCGTCACGTCACCTCAGCTCGCCGCGCGCCGGAACGGCGCCCGTACGGCCGGCAGCGCTATGCGAAAGGCGCTGCCCGCGGGGCCCGTGTGCTCCAGCGTCAGCTGGCCGCCACTGGACTCGATGGCCCACCGGGCAATCGAGAGTCCCAGTCCGGTGCCGCCTTCGTCCACCCCGGGTACGTCACCGACGCGGAAGTACCGCTCGAAGATGCGCGCCTGGGGCCCCGGCGGAATCCCCGGACCGCTGTCGATGACGTCGATCACGGCGCGGTCCCCCACCTCCGCCACGCGGAGACGGATGCGCCCACCAACCGGCGTGTACTTGATGGCGTTGAAGACCAGGTTGATGAGCGCCTGCCGCAGCACGAGGCGCTCGCCCCGGGCGCGGGGCGTGCCGTCGCGCTCGATCGCAATGGACTGCCGCTTCTCTTCGGCCAGCACGCCGAGGTGCGCGGCCACGTCGTCGGCCAGTTCGTTCAGGTCGATCACTTCCGCGAGCAGCGCGCCCTGTCCGGTCTCGGCACGCGAGAGCGCCAGCAGGCGATCCACCAGACCCGCGAGGCGGTCCACTTCCTCGAGCATGCTGCCGATGATGCTTCGATACTTCGTCTCGTCCCGATGCTCGCGCAGCCCCACTTCGCCCACGCTGCGAATGGCCGTCAGCGGCGTCCGCAGTTCGTGCGACACGTCGGCGGTGAAGCGCCGCATCTGCTCGAAGGAGGCCTCGAGGCGGCCGAGCGTCTCGTTGAAGACCGTGGCCAGCCGCCCCATCTCGTCGTCCGGGTTCTCGACGGGCAGCCGCTCACTGAGCCGATCCGCGGTGATCGAGCGCGCGCGCTCGGCCATGCGCTCCACCGGCAGCAGCGCGCGACGGGCCAGCACGTAGCCACCCAGGCCCGCCGCGGCGACCCCGAGGGGCAGGCCGAGGGCGAGCATGAGCAGCAGGCCGTCGAGCTGCTCGCGGACGGAGGCGGCCGATCGGCCCACCTGGATGACGACGGGCACGGCGCGGGAGGGGTCGCCCGGCAGTTCGGTTTCCCCGTGACGGGTCAGGAGCCGCATGGGCACGTCACCGGCCTGCACGGTCACGATGCCGTCGCGCTCGGCCGGGCTCAGCACCAGGTCACGCCCCTCCACGACCGGCATGCGCGCGGCCTCCGGGCTCTGATAGAGGAGTGTGCCGTCAGGACTCCACACCTGCAGCCATGGGCGCTCACCCTGTCCGAACCCGGTGCCGCCCCCGCCGAAGGCGAGCACGAGTTCCTCCGACTCCAGTTCGCCGCACAGCGGACAGGTGAAGCTGCCGTCGGCGCGCGGCGCCACCAGCGCCGAGGCATACCAGAAGTCGCTGCGCAGGGAGGCATCGAGCGAGTCGGACACGTTCTGGCTGACGAAGGTGTACACGGCGGATGCATAGACGCCGAGCACGACGATCATCGCCGCCACGTACCAGACGGTCAGCCGCAGCCGCACGCTGTGCGACCGCCACCAGCGGCTCACGGTTCGCCCTCACGGAGCATGAAGCCGACGCCGCGGATGGTGTGAATGAGTTTCACCGACTGGTCGAGGTCGATCTTGCGCCGCAGACGCGCGATGTGGACGTCGATCACGTTGTCCAGGGGGGTCGTGCGCGAGGTTTCCTTCCAGACATCACGGGCCAGGGCCTCGCGTGTCACGACCTGCCCCTCGTAGCGCATCAGGAACTCGAGCAGCTCGAACTCACGCACGGTGAGGTCCACGGGCCGGCCGCCACGCACCACCTTGCGGGCGATGCGATCGATCTCGAGGTCGCCCAGTGTGAGACGCGGCGACTCGGCCGACCGGCCCCTGCGCAGGAGCGCGCGGATCCGCGCCAGCAGTTCCACGAAGGCGAAGGGCTTGACCAGATAATCGTCGGCGCCGGCATCGAGGCCGGTGACGCGGTCCTGGAGGGCGTCGCGCGCGGTGAGCACGAGCACCGGTGTGCGGATGCCGTGTTCGCGCAGTGTCCGCAGGATCTGGAGGCCGTCGCGGCCCGGCAGGCCGAGATCGAGGAGAATGAGGTCGAAGTGCTCGGTCGTCAGGCGGAAGAAGGCGCTTTCTCCGGAGCGCTCGACCAGGGCTTCGTATCCCTCGCCCTCGAGCCCCTCCCTGAGGGCGTCGGCGACCTTCAGTTCGTCCTCCACGACGAGGACCCGCGTTCTCGACTCCGCCACGTGCCGATCTTATCCGAGCGGGCGGATGGTTCCCTGCTGAAGAGTTCCTGAATTCCGTGTCAGGCGGAGCCCAGCCACCAGCCATGTCCGACGCCGAGTTCCTCTCCGCCGACCCACGCGGGCGCGGCTGGCACGTGCGCCTCCGGCACCCGATGGCGAGCGTGCGCGCAGACCGGCTCGAGGATGTCCGGGCGGTGCTCGCCCGCGCGGATCGTGCTGCCCGGGAGGGGCACTGGGCGGCGGTGGTGCTCGCGTACGACGCGGCGCCCGCGCTCACCCCGAAGATGCAGGTGCCCGGCCCCCGCGATCCCCTGGCGCCGCCCCTGGCCTGGGTGGGGGTGTATGCGGGCGCGGAGGAGCTGGACGGTCACATGGGGCCAGCGGAAGAGCCCCGGCCAGGCGGCGCGCCAGCAGGACCCGACGCACCGTCCTCGCTGCCGGCGGGGATGACGCGGCCCCACTTCCACCCGCACGTGGCCCGCGACGCGTTCGGCGACCAGGTGCGGGCAGTGCGGGCCGCCATCGCGGAAGGCGACACCTACCAGGTCAACCTCACCTTTCCGACCTCCGCACCCGCGCCGGCCGATCCCCGGTCCTGGTACGAGGCCCTGCGCGCGCGACAACGGGCCCCCTACTGCGCATGGGTGGACATGGGGTCGCACCTCGTGGTCAGTCTCTCGCCCGAGCTGTTCTTCGAACGGCGAGACACGACGGTGGTCACGCGCCCCATGAAGGGCACGGCGCCGCGAGGCCGCTGGTGGCAGGAGGACGAGGCCCTCGCCCGCGAGCTCGCCGCATCGGTCAAGGCCCGCGCCGAGAACGTGATGATCGTGGACCTGCTGCGCAACGATCTCGGACGGCTGGCCGATGTCGGTTCGGTGCAGGTGCCCGAGCTCTTCACCCTGGAGCGGTATCCCACCCTCCTGCAGCTGACCTCCTCGGTCACGGCCTCCGTCGGGCGGGATGTGTCGACGTCCGCGCTCCTCGAAGCGCTGTTCCCCTGTGGCTCGGTGACGGGAGCGCCCAAGCTGCGGACGATGGCGATCATCGCCGGACTCGAACGGGCGCCGCGCGGCCTCTATACCGGCACGGTGGGCGTGGTTGCCCCGGGCGGCGACTGCACCTTCAACGTGGCCATCCGTACGGTGGTGATCGATCGCGCACGACAGCGCGCGACGATGGGCATCGGCGCGGGCATCACGTTCGACTCCGACCCGGGCGGCGAGTACGACGAATGCCTCCTCAAGGCGGCATTCCTCGCCGCACCCTCACCCGACGATCCCCCCGGCGTGTGGGACCTGCTCGAGACGATGCGCCTGGAGAACGGCGTGGTCCCGCGCCTCGAGCGTCACCTGGCCCGCCTGTCGGCCTCCGCCCGCTACTTCGATCGGCCCTGGCAGGAGGCTGCGGTCCGCGAGGCCGTGGCTGCCGCCTGCGCCGCGCACCCGCGCGGGACGTGGCGCCTCCGTCTCGTGACCGACGCGGCCGGCCTGCCGTCGTGGCGCTGCACGTCGCAGGCGTCGCCCACGGCGACGGGCGCTCCGCCCACCTGGCGGGTCGCCTTCGCCCCGGATCCGGTGAACACGACGAGCCCCTGGCTGTTCAACAAGACGACGCACCGGGCGGTGTACGAGCGGGCGCGCGCCGCGCGTCCGGGATTCGACGACGTCCTCCTGTGGAACGCGGCGGGCGAGGTGACCGAGTCCACGATCGCGAACCTGGTCGTGGAGTTGGACGGCCAGCGTGTCACGCCGCCGCTGACAAGTGGCCTGCTGCCCGGCTGCTATCGCGCCGAACTGCTCGACGCCGGGAGCCTCGTGGAGCGGACGGTGACAAGAGACGACGTGCGCCGGGCCTCGGGCCTGTGGCTGGTGAACAGTCTGCGCGGATGGATCGAGGCACGACTTGCCGACGCGTGAGTCGGAACGGAGACTGGTCCAGGCGCCGGCGGCCACCCCGGCGAGGGGGCGGGCGAACAACGGGGCGCAGGAGCGGCGGCCGGGGCATCGGCGGATGCCCGCGGGCGCCGGGCGCGCGCCCGGCCGGTCCGTGGAGGGGACCAGCCGGGACGCGCAAACGGCCGCGTGCTGCAAACGGCCCCTGCCGCGCGAGGGGCGGCTCGTGCGGCCTCAGTCGGCGGCGGGCACCCGCGGCGGCTTCGATGCCAGCGTGGCGAGCACCTCGTCGTGGGTCTGGATGCGTCCGTGGATCGGCACGTGCCGGACCGGGCGCAGGTTTCGCTGTGTCAGGTTCTGGATGAAGTTGTCGCCCCAGGGATGCTGCAGCCAGCCCACGTCGAAGAAGTCGGCCTGCACCAGCGTCCGGTCCCGCGGCACCCAGGCGTAGAGCAGGAGGCCGGTGTGGATATTGCCTTCGGCCTTGAGCAGCTGCACGCGGTTGGTGCCGTCCTCCAGGACGAGTTCGTCGTCCACGAGCTGGAACACCGGCGGCTTGGGCTCGCGCGCCAGGGCGTCGCTCCCCCGCGTGTGCGGCCGGGTGGCGATGTCGGTGAGGAACGCTTCGTTCCCCCGGTGGGTGATGATCGTGAGCCCCTCTGACACGGCGGCCCGGAATCCTCCCGCATGATCCAGATGGTGATGCGAAACGATCGCGTGGGTCAGCGGCTTGTCCGGCACCAGACTCCGCGCCCGTTCGATGACGGCCAGCGTCCTGGCGTCGTCGAGCGGCACCTCGAAGAGCACGAGGTGGTCGTCGAACTCGAACACCACGCTGTGATGCGAGCCGCCCGCCAGCCACCAGATGCCGCGCCCGACCTCTTCGACGGTGACGTTCACCGGGTTGGGGCTGGGCGGTGCGGCGTCGCGGACCTCGGCCGGCGCCTCCAGATTCCCGGCGTCGGCGTCCACGGCCTGGCGTGTCATGCGCAGGTCGGCCATCGTCCACTGGTCCTGCATCGTGACGAGCCGCGCGGGCAGCTGCAGGCCGTCCACGTCCTGGTAGTCGGACAGGCGCGTCTCGACGACGATGTCGCCCCAGTTGGGGTCGTAGGACGGGTAGCTGATACGCGTCGGGAGCTTCGTCGCCGCATCGACGGCCAGGGTCAGCGTGTGTCCGTCGGCGGTGGTGACATCCACGAGCGCCTCGCCATCGGCCTCACGCAGGTTGCCCACCGTGGCGGCCGGGTCCAGCGCCGCACGCAGCAGCACCACGGGATGGGACAGCATCTGGAGCCGACGATCGCGCGCCGCATCGGCGGAGGCCCGAGCCGCACGCTCGCCGTTCACCCCGAACGCCACGTCGCCGTCGAGCCGCAGGTCCTGCCGGGTGACCGTGGCGAGCGCGAACGGAAACTGCGCCGTGCGCACCTGCTGGATGCGCATGCGCCCCCCGGCCAGGTCCATGGTGCGGACGTAGTCGCTGATCGCCCAGGTGTTCGGCGGATCGTCGGGCGTCACGCTGCCGCCGGCGGCGCCATTGAGGCCTTCGCCCTCGAGCACCAGCGTGGACACCGCCTGGATGCGCTCGGCGCCGCCGAGCGCGGCCGCCGCGTCCTGGACGAGCTGTCTTTCGGGCGGTGCGCTGCCACACGCGGTCAGCGCGAGGGCCAGTGCGAACCCAGCCAGTCTCCTCATCGTGTCCTCCTCCCGGGAGACGCGGTCCGCGCGAAGCCGCGCCAGGCCCCCCGATGCGGCGCCATCATAGTGCAAGGCCTGGAGACGGGGCATCGGCGATGGCTTCCGCGGCGGTCTCGGGCAGTGCCGACCGCTGCGGGTGGCCCGCGGCTGGCAGGGCTGGCGGCAGACTCACTGGCGGCAGACTCAGTAGTCGAGCGTCGCCTCGAACGCCGCCACGTCCTCGTAATAGCGCCGGGCGATGGAGGGCGTCGCGGGGTTGGTGTACACCTCGGTCACCGGCTGGTCGATCACGCCCGCGATGATGCCGGCGACCTCCTCGGCGGTCTGAGGCGGCATGGGCGGAGGTCCCGGCAGCTGGAGGCTCCCGCCGAGCGCCTTCCGGTTGAAGTCGGTGGTGACGACCCCCGGCATGACCAGCGAGACGCGTACGGCCGGATGGGTCCGCCGCAGCTCGACGCGCAGGCTCGCGGTCAGCGAGTTGAGGGCCGCCTTCGCCGCGCTGTACGCGGAGCGCTGGGTGGCCAGCGGCACTCGCGCCAGGAACGACGACACGTTGATCAGGTGCCCGGCCCCGCGCTGCTGGAAGTAGGGCACGATGGCCTGCATGCCGTAGAGTGCGGACTTCAGGTTGACCGCCATGATCGCGTCCAGGTCCTCGTCCGTGAGGTTGAGGACATCGCACGTGATCCCTCGCCCGGCGTTGTTCACCCACACGTCCACGTGACCGAAGGCCGCCAGAGCCTCGTCACGGATGCGGAGGACGTCGGCCCGCTGCGTGACATCGGCCACGACGGTGAGGACGCGCCCACCCACGGAGGCGGCCACCTCGTCGAGTGCCGCCTTCGAGCGCGCGGCGAGGACCAGCGAGTCTCCCCGCTGGCCGAGAACGCCCGCCAGCGACGCGCCGATACCGGCGCTCCCGCCCGTGATCACGACGACCCGTCCGCTGTGCACCATGCGCTCCGCTCCTGACTGCCACCCGAATCTGCCACACTGGACCCCGTGGGCGGGGACAACGCCCGGGCCGGCGCGTCGCGCCAGCCATTCTGACAGGAAACCATGAGCGCAGGGTCGGAGGTCGTCTCCATCATCCGCCACCAGGTCCGGCCCGGCAGCGACGGGGCCTACGAAGCCTGGCTCGAGGCGATCGTGCCGGTGGCGCGGACCTTTCCGGGACACCTGGGCGTCACGGTCGTGCGACCACCAGAGGGGTCGAGGACCTACACCATCGTCGTGCGCTTCGATGCCCTCGCGCATCTGCGCGGATGGCTCGAATCGGGCGCGAGACACGACCTGCTCGCCACGATCGCGCCGCAGTTGATGACGGGCGACGACGTGGAGATCCGAACCGGCCTCGAATTCTGGCTCACGCCGCCACCGGCAGGGCGGCGCATGGCCAGGCCGTGGAAGCAGTTCCTGCTGGCCCTCTCGGTGATCTACCCGCTGTCGCTGCTCGTGCCGCGCCTGCTGGAATGGCTCATCGGCCGAAGCCCGGTGGCCGAAATCCCGTGGCTGCGCGGGCTCCTGGTGGCGTCGGCCATCGTGGCGCTGATGACGTGGGTGATCATGCCCCGTTACACACGGCTCGTCGCACGCTGGCTCTACGCCGACGTGGCGCGCCGGTAGCACGGCGACACCGACACCCCGTCAGTCCCCGGCCACGATGGCCGGCGACGGATCCGTCGAGGGCAGGTCTCCCTCGATATGCAGCCGGGCCAGGAGCGTCCGGTAGCGATGGTCACCCCGGAGTCGCTCGAACCGCGGCTCCCGCCTGAGCTGCAGCAGCATCGGATCGCGGTCGTCGCAGGCACGGGCCAGGGCCGCACATGCCGACTCCGCGTCGCCCAGGCCGGCATGCACCAGGGCGAGGTGGTAGCCGGACACGTACCGCGTGGCCGAGAGGGTTCCGAGGGCCTCGAGCATGGCGGAGGCTCCAGCCCGGTTGCCCGACACGGCGCGCGCGTGGCCGAGCGCCGCCAGCAGCACGGCATCGCCGGAGCCCCCCTCCACGAGGGCCTCCAGATGCGCGACGGCATCGGCCGTCCGCCCCATCGTCATCAGGGCCATGGCCAGCACCCGCCGCACCACCGCGTACTGCGGGTCCATCTCGATCGTGTTGTGGCACCAGGCCACCGCAGACTCGGGACGGCCCGCCAGCAGCTCCACCCACGCAACCGTGACGCCGACCTCGAGGCAGAGCGGGTCGAGGTCGAGGGCGCGACGCACTTCGCGCACCGCCTCGTCATGCCGTCCGAACGAGGCGAGCAGCGTCGCGTACAGGCGCCGCGGCGCCGGGCTGCTGGGGTTGAGGGCGATGGCGCGGCGGTAGTCCTGCTCGGCGCCCGCCCAGTTCCAGTCGGCCAGCCGGCGCACGTGCCCCATCGCCAGGTGCGCGTCCGACAGGTCCGGGCCGAGCGCGAGCGCGCGTTCGGCGCAGGACCGCGCCGCGACCAGCGCCTCACGCGGCACGACCCGGTAGTGCTCGGCCCTGGTCACGTGGGCCCGGGCGAGCGCGGCATGCGCGCCGGCGAATGCGGGATCCTCGCGGACGACCTGCTCGAAGTAGCCGAGCGCGGCCTCGAGCCCGGTGTCGCCGGGCTTGTTCCAGTGATATAGCCCCTTGAGGTAGGTCTGGTACGCCTGCGGCGTGGTGGCCGCCGCCTGGCGCGCGGGTGCGTCCGGGCGCGCGACGCCCGGCGCCAGCTCGGTGGCCAGGGCGCGGGCGATGTGACCGGCGACGTCGGCCTGCACGGTCAGCACGTCCACGACGTCACGGTCGTAGGTCTCCACCCACAGGTCGGTCTCGCCGGCCGTCTCCACCAGGCGCGCGGTGACACGGATGCGATCGCCGGCCATGCGGACGCTCCCCTCGAGCACGTAGGCCACCCGCAGCACCCGCCCGATCTCCGCGGCGCCGAGCGGACTGTGCTTGAAGGCCATCGACGACCACCGCGCGATCACGCCGACGCGCCCGCGGCACAGGCGGCCGAGCTGCGCGATCATCTCCTCGGTGAGCCCGTCGCTGAAGTAGTCCTGCTCCCGCGACTCTCCCAGGCTCGTGAACGGCAGCACCGCGAGACGCACGGCTGGGGCCGCGGCCTCCACCGTCCCGCCACGTCCGGTCAGGACCGGTGCGGTGAATCGGTAGCCGCGCCGCGGCACCGTCTCGACGAAACGCGGCTGGTCGGCCGAGTCGCCCAGGGCCACGCGCAGCCGCTTCACGGCGGCATTCAGGCTGTGTTCGAAGTCCACGAAGGTGCCATCCGGCCACAGGCGCCGGCGGAGCGCTTCTCGCGTGATCACCTCGCCGGGCCGCTCGAGCATCGCGAGCAGGATCTCGAAGGGCTGCTCCTGCAGGCGCACGGGCGCGCCGGCCGTCCGCAGCTCGCGCGACCGGACGTCGAGCACGAAGGTGCCGAAGCGGTACGTGTCGGGACGCTCCGAAGCGTGCATGGCGAAGCCATCACTCTACAACCTCGACGGCCGGGCGCGTCGGCGACGTCAGCCCGGGTCACCCACAAGTCACCTCATGTCACCGGCACGCCCTTGAGGCACCTGCGCCACACCCCCAGAGTGGGGCTGGCCGACGTGGCACGGCCCGTGTCGCGGGGGCCAGCAGGCGCTGGCGGCGTGGCGCGGGCCGCCTCGTGCCGGCCGGCACGACGCCGGCGACGGAACGATGCGGGGGGACAGACACATGCGGAGACTGGCAGAGGTGGCGGGGGTGCTCTGGCTGGGGCTGGGGTCGATGGGCGCCGGCGCGTCGGACGCGCACGACGGTGCGCGCGTCCACGTGACGGCCAGACTGTACGACAGCGCGGCGTTGCGCCCCGAGTCCCGGGCGGGGGCCGCGGCAGAAGCGGGGGCGATCCTCGGGGCGGCGGGCCTCGATGTGCAGTGGCTGGACTGCAGCCCGCCGGTGGGACCGGCGGTGCGGGAGCCCTGCGCGCGCGTGCCCGACCGGGCGGAGGTGGTCGTCCGAATCCTCGGCACGTCAGCACCGGGCCGACCTGGCGAACCGCTGCCGCTCGGCTACGCCCTGGTGGACCCGCGGCGCGAACTGGGGGTGCTGGCCACGGTGTACCTGGACCGGGTGACCATCCTGGCCGGCGTGGCGGGCGCGGAGCCGACGCGCCTGCTCGGCCGCGCCGTCGCCCACGAACTGACGCACCTGCTGATCGGGCGCAACGAGCATGGCACCCACGGGCTGATGCGCCCCGTCTGGTCGAGCGACGACGTGCGCCTGGACAGGCCGGACGACTGGCAGCTGCACCCCACCGACGCCCGCGCAGCACTGGCCGCCATCGCCAGACGTGCGGGACCGCGGCAGGCCTCGCGTCCGAGACCGCCGCGGAGCGAGGCGTGAGCCGGTGCGGACACGGCGCGGGCCGAGGTCAGGGGCTGACGAGGCGATCGAGCAGCCGGCGCTCGTCCGGGTCGAGCACGAGGGTCGCTGCCGCGACGTTCTCCTCGAGGTGCGCCACCTTCGACGTCCCCGGAATGGGCAGCATGACCGGCGACCGGGCGAGCAGCCAGGCCAGGGCCACCTGCTGCGGGGTTGCGCCACGCGCGCGCGCAACCGCGTCGAGGGCGGTCTGCACCGGAAGCGCACCGGCCCCCAGCGGATACCAGGGGATGAAGGCCACGCCCTCCTTGGTGCAGTAGTCCACCACGGCGTCCCAGGTGCGATCGGCGACGTTGTACCGGTTCTGCACCGAGACGATCGGCAGCGTGCGCCGCGCGCGTTCGATGGCCTCGACGCCCACCTCCGAGAGGCCGACCAGATGGATCTTGCCCTCGGCCGTGAGGTCGGCCAGCGTCCCGAACTGGTCGGCCGCGGGCACGGCCGGATCGATCCGGTGGAGCTGGAACAGGTCGATCCGGTCCACGCGCAGGCGCAGGAGGCTCGCCTCGCAGCACGCCCGCAGGTGGGCCGGGTGGCCGTTCGCCTTCCACTGGTGCGGTCCGGGCCGCTCCAGGCCCGCCTTGGTCGCAATGACGAGCCCTGCCGGGTAGGGATGGAGCGCCTCGGCAATCAGCGTCTCGGAGACGGCGGGCCCGTACGAGTCCGCGGTGTCGATGAAGGTCACGCCGAGATCGACGGCCCGCTGCAGGACGCGCCGGCACTCGGCTGGGTCGGCCGGGGGCCCGATGATGCCGTGGCCCGTGAGCCGCATGGCCCCGAACGCCATGCGGTTGACCGTGAGTACGCCCCCGAGCGTCACCGTACCCGCTGCGGCGGCGTCGGGCGTGGGTCGGCCTGTCGTGTTTCCGTGCATCACATCCTCACCCTCAATGGGACCGGTCCACCAGACGCATCATCGCCTCGTGGTACCGATCGCCGGACCAGGCGTCCGGCCCGAAGGCTGCGTCGATCTCGCGGCGTTCATCCGGCGTGAGGACGATCGCGGCGGCCGCGACGTTCTCGTCCAGGTACGTCCGACGCTTCGTGCCGGGAATCGGCACGATGTCATCGCCCTGCGCCAGCAGCCAGGCGAGCGAGAGCTGCGCCGGCGTGCAGGACCGCTGCGCCGCGAGCGCCTCGAGCGCGCGCAGGCTCCGGGCGTTCTGCCGCAGGTGCTCGCCCTGGAACCGGGGCAGATGCCGCCGCAGGTCGGACGCGGGCAGCGCCGACGGATCGGTGACGGTGCCCGACAGGAACCCCCGTCCCAGCGGGCTGAACGGCACGAAGGCAATGCCCAGTTCCCGGCAGACCGGCAGCACGGTGGACTCGGGCTCGCGCACCCAGAGTGAGTACTCGCTCTGGAGGGCGGTGACCGGATGCACCTGGTGCGCCCGCCGGAGCGTGACGGGCGCGGCCTCCGACAGACCCACGAAGCGCACCTTCCCGGCGCGCACCAGGCCCGCCATCACCTCCATCGACTCCTCGATGGGCGTGGAGGGGTCAACCCGGTGCAGGTAGTAGAGGTCGATGACGTCGGTGCCCAGGCGCGACAGGCTGGCCTCGCAGGCCGCCCGGATGTAGTCCGCCGAGCCGTTGACGCCGGTGGGCGCGCCGCCCGCGCCTGACACGATGCCGCACTTGGTGGCCAGGAAGACCTCCTGCCGCCGCGTGCGCAGCACCTCGCCCACGAGCCGTTCGTTGGCGCCCTGTCCGTAGACGTCCGCGGTGTCGAGCAGTGACACCCCCAGGTCGAGGGCATGGTGCAGCGTCCGCAGTGACTCCTCATCGTCGGGCACGCCGTAGGCCTGTGACATGCTCATGCACCCGAGGCCGAGTGCCGGGACACGCGGCCCCCCGCGACCCAACGTACGTTGTGGCAGCATCTGTCTCTCCTGAGACGGCACTATACCGCGCCGCCCCTGTGGCATCATCCACGGCGATGACCGAGCCTCGCCTCGAAGTGCGCGACGCCCTGGGCCGACGGGTGCTTCCGCTGGACCGGCCGCGCACGAGCGTCGGGCGACGGGCCACGAGCGACGTGCACGTCATGGGCACCGACGTGTCCCGCGAGCACGCGGAGATCACCCTGGCCAACGGCGTGGTCGTCCTCCGGGATCTCGGCTCGCGGTTCGGCACGTTCGTCAACGGGACGCAGGTGACCGAACAGACACTGCTCCACGGCGATCACGTCCGCCTCGGACGCAGCGGGGAGGCCGAACTCATCCTGCTGCTCGACGACACGCAGCCGGGCGACCTCCGGGCAGACGGGGGCGCAGGCGGCGGGCTCCGGCAGATCGCCACCCTGCTCGATGGACTGCGCGCGCTCGGCACCGCCAAGCTCCTCGACGACGTCCTCGCACTGGTCCTCGACGCCGCGATCGACCTCGCCCGGGCCGACCGCGGCTTCGTGATGCTGGCCGGTGAGGGCGGCACGCTCGACCTCAAGCTCGCGCGCGCGCAGGGCCGGGTACCGCTCGCCACCGGGCGGTTCGACACGAGCCGGCGTATCCCCGAGGAAGTGTTCGCCTCGGGGTCGGCGCGCGTGGTGTCCGACCTGCGCGATCTCGCCTCGGCGCACGAGGGGACTGTGGCCCTCGGCATCCGCCACGTGGCCTGCGTGCCCCTGCGCGTGGTGCGTTTCGCCGACGCGGCCACGCCGCCTGCCGAGCGCGTCATCGGTGTGCTCTATCTCGACAGTCGGGAGAAAGGCGCCCTGATGTCGAACGCGACGCTCGGCGCGCTCGATTCGCTCGCGGCCGAGGCCGCCATGGCCATCGACAACGCCCGGCTGTACCGGGAAGCGCTCGAGAACGCCCGGGTGGAGGAGGAGCTGCGCGTGGCTTCGGTGATGCAGCAGGCGCTGCTGCCGCCGGCCCGGCGCACCGGCCCCTTCTTCGACGCGGCCGGCGCGGCCGTGCCCAGCCGCTCGATCGGCGGCGACTTCTTCGACTACGCGGACCTGCCGGGCGACCGTCTCGGCATCGCCATCGGTGACGTGTCGGGCAAGGGGCCGCCCGCCGCCCTGCTCGGCGCGCTGCTCCAGGGCGTGCTGGAAGGCCAGACCTTCGCCCCGGCCGGCCCGGCCGAAACGATGCAGCGGCTGAGCGATGCCCTGCAGCGGCGAGCCCCCGGTGGCCGCTTCGCCACGGCGTTCTTCGGCATCCTCGACGCCGACGGACGGCTGCGCTATTCGAACGCCGGGCACAACCCGCCACTGCTGCTGTCGGGCGCCGCCACCGAACGGCTCGACGTGGGCGGCACCATCCTCGGCCTGTCGACGGCCGATGCCTACGCGGAAGGCGAGCTGTTCATGCGGGACGGCGATCTGCTCCTGCTCTTCAGCGACGGCGTCACCGAAGCCACCGACAGCGCGGGCGAGGAGTTCGGCGAGACGCGGACGGCTGACCTGGCCCGTGCGGCAGCCGCGCTCACGCCCGACGCCGTGCTCCGGGCGGTACTCGACGGGGTGAACCGCTTCACGGGAGATGCCCCGGGGCAGGACGACATGACCGTCGTGATCGTGCGCTACGTGAAGGGCACGCGGACCGTTGAAGACTCAGCGGGGCGGCGGGAAGCCTCCGCGGAGGGGCGCCACACGGGCTGACCCGGTCCAGTTGAGCACGAGCGTGATCGACGAGGCATCCCCGCCTTCGGCGGGCGTGTTCACGAGAAAGCGCTGCCCGTCGGGCGTCACATCGTAGAAGTAGCGGGGACCCGCTGGACGCGCCTGGAAGAGCCGCTCCACGCCCGGTACCGCGAAGGCGCCGGTGGCGGCGTCCACCCGCGCCGCCATCAGCGTCCCGTCGGGCGCGACGAAGAAGAGTTCGGTACCGTCGCGACTCCAGCGCACCAGGTTGCCGCCGCCGGTCGATACCTGCCAGCGACCGTTGTCGTCGGGAAACGGACGGACGTACACCTCGAAACGTCCGGACTCCGACGTGTAGTAGGCCACCCACCGTCCATCGGGCGAGAACCGTCCGGGGCTCGAGGGGCCTTCGACGAGCGGGGCCGCGGCCTCGTCCCCGTCGAGGGCGGCCAGCCACAGACGGTTGCCGGTTGCCCCGCCTGCCGTCCAGAAGAGCAGCTGGCGACCGTCGGGCGTCAGGCTCACCGGGTAGGCGTCGCTCGCCCGGAGCGGGAGCGCGCTCTCGCTGCCTGCCCCACTGGCCGCCTTCTCGAAGAGCGTGTACTGCCCCGTTCGCCGCGACGTGAACACGATCCCGCTGCCGTCGGGACGCCAGATCGGCGCGACGTCGTCGGCCGGATCGAACGTGAAGCGCGTGCGCTGTCCGCTCGTCGTGTCCACCAGCCAGATGTCACGGGTGCCCCGGGTGGGGTCGAGCACGCTCACCGCGGCGCGCGCGCCATCGGGCGACAGCTCCACATCGCCGAACTCGGCGCCCTCGGCGAGCACGCCCAGCCGCCGGCCCTGGCGATCGACCCACACCAGGTCCGACGCCTGCCCTGTGCCGGCCCGGTAGGCCAGCACGCCGGTGTCGGACACGGTGAACGCGCCGGTCGCGGCTGATCCGATGATGTCGATCTGCTCGGCCACGACGATCGGGTCGCCCGTGAGCGCGAGGGCATCGGGATCGAACGCCTGGGCCACCAGATCGCCGCCGCGCAGGAACAGGATGCGTCCGGTGGCGTACTTCGCGTTGGACCCGCCCTCGATCAGCAGCCGGGCGGGCTCGGTCTGGTCGAGTGAACCAACGTAGATGGCGCGCGGATCGTTGGGCCCCCCGGTGGCACTGCCCACCGCGAGATACAGGAAGTGGCGGCCGTCCGGCAGGAAGTACGGGTTGCGATGGTCCACGTCGCCGGCATCAGGATCGGTCTCGGTCACCGGCACGGGCATGCCGCCCGTCGCCGGCACGCGGTGCAGGCCTGCACCCGGAGCGGGCGTGAAGAGGATGACATCGTCGCGGCTCCAGGAGCCCGTCGCGAAGAAGTCCGTGTCGCAGATCACCACCGGCTGACCGCCGAGCACGTCCACCCGCTTCAGCTTCCCCTGCGCTGTGAACCCGATGGAGCGGGAGTCGGGCGACCAGAACGGCGAGATCGCCCCTTCGGTACCCGTCACCGGCTGGGCCACGAGCCCGTCCATCCCCCGCACCCACAGGCGCTGGATCCCGGCGGCGTCCACCGCCGCAATGGCCAGCCACCGGCCGTTGGGCGACAGCGCCAGCCGCCCCCCGGGGCTGACCGACCCGATGGTCGGGAACTGCACGCCCTCCGGCAGCAGGATCGATGCGCGCACGACGGGCCTCGCGGCCTGCGGCTCCTGGCGCGTCAGCTGCCATCCCAGGATCGCCACCGTCACGGCAAGGACGCCAGCGGCGACCCAGGCGAGCCGGCTCCACGACGAGCGGCGGCCCGTCGCACCCGCACCGGACCCCGGCTGCGGCGGGTCGCCCGCCCACTGGAGTTCGAGCACGAGGTCGCCGGCGCTCTGCCAGCGGGCGTCCGGATCCTTGGCCAGGCACGTGCGAATCACGCGGTCGAGACTGGGCGGGGTGAGCGGCTGCAACGCGGAGGGCGGGGCCGGCTCGCGCTCGAGGATGGCGGCAATCACGCTGGCCTGGCTGCTGCCCGCGAAGGCGCGCGTGCCGGTGAGCATCTCGTACAGCACGGCACCGAACGCGAAGATGTCGCTCCTGGCATCGGCCGGCCGGCCTTCCAGCTGCTCGGGCGACATGTACTGCAGCGTGCCGACAATCGTGCCCTGACCCGTCAGCGACCGCGTCTCGTCCGACACGGTCACGCCGGCCCCGCCTGCGATGCCTCCTCCGGCCTCCCGCACCTTCGCCATGCCGAAGTCGAGGAGCTTCGCCCCCGAGCGCGTGAGCATGATGTTGGCGGGCTTGAGGTCGCGGTGCACGATGCCCGCGCGGTGCGCGCTCTCGAGAGCACGCGCCACCTGGGTGCCGAAGTGCAGGGTCTGCTCGAGCGTGAGCCGGCCCCGCTCGAGCCGCTCGGCGAGCGTCTGCCCTTCGAGATACTCCATCACGAGGTAGTGAATCGGCTCGCCCCGTCCGGTGGGATCGGGCGCCGCGCCCACGTCGTGGATGGCGCAGATGTGCGGGTGGTTGAGCGACGAGATCGCCCGCGCCTCGCGATGGAACCGCTCGCGGAAGTCGGGATCGGCGGCGATGTGGTGCGGGAGCACCTTCAGCGCCACGGCCCGGGCGAGCCGGGTGTCGAGGGCCTTGTACACCTCGCCCATGCCGCCCGCGCCAAGCAGCGATTGGACCTCGAACGGCCCGAGACGGGCGCCTGCCGGAAGTGTCATGTCCACACGGACCGCGAAGGGCGGCGACGGGCCGGCGGCACGACCACCACCAGTGGCGGCCCGTGCGATCCCCTCGAATGCGCGGTCATCTTACGGGCTTCGGACGCGCCGCACAATCGGGCGGTCGGGGCCACGACGGCCGTGACGGCCCGACGACCGGTGCGCGGGCGGGTGGTGGGCGGGTCGCGCGCGGGCCCGGCGGACCTGGCGCGACCCGCGCGGTCAGGAGCGCGGCGCCCTGTCGGGCTGCGGCGTCACGCGGAGATACGGCTTCTTGGTCACGAAACCGGCCGGGAATTTCTGCTTCGCGTCCTCGTCGGAGACCGAGAGCGCGATGATCACGTCGTCGCCCACGTTCCAGTCCGCCGGGGTCGCCACCTGATAGCCCGAGGTGAGCTGCAGCGAGTCGATCACGCGCAGGAGTTCCTGGAAGTTGCGACCGGTGCTGGCCGGGTACGTGAGCGTGAGCTTGATCTTGTTGTCCGGCCCGATGACGTAGACCGACCGCACCGTCATGGTGTCGTTCGCGTTGGGGTGGATCATGTCGTAGAGCGTCGCCACCGTCCGATCCGGATCGGCCACGAGCGGGAAGTTGAGCGCCGAGCCCGTCACGTCCTCGATGTCACCCGCCCAGCGCCGGTGCTCGTCCACCGGGTCCACACTGAGGCCGATGACCTTCGTATTCCGCTTGTCGAACTCGGGTTTCAGCCGGGCAACGGAGCCGAGTTCAGTGGTACACACCGGCGTGAAGTCCTTCGGGTGCGAGAACAGGACGGCCCAGCTGTTGCCTTTCCACTGATGGAAGTCGATGCGTCCCTCGGTGGTGTCGGCAGTGAAATTCGGGGCCTCGTCGCCCAGGCGGATACCCATGTGTCACTCCTCCTTGCGTGCGCGTGATGACGAATGTCCCTCAGTGTAGCGCACGCCCCGATGACGCGCGGGCGGCGAGCCGGTGGGACTGTCGATGTCCGCGGGTCGGTGTGAGCCAGCCTGCGACACCGACACGCAAACTGCGGTACGATGCCGCTCTGCCGGTGCGCCGGGCGCGGCCGGCGGTCGTTTCGCCGGGCAGCGCCGGACGCACCAGGCCGTGCCGGCGCCAGGCCGGCGCCGAACGTCGGCATTCGCTGCCGCTCGGGGCCGCCCGAGGCCCGACGGCATCATCCAAGCTGGAGGACAGACGCGTGAGTTCCGCCTACGAGAGCGCCGATCTGCTCATGAAACTGTACGACCTGCGGCGGGAAGCCACGATGCGGGAAGCCCGGACGTGGTTCGTCCGGACGTTCCACCCGACGAGCGCGCAGGAGATCCTGGACACGATCCGCGGCGAGCGTTCCGCGTCGTACCGGATGGTCACCACCTATTGGGAGATGGCCGCCGCGTTCGTCAACCGAGGGGCCATCGACGAGCAGATGTTCAGTGACAGCAACGGGGAGCACGTGGCCGTGCTGTCGAAGATCGAGCCGTTCCTCGCGGAGTACCGGACGCGCACGGGCCTGCCCCACTACCTGCAGCAGCTCGAGCTGCTCGTCATGCGCCTGCCGAACGCCCGCGAGCGGCTGGCGGCCACGCGGGAGCGGCTGAAGCCGGTGGACTGAGCCCTGCGGCTCAGGGGCGGCCTGCGGCCTCGGCGTCTGCCGCCTCCCCGCCAGCGGCGCCTGCTGTCGCGCCGCCTGCTGCGTTGCCCGCGACTGGATGGCCCGGTGTCGATGTGGCGAGGATCTCGTCGATGACGAACAGGTCGGTCAGCAGCGTGCGCACGTGGATCGACGCGTTCAGGTTGTCCACCAGCTGCGAGCTGATGACGGGCTGCGCGAGCACGAGGTCCACGAGGGCGTGGGCCGCGCGGGCGTCGCGGTCGAGCAGGGCCACAAACGCGCGGTAGCGACTGGCCGGCTCCAGACCCTCCGTCTCCACCAGCGCCCCATAGCCCTCGCCGAGATCGACCAGCGCCCCGGCCAGGCGCCCCAGCCACTCGCGCGCCTGGCCCCCGGCGCCGCTGCCCTCCGTTCCGGAGAGGCCCTGGGCGGCATACGCCAGGCAGAACTCGTAGGCCTCCTCGATCAGGCGGCACCTCGCCGCGAGCGCCTGCCGTGTGCCGCTCATCGAGACTCCACCGTCCAGCGCTTGGGATCGTGATGCTCGAGATACTGCCGCCGTGAAATCGAGCCCCGCACCATCGCGCCCGTGATCCACCATTTCTCCGGACGCAGCGCGAAATAGACGTGGGCGATGACCAGTCCCACCAACGCCACGCCTGCCGTCCCGTGGAGCACGTAGGTCAGGCCCCACGCCCCGTCGCCCAGCAGATAGGGATTGCGCGCCAGGAACGGCGTGCGCACGCGCACGAGCATCAGGAGCCCGGTGCCCACCACGCCAAGTCCCGCGAGCACGATCACGAGGTGATAGAGGCGGTTGCCGAGCGGGTACTTGCCCGGCTTGGGCCCTTCGACGTGATGGCCGAGTTCCCGCCGAAGTTCGGCGCGCATCTCGGGCAGGTCGCGCGGGCTCACCCAGATCGACCAGAAGTCGAGGAACACCGACGCGTGGATCACGTGGAACACGATCGAGGCCGTCAGCACCAGTCCAGCGGCCCAGTGCCAGGTGACCCAGGCGAAGCGCACACCGACGACGGGCAGGAACGCCGTGCCCAGGAGGACGAACATCGCCGCCGCCATCACCCAGTGGAACAGGCGCGCGGGGCCGGAATGCCGGCGGATCCGCGCCGGGAGCCCCGGATGCGCCTGCTCGAGGGCATCGGTTTCGCCCGCCGGGCGGGCTTCGTGACGGGAGAACAGCCGATAGGCGGCGTGGGCGACGAGGAAGGCCAGTCCGGCACCGAGCGCGGCCCAGAACAGGGTCCAGGAGATGTGGGTGAGCACCCACTCCCCCCACGGGGTCTGGCCCCATCGGAGCAATTCCATCAGGCCTCCACGCCTCGGATGGCGCGCTTCACGAGGTTGCGCAGCAGCGGTACCTTGAAGCCGTTGTGCGTGAGGGTCACCGCGCCCTCGACGGCCATGTTGCCCGCCACCGCGGCCGTCGACTCATTGGGGGGCTGCCCCGTGGCAGCAACCTCCGACGCCGCCAGGCGAAGCGGGCGCGCCGCCACGCCACCGGCCGCCATCCGGATGCGCTCGATACGCCCCGCGTCGGCCACCATGGCGGACGCGATGCTGACGAGCGCGAAGTCCCACACGTTCCGGTCGCGCACCTTCTCGAAGTAGAACTGCGCCCCTCCCCAGTCCGCGGGCACGTGGATGGCCGTCAGCAGCTCGCCCTCGCGCAGGTCGGTCATCCGCGTGATGTCGAAGCCGGGCCCGACGAAGTAGTCCTCGGCCCGCACCGTCCGCTCGCCGCGCGGGGACCGGAGGACGAACGACGCGTCGAGCGCGATGAGGGCCGGCGCCGTGTCGGACGGACTCACCGCCACGCAGCGGTCCGCCTCGAGGATGGCGTGCTCGCGGTTGACCGCATCGGGCGTATCCGCGTAGCAGATATTGCCGCCCGCGCGGTAGCACGCCCAGCCCGCACGGTAGTACCAGCAGCGGGTGTCCTGTGTCAGATTGCCACCGAGGGTGCCCTGGTTGCGGATCTGGGGCGACGCCGCCGCCTCGGCCGCCGTGGCGAGCAGCCCGAAGCGCTCGCGAACGACCGGGTGCCGCACCACCTCGGTGAGCGTGGTCATGGCGCCGATGGCGAGACCTCCGTCGAGATCGGCGATGCCGCGCAGGGCCGACACGCCTCCCAGATCGATGACGGCGGCCGGGCGCCGGAGCCGATCCTTGAGCCAGTCGAACGAATCGAGGCCGCCCGCCAGCACCCACGCATCGGGGCCGTAGCGGGCCAGCAGGGCGAGCGCGTCGTCCACCGTGGTGGGCTGGAACAGCTCGAACGCCGGCATCACGTCGCGGATTACGGCCACTTCGTTCCCTCCCTCTCGACCACGGACGCAGCCTCGCCTTCGGTGCGGTGCCCCGGCTTGACCGGAGCCCTGGGGTTCTCTGGGTCCTAGACGTGCGCCCGGAGCGGCTCGTGCATCCGGCGGCCGTGCTCGAGCGACATCAGCACGAGATCGGGAGTCACCGGCGCGCGGCGGAACACGTCCACGCCCACCGCGTCGGCAATGGCGTTCATCACCGCCCCGTAGCCCGCTCCCACGGGCGGCTCACCCACGCCTCGCGCACCCACCGGCGTCTCCGGATCGGCGATCCCGACAGCCGACCAGGCCATGCGCGCGGGCACGTCGAGGATCGTCAGCGGCTTGTTCTGATAGAAGCGCCGGGCCAGCGAGAGCCCGTACCGCCGGTCGTACACCCACTTCTGACAGAGCGCGTGCGCGATGCCCAGGCAGCTGCCCCCATTGAGCTGTCCGCCGAGGCTGCGGGGGTTCACCACCGTGCCCACGTCGCCCACGGAGAGGAAGTCCACGAGGACCACCTTCCCCGTTTCGAGATCGACTTCCACCTCCGCGAAGCCGATCACGAAGGAATAGGTGTCGCCGTCTCGGGGATAGGTGTCCTTGGCCACACCCATCACGCCCAGGCCGACGTGGCCCGCGGCCGAGGCGCGCGTGAAGGGGTGGATGTCGTCGGGCAGGGTGTGCCCGTCGAACGCCCCCCCGAGGGCGATGGCACGCTCGGCGGCCCGCGCGAACGTGAGCCCGCGGCCCGGCGCGGCGCGATGGTACACGCGCTCGCCGCCGACGACATAGTCGTCGGGGCGGCCACCGAGGTCCTGTGCCGCGATCATCTGCAGCTTGCGCCGGGCGTCGGTGGCCGCAGCGAGGTTGGCGCGGGTCATCGCATGGGTGGTCTGGCTGCCCACGGACATGCAGGTCCACGGGAGCCCCTTGCTCGTGTCGCCCCAGGTGACCTCCACCTTCTCCCAGGGCATCGCCAGCGTATCGGCCGCCACGCGCGCCAGGTCGGTGACCGAGTGGGTGCCGAGGTTGCCGACGCCCGACTGCACGTAGAGGCGGCCATCGGGCCGGATCGTCATGAGCCCATCGAAGCCCACCGACCCGGCACCGTGCGGGCCCACCGCCACGCCGATCCCGCGGACCTTGGCGCCGCGGCGCCGGCCGGCCGTCGCGCGGCGTTCCTCCCAGCCGAATTGACGCACGCCCTGCGCCAGGGCCTCACGGACGTTGGCGCCGGTGACGTAGCGGCGGGCACCATCGGGTCCGGGCGGACCGTATGGCGCCTTGCCCACCGGGGCATTCAGCCGCCGGATCTCGACCTGGTCGATGCCGAGGGCCGCCGCGGCCTTGGTGATCACCGGCTCGATCACGCCATTGGCCTGCATCGGCCCCGGCGAGCGCTGCTGGGTGCGCGGCGGGGTGTTGGTGAGCACGTTCACCGCGCGCCAGCGCATGGCGGGCGGCTGGTAGATGAGCGACGCGGCGTTGCCGGCCGAACGGTGATCGCCCATCGGCCCGTAGGCCCCGGTGTCCTGCAGCAGAAAGAGGTCGAGCGCCGTGATCCGCCCGTCGGCGGCGAATCCCACCTTCACCCGCCCGGTCATGTTGGTGCGGGCGCGGCCGATGTAGCTCTCCTCCTCGCGCGAGATCCGCATCATGACGGGCGCGCCGGCCTTGCGCGCCAGGAGCGCCGGAATGGCCATCGAGACGGCGCCGGCGCCCTTGCTGCCGAACCCGCCTCCGGTGTACTCCGAAATGAGCACGACGTCTTCCGGGGGAATGCCGACCCACCGCGCGATGCCGTCCACCGTGCGCACGACACTCTGCGTCGAGCCGTAGAGATGGAGCTTCCCGTTCTGCCACGCCGCCATGGCGCTGCGCGTCTCCATCGGGTGGTGTCCCGTGGACTGCACCACGAAGGACTCGTCGAGCACGAGCGCTGCGCCGGCGAACCCCGCCTCGAGATCGCCGTACGCCCATTCCTCGGTGGCCTGGCCGGTCGGCAGGCGTCCGTCGGTGGCGGCCGCGAAGTCCGCCTCGGTCCACTTGATCTCGATGAGCGGTGAGGGCGCGCCGAAGCCGCCGCCGGGCGGCGGGGGTCCCCACGCATTGCCCCCAAGGCGCGCGTTGGGGCCACCGGGCCGGAGGCTCTCGAGCGCGTCGATGACGAACGGCAGCGGTTCGAGATCGACGACCAGGGCCTCCACCGCCTCGGCAGCCGTGGCCTCGTCCACGGCGGCGACGGCCGCAATGGGCTCGCCGGCGTAGAGGGGCTCGTTGGTCAGCGCGCACTCGGCGCCGTCCAGGTCCGGCAGGTCGTCGGCAGTCAGCACGGCGCGGACGCCCGGCATGGCCAGGGCGGCGCTCGCGTCGAGCGCGCGTACCCGGGCGTGCGGCATGGGGCTCGTCAGCAGCTTGCAGAAGAGCATGCCGTCGGCGCGGAAGTCCTCGGCGTAGCGGGCACGGCCGGTGACCTTGGCCACCAGATCGAGCGGCGTGTAGTTGGCGCCGAGCAGTGGACCCGCCATCTCACTCCCCCCGCAGGTACTCGGCGCCGCGCATGAGCGACGTGAGGATCTTGTCGTAGTCCTGGCACCGGCACAGGTTGCCGGACAGCCCGTGCGCCAGCTCCTCGCGCGTGGGAGTGGGGTTGACCGTCAGGAATCCCACTGCCGCCATCACGAAACCCGGCATGCAGAACGCACACTGGAAACCCTGTTCGTCCACGACCGCCTGCTGCACCGGATGCAGGCGTCCGTCTGGAGCCGCCAGCCCTTCGATGGTACGCACGGCGCGGCCGCGCACGGTGTGCGTGAGCACCGAGCACCCATAGTGCGGCACGTCATCGAGCAACACGGTGCAGGCGCCGCACTCGGCACGGTCGCAGCCGATCTTCGTGCCGGTGAGCCCCAGCTTGTAGCGCAGGGTCATCGCCAGCGTCTCCTGCTTCATCACATCGACGCGGCGGACCTGGCCATTGACGGTCAGGCTGATGAGACGTTCGACCGACCCTTGAGCGGTTCCCTGGCCGAGCAGCGGGCCGTTGCCCCTGAAGAGATATCCCGCCGAGGTCGCGACCGCGCCGGCGGCAATGACGCCCTTGATGAACGCCCGACGGGTCACCCCCGACCGGCGCGGCGGTGCCCACGCGTCGCGGACCCCCTCGCTCGTGTCGTCGTCCATGCGTGGCTCCTCGATGCGCCCGGCCCGGGCGCCGGGGTCACTCTAGACGCCGCCCCCGTATGAGTCAACCGGCGCGAGCCGTGCCGCTCCACCTCGCGGGCCGGGGAACGGCTCAGGCCCCGGCGGCCGCCAGCAGCGCCTGCGCCGCCTCCCGGGCGCCATCCTCGGTGGCAAGGGCGAGCGCTGTCCGTTCGGCGTGCCGGGCGGCGGCCGCGTCCGTCAACAGGTGCGTCAGGACCGGCGTCACGCGGCGCGCCACATAGGCGCGGGGGCCGAGGGTGCGGGCCACACCGAGCCTGACGGCGCGCGCGGCGTTGTCGGCCTGATCGTGGGCGTGGGGGACGACCAGCATCGGACGTCCCGCGCGCAAAGCCTGTGCGGTCGTGCCAATGCCGCCCTGATGCACCACCACCGAGGCCCGGGGAAAGAGACGGGCGTGCGGTGCACGGTCCACCGCGAGCACGTCGTCCGGCAGGCGGCCCGCCGGGAGGTTGCCCTGGATGCCGCCCGTGAGCAGCACGGCGCGGACGCCGAGCGCCCGGACCGCCGCCACGCTCTCGGCATAGAAGGCGCCGGCCGCATGGACCGCCGAGGTCCCGAGCGTGAAGACGACCGGTGGGGCGCCGGCCGCGAGAAACGCCTCGAGGGAGGACGGCAGCACGTCCGCCGGGTCGTCGTGGAACACGAAGCCGGTGGTGCGCGTCTGCGGCGGCCAGTCGGGCTGCGGCGGGGCGAACACGGGCGAGAAGAGCGCCAGCGTGAGGGTCGGCGAGAACTGGCCCTCGAAGAGCGGATGGCCGCCGGGCGGCAGCCGGTGTGCCCGCCGGAGCGCATGCACGGGCGCCATCCAGGCGGCCGTGGCACGGCGCGCCGTCCGGGCAAGCAGGTGCGCCGCCCACGGCACGCGCCGGGCGAGGCCCGCCAGCCAGGGCGCGGCGGGCAGCACCGGCGGGTCGGTCGCCGAAAAGAAGGACAGGGGCGCCAGGACGGTCGACACCCAGGGCACGCCCTCGAGCGCAGCGACCACGGGACCGGCGAACGTCACAGGATGGGTCACCAGCAGATCGGCGCCGCGGGTCGCCTCCCGCAGGTCGCGGGCGGTGCGCTCGAGCGCCGGCAGCAGGATGTCTCGCACGAGGGCTTCCGGACCGCGGGCCGGGTCCATGACCCGGGACACCAGCGCCCGATCGGCCGGGTCGATGCCGGGACCGACCGACCGGTGCCCGAGCCCGGCGGCCTCCACGGTGCCACGGTAGTACTCGGGTACGGCCAGCACCACCTCGGCGCCGGCCGCCGCCAGCCTGCGGCCCAGACCGAGGTACGGGTAGATGTCGCCGTAGGAGCCCCAGCTGGTGATGACGATGCGAGGCGGCATGCGTCGCCCATTGTAGGGCGGCGCACCGTGACAAGCGGCCCGCGCACCGCATGCTAGAGTCATACGATTCATGACGCCGCACGCCGTCCTCGTGTCCGTGACGAATCAGCCCGGCATGCTGTTCGGCCTCACCCGGGTGCTCGCCGACCATCAGGCCAACATCACCTACGTGGACATGCACGCCGGCGGAGGCATCTCCGACGTGTATCTCGAGTTCACGCTGGAATCGAGCCCCGACGCGGTGCTGACCGACCTCGCCGGCGTGCCGGGCGTCGCGTCGGTCCAGCAGCTGCCGCGGTTCTCGAAGATCTACGGCAAGCGCATCATCATCATGGGCGGCGGTGCCCAGGTCGGCCAGGTCGCGCTCGGCGCCATCTCCGAGGCCGACCGCCACAACATCCGGGGCGAGCGCATCTCGGTGGACACGATCCCGCTGGTCGGCGAGCACGAACTGGCGGCGGCCGTCCGCGGCGTCGTGCGCCTGCCCCGCGTGAAGCTGCTCGTGCTGGCCGGATCCATCATGGGCGGCGACATCACCCGGGCGGTCGAAGAGGTCCGGCAGAACGGCCTCTATGTGATCTCCCTCAACATGGCGGGCGGGGTCCCCGATGCGGCCGACCTGGTGGTCACCGATCCGGTGCAGGCCGGTGTGATGGCAGTCATGGCGGTGGCCGACACGGCCCGGTTCGACCTGATTCGGCAGCAGAAGCGCCGGTACTGAGCCCGCCGCCGGGCCGCGGGGACTAGTTCACGGTCCCTGCGGCATATTCCCCGCCTCCACAGCGG
Source organism: Vicinamibacterales bacterium (assembly GCA_050185275.1). Lineage (GTDB taxonomy): Bacteria > Acidobacteriota > Vicinamibacteria > Vicinamibacterales > UBA2999 > JABFRY01. The sequence continues at coordinate 287,593 of JBFWZN010000002.1, read as the reverse complement.
CACCCTTCCCCACCTGCCGGTTTTTTCGCGTCTTTCCTTTCAGACCCGGGTTGGTGCGCCGTTTGCCTAACGGCTGCTCGGCAAGCAGACACAGGCAAGAGTCCGACACGCACATATCAGGAGCGAGGGACAGATGAGCGTTCAGACCGTATTCGGATCGCTGGAGCACTACCAGAAGGGCGGCGTCGAGGTGATCGACGCCGACGCCAAGCACTACGTGTTCTCGAACGTGTTCGAGGTGGCGTCGAAGTCGAAGCCGTACGAGAAGGTGGCCGTGGCGCAGAACCTCCGGTTCGTGCTCGAAGCCGTGCGCGCCGAGGGCACCTCGCCCTGGTACGCCGCCGGGCACGACGAGTCCGCCCTGGTGATGGATGGTGACATCGAAGTGCACTTCGTCATGCCCGACGCCCCGGCGGTGCCGGAGTCGAGCGAGGGCACCGTGCAGCTCGCCGCCGAGCCCCAGGGCCGGAAGATGGGCTGGGTGCGCGCACGGCGCGGCCACATGACGCTGCTGCCGAAGGGCGCGGCCTATCAGTTCCGGAGCGCGAAGCCCGGTGTGATGCTGGTGCAGACGATCAAGGGCAGCCTCACGGTCGAGAAGTGGGCCGACATCTGCCAGACCGCCTGACCCGGCACCCACGACACACTTTCATACACGGAGTCGATCATGAGCACTGTTTCGACGGTAACTCCCGCGCCGGAGAAGTCGCTGGGGTACCAGACGTTCACCATCAGCGAGTTCTCGTTCAAGCGCGATGAGTCGTTCGCGTACATCCTCTACCCCGGCGGCCGCCATGTGATGCGCATCGAGGACTTCCTCCGCGCGCTGATGCGCGACGTCGCGTGGGGCTTCTTCTACGGCACGGTCAACTTCGACCACGTGTTCGGCACGGTCAACCACTACGGCACCGTGGAGATGTTCGTCGGGCTCTTCAACGAGGCCTACCGCGCCACCAACCGGCACTACGTGGACACCTTCGACTCGAAGGAGCTGAAGAAGGTGTTCGAGGACATCCTCGACAACTGGACGAACGACGCGTTCGATCCGTTCGCGGCGCCGAGCGAGACCGGGCGCGCCATCGGCACCAAGCAGGGCAGCAACCACAAGGCCATCAAGCGCCAGCGCGTCACGGCCAACCGCATGGTCGGCCTCGCCGGTGACACGCCGATGCGCACCGACGAAAACGGCTTCCCCGTCAACCGGCAGTTCGCCGACGTCCCGCAGGACGCGCCCGAGATCCACGCGGAGCCCGGCTTCGAGGGACAGGTGCACGCCTACAACCTGTTCGCGTATCTCTCGCGCTCGGACGTGACGTGGAACCCCTCGGTCTGCTCGGTCGTCAAGGACAGCCTGCTCTGCCCGACGACCGAGGAGGACGTGCTGCCGATCACCCACGGCAACGACCGCGTGGAGTGGTTCGTCCAGGTGAGCGACGAGATCACCTGGGACATCGAGAACAAGAGCACGGGCCGCCCGATGGCCCACGTCGTGATGCGCGCGGGTGACGTGGCGGCCATGCCGGCCGACATCCGGCATCGTGGCTACTCGCCCAAGCGTTCGATGCTCATCGTGTGGGAGAACAACGACAACGCGGTCGCGCACCTCCACGCGTCGGGCAAGATTCCCCCGTACCCGGTCGAGTTCTAGGGCGCCCCGGCTCGCTCCCGGACCCTGGACGCCGGCGTCATCGGCTCGCACGCGCGCGGGCCGGTGGCGCCGGTTGTTGCGTACGGCAGGCGTTGCGGGGGACACGCCCTCGGTCCCGGTCCAGCGCCAGGGCCGCCCTGCGCGGGCGGCGGCACCAGCGGGGCGGGCTGGCTCACGAAGGTGACGCCCTCGCCAGCGGCAGCCGGCAGGGACGGTCAGTACCGGAAGGTGACGCCGATGCCGGCGCGCCAGACACTGATGCGGGATCGCCCGGAGGTGAGCACGAGGGAATCATCGCCGGTCACGGTCTTCAGCCGGCGGAGATCGAAACGCAGGCTCACCCGGTCGGTGAGTTCGCCGATGGCGCCGCCGCCCACGCTCAGCCCCAGCATGCTGGTGTCGACCGCCAGCTCGCCGAGCACATCCTCGGTGCGCGCCTGCAGAAGGCCGAGCCCGGCCGTGAGGTACGGCCTGAGCGACTCGCGCGAGATGGCACGTGGCAACGCGACGATGACGTTGCCGGTGAGCGTGGTGAGGCGGCTGCTCGTGATGAGGCCCCCGTCGCGCTCGAAGAAGCCGGGCGCGTAGGCGAACTCCGCCTCCACCCCGAGCAGGCCGTCGGTCAGGAATCCGCCCGAGACGCCGCCACCGAGCTTGCGCGCCTCCGGTCCGCGGTCCAGATCCTCGACGAGGTTGGTCTGGCCGCCGAAGTAGACGTGCACGACGGGCGACACGATCCAGTCGGCACCGGCCGGCGAGGGCGCCAGCACGGCCAGCACGGCGGCGAGCACGAGCAGCCGCAGCCGTCGTTCCGGCACCGGCGGGACGTGGGTCGTGGGACCGCCCTCAGACAAACAGGCGCAGGAAGATGCGGACGAACACGGACTGGGTCACGTCCCCCGTCTCGTGGATCGACCTGGGGCCGAGCCCGTCACTGTTGGCGAGCAGGATCAACGTGAGCCCCCGCTCCGGGACCTTGACGATCAGCGACGATCCGGCGTCGGGCGACAGTCCGAACTGCCAGACCAGCCGCTCGCCACCGACATCCTGGACGAACCATCCCAGCCCGGTGGGCCCCTGGCCCTCCGCGGCCGAGACCGCATGCTGGGCGAGCGAGACACTCTGGGCGCGGGCGAGGAGACCGGCGTCGAGGGCCGCGTCGAACGCCGCGAGGTCACGCACGGTGGAGACGGCGCCGGTCGCGGCATCGACCGCGGGCGGTGCGTCCGTCCGGATGGCCCGGCCGTTCCGGTCCACCCGATACGACGTGGCCAGGCGAGCCAGCACGGCCTGGTGGCGCGCGAGGACGGCGCCGTCGGTCGTACCAGCCAGGTCGCGCCCCATCACCGAGTCGAGCATTCCGGCAGGGTGGAAGACGCGCTCGGCAACGGCCACCCGGATGGGCAGCCCGACGCATCCCTCGAGCACGCGCGTGAGCAGGCCGAAGCGCTCGGGCGCGTACTGGAACCTGCCGCGCTCCGCGTGGGCCAGCAGTCCGGCCACGGAGGGGCCCGGCGGCGGAAGCCCCGGGATCCAGCGTCGCACGGTGTCTTCCACGCTGAGCATGCCCGAATCGCGGCACTGCATGAGCGCGGCGGCGGAGAGGGCCTGTGTGAGATCGAAGATCGGGTAGGGCGTGGCCGGCGTGGCCGGCAGCTGCCGATCGACGTCCTTGACGCCGAAGCCCCGCTCCCACACCACGCGGCCATCCTGGACGATGGCGGCCGAGAGGCCCGGAATACCGGAGGACTGCCGGAGCGAATCCGCGTAGCGCTCGAACAGCGAGAACGCGAGGTTCTGCCCGGACGCCGGCGCGGCCAGCAGGCACATCAGGGTCACGAGCACGGCCGGGGGGAAGTACCTCGCTCGCATCAGGGCTGCAATCTCAGCCGGAATCATAACATCCATGGATTGGATTCCACCGCTGCCGGCCAGCGTCGGCGCGCGGCGATCGTGGTAGAGTGCTGCGCAGCCTCGTGATGCACTGTGCGCACCTCCCGGCCTGCCGACCGACGAAGGCCCGACTGGTCCTGGCGCTCGCCGCAGCGCTCGCCGTGGGTGGTCTCGTCCTCGACGCCGCCTCCTTCCGCATCTCGCCACTCGCCCGCGACGGCTCGGTGCTGGTCTCCTTCAGCTTCGACGACGGCTACACGCAACAGGTGCACGACGCCATCTGGAGCGGCCTGCGCACCACCTTCACCTACACCGTGGATCTGCGTCTCGAGGTGCCGGCCTGGATCGATCGGACCATCGACTCGACCGTGGTGAGCAACGTGGTGGAGTACGACAACCTGACGCGCCGCCACACCCTCATCCGGATCATCGACGGGCGCGAAGACTCCCGGCTGGTCACCGACGACGAGGCCGAGGTCCGGGCGTGGATGACTTCGTTCGAGCGGCTTCCGCTCTTCCGCACCTCGCTGCTCGAGCCCAATCGTGAGTATTACGTTCGGGTCCAGGCGACGGCGCGCCCGCGAAGCGGCGGCTCGCTGTGGCCCTGGGAGAGCGGCCTGTCGGGCCAGGCCAAGTTCCTGTTTCTTCCCTGAGCCGGCCAGGCCTGGGCCCCGCCTCAGGGCCCCGCCTCAGAGCAGCTCGGCGATGCGCTCGGCCGGCCGCGCCAGAATCGCGCGCGACCCCTTTTCCACGATCGGCCGCTGCAGCAGCTCCGGATGCTCGACCAGCAGATCGAGCACTTCGGATTCCGACAGGGATCGCCGGGCGAGACCCAGCGTGCGGAACACCGGCTCGGTGGTGCGCAGCAGGTCGCGCGCGGGCACGCCGAGCTTGCGGAGCAGCACCTGCAAGGTGGCCCGGGGGATGGGATCGACGAAGTAGTCCACGGTGTCGAAATCCACGCCCGCCTCGGTGAGCGCGGCGTGCACCCGGCGGCAGGTCGTGCAGGTGGGTTTCTGGTACACCGTGATCCGGGGGCTCGGCATGGCGGAGTATTCTACGGGAACCGCGCGACGGAATCCTTCCCGCCCGGGTCGAAACCTGTATAGGATCGCGCAGCGTGCATCCAGACCTCGAAGAAGCCCTGCATTTCCACAAGTCGATCGTCGCAGAAGGCGGGAAGGCGCTCGTCGGGTACGACACGGCGAAGGCGCTCGCCAATGTCGTGCTGCTCTCGGAGATTCCGACCACCTACGACAAGAAGGAGAATCGGCAGGTCAACGCCGGCAATCTCCTGCTGCGCGGCGTCCCCGGTGTCGGCAAGACGTTCTTCGGGGTGATCCTGGCGGCGATCAGTGATGCCCGGTTCGCCCGGCTCCAGGGACGCGCCGACCTGCAGCCGACCGAGGTCGTGGGCTTCCAGATGATCAACCCGGCGACCGGCGCGCTGGTCACCGAATTCGGCCCGCTGGCCTCGGCCGAGGTGATCCTGCTCGACGAGATCAACCGCATCCCGCTGAAGTCGCAGAGCGCGTTCCTCGAGGGCCTGCAGGACCGGACCGTGACGGTCGGCAAGGAGACCTACGAGCTGCCGGCGTTCAGCTTCGCGATCGCGACCATGAACCCGGTGGAGCTCGGGCAGGGCACGTTCCCCCTCTCGGAGGCCGCCACCGACCGCTTTGCCATCATGGTGAACGTCGGCTACCTGCCGCCCGAGGAGGAACAGAAGCTCGTGCACTTCGACTTCAAGCGCGTGCGCCTGAACGCCCTGCTGTCGAAGGAGCGGATCATCCAGCTGCGCGGCGCCATCACCGAGCAGGTGTTCCTGCACGAGCGGCTCGGTCAATACATCCAGCGGCTGGTCGCGGCCACCCGTCCCTACAATCCCGAGACGGACTGGCTCCACCGCTCCCCGTCGGACCTGGTTGAACGCGGCGTGGACCTCGGCGCGTCGCCCCGCGCCATCATCTGCTGGGGCCGCCTGGCCCGCGTGTGGGCACTCCTGATGCACGAGCGCGATCAGGTGCTACCGGAGGACATCCAGGAACTGGCCCCCTACATCCTCGGGCACCGGATCTGGCTGGGCCCCCACGCGGCGAGCCACGGGCTGACCACCGACATGGTGATCCGCGACGTCGTGGAGCGGGTGGCGGTGCCATGAGCGGCCATACGCCCGCTCTGGCGGGCGCCGCGCGCTCGGTGAAACCCGCGGGACCGCATCACGCCGAGGACGGCACGCTCGTCAGCCTCTCCGAGGTCACCGAGATCGAGCTGCTCATCCTGAAGCGCATGCGCGAGGTGACGATCGGCGACCACCGGAGCCTCTCCCACGGCCCCGGCTTCGACTACGTGGGCCTGCGGGACTGGCAGGCCGGGGATCGGTTCTCCTCGATCGACTGGGCCCAGTCCTCGCTCACCAACTTCAGTCCGCTGGTCGTCCGCGAGTACGAGCAGCCGAGCACCGCGACCGTGCTCGCCGTCGCCGACGGCTCGCTCTCCACCCGCTGCGGCGCGGGCACGGGCTCCATCGCGGTGGCGGTGGCGCGCGCGGTGGCGACGATCGGCCTGTCCGCGGTCTTCTTCCAGGACCTGTTCGGCCTCGTCACCTTCGATGCCGGCTTCCGTAACGTCTCGGCCGTGCCGCCGCGCATCGGTCGAGGCCACGTCATCCACTGCCTCGAAGAGTACCAGCGCCTGCGCGCGCTCGAGCCGGTGCGCCTCGAAGGGGGGCTCGGCGCCACGGTCGGTTCGTTCGTCCGGCGCACGGCGATGATCCCGTTCATCTCCGACTTCCTCTTCGACGACGCCGAGGCCGTGCTGCGCGAGTTGTCGCTGCTGTCGTCGGTGCACGACGTCTTCATCGTCCTGGTGGACGCGTCGTCCGCTTTCGAGATGCCCCTGCTGTCGGCCGGCTGGGTGGAGACGGTCGACGTGGAAACGGGCCGCACGCGTACGCTCTCCCGGGCGCAGCTGGCGGGCATGGCCGATCGCGTGCGGGACTGGCAGGACGAGGTCGTCCGGCTGGCCAAGCTGGCCGATCTCGACCTGGTGCGCATCGGCCGGGACCAGGCACAGGCGGACATGGCGCTCGCCGAGTTCGTGTCGGAGCGGCGCCTCCGCAAGGCTTCATGACAAGGACGTCGCGGCAGATGACGGATCGACGATTGACGGATCGGCGCTGTGCAGGGCGGGGGCGCGCTGGCGCCGTGCCGACGGCCGTGCGGATGGCCGTGGCCACAGCACCGGGGGCAGCCCTGCGCCTGGCACGAGGCCCGGCGCTCGGGATCGCCGTGTTGATGGTCCTGGGCCTGGGTCTGGCACGCCCGGCCGTGAGTCACGCGCAGGCTGCCGACACCGGTGACGCGGGCACGCCCTACACCGAAAGCCTGGAACTCGACCCCATCCGGTGCTGGTGGCGGGTGGGCGCCGCCGCCGTGCGCGTCGGCGAGCCCTTCGCCGTGGTCCTGACGTGTTCGGTGGTGGACACCTCCTCCACCACCGTCGCCCCCGACCGGTCGCGGCTGGATGCCTCGGTGGTGCAGCTCTCGCCGTTCGAGGTGACTGGCGGGGCGCCCGCCGTGGAGTTCGACACCCCGACCCACGACTTCTTCCAGTACGAATACACGCTGCGCTACATCGGCGAGGACTTCGGCACCGACGTGGAGCTGCCGTCACTGTCCATCTCGTACCGGGTGCTGAGCCGTGTGAGCCCGGACGGGGCGGCGGTGGAGGGCCGGGAGCAGGCCTACGTGCTGCCGGCACAGACGGTCCGTATCCTGTCGCTCGTGCCGGCGGCCGCGCGGGACATCCGCGAACAGGCGCCCGACACGTTCCAGGCGGTGCAGGCCCGGCAGTTCCGTGCGCGGTCGGAGCGCCTCGCCTCGACGGCCCTGTTCGGCCTGGCCGGCATCGTCGCCCTGTGGGCCGCCGTCGCGGCGGTGCGACGCCCGCGGGCCGTCGGGCCTCGCGTGCCCCGCGAGCTGTCGCCCGGCACCGTGCTGCGCGCGGTCTCCGGCGAACTGGGTGACATCGCCCGCGAACGCGGGGCAACGGGCTGGACGCCGCAGCTCGCCGCCCGGGCCCTCGGCGCACTGCGCATCACCGCGAGCTACGCGGCGACCGGCCACGCCAGCCAGCGCATCGTCACCGACCCACGGACGCCGGTCGCGCCAGGCCAGCTGCCGGCCCGCCGGCGTCTCGGCCGCGGACGGCGCGTCCTGGTGTCTGGCGCCGCGACCCCGCGCACGCTCGAGGCGGAGTCGGTCCGGCGCGCGGCGCAGGGTGAGGCTCCCGGTCATCTCGCGGATCTCGCCAGCGCGCTGCGGGAGTTCTCCGTTGCGGCATACGGACGGGAGGGTGCACCGGTGCCCGACCTGGACGATGCGCTCTCGAGCGGCCGGCAGGCCACCGCACGGGAAGCCCGGCGGCAGTCGTGGCTCGCGCGCCAGGTGCGCGCCACCGGGAATCGCCTCACGGGGATGGGCGCACGGGTATGGGCGCGCTGAACGAGCTGGCGGCGCTCGTCCGGAGCACGTGGGCCGGCTGGCGCGCCGCCGACCTGGGCACCTTCGGGTACTGGCACCGCGACGACGCGCTGCTGCTGCTCGGGGGCCTGCTCGCGGTCACCGGAGCCGTCCTGCTGCTGCGCCTGCTGCTCGGCCGCGGGCGCGCGGGCGGACGCGTGGCGCTGCCCGCGATGCTGGCGCGGTTCGAACGGCCCGGCGTGCCGGTCATCCGGCAGCTGCCACTGCTGCTGGTCCTGGCCGGCCTGCCCTGGTTCGGCCTGGCGCTGGCCGATCCCTACTCCTCGCTCACCAGGCAGGACACGACGTATCCGGGCCGCCGCATCTGCCTGATGATCGACGCCTCGTCGAGCATGGTGCGGCAGTTCGAGGCCGATACGCTGCGGCTGAATCAGTCGCCCGGCGCCTCCCGCTCGCAGGCGTCCTTCTTCACCACCGTGGCCGCCGCGCGCCGGTTCGTCGAGCTGCGGCGGGATGGCCGCTACCGCGACCTGATGGCGCTCGTGGAGTTCGGCGACCAGGCATACGTCGTCACGCCGTTCACCAGCGACTACGACAACGTGCTCCTGAGCCTGTCGCTCATCGGCGACTTCAGCGAGTTCGTGCGGTTTCCCGACCAGGGCACCATCCTCACGCGCGCGGTCGAGCAGGGCATCGCGCTCTACGACTCGTTCGACTTCCTGGATGCCGCGGGCAACCTGATGGTCCTCTTCAGCGACGGCGAGGACTCGGCCGTGATCCAGGGCGACACGCGCGTGGCCGACGTCGTCCAGGCGGCCGCCCAGGCGGAGGTGCCGATCTACTTCGTCCGCACCCGGTTCCAGCGCGAGTTCGGCGCGCTAGTGTCCGACACCGACTGGCGGACCGCCGTCGAGGCCACTGGCGGCCGCTTCTATGCGGCCGCCGACGAGGCCGCCATCCTGCGGGCCATCCAGGACATCGATGCGCTCGGAGCGGGCGAGATCGAGCTGAACCAGTACGTGACCCAGACGGTGGAGTTCCCGCCGTTTGCCCTCATCGCCGCGGCCTGCTGGTCGCTGGCGGCCCTGCTGAAGCTCACAATACCGCATCTGCGGCGGTTTCCGTGACACCGGAGGACTGACGTGACACGACTGATCTGGGCGGCCCTGCTCGTGGCCGGGCTCGTCGTCGCGGGCGACGCGACACGACGCGCCGCGGAGGCCGAGGCCCGGCTCGCTGCCGCCGGCGAGCGCCTCGTGACCCGCGGTCCGGACGCCGCGCTCGACGAGTACGACGCGGTGGCCGCCTCGCTGGGTTACGTGACCCGGGTGCCGGTGGCCGGACCCGCGCTGCGGGACGACATCGCCGCGCAGCGCAACCTGGCGGCGTACTGGTCGGGCAACTACGGCGCGCTGCCAGGGCTCGACGACGAGAGCGGGCCGGCGGCCGACGCCGGCACGGCGCTGCTGTCGGCCAACGCGGCGCTCCGGCGGGCACGTGAGGCCGCCGGCTCGCGTCAGGACCAGGTGCGCGCCCTCGAAGAGGCCGTCGCCCGCTACGCCACGATCGTCGAACGGCACCCCGACTCGCTCGACGCCGCGTTCAACTACGAGTTCGCCGTGCGCCGGCGCAACCAGCTCACCGCCGCACGCGGCGGACAGGCGGCGGCGGAAGTGGCCGAACCGAGCGACCTGCAAGGCGAGGAAGGGAGCCCGCCTGAGGGCGCGCCGAGCACCGAGTTCAACGTCATCGTTCCGCTGCGCCCCGAGGAGCGCGGCGAGATCGAGGCCGGCTCCGGAGGAGCCCGGCGGGGCAAGGGATGATCGAGGACCTGCGGTTCGCCGAGCCGGCGTGGCTGTGGCTGCTCGCCGTCCCCGCGGGCCTGCTGGTGCTCTGGCTCCGCATGCTGCTCGTGCGGCGTCGGGATGTGCGTCGCCTGCGGACGTCGCGCCAGGTGCCACTGCGCGAGCGCTTCGGTGCCTTCGGCGACGCGCTGGCCTGGCTCGGCGTCATTGCCGCCGTGGCGTGCCTGATCGTCGCGCTCGCCCGTCCGCAGACGGTGGCCTCGCTCGTGCGCCGTGGCGGCCTCGACGTCGTCGTGCTGCTCGACGGGTCGGCCTCGATGCACGTCACCGACATGAACGGCTCGCGCTGGCAGCGCTCGGTGCGCTTCCTGCGGTCGCTCGGCGACGCCCTCAGCTGGACCGACGACCGCATTGCGCTCACCCTCTTCGCGCACATTGCGGCACCCCAGGTGCGCCTCACGCGCGACCCCAACACGCTCTTCTTCTTCCTGGACCACCTCGGCGACGCGCCCCCCTTCCGGCTCGAGGACGACACGAGCTGGGACACCAACATCGAGCTGGGGATCGACTGGGGCCTGCGCATCATCGACAAGGACGAGGAGCTCAACGGGGCCTCGGCCAACACCAAGGTCTTCGTGCTGCTGTCGGACGGCCAGGCCTGGTCGGGTACGGTGGCCCAGTCGCTGGCCGCCGCGCGCGAGCGTGAGATTCCCGTGTTCGTGGTCGGGGTCGGCACGCAGCTCGGCGGCCTGATTCCCGATCCCAACGCATTGCCGGGAGCGGCCGCCCTGGTGTCGCGGCTCGACCGCGCGTCGCTGCGCACGATCGCCTCGGCGGGCGGGGCGGAGTACTTCGAGCTCGAACAGCGCAGCGACCGCGAGATCGCGGCGCGCATCGTGGACGGTGCCAGGCGCCGTGCCGTCGCGCCCCCGGTGGAAGCCCAGCTGGAGGAGATGTACTGGCCGGCGCTGCTGGCGGCGGGCGGCCTGCTGGTGGCCGCCACGCTCTTCCTGCGAGACCGCGCCGACCTGTGGGTACAGGCCGCCGGTGTCGGGGCGATCCTGATCACGGCCTTCTCCCTGTTCGGCTGATGGCGCGCCCCGGCACGTTCGAGCCTCCCGATCCCGTGTTCCGCGCACTGCGCGCCTACGGCCTGGACCCCAGTCTCGCCACACGGCTCGACACGGCGCGTGTCAGCGAGGTGACGATCCGGGTGCCCTGGGAACCGCTGACGCCGGGGCCGGTCGGCGCGTACCTCGAGGTGGTGGACGTGGATCCGGCGAGCGACTGCGCGTACGCCCCCATCGACCTGGACCATCCCGCCCTGCTCGCGCAGGACGGGCTGGCGCCGAGCGAGGGCACCCCACAGTTCCACCAGCAGATGGTCTATGCCGTGGCCAGCCTCACCATCCGGCAGTTCGAGCGGGCGCTCGGTCGCAAGACGTTCTGGCGTCCCCGTACGGTGGCAGACGGGAGCGTGACGTTCGTCCCGCGGCTGCGCATCCACCCGCATGCGCTGCGCGAGGCCAACGCCTACTACTCCCCCGACGCCGTGGCCCTGCTGTTTGGCTACTTCCACGCCTCGGAGGAGGGCTCGGGGGATCACCTGCCCGGCGCGCAGGTCTTCACCTGCCTCTCGCACGACATCGTGGCGCACGAGACGACGCACGCGCTGCTCGACGGGATGTACCGCCGGTTCCTGTCGCCGACCAATCCGGACGTGCTCGCCTTCCACGAAGCCTTCGCCGACATCGTGGCCCTGTTCCAGCACTTCACGTTCCCGGAAATCCTGCGCCACCAGATCGCGTCCACGCGGGGGCAGATCCGATCGCTCGAAAGCCTGCTCGGGCAGCTCGCCGGGGAGTTCGGCCGCGCGGCCGGCCGGCGGACCGCGCTCCGCGACGCCATCGGCACGCTGGTGGACGGCGTCTGGGTGCCGGTGCAGCCCGATCCCCGCCTGTACCGGACGACCGAACAGCCGCACGAGCGCGGCGCGATCCTGGTGGCGGCTGTCTTCGACGCCTTCCTGTCGATCTACGAACGGCGCACGGCCGACCTGGTGCGCCTGGCGACGCAGGGCACCGGCGTGCCCGGCCCGGGCGCCATCCATCCAGACCTGGTGCACCGGCTCGCGGCCGAGGCCGCCAAGGCGGCCCAGCACGTGCTCACCATGTGCATCCGGGCCCTCGACTACTGTCCACCGGTGGACGTGACGTTCGGCGAGTACCTGCGGGCGCTGGTGACCGCGGACCTGGATCTCGTGCGCGACGACGACCTCGAGTACCGGATCGCATTCATCGAAGCGTTCCGGCGCCGCGGCATCTATCCGCGCGAGGTGCGCAGCCTCAGCGTCGAGAGCCTCTGCTGGCGCAGCCCCGCGCTGGAGCAGACCCCGCCCTCGGCGAGGCTCGAAGACAGCCTGGAACGGCTGCGCGCGCACGCGCAGGCCTACATGTATGCCGAGTCCGGCGGCAGCCGGACGGAGCCGCGGGCGAAGCTGTTCGACCTGGAGCAGCGTGTGCGCCACGATCTGCACGGGTGGCTCTCCACCCACCTGCGCTCGGGGGCGGCCGGCCGGCGCGACGCCGCCTTCCTCGGGCTCGACCCGTCGCACCCGTTCGAGGTGCACGGGGCACGGTTCGCCCACAGGGCGGGCCCCGACGGCAACATCGAACCGCAGCTCCTCGTGAGCCTGCTCCAGCAGGTGCCGGTTCCGATCGATCCCGCCGATCCGGCCGGCGGCACGATGGTCTTCGAGGGGGGCTGCACCATCGTGGCGGACCTGTGGCATCGCCGCATCCGCTACTGCATCCGCAAGCACGTCGGCAGCGTGGATCGCCTGCGACGCCAGCAGGCATTCGCGGCCCGCACGGCAGCTGCCACGGCGCGCCTCTACTTCGCCGGCGACGCGGACGACGCGGGCGAGCCCTTCGCGGCGCTCCATCGAGGCGTGTGACGATGGGCACGACGACACGTCGCGCCGCGCGGGCCGCCTCGAAGGCCACCGCCTCGAAGACCAGCACCTCGACGGCCAGCTCGAAGGTCTTCACCTCGAGGGCCAGCAGCTCGCGAGCCGGCGCTCGGGAGACTGGCACCAGGGAGGCTGGCACTGCGGAGGCTGGCACTACGGAGGCTGGCACTACGGAGGCTGGCACTGCGAAGCGCAGTACTGCGCAGGTCGCACGTCGGGGCGGTGCCGACAACCAGAGGGGCACGTTGCCGGGCGTGCGCGTCCGCATGTTCCGCCAGGGGCTGGGCGACGCGTTCCTGATCACGTTCGACCCGGGGGGCGCCGAAGGGCACGTGCTCGTGGACTTCGGCACGCTGGGCGCAACGACCACCGGGGTCTCGATGTCCGCGACGGCGGCCGAAATTGCCGCGACCAGCGGCGGCCGGCTCGACGCGGTGGTCGTCACCCACGAGCACTGGGACCACATTTCGGGCTTCCGCTCCTGCGCCGAGACGTTCGCCGCCCTGGACGTCGGCCAGGTCTGGCTGGCATGGACCGAGAACCCCGACGACCCGCTGGCCCGCACGCTGGCCTCCAGCCGCCGCGACCTCGGGGCCGCGCTCGCGATGACGGTCGCCACTCTCACCACGCGCCACGACCGCGCGGCCACAGACCTCGGGCGCGCCCTCCGCGACGTGCTGGCCTTCAGCGGCGGCGTGCCCGACGGGTCGCCGCTCGCCTTCGGGGAGCGCCTCGACGACACGATGCACGGCGTGCGCACCGCGCTCGGGCGCGAGACGCACTATCTGCTCCCGGGGCAACCGGTGCTCGAGCCGGCCTTTGCGCCAGGGTTCCGGATCTACGTCCTCGGTCCGCCGCGTGACGCGGACGCGATCGACGATCTGGGCCATGCCGGCGACGATGCCCTCTACGGCGTACGGGCGGCGCGCAGCGGTGCCGCCGACCGTCCGCCTGACGGCTCGCCTTTCGACACCCGCTTTCGCCTGCCGCTCGACGCATCGACGACCCGCGACGTCCTGGCCGGATACCTGGCGCCGCGCGAGCAGTGGCGCCGGATTCCGCGGCACTGGATGCGCTCCGCGCGCGACCTGGCGCTGCAGCTGGACAACGCCACCAACAACACGAGTCTCGTGCTGGCCATCGAACGGGTGGCCGACGGCAAGGTCCTGCTCTTCCCCGGTGACGCCCAGCTGGGCAGCTGGCAGTCGTGGCACGACCCGGCCCTCTCCTGGACCGTGACCGGCGCGCGCGGTCCGAAGACGGTGACCGCCGGCGACCTGCTGCGGCGCACCGTCTTCTACAAGGTGGGGCATCACGCGAGCCACAACGCCACGGCCCGTCAGGCGGGCCTGGAGCTGATGGGGGCCGACGGGCTCGTGGCCTTCGTGCCGGTCGATCGGCGGGTAGCCCTGGGCCGGCATCCGAAGGGCAGCTGGCGCATGCCGGCCCGGGCCCTCGCGCGGCGCCTGCTCGAACGGTGCCGCGGACGCGTGGTCCGGTCCGACATCGGCTGGATGGCCAACACCGGCGCGCCTGTGGACGAGACCGAGGCGGAACTCGCGGGCCTGGGGTCGCCGGCGGAGTGGCGCCGCTGGCGCACGGCCCAGCGCCGGGCCACGCACGTGCGGATCGAGCCGCGGTGGGTGGACTACCTGCTGCGCTGACTGCCTCCAGACAACCCTGGGCCGCATGCAGAGCCCGACGTGTGGTCAGGCGGTGCGCGATCAGGCAGCGTGTGTCGACGCGCTGCCGGCGGGGGCAGCGTGCGCATCAGCCTGCGCGGCGGGGTGTGACCCGCTGGCCAGGGTCGGCGCACCGTCGAGCACGTTCCGCATCGTCCGGCACAGCAGGTCGATCGAAAAGGGCTTCTGCAGGCAGCGATCCCCGGTCGCGCCGATGCCGCGGCAGACGTCGGAGTCGGGCGGGTGTCCGGTCATGAAGAGGACCCTGGCCTCGGGGTGCCGCGCGACGAGCGCCCGCGAGAGGTCCACGCCGTTCATGCCGGGCATGGCGATGTCGGTCACGACGAGGTGGAGAGGTGCCGGCAGCCGCGCCGCGGCCGCCAGGGCCTGGTCCCCCGAAGCCGCCTCGATCACGTGGAAGCCCTTGAGATCGAGCGCCTGCCGCAGGACCGCGCGCACCGGCGCTTCGTCCTCCACGAGCAGCACCGTTTCGCCGCCGCCCGGCACCTGGACGCCGGCCGTCGTGGGCTCGTCCGCCGCGGTCACCGTGGTGCTGCGCGGGAAGTAGAGGCGGAACGTCGTCCCCTCGCCAGGGGCGGTCTCGAGATCGATGGCCCCGCCGCTCTGGTTGACGATGCCAAACACCGTGGCGAGTCCCAGCCCGGTGCCCTTGCCCGCATCCTTGGTGGTGAAGAACGGTTCGAAGATGCGGCTGGCCACCTCGGGCGTCATGCCGTGGCCGGTGTCGGCCACCGCGATCGTGACGTAGGCGCCCGGGTCGAGGGCCAGGCGGCGGCACACGAGCGGATCGTCCACGTCCGCATTGGCCAGCTCGATGGTGATGCGCCCGCCGTCGCGCATCGCGTCGCGCGCGTTGATGACCAGGTTCATCACCACTTGCTCGAGCTGTCCCGGATCGGCCCAGACGGGCCCGAGCCCGGGTGCCACGTGCACCTGCAGGTCGATCATGCTGCCCACCAGGCGCGCCAGCATGCGCTGCACGCCGGTCACCACGCCGCCCAGGTCGACCACCTGCGGCTGGAGCACCTGCTTGCGGCTGAAGGCCAGCAGCTGACGCGTGAGTGCCGCCGCGCTCTGTGCGGCGCGCAGGATCTCCTGGAGTTCGTGGTACCGCTCGTCTGCCGGATCGACGTCGAGCATCAGCTGCTCGGCGTAGCCATGGATGACGGCCAGGGAGTTGTTGAAGTCGTGCGCGACGCCGCTGGCCAGTCTGCCGATGGCCTCCATCTTCTGGGCCTGTCGGAGCTGCTCGTCACGCTGCCGGAGGGCTTCCTCCGACCTGCGCCGCTCGGTGATGTCGCGCACGATGGCCGTGGCATAGACGATGTCGCCCGACTTCCAGTGCGACAGCGACAGCTCGAAGGGAAAGGTCGTCCCGTCCCGGCGGATGCCCTCGCCCTCGAACGTCTGGCTGTCGGCCCCCTCGCCGCCCTGCGCCGGCCGCCTGGTGCGTTCGGTCCAGATGGCGCGTGTGGACGGGGCGAGCATCGAGAGGAACGGCGCGCCCACGGCCTCGCGCTCCTGATACCCGAAGACGACCTCGGCGGCCGTGTTCCAGAACACCACCTCCCCGCGGCGGTCGGTGGAGACGATGGCGTCGTGCGCCGACTGGGTGACGGCGTAAAAGCGCTCGTAGGAACTCTGGAGCTGTTCGGTCTGGGCGCTCGCCTGCTGGTGCCAGTGCCCCAGGCTGGTGGTCATGGCGTTGAAGGCGTCGGCCATGGCCACCGCCTCCGCGGTGCCACGCGCGGGCACCCGCCGTGCCCAGTTGCCGGCGGCGATGTCCTCGGCCACGTCCGCGATTTCGCTGAGCGGCCGGCTCATGCTCCGACTGAGGATGAAGCTGCCGGCAATCGCCAGCAGGAACACCGTGAGGCCGGCCGACAGGAGGCGCCCACGCACGTCGTCGAGGAACGCCTGGGTGGGCTCCCAGTCCTGCAGCAGCACCAGCGAGTCGGGCAGACGACCCTGACCGTCGGGGTCGAGCGCGAAGGCGTTGGCGACGAACTGGCCACCAGCCAGCCGCACGAGCGTCACCGAGCGGCTGATGGCCGGGGCCGTCAGACCGGCCAGGCTTTCGCCCAGCGAGGCCCGGGCGGCAGGCAGGAGGCTGGTGCCCGCGATGGCCCCGTCGGCCACCAGCACGACCTCGCTGCGCGTCGTCCTGGCCAGTTCACGTGCCACCGCATCGTCGAGCTGATAGGCGGCGACCAGCACCCCCAGCACGTCGGCGGCGAATCCCGCCGGCTCGTAGACCACCAGGTACAGCTTCCCGCGAACGGCAATGATCTCGTGGGTGGCGCGCGAGGCCAGCGCGGCGTCGATGCCGGGCGCCAGGCGCTCGGCCAGGTCGGTGGATGTTGCCAGGCCAGGGCCGGCGAGCCACTGGCCGCTGGCATCGGTCACCAGCACGAACGCCGCGGACAGGTCGCGCCGGTAGGTCTCGGCCATCGCGGCCATCGTGTCGCGGTCGGCCGCACCACGCGCGTCCACCATGCGTGCGCGGAAGACAGGCAGATCCGTGATGAGGCGCGCCTGCGCGGACGCGAACTCCGCGCGCTGCTCGAGCAGCCGCGAGAACGCCGCCTCTGCCTGGAGCAGATCCGCCGCCGCCCGCTCGAGCGCGTTCTCCTGCACCGTGCGACGGGCCGCGAACAGCAGGGACACGAGCGACAGGCCCACGACGAGGCCCACGCTCACCAGGACGCGGGCTTCGAGCCGGCGGTGCCAGGCAATGCGGACGGCAGGCGGGCGCGGCGCGGAGGTCTCGGTCATCGCGTCAGGCACAGGGTCTCCGCCGCGAGACGCCTCGTCAGGGCCACGTCACCCGGAGTCCGGCCTCGCCGCCGACGACGACGGTCCCCTGGATCTCGGGTCCGCCAACGCGCCAGGCGCGCCAGGTGTACCGTCCAGCCGGCGCCTCGATCCGGAAGGCACCGCGCGCATCGCTCGTGGCGAAGTACGGCGTGTCCACGGCGACGACATAGCCCGCCATCTGCGGATGCCCGTTCCAGAACGGACGGCTCACGCCGGGTCGATCGAACAGGACCTCCTTCAGGGAGCCGACCGGGGACACGCCCGGGTCGAACGGCCTGCCGTCACGGAACGAGAAGACGTGGTGAAAGACCCGGTCGCTGGACGGGACGCGGACGGTCGTGCCCACGCGCACGGCGAGCACCTGCGGCAGGAACGGCAGGGTGCGCTGACCGAGTGCGGCGGCCTCCGCGGGCAGGTCCGGTGTCGCAGGCGCCTCCAGCCACACGACAGCGCTGCCCTGCGGGCGTCCGGCGACCCACGACGTCCCGCGCAGCACGGCCGGTGGGTCCGCCAGCGCGACGGTGGTGCCGCCCAGCGTCGTGGCGACGAGCAGGCACAGGACGGGCAGGACGCGGAGACAACGGCTCCTGACATGGAACGGCATGAATGGACTCCGGCCAGTGCCTCGGCAATCGGCGCGACGCGGTGCCCCCTTGAATGCGGTGCGCACTTGAAGGCGGTGCAGCGCCACGCCCCTCGCAGGTCCGGCCCCCATGGCCGCCGTCCCCCAGGCGCCCACGGCACGCCTCACCGGACGACACCCGTGCAATGGCCTGCAGAATCGGCACCGGCGGCGCGTACACTAGGGAGGGTTCGTTCTCCTGGAGGTTGTCATGCGGTCATGGTTCAGCGTCGCGGTTGCCGCGCTCCTCGTCGTGTTGGGATCCTCGGTGGCCCTCTCGGCCCAGGGGATCGGCCTCGGTCGGCTCATGCGGCTCAAGCTCGACCACGCGGGCAGCGTGCTCGAGGCCCTGGTGACGAGCGACTGGGAGGAACTGGAGACGCACAGCCAGGCGCTGAGCGACCTGACCCGGGATCCGGCCTGGATGAACCTCCAGTTCTCCGAGTACAACCGCTACACACAGGCGTTCGTCCGTGCGAACGACGAACTGGGGGAAGCGGCGCGGCAGAAGGATCTCGAAGCCGCGGCCCTGGGGTACGTCGCGCTCACCACCAGTTGCATCTCGTGCCACCGCTACGTGGCGCGCGCGAGGCTGGCGGGCAACCCCGTCCCGCGCTGAGCGGGGCGGGCGGCGCCGTCATGGACGACTCCTTCCCCGTCACGTGCCCGTACTGCGGCGAAGACCTCGAGATCTATGTCGAGGCGGACGTACGGGGCACCTTCGTGCAGGACTGCGAGGTGTGCTGCCGCCCCTGGCAGGTCCGGGTGTGGACCGGCGCCGACGGCCGTGGCGTGGACGTCACCCGAGACGACGGCGGGGACTAGGGCCGTGGGTGTTCGGGCCCTGCGGCCCGGCTTTGTCCAACCCCTCGCCGATGCGACCGCGGGCGTCTACTGCGGACGGATGACGCGGCGCATCGCGGCGATGACGGCGTCCACGTTGAAGTAGATCACTCGCTCATCCCCGGTATCGATCGACCGCACCCGCAGGGCATCGAAGAAGTGCCCGTCGTCGGCGCGTACCAGCTCCTGCTGGACGACGTCGAACCCGCGGATGCGCGCCAGCGCGTACTCCTCCTGGGTCGCCACCACCATGAAGGCCGACGCCATGGACGTGCCGTCGCCGGTGGCCTGCACGGAGCCGAGGATGCCGCGCGCCACGTAGACGTGGTGATCGGCACACCGCCGGTCGGCCAGGCCCTCGCAGGCCACGGCGCCGGCGAAATGCGCCTCGAGATTCAGGTAGTTCCTGTTCAGGATGTCGCGCGCGATGCGCAGCGCGTCGTCGTAGGCGCCGCTGGCGGCCGCCGCGACCAGGTCGCGCTCCAACTCGTCCGCCCAGACGGCGTACGTGGGACTCTCCGCATACAGGCGTCGGAGCTCGCCGAAATCCACCGAGGGATCGGAGTCGCGCACCCGCGAGAGGAGCGCCTCGAACTCGGGCGCCATCGATACATCGGCTGCGACGGCCGGCGCGGCCGGATCCGGGCCGGCTCCTGGCTCCGCGGGCGTCACGCCGCCGGCCGGCACGGGAGCCGCCGCGTCCTGCGCACGGGCCTGCATCGGGCCGAGCAGACAGACCAGCACGAGACACAGCACCATACGCACGGTCACAGGCACTCCCACTGGCATGCTGTCCTCATCACCGGTCCTCATCACTGTGTCCGGCCCACTGTGTCCGGCCCACCGTGTCCGGCTCACTGTGT
Organism: Vicinamibacterales bacterium; assembly: GCA_050185275.1. Classification (GTDB taxonomy): domain Bacteria; phylum Acidobacteriota; class Vicinamibacteria; order Vicinamibacterales; family UBA2999; genus JABFRY01. The sequence goes on along the minus strand of JBFWZN010000002.1, from coordinate 267,944 downwards.
CCGGCTCACTGTGTCCGGCTCACTGTGTCCGGCTCACTGTGTCCGGCTCACAGGCATCGTTGCACGCCGTGGCTCCCGCCCGACAGGCGCCCCGTCATACGCCGGTCGGCTGGCTGGCAGCGCCGGCGTCGAGGTGGGCCGACAAGGCGTCCAGCAGCGGCAGGAGCGACGGCAGGAGACGCCGCCTCGCCTCCTCGAGCGAGAACCAGGCGACGCGGTCCACCTCGGGGAATTGCTGCAGACGTCCCGAGCCGCGCGGCCATTCCATCTCGAACGCGGTGCTGCGCAGGCTGGCCGGGTCGAGCGCGCCCTCGACCGCCCAGGCATGCACGATCTTCCCGGCCCTCTGCCTGACGTGCCCGAGGGCGATTTCGAGACCCGTCACGGCCGATCCCGTCTCCTCCTCGAACTCCCGCCTCGCCGCGTCGAGCAGTGCCTCGCCTTCGTGCACCTCACCCTTGGGAATCGACCACGCGCCCACGTCCCGGGCGCGCCAGTACGGGCCACCGGGGTGCGCGAGCAGCACTTCCGTCGCACCAGCGACGCGCCGGAAGAGGAGGATGCCAGCACTGGTCGGCGGCACGGTGCGGCTCCCGCGGAAGAAGGCCTGTCAACGCGACCGGCGGCACGTCGCCCGCGATCGGCGGCCGCGCGGGGCTGCAGTGTAGCACCGGCCAGGCCCTGGCCGGCCCAGGTCGGTGCGGGTCACGGGCGGCGGACCAGTACCGGTCCCGGCGCACCGGACTACTCCGAATAGGGGCAGGCCACGAAGCGCCCGTCCCGCCACTCGAGCGGGGGCGTGACGGTGGCACAGTCCGGACGCGCGATCGGGCAGCGGGTGCGGAAGGCACAGCCAGACGGCTTGTTGAGGGGCGAGGGGATGTCGTCGCTCACCGCGTCGTGTCGCGGAAGCCGCAGGGCGGGATCGGGCCTGGGCACGGCCGACAGCAGCACCCGCGAGTAGGGGTGCAGCGGCCGGCGGTACACCTCCTCCGAGGGCCCGGACTCCACGATGCTCCCCAGGTACATCACCAGGATACGGTCGGCAATGTGCCGCACGACCGACAGGTCGTGCGAGATGAACACGTAGGACAGGCCGAACTCCTCCTGCAGGTCCTGGAGCAGGTTCACGACCTGCGCCTGGATCGACACGTCGAGGGCGCTCACCGGCTCGTCCGCAATCACGATCTTGGGATTGGTGGCGAGCGCTCGGGCGATGCCGACGCGCTGGCGCTGGCCGCCGGAGAATTCGTGCGGATAGCGCCCCGCGTGCTCGGCCCGCAGGTTCACTTTCTCGAGCAGCCAGCGCACGCGATCGCGCCGTTCGGCGGCCGAGCGCACGCCGTGCACGCGCATCGGCTCCTCGATGATCCGCGCAATCGTCATCCGCGGGTTGAGCGAGGCGTACGGGTCCTGGAAGACCATCTGCAGGTCGGACCGGTACTGCCGCATCTCGCGCCGGCCGAGACGTGCCAGGTCCACCACACCCGCCGCGTGGTGATAGAGGATGCGGCCGTCGATGTCCACCCGGTAGTTCATGGCGCGCAGGATGTTCACCACCGCGCGGCCGACGGTGGTCTTGCCGCAGCCCGACTCGCCGACCAGGCCGACCGTCTCGCCCTGTCCCAGCGCGAACGACACGCCGTCCACGGCGTGGACCTCGGCCTTCCGCCGGGGGATGAGGCCGCCGAAGATCGGGAACCGGACGTGGAGCCCTTCCACTTCGAGGAGCGGCGCACGCACGGTCGTGGCGGCGGCCGCGTCGCGCTCGTCGTCGTCGCGACCGGCGGCGGGTGCGGCGCCTGCGGCCGCCTGTGGAGTACTGGGTCCGTTCATGCGGGTCCGGGATAAAGGTGGCACCGGACCTGGTGCCCGGGCGCGACCTCGACCAGCTCGGGCTCGATGCCCGCACAGGGCTCGAACCGTCGCGTGCAGCGGGTGACGAATTTGCAGCCGGCGGGCAGGGCGTGGATATCGGGCACCGACCCGGGTATGGTGGTGAGCCGCCGCGCGCGCGCGCCGTCCACGCGGGGCAGTGAAGCCAGCAGCCCCTGCGTATAGGGATGCCGCGGCTCGCGGAAGAGCGCCTCCACCGGGGCCGCCTCCTGCACCTTGCCGCCGTACATCACCGCGACCCGGTCGCAGGTCTGCGCGACGACGGCGAGATTGTGCGTGATGAGCAGGATGGCCGACTCGCCGTCGGCATCGCGCAGGTCGAGCATCAGGTCGAGGATCTGCGCCTGGATGGTCACGTCGAGCGCCGTGGTCGGCTCGTCCGCGATGAGCAGCGACGGGTTCAGCATGAGCGCGATGGCAATCATCACGCGCTGGCGCATGCCCCCGGACAGCTCGTGCGGATACTGCGACATCCGTGATGCCGCATCGGGAATCCCCACCCGCGTGAGCATCTCGACAGCGCGCCGCCGGGCATCGGCCTCGGCCGCGGCGCCGTGCGCCTGCATCACCTCCACGAGCTGCATCCCGATGGTGAACACCGGGTTGAGCGAGGTCATCGGCTCCTGGAAGATCATGCTGATCTCCCGGCCCCGGATGGCCCGCATCTCCTCCCACGGCAGGGTCAGCAGATCGCGACCCTTGAACAGCACCTGCCCGCCGACGATGTGCCCCGGCGGGTCGGGGATCAGCCGCAGCACGCTGAGGGCGGTCACGCTCTTGCCGGAGCCCGACTCGCCCACGAGCCCCACGACCTCGCCGCGCCCGATGCGCAGGTCCACGCCGTCCACGGCCTTCGCCTCGCCGGCCTCGGTGGAGAAGTACGTACGGAGGCCGCGAATCTCCAGCAGGGGTTCGGCTGCGGCCCCGGCGGGCTGCTGTCGCGTGCGTGCGGTTTCGTCGCTCATCGGGATCGGATCACCGCAGCCGCGAATGCTCGCGGGGATCGAACGCCTCCCGCAGCGCCTCGCCGATCAGCACGACGAGCAGCAGCGTCAGGAACAGGGCGCCCAGGGGGAAGAAGACGAGCCACCACTTCGTCAGGTTGTTCATGCCCTGCCCGATGAGTTCGCCCCAGCTCGCGGTGGGGGCCGGCAGGCCGAAGCCGAGGAAGTCGAGTGCGACCAGCGAACTGATGTTGGCCACGATCGTGAACGGCGCGAACGAGATCACCGGTGTCAGGGCGTTGGGCAGGATGTGGCGGAACATGATGCCCGCCTCGGAGACACCCGCCACGATGGCGGCACCCACGTAGTCGCGCGCCTTCTCGCGGTAGAACTCGCCGCGCACGTAGTAGGTCATCCCCATCCAGTCGAAGATCGCCAGGATGGCCACGAGCAGCCAGAACGACGGCTGCACCAGCTGGCTGCGTCCGGGCAGGTAGACCGGCACCACGATGGAACTCACGATGATGATCGTGTAAAGGAACGGGAGCGACGACCAGATCTCGATGGTGCGCTGCCCGAGCAGGTCCAGCTTCCCACCGAAGTAGCCGAGACACGCGCCGACGGCCACGCCCACGGCGTAGCTGAGCACGAGCACGAGGATGGCGAACGTGAGCGACGTGTTGAAGCCATAGGCGAGCCGGACCAGCACGTCGCGGCCACGGTCGTCGGTGCCGAACGGGTGGGCGGCCGACGGGGCGTGCGGCGGCACGCCAGGCAGATCGAGCAGCGACTCGTTGGGGCCGAAGGGGTACGGCGGCATGAGGACCCAGTTGCCCGTCCCCTCGGCGGCGAACGTCTGGTCGAGCAGGCGATAGTCGGCTTCGCCAATGAGCTGCTGGCCGAACTCCGACGCCTGGTGGAACCGCGCCATCGGGAAGTAGTACTCGCCCTCGTAGCGAACCACGAGTGCCGTGCCGCTGGCGATCACGGGCAGGAAGAAGGAGGCGAGGTACGCGCCCGCAATGAGGAGGAACGACCAGTAGCCGCGTCGCAGCCGGCGGAACTTGCGGAGCCGCTTCCGGATGATCGACTCGGGCGGACGGGCCAGCGGATCGTCTTCGCCGGGCAGACCCGGCACCCCGGCTCCCGTTCCGACCGACATGGGCGCGTGTACCGTCGGCGTGCTCATTTGAACCGGATGCGGGGGTCCACGAATGCGTAGATCACGTCCGACAGGATGTTGCCCACCAGCATGAGGAGACTGCCGATGACCAGGATGCCGAGCGCCACCGGGTAGTCACGCTGCAGGATGGCGGTGTAGCCGAGATAGCCCATGCCGTCGATGTTGAAGACGCGCTCGATGAGGAACGAGCCGGCGAGCACGAGGCTGAAGACGTGCCCCAGGCCGGTCGCGATCGGGATGAGCGAATTGCGGAGCACGTGCACGAAGATGACGCGCCGCTCGCTGAGCCCCTTGGCGAAGGCGGTGCGGACGTAGTCCTGCCCCAGGTTCTCCATCAGCGAGTTCTTCGTGAGGATGGTGAGCGTGGCGAACGAGCCCACCATGTAGCACAGCACGGGCAGGAACATGTGGTGGAGCTGGGCCACGATCTTCTGGCCCAGGCCGAGGTACTCCCAGTTGTCGGGCCTGAAGCCGCCGAGCGGGAACACGTTCCAGAAGCTGCCGCCGCCAAACAGCACGAGCAGTGCCGTGCCGAGCGCCCATCCCGGCACGGAGTAGCCGAGGAACACGATGAAGCTGCTGACGAAGTCGAACCGCGACCCGTGGCGGATGGCCTTCAACACGCCGAGCGGGACGCAGATCGCGTAGCTCAGGATGAAGCCGGTGAGCCCGAGGAAGATGGACACCGGGAAGCGCGCCTTGATGATGTCCCACACCGGATCCTGGTAGATGTAGGAGTTGCCCAGGTCCAGGCGCACCACGTTCCAGAGCCACTGCGCGTACCGGATGTGCACCGGCTTGTCGAAGCCGTAGTAGCGGCGGATCTCCTCGACGGCCTCCTCGGGAAGCGACGTGCTCAACCGGCCCGCGCCGGCGCCACCCCCTTCGGCCGCCGCCATCTGGTACCGCATGATCTGGCGCTCCACGGGACCGCCAGGCACGAAGTGCATGATGACGAACACGGCCAGCGTGATCCCGATGAACGTCGGGATCACGAGCAGCAGGCGCCGCAGGAAATAGGTGCCCAACGACTCAGTCGGCCTGGGGCGCGGGCGCGGTGTCGGCGCGCCGGGCGTAGTCCTGCCAGAAGCGGACTTCGACATCGCCCACGGGCATGGTCACCGAGGCGTCGCCCATGGCGCGGCGCAGCTCGGCGTCCCGGGCGGGATCCACCCACCAGTAGGCCACCATGTCGGTGTAGTCGCCGGTCCTCGACAGGTAGCTCTCGGGGTGGCCGAACTTGTTCCAGTAGGCGATGCGCTGGAAGGGCGAGTCCCACTCGAGCACGTAGGTGTGCAGCTTGGCGACGATGCCGTCGATCTCGCGAATGATCGCGGCGCGCTTCTGCTGGTCGAATTCCCGGTCGTACTCCCCGAGCAGCGTATCGAGGCGGGCGTTCTTCACGCCCGTGATGTTGTTGTTGTTGTCCACGTCGGCGAGCGAGGAGTGGAACGACGTCTCGGGGTTCGGGAAGAGCAGCGCACCCCAGCCCATGCTGGCCATCTGGTACTCGCGCTCCATCACCAGCTTGAAGAGCGTCTCGCCGGTGATCAGGCGCAGGTTGACGCCGATGCCGACCTTCCGCAGGTCTTCCTGGTACACCGTCATCCAGGCCTCGGACCCCTGGGACGCGTAGAGCAGTTCCACGGTCAGCGGACGCCCGTTCTTCGTGAGCCGGCCCTGGGCGTCGCGACCGGTCCATCCGGCCTCGGCCAGCAGGGCGAGGGCACGCTGCGGGTCGTACTCCATCGTCGGGTTGTCGGGGTTCTCGTAGATGCCGCCGGCGTAGTAGGAGTTGAGCGGGACGTACTCGTTGAAGAACAGCTTCTCGATGAGAAGCGGACGGTTGAGCAGGAGCGCGAAGGCCTGCCGCACGCGGATGTCGTCGAACGGCGCCTGGCGCGTGTTGAGGGCAAGACCCTGGATGCCGCTCGGCGTGTCGTTGAATACCTTCCGCTTCTGGATCAGGCCGCGCTCGACCCGATCGAAGTTCAGCTCCTCCACCCAGCGGCGGGAGACGTTCACGTAGTGGAAGTCCAGGTCGCCACGCTTGAACATCTCGAAGCCCAGGTTCTCGTCGCGGACGACGGTCTCCCGGATCTCGTCGAAGTTGTACAGCCCCACGTTCCGCCGGTAGTCGGCTGCCCAGTAGCCGCTCGGGCGACGACGGATCGTCACGCCCCGCCCCTTGTCCACGTCGGCCTCGTTCACCACGTAGGGACCGCTGCCCGGCAGCAGCTTGAAGTTCCAGTCGCGCAGGTAGGTGGCGCCGTCGATGTCCGCCAGGACGTGGGCCGGCAGAATCGCCATGCCCGAGAAATAGAGGAAGTTGCGCCAGTTGAGCTGCGTGCTCTGCACGCGGACGATGTAGGGGCTCTCGGCCACCGGCTTCTCGAACTTGCCGAACACCAGCCGCGCACTGGGGTCCTGCAGGCCCTCGTCCATGTAGAACGACCAGGTGGCCACCACGTCGTCGGCCAGCACGGGCTGCCCGTCGGACCACCGGGCGTTGGGATCCAGACGGAAGCGATAGGTGAGCCGGTCGGGCGAGATCTGCCAGTGGGTGGCCAGCGCGGGAATGTAGTCGAGCGTGGTCGGGTGCAGGCTGAGCAGCGACTCGTAGACCAGACCCTGGATCATGTAGTTGAGCGACGTGTTCGCCTCGGGGCCCCGCACGCGCAGGGTGCCCGGGAAGTCCAGGACCCGATCGCGGAACACGCCGCCCTTGAGCGCGCGCGGATCCCCGATGAGGTCGAAGTCGGCGTTGGTCTCCCATCCCTCGCCGGTGAAGCCGCGACCGCCGAGCTCGGCCGGGACGGCCGCGTCGGCGCCTGCGTCGGCATCCGGGAAGACGGGGTAGGCGCTCTTGTCGAGCGAGGCGTTCGAGGCCGTCTGCACGGGAGCCCCGCCAGCAGCCGGCTGGCCTTCGTTCGGAGTCGAGCCGCCGCATGCGGCGCACAGGGCCGTCACGAGGGCGATCGCCAGAGGTGTCGAGAGAACCCGCATCACACTCCCCTTTCCGTTGCCGGAAGCCAAGTCCGGTGATTCTAGCAAGTCGCGTGTCCCGGCGGGCATTCCCGACACAACTGGTGGCCCCCCGGGGAAGCCGGCCACCCCGGGGGTGTGAGGTCCCGGGAAGACCATCGGGTAGAATTTCGCGAACCCGGAGACCCGAGCATCCAGTGGGACACGCACCTGACACGTTGCACCGGTCGCTGCCCTCCGCCCCGCTGCGCGACTTCGTGCGGGAGTACCGCCTGACGGAGACGGTCCCCGGCCAGGCTGCGGTGCGGCCGGTGGTGGGCGGGCCTCATCCACGCCTGATCCTCCAGCTCGGCGATCCCCTCGATGCCTTCGAATACCGGACGGGGCGCATGCGTCGGCTCGCGCCGGCGCTGGTGGTCGGTCCGCAGAGCCGGCGGATGGCGGATCTGCATTTCCATGGCCGGCACGTCTCCTTTCAGGTGGCCTTCGACGCCGGCGGCCTCTACCGCCTGTTCGGGTTCCCGAGCCGGCAGCTGGTGGACACGGCCGTCGCGGCCTCCGAGGTGCTGGGGCCCGCCGCCGCCCGTCTGCACGAGGCGTTGCAGCACGCAGGACATCCCGACCAGATGGTGGACGCCGTCGAGGACCTGCTGCTCGCGCAGGTGCCGCTGGCGCGGCCGGCGCATGCGGTGGAAGCGGCGGCGCGTCGGCTGCAGGACGAGCGCGGCCTGACGAGCCTGCGCCAGCTGGCCGCCGGCTGCGGCCTCAGTCAGCGCCAGATCGGCCGGAAGTTCTGCGAACGGATCGGCCTCTCACCGAAGCGCTTCGCCAGGGTGGTCCGCCTCTCGCACGCGCTGACGCTGCGCGAGCAACGCCCGTCTCTCACCTGGACCGACATCAGCCAGGAGGCCGGCTTCTTCGACCAGGCCCACCTCGTCAAGGAATTCAAGAGCCTCCTGCGACTGTCCCCCTCTGCCTTCACACGCCTCGACGGCCTGCCAGCCATCCAGTGACATGACCGACTCGACCCTCCCCATGGGTGACAGCCTCGTGGAGCGCCGGCTCCGGTACCTCGAACGTCAGAAGGCACTGCGGGCCCAGGCGACCCGGCAGGATCCCGGGCAGGTGCTCGGCAGCGGCCCGGCCAACCGGCACGGCATGCCGCGGGTACCGGTGGGCCAGCGCGTCGTGCCCAACTGGCCGGTCCTCGACCTCGGCGATCTGCCGGATATTGCGCTGGCCGACTGGCGGCTCGAGATCGGGGGCCTCGTGGACAATCCCGTGACGCTCGACTGGAACGCCTTCCTCGCCCTGCCGCAGGTCGAGGACGACAGCGATTTCCACTGCGTGACCACGTGGAGCCGTCTGGACAACCACTGGAAAGGCGTCCGGTTCCAGACCCTCGCGGAACTCGTGGTGCCGCATCCGGAGGTGACCACCGTGGTCTGCACCGGCTACGACCACATGCCCGGCAGCCGCATCCCGTACACCACCAATCTGCCGCTCGCGCGGGCCGTGGAGGACGACGTCCTGCTCGTGCACGCATGGGAGGGCCAACCGCTGCCGGCGGCGCACGGCGGCCCGTGCCGCATGATTACCCCGAAGCTGTACGCGTGGAAGGGCACGAAGTGGATTCGCCGGATCGAGTTCCGCGACCGCGACCAGCCGGGCTTCTGGGAAGCCCGCGGCTACTCCAACACGGCCGAGCCCTGGCAGGACGACCGCTTCTCGCGCTGACCCACGCCGCGCATCGGGGCGACGACCGCAGGCGACGTCGGCAGGCTGCGTGCACCGCGCATGCGGAGGCGGCGCGCCTGGTGCCGCAAAGGCGTCAGCGTGCGACCAGCGGCTCGAGGGTGGCCGCGCGCCGGGGGCGTCGCTCGGGGGTGCCGAGCGACGTGCAGCAGTGCGGGCACATCTGCCAATCGGTCTGGACGCGCTCCCGGCAGCCGGGACACGCGCGCCCGAACCGATGGCCGCACGCCGGGCACCCCAGGAAGTGGGCTTCGACCCCCTCTCCACAGGCCGGACATTCGGCGCCGGCCTCCTCCGTCACGTCGATCACCCGGAACAGTTCTGACAGGGTCGTGTGCCCGGCGCGCACCTTGTCGAGGCCGGCTGTCAGCAGGCTGCGTGTCCCCAAAGCCGTCGCACGCCGCCGCAGGTCCGATTCGTGGCCGCCGGCGGCCACCATGTCCCGGATCTCCGGGGTGAAGGCCAGGATCTCGAAGACGCCCGTGCGTCCGCGATAGCCGGCCCCGTTGCACGACGCGCACCCCTCGCCACGAAAGGCCTGCAGGCGCGACAGGTTGACCAGGCGACCGAGCCGCGCCACGTCGGCCTCGCTCGGGTCGGCCGGCACCCGGCAGTCCGGACAGATGCGGCGCACCAGGCGCTGCGCCACGATGCCGTTGACGGCCGAGGCGATGAGAAACGACGGCACGCCCAGGTTGCGCAGGCGGGTGACGGTGGCCGCGGCGCTGTTGGTGTGCATCGTGGAGAGCACCAGATGGCCGGTGATCGAGGCCTGGATGGCGATGGAGGTCGTCTCGAGGTCGCGCATCTCCCCCACCATGATCACGTCGGGATCCTGGCGCAGCAGGGCACGCAGCATCGCCGGAAAGGTGAGCCCGATCCGCTCCTGGACGGCCGTCTGGTTCACGCCGGCCAGCTCGTACTCGATGGGATCCTCGATGGTCATGATGTTGCGCTCGATCGAGCGCAGGCTGTTGAGCATCGCGTACAGCGTGCTCGTCTTGCCGGCCCCCGTGGGGCCGGTCACCAGCACGATCCCCTGGGGCCGGCCGATGAGTGCATGGAGGCGGGCGAGGTCGGAGGGCTCCAGCCCCATCGACTCCACCGGCGCGGTGACGCTGGCCGAGTCGAGAATACGGATCACCACCTTCTCGCCGTTGGCGCCGGGCACCACGGACACACGAAGGTCCAGCGACCGTCCCCCCACCCGGACGGCGACGCGGCCGTCCTGCGGCAGGCGCTTCTCGGCGATGTCCATGCGCGCCATCACCTTGATGCGCGAGATCACCGGGGCCTGCACCCATTTGGGGGCATCGAGCGACTGGCGCAACAGGCCGTCCACGCGGTTCCTGATGCTCACGGCCGTCCGACCCGGTTCGATGTGGATGTCGGAGGCGCCGGCATCGACGGCCTGCGAGATGATCATGTTGACCATCCGGACGATGGGGGCGGCCTCGCTGCGCTTGCGCAGATCGTCGGAATCCTTCGCGTCGTGCTCCAGCCGATCGGGCAGCACCTCGATGGCGCGGTCGCCCACCATGTCGCGCACGAGGGCATCGAGGGAATCGCCGAGGTGGTAGTACTGGTCGATCGCCTTGCGGATGTCCGAGACCGTGGCCAGCACCGGCACGATGGTGCAGTTGACCGCGAACCGGATGTCCTGGAGCGCCTCGAACTTGAGCGGGTCGGCCATCGCGAGCTTCAGCTCGCGGGCCTGCAGCGTGACCGGCATGACCTGGTGCTTGCGGGCGAGACGTTCGGGCACCAGCTGCACCGCATCGGGCTCGATGGCCATGCACGACAGGTCCACGACGGCGATGCCCAACTGCGACGCCAGGGCCCGGGCGATCTGCGCCTCCGACGCCAGTCCGAGCCTGACGACGGTTTCCCCCGTCCGCTCCCGCCGCCCCTTCTGCTCCTGGAGCACCCTGGCCACGTCGTCAGTGCTGAGCAGCCCGGCATCGACGAGCAATTCCCCGAAACGTTTCTTCGACACGATCGGCCCTTCCACCGGGAGGTCGAGGGTACGGGATCCGGCACCCGTGCACCCTGTGGGTGGAGGCCCCGGGGCGTCCACTCCCGGCCGTAATCGGCACGGGCCCGCGCGTGCTGCACGACCCCACCCGCGGCTGGCCGACCTGTGGTCCCCGGCTCCGCCCGAGCACCGCCGGACACACCTGTTCGACGACCGCACGCGGGCTGTCCGCAGCGAGCGGTCGAGCCGACACCAGGGAGGGGCCCGTGTCCCTGCCGGCGTGGGCTACAATCGACCCCTGCCGCTCTCAACCCGTTCCGGTGCGTGCGGATCGCCGCGCGCGGAGGCCTGTCCCTCGTATCGCCGACGAGCGCCCGCGCGGACGCCGGGATCGGCGCGCGGGACATCGCGGTCGGCGCATCGACGACCCGCACGGTGAGGTCCCGGTGAACACCCCCCACGAACGTCCTGCCCTAACGGTGATTGGCGCGGGCCCGGCCGGCCTGACCGGCGCCTACTACGCGCGGCGCTTCGGCGCCACGGCGCTGGTCCTGGATCAGGACACGCGGGTCGGGGGGCTCGCCCAGACCGGAACCCACCGGGGCTTCCGCTTCGACATCGGGGGCCACCGCTTCTTCACCCGCATGCCGGGCATCGCGCGGCTGTGGCGGTCGATGCTCGGTGCCGACTTCCGCGCCACCAACCGGCTGTCCCGCATCTACTACAACCGTCACTTCTTCAGCTACCCGCTCGAACCACTGCCGGCCCTGCGCACGCTCGGCTACCGGGAGAGCGCCCACATCGTCTCCAGCTACGTGGCGGCGCGCCTCAACCCGCGCCGGCCCGAGCGGACGTTCGATGCCTGGGTCATCAACCGGTTCGGCGAACGCCTGTTCCGGACGTTCTTCGAGGCGTACACCGAGAAGGTCTGGGGCATCCCCTGCACGCACATCTCGGCCGCCTGGGCCGCACAGCGCATCAAGAACATGTCCCTGCGGTCGGCCGTGACGAAGGCGATCCTGCCGGGGAGCGCGGGACCCACCTCTCTCATCACGCAGTTCGAGTATCCCCGTCACGGCCCGGGCATGATGTGGGAGGCGTTCGCGCGGGCCATCGAGGCCGACGGCGGTCGCGTGCGCCTCGGTTGCCGCATGACACGCGTGGACCACGACGGCGCGCGCGTGCACGCCGTGCACGTCGCGGCCGGTGGAGAGACCGAACGCCTCCCCGTCGAGCGGCTCCTCTCCACGGTGCCCCTGCAGCATCTGGTGCGCGCCATGACACCTGCGGCCCCCGACCACGTCCTGGCGGCCGCCGCGGGCCTCCGGTATCGGGCGTTCCTGACCGTGGTGGTCCTGGTCGAGGCACGGAGCCTCTTTCCGGACAACTGGCTCTACATCCATGAGCCCTCGCTGCGGGTCGCCAGAATCCAGAACTACAAGAACTGGAGCGCGGACATGGTGCCGGACGACCGGTACACCTGCCTGGGCCTCGAGTACTTCTGCGACGAGGGGGACGCCCTCTGGTCCCGCCCCGATGCGAGCCTGCTGCAGCTGGCCGGCGAGGAGCTCACCGCCCTGGGCCTGGTGCCGGCCGGAGGCGTCATGAACGGGACGGTCGTGCGCATGCCCCATGCCTACCCGGTCTACGACGATGCCTACGTCGGGCATCTCGCGGTGATCCGGAGTTACCTGGACACCTTCGACAACCTGGAGACGGCCGGCCGTGCCGGCCTCCACAAGTACAACAACCAGGATCACTCGATGCTCACGGCCGTGCTCGCGACCAGGCGGCTCTTCGGCCTGCGCGGAGACCCGTGGTCGGTCAACGCCGACGAGGAGTACCACGAAGAGGGCGACGCACAGTTCGTGGACCTGCTCACCGGGCTCGAGCACCTGGAGGAGACCCAGCCGCCTGCGCTCGACGTGGTCGGGGCGGGGACCTCCTCGCGCGGCGACGCATGAGCGTGGGCAGCGGCGACCGACGCGCCCCCATCTCGGTCATCGTGCCCGCCAGACGCTGCGCGTCCCAGCTCGCGGACACGCTGCCGGCCCTGCGCGCCCACGCAGGGTGTGCCCTCGACACGCCCGGCGCGTCCGACGGGGCGGTACGCCGCGCTCCGGCGCCGCAGACGCGGACCTCAGCGCCGCGGGCGGACACCCCACCGCGGGCAGCACCACCCTGGGCTCCACCGCCCTCGGTGCCACAGCCCTCGGTGCCACAGTCCTCAGTGCCACCCTCCTGGGAGCTCATCGTCGTGGACGACGCGAGCGGCGACGACACGGCCATGGTCGCACGGCGGTTTGCCGACCATGTCATCACGCTGCCCGGCCCCGGGGCGGCCGGGCCGGCCGCGGCGCGCAATGCCGGGGCCGCGGTCGCGCGCGGTGAGATCCTCGTGTTCGTGGACGCGGACGTGCGCGTGCGGCCCGATGCGGTGGCCCGCCTCGTGGGCGCGCTCACGGAAGACCCGACACTGGGCGCCGCGTTCGGGTCGTACGACGCGACCCCGGCGCGACACAGTGTGTGCTCGCGCTACCGGAACCTGCTGCATCACTACGTGCACCAGCACGGCGCCGGGCTGGCCGAGACGTTCTGGGCCGGATGCGGCGCGGTGCGCCGCGACGCCTTCCTCGAGGCTGGCGGCTTCGACGCCCGGCGCTACCGGCGTCCGCAAATCGAGGACATCGCACTCGGCTACCGGATGCGGGACCTCGGCCACCGCATCCGGCTGGTGCCGGAGGCGCAGGGGACTCATCTCAAGGCGTGGACGCTCACCGGCATCCTGCGGACCGATGTCGTCGATCGGGGCATCCCATGGATGCGCCTCCTGCTCGAGCGGGGCCGGCCTCACACGCCGCCACATCTCAACGTGTCACCCGCGGCGGCCGGACAGGCGGTGGCCGTCTGCCTCGCAGGCCTCGGCCTCGGCGCGGGGCTCGTCGGTGGACCGGCGCCCCTGCCTGCGGTGTCGGCCCTCCTGCTCGTGGCGGTGATTGGGGGCAACCGCCACTTCTACCGGTGGCTGGCGGCGCGACATGGCTGGGGGTTCGCGCTACGGTGCATCCCACTGCACCTGGCCCATCACGGCCTCAACGGCGTGTCGGCGGCGCTCGGCAGCCTCGCGTATCTCCTCACCACGCTGCGCACCGCATGCGTCAGACGGTCCGTGGCGACGGAGGGCCGGCCGTGATCAACGCCCGCCCGCGTGTGATCGTCTACAACGACCTGGCCGACCTTTCCGGTGGCGCGGAACGCGGCGCAGCCGACCTGCTCCTCCACCTGCAGCGTCGCCTGGAGACCTCGTTCGCGAGCCACGCGACAGGCGCCCTCGCGGACGGCCTGGCGGCCGCCGGCCTCGCGGTCCATCATCTGCAGGGCCCGCCCACGCTGCACCTGCCTCGCCACACGCTGTATCAGCAGCCGGGGCGGGTGGTCGGCTTCGCACGTGCCCTGCAGGAGGCTGGACGCGCCCTGGCCGCGCACGTGCGCGAGCAGGACGCGGCCCTGCTCTACACGTTCTCGTTGAAGGGGCACCTGGTCAGTCTGGCCGCCGCCGCCCACCACGAGGCACGTGCCGTGTGGGACCTTCGCGAACTCGCGGTGCCCGACGTGGTGCTCGCGCCGCTGCTGCTGCGCGCGCGGGGCTCCGTGGACCGTCTCCTGGTGCAGACGGCGGACGCGGCCCGTCGTGTGGCGCGTTGGTTTCCGGCGGAGCGCGTCGTGCACGCGCCAAACGGAGTGGACGTGCCTGTACTGGCGCCGGACACACGCGCGCGCGTCCGCGATCGCCTCGGCATCGCACCCGATGTCTTCCTCCTCCTCCACGCGGGCCGGCAGTGTGCCGACAAGGGTCTGGACGTGCTGCTCGCGGCCATGCACGAGATCGGCCCCGCCGTGCTCGTGGCGTGCGGCGCACCCCGGACCACTCACGACGTCCGCTTCGCAGCGCAGTGTGCACGCGCTGCGGCGCCGCTGGGCGACAGGGTCCGGCTGCTCGGAGAGCGGCACGACGTGGCGGCACTGCTCGCGGCGGCGGACCTGGCGGTGGTGCCGGCACGTGCCGACCAGCAGAGCCGCTTCCTGCTCGAAGCCCTGGCCACGGGCACGCCCGCGGTGGCCACCGCCCTGCCCGGGGCGATCGAGGTCGTGGAACCCCCGACCGCGGGACTGGTGGTGCCGCCAGGCGACGCCCGCGCCCTGGCACGTGCCATCGAGACCCTGCGCACCGATGCGGCGCGACGGGCATCCATGGGGGCCGTGGGACGTGACCGGGTCGCGCGCCTGTTCTCACGTGAGCAGTCGGTCACGGCGCGGGCCGCGCTCCTCGAGGCCGTCGTCCTTGCGCCCCGACCCGGCGGCACCAGGTCCATGGCGGTGGAGGTGGGATGAGGGCCGGCGCCGACAGCACCGGGGCCGTGCGTCGCGGTCGCCGCGCGGCCTCCGTGGCAGGGGCGGGCGTGCTGCTCCTGCTCCTCGTCCTCGCCATCCAGGCGCGCGGCGGCACCTTCGATCGCGAACTCACCGTGCACGCCGACGAACCCGCGCACTATGTCACCGGGCTCATGGTGCGCGACTACCTCGCCTCGGCATTTCCCTCGCATCCGCTCCGCTACGCCGAGACCTACTACGCGCACTATCCGAAGGTGGCGATCGGGCACTGGCCGCCGGTCTTCTACGCGGTGCAGGCGGGCTGGACGCTCGTGCTGCCCGCCTCCGCCACGTCGGTGCTCGTGGGCATGAGTGTGCTCACGGCGCTGCTGGCCACCACCATCTTCGCGGCGTGCCTGCGGCTGGGGCCCGTGCCGTCCGCGTTCGCAGCGCTGCTCTTCACCGGCCTGCCCCTGGTGCAGGCGCAGGCGGGCGTGATCATGGCGGACATGCTCGTCGCGCTGCTGGCGCTCTGGGCGACGCTCGCACTCTCCCGCTACGTCGCAGAGCCCTCATGGGGACGCTCGGTCGCATTCATCCTCCTCGCGTCGGCCGCCATCCTCACGAAGGGAACGGCGATCGCGCTGGCACTGGTGCCACCTCTCACGTGGCTGCTGCTGCCCGGCCGCCGGCACCTGGCACGGAGGCTCGACGTCTGGGCGATGCCGGTGGGCGTGGCGCTGCTGTGCGCGCCCTGGTACCTCATTGCCGCGGCCGCGGCCGCTGAGCCCGTCACCGATGAAGTGGCGGCGCTCGGCCTGCACAACGTGGGCACGAAGGCCACGCAGCTGTACACGCACGCGGGCCCGGTCCTCCTCTGCGCGGCGCTGATCGGGCTCTGGGCCGCGCGCGCGCGACGTGACGACACCACCACCGGCGCGGCAGCCGGCGGCGCCCCCGGCACCACGGCACCGGCGGGAGTCACGGCCACCGTACCCGCGGGACCCTCCGGGCTCTCAGTACCCACGGCGCCCAGGGCTGGCACGGCCGTAGCCGACCCGACGTGGGCCACGCTGGCGGCGCTGGTCGCGGGACAGGCCATCTTCCAGGTGACCGTGGGGGCGGCCGACGGAGTGCGCCACCTGCTCCAGGTGCTCGCACCGCTCGTCATGCTGGCAGCGGCCGGCATCACACCCCTGGCGATCATGCTCGCGGGGTGGCTGCGACGACGGCTGCCGGCCGGCGCGTCCGCCCGCGTGCCGGCACCGCGCGCGATGGAGGGGCTGGTGGCGGCGGGTGCGCTCGCCCTCGTCCTGATCCCCCGCCCTGCCAACGTCTCGGCATTCGAGGTGCCCAGGCAGGGCTACGCCCGCATCGCGGCGACCATCGCCGAAGATCCGACGCTGACGCATGCGGTCGTGCTGGTGTCGTCGGATTCCATTGGCGAAGGAGCCACGGTCGCGGAGATGGCCATTCGCGACCGGCGACCGCAGCACGTCGTGCTCCGGGGCAGCAAGGTCCTCTCCTCGAGCAGCTGGATGGGCGACAACTATCACGCGCTGTTCAGAAGCGCGACAGAGCTCCAGGACTACCTCGAGCGAGCGCGCGTTGCACTCGTGGTCATGGACGACACGGCCGGGATCTCCGACACGCCGGACCGCCATCAGCTGCGCGCCGCGCTTGCGGACGAGACGCAGTGGGCGGCGTCGGTCCCGGCGCCCGCAGGCGTGCAGCTGTTCAGGCGGCGCGGAGCGCTCCCCGCTACGCCCGGTCGGGCTCCCCTCGAGATCGGTATGCCACACAGTTGGGAGCGCGATATTCCACTGCCCCGCTGACGCGCGACACGCTGGGATCGCCGACCGATGGCGAGGGGCGGCCGTCGGGCGATCCCGCGTCATCGAGCTGGGGCGTCGGTCGGAGCGACGCGGCCCGTACCGGCTGCAGCCCGAAGGGCGTTGGCTGCAGTCAGAAAAATCCTACGCAGGCAGGTGGACCGAATACTGCTATCGCAGCGACGTGCCCGCGCGGGGCGTAGTACAACCGTCGCCGCGTCGTGGGACGCTACGCACTATGTAGATGTGCCTCCCTTGGCGCCCCGCGCGTCGAGCGGCCGAGGGGCGTGACGTGCAAGTCCCGTGATCGAGCCATGACCCAGGTCAGCCGTGTAGAACCATCCGTCGTCGGCCCGCCCGGTCGGTCGACACGCCTCGAAGGACGCCCCGCCCTGATCGAGGTGGAACGCGCCTTGCCCATCGCCGAACCCGTGGAACCACCGCTCGAACGCCGTCGCATTCCGGAACGGCGAGGCACGGCCCCGCCAGGCGCGGCCCCGTACGCCGGTCCGGAGCGTCGTGTGGCGGCGAGGCGCGCGGCGGAACGGCTCACGCCGCCAGCGCAGTGGACCACGCACATCCGTCTCTGCCCCAAGTGTGGCGGAACCGCCTACCGCTCCAAACGCCGCACGGCCGAGCGCCTGCTCTGCTGGATTCTCCGGCGTCGCGCCTACCGGTGTTCGAACTGCCGCTGGCGAGGCTGGCTGCGAAATAGTTCGCGGACGCGGACCGAGCCGCCCGCCTCGTCCGATCCGGCCGCGCCTGCCACGAGCGCCCAATAGCTGGCGCCCCGTCCCCCATGCGGCGTAGACGCCGGACTGCGCCGGCTACGACAGGCCGTAAATCTCGCCGTACTTCTGTTCGAGATAGCGCAGATACGGATCGGGATCGACCCCGCGTCCCACGATGCGCTCGAGCAGGGCACGGGGCTCGAAGCGCCGGCCGTGCCGGTGCACGTGCTCCCGGAGCCAGTCGAGCAACGGGGCAAACTCGCCCCTGGCGATCTGCGCGTCCCGATCCGGCTGTTGCTCCCCGAAGCGGTCCCAGAGCTGTGCGGAAATGAGGTTGCCGAGGGTGTAGGTCGCGAAGTACCCGATGGCCCCGATGGCCCAGTGGATGTCCTGGAGCACGCCCTCGGCGTCGGTCTCCGGCACGATCCCCAGGTACTCGCGCATACGGACGCGCCACAGCTCCGGCAGGTCGGCCACGGCGAGCGTTCCCTCGATGAGTCCCAGTTCGAGCTCGACCCGCAGCATCACGTGCAGGTTGTAGGTCGCTTCATCCGCCTCGACGCGCACGAGCGACGGCTGCACCTTGTTGATGCCACGGTAGAAACGCTCCAGGGGGACGTCAGCCAGCTGGCCGGGGACGCGGCCCTGGAGCTGCGGGTAGAAGTGTTCCCAGAAGGCGCGTGAGCGGCCGACCATGTTCTCCCACAGGCGGCTCTGCGACTCGTGAAAGCCGAGCGACACGGCCTCGCCGACGAGCGTGCGGCCGCGGGCCAGGGTGAGGCCCTGTTCGTACAGCGCGTGTCCGGCCTCGTGCATGGTGCCGAAGAGCACCGCCAGGGGCTGTGCCTCGACGAAGCGCGTGGTGATGCGGACGTCGTCGGGACCGATGGCGGTCGCAAACGGATGCACCGATCGGTCCTGCCGGCCACGTGTCCAGTCGAATCCCATCTTCGAGACCACCTCGGCCCCGAAGTCCCAGAGCGGTCCCTGGGGATAGGCGGCGCGCAGGAAGGCGTCGTCCACCTGTGGCCGCTCGCGCAACGCCGCGACCAGGGCCACCTGTCGCGGACGCAGCTGGTCGAAGACGGCCTTGACCTCCGCGGTGGTCGTGCCGGGTTCGAAGTCGTCGAGCAGGATGTCGTACGGGTGGACCGCCGGCGGGAAGAACGAGACATAGCGCCGCTTCAGTTCGACGATGCGCTCCAGGTGCGGACGAAACGCCGCGAAGTCGGACCGGGCGCGCGCGTCGGCCCAGGCATGCTGGGCGGCCGATTCCACCTGCGCGAGTTCGGCCACGAAGCTGGAAGGGACACGTGTCGCCTTGTCGAACTCGCGGGCCGTCAGGCGCACAAGCCGCGCGGCATCGGGATCGATGGCGCCGTCGTCGATGGCGGGCTGCAGGCGTTCGAGGAGCCGGCCGACCTCGTCGGCCGTGAACTTTTCGTGCGCCACCTTCCGGATGGTGGCCACCATCTCCGCGTGCACGGCAGCGCCGCCAGGAGGCATGTGCACCTGTTCGTCCCACTCGAGCAGGGCCGAGGCCCGGCGCAGGTCGATGACGTCGGCGGTGAGGGTGGTCAACTGCTGGAGAAGCTCGTCGCTCATGGGGGTGATCCGTCTCCGTCCGTCCGGTGCCATCATCCCATGGCACCGGCCGGCCCGACCGTCCGCGTCCGTGCGTTCTGTGCAGATCGGCAGCGTGTTGCACGCTTCGTCGCCACCGGGTGAGCCAATCCGAGCCGTGCGCGGCCGACCAGGAGAAACGCTGGACGGGCATCGCACACCATCGCGATGAGAGTGACCAGCGCAAGGCAGTACACGGTCGAGTATCCTGCCGCTACAGGCAATGACACCACAGTCTGCCGAACGGCCTCGGACCAGACCATAGTCTGCGCTGGCGACGACTTCCACGGCCAAGAACTTGGCTGGCGGCGCCAGATTCCTGTGGGGTGCCGGGATCCGAGGGCGTCAGGTCTGTCGCAATTCGCTGCGCCACTCGAGTAGGCGGCGGCTGCAGGGCAGTGCCTGACTGAGGCAGGAACAGGGGAAATATACGGGGGTTTGGCGCGCCCGGCAGGACTCGAACCTGCGACCCTCGGCTTAGAAGGCCGATGCTCTATCCGGCTGAGCTACGGGCGCACGCGCAGGAGGCAGTGTAGCGTATCGGCTCGAACGCTCCGGAGCTGAATACGCGGTACGGCGATTGCTGTAACCTCATCGTCATCAGAGTGGACATGCGGATGCTCGACTACGACCAGCAGCCTTCGGAAAGCAAAGAGTGTGTGCGCTGTGGAGGTCTGGCCTTCTACTGGCCGACGGCAATCGTGGCCGGGGATCCGCACGCGCCCGCCGGTAGCCGCCGGGCACTCAGCCACCACCAGCCGGCGTGGACGTGTCTCAATTGCGGTCACATCGAGCCGCACGAGCGCCGAACACGCATCCTCGGCACCACGGCCGCCGACCGGCGCGCACGTTTGTAGTGTCGGGAGACAGTCGAGCAATTTCTTCACGGTGCAGGCGCGAGCACCACGAGCACCAGCAGGCGCGCCGTCGAGTCGTTCCTCACGCCGTGGGGCACCCCGTCTGGCGCCACGAGCATCTCGCCGGCTCGCATGGGCAGTTCGCGGCCAGACATCAGGAACGTACCTGCACCGTCGATCACGTAGTAGAGCTTGTCCATCCCAGCGTGGCTGTGGACGGCATGCTCCTGTCCAGGCTCGAAGGCGTTGAGTCCGACAAGGAGCCGGTCAGACTCGAACAGCGTGGCCTTGCCCATCTTGTCGCCCCTCCAGGGGGCCTGCTCGCGTGGGTGCATGACCGGGGACGATTCCATCTCGACAGCTCCTCCGTGCGACGACGCACGGTACGGGGTTTGTAGTTCAGCCGCCGTCATCTGAGGACGGCACATGAGGCGCATGACCCGTGGACTCCGGTAACGAGCTTCCCCGCAGCCGCGGCGACCTGCACGCGTGGGTGAAGACACACCTGGCGCTGGCCGCCGGTCAGGAGCGCGCACTCCTCGAGGCCTTCGACGCCGTCCTGCAGCAGTATGAACGCCGCTGGCAGGAATCCAAGCAGGAAGCCATCCAGGCCGTCTCGGTGGGATTCGGCGAGAGGATGAGCCGGCTGCAGGAAGAGCTCTCGGCCCGCGACGAAACCGTCAGCAGCATCACGCGATACTTCGAGGATCTCGTCAACGAGCTCACCGACCGCGCCCACCAGGATCCAAAGACGCGGCTGATGAATTTTCGCCGCTTCATCGAACAGCTCGAGGCCTTTCTTGCCATCGAGCAGCGGGGCCGCTGGTGCGCCGTGGGACTGGTCGACATCACCGCGTTCAAGTGGTACAACGACACGCTCGGCCACCAGCTGGGGGATCGCATCATCGACCGTGTGGCGCGTCTGCTTCGTGAGCAGATTCGCTCGGACGACCTCATGGCCCAGGAGGCGCGCCGCGGATCGTCGCAGCAGGAACTGCATGCCCGCTTCGGGGGCGACGAATTCTGCTTCCTCATTCCGGATCTGGAACAGCCCGAGTCCGCCGGGGTCATCGCGGAGCGCTTCCGGGGAGCGGTCAACGGCTACGACTGGGCGAGCGAGGACCGCCGTCTGGCCGAGAAGCCGGTCAACGTGGACATCGGCATCGTCTGCCTGCAGCTCGGGCCGGTGACCGACCGACGACACCTCGCGCGGGACCTCGCGCAGGATCTGCTGGCCCGCGCAGACCGCCTGATGTACGAGGCCAAGGCCGACCAGTCGGGCCGCATCCAGCCGTCGGTGCTACGCGTGGAGAACGGCAGCCTTGCGGAGGTGGTCTCCTCGACACGGACGTAGTCGGAACACGGCCGTGCTACCATAACTGTTCGACCGCATGGTGGGTGTAGCTCAAGGGTAGAGCGCCGGACTGTGGCTCCGGATGTTGCGGGTTCGAATCCCGTCATCCACCCCAGATCACCCACCGTTCCGGCCTGGCACCACCTCGCCCCTCCCCCTCCCCATTTCAACCGCTTCGGCTCCCAGCGGCTCCGTCCTCCGATACCCGCCGGTGCGCCAGCGGTGTCAGACAATTACGGACGTGCAATTTCCGACTCTTCGGCTCATCCTTGACTACCCCTTGCACAGTGTTTGTGAATGGGTCTTGACACCTAGTGCATACCAGGAGATCGGGCCTTGGCTCCAGGGCCCGTTGAACCGAGTTCGGCGTGGATCCCTCAGAGCCGTCAGCGGTTCCGACCGGCCTATCCCTCCTTGAAGAGGCCGGCGTCATCGTGTACCGCTATCACTTCGGGCCAGAGCTGCGTGTGGACTACGTGAGCCCGCAGGTGGGTGAGCTCATCGGTATCCCGGCCGAGCGGTTCTACGAGGCGCCGCTGAGCGTGGGCGACGGCATCCACCCGGACGACCGGGAGATGGTGCTCACCGCGATGAAGGATCCGGCCAACTACCGGTATCCGTTCACGGTGCGGTGGACGAGCCCTCACGCCCGGTTCCAGCAGACCGAGCACCACCGGATACCGCTCGGCCGAGAGGGGGGCCGCCAGGCGTTCCTGGGCCTGGCCTTCGATGTCACCCCGCGCGCCGACGCCAGCGGCGTACCCACAGCGGTCGATGCCCCGGCCATGCGGGCCATGTGGGAGCGCATCGAGCAGGCCCGCGAGGCCGAGCGCACACGCATCGCGCGCGAATTGCACGATGAGCTGGGGCAACTCCTGCTGGGCATCAAGCTGGAGTTCGCGGGCACCATGAAGCGCATCCTGGCGCTGGATCCGTCACGCGAGACCATCGATCGCCTGCAGTCGGCCGGCGGCCAGATTGACGTGGCCGTGACGATGGTCAAGCGCATTGCCCGCGACCTCCGCCCACCGGTCCTCGACTACCAGGGGCTCGGCGAAGCGGTCACCGACGAAGCGCATCGGGTCTCCACGCTCTCGGGTGTGCCCATCGAGGTGCGGAGCGAGCTGAGCCTGCCGGTGCCGACCCCGGTGGCCACGGTGGCGTTCCGCGTGTTCCAGGAAGCCCTGACCAATACCATCCGCCACGCGTCGGCCTCGTCGATCGCCGTGACGGTCTCCGCCGACCACCGACGGCTCCGTCTCACCGTCGGCGACGACGGGGTCGGCCTGCCGCAGGCGGCGCGGCGGCCGGGGCCCCATGCGCTCGGCCTGCTCGGCATGAGCGAACGTGCACAGAGTGTCGGCGGACGGCTGCGGCTGCGAAGCCGTGCGGGCCGGGGCACGCTGGTCGTGCTCACGCTGCCCCTGGCGGCCCGCACGCCATGATGTCGCAGGCCTCTCCCCGGATCCTGCTGGTCGACGACCATCCCATCTTCAGGCGCGGTCTCCACGGCATCATCGAGGACTCCTTCGAGACCGTCACGGTGGAGGAAGTGGGCACCGCGAGCGGCACGCTCGCCCTGGTGCGGACCCAGCCCTGGGATGTGATCGTGCTCGATATCTCGCTCAAGGACGGCGACGGCCTCGAGGTGGTGAAGCAGATCCGGGAGCTGAACCCGCGGATACCCGTGCTCATGCTGAGCATGCACCCGGACGAGCACTTCGCACGGCGGTCGGCAGCGGCCGGGGCCTCGGGCTACCTGACCAAGCACGTGGCGGACACGGAAGTGGTCACCGCGCTTGCCACGCTGTTGCGCGGCGAGCGGTACTACCGTCCCGGGTTCGGGGAAGTGCCGGGCCCCGCGCGCTTCACCGAGGGTGGCGCGCCCCACCACGGCCTCTCCTACCGCGAGTTCCAGGTGGCCCGCATGTTCGGTCGTGGCCTGCGCACGTCGGAGATTGCCGCCGAGCTCGACCTGAGTCCCAAGACCGTCAGCACGTACCGGAGCCGGGTGCTCGAGAAGCTCCAGCTGCGCACGAACGCCGAGCTGACGCGCTACATGATCCAGCACAAGCTCACCGAATAGCCCGCACCGCGCGGAGGCCGGCCACGGGTGCCACCCGTCTCCGGACACCGCGACATCGCCCCGACACCGGAGGGCCGGAACCGGCGGCAGCTCCTGGAGCCAGCTGGACGGCCGGGCGGGCGACAAGGTTGTCCCGGATGCTGGCGGCCGCGCCGCCCTCCGCGCCGGGCTTGCCCATCGGTACGCGAGCCGCTACTCTGTTCGCTCGCCACCCCGCGCGCGGGTCCACCCGCCGCGCCACTCGAGGATCCCACTACGATGCGCGTCTGGCCCGGCCAGCCCTATCCCCTGGGAGCGACGTGGACTGGCTTGGGCGTCAATTTCGCGGTCTTTTCCGCCCATGCCACGGCCGTCGAGCTCTGCCTGTTCGATTCGCCGACGGCGCGCACCCCGTCGTCCTGCGTGGCGCTGCCCGAGCATACCGACCAGGTGTGGCACGCCTACCTGCCCGACGTCCGGCCAGGACAGCTCTATGGCTATCGTGTCCACGGCCCCTACGATCCGGTGGCCGGACATCGGTTCAATCCGCACAAGGTGGTCGTCGACCCCTACGCGAAGGCCATCGGACGGACGGTGCGCTGGGACCACTCGATGTTCGGCTACCAGGTGGGGCACCCGGACGGCGACCTGTCGTTCAGCCCCCTCGACAATGCCGGGTCGGCACCGCTCGGGGCCGTCATCGACACGGCCTTCACCTGGGGTGACGATCAGCCGCCCCGCACGCCGTGGCACAAGACCGTCATCTACGAGCTCCACGTGCGGGGCTTCAGCAAGCTGCACCCGGGTATCCCCACGCCGCTGCGCGGCACCTACGAGGCCCTGACCACCGAGCCCGCCCTCGAACACCTGCAGCGGCTCGGCGTGACGGCGGTGGAGCTCATGCCGGTGCACCACCACGCGTACGACCGTCACCTGGTCGAACGTGGTCTCTCGAACTACTGGGGCTACAACACGCTGGCCTTCTTCGCGCCGGATCTGCGCTACTCGACGTCGGGCCTGCCGCTCGAGTCGGTGAACGAGTTCAAGCGGATGGTCAAGGCCCTGCACAGCGCGGGCATCGAGGTCATCCTGGACGTGGTCTACAACCACACCGCCGAAGGCAACGAACTGGGTCCCACGCTGTCGCTGCGCGGCATGGACAACCGGTCCTACTACCGCCTGGTGCACGACGACCCGCGGCGGTACCTGGACTTCACCGGATGCGGCAACACGCTCAACATGCAGAGCCCACAGGTGCTGCGGCTCATCATGGACAGCCTGCGCTACTGGGTCAGCGACATGCACGTGGACGGCTTCCGGTTCGACCTGGCCAGCGCGCTGGCGCGCGAGCTGTACGACGTCGACCGCCTCGGCGCCTTCTTCGACATCATCCACCAGGACCCGGTGCTGTCGCAGGTGAAGCTCATCGCCGAACCGTGGGACCTCGGGGCCGGCGGCTATCAGGTGGGCAACTTCCCCGTCCTGTGGACGGAGTGGAACGGCCGGTACCGCGACGCGATGCGTGCGTACTGGAAGGGTGACCAGCGGGGCGTCGCCGAAGTCGCCACGCGGCTCTCGGGCAGCAACGACCTCTACGAACATGGCGGCCGCCGCCCCTACGCCAGCATCAACTTCATCACCTGTCACGACGGGTTCACGCTGCACGACCTCGTCACCTATGAGCGCAAGCGCAACGAGGCCAACGGGGAGCAGAACCGCGACGGCGAGAACAACAACATCAGCTGGAACTGCGGCGTGGAAGGTCCGACCGACGATCCCGCGATCCTCGGGCTCCGCGAGCGGCAGAAGCGCAACTTCATGGCGTCGCTGCTGTTGTCGGTCGGCGTGCCGATGATCAGCGGCGGCGACGAGATGGGACGCACGCAGCTCGGCAACAACAACGCCTACTGCCACGACAGCCCCTTGAGCTGGACGCACTGGGACCTCACCGCGTCGCAGCAGGAGTTCCTCGAGTTCACCAAGCGCCTCGTCCAGCTGCGCTCGCAGCAGCCGGGCCTGATGCGCCGGAAGTTCTTTCAGGGCCGTCCGATCCGGGGCGAGGAAGTGAAGGATATCTACTGGCTGGCCCCCACCGGCAGGGAAATGGCCGACGCCCAGTGGAACTCCGACCTGCGAGCCATCGGCATGCTCATCATCGGCAACGCGCTCGACGAGGTGGACGAGCGCGGACGCCAGGTGATCGGCGACACCCTGCTCATCCTGCTGAACGCCTACGGCGAGGACGTCCCCTTCACGCTGCCGGTCACCGCCCCAGGCGCCCACTGGCTGCGCAGGGTGGACACGGTGGTGGCACTGGCCTCGGCGGACAACTTCGAGGGCGGCACGGAATACACGCTCCACGCCCGCACGCTGGCCTGCTTCGTCCTCGAAGGTGCGCAGCGCCCCTGGGAAACCTGGAATCCGGTGCTCACCTGATCGGTGCAGGGACCGGCACACCAGCGCGGGCAGGGGTGTGAACGGCGCGTGACCGCCGAAATTGTCGTCGCGAGAACGTCGAATCGGCGCTGCTACAATCGGTGCCTGAAAGTTGGTCACCATGACGAAGCGCAAGAATCCGACGCCGTCCGATACACCGCCCGACGTGACGCGCGCGCCTGCAGCGGCTGCCGCTCCGGCCGCCAGGAAGCGGAGCACGACCGCACGCCGCACGTCGCCGGCTCGCGCAGCATCCTCCAGCACGCCAGCCAGCACAGCGCCAGCCAGTGGAGTGCCCACCAGCGACGCGCCAGCCAGTGCAGCGCCAGCTGCTCGGCGCAGGACCGCCAGCCCCGCCTCGCGTGGCGAGCGTGCCCGCCGGTCTGCGCCGGAGCACCTGGACCAGGCGGCAGACACCTCGTGGGCCTCGCCGCCAGCGGCCCTGACCTCGCTCGGGCCTACCCACGCCGAGATCGCCGAGGCGGCCTACTTCCGGTACCTGCGACGCAACGGACAGGATGGCTCGGCCCTCGAGGACTGGGTCGCGGCTGAAGTGGAGCTGCGCGGCCGGTCCTGAGGACCTCCGGGCGCCACGTCGCGTCGTCGGTCGCGGGGGACGTGGCGTGGCGCGTCCGGGCGTTGGCCAGCGCCAGTCGCGCGCTGCGCGTCGCGTCGTGCGTCGCTCCGGCCACCGGGGTAGAGTGAGTGTCACCATGTGGCGTGACGACCCTGCCCGTGTGCGTCCGATGCTGGCGAGCACGGAGGACGCTCCGCTCGTGGGCCGCGACCTCGTCTACGAGCCCAAGTACGACGGCATCCGTGCGCTTGCGGCCGTCGAGCCCAGCGCCGAGGGCGTCCGGGTGCGCCTGTGGTCGCGCCTCGGCAACGACAAGACGGCCCAGTTCCCCGAGGTGGTCGCCGCGCTGGCGCGCTGGGGCCGGACCCTGGCCGCGCCCGTGCTCGTCGACGGCGAGATCGTGGCGCTGGGCGCACACGGCGAGCCTACGGGCTTCGAGCCCCTGCAGAGCCGGATGCACCGCACCCGCCGCCCGGCCGACGACTCGTCGCTCGTCCCGACCGCCTACGTGCTCTTCGACGTGCTGCGCGATGGCCGCGACGATCTGAGGACACGACCGCTCACCGAGCGGCGGCGGCGCCTCGAGACGCTGGTGCGGCGCCACCGCAGTCGGACCCTGCGCCTTGGCGAGCAGGTCGCCGGCAACGCCGAAGCCCTCTGGGCGGCGGCGCACGAGAAGGGGTGGGAAGGCCTCATCGCCAAGCAGGCCAGCTCCCCGTACCAGTCGGGCCGCCGCTCGCCCGCCTGGCGCAAGCTGAAGCTCGTACGGACGCAGAGCTGCGTCATCGGCGGGTGGACGAGCCCACGCGGCACGCGCCACCGCTTCGGCGCCCTCATCGTCGGGATCTACGAGGGACCCGCGCGCCTGCGGTACGTGGCGCACGTGGGGTCTGGCTTCAGCGACGCCGAACTCGAACGTCTGTGGACGTCGCTGCAGCCGCTGCGCACCGGCACCTCACCGTTCAGCGGTCCCGTGCCTGCCAACGAGCGTCCCCACTGGGTGCGACCCCATCTGGTGGCCGAGGTCAAGTTCACCGAGTGGACGAGCGAGGGGAGACTTCGCCATCCCACCTATCTCGGCCTGCGGGTGGATGTGACGGCGTCGTCGGTCCGGCGGGAACCCGACAGTGTCGCCTCGCCACGCCGACTCGCGGCGGCGACGTCCCGCGGGCCCGCGCGGCGCTCGGGTGGGGGACGCGGCCGCGCTCGGGCACGCGCCAGTGACACGCCGGCCACCGGGCCGCAGGTGGCCGACACGCTCCTCGCGCAGCTCGACGCGATCGAAGGCGGCCGCGGTGGCGGCACGCTGGACCTGGGTACGGCCGGCACGCTCGCCGTGACGAACCTGGGAAAGCCATTCTGGCCCGGGCGACAGCTCACCAAGGGGGATCTGCTGCGCCACTACGTGCGGGTGGCGTCGTGCATCCTCCCCGTGCTCGCGGATCGCCCGCTCGTCCTCAAGCGCTTCCCCAACGGCGTGACCGGCAAGCCCTTCTACCAGCACCGCATCGCGCAGCAGCCACCGGCGGGGGTCCGCGTGGAACAGGCCGCCGCGGGCGACGAGCGACGCGCGCACCTGGTGGGCGGCGACCTCCTCACCCTGCTCTACACCGCGCAACTCGGGGCTATTTCGCAGGACCCGTGGCTGTCGCGCATTGGCAGCGAAGCGGCCATCGACCATGCCGTGCTCGACCTCGACCCGGCCGAGGGCCTGCCCTTCGCCCGCATCCGCGATGTCGCCCGTCACGTGCGGGACGAGCTCGGCGCGCTGGGCGCGCCCGCGTTCCTCAAGACATCCGGCTCGCGCGGGCTGCACGTGTTCGTGCCGATGCCGCCGGATCTCCCCTACGATGCCGGGCTCCTGTTCGCCCAGATCGTCGCCACGATCGTGGCGAAGAAGCATCCCCGTCATGCCACCGTCGAGCGAAGCCTCAAGGCGCGCGGGCCGCGCGTGTACGTGGACTATCTGCAGAACGGCCAGGGCAAGACGCTGGCGAGCGCCTACAGCGTGCGCGCCACCGACGCGGCGGGCGTGTCCACGCCCCTCACGTGGGCGGAACTCGAGGAGGGTGCCACACCCGGAGACTTCACACTGCCCACGTTCGCCGAGCGGTTGAGGGCCGTTGGCGACCTCTGGGCCGGGCTCCGGACGTCGCCACCCGCGGACCTGCACGCGGTGATGCGCTACGCCGAACCCGAGGCCGCGACCCAGATCGCCACCGCCACCCGGCCGCGGCGATCCGCGCGGACCGGCACGCGTCGGGCCGCCGCTAAAACGTGACGCGCACCTCGCCCACCACCTGCCGGCGAGAGACGTCGCCGAAGATGTGCTGCAGGACCTCGCGGTTGGCGGCGTTGGTCACCTTGAGGCTCGTCACCACCGTGTCCCCGAGCCACCGCGCCCCGAGTCCTCCACCGAGCAGCGTGTAGGCCGGCGTCGTGCCGGCGAACCGCGCGTCGAGCACGTCCTGCCAGAAGGCCTCGTCGGTCACGCTCAGGGTGAGGTTGCCGAACCAGCGGTCGCGGCTCATGCCCACCCCGGCGTTGAAGCGGTGCCTGGGTGGCAGGTTGATCTCGGAGATGTCGAAACCCTCCACGGTCGGCCGCCACTGGAACGAGTAGTTCACGAACGCGTTCACACGCGGATTCACGGTGACCTCCGCACCGAGTTCGAGCCCCTTGTCGGTTACCGATCCCAGGTTGAGGTACGTGAACGTGGACGGCAGCGGCGAGCCGGCGGCGGCGATGAGGTCGAGTACCGCCGGGGGCAGCGGCCATCCGGGCGGCGGCGTGGCGGCGCTGTAGCGTCCGGACTGCGTGAAGTAGATGCCGTCCTTCGTGTGGTTCCAGTACACGGCTGCCGACAGGGTGGCCCGGCCCGCGACGATACCCGAGTACCCGACCTCGAAGGCCGACATCGTCTCCTGCTGCAGTCCCTGGTTGCCCTCGGCGCGCACGGGGAAGCTGAAGACGCGGCCGGCCAGCTGCGGGTTGATCTGGCCGAGGTCGAGGCGGTTGATGATGGTCGTGTCGATGAAGTTGTTGACGAACGATGGCGCCCGGAACGCGCGGTTGAAGGACAGACGCACGGTGTGCCGCTCCGCGGGTTTGATGAGGAACGTGGTGCGCGGCGAGAACACGGCGTTGTCGATCGAGGAGAACTTGTCCACGCGGCCGCCCACGACCCACCGGTAGCGATCCGACAGGAAGATCTCATCCTGCAGGTAGACGCCGCCCTCGTTGCGGTTGCTCCCACCCGGGGCGATCGTGATGTCGAAGGCGTTGTGGCGGTAGTTGCCTCCGTAGCTGAGCACGTGCCGCGTACCGATGGTGCGCACGTCGCCGGCCTCGACGTCGAACGTGCGCGTGTCGAACCCGAGCGGCAGCGGGGCGCCGTCGGCGCCCTGCTGCAGCAGGTTGGCGGCATCGCCGTTCAGCAGGTTGGCGAAGAAGGCCACGCGCCGCGCACCGCGCTCGTAGCGGGTGGTCACGTAGCCGAGTCGCGAGCCGGTGGAGATGTCGAACGGGCCGATGCCCGTGTAGATGATGCCCTCGGTGCCGGCAACGCCTCCGGCGAACGTGACGCGTGTGCCCGGCGAGGGCTCGTAGTCCACCCGCGCGTCGAACTTGGGCTGCGTCGTCCCCTGGTTCTGGAACGCGGGATAGGGTGTGTTGAACCGGTTCGGCAGCGTCCCGACAGGGCGGGGCATGGCGTCCTGGGTGAAGTAGCCGGCTGATGCCTTGTAGGCCCAGCGGTCGTTCACCGCCTGCGCGTGCACGCCGTTCACGTAGAAGAGCGAGCCGGCGCCCCGATCACGGCCGGTGACGTCGCGCCCGAACCCGCCGACTCCGATGGTCAGCGACTCGCGCATATCGGCGGCCAGCTCGCGCGGGGTCTTGGTGATGACGTTCACGACGCCCGACATCGCATTGGCGCCCCACACCGCCGACGCGGGCCCGCGGATGACCTCGATCTGGCGGATCTCGCCCGGATTGGTCGGCATGAAGTCCCACATCACCATGCCAAAGAAATCGAGATAGACACTGCGGCCGTCCACCAGCGCCAGCTGCGACGTCGCGAGCGTATTGGTGGCGCCCCGGGCGGTGAGGTTGATGTCGCGGGCCGACGTCTGCGACACGTTCAGGCCGGGCACCGTGCGCAGGAGATCGCCCATGTTGGTGGCCGGTGCATTCTCGATGGTCTCGGCCGTGACCACGCTCACCGTCGCTGGCGCGTTCACCAGCTGCTGTTCGGAGCGCGAGGCCGACACCACGACCTGCTCCTCGAAGGCCGGCGGCTGCTCGGCCTCGGGTTCGGGCGCGGGGCGCTGACCATCGCCGGCGCCCGGTGCCTGACCCGGCGCCTGGCCCGGTGACTCGCCCTGCGCCCCGCCCTGGGCCCAGGCCTGAGCCTGCGCCCGGGCCTGAACCTCGGGTTGCGCCTGCCCCTCGAAGCCCCATGCGACGCCCCACGTGGCGCCCCACGCCATCCCGCACCCGATGCCCCACACGATGAGCCGAACGACCGCCATGCGCGCTCCTTCGAGGCGGCCGGGCACCGCGCCCGACCGGCGCGGTATTGTGGGGCCTGCCGAACCTGGACGCAAGGCGGCAGGAACTGCGTGGTATGATTTGCGTCCGTGCGCCCGTAGCTCAGTTGGATAGAGCGCCGGACTTCGAATCCGTAGGTCGCAGGTTCGAGTCCTGCCGGGCGCACCAGTCGCGCACCACACGACGATCGCCGGTGTCTGGGGCCCCTGCCAGCGCCACAATGCGCCCGTAGCTCAGCTGGATAGAGCGTTGGCCTCCGGAGCCAAAGGCCGCAGGTTCGAATCCTGCCGGGCGCACCACTCCCTCTTCAGACACCTGGCGGCCGCCACATGGAGCCGTGTGTCCCACACCGACATCCGTCCTGCGAAGCCCGCGCTGCGAAGCAGCAGGGCCGGACTCGGGGCCCTCTTCAACCCGTCACGTGGGTGTGCGACTCGCGCCCGTCACGCCGGACGGCAACGAGCCTCTGATGTAGCGTCCGCCTTCGATGCGCCTGAGCCATCCGTCGTCAACCAGGGCCTCGAGCGCCGTGACGCACCGTGCTATCGGCAGGGCCCACAGGCGAGCCGCCTGATCGGCGGTCAGGATCAGATCCGGCATCTCGCGGAACTCCGCCAGAATCATGCGGGCCAGCAGCGGTTCCGACGCCATGGCGGTCCTGGTGCCCAGGCGCGGGGGAGGCCCCGCGCCTGGACGATGCGTCAGAAGCGCACCGCCGCGCCGGCGGTCACGGGCATCGACCACCGGCGCGTGCGGTCATTGATGCGCTCCAGTCCCGTCCCGGCAAGGCCATCCACCGGGTCGAGGTTCCCCTGCCACCGGAAGTCCACGCTGCCGACGAGCGACAGTCGCTGGTTGAGCGGCCACTCCGCCCCACCGGCCAGCGACGCGATGGGCACGGTGGAGTTCCCGGTCATGGATACGTTCGGCAGGGTCACGCTGGCCTCGGGCACCGTGAACGTGCCGCTATTGGCATCGACGGCCAGGAAGCCGACGTTGCCGCCCACGAACGGCCGGATGCCGCTGCCGCGCAGGTACTGTCGGTAGCCGAAGTCCACACCCCATGCATCCCAGTCGCTGAACTGGGCGAAGAGCGGGAGGGATGCGACCGTGCCCACCTGCACGCGTGAAGCGCTGCCCGAGCTGCGGAGCAGCCGCGCGCGCGCTTCACCGCGCTGCCCCAGGCCGTACCCGAGATCCGCCGACCAGAAGAGCGGGGTGCCGTGGACGTCGCCGTAGGTGCGGGCGCCGACAGCGGTCGGAAGGGTCTGCACCCGCCCGAGGCCGCCGTCGTGCACGTCTCCCGACAGTGAGATGTCGCCTCCAACGTTGAACGAGACCGACCAGGGGGTTTGCGCGGCCGCTGGTGTGGCAAGCGCCAGCGCGATGACGAATCCGAGCAGCTGGTGTCGCATCGTATGCTCCTGATGGATGCAGGACGCCGTACCGTGACGTCGCCGATGTCACGAGCTTCCCTTCGAGCGGCTCGGGTGAACAAGGATCGAATTGCGAATCTTTCCTGAGTTTTTGTCTATATATTGAAGCTCATAACACGTTGAAATCTATGAGGTGAGAGCATCCTCGCCGCACCCGACCACGACGGCCTTCCCGACGCACGCAGTGCCCGAGGCGCCGGGGTCACGCACGACACACCTCACCGGGATCGCACGGGTGCCTGGGACGCGACGGGGTCAGGGGAAGCGCGAGCCGTTGCGGCAGCGCGGGAGAACGACAGCAGGACGCAGGTGGTGGGGCGTGGACTCCTACCGCGCGCGCTGCGCGGCGTAGTACTCCTCGATGGGCTTGAACGGCCCGAACTTGTGCTGCTCGACGGGGAAGTCGTCGGCGTAGGGACCGTAGGGATTGTCCACCGGCTTGGCCCGCTTGTCGGGATAGTCCTGGTCGAGATTCGCCATCTGCGGGCGCGGCTGCGCGTTGATGAAGGCCGCGACGTCGAAGGCCTCGTCATCGGTCAGCGTCGGGTCGCCCAGCGGCATCCGTGCCTTCACGAAGCGCGCAGCGGTGAGCACACGGTGCATCCCGGCGCCGTTGTTGTAGGAGTCGGGTCCCCAGAGCGGCGGAAAGAGATAGCCCTTCCCCCGGTCGCCAGTGGCGAGCAGCCCGAGCCCGTCGGCGCCATGACAGGTGGAGCACCGCGCGTCGAACACGGCACGCCCGTGCTCGAGATCCGCCGCGCGGTCTGGCGGCACGAGGGCCGCGGGCCCGGCCGCCGTGCGCACCGACTCGCCCATCGCCTGGTACTCCGCGCCGAGCATGCGCAGGTACGACGCCATCGCCCGCATCTCGACGCTGTCCATCGGCAGCGGCCGTCCGTTCATGCTCCGCTGCATGCACTCGTTGATGCGGTCCTCGATATCGGTCATGCCGCCGGCGCGGCCGGAGAACCGCGGGTAGTGCTCGTCGGTCAGCAGCAGCGTGAGCGCGCCCGGTTCGGCACCGGCCGACAGGTGGCACGACGCGCAGTTGAGGCGGCTGTCGATGTAGCGCAGGGCGGGATCGGCCTGGTCCTGGCCGAGCAGCTCCGCGGTCCGAGCCACGAGCCGGCGTCCGTACTCTTCAGAGGCCGCCGGGCCATCGGCCACCGGCGCGTCCGCATTCGGACCCGACGGCGAGGCCATGCCCACCAGTACCACTCCGACGCCGACGGCCGCCGAGAGGACGGCAGCGGCAATGAACCCGGCACCCCGCGGCTGGAACGCTGCACTCATGGTGTGGTCTTCCCTTCGTGGTGGGACGCCGGCGGCGGCGTCCCGTCGTAGGCGCGCACGGCTTCCAGAAAGCGGTACTTCGGCTGCTCGATCCACGCTCGGAGCACAGCGGACGAGCCCCACGCCACCACGAAGGTCGCGGTGAAGGCCAGCGACGCCCAGACGATCAGGTCGCTGATCATCGCGCGGCCTCCGCGACCGCGGGTCGATACAGGCTGCGGACGTAGTGAGCGGCCGACAGGATCTCGGCCGTGCTGAGCCGTGGCGTCCACGGCGCCATCGGCGAGCCGGGGACGCCTTCGCGGATCACCCGGACGGCCTCCGCCAGTGAAGGTCGCTGACCGATGAAGCTCGCCGGCGCCATCGCCACCGCGTCTTCGGCGAACCCCTTTCCGTCTCCGCCCTCGCCGTGGCACTGCGCACAGTGGTCGAGGAACACGCGCGCACCGGCGTCCAGCATGTCGGGGGTCGGTACGGGCTCGACGCGCGCTGTCCACAGCGCCTGCACGGCCCGGACGATGGCCGCGCGCTCCGCGGGTGTGTGGCTCCGCCAGGCGGGCATCGCGCTGCCGGCCACCCCGTTCCAGAGGACCGCGGCGAGCCGCTCCGTCGAGTACTCGTGTTCGGCGAGGCGTGTCGGCCCCGGAAGCAGATAGGCCGCACCGGGCCCATCGCCACCGCCGGTCTCGCCGTGGCAGGTGGCACAGTGCGCCGCATAGAGGGGCCGGCCGTCCGGAAGGTCGCTCGCCGGAAGGGGCGGCGCGGGGGCATCGTCGCGACGGGCGCGCGCCGGATGCGCGTTGAGCGGGCCCTCGAAGGCCATCTGCTGCATCTGGTCCGCCGGGCAGGCACACCCCTCCTGGGCGTGCGCCTCACCCTCGGGTCCGGCCAGTGCCCGGGCCCGGCCGAGGGACTCGAGATAGGCCACCAGATCGCGTGCGGCCTGCGTCGGCCGCGTCGGTGCGCCGTCGAACAGCCAGGGGTACGCGGGCATCACCGACGCCGGCACCAGCGCGCGCGGATCGAACAGGTGGGCGTACTGCCAATCGGGCGGGCGCGTGCCACCGGCGCGACTCAGGTCCGGGCCGATGCGTCGCGTGCCCCAGAGGTGCGGACTGTCGCGACGCGTCTCCCACGCGAGGGTCGGCCGTCCGAAGCGCTCCATGTCGGCATGTACGTAGCGAATCTGCTGCGTGTGGCAGTAGGCGCACCCCTCGCTGGCGTAGATGGCGCGGCCGCGCCGTTCGCTGGCCGTGGGTTCGAGCGCGAACGGGGGCGCCATGGCCTCGGACTGCTGCCGGAGCATCCGCGCGGGCCAGGCCCCGAGCAGCGCCACCGACAGGACGAAGAACGCCACCCCGGCGACGCTCGCCACCAGGTACGCCGTGCGCAGCGCGGACTGCGGATGCGGACCGCGACGCACGCTCACGACGGTCCTCCCCGCCGCATGCCCCACCGCGTCGGGCGCACGCCGGATGGCACGGCAGACGGCATGCCGGGCGCGGTGCCGGCGACCACGCCCGCGAGCGGCACGGCCGTCACGCCCGCAGCCGCTCCACCAGGCGCGAGGACGGGCGCGACCCACGCCCCTGCGCCGTCGAGTGTCCCCGCACGTACGGCGAGGCCCGCCCCGCGCGCGCCGGTCGTGAAGCCCACCCACAGGGCGATGAACCCGGCGGCCACCACGACGCCGGCATATACCCGGACCAGCCAGTACGCGCGCGAGGCGTCCACCGAGGCCGTCCACGGGGCGCCGTCGGCCCACAGGCGCGCCTGGAGGAGGCCGGCCGCCGTCAGGTCCACGACCATCACCACAAGCCCCACGACGAGCAGCCAGTAAGCCCAGGTGAACGCGACGGCGTTGTAGCGGGCCTCCGGCATGCGTTGCCATACGTGCACCAGCCCGCCCGTGGCGGCAAACGTGGCAAACCCCAGCATGGCCAGGTGCGAATGACCGACGACCCAGTCGGTGAAGTGCACCGCCTGGTTCACCGCCATCTGCGCCTGGAGCGACCCCTGCAGGCTGACCACGAGATAGAAGACGGTGCCGGTGGCCACGAAGCGCAGGGCGGGGTCGCGCGCCAGCCAGCCGGAGCCGCGCAGCGACAGCAGGAGATTGGCGACCACGATGAGGACGTCCACACCAAGCAGCGCCGAGGCCAGGATAGCCGCCAGCTGCGCGGACATCGGAATCACCGAGAACACGTAGTGATGCGTCCCGTTGAGCGGATAGAGGAAGAAGAGGAGCCAGAAGCCGAGCATCGAGAGGAAGTGGCTGAACACGGGCCGGCCCGTCGACGCGGGAATGACGAAGTAGATCGCGGCCAGGGCGAGCGGCGTCACGAACAACCCGATGGCATCGTGAATCCACAGGCCGCTGATGGCAGCCCCGGCGGCACCCGGCAGCCACTCGGGCGCGAGGTTGCCCATGGGATAGGCGAACAGCGTGAAGACCAGGCCGCCGAGGATGTACCAGCTCGACACGTACATCGACTCGATGCCGCGCGCGAAGAACGGCGGGAGGAACTGCACGGCCGCGAGCACGAGTCCCAGTACCACGACCGCATCCACCACGAGCGGGAACTCGGCCCACTCGAGTGGCTGGCTCACGCCCGCCAGCACCAGCACCCAGCCCGGCACCATCACCGCGCAGTTCCAGAGCGCGAAGAGCCAGACGCCGAGCCGCGCGCTGGTGACGGGACGCCCTGTAAGGATGGGGACAGCGTGGTACAGGAACGCGAAGAACGCGTTGGCGAGCCAGCCGAGCATGATGCCCTGGGTGTGGGCGTAGCGGACACGGCCCCATCCGAGCCATGCCACGCCCTCGGCCACGTCGGGCTGCACCAGCTCGTAGCCGGCGATCAGGCCGAACGCCACCGACAGGAGCACGGACGCCACCGCCGCGAGCCCGTGCGCGCGCACGAGCCGGGTGAGGACGGGAGGGGGGAGCACCCGGCCGCTATCCCACGTAGAGCATCGAGAAGCCGTGCTCCTGCGCGTGGGTCACGCCCACCACGCCGGCCACGACGATCCGCCCGTTGGGGATCAGGTCCGCTCGCATCTCGGCCAGCATGGCCTCGACGTCCCCACCCTGCCCGGCCAGCCGGGTGGCAATCCCGCGGCTCGCCGTGCCGCAGACCATGAACTGCACGCCGCGCCGGGCCAAGGCCGTCAACTGGGCACGCTCACCCGAGTTGAAGGGATTGGCGGTCGGAGCCGGGGTCGCGGTCGCGTCGAGCGAGGCCCCGTACTTCTTCCAGATGGCATCGCCGTAGCCATACGCCGTGGCCGCGTGGCGCAGGCACACGATGATGGCCATGTCGGCCTCCTCGACGCCGTAGCCCGTGCGGTTCCCGTTGAACACGTTGCCGGCGAAGCGAATCCCCTCGGGAACCCCTCCCGGCGACGTGATGTCGAGCACCACCCGGTGCGAGCCCCGCATGGCCGACATCCAGGCGTCCTCGGCGTGGAGCGTCGGGGTGAACGGGGTCGATGCCGGGGCGGACGAGACGCCCTGTGCCATGGCCCGGCCGCCGCCCAGCACGCCTGCAGTCGCCGCCACACCGAGACCCGCGATCAACGCACGGCGTCCCTGTTCGTGTTTCTCCATCGCTCCTCCTTGGCTCGGGCCGCCAGGGCCCCGGCGAGCCCGATTATAGGCGGCGGCGTGCCCATCGTGCGTTAGGATCACTCCCCGTGGCGGCCCCCCCGCCCCACCTCCCCCGTGGAGGACTGGTGCGACTCCGGTCGCCCGACGGAAAGGACACCGACCCGTGGCACGACTCAGCCCCATGCGACCACTCACCGCCTGCCTTGCCGCCCTGGCGTGCCTTGCTCTTGGCACCCCGGCGACCGCACAGAACGACTTCGTCGGCGAATGGGAGGCGCGGTACCACGAAGACCAGCCGGAGCGGATTCCGGGTCCGGCCCTGGGCGACTACCTGGCCCTGCCGATCAACGATGCCGCCCGGATGCGGGCCGAGACGTGGGACGCGTCGCTCCACACCCTGCCCGAGTGGCAGTGCCGACCGCACCCGGCCGACTACGGGACGCGCGGTCCGGCCAACCTGCGCATCTGGAAAGAGGTGGATCCCCTCACCCAGCGTGTGCTGGCCTACCGCACCCACGTGCAGTGGCAGGCGCAGGAACGGACCATCTGGATGGACGGCCGGCCGCATCCGCCCGATGACGCCGTGCACACCTGGCAGGGGTTCTCGACCGGGCGCTGGGAGGGCAATTCGCTCGTCGTGACGACCACGCACCTGAAGGAGAGCTATCTGCGCCGCAACGGCGTGCCGCGCAGCGACCAGGCCACGCTGATCGAGTACTGGGGCCGGCGGGGCAACGTCCTCACGCTGGCCAGCATGGTCGTCGACCCGGTGTACCTCACGGAACCGATGCTGCGTACGACGAACTGGCAACTCGCCCCGCACCAGACGATGGAGCCCTATCCCTGCGAGGTCGCCGAAGAGATCGACCGGCCGGAAGGCGTGATCCCGCACCACCTGCCGGGCACCAACCCCTTCCTCGGCGACTTCGCGCGCCGGGAGGGCGTGCCGCAGCAGGCGGCCCGCGGTGGGGCCGAGACGGCGATGCCCGAATTCCTGGCGACGATCAGGACCCGCACGCCGGCGCCCGCGCCGACGTTTGCGACGGCGCCGGAGCGCTCACCCGTACCGACGGCGCCGCTGCATGCGCAGCGGGTGCAGGGCAATGTCTACATGCTGTCCTCACCGGAGGGAAACATCACGCTGCAGGTCGGGGAGGAGGGCGTGCTCGTGGTGGACGCCGGTCCCGCCGCGATGAGCGCGCAGGTGCTGTCGGCGATTCAGGCGATCTCCAGCGCGCCCATTCGCTACGTGGTCAACACGGACCCGCACCCGGAGCACACGGGCGGCAACCGGACCCTGTTTGCCGAAGGCGAGACGATTGCCGGAGGCGACGTCGTCAACGCCGTGGGCGAGTCGTCCCGCACCGGCGCGGTCGTCATCGGGCACGAGAACACCATGATGCGCATGACCCAGCCGGACCTCGGCGGGTCGCGGGACCTGCCGTTCGGCGCGTACCCGACCGACATCTACATCGGCGCGCGCAAGGACCTGTTCATGAACGGCGAGGGGATCCGCATCGAGCACGTGCCGGGCGCGCACACTGACGGCAACAGCATCGTGTTCTTCCGGCGCTCGGACGTGATCAGCACCGGCGACGTGTTCACCACGGTGGCCTACCCGGTCATCGCGGTGGATCAGGGAGGGACGATTCAGGGTGAGATCGATGCCTTGAACACGCTGCTGCGCATGGCCATTCCAGCGGCCAAATCGGAAGGCGGCACCTACATCGTGCCGGGACGCGGACGCCTGACGGACATGGCCGACGTGGCCTACTACCGCGACATGGTCACGATCATCCGGGACCGCATCCGCGACATGAAGGCAAAGGGCATGACCCTGGAGCAGGTGCAGGCCGCCAGGCCCACCCGCGACTACGACGGCCGGTGGGGCGCCACGACCGGGCCCTGGACGACCGACATGTTCGTGGCGGCGGTGTACCGGACCGTGGAGGCGTCCCGGTAGGACGACGGGCTCGGCACCGCGCCCAGGCGCGCGGCAGGAGCGCTAGGGCCGGTGCCCCGCCGCGCCGGCACCGCCGGGGCGGGTAGCCTGGGCGTGCCGGGCTGCGCCGAGCAGCATGGTGGTGGCCCAGGCCTCGAGACCCCCACCGACCGCCACGCACGTCCAGGCCAGCGCGGGGTCTGTGAGCGCCGGCACGAGCCCGGACCCGGTGAGGCCGAGGATGCCCGCCGCCAGCGACAGTCCGGCGACCGACGAGACGACGAAGAACAACGGGGGCAGACGCATGTGCTCACTCCTTGCCGACTGAGACCACCGGCTGCGTGTCGCTGTCGCCCACGAGCACGGTCATGAGATTGGTGACGAGCCGCACCCGATCGGGGCCCGAGAGTTCGACGACCTTCTCGCCCTCGAGTTGCGCGATGGCCAGTTGCACCATGCTGACGGCCCCCTCCACGATGTGCGCCCGCGCGGCCACCACCGCCTGCGCCTGCTGGCGGCGCAGCATGGCGCCGGCGATCTCCGGCGCGTAGGCCAGGTGCGAGATGCGGGCCTCGACAATCTCGATGCCCGCCAGGGTCACGTGCGACTGGATCGACTCGGCCAGCGTGTCGGCCACCGCCTCCAGGTCGCCCCGCAACGAGTCACGTCCCTCGGCATCCCCGTCGTACCAGCGGCTGCTGGCCACCGCGCGCACGGCGGACTCGGCCTGGATGGCAATGTAGGTGACGTAGTCCTGCACGTCGAACGTGGCCTTGGCCGTGTCCGCCACCCGCCAGACCACGACCGCCGCGACCTCGATGGGATTGCCCGCGCGGTCGTTCACCTTGAGGGTCGGCGAATTGAGGTTGTGCACCCGCAGGGACACCGTATGTCGGCTGTAGAAGGGATTGACCCAGAAGAAGCCGTCCTGTCGGAGCGTGCCCGCGTAGCGGCCGAAGAACGTGAACACGGCCGCCATGTTGGGCTGCAGAACCGTGAAGCCCTTGGCCACGAACAGCAGAACCGGTACGGCCAGCACCGCCAGGACCGGCGGCCCACCCCCGGACAGGGTGGGCCCGACGATGGCCCAGACCACGTTGCCGACGGCGGCAAGCCACAGGGGCAGCGCCAGCCAGCCGGAGAGTGCGTGCGCCTGTCCTTCCTCGACCGCTTCACTCATCAGGGATCTCCCGGCACGGCGGTCGTGCCCGACGCGGTGCCCGATCCGCAATCGACCGACGCGCCGCACGTCTTCACTGCAGCAGGACCTGCGCTGATGGCGGCGGTGTCCGAGGCACACCTGGTGGCGAGGCCACGCCCGAGACGGGCTACAATCGTGGCGCCCCAATCTGCGCGCCTGCCCCTACCCCTGATGCTCCCGCACG
Source organism: Vicinamibacterales bacterium (assembly GCA_050185275.1). Taxonomy (GTDB): domain Bacteria; phylum Acidobacteriota; class Vicinamibacteria; order Vicinamibacterales; family UBA2999; genus JABFRY01. The sequence continues at coordinate 227,143 of JBFWZN010000002.1, read as the reverse complement.
TTATTGCGTCGCTCCGCCCGCGCGAGAGCCGGCCATGCCCGCCCTCGCGCCGCCTCGTGCGTCTGGATGGGCGACAGGCTGGTCGTGTGCACCCGGGCACGCACGCCGGGCTCGCTCGGCCGTAAAGGCCTGACCCCGGATCGCCGTATTCCGCCTGGACCTCATGACGACATCCCTCCCGCTCACCCTGCTGTCGGCAGGACTGCTCTGCACCGGACTCGCTGCGCCAGGCTTCGCCCAGGCACCGGCCCGCGCCGTCCCGCCACCTGCCGTCACCGTGGCCGCGGCCGCGCCCCTGGCTCTGCCGGCGGGCTTCGACGGCGCGACGCCGCCCGACCTGCCCCACACGGTGTCGCGCAATACGGAGGGCAGGGTGACGGTGCGGGTGATTCACCTCACCGCCCCGCTCCGCCTGGACGGTGCGCTCGACGAGGACATCTACACGGCCTTCGAGCCCATCTCCGACTTCGTCCAGGCCGAACCGCTCGCCGGCACGCCCGCCACGGAGAAGACCGAGGTCTGGCTCTCCTACGACGACCAGAACGTGTACGTGAGCGTGCGCCTGTCGGAGAGCGAGCCGGGGCGGATGGTGGTGAACGAGATGCGCCGGGACTCTTTCAGCGTGGTGCAGAACGAGAACTTCCAGTTCGTGTTCGACACGTTCCACGACCGCCGCAATGCCGTGAGCTTCCAGTTCAACCCGCTGGGCGGGCGCATGGACGGACAGGTCACCAACGAGAGCCAGTTCAACAGCGACTGGAACCCCATCTGGCGTCTCCAGGTGCGCCGCACGGCCGACGGCTGGACGGCCGAGGCCGCCGTGCCCTTCAAGTCGCTTCGCTACAATCCCGGCCAGGCGCAGCTGTGGGGCTTCCAGGCGCGGCGCATCAACCGCTGGAAGAACGAGGTGTCCTACCTCACGCGCCTCCCGAACAACATCGGGATCAACGGCCACACCCGTGTCTCCCTGTTCGCGGAGATGGTGGGCCTCGAAATTCCGAGCGGCACCCGCGCGCTCGACCTCAAGCCGTACCTCACGTCGAACGTGACCACGGACCGGTCGCAGTCGCCCACGGCCGGCAGCGCCTTCGGCCGCGACTTCGGCTTCGACGCGAAGTACGGCATCACCCAGAACATGGCGGCCGACTTCACCTACAACACCGACTTCGCCCAGGTGGAGGCCGACGAGCAGCAGGTCAATCTCACGCGCTTCAGCCTGTTCTTCCCCGAAAAGCGCGACTTCTTCCTCGAGAACCAGGGGCTCTTCCAGTTCGCCACCGGCAACGGCGCCAACAACAATGCCGCCAGCGAGACGCCCATCCTGTTCTACAGCCGCAGCATCGGCCTGGATGCGGGCCAGGCCGTGCCCCTCAATGCCGGCGGACGGCTCAGCGGCCGCATGGGCGCCTTCAACGTCGCCGTGCTCAACCTGCAGACCGGCGAGCTGGGCGCGACGCCCTCCACCAACTTCAGCGTCGCCCGCGTACGACGCGACATCCTGCGGCGCAGTGCCGTGGGCGCCATCTACACGCGCCGCTCGGTCGCCACCCGCGGGGGCGGCGATGCCGAGACGTTCGGCGTGGACGGCGCCTTCTCCTTCTTCGAGAACCTGAACGTCAACACCTACTGGGCCACGACCCGCACGCCGGACACCGTCGGCGAGAACCAGAGCTACCGCGGGCAGCTGTTCTACAACGCCGACCGGTACGGCGTACAGCTCGAGCGCCTGACCGTTGACGACAACTTCGACCCGCAGGTCGGGTTCATGCGGCGGCAGGACTTCAAGAAGAGCCGGGCGATGTTCCGCTTCAGCCCCAGACCGCGGCAGCGGTTCCGCAGCGTGCGCAAGTTCACGTACCAGACCTCCATCGAGTACTTCGACGACAACCAGGGACAGTTCCAGAGCCGTGAGCGGCGCCTCGAGTTCGCCACCGAGTTCCAGCGCAGCGACCGGCTCGACGTGCAGTTCGAGGACCTCACGGAGCGCCTGGCGCAGCCGTTCCGCATCGCGCAGGGCGTGACGATCCCGGTGGGCGACTACTCGCTGCGCACCTTCATCGCCCAGTACACGTTCGGTCAGCAGCGCAAGGTCGCCGGCCAATGGGGCCTCGACATCGGGCCCTTCTACGACGGGCAGCGCACGACCCTCCGGTACAGCAGCGGCCGCATCAACGTGAACCCGCGCGTGGGCATCGAGCCGAGCCTGTCCATCAACCGTGTGACGCTGCCCTACGGCGACTTCACCGCCAAGCTGTTCGGCACCCGCACCACCTTCACGATCACGCCACTGGCCTTCGTGAGCGGTCTCGTGCAATACAACTCGAGCAACAACTCGGTGAACGCCAACGTCCGGTTCCGCTGGGAGTACCAGCCGGGCAGCGAACTCTTCGTGGTCTACAACGAGGGCCGGGACACGAGCGGCCTGGCGGCCTCCACGCTGCAGAATCGCGCGGTCATCATCAAGATCAACCGCCTGTTCCGCTACTGAGTGCCGGAACGCGCCGATGAGCCGTCGAGCGCCCTGCGCGCCGTGCTCCCGCGCGACGGCGCCGGCGGTCCGTCGATCGTGCGCTGTCGCGCTGTGCCGCGTGACACCCCGGGCGGGATGGGCGGCGGCCATCGAGCCGTGCGGGTGAGCGGCCGTGCGCCGACGGTCCAGCGGTCCGCGTGGGTATGATGGGTGCCACCCATGAGTGACCCGGCCCCCACCCTCGAATCCCTCCAGCAGGAGCTGGCGGCGCTGCGCCGCGCCGTCTCGACGCTGCAGTTCAAGGAAGCCCAGCTCCGGGCCATCATCAAGCACGAGACGGATCTCGAGGCCGACGAACCCGCGCTGCTGGCCCTGATGGCCCGCTCGGCGGAAGCCGACATCCGGAATGCGGTCACCGCCGCCAGCGCCGCACGCGCCGCAGGCGGCCCGCTCGTGGTGGACCATGCGCTGCCGGCCGCCATCTACAAGGCGCTCGTGCGTGGCATGCCCCCCGAAGAGATCTTCCGGCCGGAGAAGGCGCACAAGCCCTGGCTCACGGTGCCCTTCCACCTCGCGCCGGCCTACGGACGAAAGGCCTGGCGCTTTGCGGTGGACCAGGTCTTTGGCGCGTGGCTGGTGCCGGCCGCCGCCGAGGCGCTCGGCGACACGCGGAAGGGACACGTGCACGACGCCAGGCTCCAGCGCCTGCTGCCCGGCGAGGTCCTGGCGCAGCCGGACGCGCCGGTGCGCAGCTGCCTGCTGTTCCTCCAGAAGGGCAAGGAGGCGGACGGCACCGGCTGGACGCTCGTGTCGGGAGCGGGTGCGCCCCTGGCGTGCCCGCCCGGTCGCGTGGTGGTGGTGGACCGCGCGGCGGGCGACGCCCTGCGCGTGTCGGCGACGGAGGTCGGGGACGCAGGACTCCCCCTCTACGTCTTCAGCTGCGTCATCAAGACCGGCTGACGCGGACCCGCCGTGGGCACCACGATCCTCACGCTCGTCGGCCTCGCCCTCGGCACGGTGGTGCAGGAAGACGTCACGCTCCTCGGGGCGGGACTGCTCGCGAGGTTCGGCGACATCACGGTGCTGCAGGCCGTGCTCGCCTGTGGCCTCGGCATCTTCGTCAGCGACCTCGGGCTGTGGTTCGCGGGCCGCAAGCTGGGACGGCGGGCGCTGCGGCACCGCTGGCTGGCCGCCCGGGTGCAGGCCAGCGAAGTCGAGCGCATCGGCCCGTGGCTCGACCGGCGCCTCGGCATGACCGTCCTGCTCAGCCGCTGTGTCCCGGGCAGCCGCCTGCCGCTCTACCTGGCGGCAGGCATCTGGAGCAAGCGGCCTGCGGCCTTCGCCCTGTGGACCCTGCTCAGCGTGGCGGTCTGGACGCCCACCTTCGTCATCCTGACCGCCCGGTACGGGGAGCGCTTCGCGCGCCCGTTCCAGCGGATCGTCGGCGAGGGATGGCCGTCCTACATCGCGCTCCTGGTGGTGCTGGTCCTCGGGCTTCGCCTGCTCGGCCGGTTCGCGCGGTCTCGCCTGCAGCCCCCGACCGGCTGACTCCGTCTCCGGTGGGTGCCGCACCCCGCCGCACGGCCTTCCTGCCGGGCCTCCGGCGCGACGACGCGGGAACGCGATGCTCCACCTGCACCGCACCGGCCATCGCGTCAGCAGGCCTGCCGCGCAGGCAGCCACTCGCCGATGCCGTGCCCACAACGACGAACGGCCGGTGCCGCGCCCTGCGCGACACCGGCCGTTGCCGTACTCCCCGAAGGCCCAGCGGCCTCCCGTGCTAGTTGAACGAGTAGCGCAGGCTGATCATCACCTGGTAGACGTCCGCCAGGTTCGACGTGCGCTGGATGGACGTCGTCGGCAGCTGCCCGTTGACGACCGCCATCCGGTAGGTGGATCGGCCCTGCGCATCCACGCCAGGGTTGGTGAGAATCTGGTTGCGGATGAGCCGACGCCCCACGCCCCAGTTGCTGTTCAGGAGGTTCGTGAAGTTGGTGATGTCGAGCCGCAGCTGCATCGTGTTCCGCTTGCCGCCCAGGTCCTTGAAGACGTTCTGCACGACACTCAGGTCCGCCCGGTAGAGCATGGGCAGGAACACGGCGTTGCGCTGCGCGTACTCGCCCCGGTGCTCGCTCAGGTAGGCATCCTGCGCGATGTAGGCGTCGAACGCCGCGGCCTGTTCGGCGGCTGTGAACGTGCGACCGCCGCTGGCGAACGTCTGGAAGTTCATCTCGCTCTGGTCGCGCGGGATGTAGATCAGGTCGGAGTTGGCGGCGCCGTCGCCGTTCATGTCGCCGCTGAACACGTAGCTGCCCTGGCCGATGTTGCGGCCCTCGGGATCGGTCCGGCCCTCCCAGAAGAGCGAGATGGACGTGGACCCGAAGCTGAAGTAGTCCTTCGTGTAGGAGGTCAGCAGGAACACGCGATGCCCCGGTGAGTTGGCCGAGAAGCCCACGCCCGGGTTGTTCGGGTCGCCCGCATGCTGGTTGTTGGCCCACGATCCGAAAGCGATGGAGCCCGGGTCCACCGTGTTCTTCGACTGGCCGTAGCTATAGGCGCCGCGCAGCGACAGGCCGAACGCGCTCGTCTTGGCGAGCGAGCCCGACGCGACCCACGAGGTGCCGACGTTCTGGTTCTTCATCACGATGGCGTTCGACACCTGGTTGCCGGGCGTGTTGTTGATCCGGTTGCTCGTCCAGCGCGGCCGGTTGTCCACACCGGTGAACGCGGACTGCGCGGCCGGCAGGTTGGCATTGATGTAGTAGATGCCGTTCACGTCGCGGCCGTAGAGGAACTCGGCCGTGCCGGTCATGCCCCAGGGCAGACGGCGGTCCACCGCGATGTTGCTGCGCCACAGCTGCGGGAACTTGAAGTCCGGAGCGGTGAGCGCCAGCTCATAGGAGGCCGCGGGCGCGCCGGTCACGTTCGTCGGCTTGTACGCGTCCGGGTCCGGGTTGAACGGGAACGCCGTGGTGTTGTCGGCGCTGACGAAGCCGGTCAGCACGCCCGTGTTGCCGATCTGGTTCGAGATCCACACGTACGCCGGCCGGCCCGTGAACACGCCCGTGCCGCCGCGAACCTGCGTGCGCTGGTCACCGGCCACGTCCCAGTTGAAGCCGAGTCGCGGCGACCACAGGATGTTCGCGTCGGGCAGGCTCGCCGTCTCGAACTGCACGGCCTGGCCGTTCTCGTCGCGGAAGGTGAGCGCATCGGCGTTGGCGTTCGGGTAACCGGTCTGGCCGAAGGACGGCACGTCGAAGCGCAGGCCCGCCGTGACGGTCAGGTTGCTGCGCGGACGCCACTCGTCCTGCACATAGAGCCCGCCGTAGAGCACCTCGAGCGGCTGGACGGGCTTCTCGGCGCCCGGGATGTTGTTGTAGCGCACCTGGAACCGGCGCAGGTTGACCGGTGAAGTGGTCCGCCCCGGATTGGCCAGGAAGCCGTTCAGGTCGGTGTAGAAGTCGTCGAGGCTGTTGTAGACATACGCGCTCTGCGCGCCGGGAAAGAAGACGTTCTCCGACTCGTAGCGCTCGAGCACGCCGCCGACCGTGAAGGAGTGGCGGGCCGTGAACTTGGTGAAGTTGTCCTGGATCTGGAACGTGCTGTACCGCAGCTCGTTGTTGGGCGTGAAGGGCTCGAAGCCGACCGACGTGTAGGCCTGGCCCGCGCCGTCCAGGATGTCGATGAACGGGAAGAACGTCCCGCGCGAGGCGCGGCTCTCGTCCTGCTTCGTGTACCCGATCTGCAGGCTGTTCGACACCGTGGTGCCGATGATCGAGTTCCACTCACCGATGCCCGAGCGGATGTTCTCGAGGATCTGGTAGTTGGAGCTCTGGAACCCGAGGAAGGTCGTGTCACGGCCCGAACTCCGTCCGAACCCCAGCGACGAGGACGTGGACAGCAGCACGTCGGTGCGCGAATCGAGGTGGTTGTAGCGGAAGCTCACCTTGTTGCTGTTGTTCAGGTTGTAGTCGAAGCGCGACATGAAGCGCTTCACCGGCGTCTCGTCGTCGTAGTTCTGGAACGGGCCGGTGGCGTAGTTGAAGTTGGACCCGAGGAAGGAGCTGATCTGATTCAGGTCCGACGCGAGCACGCGCGTCGTGCTTCCGGCGGCCGGTTGTCCGCCCAGGTTGGCCTCGAAGGTCGTACCCGGACGCGTGTCCTTCTCGTTCTCGTAGTTGGCGAAGGCGAAGAGCGTGTTCCGCACCAGGGGGCCACCGCCCCAGAGGCCGGTGTTGCGGAACGTGAACGTGCCGGGATTCACGGTGAGCCCGGCGGCATCGGTCCCCACGAGGTCCTGGTTCCGGATGCGGTGATAGACCGAGGCCACGAACTCGTTGGTGCCGCTGCGCGTCACGGTGTTGACGCTGGCGCCCACGAAGTTGCCCTGCCGCACGTCGAAGGGCGCCACGTTCACCTGCACCTGCTCGATGGCCTCGAGCGAGATGGGCGCCACGTTGGTGCGGTCGCCGGGCTGGCCGCCGAGGCCGAACGCGTTGTTGAAGGACGCGCCGTCCACGGTGATGTTGTTCAGGCGGTTGTCCTGGCCGCCGAAGTTGGCGCCGCCGCCGCTGGCCTGCGGGTTGAGGCGGGTCATGTCGTTGATGCGGGCCGAGATGGTCGGGAGCGTCGCGAGGTCGGCCCGGCTCACCGCCGTGGACGCGCCCGTCCGGTTGGAGCTGAACACCGCGTCGGTGGACTCGGCGGTCACCGTCACCTGCTCCTGCACCGCGATGGCGCGCACGATGAAGGGCACGTCGGACGACACACCGAGGTTGACCGTCACATTGCCGAGCGTCTGGGGCTCGAACGCCGTGCCCGGGCCGCCCGTGTAGGCCACCGTGATGGAGTACGGGCCGCCGACGCGCATGTTGAGGATCGAGAAGCGCCCGCTCGCCTGGGTGACCGTCTCGTAGGTCGTGCCAGACGGCTCGTGGATGGCGATGACGCTGGCCCCCTCGATCGGCTGCATCTGGTCATTGATCACGACGCCGGTCACGGCGCCGGTCGTCACACCCTGCGCGGCCGCCTCGGGGACGGCGCCAGACGGGACGGACAGCATCAGGACGGACAGCATCACGGTGAGTGATGCCGTGCCGCTCAGCCTGCGAGCGGCATCGAACACACGCATACTGCGTTTCATCATCGGCTCCAGAAGAATTCGCACTCCGGCGGACGGGACAGGGACAGACAGACTCGAGGATGGGTCGAGCGTACCAATGGGCGGTGACGACGGGATGACGACCGCGGCATGGCCGGACGTGCCATTCTATCGCGCAGCGTTCCGCCCGGCGCGGGCTGTGCAGCGGGCCGTGCACGGGAATCCACGGCCAGCGGACATGGCAACGAAAATGTCCCCACCGCTGGCCCGGCCGGGATCGCCGACTGCTGCCTGGTTTCCCGGCGCCCCCGGCGTCGCGGTCGGCCCCGCGCGTCACCGAGCGGCCAGGTGGCCGGCAATCGCAGGCGGTCGGGCTCTGGAATAATGGCGGCGTGTCCATGCCCCACAACCCCCGCCGGCGGGCCTTCCTCGGCGCATCGGCCCTGGCCCTGCCCGGATGGCTGGTCGGACGCTGGACGTCCCGCTCCCCAGGCGAAGAATTCGCGCAGGCGCCGGGCGCCCCCGCGATCGTGACGTCGGAGCGCCTGCGGCCCCAGCTGCCCGGCGGCATCCAGTCTGGCGACGTCACCGCGAGCCGTGCCGTCATCTGGAGCCGCACCGATCGCCCGGCGCGGATGCTCGTGGAGTGGGACACCGACGACGCGTTCCGCACGGCACGCCGATTGAGGGGACCCGCGGCGCTCGAGCACACCGGGTTCACCGCCGCCGTGGACCTGCGCGACCTCCCGGCCGGCGCCGATCTCGTGTATCGGGTCAGGTTCGAGAGCCTCTCGTCCCCCGGTGCCCTCAGTGAACCGCTGACCGGCCGTTTCCGCACGGCGCCCGAGGACGCCCGGCGCCTGCGACTGGTGTGGACCGGCGACACCGTGGGCCAGGGCTGGGGAATCGACCGTGCGCGCGGCGGGCTGCGCATGTACCGCACGATGCTCGACGCGGCGCCCGATGTCTTCGTGCACTCGGGCGACCTCATCTACGCCGACGGCCCGCTCGCACGCGAGGTCCGACTCGACGACGGCACCCTGTGGCGCAACGAGGTCACGCCGGCAAAGGCCAAGGTGGCCGAGACGCTCGAGGAGTTCCGCGGCAACTTCCAGTACACGATGCTCGACGAGCACGCCCGCCGGTTCCACGCCGCTGTGCCGCTCATCGCCCAGTGGGACGACCACGAGGTGGTCAACAACTGGTTCCCGGGCCTGCAGCTCGACGACGACGTCCGCTATACGGTGAAGAGCGCGTCGCTGCTGGCCGCCAGGGCACAGCAGGCGTTCTTCGAGCACGTGCCCTTGCGACGGTCGCCCGACGAGAGCGAGCGCATCTACCGGCAGTTCTCCTACGGCCCCCTGCTCGACGTGTTCGTGATCGACCTGCGCAGCTACCGCGGACCGAACACCCTGAACCGGCAGGCGTCCGAGGGCGAGGACACGGCGTTCGCTGGCGGGGAGCAGCTCGCGTGGCTGAAGGCGGCACTCGCCCGCAGCAGGGCCACCTGGAAGGTCGTCGCGAGCGACATGCCGATTGGTCTCGTGGTACCCGACCGCGAGCGCGGTGGCGAGCCCAACTTCGAGGCCTGGGCCAACGCCGACCCGGGTCCGCCCGCCGGTCGCGAGCTGGAGCTGGCCGACCTGCTGGCGCATCTGCAGCGCGAACGCGTGCGCAACGTGGTGTGGATCACGGCCGACGTGCACTACGCGGCCGCGCACCACTACGCACCGGACCGCGCCGCCTTCACCGCCTTCGATCCGTTCTGGGAGTTCGTGGCCGGGCCGATGCACGCGGGCACGTTCGGGCCCAACCCGCTCGATGCCACCTTCGGTCCCGAAGTCCGCTTCGCCAGCGTGGAGGCCGGCATGGCGCCCAACCGTCCGCCGAGCGACGACCGGCAGTACTTCGGTGTGCTCGACATCGACCCGGCGACGCGTGCGCTCACCGTGGATCTGCGCGACGTGACCGGCCGGAGTCTGTGGACGCGGGATCTGCAGCCGGTCGGGCCCTGAGCGGGCGGTGCGTCAGGCGCCGCCGCGACGGAGGCGCTCCATCACGCGGCGGACGAGCGCGTCGGGCTCGGCGATCGGCACCTCGAGCTCACCACACTCGCTGACGAACCGCACGGTCATGCGGGTCGAGTCCACCAGCGCCTGACACGACCCGCAACAGGCCAGGTGCGTCTCGATCTGTTGCCGGACCTCCGGGCTGGTCTCCTCGTCGAGCAGATCGGAGATCTCCGCGAGCACGTCGTCGCATCTATACACGACCCCTCCCTCCGGCCCCGCGCCCGAAGACGGGCTCCAGCCGTTCCCTGAGCATCAGGCGCCCCCGATGCAGCCGCGTCTTGAGATTGGGCACCTGGATGCCGAGCATCGCCGCGGCTTCGGCGGCCGTGAGCCCCTGCATGTCGCGCAGCACCACGGCGTCGCGATAGTGCTCGGGGAGGGTGGCGATGGCCTCGCCGACGAGGCGACGGCGCTCGGCCGCCGAATACTGCGCCTCGGGCCCTTCGGCCCATCGCGTCACCTGCCCGGTCCGCACCAGTGCCCCCGGGTGCGTCTCGTCGAGCGGTTCAGTTGGACGGCGGCGACGGCGCAGCTGCAACGCCTCGTTGATGGCAATGCGCGTCAGCCAGGTGGAGAACCGCGAGGCCCCTTCGAAGGCCTGCAGGTGCTGGAAGGCCTTGAGCAGCGCCGTCTGCATCACGTCCTCGGCGTCCTCGGCACTGCCGCACACCACGAGCAGCGTGCGATAGAGGCGCCGATGGTAGCCCGACACGAGCGCCTCAAACGCATCGAGGTCGCCGGCCTTCGCCCGGGCCACGAGCGCCGCCTCCACGTCCTGAGCGCCGGCGAGTGGCCCCGCGGCGCGCTGAACCCCGGCGGCAGGGGCAGCGGCCGCCTCGTGGCCCGCGGTGACGGCCGGGGCGTGCGACGCGGCCGACTGTCCCGCCGGCGCTCCCGCCGCGTCTCGTGCCGCACTCATGGCTGCGGCCCGCTTCCCTTCCGGTGGCACGTCCTCACGGTACCACGCGGGCGCATGCGGCGGGTGGTGCCGACGGATGGTGGCCCCGGTGCAGGGTTCGGCCCTCCGCCGCTCACGCCGGCGGATCGGGGAAGTAGTCTTCTGGCGGCATCACCTGCAGCACGCGGCATCCCTCCTCGGTCCAGAGCTCGGTGTGGTGCGTATCGGCATCGGCATGCACGAAATCCCCAGGGCCGAGTTTGCGGTCCCACGTGTGAAGACTCCCGCTGATGACGTAGCACTCCTCGGCACCCTGGTGATGGTGCGGCGGAAAGCGCGTGCCGGGCGCGACATCGAACAGCACGGTCGCGTAGCCGGCAACGCGGTTCAGGGCGAGCACCTTCATACGAATGCCCGGCACCGGGTGCGGCGCCCACCCCGCCTCGTCGTCGTACTGGAACGAGAACCCCTTGGGCGTGGGCAGCACGCCTGCGCGCGCCAGCAGGCGCGCCTCCACCTCGGGCCGAGGGGCGAGGTCCATCCTCTCCACCGACCTGGCGAGCGCTACCGCCAGCGCGTCGTCGAACTCCACGTTATCCGCGTCGTCGTTCATCGCTCCACGTCGCTGCCGACAGCTGCTCCCGCAGCGTCGCCATGCCCGAACGAATCCGGGTCTTGACGGTACCGAGCGGAAGGCCGTGCCGCTCGGCAAGTTCAGAGTGTGTCAGCCCGAGGAAGTAGGCCTGCTCGATCAGCGCGCGCTGCCCGGGGGGGAGGGCGCGGAGGGCACGATCGACGTCCCGTCGCGCGTCGCCGGCGGGGGCGTTCTCCGCCGACGGTTCGACGCACGGTGTGTCCCGTGCGGCCGCGTCCAGCAGGCGCGCATGCGCCGCGTTGGATCTGAGCCGGTCCAGGGCCCGGTGGCGCGCGATGCCGACGAGCCACCCCACCGGCGTGCCGAGCGCAGGATCGTAGGTGTCCGCGCGCGTCCACGCCGCGAGAAAGGCTTCCTGGAGAATTTCCTCGGCCTCGCCGCGCTGCCCGACGATCCGCACGATGAGGCAGAACAGCAGCCGGCTGTGCCGCGCGTAGAGTTCGCCGAGCGCCGTGCCATCGCGCTCCGCCAGGCGCTGGATCAACGCCAGATCGCAGTCGCTGTCACCGGGAGGCGATGCGCTTGGGGAGGAGAGCGGCACGGTTGGGGGAGTCTAGCGTCCACCCCAGGACCATCACCGCAAGCAGCACCCTGCGCATTCGCATCTCCCCCGTGTGACGGCGTCGCGGCAGTGTCCGGCCGTCTGCCGGCGCTGCTCGCACCGACGACAGCTCGGCCGAGCGACGCGTGCCGCCGGTAGGTCGGGACGCGGTGCTCCGCACCCGCGTCGTGTGGCTCTCGTCCACATCTACGGCCCTGCGGCGGTTTTGGATTGCAGATGCGTGAACGGACTGCGGGGAAGCGCTGGCGACACGGATGCGGAACCTGTGACGCGGCGCGGCCCCGCTGGATTCGCACGCGGAAGGACGTGGGCTCTCGCCGGACGAGGCGAGGCTCGCACGGCGAGCCGGCGTGGCCGCCGCTGCCGGGGCAAGGGGCTGGTCTTGCGCCAGGCCGACCGGGACCGTTACAATCGTGGCTTCGCCAACGTGCCGACGGGGTCCCCCGTGGGCATGCCCCCTCGATGGGCCAGTAGCTCAATTGGCAGAGCAGCAGACTCTTAATCTGCGGGTTGAAGGTTCGATTCCTTCCTGGCTCACCATTCCGTCCCAACTACATCAATCACTTCGGCCGAGGACAGCGCCGAGGAACTTCGGTCGAGCGATGCTGGCCGCGGCACACGTCGTGCGCCTGTCGTCTTGATCGACCCGATCCTCCCGCCCACATCGTCGCCGGACACGTACATGTCAGGCCCCAGCGGGTCGCCGCTGCGTCGCACTGTGACCCTTAGCCTCCGACGCTCGGCTGTGGCAGACGACCCCGCTCCACCAGCGGGCCTGGGCAATCGGCTTGCCGACCTGCGGCCTCTGGTGCCAGACCTGACCGCCACCATGGCCCACGTCTCGTCCGGCCGGGTGCTTCTCGTTGAGCACGACGCTGCCATCGCACATCTCGCGTCCTGGCGGCGGCCGCACCGGTCAGCGTGCTGAAGTAGGTCACCGATCCGCTCACGGCTGCACGGTCTCGTCGTGCCTTCGAGACTGTCGGTGGATGAGCATACTCGGCGGTGACCGCCTGCAATCGCCGACGTGACTCGGCCGCGTCCAGTGCCTCGGGCCAAGATCTGGCACTCGCTCGAGCTACGCGGGCCGTGAACTACGCGGATGCGCCAGCCATGCGTCGCAACCCGTGTCGCAGCGGACGAGGGACGTTCCGCGAGTGTCCCAGCTCACACACGGGCCATCGCGCCACCGCCCTTCTGCACCAACGGCACCGGCTGGCGTGGTCTCGCGCGCTGTGACGTGACCGTTGACTTCCTGAATCAGCTGCTTCGCTGCAAACCCAGGGATTGTCCTCGTAACGGCGTGGGAACCTCGTAGGTTGTCTGGCAGGACACACCGAGGACGAACACCATGCGTGAACGTAAGGCGCTGTACGCGGCCGTGTGGCGATGGCACTTCTACGCTGGCCTCTACGTGGCCCCGTTCCTGGTCATTCTTGCGCTGACGGGCCTCGCCATGCTCGCGCACACCCCGATTGAGCGCTGGCAGTTCGGCCCGCTGCTGACCAATGCCGACGGAGACGAGACGGCGTCGCACCAGGCGAGGCTCGACGCCGTCAGGGGCGAGCTGCCCGCCGCAACCATCGTGCGATACCAGCCCGGGCGCACGGCCACCGACACCACCCGCGTCAGCCTGACGCTCGAGGGCCGCCCGCATACGGCGTTCGTCGATGCCCGCACGGCCCGTGTCCGCGGCGTCGTTGACGACGGGCACCGCGTGCGGGTGGTCGCCGAACGGCTCCACGGAACGCTGCTCGTGGGCACCTGGGGCGACCGCTTGATCGAGATCGCGGCCAGCCTCGGCATTCTGCTCATCGCGTCAGGGGTCTACCTCTGGTGGCCCAGAGGGTCGTCCCTCCGGCAGGCATTGACGGTGAGCCGCGGAGGCCGGAGGCTCATGTGGCGCGACCTGCACCGGGTCACGGGAGCCGTTCTGGCGCCGGTGCTGGCGCTCTACCTCGTGTCCGGCCTCGCCTGGACCGGGATATGGGGAGAGCGATACGTACAGACCTGGAGCGCGCTCGGCGCGGCAACCGCGGTGCCGGACGATGAGGCCGTGCATGCGCATGAAACCCTGAATGCGGACTCGACCAAGGTGGTGCCCTGGAACCTCGAGCAGCTGCCCGTGCCGTCGGTGGCTCCAGGCGAGGGCCGGATCACGCTTGATGCCGCGATAGAAGCAGCGCAGGCGGTGGGAATCGGGGAGCGGTTCTGGGTGGGGGTTCCAGCCGACGACAACGGCGTCTGGACCGTTGCCCAGACGGCGATGAACGGCGACGTCACCGATCCGCGGCAGGAACTGACCGTACACGTGAATCCCCACACCGGAGGGATCGTGGGCCGTGCGGGCTGGCGGGAATACGGGCCGATGGCCCGGGCCATGGCGGCTGGTATTCCGCTGCACGAGGGCCAGATCGGGTGGTGGAACCTGGCAGCCGCTGCCCTGGTGTGTCTGCTGGTCATCGCGCTCAGCGCGAGCGGGCTGGTGACCTGGTGGCTGCGACGACCGGCGCGCGGCTGGCGTCTCGCCGCCCCCCCGCGCCCCGAGCGTGCGCACGTGCCGGCCGCCACGTGGGCGATCGCGCTCGGTCTCGCCATGGCGTTTCCGTTGGCCGGCGCGACGATCGTCACCATTGCCGCGCTCGACTGGGTGATCGTGCGCCGGCTGCCGGCGCTGCGCCAGCTGCTGAACTGAGTTCAGCACACGCCGGCTGTGTCATGTCCCGATACCCGTCCCTCGCAGAGGAGTCCCTCAGATGTCATTGAGCCTTCGTCCCGTCGTGGTCGCCCTCATCGGCATGCTGCTGACCGGTGCCATGGCCACAGCCGCCGCCCAACAACTGGCCGCCGTCGGCGGTGTGGTGACGGACCAGACCGGTTCGGCCGTCGTCGGTGCGAGGGTGGACCTCCTGCCGCGCCTGGCCGGCTCACGTTCCGGGGTGACCGACAGCGAGGGCCGCTACCGCTTCGACGGGTTGCAGGCGGGTGACTATACGCTCAGAGTGGAAGCGCAGGGGTTCCAGACAGCCGAACGGCGCGTCGCGGTACCGGCATCCGGCGAGGCGACGGCCGACGTCCGCCTCGACGTGCGGCCGCTGGAAGAGAGCGTCCTGGTCACCGGCGCCGGCGCAAGGCCCGAACTGGAGGCTCAGCGAGCGCTGACGCCAGGGGGGGTCACGGTCATCGACAGTGCGACCCTCTACAGCCGCCACATCAGCGGTGTCGCCGACATGCTGCGCTACGTCCCGGGGATGTGGGCCGAGAGTGCGCATGGGGCTGAGGAACTGTTCTTCTCGAGCCGCGGCTCGAATCTCGACGCGACCGACTACGACAAGAACGGCGTCAAGCTGCTCCAGGATGGACTGCCAGTCACCACGGCCGACGGCAACAACCACAACCGCGTCATCGATCCGCTGGCCGCGCGCTACGCCAGCGTGGCGCGCGGCGCCAACGGCCTGACCTACGGCGCCAGCACGCTGGGTGGCGCGATCGACTTCACGTCGCCAACCGCGCGCAACAGCCCGACCCGCTCCGTGTTTCTCGACACGGGCAACTTCGGTTCGCTGAACGGGCGCGTGAGTCTGGGCGGAGCAGGTGACACGGTGGACGGGCTGGTGACGTTCGAAGGCCGGCAATGGGATGGCTACCGCGAGCACAGTAGCCAGGACCGATGGGGCATCTATGCCAACACCGGGTGGCGGCCGTCGGCCTCGACGAACGTGCAGCTGTTTGGCACGTACGTATACAACGATCAGCGCCTGCCCGGGGCGCTCACCCGCGCCGAGGCAGACGCCGACCCCAACCAGGCCAGCGCCGCCGCCCTTGACGGCAACTACGGCAAGGTGGTGAAGACGGGGCGCTTCGCCGCCAAGTCCACGTGGTCCCTCGGCGCCAACGGTACGCTCTCGGCCGGCGTGTCCTACGAAGGACAGTCGCTCTTCCATCCCATCGTGAACCAGATCTTCGTGGACTTCGATGGTCCAGGACCGAATGCCCCGGTCGAGGTATTCAGCCTGCTGATCGACACGGACCATCGCGATCTGGGAGCGATGATGCGGTACGACCGTCGCGTGGGCGCGCACGACGTGCTCGCCGGCGTGAACTTCGGCAAGGGCTCCGTCGACGGCGGAAACTACCGCAACCTCAACGGCCGTCCCAACGGCATCAGCGAGTACTACAACAGCGGCTCCGACAGCTCCGAGGCGTTCGTCATCGATCGCTGGCGCCTGTCGAGCCGGTGGACGACCGTGATCGGCGCGCAGTTCGTCAGCGCCGCGCGAGGCGTCCGCGTAAACAACGCCGTCACCGGTGCGATCACCAACCCGGATGCGCGCTACAACACGATCAACCCCAGGGTTGGCCTGATCACGGCGCTCAGCAGCGCGGGTGAGGTGTACGGCAACGTCAGCCGGCTGTTCGAAGCGCCGACGACGTTCCAGCTGATCGATCAGGTGCGGGGCGGCACGGCGACGCTCGAGCCCATGACCGGCACGGTGGCCGAGGTCGGCTGGCGGTCCCGGGATGCGCAATCGGACGGCACGCGGTGGACGTGGGACATCGCGGCCTACTACGCGCGCATCCGGGACGAGATTCTCTCGCTCGACGATCCGAACGCCCCTGGCAACAGCCTGGTGACCAATATCGACAGGACGAGTCATGCCGGCCTCGAAGCGCTGGTCGGCGGCATCATCCAGGTCGGCGATGATCATCGCATCGAGCCTCAAGTCAGCCTGACACTCAATCGCTTCCGCTTCGCAGGCGATCCGATCTACGGCGATAACCGCCTGCCGGCCGCGCCCACCTATGGCACCCGTGCCGAGGTGCTGTACCGTCACACCCGCGGCTTCTATGTCGGCCCGACCTTCGATTTCGTGGGCGACCGGTTCGTAGACTTCGGCAACACCTACACGGTCGACGGATATGGGTTGGTGGGCTTGCGCGCCGGGCTCTCGGGCCCGCGCTGGGAGCTGTTCGGCGAGGTGCGCAATCTGTTCGACACGCACTACATCGCCACGCTCAGCGTGCTGAACGTGGCGACCAGCAACTCCCGGGTGCTCAATACGGGCACTCCGCGGGCGGCGTATGCTGGCCTGCGGTTGTCGTTCTGACGCGCGGGGTCCGGCGCACCTTCCACGGGACCCCTGGAAGGCGGCCGCAGGCTCACTGAGAGGCGCGCAGACCGGCGGCCCGTCTGGCAGGCGGGGCGAACCGGTTGACCACGATCTGCCCTCCGGACACGACGAGGTCCGGATACTCGAGACGCTTGAAGCCGGCCATGACGTCGCCCCGGACCGCCACGATGTCGGCCGGGGCGCCGGGCAACAGGCTGCCGAGCGGCGCCAGTCCCAGCGCCTCTCCGGACCGCGAGGTCGCGGCCCGGAGGACGTCCAGGGGGCCGAGCCCTGCTGCCCGCATCGCGTCCAGTTCCTCGGCGTCGATGCCCCAAGGAACATCCGCATGCGCGATCTCCGAGCCGTAGATCAGCGGCGCGCCGAACGCGACCAGCTGGCCCGCGTTCCCCTCGGTACCAGGACACGCGGACAGGGTATCGAGAGTAGTGACCACGATGGTACCGCGCTCCGCCGCACGGCGCAGGAGCGCGCCGTCGACCGGCAGGCACGGGACGTGCGCCCACGCATCGACACCGGCGTCGAGAGCCACCGTGACGCCAGCGTCATCGGAGAGGTGCGCGATCGTGCGCTTGCCAAGACGGTGCGCCTCGTCGACGATTGCCGCGACGATTGCAGGTGACAGCATCGGCCACGGGGCGTGAGCCGCCAGCGCTCGTGGGGTCGTGTGCCGGGCAGTCTCCAGGTCCGCCTCTCCGGCCCCGCCATGTGGCCCGTGCCGCATCCAGGGCGCACCAGGCTCGCCACCCGGCTCGAGGGCAATCTTGATGATGCTGGCGCCGCCGGCGGTCAGTTCACGCACTGCGGCGCGGCCGTCGGTGTCCGAGGTCACGACCCGCGCGAGGCCGGTCTGGCCGAAGGCGGGAATCGGGTATCCGCCGGGCGCCGTCAAGATCGGTCCGGCACTCAGCAGGCGGAGAGACCCGCGGCCTCCCTCGGGCGCTCGCAGCGGCCCTCCCAGGTCCTGCAGGGTGGTGATGCCGTGACGCACGACGACATCGAGCGACACGCCCGCAAGGCGGGCATGCGCGTGAGGCTCGATGAATCCTGGGAGGATCGTGGCGTCACCGAGATCGATCACAAGCCCCTGGGCAGTCAGCTCACCTACCGGGCCCACTGCCCTGACCAGACCGCCTTCGATCAGGACCGCGGCGTCCACCCGCATGGTGTGACCGTCGAACACCCGGTCGGCCGTGAGCAGCAACGAGCCTGACGTGACCGGCCCTGACCCCGGTGCACAGGCGACAGTCAAGAGGACGATGGCACAGGCGAGTCCCACATCTGTCGTGCGGCTGTGCCGCGCGCGGCCAGTCCTCGTGCGTGAGGGTGTCATCGCCGAGGGGGCTCCGGGTGATGGCACCGTCTCATGACGACGCTGACGACCACCGTCTCCGCCTTCGACGTCAGGCGCGGCGACGGAGGCCGCCCAGCACCTGCTCCAGCGCGCCGAGGAACTGCGTGACGAGCGCCTCGGTGGAGCTGGCGCCCATCAGGCCCACGCGCCAGATCTTGCCCGCCAGCGGACCCAGCCCCGCGCCGATCTCGATGTTGAAGTCGGTGAGCAGCGTACGGCGGACAGCTGCCTCGTCCACATCGTCGGGCACGCGCACCGCGTTGAGCGTCCACAGCCGCTCGGCGGGCGGCGGGAGCAGGGACAGCCCCATGGCTTCGAGGCCACGGACGAGCGCGGCATGGTTGCGCTCGTGCCGTGCCCAGCGCGCCTCGAGCCCTTCCTCCCCCACGGCGACCAGCGCCTCGTGCAGCGCATAGATCAGCGTCGAGGACAGCGTGTGGTGGTACTTGCGCCGCACCCAGTAGTCTTCGATGAGCGTGAGATCCAGGTAGAAGCTGCGGCAGGTGACGCGCTTCGCCTGAGCCGCCGGCGTCCACAGGATGGGCGCCAGTCCGGACGGCGCACCCACGCACTTCTGCGTGCAGCTGTAGACCGCATCCAGTCCCCAGGCCGCCGCATCGAGTGGATGCCCGCCGAGCGAGGTGACCGCATCCACGAGGATCAGGGCGCCGTGCTCGTGCGCGATCGTCGCGAGGTCGCGAACGGGATTGAGCACGCCGGTGGAGGTCTCGGCGTGGACGCAGGCCACGATGTCCACGCCGCCCTCGCCGAGCGCCGCCCGCACCGCGTCGGGATCCACCGCCCGCCCCCATTCGACGTCCAGCGTGCGCACGTCGGCGCCGTAGCGCCGGCAGATCTCCGCCAGGCGGGCCCCGAAATACCCGGTGACGACGGCGAGCACGCGCGTCCCGTCGCTCACCTGGTTGGCGACGAGCGCCTCCATGCCCGACGTGCCGGTGCCCGACACCGCCAGCGCCAGCGCACCCTCGGGCGCCCGGAAGACGTCAGCCAGACGCTCACGCACGTCGTCCAGCAGCAGGACGAGGTCGGGGTCCAGGTGGCTGAGCACAGGCGCTGACAGCGCGCGCATCACGCGCGGCGCGATGGTGCTCGGGCCGGGTCCGAGGAGAATGCGCTCGTTCGTGGGAAGGGCCGGGCGAGTGGGTGTGGGCATGGATGGCATGTCGGCCCCCTTTTACCACACAGGCGGGGTAGAATCGCGCGCCATGTCTATCGTTGCCGCTCCGCGCGTCGTCAACATCGAGGACCTGCGGCGCCTGGCCAGGCGCCGGCTTCCCCGCGTGGTCTTCGACTACATCGACGGCGGTGCCGACGGGGAAACCACCCTGCGCGAAAACTGCCGCGCGTTCGAGGCGATCGACTTCCGGCCACGGTCTGCGGTCGCCTTGTCTGCCTGCGACCTGCACACCCGGGTGCTCGGCACCGACCTCGCCCTGCCCTTCGCCCTGGCGCCGGTCGGCAGCAGCCGCCTGTTCTGGCCCTTGGGTGAGGCAGTGGCCGCCCGCGCGGCCGGCGAGGCCGGCACGGTATACACGCTCTCGACCCTGTCGGGCACACGGCTCGAGGATGTGAAGGCCGCAAGCCGCGGCCCCTGCTGGTACCAGGTGTATCTGTGCGGCGGCCGGGACGTCGCGCTCTCGGCCATCGCCCGGGCGCGTGCGGCGGGCTACTCGGCGCTGGTCGTGACCATCGACACGCCGGTCGCCGGCCTGCGCGAGCGCGACGTGCGCAACGGCACCAAGGAGCTGCTGACACGCAACCCGTGGACCATGCTGCCGTGGCTGCCGGAGCTGCTGGCACATCCCCGCTGGCTGGCCAGCGTGCTCGGCGACGGTGGGCTGATGAAGTTCCCCAACATCGTGCTGCCGGACGGGCCGATGGGGTACGCCGACGTCGGCGCCGCGCTCGAAGCCTCGGTCGTGTGCTGGGACGACCTGGCCTGGATCCGCGAGGCGTGGGACGGTCCCGTCATCATCAAGGGCGTCCACACCGCCGACGACGCACGCCGGGCGGTGGATGCAGGCGCACGCGCGGTGGTGGTGTCGAACCACGGCGCGCGGCAACTCGACGGCGTCGCCGCCACCATTCGGGTGCTGCCCGAAGTCGTCGAGGCGGTGGGCCACCAGGTGGACGTGCTGCTCGACAGCGGCATCCGCCGCGGTGGAGACGTCGTCAAGGCGCTGTGCCTGGGGGCGAAAGCGGTGCTGATCGGGCGCGCCTATGCCTATGGCCTCGGCGCGGCAGGGCACGCCGGCGTGACGCGTGCGATCGAGATCCTGCGCGCCGACGTGATGCGCACGCTCAAGCTGCTCGGGTGCCCGTCCATCACCGCGCTCGATCGGTCCTATGTGGACGCCGGGGCCCTGGCGCGCGGGTCATCGGGCTCGCATCGCGAACCCGTGGGGCGTGCACGGCAGGAGGCGGACCTGCCTGCGTAGCCGTCCTCAGCCCCCCACGAGCGTCGCGAAGGAGCGGACGACGAAGAAGCCGTAGAAGACCGCCATGGCCACCAGCATGACGCGCCGCCACATCGGGGGACGGACGTGCGACGGCAGCAGCCGCGTATTCAGGTACAGCAGGTGGATGGCGCCGATGACCAGCACCAGGCCGGCCATGTTCGCGCCCACCTGGATCAGGAAGAACGGCTGCGCGAGCCGCAGGGCGATGGTCCCCCACAGCACCACGCAGGCGAGCACGCCGTAGTAGACGACCCGCACGTCGCCGCCGCGCCAGCCGCGCAACCGGCTGCTGCCGGTCCACAGCATGTCGGTGATGGCGCGCACCATGCCTTCGAGCTGATCGAGCTGGGTCTTGAACAGCACCCAGGCGGCGAGAAACGCGATGACGCCGCCGAGGAGGGCGCCGCCGGCGCCGCTGACGGCCTGCGCCAGGGCCGCCGCAATCCCCAATCCCTGAATGTCGCTGCCGCGCGGAATGAACGTGACATAGAGCATGGCCGGCAGGATCATCCCGGCCAGCGCGCCGGCGAAGAACACCCCCCACTGATCGGCGCGCACGATGCGCCACCAGCCGCGCCAGCGCTGCTGCGCCTCGGCGCTGTCCTCGAAGATGAAGCCGTTGTGCGCCAGGTGCACCTTCTGGCCGCCGACCGCACACGGAATGTAGCCGGCGCGCTCGCTCATGCCGTAGCCGCGATCGCGCGCCCAGTTGGCGAGCACGATGTTGGTGACGCCGCCAGCCCCCGCGTAGGCGGCCACGGCCGCCAGCAGGAACAGATCCGCGCCTGCGGGAAAGAAGTCGAATCGGGCGCTCGTCAGGTCGAAGCCGGCCAGTCCGACCGCCGCGCTCGCCCACGTGCCCGCCGGTACGAACAGCACGGCGAGAATCAGGAAACTGGAGAGAATCGCCGTGACCATCACCCAGTTGAGGAGCTCGAGCGTCCGCTCGATGCGGTTGCCGAAGGTCAGGATGGCCGCGCACGCGAGGAACGTCCCCACGCCAATCAGGTAGATCGTGCTGCCGTCGGCGGCCTCGGGAAGCTGCCGCGCGAACAGGAAGAAGATCGCGCCGGCCGCCGCCCCCGCCCATCCTGGCCAGCCGACCTGCAGGAAGTACAGGACCGAGTAGACCCACGCCCAGAACGTGGACGAGGGACGCGTGCGCATGAAGCCGGTGAACACGGGCTCGCCGGTGGCGAGCGTGTAGCGCATCAGTTCGGTGTTGAAGATCGTCTGGAAGTAGAC
The DNA here is from genome assembly GCA_050185275.1 of Vicinamibacterales bacterium. Taxonomy (GTDB): domain Bacteria; phylum Acidobacteriota; class Vicinamibacteria; order Vicinamibacterales; family UBA2999; genus JABFRY01. The sequence goes on along the minus strand of JBFWZN010000002.1, from coordinate 205,177 downwards.
GGCCACGCCGGCCACCCACAGCAGCGCCAGGCCGTGGCGCACGAAGACCGCGGGACCGAGCAGGAACTCCCCGCTGCCAATCGACAGGCCGAGCACGATGACGCCCGGGCCGACAGCCTTCAGCCACCCGACGCCGCGCGGCGAGGGCGGCACAGGCAGGTCGGCGCGGGTCCAGGGATCCAGCCCCGACCGCGCCTCGACAGCCGTCTCCGCGTTCGTGGATGCGACAGCCAAAGGAGCCGCATCTTCTCATGATGTCGCCGCTGCAGGAACAACGAAGTGCAACAAATCAATCGGCACCGCACGCATCGTGACGATGTGACGGCGACGGGCCCGCCGCATGGACGCGGGATGGCGCGCTGCGGAAGGGTGCCATCCGCCTGGCGACGGCCCCATCGTACGAGGCCGCCAGGGCCGCGGACGCCCCCGCTTTCCGGGGTAGCATGCTCGGCGATCACGCCTGCATGCTGCAGCTCCTGCTCCCCGCCCTCATACCCTCGTGGCGGTTCTTCGACCGCATCGGCCCGGCGCCGCGCGTCGAGCACGTCCTCCTCGGTGCGTCCGGTGGGCGTCAGACCACCGGGCCGGAGCCAGGGACCGACACCTCGGGGCCCCGGTGGCGCGAGGTGCACCCACGCCCGGCCACGGTGTCTCCGCTGGCCATGCTGCGGCGGCTGTTCTGGAACCCGCGCAGGAACGAAGCGCTCTATCTGGTGAGCTGCGCGGAGGCCCTTCTCGAGGATCCGTCGCCGGCGCGCGCGGCGCACCTGTGGGAACAGGTGGCGGGGATCGTCAGGGCCGAGCACCGTGCGACGGGCCCGGACACGCGTCTGCAGATCCGGGTGATCGTGACAGGGCGAGAACCGGGGCACGACCGCAAGGCCGGCCGTCAGGGCGGCGCTGGCGCGGCCTCTGCCTCCACCTCTGGGTCTGCCCCCGGCCTTGCCCCTGGGGCGGCGCCCCTTCCGGAGTCCGGGCGCCTCGTCGAGCAGGTGGCGTACCAGTCGGAGGCGCGTCTGCTCGGCCCATCGCGCGGGGCGTGTGCCCGGTGACGTTCGAAGACGCCCGACGACTCACCGAGATCCTGCTGGCCGTCGCAGTGGGCCAGCAGGCCCTGGAGCACCTGGCGGGACCAGACCCGTATCGCTGGCGCTTCGCCGCGCAGGTCGTCCTGGCGCTGGGCGTCGTGGCGGGCATCTGGCCCGTCGCCACGCTGGGTCTGTTGCTGCTCCTCGGCCTCGACGCGCTCCGCCACTTCCACGGTCCGTACAACGGCGGGAGCGACCGCATGCGCCTGCTCGTGCTCGGCTGCCTGCTGCTCTCGCACGTGGCGCCAACGGCGGCCTGGGCGCGGGTGGCGCTGGGATACCTGGCCGTGCAGGTGCTGCTGTCCTACGCCCTGGCCGGATGGGTGAAGCTGGCCAACCCGGCATGGCGGAACGGGCAGGCCCTCACCGACGTCTTCGCCTTCTCGGTCTATCCGGTGAGCGAGCGGCTGCGGGCGTGGGCCGACGCGCCGCAGGTGATGCGGGCGCTCGGCTGGGTGACGGTCGCCTTCGAGATCCTCTTCCCGCTGGCGCTCCTGGATGCCACGCTCCTCAGGCTGACGCTCGGCATGGCCCTGATCTTTCACCTGGGCAACGCCTTCGTGTTCGGGCTGAACCGCTTCGTGTGGGTGTGGGTGGCGGGCTACCCGAGCCTCCTGTGGTTCCAGCGGGCCCTCGTCACCGGGATGCCCTGAGCGCAGGCCGCGCGACAGCCTCGCCCGTCCTGCACTCCGGCCCCTCGCGCCACGCCGGATACAGCAGCGCCCGGGATTGGGGCACGCGGGACTGGAGCACGCGGACCTGGGGCACGCGGGAGTCTGTCACCCGCCGCTGCGGAGCAGCATCGCGGGGTTGAGCCGCATCTGCCGCAGCAGGTAGCGGGCACCCAGGCCGAGGCTGATGGCGCTCACCAGCACGGCGGTGGCTGCGCCGCTCCAATAGAGTCCGGACGGGTCCATGTACATCCGCCAGCGCAGGAGCGCCGTGGCCAGCGCGCTCCCGGTGACGACGGCGAACGACGCCGTGACGACGGCGAGCAGCGCGTACTCCCAGTAGAGCACCCGGCGCAAGCTGCTCAGACGGGCGCCCAGGGCGTGCATGACGGTGGCGTCGTACACCTGGCGCGTGCGGCTCGCGGCCACCACGCTGCCGAGCACGAGCAGGCTCGCCAGCAGGCAGACGCCGGCCACGACGGCCAGGCCGGTGCCCGCGCGCGCCATCAGCCGACGCGTCTCACGCAGCATCGTCTCGGTGCGCACGCTGGCGATGTTCGGGGCGGCAGCTGCCAGGCGGTCCTGCGCCGCCAGGGCGAGGTCGTCGGCGAGGTAGGCCGCGCCCACATGGCGGCTGATGAAGGGATCGAGGGCCCCGTCGCTCACGATGGCCTCGAGCCAGAGCCGCGACTGCAGCCCGCGCTGGCTGTAAATGGCGGCGAGCGTCACCTCCAGGGGACGTCCCAGGATGTCGAAGCGCAGGCGGTCGCCGATGGCGAGGTCGCGTGCCTCCGCCTCCCGGTCCTCCATGGCCACGAGCGGTGGCCCCGCGTAGTCGAGGGGCCACCAGGCGCCCCGTCCCACCAGCACATCGTCGATGTTGCCGGCCCGCGTACTGAGCTTCTGCTCGTCGCGGGCGTCGCGGACGCGCGCCGGATCCGCGCTGTCGAGCAGCGACTCGCCGTTGACGGCCACGAGGCGTCCCAGCACGAGTGGCGCGGTGCGCACCTGCGCGGATGCCGACGACGCGTGAACGGCGTCCCTCAGGGTGTCGAGCTGGTGCGTCTGGACGTCGTAGAAGACCAGCGCCGGTGCGCGCGCGGGCACCGTCTCGTTCACCGTCCGCAGGAGCGACGTCACGACGAGCGTGCAGGCCACGAGCAGGGTGAGGGCGGAACCGAGCGACAGCAGGGCCGGACGCAGCGGTGACGTGGGCTGGTGCAGGCCCGCCAGCGCCAGCTGCAGTTCGACCGGCAGGCGGCGTCTTCCGCTGCGCGCACGACCTGCGGCATCGCCTCCGGCACTCCCTCCCGCACTCTGTCCGGCACGGCCTCTCGCACTCTCTCCCGCACGGCTGCCTCCGACGCTGCCCTCCTGCGTGCGCGCGGCCAGCCGCCGCAGGCCGCGCGTCAGCCCCTCGAGCAGGGCCAGCAGCAGCGCCACGGCGAGTACGAAGCCCGCCCCGAAGCGCGGGTCCGGCACGCTGGCCACGAGCAGCGCCAGCACCACGACGGCCGTCCCGCCGGTGAGCAACCACGCGCCGCGAGGGGTGCGCAGCTCGGTGCCCGTCACACCGCGGAAGAGCGCCGCGGGCGTGACCGACAGCGCCCGGCCGAGTGCCGGCCACGCGAAGGTCACGGCCGTGAGGACGCCGAAGAGGAGCCCGAGGCCCGCCGACGGCCACAGGCGTGCGGCCTGGAGCGTCATGGGCACCTGGCCGGACATCGCGAGGCCGGCCACCAGCGCGAACACGGTGCCGAGCAGCACGCCGGCCAGGCTCGCCAGCACCGCCAGCATCACGATCTGCAGGAGGACGAACGCGGCGAGACGCCGGTCGCGCAGCCCCAGGGCACGAAGGGTGGCCAGGGACGTGAGCTTGCCCTGCAGGTAGGCCTGCACGCTGTTGAACACGCCAAGCCCCCCGATGAAGAGGGCGGAAAACCCGATGAGGAGCAGGCCCGAGCCGATCTGGCCGAGCACCTCCGCCAGGCGCTCGCTGCGCTCCTCGAAGGTCTCGACTTCGGCGTCGAGCCCGGGATGGGCCGCCGTCAGCGCATCGCGCCAGGCCGCGGCGGTGGGGGCGACGCCGTCGGTCCGGACGCGGTAGCGATACTCCACCTGGCTCTGCGGCTGAACGAGCCCGGTGGCTTCGAGGGCGCCGTCGGCCACCAGCACCGGCGCGCCGCTCCAGTCGGCCCGCAGGCTGCGATCAGGCTGCCGGGCAATCACGGCGCGCACGACGAGCGTCGTGCCGCCCACCTCCACACGGTCGCCTGGCTGGAGGCCGAGTCGCATGGCCAGGGCGCCGTCCACGGCCGCGCCCCAGGCTCCCCCGTCGTGCCGCAGCGCGTCGTCGAGTGGCAGGCCGGGCTCGAGCGTCACAGTGCCGTAGAGTGGATAGCGCGCGTCCGCGCTCTGCAGGTCGATGAGCTGGGAGCGGCCATCGGGCTGCCGCAGCATGGTCCGCAGCTCCACCATCCGAGACACGGTGCCCCGCGCCTCCATCCACGCCAGCACATCGATCGGGAGTGGCGTCCGCGCCTCCACCTCGACGTCGCCGCCGAACAGGAGCTTCGCATCGGCGGCGAGCGCGTCGGCGATCTGCCGGTACAGGCCGCCGCCGGCCGTCACGAGCGAGACCCCGAGCACGAGGCAGGCGCAGAAGATCCACAGGCGGCGGCCGCTGGCGCGCAGGTCCTGCCACGCGAGGCTAACGAGCAGGCGCATGCGTCTCCCCCGGAGGCGGTGCCGGCGCGCCCTGCTCGTGGTGACGTGCATGGCCGTCGCGGGAACCCGACTCGGGCGGCCGCTCGCGCGGCGGCACGGGCGCCTCCTCGTGGAGCCGTCCGTCGTGCAGCCGCAGCACGCGGTCGCAGCGGGCCGCGAATTCGAGGTCGTGCGTCACCAGCACGAGCGTGGTGCCGAAGTCGCGGTTGAGCGCGAACAGCAGGTCGCGCACCGACTCCGCCGTGTGATCGTCGAGGTTGCCCGTGGGCTCGTCCGCCAGCAGCACCGCGGGGCGGTGCACGAGCGCGCGGGCAATGGCCACGCGCTGCTGCTCGCCGCCCGACAGCTGGCTCGGGTAATGCGCCATCCGGTCAGACAGCCCCACGCGCGCGAGCAGACCGGTGGCCACGTCACGGGCGTCGGCGCGTCCGGCCAGGCGCAGGGGCAGCGCCGCGTTGTCGAGGGCCGTCAGGCTGGGCAGCAGGTGGAACGACTGAAACACGATGCCCACGCGGTCGCGCCGGTAGTCGGCGAGGCAGTCGGCGTCGAGCGTGCCGAGATCCATCCCGTCCACGATCACCCGCCCGCCCGTGGGCTGCTCGAGACCGGACAGCAGCAGGAGAAGCGACGTCTTGCCCGACCCCGACGGTCCGGCAATCGCCACGCGGGTCCCTCGCGCAATGTGCAGGTCCACTCCGCGCAGCACGTCCACGCGGGCATGCGCGAGCGGGTACGACAGGGAGAGCTGCTGTACCTCGATCATCGGCCGACCGCCGGCGTCGGCGGGCGACTCCTGCCGGCCGCGCGCTACTTCCACGCGATCCCCGCACTGCAGGGCCCGAGCAGCGGGATCACGCGGGCCTCCCGGAACCCGGCCTGCCGCATCCAGCCGGTCAGGTCCGCGCCGGTGAAATCGGCGGCGTTGCCGCAGGCGACCAGCATGTTGAGCGACATCATCAGCCCGAACAGGTTCTCCCGCCGCTCGTCGTCGATGAGATGCTCGATGACGATGAACGCGCCGCCGGATGGCAGCGCCTCGTAGGCCTTCCGGACGAGGGCCTGCTGCGCGTCGGGACTCCAGTTGTGCAACACCATGCCCATCGTCAGGACGTCGGCCTCCGGGAACGGGTCGGTGAACATGTCGCAGACGACGGCCTCGACGCGGTCGGAGAGTCCGGCCTCGGCCACCCGCCGGGCGGCCAGGGGCGTTACCGGTGCGAGATCCGCCGTCACGCAGCGCAGGCCGGGATAGCGCCGCGCGACGACAATCGCCAGCTCACCGCTCGCGCCGCCAATGTCGGCCATCGTCCGGAACGGCGAGAAATCGAACCGTTCGGCCAGCGCACGGAAATTGGCGCGGCTCATGCCCGCCATGGCCCGCAGGTACTGCTCGAGCCGCTGCTCGTCGCGGTACAACTCGTCGAAGTAGCGGGTGCCGGAATGCCCCACCTCGTTCTGCGGACGGCCGGTGCGCAGCGTGTCGGTGAGGCCCGCCCAGAATGGATACAGCCGGCTGTTGGCCATCTCCAGGTACCCGGCCATGTACTCGTCGCTGCCGCGGTCGAGGAACCGGCGAGCCTCTGCTCCGTTGCGGTACTCCGCCAGGGTGCCCTGGCCCTCCCGCTCGAGAAAGCCCATGGCGACCAGGCCGTCGAGAAAATCCGGCAGCGCCGTCGCGTGCACGCCCAGCTCGGCGCCCAGCGCGGCCCGGGTCTTCGCGCCGGGTCCAAGCACCGTGAAGACACCGAGTTCGATGGCGGACAGGAGGCACTTGGCCTGCCAGAACGCCAGCCCGGTCTGGGTGATGCGCAGTGGGGTGAGATCGCTCATGCGTCCGGCCGCCCTCGTCGGGTCCATCCTATCGGACGACGGCGGCCAGAGACACGACGCCGGGCCCGGCCGGCGGGCCGGGCGCGCGGCCCCCTGCGTCCGGTGCCGCGCGATCGGCCTCTGCGCCGAGAGGGATCCCGCACGCGATTCTCGATTCGGCGTAGCGCTCTGTCCCGGTCCGACTTGCGCACGACGTGACAGCGGTAGTCTGGAAAACGGTGCGCAAGGGGAACGACCGCCCCCCTGGAGCAGCGTTTTCCCACGTCGTCGCGCCGGAAGACCGGGACAGAGTGCTACGCCGAACCGCAAACGGCGCTAGCGCTTCGTCGCGGTGGCGAAGACCTCCACGGTCGAGATGTTCGCCCAGCCGGAATTGCCGTGCCCGCCGGACGGCGCGAGATTCACGAAGCCGAGTTCGTCCACCCGGCTCAGGTCGGGATTCTCGAGGGTGCGCCCCACCGACACCTCCGTCGGATCGAGCACGAACCACCGCTGGTTGTCGTAGGCCACTTCCACAGACAGGAACGCCCCGCCGGTGTCGATGCGCTGCGACCCCACCGCGAGCGTCCCGTCGGCGAGCTTCACCACCGGGTGCAGTGCATGGAGGTTCGAGGTGCGGACGATGGCGCGGAGTCGAGCCAGGCCGGTCAGGTCGAGGTAGTTAGCGCGATCCTTCAGCGTGACCGCGATGGGCGAGCCCACCAGCCCCGTCCAGAGATCGATGCGTCCCTCGTGCTCGTACACGGTGAGGTCGCGAGCCTTCTCGCCGTAGAGGGTCAGCTGGAGGTTGGGGGCACTGACGGCCATCTGGTTGGCGAGCACGTACTGATTCGCGCTGCGATGCGGGCTCGTGGGCTGTCCGGCGGCGGCCAGCGAGCGCGTCCACGCCTCGCGGAACAGGAGCGCCGGGCGCGTGGCGGGTGCCGGTGCCTGGGCGGGAGCCCGCTCGGCCTGACCGCCCGCCTGGGCCGCCACGGAGACCGGACCGGTCAAGGGTCCACTGCCGGCACTGCCGGCGAGCAGCGCGAGCGTCAAGGGCCATCCAATGCGCGTGCGTCGGGACATGGCTGCAACTCCTCGTCGAAGGCCGGACGCACACCTCGCCCGGCACGGTGCGGGGATTCTACACCCCGCCGGGCCGCCGCGCGGGCCCCGTGCCGGAGCCGCATCTCGAGATCCCGCCTGAGGTCACGCCGGCGATTGCCGTCGGTCGTGCTGGACGCGCCCGTCCACGATCTCGATGACACGGCGGCAGCGGGCCGCGATGCGTGGGTCGTGCGTCACGACGAGGAACGTGGTGCCCGCGTCGCGGTTGGACCGGTGCAGCAACTCGAAGACTTCCTCTGCGGACCCGGTGTCGAGATTGCCGGTCGGCTCGTCGGCGAGCACGAGGGGAGGGTGGCGTGACAGGGCTCTCGCGATGGCGACGCGCTGCTGCTGACCGCCCGAGAGATCCCCCACCTTGAAGTGCGCCCGATCGGCGAGGCCGACGGAAGCCAGCAGCTGTTCAGCCTCCAGCCGCATCGCGCGGGTGGGATAGCCGGCATCTGCCCACCCCGGGAGCATCACGTTCTCGACGGCCGTGAAGGCTGGCAACAGGTGGTGGAACTGGAAGACGAAGCCAAGCATTCGGGCTCGAAGCGCCGTCAGCGCGCGGTCGTCGAGCCCCGCCGTGTCGGTCCCCGCGATGACGACCCGCCCGGCTGTCGGGCGATCGAGGAGCCCGACGATGTTGAGCAGGGTGCTCTTGCCAGACCCGGACGGCCCCATGAGCGCCGCGAACTCCCCACGTTCGAGCACCAGATCGATGCCGTCGAGCGCCCGCGTGCGCACGTGCTCGCCGTAGTCGCGCACGACCTGTGACACTTCGAGGATCGGCTCAGACACTGCGAATCGCCCTGGCGGGGTCGAGCCGAGCGGCGCGACGGGCCGGGACCACGGCCGCTGCGAGACCGATGCCGGTCGCCAGCAGCATGGCCCCCACGAGCAGTGGCAGGTCCACCTGCACGGGGAAGCGTGGCGACCCATCGGGCGTCAGGGTCATCTGCTCGAAGAGACGGGCGAAGATGACCCCCATGAGCGAGCCGAGTACCGAGCCGGCGAGCCCCAGCAGTCCCCCCTGGAGAAGGAACACGGCCAGCACGCGCCGCGCCGGAGTACCCACCGCGCGGAGGATGCCGATCTCGCGCGACTTCTGGACGACCGAGATGATGAGCACGCTGGCGATGCCGAGGGTCACGCTGACCACGACGAAGAACTGGATCATCGTCTTCGAGTTGCTCTGCGCGGTGAGCCCGGTGAGCAACTCGGCATTGAGGGCCATCCAGCTGTCGGCCCTGAGGCCGGTCCGGGCCTGCACCTCGCCGGCCACCCGGTCTGCGGCGAAGACGTCGCGCACGGTCAACTCGATGACCGTTGCGCCGCCGGGCAGCGTGAACAGCGACTGCGCGTGACGCAGCGACGTGACGACCCAGGTGCGGTCCACCGCCTCGTTTCCAAGGGCGAAGAGGCCTGCCACGGTCACCACGTCCTCGCCCCCCTCCGTCGAGGCGAGGCGGAGCTTGTCGCCCACGCCGATCCCCAGTTCCTCCGCGAGCGTGGCGCCGATGACGACGCGGCCGCCGCTCACGTCAAAGGTGCCGTCGAGCATGCGGGACCGCAAGTCGATGATGGCGAGAAAGAGGTCGGGGTCCACTCCCCGGATCACGATGGGGAGACGGGCATCGGCGCGGGTGGCCACGCCCGAGCCCGTCACGGACGGGCTCGCGGCCGTGACCCCTCCCACTCGCCTGGCCTGGGCCATCACCGCCGGCCACTGATCGATGGACCGCAGCCGCTGCGAGGCAGGCTGGACGATGCGCGCCACCGCGCGCCCTGGCGAGGGCTCGACCAGCGCGCGCGGCACCTCGCGCGGGACGCCCAGTGTCACGTGCGGCTGCGAGCCGAGCGTCGATGCGATGAGCGACGCCTGCAGCCCGTTGATCAGAGCGGAGAGGAAGACGATGACGCTCACACCCACCGACACGGCCGACAGAATGAGCAGGGTCTGCCCTCGCGCGTCGCGCAGGTACCGAAGCGCCACGAACCAGTGGAAGGGCATCAGGGGGCCTCCGGACGCGGGCGGACACGTTGCCCGTCGATGAGCCCGGGCCCGTCCATGAGCACGACCTCCGTGCCTGGCGCGATCCCGGAGACAATCTCCACCGTGCCTTCACCGCGAATCCCGACCCGTACGTCACGCCGCGCCAGGCGGCCACCGTCGACGACGAACACCCACGGGGTGGCGGTGGCGGCGCCACGCACCGCATCGGCCGGGAGAGTCACGACGTCGGCGTTGGAGGCCACGGTGAGATCGACCGACACCGTCATGTCGGGCCGCAGGATGTCAGGGGGCTCGTCCACCCGCAGGCGAACCTCCACGCTCCCACGCGCGGGGTCCACCGCCGGCGCAATGTAGGACACCTCGGCGTCGAACACCGTCTGCGGAAACGCGTCGGCTGCCGCGAGCGCGCGCTGACCCAGGCGCACCCAGGCGAGGTTCCGCTCGTCGGGCTCGATCACGAGTTCTGTCTCGCCCTCGGCAGCCATTTCGACCAAGGTGGCTCCCGCCGAGACGGCGTCCCCGGGTTCGACGAGCCGGGCGAGGATGATACCGGGCTCCGCGGCGACGACCTGCATCTGCGCGAGACGGGCCCGGGCGGCCGCGAGTCGCCCCTGGCTCTCGACGAGTGCCCCCAGGACCAGCCGCGTGTCGGCCCCGGCCGGCATCGCGGCGGTCTGCTGGGCATCGGCCGCCCGTTGCCGGGCCCTGGCGAGTTCCGCCTGCCGGCGGGCTTCCTCGAGGCTGGCACGGGTGGCGGCCCCTGCCTCGACCAGCCGCTCCACCCGGGCCAGCTCGGCCTCGGCCCGCACCAGATCGGCCTCGGCCTCGCGCATGGCCTGGCTGGTGACGACGGCCCCCACCTGCCGGAGCTGCTCGACACGAGCCGCGGCCTGCGCCACGCCCGCCTCGGCCTGCGCCACCTCGGCGCGGGCCTCGGCGTCGTCGAGCTGCACGAGCACATCACCCGGAACGACGCGCTGCCCCTCCACGGCTCCGACCGCCACCACCCGACCGGCGACCGGCGTCGCGAAACGCACGCGGGTGACGACGCGCACGCGGCCGCTCACAACGAGATGCTGTTCGAGATCGCTCCGTACCGCACGCGTGGTCGGCACCACCGGGCCGCGGGACTGCCGCAGGGCCACCACTACCGCAACGAGCAAGATGGCACCCGTCATCCAGCCGCCCGGACTCCGCAGGTACCGCCGTACGCGGCGCGGAAGGCCTGGCGAGCCCTCCGTGTCAGCGGCAGGAGTCGGGACGGACGCGGACATGCTTCAGGGGCGGCCGGGGACCCAGCCGTCGTTCCTCGGTGTTGACGTTCTGGGACACCGCGGATGCTGGCCACGGGGCCATGTCGGGCGTGTTGTGAGAGGCGACCACGGCGTGGGGCGTGCTGAAGACGCCATTGCGTATCGAGGGCGGCGTGCGCGCGACGTTGCGCAGCGCCGGCACGCGGAGCGACGCCAGCCAGGCGATGGATCGGCTCCCCGACACGGTGGTACCCATTCCGGCACTGTGGCACGGCGCCCGACCCTGGTCAATCGGCCGCCGCGCCACGACACCAGGGCCGGCGCCGCACGGAATCACGGGCGACCGAATGCCCCGAGAACGCCTGGCGCTCGTCGCGGTTGGCTGCCTCTGCAGGCTCTTCACGCTGCCGTCCTCTCATCCGGCTCGTGTCTGCGCCCTCGCTCGACGCCTGCAGGCGGCTTCATCGCGGGGACCGTGGCACGGGAATGTGGGCGACACCCGGGCCGGCCTGGCGCCCGTGGGCGACGTCCCGTCACTTCATGGGCGAGTAGTCCGTGGGCTCGAAGTAGAGGGATTCCACCTGCACCTGGCCCACGCCCGACTCCCGCACCACCGTGGCCCAGTCGGGATCGGCCCTGAAGGCTTCCCAGCTGCGCCGCGCGGCATCGCGGTCCGGATAGGCGAGCAGGTACACCAGCGTATTCTCGGACCGCGGCGCATCGAGCACACGGCCGTAGAGCACGTTGGTCATGCCGTGCCGCTCGAAGAAGCCGAGCGTGTGGTCGCGGAAGCGGGTGTGGAGTAGGTCCAGCTTTCCCTCCGCCGTGGTGTAGGTGCGCAACTCGAACACGCGGCTCCCCTGCGCGAAGACCACCGGTTCAGCCGATCCGCCGCCGCGTGCCAGGTACCCCGCGCCAAAAGCCGCGACGAGCGCCGCCGCAGTCACGATACGTCTCATCATCGTCGTCTCTCCCGCGCAGCGGACGCGCCGCGCCATCCTCGCACGTGCCCGCGCAGGCACGTTTGCATCGCCACACCGGCCCGCTCCGGCGCGCCGCCGATCGGCGCGCCCCCCGCACGAACCGCCGCGGGCGGATAGAATGGTGCCACTTCTGGCCCAGACCGCAACCCTTTACACGCTCACCGTGGACCTGTCCGACATGGACCGGGGTGTCTACGAGACCCTCGACCTGCGGGTCGCGCGCCATCCCTCGGAAACCACCGGGTACATGGTGATGCGCGTGCTCGCCTACTGTCTCGAGTACACGGAGGGCATCGCGCTCACCGAGGGCGTGTCGTCGGGCGACGAGCCCGCCGTCGTGGTGCGCGACCTGACGGGTCGCCTCACGACGTGGATCGAGGTGGGCATGCCGGATGCGGCACGGCTCCACCGGGGCATGAAGCTGACGGGCCGCGTCGCCGTCTACACCCACCGCGACATCCATCAGCTGCTCGCGCAGCTCGGGGGCACGAAGATCCATCGGGCCGACGAGGTGCGCATCCGCGCCTTCGACCGGCATGCCGTCGAGGCCCTGGCCGACGCGCTCGAGCGGCGCGTGTCGATGGCCGTGATGGCCGGCGACGGCGAGGTGCACGTCTCGATCGGGCCGCGCAGCTTCTCGCTGCCGTGGTCGGAGCACCGCGTCCCGTCGCGGTGAGCGGTCACGGCCGGGCCTGCGCGCCCACTACCGGATTCTCGAGCGTGCCGATCCCCGCGTAGGTGCACGACATGCGGTCGCCCGCCTTCAGCAGGATAGGCGGCGTGCGGGCCGACCCCGCGCCGGGCAGGGTGCCCGTCGCGATCACGTCTCCGGCCCGGAGCGTGAGGATGCTCGACCCATAGGCAATCTGCTCGGCCACCGTGTGGATCATCTGGTTGGTGCTGCCCTCCTGCAGCACCTCGCCGTTGAGCGCGAACCGGATGGCGAGGTTGCCGGGGTCGGGCACGAACTCCTTCGGGGTGATGAAAGGTCCCATCGGCGCGAACGTGTCGTGGTTCTTGGTCACGAGCCAGTCCGATCCGTAGCGGGTATCCCCGCGCCCGCCGCGGTCGGACATGTCGTTTTCGAGGGTATAGCCGAAGACGTAGTCCATCGCCCGCGCCACGGGCACGGCGGATGCGTCGCGTGCGATGACGACGCCGAGCTCGCACTCCCACTCGATCTGCGTCCGCTGCGGTGGCAGCCGCACGGCCTCACCGTGCGCCACGATGGCCGCTGGGGCTTTCAGGAACATGAAGGGGTTCCAGCGCGTATCCCCCGCCTCGCGCTGCCAGATACCGGGGGCGCTGGTTGTGCCCGGCAGGGCCGCGCCGGCCGTGGGGGCCTGCTGACCCGGCGACCCCTCGCGCACGCGCGCCATCTCGATGTCGTGCTCGCGGTAGTTGACGGCAACGTTGAGCATGGTCGTCGGATACAGGATGGGCGGCAGCACCCGCAGGGTGGCGAGATCGAACACCCATGCCGGACGCGCTGTGAGGGGGGCCTGGCGGGCCGCGGCCACGATCTGGACGATGCGCGCCCGTAGTCCCTGGTCGTAGCGGGCGATGAGCGACTTCATGTCGGCGGGAGCCGCCAGCGTAGAGCCGCCGAGCGCGGTGTGCGCCGCCGCGAGATCCACCACGCGCGCGTCATCGAGCACGATGCCCACGAACGGGGTCCCGTCGCGTTCGAACGTGCCGAACCTGAAAGGGACGACTTGCGGCGCCTGGGCGCTGAGCACGGCGGCCGCGAGGGCGCTCACGACGGCGAGGACGAGCGTACCGAGTCGCGTCATGCGTCCAGCTCCTGTCTCAGGTGAGGGCGCGCGCGGACGGCGCCCGGTCAGGGCGGCGATGGTAGCACCGCTCCCACCGGGGCGTCAGCCCCTGGGCGGGGTGCCCTGGCGGCGCACCGGACAGGTGTCGCAACTGATCGGCGTCCCGTCCGGCCCGAGCACCTCCGGACCGCCGCAGGATCCGCGAAGACAGCGGTTCGACACCACCACGCCCACCGACATGAAGAGCATGGCCACCCCGATGACGACGATCGCCAGCAGCACGAGCATCATGGCGTGGGGTCTCCCAGTGCGTCGAAGCCGGGCGTCGAGTGGTCCTCGAAGGTCCCGTCCGGCCGGCGCACGATGAGCAGCGCGGCGAGGTCGAGGTCGCGGGCCAGGCGCAGGCCCTGGTCGGGACCGAGCACCATCAGCGCGGTCGCGAGCGCGTCGGCCCGCACACCCCGCGTGTCCACGACGGTGGCCGAGGCCAGGGCGTGGGACACGGGATGTCCGCTGCGTGGATCGACGATGTGCGAGAGGCGCCGGCCGTCCACCTCCCGGAAGTTGCGGTAGTCGCCCGAGGTGGCGATGGCGGCGTCGAGCAGGGGCACGATGCGCCCGATGGCGCGGCGGCCCGGGTCGGGCACCTCCACCGCGATCTGCCAGGGACCGCCGCGGATGCTCGTGCCCCGGGTCACCATTTCGCCCCCCACGTCCACGAGGAACCGTCCGAGGCCCTCGGCCTCGAGCAGCGCCGCGACACGATCGGCGGCATAGCCGGGCACCAGCCCCGAGACGTCGCACTGCAATTCGGGCACGAGTTTCCGCACCCACACCCCGTCCGGGTCCAGCACCAGGTGCGCCATGCCCGTGCTGTGCCGCAGGCGCTCGATGAGGGCAGGGTCGGGCGCGGCAGCGGTGTCGTCACCGGTTCCGAATCCCCAGGCCTCGACGAGTGGTCCCACCGTGACGTCGAACGCCCCGCCCGTCTCGCGGGCCAGTTGGTCGGCCCAGCGCAGCACGGCTGCGGTGTCGGTGGACACGGCGAACGGCTCGGTGCTGCGCGAGCGGTTGAAGCGCGAGAGCTCCGACGCGGGATCCCAGGTGGAGAGCAGGCGCTCGAGGCGCCCCAGCTCGTCGCGCACGGCAGCGTCGAGCCTGGCGCGGACCGCGCCGTCGGCATCGCCGCCCGGCACCACCACCGCGACGCGCCAGCCGGCGCCCATCGTGGGGCCGGACATCTCGAGCAGGGTGTCGGCCGGCTCCCGCGCGCACCCCGCCCCCGTTGCGGCGAGGGTCAGCAGGGCGAGGGCGGCCGTGCGCATCTCGTCACCCGAAGTCGTCGAACAGGATGTTCTCGCGCTCCACGCCGAGGTTGCCGAGCATCGTCATGCAGGCAGCCAGCATGGGCGGGGGTCCGCACAGGTAGTACTCCACGTCCTCGGGCGCCGGGTGCTGCTGCAGGTACTCGCGGAGCAGCACCTCGTGGATGAACCCGGTGTGGCCGGTCCAGTGATCCTCCGGCTGGGGCTCCGACAGCGCGAGGTGCCACGAGAAGTTCGGGTAGTCCCTGGCGATGGCGTCGAAGTCGTCCACGTAGAACGCCTCCCTCAGACTGCGCGCGCCGTACCAGAACGACACCCGGCGATGCGTGGCGAGCCGCTTGAACTGGTCGAAGATGTGCGAGCGCATCGGCGCCATGCCCGCGCCGCCGCCGATGAAGACCATCTCCGCCTCCGTCTCCCGGGCAAAGAACTCCCCGAAGGGCCCGGAGATGGTGACAGTGTCGCCGGGCTTGAGGCCGAAGATGTACGACGACATCTTCCCGGGCGGGATGTCCTCGGGGCCACGAGGCGGAGGGGACGCGATGCGGACGTTGAGCATGATGATGCCGCGTTCCTCCGGATAGTTGGCCATGGAGTAGGCGCGCGACACCGGCTCGTCCACCGACGACACGTAGCGCCACATGTTGAACCGGTCCCAATCGCCGCGGTATTCGGACTCGACGTCGAAGTCGGCGTACTGCACCACGTGCGGGGGACACGCGATCTGGATGTAGCCGCCGGCGCGGAACGGCACGGACTCGCCCTCCGGGAGTTCGAGCACCAGCTCCTTGATGAACGTGGCCACGTTGTGGTTGGAGCGGACACGGCACTCCCACTGGCGGACCGAGAAGATCTCGGGCTCCAGCTCGATGCGCATGTCGTTCTTCACCTTCACCTGGCACGACAGGCGCACCCCCGTCCTGGCCTCCCCGCGCGAGACGTGCGTCTTTTCCGTGGGCAGGAGCGACCCGCCCCCGTCGTGGACGTGGACCTTGCACACGCCGCACGTGCCCTTGCCGCCGCAGGCCGACGGGATGAAGATGCGGTTCGCGGCGAGCGTGCCGAGCAGGGTGCCGCCGGCGGGCGTGACGATGGCCTTCGCATCGTCGTCGTTGACGACGATGCGCACGTCGCCGGTCGCCACCAGCCGGTTCCGCGCCACGAGCAGCAGGCCCACGAGCGCCAGGATGACGCCCGTGAACATGCCCACGCCCATCGCGATGGTCTGCATGGCTACAGCTGGATTCCGGCGAACGCCATGAAGCCGATGGCCATGAGCCCGGCGATGATGAACGTGATGCCCAGCCCGCGCAGGCCCGCGGGCACGTTGCTGTAACGCATGCGTTCCCGGATCGCGGCCAGGGCCACGATGGCCAGCGCCCAGCCGGCGCCCGAACTCAGGCCGTACACCACGCTCTCGGCCAGGGTGTAGGAACGCTCCACCATGAAGAGCGAGCCCCCCAGGATGGCGCAGTTGACCGCGATGAGCGGCAGGAAGATGCCGAGCGTCGTGTAGAGCGCGGGCACGTGCCGATCGAGCGTCATCTCCACGACCTGCACGACGGCGGCGATGGTCCCGATGTAGGTGAGAAAGCCGAGGAAGGTCAGGTCGTAGGTGGCCAGCGCCGGGCTGATCCAGGCAAGGGCGCCTTCCTTCAGCAGGTACTGGAAGATCAGGTTGTTGAGCGGCACCGTGATCGTCTGCACGACGAGCACGGCGAAGCCCAGCCCGATGGCCGTCTCCACCTGCTTCGACACGGCGAGGAACGAACACATGCCCAGGAAGAACGCCAGGGCCAGGTTCTCGACGAAGATCGCCGTCATCGCGATGCTGAGGTAGTGCTCCATGTCAGGCCTCCGGCGCCTCGACCTGCGACGGCTTCCACGTCCGCAGGGCCCAGATGAAGAGTCCGATCAGGAAGAAGGCGCCCGGCGCCAGCACCATCAGGCCGTTGGGCGTGTACCAGCCGCCGTCGGCCACCAGCGCCAGCACGGGCCAGCCGAAGAAGGATCCGGCGCCGAGCACCTCGCGGAAGGCACCGACACCCAGCAGGATGAGGCCGTAGCCGAGACCGTTGCCCACGCCGTCGAGAAAGCTGAGACCGGGCGGGTTCTGCATGGCGAACGCCTCGGCGCGGCCCATCACGATGCAGTTGGTGATGATGAGGCCCACGAACACCGACAGCTGCCGCGACACGTCGAAGAGGTAGGCCTTGAGGACCTGGTCCACCACGATCACCAGCGAGGCGATGACCGTCAGCTGCACGATGATGCGCACGTTCGAGGGGATGCGGTTGCGCAGCAGGCTGACGAAGAAGTTGGAGGACCCCGTTACGAAGATCACGGCCACCGCCATCACCACGGCGGTCTGCATGCGGGTCGTCACCGCCAGGGCCGAGCAGATGCCGAGCACCTGCAGGGCGATCGGGTTGGTGTTGAACAGCGGGTCCACGAGGACGTCATGCGCCTTGGTCACCGCGCGCCTCCTTCCTGAGCTGGTCCAGATAGGGGCCGAACCCCTGCGGCCCGAGCCAGAACCGCAGCATCGCCGAGACGCCGCGGCTGGTCAGGGTCGCGCCCGAGAGACCGTCCACGCGGTGCGGGTCCTGCTCGGGCGGCCCGGCCGAGCCCCGGATCACCTGGATGGCCACGTCCCCCTCGTCGTCGAACACCTCCCGGCCGGGCCAGAGGGCCTTCCAGCGCGCGGAGTCCACCTCACCGCCCAGGCCGGGCGTCTCGCCGTGCTGGTAGAAGGCCAGGCCGCGAACCGTGTTCAGGTCGGCGCCCAGCGCCAGGAAACCGTACATGGTGGACCACAGGCCCTTCCCCTCGATGGGCAGCACGAGGAGCGAGAGACGGCCGTCCGGGTCGAGCTGCTTGTAGACCACGGCATGGTGCGCCACGCGCGTGACCTGGGCCGGGTTGGGCTCGACGGCGCGGCTGAGGTCTGGCGAGGCCACGGCGCGACGCGCGTCGTAGCCGCTCACGTCGAACGACGGATCCTCTTCGCCCGTGCGGAGATCCACGGCCACGGCGGTGAACGACGCGAAGCGGCGCTCCACCTCCTCGGCCGACACGGTCTCGGTTTCCCCGAGCACCCCGGCGGCCCGCAGCACGTTGCGGCGGCGGTCGAGTTCGCTGTTGGTGTCCTGCCGATCTCGCAGGATGACGGCCGCGCTCGACACGAGCACGGCGCACACCACGCACACGATCGCCGAGAACAGCAGCGTGTAGCGAGCGCCGCTACGGGAGGCTGACACGCCGGCGCCTCCTCTCGACGTTGGCGCGCACCACGAAGAAGTCGATCGTGGGCGCGAAGACGTTCATGAACAGAATGGCGAGCATCATGCCCTCGGGGTACGCGGGGTTGATCACGCGGATGAGTACCGTGAGCATGCCGACCAGCGCGCCGAACACCCAGCGCCCCGTGTCGGTCTGCGCGGCCGTCACCGGGTCCGTGGCCATGTACACGGTGCCGAATGCCCAGCCGCCCAGGACCATGTGCCACCAGAACGGCACGGCGAAGTACGGGTTGGTGGCCGAGCCCACCCCGTTGAGCAGCGCAGCCGTGGCCACCGTGCCGATCGCCACGCCCAGCATCACGCGCCACGAGCCGATGCCGGTCACCACGAGCAGGACGGCACCGAGCAGGCAGGCCAGCGCCGAGGTCTCTCCCATCGAGCCGGGCACGAAGCCCAGGAAGGCGTCCCACCAGGAGACATCGGCAAGCGCCGCCATGCCCTGTTCGCTCGCACCGGCCAGGAGCGTCGCGCCGGTCACGCCGTCGGCGACGCCGGCCGCCACCCAGATGTTGCCGGACATCTCCGCGGGGTAGGCGAAGAACAGGAACGCCCGCGCGGTGAGGGCGGGGTTGAGGATGTTCATCCCCGTCCCGCCGAAGATCTCCTTGCCGATGACCACGCCGAACGAGGTGCCGAGCGCCACCTGCCACAGCGGAATGCCCGCGGGCAACGTGAGGGGAATGAGGAGCCCGGTGACCAGGAAGCCCTCGTTGAGCTCGTGTCGCCGCACCTGGGCGAACAGGCCCTCCCACAGCCCCCCGACAGTGTACGTCGTGAGCAGCACGGGCACGAAATACAGCGCGCCGTGCACGAGACACGCGACCAGATCGCCCGAGGCGAACGACAGCCCCAGCCATTCCATCGCCTGCGTCTGCCAGGCATCGCGCGGCGCGGCGCCGGCCTCGATGGCCCGGTGCGCCTGGAGACCCGTGTTGTAGATGGCCATGGCGACGGTGCCGAGCAGCGACACCACCACCAGCGACATGATGCGCTTGAGGTCGATGGCGTCCCGCACGTGCGACGGGCCGTCGGTGACCATGCCCGGCGTATACAGGAACGTGTCCACCGCCTCGTAGAGGGGGTAGAACCGCTCGAGCGACCCGCCCTTGTGGAAGCGTGGCGCCACCCCGTCCAGCAGCCGTCGCAGCATCAGCCCTCCACCTCGAGGCGCGTCAGCACCTGCCGCAGGTACGGACCGTAGGTGTGCTTGCCTGGGCACACGAACGTGCAGAGGGCCAGGTCTTCCTCGTCGAGCTCCAGGCACCCGAGCGCCTCGGCCCGCTCCACGTCGTCGGTGAGCAGGGCCTTGAGGAGGAACGTGGGCTGGATGTCGAAGGGCATCACGCGCTCGTACATCCCGATGGGGACGATGGCGCGCGGCGATCCGTGCGTGGTTGTCGTCAGCGGCAGGGCGCGCGACGGCAGCAGCCGCGACGCGAACGCCCCGATCGAGGAGAACCGATCGAAACCCGGCATGGCCCAGCCGAGCAGGGTCCGGTCACGATCCTCCGGCAACGCGGCCACCTGCTGGTGGTAGCGCCCGAGGTAGCCGGTCACCTCGCCGGCGGCGACACGGCCGGACAGGATCGAGCCGGACAGGACGCGAACGCGCGACGTGCTCCCCTGTTCCCCGTCTGGTGCTCCGTGTGGCGCCCCGGACAGTTCCCCCTTCACCAGCTCGTCCACGGAGGCGCCGAGCCGGGTCTCCACGAGCCGCGGGGTGCGAACGGCAGGCCCGGCCAGTGACACCGTCCGCCACGGATCGAGCGTGCCGGTGGCGAAGAGCCGTCCAATCGCCAGCACCTCCTGCAGGCCCAGGTGCCACACGAGGCGCCCGCGGCCCACCGGGTCGAGCCGGTGAATGTGCAGCCCCACGGTGCCCGAGGGATGCGGACCGGCGAACCGTTCGTGGCGGACGCGGTCGAGACCCGGCACCTCGGGCGGAGCCTCCGCGTCGGTGCAGACGAACACCGGACCGTCGGTGAGACGGGTGAGTGCGGCCAGGCCCGTCTCGAAGTCGGCCGCGCGGTCGCCCAGCACCACCGCCATCGACGGCGCGAGCGGTTCGGTATCGACGGCGGTGACGAAGATCGAGCGGGGCCGGGTGGCCGGATCGGCCACGCGCGAGAAGGGCCGCGCCCGCAGCGCCGTCCAGAGCCCCGACTCGACCAGCAGGTCCCGTACGCCGTCGGCGTCGAGCGCCGACGGGTGCCGGCCGGTATGGGCCGCAAAGGACACCTGCGCGCCACGGCCGGCCCGCTCGTCGTCGGAGAGCCGGAGCACCAGCGACCTGAAGGCGCGCCGCTCGCCGCGGTGCACGGCCACGACGGTGCCGGCGCCAGGCGCGGTGTAGCGCACGCCCGGACGCTTCTTGTCTTCGAAGAGCAACTGCCCGCGGGCGACGGTGTCGCCCGGCGCGACGTGGAGCGTCGGCTTCAGACCGACCGAGTCGTCGGCCAGCAGCGCCACGTGGGACACGTCGCGACGGCCGCCGAGGCGCTGCTCGGGCTCACCCGTCACGGGCACACGAAGTCCACGTCGAATCTGATGGGTCATGAGACGCAGCCGACCGGGCCGCCTGCTGAGTCTGCGTCAACGGCGCCCACAGGGTCAAGGCAGCGACCGACGAAAATGTTCCATCCGCCGACCGGCCAGCGGCTCACCACTGGGGCGCCGCGATCGTGAACACGCCGATGACGACATGGTCGTTGCGTCGGCGGGCCGCGGGCAGCGCGGACCGTTCCCAGATGTAGCCGGCCTCCGCCACGAGCCAGGGCGACACGCGGCGCATCACCCCGCCGTACAGCCGGTTGCGGTCGTAGCCCCGTTCGGGCCCGAGGCCGGTCTCGTCCAGGGTCAGCATCAGCTCATCGTAGGCGGCCAGGCTCCATGTGCCGGTCGTCCCGAGCGGCCGCTGGGCGCGCGTGAGGAGCCGCAGGCGGTGCGACGTATCGCGCCAGGGCTCCAGCCACCGCTGCTCGAGGCGCACGCGCAGCGACGTGCCCCAGCCGGCCGGCGCCGGCCCGGTCAGCAGGAGCTGCTGCCAGACGCGCTGCTCGTGCTGGACGCCGGCGCCCAGCGTGCGAGGCACCCACGCGTGCCCGAGCCAGACGCTGGCACGCGGCGACACCTGGTAGCCAACCGCGGTGCGGACGATGGTGAGCCCAAGCTCCGACACATCGTCCATGACGCGCGGCTGTACCTCGAGGTGCGATCGCCAGTGCTCAGAGAGGCGTCCGAGCGCGAGCGCCTGCACCCACAGCTGCGCCTCGCTGGTGTCCTGCGCGGCGACGGGCCACGCCGTGAGCACCAGGAGCAGCGGAACCAGCGCCCGGAGCGCCCGTGCCGATGGACGGCACCTGCTCATCCGGCCGTCGCCGCGTGGCCGCGGCTGCGGCTGCGGTGGGACCTGCGGCTGCGACGCGGCCTGCACCTGGGGCTGGAGCTCTGGCTGCGCCTGCGGCACGGCCGCGATCTCTGCCACCGCCGGGCGGGGCGCCGCGCGTCTGGCGGCCATCGCCTCCTCCTTGCGCGCCGACGTACCGACGATGCTCGAGTCCACGTAGAAGTGGCGGATGTGCCCGCACATCCACGACTCCTCGATGAAGTCCACCGTCCCCGTGGCCACGTCGTACATGGCGCCCACGAGCCCGATCTCGCCCTGCTCCACCATCTCGCGCAGCACCATGCTGCGTTCGATCACGCCCTCGACGGTGCGCAGCACCTGGATCCGTGCCACCCGGTCCACGAACTCCGGGTTGGACGACGTGCGGTTCTCCGTCACCGTGCGCTCGTAGTAGACCGACGGCTGGATCATGTTGAGCAGGGTCGAGAGATTGCCGAGCTGGATCTGGTCGCAGGCGCCCTTGATGGCGCCGCAGCTGGTGTGGCCCAGCACGACCAGCAGCTTCGATCCGGCCACCTTGCAGGCGAACTCCATGCTCCCGAGGACGGCCTCAGCCAGGACGTTGCCCGCCAGGCGGATGCTGAAGATGTCGCCGAGCCCCTGATCGAAGACGAGTTCCGCCGAGGTGCGCGAATCGATGCAGCTCAGGATCGTGGCAAACGGCCACTGTCCGGCCCGCGTCTCGTTCACCTGCTCGAGCAGGTTGCGGTTGGCCTTGAGGTTGTTGACGAATCGGGCGTTCCCTTCCCGCAGGTAGGAGAGGGCATTCTCCGGGGTGGTCGTCGACTGACTGTCCTTGTTATGAGTCCGCATGGTCGCACTCCTCCATGAACGCCCGGCACGAGGAAACGGCGTCTGACCGGGCGACTGGTTCAGACGCATCGGGGCGCCCCCGCGCGACACGCGCGCCGGGTGCGCCGATTCACGCACGTCATCGGACGGCTCCCGCTCCGGGCGCCACGGTGGCCACCTCGGGCACCACGGTCAGGAAGGCGTCGGCCGGTCCGATGAGCAGGCCGGGCGCCAGGCCCAGCACGAGCAGGAAGCCGAAGAGCGCCGCGGTCACCAGGCGTTCGCGAGCCGACAGGTCGGGTGCGAGCACCGGCACCGGCCGTCCCAGGAACGCCCGCGAGTAGGCCACGAGCGTGGACACGGCGAGTGTCGCGCTCGACACGATGACGAGGACGGTGCTGACCGGGCTCTCCATCCAGAGCGCGTGCAGCAGCAGATCGTCGGCCACGAAGCCCGATGTGCCGGGCATCGCCACGCCCGCGGCGCCGAAGAAGGCATACGCCACGGCAAGACGCGGGAGGGCTCCCACCCGGCCGCCGCCGTCCTCGAACCGTACCGCCCCGACCCGCTCCTCGAGCGAGCTCGTCATGATACCAAGCCCGCCGAGCGCCAGCCCGGCCGAGACGACCACGAGCAGCGCGGCCGCGAAGTTGTCGTGACTGGCCGCCCCGACTGCCGCCAGGACGAGCCCGCCGTGCATCGAGGTGGTGGCCCGGTAGAAGCCCCGAAGGTCGCGCTGGACGATCGACAGCAGTGCACCCGCCAGGGCCGCGACCGCGCCGATCCGGACGACCAGCGGCGCGAGGGCCACGGCCTCCGGATGGTGGTCCACGAACCGCAGGTGCACGAAGACCAGGACGATCGTGGATGCCAGCTGCTGGATCTGGACGATGGGCGCACGCTCGCAGAGGCTCGACACGCCGGCATTGAGCGGCAGCACGCCCGCGCGCAGTGCGATCGCCAGCGTGGACAGCACGAAGGCCTCCGTGAGGCGACCGGCATCGAGCGCCGCGCCCGTGGCCACGGCGAGCAGCGCCGAGGCCGTGAGCCAGACCGCGCCCGTGCGGCTCGACGGCCACGCGCCGAACGCGTGCAGCAGGGCGCCGATGGCCACCGCCCCGTAGGCCAGGGGACCAGCCGGCGCGAACAGCGCCACGGCCGCCGCAATCACCAGCGCCACGAGCGTCCGGACCGAACGCCGCCAGCCGGTGGCGATGGCGGGCGCCACCAGCAACAGCAGGCAGACCACGAACGTCTCCCAGGGCGCCGACAACAGGCCCGTGGTCACGGTGCCACCCCGTCCATCGATACGGCGCGACGGATGCGCCGATCGGTCCGATCGAGCAGCCGGGCCAGCGCCAGCACGGGCGCGAACGCAGCGTCGATCCGGTCGTCCAGGCGCAGCCGGTGCAGGGCTTCCGCGTACACCCGGGCGGCGAGTCGCGGTGAGACGCGCGCAAGCCACGACGGGCGGTGAGCCTCGTGACCCAGCCGGTGACTGTCGTGCACCATGTTGGGCGCCTTGAGGAACTGGCCAAGGCGCAGCAGGGCGTGGCACACCAGGTGGACAAGGGCCAGCGTGATCAGACCCAGGAAGATCTCGGCGAGGATGAGCCCCACCTGGGCGAGCGTCGCGTGCGCCAGCGCCCCCTTCGCGTCGGTGTGCACCCGCACGACCGAGGCCGCGTAGGCCGCCGTCGCGAGCCCCACGGCCACCCCGATGACCCGGGCGGGCACCGAGACCTCGAGCACGGGCCAGACGCGCAGCAGCAGGAAGAGCCCGGCGTGAATCGACACGGCGCCGTAAAAGAGGGCGCTCGACGGCGTCGGTCCTTCCATGGCGCGAGGCAGCCACCCCGAGAATGGCAACTGCGCCGACTTGCCCATCGCCGACAGCAGGAACAGCAGGGCGATGAGCGTGGCCTCGCCCGTCGGCAGCTGCGCCGCCCGGTCGAGCACCGAGAAGCGCGCGGAGCCGAGCAGCTCGAACGTGGTGACCGTGGCCACCAGCAGGCCCGCGTCCGCGAGGCGGTAGGTCGCGAAGGCGCGGATGGAGGAGCGGATCGGCTCAGCCCGCTCGTGGAAGTACCCGATGAACAGCGCCGAGCTGATGCCCACGATCTCCCAGCCGGCGAAGAACAGCTCGAGCGCGCCGGCCAGGGCCACCAGCTGGGTGCCGGTCGCGAAAAAGGCCAGCAGGCCGAAGAAGCGGACGAAACCCGGTTCGCGGTGCAGGTAGGTGCGCGAGAAGCGGCCGACGAGCAGGGTGAGCACGGCGGCAAACAGCGCGATGGTCACCGAGATGCGATCCACCAGGAGCACGAGCGGAATCTCGAAATCGTGGATGCGCAGCCACGACCCGAACTCCACCTCGCCGTGGACCGGCGCGGCCACCAGCCCTGAGAAGCCGAGCAGGACGACGGCCAGAGCCAGCATCGATGCCGTCAGGCCCGCCATCGTGGTGCGGTAGGCCATCGCCTCGGACGGATGCCGATCGGCGAGCAGCACGCGCAGGCCGACGACCACACCGGCGACGACGGGTGCCACCACCGCCAGCACGAGGGCCAGGCGCACCGCATCAACCATGGACCGTCTCCACCGGGCGCGCCGCGTCCTGGTGCACGGGTCCCACGACCGAATCGGGCAGCGCGCGACGGACGAGCGCCGGCGGCAGGTGCTCGCGCGAGCGCATGTGCCAGTCGGCAGATCGGTCCACGACCGGCAGGAGCGTCGGTGTCGGGTCGTAGGCCACGAATCCTCCGTCCTCGAACACCGCCAGGGCGCCCGTCTCCGGGTGCATCGACACGAGCTGCACCCAGGCGTTGGTGACGAGTTCGGCCACCTCGGGCTGACGCGACGCCACGGCCAGCAGCGCCGCCGGGGTCGCCTCCACGATGAGCAGCAGCCGCATCGGCTCGTGGATCTCCACCATCTGCAGGGGCAGCCCGGTGCGCAGGTCGCTCTGGTGGCCGTTCATGACGCCAATGAGGCCGGTGACGTTGTGGGGAAGCTTGGTGCCACAGCCGAACGTCTCGTTGTCCACCGCCGAGAAGTAGTACTCGAGGCTGATGCCCGCACCGACGGGCCCCACGGCCGCCAGTGTCCGCTCGAGCACGGCGTTGCCCGTATCCCCGGGCGGGTCGTAGCTGACCAGGAACGCCCGCCGGTCGAGATGGAGGCCACGGATCACCTCGCGCCGGCCCACGAAGCAGATGGCGTTGGTGCAGTGGCCGTACTCGGGCCTCGGCTGGGCCAGGTGCGTGGTGCGCGCCTCGACGCGCCGCAGCGCCTCATCGGCCGTCACGTCGAGCGGCACGTCGTCGAACCGGCGGCACCGCTCCCGGGCGCTCTCGCGACGGGCACGCTCGAGCGCCTGGTAGACCTCCTCGAAGCGCTCCACGTGCGTCGCGGGCAGGACATCGAGGTCGTAGTACTTCACCGAGTCGTCGGCGGTGTCGTGCAGCGCGCCGACGAACCAGGTCCCGCTCGGGATGGCGACGCCCCGCGCAGTGACGGCCGCACGAACGTCGGGACGATTGGCCATGTCCGCCAGCAGGCGGGCATTGGCGCCGCCGCGACGACCGCCGCACGCCCCACAGTCGTGCGCCGACTCGTGAGGATTGTTGAGGCTGGTCGATCCGTGGCCGAGGAGCACCACCACGGGCGCGAACCCGTCGGTCAAGCCGATGCCGCGCAAGACAGCGGCGACCCGATCGGCCGACTCCTCGAGCGAGAAACCCACCGGCTTGCCGGCGTCCCCGCCAGGCGCGGCGCCGTACGGCGCGTGCGTGTCGCGCAGCGTCGAGAGGCGCGTGGAGGGGCGCGGCGCCACCGCGGCCATCACGCGGCCGGCCAGCACGCTCGCCCCGCGCGGCGCGAGCACGTGCGCCATCGTCCTGAGGCCGGACAGGGGGCCGAGCAGCAGCGAGAGTCCGGCGCCGCCGCTCAGCGTGCGCGACGACGACGCGGCACGGCGTTCCCAGGCGTGCCAGCGGTCGCGCAGCCGGAGGCGCGTCGCGTGCCAGCCCAGATCCGAGTACACGGCCTGCTCGTGGACCTCGTGCGCGGGGGTCACGACCACCGGGCAATGCGCCGCCGGCTCGCGGTCGTAGAGGCCCTGGTAGTCGATGGCCACGCCGAAGAACCCGGCCGCGCCGAAGGTGACGTAGTCCTGGCGCTGCTCCTCGAGGGCACGGCGCATCGACTCCTCGCGCTCGTCGATACAGAACACGAACTGGGCGCGCGGCGGGCCGTCCGGACGCGTGGGCGGCAGCGACCGCCGGGCCGCGAACGCGTCGAGGATGCCGCGACGATAGGTGCGCTCGTACGCCTCGTGCATCAGGCGACGACGTTCGATGGGCGGGCACGCGGCACACGCGGCCCACAGTCCGGCGAGTTCATCGTCGCCGAGGGCGGCCACCGTCTCCGGATCGAGCCCCGCCGAGGCCGCCACCCACCAGAGCAGCGCCGCGTCGAGGACCGCCGGCCGGCGGGGTGGTGCCGGCATCATCCGGCGCAGGCGGCGCCAGTCGGCCGGCACGTCGAGCCGGGCCGCCTCGCGCCGCACCGCCTCGCGTTCGAGCAGCAGGCGCACGGCGACGAACTCCGCCAGCGTGGGGGGCTGTGCTCCCGGGTGCTCCCCGGGATGCCGCTCGAGCCGCGCGAACATGCCCCCCCACCCGGGCAGGGCCAGGGCGGTCGCGAAGACGAACGGCTCGATGTCGTCGTCCTCCACCCCGAGGCCCGGCAGGACGGCACGAATCACGGCGTCGGCGTCCTGTCCGGACGCGGCGACCTCCCGCATGGCCGCCTCCGCGCCTGCGCAGGCCCGTGGGGCTGATGCGCCGGCCGCGTACAGGGCGCTGACGGCCGCCAGGAACCCACGGTCGCGCGCCGGCAGCGTGACACGGGCGTGTCCATGATCGAGGAAGCCTGCGCCGAGCCGCACCAGTTCTCCGTGCACCGGCACGTCCGTGTCGTCGCCGCCCAGCGCGACGAGCACGTCGCGGTGGCGCCTGGCGCGCGCGGGAGCCGGCGCAGGACGCCACGGACCACGGGCCGCACGGGCCAGACATGCGGACCAGAGCGGCAGGTCCTCGCACTCGCGGGCGATGCCGGCCTGCAACAGGTACGCGAGCCCCGCGGCGTCATCGGCGTCGGCCTCGGTCACGGTGAGCAGGTGCCAGAGTTCCGCGCGCGTATACGACCGCAGCACGGGCTCGGCGCCGCGGAGGCCGAGCGTCCGGACGATGCCGGCCCGGACGTCGGCATCGTCGACGCGCCCGGCTCGAAACGCTTCGCGGAAGCGGGCCAGCGACAGGTAGGGTTCTGCTCCGAGGGCGTCCGCCCCGGCCTGCACGCCCTCGTGGAACGGCAGGTGCTGGAAGGCATGGAGCGTGTTGTGATGCACGAAGACCCCGATCGGGCCCTGGTCGGGCAGCACCCCGGCGGCACGGGCGAGCGCCCGCGCCACCGGGTTCACGGGGTGTGCATCGTGGTGGGTGGACACCTAGTGCGCCCCGCCCGCCTTCGCCATGCTCAGGTCGATGCCGATGAGGGTGACCCTGATGTTGCGACGATGGGCATCCTCGACGAAGGTGGCGAGCACTTCCTTCACGTCGTGATCGATGTACTCGCCGCGCCCGTCGATGACCACCACCTCGCCGTCGTCCACCTCGTCGAGCGCGCTGACGATGCCCGGCTTGGAGACGAACGTGCCGTCGCGCCTGAACTGCATGCGCAGCGAGCCGTCGCCGTTGCGTTCGGCCACGACCGCGCGCCGGGAGTTCTCGTAGAGCACGAAGCCGATACCGGCCACGATGCCCACGATCACGCCGCGCAGCAGGTCCAGCGCGAGCACGGCGGCAATGGTGATGGCGAACGGCAGCAACTGCGGGTACCCGAGCTTCGCCTGCGTGGCGAACAGCGCCGGCTTGCACAGGTTGAGGCCCACCTGGATGAGCACGGCGGCCAGCGCGGCCAGCGGGATGTCATTGAGCAGCGGAGCGGCGGTGATCACCGCCACCAGCAGCAGCGCGCCGTGCAGGAACGCCGAGAACCGCTCCCGGCCGCCGGCGGCCACGTTCGCACTGCTCCGGACGATGACGGCCGTCACCGGCAGGCCGCCGAGGAGTCCGGAGACGGTGTTCGCGGCGCCCTGGGCGAGCAGCTCCCGGTCGGGCGGACTGTGCCGCTTGAGCGGATCGAGCCGGTCCACGGCCTGCAGCGAGAGCAGCGTCTCGATGCTGGCGACGATGGCGACGGTCGCCGCCGCGATCCAGACCGCGGGTGACGCGAAGGCCGCCACATCGGGGCGCGGCAGCGCTGCGAAGAGCGCTGCCGGGCCGCCCAGGGGCACGTCCACGAAGTGCCGGGGATCGAGGGCCATGCCGGGCAGGCTCCGGAACCACACCGCCAGCAGGCTGGCGACCACCACCACCATCAGGGGCGGGGACAGGAACGCCACTTTGCCCATCGGGGTGTGCTTCCAGCCGTACAGGATGGCGAGCGAGACCAGGGTGATGAGCGTGGCGCCCGTGTGGAGGCCGGTGGGAATCGCCAGCACGCCGCCGTCGACACCGAAAGCCACGGGCAGCTGCACCCACACGATCGTGATGCCGATGGCGGCGAGCATGCCCTTGATGACGGCAGACGGCACCAGGGCCGCGAAGCGGCCCATGCGCAGCACGCCGAAGGCGAACTGCATGCCGCCCGCGAGCACCACGGCGCTCAGGAAGGCCTCGAGGCTGCCGAGCGCCGTCACCTCGGCCAGCACGATGGAGGTGAGGCCGGCCGCCGGTCCGGTGACCGAGAGGGCCGAGCGACTGATGAAGGGCACGACCAGGCCCCCGACGATGCCGGCCACGAGTCCCGACACGGGCGGCACGCCGCACGCGATCGCGATACCGAGGCACAGGGGCAGGGCCACCAGGAAGACCACGATGCCGGCGACGGCATCTTCCCGCGGATGACTGAACATGGACGGGTAGTGATGCATGACGACACAGCCCACAGGGACGCAGGTCCCCAGAAATGAACACACGCTGAGCGTCGCGGCGGGCGGCAGGCGCAGGGGCACCTCCACACGTCGGACGCGACGGTGAATGAAAAACGATGGACTAGGAGAGAGGAGGCGCGCGTCCGGAGAACGGACGGCGGGGGCGGAGGACGACGGCGGAGACGAGAGCGATGCGAGGCGCCAGCACCTGGTCGGGCGGCGCGGCGGCGGGAAGCGCCGCGGAGACGAGGGCCGGACCCGGCGGGGCATCCAGACCGCCGGTCACGTAGACGGGCGCGGTCGTGGCCTCGATGGCCACGTCGGGAGTCTCGTGTTCGTGGGCGAGGCCGTCGGCCGAGTCGAGCCGCTGCGCCCCGCCGCGCGCCCGGCGGACGAGACCATCCCGGCCCCCACTGACGGCCACCGTACAGACCATCGCCAGCGTGACGCAGAGTGCGGCGAGGGCCGACCTGGTAAGCCGTGATGCGGTCATGGACGTCAACTCAGCCAAACGTGGGGATGATACGACAGCGCGGTTCATTATCCTCAAAAAACTTCACATGTTCCACCGGGGGTATCGGCGGATCCGATTCGCGGCGCCAGCAGCACCCCGAATGGGCACGGTGCCCTGGCCGCTACGGCACCGCCGGCACGGATACCGCGTCCACGTACCTGAGCAGGGGCGGCGGGGCTCCGGGTTCGGGCGCGCCGGCGGGGTCGGCGGCCGCTGTGGCGCACGGATCCGCAATGTCCGCGCCCGTCTGCCGCGGCCCCAGCGCGGCAACCAGGTCGTCGGCGAGCCCGTCGGCACCCAGCGCCCGCGCCAGGCAGATGGCCTGCGCATTCCCGGGACGCGTCAGGTCTGCGCCGTATCCCACCAGCATCATGGCCGTGTTCTCGTCGCCCGCGGCGACCGCGAGCAGCAGCGGCGGGACGCGCACGGTGCGCCCCGCGGTGAGCCGCTCGTCGGTGAACAGGACGGGCCGGTTCGGGTCGGCCCCGGCCCGGACGAACCGGAACGCGGCGTCCACGCCGCCCACGTGCAGGGCCTCGGCGAAGGTAGACGGCGTCGGCGTCGCGAACAGCGCCGACCCGGGGCGGGCCACACGGATGGCCTCGAGGCCGAGCAGGCCGAGCGCGCCAGCCAGGGCGGGGATCAGCAGCGCCAGCGCGAGGGTCTGCTCGGCGCCGGCGGACCAGGCGCGCATCAGCGTCCCCTCACCCACTGCCGCGCGAAACGACGGAAATCGGTGGGCACCGGCGCGCCCGAAGCGGTGCCCTGCTCCACCAGGCGTTCCATGATGCCCAAATACTCGGGCCGGTCGGCAAACTCCACCCGGCGCCGGGGAAGGTCCGTCATCCACTCGCGCTGGTTGCCGAGCGCGCGTCCACGCACGAACTCAATCGTGTCGAGCGCGCGCAGCTGCCACAGTCCCGCGAGCACCAGCAGGCCGATCGCCGCTGCCGGCAGCAGGACCGGGTGGGCGCGTCGGGCGCCGTACCGCACCACGCCGAGCGCGGCCCACCGCAGCGCCGCGTACGCCGCGAGCGCGTAGAAGGGCACGGCCATCCCTCCCAGGCGGTCGCGGGAGTAGTTGAAGCTGAGCGCGGCGCTGCCGGCCAGCACCACGACCAGCGCCAGAGCCGCACGGGCATCGGGCGACCACCCCTCGCGCCAGGCGCGGCGGGCCGCGTCGTACGCCCAGGCGACCACGAGTGCGGTGAGCAGGCCCGACGACACGAGCGCGACCACCTCGAGTGGCTGACCCTCGCCGGCCAGCAGGCCCCGCAGCGTGCGGAAGACGCCGGAGGTCGGCTCCGAGAACAGCACGTTGAGCACCGTGCTCAAGCCGTTGTAGGCGTAGATGGGATAGGGGAAGTCGCCGAAGCGCTCGGTGGCCTCGGCCGAACTCAGCACGCCGAAACCGAAGCCCACCTCCTGTTCGAACATCGGCCAGCGCCCGCTGTTGAGGAGCCGGAATGCGAGATAGGCGACGCCGAACAGGCCCACCGCCCCGGCATCGGCGATCCGGACGCCGGGGGCGCGCGCCACCCAGGCCGCCAGCACCAGCGGTACCAGCACGAGCCCCTGCTCCTTGAACCCCACGGCCACCACCGTGAGCACCACGAGCGCGGCGCCGTGCCACGCCTGGTGCGCGCGCTCCATGAGCATCCACGCCGCGAGGGCCACCGGCATGCCCACCGTCGTGTAGGCCAGCGGAATCTCCACGTTGTCGCGGAAGGCCGGCAGCGCGAGGAGCACGGCCACGGCGGTCGTCGCCACCGCCGCGTCGAGGAGACGCCGCGGCCGCAGCTGTCGCACCAGCAACCCCGCCAGCAGCAGCACCGGCACGATCTGCAGAAGCTTCACGAGCGCCAGCGTCGTGCCGAGCGTGCCGGCGTGGTGCCAGAACGCCCACAGGCTGGCATGGAAGAACGGGCGGTAGTAGGACGTCTGCGGATTGAAGAACGCCGCCGGCGAGGCGTTGCGCGACACGTCCTCGAACAGCGCCACGGCCTCGCTGACCGGAAACGGGGTGTGCCACAGGACCAGGCAGAGCCCTCCGACCAGGGGCGCGACCAGGGCGAGGGTCAGCATCTCCCACCGGCCGTCGCGGGGCGCGCCCTCCCCCGGTGTCGTCGCAGGCTGGCTCACGAAGCGCTCATGGTACACCGCAAGGCCGCGTGCGATAATCGCGGCGCGTGACACCACCGCCGGTCGTCCCACGTCCGCTGGCCGGATCCCTGCCAGGGAACGAGGGCCCGGCCGCGACCGCCCACCACCGCAACCGGCGTGTCCGTTCGGCGGGTCCCCGTCGGGACTGCCGCGCGGTCCCGATCAGCACAGGACCTGGGCGCCGCCGCGCGCCCGCGTGACCGATGCCCGATTTCTCGCAGTGGCTCGCGCAGCAGACGCTGATCCAGGGCGGACTGCCCGTGCTGGCCGTCGCCCTCTTCGGCGCCCTCTGCGTGGGCACGGCCAAGGCCGGCCTTTCCGCGACGGCCACGCTCAACGTGGTGCTCATGGCGCGCGTGTTCGGCGCCAAGACGTCGGTGGGTCTCGTGCTGCCCTTGCTCATCGCGGCCGACATGATGGGCTTCTGGATCAACCGACACGGCGGTTCGTGGCGCCGTGTGCTGCCGATGGCCCCGCCGGCGATGCTGGGCGTCATCGTCGGCGCACAGCTGCTGGCCGTGATCGACAACGGCGTGGCCCGCGTGGTGATCGGCTGGATCATCATCGGCCTGCTCGCCTTCAAGCTGCTGCTCGATGCGCGGCGTGAGGCGTTGATCTCGCTCACCGAGCACCGCGCCTTCACCTGGGCGATGGGGTTCACGGCGGGCACGACGACGATGCTCGCCAACGCCGCCGGCCCCGTGATGGCCGTCTACCTGCTCGCGCAGCGCCTGCCCAAGAAGGAGTACCTGGGCGTCTGGAGCCGCTTCTTCCTGTTCATCAACCTGTTCAAGGTGCCGTTCAGCGCCAACCTCGGACTCATCAGCCCGACCTCGCTCGCCACCAACGCCGTGCTGCTGCCGGGCGTGGTCGCCGGCATCCTGCTTGGCTGGTGGCTGCTCACGCACATTCCGCAGGCCGCCTTCGAGTGGCTGCTCTTCGCCATGACGTTCGTCGCGGCCCTGTCGCTGCTGGCGGGGTGAAGGAACGGGCGGGCGAAGCGCCGACGCGCGGCCACTCGACGGCAGCTGCCGGCAGATCTCGCGCTGGCGCGGACCTCGCACGCCGCGCCGGGGGACGCCCGCGGCCCGTCCTCAGGACGTGACCGCGGGTCCCGGCCGATCGACTCAGCCGGCCGGTGTATAGCCGAGCACCGACTTCAACTCGAGGAACTCGCCAAAGGCGTGCTCGCCGAACTCACGGCCGTTGCCCGACTGCTTGTACCCGCCGAAGGGCACGCTGATGTCCAGTCCGGCGTTGTTGATGCTGATATAGCCCGCGCGAATCCGCCCCGCCACGCGCCTCGCCCGCGCGATGTCGCGGCTCTGGACGTATCCGCCGAGGCCGTACTCGGTGTCGTTGGCGAGTGCGATGGCCTCGTCCTCTGTCTCGTACCCGATGATGCTCAGCACGGGGCCGAAGATCTCCTCGCGCGCGATCGCCATGTCGTTGGTGACGTCACGGAACACCGTGGGTCTGACGAAGTAGCCCCCGCCTGCACCCTCGGGACGGCCTGGCCCTCCCGTCACGAGCGTCGCGCCCTGCGCCAGGCCCTTCTCGATGAGGCCCTGCACCTTGGTCCACGCCGCCTCCGAGATGACCGGGCCCATGCGGGCATCGGCGGTCGGGTCCCCCGGCGTCCACGTCTCGGCCGCCTCCTTCGCGATGCGGCACGCGTCGTCGAGCAGCCGGTTGGGCACGAGCATGCGCGTCGGGGCCCGGCACGACTGGCCCGAGTTCATCATCACCGCGTTCACGTTGCCGGTGACGGCGGCAGCCAGATCGGCGTCGTCGAGCACCACGTTGGGACTCTTGCCCCCGAGTTCCTGGTGCACGCGCTTCACGGTCTGGGCGGCGTTGCGCGCCACCTCGATGCCCGCGCGCGTCGAGCCGGTGATCGACACCATGTCGATGCCGGGATGGGCCGCCAGGGCCGTCCCGACCACGGGTCCCTCTCCGTGCACGAGGTTGAAGACGCCGGGTGGCACGCCGGCCGCGTCGATGACCTCGGCCAGCAGCTGGCCCGAGAACGGCGCGATTTCGGACGGCTTGAGGACCACCGTGCAGCCAACGGCGAGCGCGGGCGCGACCTTGGCGCACATCTGGTGCACGGGCCAGTTCCAGGGCGTGATGAGGCCGCAGACGCCGATCGGCTCACGCAGCACGCGGGCCTGCCCCTTGTCCTCCTCGAACTCATAAGTGCGGAGGATGGCCGCCGCCGAGCGAAAGTGCCGTGGCCCGAGCGCCGCCTGGGTATTGCGCGCCAGCCATGTGGGCGCGCCCATCTCCTCGGTGATCGCCGCGGCTATGTCGTCCAGTCGGGCCTCGAGGCCGTCGGCAATGCGTTCCAGCGCGGCCACGCGCGCCTCGCGGGTCGTGGCCGACCATGTCAGAAAGGCACGGCGGGCTGCCTGCACGGCATCATCCACGTCATCGGCCGACCCCGCAGCGACGTGCCCGTTGACCGTGCCCGTGGCCGGGTTGATGACGTCGAGCGTCTTCGGGTGCCGTGGCGGCACCCACTTCCCATCGATGTAGAACGTCACACACTCACGCATGCCTGCTCCTGACCCTGTGTCCTGCCCGTGCCCCGGGCGTCGGTGCCGGCCACCGGTGCCGGCCACCGGTGTCGGCCGAGGCAGATTCTCGACAATTATGCGCCACCAGGTGCCGGCCACTCCTGTCCGGAGCGGCGCACGGGACAGACGCGGGTGAAATGGCGTAACGTAGGAGGGCGCCGGTCGTCCCGGCGCTCCCGGCATTCATCGTCACCGCCACGCAGCACGACCGGTACGCTCCGGAACGGCCCCTGCCGTCCCGCTGCCGGACGGCGCGGTGGCATCTCACCACAGGAACCCGCATGCTCCGCATCCCGCTCAGGCGTCCCGATTGCGTCGGACCCGTTCGTCTCGTGTGCCTGCTCTCCCTGCTTGCAATCGTCGCGGCCGGATGCGGGGACACCGCGCCGGCCGGGGCGGCGGGCGGCCCGCCGGGCGGGGCCTTCCCGCCGATGCCCGTGCAGATGCTGACGCTCACGGCGACCGAGGTGCCCAACACGTCGGAGTACGTGGCCACGATCCGGTCACTCCGCTCGACGACGGTGCAGCCGCAGGTCGAGGGCCTCGTCCGCGAACTCTTCGTCCGGGCGGGTGACACGGTACGGCAGGGGGATCCCCTGCTTCGCATCGACGAGGACCGGCAGCGCGCCACCGTGGCCGCCACCGAGTCACAGATCGCGGCGCGGGAATCGGACCTCGTCCTGGCCCGGCAGCAGCGCACGCGCGCCGAGCGCCTGGTCGAGGCGGGTGCCGTCAGCCAGGCCGAACTGGAGCGCACGGAGGCGGCCGTCCGGTCGGCCGAGTCACAGCTCGCCGCGCTCCGGTCGCAGGTCGAGGAGGGACAGGTGGAACTCCGGTACTACCGCGTCACGGCCCCGGCCTCGGGCACCATCGGCGACCTCGCGGTACGCGTCGGCGACCGGGTGACGCCCACGACCGAGATCACCACGATCGACCAGGCCGGGGGTCTCGAAGCGTACGTGCGCATACCCCTCGAGCGGGCCGCCGCGCTTCATACGGGCCTGATGGTGGAGCTGCTCGACGCGGACGGCGAGGTGGTATCGACCAGCCCGATCACGTTCGTGGACTCCCGCGCCGACGACGCCACGCAGACCGTGCTCGTGAAAGCCACGATCACGGGTCCGCCGTCCTCGCTCCGGGTGATGCAGTACGCGAGGGCACGCGTGGTCTGGAGCCGCGAGCCACGGCTCACGATTCCGGTGGTGGCCGTGACGCGCGTCAGCGGCCAGTTCTTCGCGTTCACGGCGCAGCCCGCCGATGGCGGGCTCGTGGCCCGGCAGACGCCAATCACCGTCGGCGCGGTGGTCGGCAACGACTACGTCGTCGAGGGGGGCCTCGACGCGGGCGCCCGGGTGATCGTGTCCAACATCCAGAAGCTGGGCGACGGCGTGCCCGTGACGGCTGCGGAGTAATCATGCTGGCGGATACCTTCATTCGTCGGCCGATTCTCGCCACCGTCTGCTCGCTCGTCATCGTGCTGGCGGGGGCACTCGTCATTCCCGGCATGCCGGTGGCGCAATACCCGCAAGTAGCCCCGCCCACGGTGACGGTCACCGCGGTCTATACGGGCGCCGACTCGGAGACGGTGGAAACGGCCGTCACGACGCCGCTCGAACAGGCCATCAACGGCGTCGAGGGCATGCTGTACATGTCGTCGTCGAGCACGAGCAGCGGCTTCAGCCAGATCAACGTGACGTTCGACGTCTCGCGCAACCCGGATCTGGCCGCTGTGGACGTGCAGAACCGTGTGAACCAGGCGCTCGGGCGCCTGCCGGCCGAGGTCCGCCAGATCGGCGTCACCGTGCAGAAGGCCGCAGCCGGCTTCGTGCTCGCGGCGGGCATCTACGCGGAGCACGGCGAGTACGACTCGCTCTTCATGTCGAACTACGTGGACGTCTACGTAAAGGACGCGCTCAAGCGCGTGCCCGGCGTGGCCGACGTCGTCATCTTCGGCGAGCGCAAGTACTCGATGCGCCTGTGGCTCGATCCGGCTCGGCTGGCGGCGCGCAGCCTCACCGCCGGCGACGTGGTGAACGCGTTGCGCGAACAGAACGTGAACGTGGCGGCTGGCTCCGTCGGCGGCTCACCCGCCAGGGCCGGGCAGGCGTTCGAGATCAGCGTGCGTGCCGCCGGACGCCTGCGAGAGCCCGACGAGTTCGACGACATCGTCATCGAGGCCGGCGCGGGCGGCGCCCTCGTGCGGCTGGGCGACGTCGGGTCGGCCGAACTCGGCGCGGAAACCTACTCCTCGGTCCTGCGGTTCCAGGGCCAGGACGCCGTGGGCTTCGGCCTCACGGCCCTGCCGACGGCCAATGCCCTCGACGTGAGGCAGGGCGTGGATGCGGAGATGGCGCGCCTGGCCGCGTCCTTCCCGCCGGGGCTCCGGTACAACATCGCGTTCGACACGACCACCGTGGTCGAGGAGTCGATCGCCGAGGTGCTCCAGACGCTGGCCGAGGCGCTCGGCCTCGTGGTGCTGGTGATGTTCGTGTTCCTTCAGAGCTGGAGGGCCACGCTGATTCCGGCGCTGACGATTCCTGTGTCGCTCATCGGCGCCTTCGCGTTCGTGAACCTGCTGGGCTTCTCCATCAATACGCTGACGCTGTTTGCAATCGTGCTCGCCACGGGCGTCGTGGTGGACGATGCCATCGTCGTGATCGAGAACGTCGAGCGTCACATCCAGGAGTACGGCAAGTCGCCCCTGCAGGCGGCCTCCGACGCGATGAAGGAGGTGTTCGGCGCGGTCATCGCGACCGCGCTCGTGCTCATCGCCGTCTTCCTGCCGGTGGCTTTCTTCCCCGGCACCACGGGCCGCCTGTATCAGCAGTTCGCGCTCACGATCGCCTTCTCGGTGGCGATCTCCGCGTTCAACGCGATCACCCTCACCCCGGCGCTCTCGGCCCTGCTGCTCCGCCACGGCGGACTGGGCCAGGGCACCATCTTCGGAGCCGTGGAGCGGGTCATCGGCGCGGGCACGGATCTGTACGTGCGGGTGGTCGGCGGCCTGCTGCGCGTCCGGTGGGCGGTGGTCGTGGTCTTCCTCGGCCTGCTGGGCGCCACGTGGGTCGTGTACCAGCGAGTGCCGCAGGCGTTCGTCCCCGAAGAGGACGCCGGGTACTTCATCTCCATCGTGCAGGCGCCGCCAGGAGCCTCGCTGGAGTACACGACCGACGTGCTGCGTGATGCCGAGGCCATCCTGCTGTCGACACCCGAAGTGGCCTCGGTGTTCTCGATTGCGGGGTTCAGCTTCACGGGCAGCGCCCCCAACCAGGGCCTGATCTTCACCTTGCTCAAGCCGTTCGCCGAACGGGAGGCGCCTGAGCAGCAGATGAGCGGCCTGCTGCCGAGTCTGCGCGGGCGCCTGTTCGGCATCGAGGGCGGCCTCGTCATTCCGTTCGCGCCGCCGGCCATCGACGGGCTCGGCAACTTCGGCGGGTTCAGCTTCCAGGTGCTGGACCAGGGTGGTGGGGGCAGCGTGCAGGACCTCGGCGCGGCCGTGCAGGCACTGGTCGGCGCGTCGGCGGAGTCCACGGGGGTCACGGGGCTGTTCAGCAGCTTCACCGCCAACGACCCGCAGCTGCTCGTGGAGATCGATCGCGACAAGGCGCAGAGCCTGGGCCTGTCGATGAACGAGATCACGAGCGCGATGCAGATTTTCCTGGGCTCGGCGTACGTCAACGACTTCGACCTCAACAACCGTGCGTACCGGGTGTACGTGCAGGCGGACCAGGCGTTCCGCTCCGCACCCTCGGATCTGGGCCAGTACTACGGACGCACGACCGAGGGCGACATGGTGCCGCTGGCCAACGTGGTGAGCGTGCGGGAGACGACCGCACCCCAGGTGATCAGCCACTTCAACCTGTTTCGCTCCGCCGAAGTGAGCGGCGCCGCCGCGCCCGGCGTGAGTTCCGGCCAGGCGCTGGCCGAGATGGAGCGCCTGGCGGGCACGGCCCTGCCGGCCGGGTTTGGCTACGCCTGGTCGGGTGTCTCGTTCGAAGAGGTGCAGTCGGGCGGACAGTCGGCCGCCATCTTCGCCGTCGGCGTGGTGCTCGTGTACCTGACGCTCGCGGCGCAGTACGAATCGCTCGTCCTGCCCTTCATCGTGCTGCTGGGTGTGCCGCTGGCCGTGCTCGGCGCCCTCTCGGCGCAGTGGATGCGGGGGCTGCAGAACGACCTGTACTGCCAGATCGGCCTCGTGCTGCTGGTGGGGCTCGCGGCGAAGAACTCCATCCTCATCGTGGAGTTCGCCGAACAGCTCCGGGAGAAGGGCCTGTCGGTCGTCGACGCGGCCATCGCAGCCGCCCGCATCCGGCTGCGACCCATCCTGATGACGTCGCTCGCCTTCATCCTCGGCGTGATGCCCCTGGTGTTTGCGGAGGGCGCGGGACAGGCGGGTCGGCACTCGGTGGGCACGGCCGTCGCTGGCGGCATGCTGTTCGCCACGTTCCTCAACGTCCTGTTCATTCCGGTGCTGTACGTCGTGGTGCGCTCGGTCGGCCGTGGCGGACGGCACGTGGCGGCGGCACTCGTGGTCGTGGGCCTGCTCGGCGGCCTCGCCGCCCCGGTGGCGGCGCAGGACCTCACCCCGCAACCGCTCACGTTCGAGGACGCGGTGGCGCGGGCCGTGGAGGCACACCCTACGGTCCAGCAGGCCGCGACCGGGATCATCCGCGCGGAGGCGCTCCTGCAACAGGCCCGGGCCCGGGCGCTGCCATCGGTCGAGGCCTCGTTCAGCACCAACATCATCGATCCGGTCGTGCGCTTCTCGGGCGAGCCCATCAACCCGCGCGTGCAGACGCTCACCACGGGCAGCGTCACGGCGCCCCTGCTGACGCCGGTCCGCTGGGCCGAGCGCGCGCAGGCGGCCGACCAGGTCGAGGTCTCGCGCATTGCCGCCACCGACGTACGGCGGCAGATCGGCGTGGCCGCCGCGCAGACGTACCTCACCGTGCTCACGCAGCGGCGGGTGCTCGCGTCGATCGAACGTGCCCGTGACACGGCGCGGGCGCATGCCGAATTCGCCGAGCGCCAGTTCGAGGGCGGCATCGGCAGCCGGCTCAACATGGTGCGCGCCCAGCAGGAAGTATCCCGGGCGGACGTCCAGGTCGAGGACACCGCGCTCGCCCTGCGGCGGGCCCAGGAAGCGCTCGGGGTGCTCGTGGCGGCGGAGGCGCCGGTCGATGCCCAGGACGAACCCGCGCTGGCCATCCCGCCGGACATCTCGGAGGACAGCATCACGGACCGCACCGACCTGCGGCTCCTGACGGCCCGGCGGGCGGCCGCCACCCGGGTACTGAGCGACTCGTGGAAGGAATACCTGCCCTCGGTCACGGCGCTCTTCACGCCGCAGGTGCTGGCGCCGGCGGGCCTCTTCGCGCAGGCGCGGTCGTGGCGGGCGTCCGTGCTGTTCTCGGTGCCACTGTTCGAGGCGGGAGAGCGGCGCGGCCGTGCGCGGGAACGCCAGGCGCTGCTCGACGCCATCGTGTTCCAGCAGGAGGAGGCCACGCGGCAGGCCACGTCCGAGGTGCGCACCGCCAGGGACGCCATCCGCTACACGTCACGGGCGCTCGAGCACGCACGCGCCACGGTGCAGCAGGCGGAGGAGGTGCTGCGCATCACCGACATCGCCTTCCGCGAGGGCGCCACCACCAACATCGAGGTCGTGGATGCGCAACGCGAGGCGCTGGACGCGGAAACCGCGGCCGCGATCGCCGAGGATGCGGCCCGGCGGGCCCGGCTGGAGCTGCTGGTCGCGGCAGGGCGCTTTCCGCAGTAGCGGGGCGCCCGACCGGCCGCGCGCGACGCGGGAGACTGGACGGCAGGGTCCGACGCGATGCGTCCGGCGGCCACTGAAGGGATAGCATGGGGCCCATGCCCCTGCTGGTCTCGCTGATCGATCTCTATTCCCTCGTGGTGCTCGCCGCGGTCGTGGTGTCGTGGGTGGGTGTGGACCCGCGCCATCCACTCGTGGCGCTGGTGCACAGCCTGACGGAGCCGGCGCTGGCCCCCATCCGCCGCGTGCTCCCGTCGGCCGGAGGCCTCGACTTCTCGCCGATGGTCCTGCTCGTGCTGCTCCGCATCATCCGCAACATGGGCTGACGCATCTCAGCTGAACTGGACGATCTCGCTCTCCTCGGCGGCCACGTCGGCGAGCAGCACCTTGAGGTTGCCGGCGTTGGTGGCGTTGAGCAGTGCGGTCTCCATGGTGATGATGCCGGACCGGACGAGCTTCTCCAGTTCCCCGTCGAAGTACTGCATCCCGTCGAGCTCCCCGTCGCGCATCGCATCGAGCAGCGTCTTGCCCTCCCCTTCGCCCTGTTCCAGGTACTCGCGCGTGCGGATGGTGGACTTGAGGATCTCGAGCACGGCCAGCCGGTTCCCGTCCCGCGCGGGCACGAGACGCTGCGAGATGAAGCACCGGAAGGACGCTGCCAGACGGGAGCGCACGGTGCCCTGATCGCCCGCCTCGAACGAGCCGACGATGCGTTCGACGGTCTTCGACGCGTCGATCGTATGCAGGGTCGAGAACACCAGGTGCCCGGTCTCGGCGGCGGTCAGCGCGATCTCGATCGTCTCCCGGTCGCGCATCTCGCCGACCAGGATCACCTTGGGCGCCTGACGCAGCGCGGCCCGCAGCGCCAGCGCGAAGGTGGGGGTGTCGCTGTGGAGTTCACGCTGGTGCACGGTCGCCTTCTTGTGCGCGTGCAGGAACTCGATCGGGTCCTCGATGGTGATGATGTGTTCTGCGCGGGTCTCGTTGATCAGGTCGATGAGCGCGGCCAGGGTGGACGACTTGCCTGAACCGGTGGGACCGGTGACCAGGACGATCCCGTTCTTGAAGCGGGCGATCTCGCCGAGCGCGGACGGCAGATTGAGCTCGGCCAGCGTCGGGATGCGCCACGCGATGACCCGCATCACGACGGCGTAGGTGCCCCGCTGGCGAAAGACGTTCACACGGAACCGGTGCTGCGGCAGGGAGTAGGACAGGTCGCAGGCGCCCTGCTCGCTGAGCGTCCGGAGCGCCTGTTCGTTGCCCGCCAGCAGGTCTCGCGCCACCCGCGCCGTGTCGCCGGTGCCGAGCGTCGCCAGGCCCGGCACCTCCACTGCCGTCAGGTGGCCGTGCTTCTCGACTTGGGGCGGCTGACCGGGCGAGAAGATCAGGTCGCTGATGCCCTGCCCGACAGCCAGCATGTGCAGGATCAGGTCGGGCGTCGCCAGCACGGCCGGGGTCGCGGGGGCCGGCCCGAAGAGTTGATCGGCCAGGCTGTCGATGGTGGAAGGATCGGCGGCAATCGATGTCATCTACGGCACCTGTGGGCAGCGGATGTGAGCATGGGCGTCCCCGGGCAGGCAGGGCACGCCCGGCCTACCGCGAACGGAGCGGTAATCGGCAGCTCTCCCGGTGGCTGGAGCCCGCGCAGGGCCCGGCCCAGCCTCTGGTGGAGGTCACAGTGACGTTCAGGGTGCCGGGTGAGGAACAATAGCGGGATGCCCGCTCCGACAGACAGCCAGGCCGTGGGTGGTGACGCGCTCGCGCGCGAGGTGGCGCGCCGGCGTACGTTCGCCATCATCTCCCACCCCGATGCCGGCAAGACCACCCTCACCGAGAAGCTCCTCCTCTATGCCGGCGCCATCGAGCTGGCCGGCGCGGTCCGCGGGAGGCGGACGCAGCGCCACGCCGTGTCCGACTGGATGGAGATGGAGCAGCAGCGCGGCATCTCGATCAGCGCGGCCGCCGTGGAGTTCGAACTCCGGGGCCATCACGTGACGCTGCTCGACACGCCGGGCCACCAGGACTTCAGCGAAGACACGTACCGGACCCTGCTGGCCGTGGACAGCGTGGTGATGGTGCTCGACGCGGCCAAAGGCGTCGAGCCGCAGACGATGAAGCTCTTCGAGGTGTGCCGCGCACGCGGCATCCCGGTGCTCACCTTCATCAACAAGCTGGACCAGCCGGCGCTCGATCCCTTCGAACTGCTCGACCAGATCGAGCGCGTGCTGGGCATCGCGGCCGCGCCCATGAACTGGCCGCTTGGCGACGGGCCGGGTTTCCGCGGCGTGTACGACCTCGACGCGCACACGGTCCTGCTCTTCGAGCGCCAGCAGGGCGGCCGACGCATGGAACCGCTCATGGTCGCGGCCCCCGACGACGAGACGGTGACGGACCTGGTGGGTGCCGACCGGCAGCGCGCGCTCATCGACGCGGTGGCGATGATCTCGGGTGCGGGCACCCGCTTCGACGAAGCGGCCTACCGGGCCGCCCGCCAGACACCGGTCTTCTTCGGCAGCGCGCTCAACGACTTCGGCATCGAGGCCTTCCTGCACGCGCTGCTGGGCCTGGCGCCCCCGCCGGGCCCACGCGAGACGGCCGACGGGGAGCTGGTGGCGCCCACCGACCCCGGCTTCACGGGGTTCGTGTTCAAGATCCAGGCGAACATGAACCCCCGGCACCGGGACCGGGTGGCCTTCCTGCGCATCTGTTCCGGCAAGCTCACCAAGGACATGCCCGTGCAGCACGCCCGGCTGAACACGACCATCCGGTTGACGCGCGTGTACCGCTTCTTCGGGCGGGACCGGGAAACCGTGCCCGAGGCATTCCCGGGAGACGTGGTGGGCATCGTCAACCCGGGTCGCATGGCGATCGGCGACACGCTGTTCCAGGGGCGGCCGGTGCGGTTTCCCGCAATCCCGCAGTTCCCGTCCGAACAGTTCGCGACGCTGCGGCCTGGCGACGTGCGCCACAAGCGGTTCGACGAGGCGGTGGAGCAGCTCGCCGAAGAGGGACTGATGCAGGTGTTCTACCCCGTCTCCGGCATCCGCAACCCCATCCTCGGCGTGATTGGCGCCCTGCAGTTCGACGTCATCGAAGCCCGCCTGCGCGCCGAATACGGCATCGACTGTTCGGTGGACCGGATGGCGCACACCGCCGCCCGGTGGCCGGTCCGGAACGGGCAGGACGTGGAAGGGCCGCTGGCGCTGCCGCTGTCGGGGGTGGTGCAGGCCACCGACCATCTCGGACGGCAGGTGCTG
The DNA here is from genome assembly GCA_050185275.1 of Vicinamibacterales bacterium. Classification (GTDB taxonomy): domain Bacteria; phylum Acidobacteriota; class Vicinamibacteria; order Vicinamibacterales; family UBA2999; genus JABFRY01. Next base: position 161,639 of record JBFWZN010000002.1, on the reverse strand, counting down.
GTGTTCCAGAGCGCGTGGGAGCTGCGCTACACGGCGGAGAAGAACCCCGAGGTGGAATTCCTCGCCTCGCGCTGAGCGACGCGCGCCTCGAGCCTGGCGGGAACTCGCCTCACCCTGCGCCGGGGGGCGCTCAGTCGTCGAGTGAGGCAGGCGGCTCGAGCGCCGTGGTCGTGTCCACCGTGAACCGCCGGTAGCCGGAGTACTCCGACACACCACGCTGACGAAGGCGCTTGAGCAGCAGGACGCGGCCGCTGAGCGTGTACTCCGAACGGACCGGAAGCCACCGCTCCCCGCCGACCTTCGTGCGCTCGAACAAGGCCGTCGTGCCCTTGTGGACGCGCGCCAGCAGCCCGGCGCCGATCGTCACGTCGCGCAGGGCTTCCGCTTCGACGCGGACGAGCTCGTGCTCCGCTTCGCTGACCCAGACCCGGACCGCGAAGTGGCGCATCCATTTGCCCGCGTCCGACTTCGTCTTCGCGTCGGGGTCTGGCGTGAGCGACAGCACGATCGTCCGGTGTCCGTTCACCAGCGCCCGTCCCTCGATCCGGCCGTCGAACACGGTGAAGACGTCGTCGATACGGTCGGCCTGCCGCTGGCGGCGCCGCTCGCGGTCGCGGGCTCGCCTGGCGCGGTCGGCCTCGGACTCGCGGGCATTGCGCTCGAGATATCGTTGGGCGTCGCGCTGTCGCTCCTCGTCCTGTTCGGCCAGGGCCTCGGCGGACAGCGGCACGCCATCCTCCTCGATCAGGCGGTTCCATCGTCCCTGCCCCGGCAGACCGGGGTAGCTCTCGAAGACCTTGACGCTCTCGTCGGTGACACGACCCGACCCGTCGAGCTTCATCTCCCGACGTGTCTCGAGGTACGCCCAACCCGCCTGGCGCGCGTCGTCGTCCTCGAGCCGGGCGCGCACCCGGGCGAGAAAGTCGTCGAGATCGGGAAGTGGCGGCTCCTGGGCCCACCCCGTGGCGGCGAGGCCGAGAAGGAACACGGCAATGACGGGGCGCATGGCGAAGTGGCGCATGGCGTCTTTTGACGACCGTCACCCGGCGGCGGCCGCAGTCCATGCTCGCTCCCCTCGCGCCGGCAGCGCAAGCAGAAGCGTCAGCCGGCCAGGGATGGCCGACTGACGTCCCGGGCGCCCCATGACATGTCAGGAGAGCGGGGCCCCGGGGGTGGGTGGTGAGCCGGGCTCAGTTGCCGCTGCTCTGTTCGTACTCTTCAGCCCAGATGTCGGGCACTTCCAGCTTGTACTCGCGGTGGCACTCGATACAGCTCAGCACCAGCAGATTGCCGGCGCGTGCCACGGCCGCCGTGTTCTTCGACTGCGCCGCCCGCACGCCGGCCAGTCCGGCATTGGCCATGTCCTGCGAGTACTTCTGCCAGTTGGTCTCGTTCAACCACTGCATGTCGCGCTCGCCGGTGCCTCCCATCATCGTGAGATGACCGCCGGCGGCCAGCAGATAGGCGGCATGCTCGATCTCATCCCACTGCGCCTCACTGGGCGGCGCGCCCATCTCGTCCACGTCCCACAGGAAGTGGCTGTAGTGGTTGATGATGTACACCATCACCTCGTTGAGCGACAGCACCGGTGAGTAGGCCGGGGCCGCAGCCCCGGCAGCCGGCCCGGCCGCCGGCTCGGGCTCCACGGGGGCCGGCGGTGCCGTGCAGGCGAGCGTGGTTACGGCAAGGGCGAGTCCCCACGCGAGCATCGATATGCGCATCGTCGTCTGTCCTTTCCTCTCTGGAAGGTTCCGCCCGACCGATTCGGGCACATTCCAAGAGGCAAGTCAGGGGCCAGAGCTCCAGGGGCACTGGCCGGAGTACGCCGCCGCAGGAGCGGATATCACGCCCACGGGCACCGATTGTTCCCCTGCCGGCCGCGGGAATTTCCGCAGTTGGGCGCCGGTTGCCGCGGTCAGGTCGTGGCGTGTCCCCCCAGCGCGGCATCGAGCGATGGTGCGCGGGCGGGCCCGGACACCGTCGCGGGCGGCTCGTGCTCGCGCGGCTGCCGGTAGAGGATGAGCGCCACGTCCACGTTGTCCACGAGGGCACGACGCACCGCGGGCCAGGTCCGGTCGCACCGCAGCAGCGTCTTCCACGAGTACAGGTGCTTGGGCTTGTGGAAGTCGCTGTTGGCGACGTACGGATAGTGCTTGAGGCTGGTCACGGAAAACAGGTCGTCGCGGTTGCCGGCCTCCCACACGTCCACCAGGTCCGACAGTTCGCTGCGGTTGTCCCAGAGATAGCAGGTGCTCACCTCGATCCGCCGGGTGGTGCGATGGTGCGGATGGCAGGCGATCGACAGGGCGCCCTGCGCCCTGATGGCGCGCAGGATCTCATCGGCTCGCTGGTCGGCGCTGATGTACTCGCGGACGTCGAGCGCGATGATGTGGGAGTTCTTCGCCCCGCGCAGCTGGTTCTGCGTGACCTCGGCGCCTGGCACGACGAGCATCCCGTACTCGCGCATCGCGCGCTCGGCCTCCTGCCGCACGTCTGCCAGGTAGTCGGCAAAGCGCTCCTCGGTGACGCCGAAGGCGCGCTGCCCGAGCGTCAGCACCTTGCCGGCGCGGGCCAGCAGGTCCTTCTTCATCAGGATGTGATCGGTGATGGCGATGACGTCGAAGTGGCCGGTCCGGCCGTAGAGGTCCACCACCTCGCGGACGGTGAGCTGCCCGTCGCTCCACCGCGTGTGCACGTGGAAGTCGCAGAGCAGGAACGGTTCGAATCCTGGCATCAGAGCCTCACGTCGATATGGGAGGTGTCCGCGGGACGCCGGTAGAGAATCTCGGCCCAGAAGTTGCGCACGTAGAGACGGAAGACGGCGCCCTTGCCCATGGCGACGTACCGTCGTGCCGAGGTGTGGAGCCAGCACCCGGCCACCAGCAGCACGGGTCCCACGGCGAACAGACGCCGGCCGAGGTCCGTGTCCTCGCCGTGAAACTCGATCGAGGTGTCGAAGCCGCCGATGCGCGCGAGCACGGGGCGCCTGACGGCAAAGTTGCCGCCGTAGAAAATGGTGCCCGCGCGCAGGAGGTGCTTCACGAGGAGCTGCGTGAGGGGGGCGAGCGTGAGGTCGTAGGTGCCGACGATCGCACGCCCCCACCAGTCCCAGTCGTAGTACCGATACGGCCCCGACAGGGCGACAACGTCGGGGCGGCTGCGCATCCGGGCCTCGATGCGCTCGAGCCACTGCAGCGGCGCCCGGCAGTCTGCGTCGAGATAGACAAGGACGTCACCGGTGGCGGCGTTCAGGCCCGCCTGCCGGGCCCAGACCAGTCCTCTGCGAGGCTCGCGCACGACCGTCACGCCGGGTATCGCGGCGGCGAGGGCCCCGGTCCCGTCGGTGCTGGCGTTGTCGACGACGATCAGCTCGTCCGGCCGTCGGGTCTGGGCGAAGACCGAATGGAGGCAGGCTGGCAGGTAGCGCGCTTCGTTGTAGGCGCAGACGATGACGCTGATCGTCGGCGTCACGCCTGCGCCCTCCCGTCGCCGTGCCGTGGTATGCCCACGTGCATGCATCCACAGCGTAGGGGGCGACTGTGACGGCCCGTGTACGTTCGGGAGTCGGCGGTGTGTACGCCGCAGAAGGGCCGCGTCAGCCGGTGCCGTCCAGGCCCAGCCTGGTGCGCAGGCGCGCGGCCATGTCGACGGCGAGGGGCTCGGGACGCTCGAGCTCGTGGCGCAAGCGTTCGATCACGCGGACGAACTCGCCGCCGAACCGCGTGCACCAGTCGCAGGCCGCCAGGTGCGCATCGACCCGCTCCTGCAGCTGCGGGGGCAACCCGCCGTCCACGTATTCGCTGAGACACTCGAGCACGGCCGAACACGGGAGCCCGCCGACGTTACGCTCGCCCGGCAGCATGGCCGCCCTCCTTCCGAATCACGGCGGCCAGGCGGAGCCTGGCCCGGTGCAACCGACTCTTCATCGCCGGGAGTCCCACACCCAGCAGGCGGGCGGCCTCGTCTCCGCTCAGCCCCTCCAGATCCCGCAGCGTCAGGATCTCGCGGTCCTCGGCCGACAGCGCGGCGAACGCGGCACGGATCTGGGCCCGCGCCTCGGCCCGCATGGCCTGCTCCTCGGGGTTGTCGCGTCCCCAGCCAGCGGCGAGCCCCAGCGCCTCGAGATCGGAGGTCTCGAGGCCGCCGACAGGGGCATCGGCCTGGGCGGCCCGCGCCTTCCAGGCCGCGTGTCGCGCGATCGTATAGAGCCACGTCCGTACGCTGGCCTCGCCCCTGAAGCCCCCGATCGCGCGCCAGGCCGACACGAAGGTCTGCTGCAGCACGTCCTCCGCCAGATCGTCCCGGCCCACCAGCAGGCGGACCAGGCGGTAGACACCCGCCTGGTGCCGGTCTACGAGCGCCGCAAAGGCGTGGTCGCCACCGGCCGCCGCCCGCGTCGCCAGTTCCTCGTCCGTCAGGCCGTCCCCGACTTCCGCACCGGGCACGTGGAGACCCCCATGATGGAGTAGAGGGGGCAGCTGCCGATCGCCCCGGTGAGCAGGGGCACGATCCCGATGTACCCCCACGGTGTGAACACTCCGGCGACGGCAAGGCCGATCAGCCCCAGGCCGAGGACGACGCGGATGCCGCGTTCGACGGGATGTTCGTTGACGGTGAGCATGCCAGCCATTCTGCCTCCTTCGTGTGCACGTTGCCGCTGCCCGGGTCGGGCGGCGGTCGGTGTGCGTCCCTGCACGCCCATAGAGCCGGGTGCCGGAGAAAGGATTCTCAAGTTCGGCCGGCTCCGGCCGATTCCGACCTGGAGCGAGGGAGCCCGCGTCCGATGACCATCAACGCCAGCCTGACACAGCACACCAGTTTCGTGATCCGCGCCTATCGGTACGAGGGCGGCGCGAGCAGTCCGTCGTCGGCCGCAGGCGCCACGCCGCCGGCCGCGTCGTCGCTCGCCGCGGCCGATACGGGCGACGCCGTACGGCTGTCCTCGCCCATCGGCCGCTCGGAGCCCGTGGTCCCGACCACCTACGGCCGCCCGGCGCCTACGGCGAGAGCCGAGGCCCTGTTGCAGGTCCTCGACGCGGACGGCAACGGCACGCTCACCGAACAGGAATTCGTCGAGGGAGCGGCGGACCTGCTGCGCGACGCCCGGGGGGCCCGTGCGCACCGGGCGCACCACCATGGCCGCGGCCACCGGGATGACGACGGCGTGAGACGCGCAGGACAGGACGACGCCAGGGCCACCCGCCATGAGGGACTGGGCGACACGCGACGGGCGCGTCGCGACGAGCGCCTGCGCGACACGCTGACCGATCTCTTCGCACGCCTCGATGGCAACGGCGACGAGGGTGTGGATGCCGGCGAACTGACCGCCGCACTCGAGCAGGTGGCCTCACGACGCCGGGGCCCGCAGGAGCGCTCGGCGCCCGTCGAGGAAACAGCGCCGGTTCCGGACGGGAGTACCACATCCGCGTCGGGCGCGGGCGCCTTCGGCAACGCCACCGGCGCCGCTGGCAGCACGCCGGCCGGGGCCGCCGCCGGTGTCACCGCACCGCTCGAACAGGTCAGCGCCGAACCCGACGACAGCGTGACGCCGCCGGCGAGCGATGCCGGTGCACAGACGATTCAGCCCTCCAGCCAGAACGGTCCCACGACCTCGTTCAGTTTCGTATCCATCGCCATCCGTCAGTACACGACGGTCAGCCTCACGGCGCAGTACGGCAGCCAGTCGCTCAACACGGCGGCCTGACGGCGACGCGTGGCGCACGGTCCGGGCGCCGGCGCGCCGCCTGGCCCATCGCCTACTCCGGCAGCGCGAACACGATGAGCGACTCGGTCCCCTCGGGCGCCGGGTCGTCCAGTGCGCTCGCCCCAGCGGCCGTGATGGCCACGTACTGACGGCCGGTGCGGCCCAGATACGTGATGGGGACGGCGTGGGCACTCATCGGCAACCGCGTCACCCAGAGTTCTCGTCCCGTGCGCGAGTCGAAGGCACGGAAGCGCCGGTCGTTGCTCGCGCCGATGAACACGAGTCCGCCCGCCGTGGTGATGGGACCGCCCATGTTCAACCGCCCCGTCCGCTGCCGCGGCTCGGGCAGTTCCTCGGTGATGCCGAGCGGTACCTGCCAGGCGATTTCTCCAGTCGCCACGTTCACGGCCACGAGCTGCCCCCACGGCGGACGCTGGCACGGCCAGGCGTCCTCCCCGGAGCCGACGATGTTGCCCGGGCCATCGGGGGTGCCGTCGTGCCACTGGAACCGGGACGTGGTACCAACCACGCTGTTCCGCACCATGCGCGTCTGGCCCCCGGTGCCCTCACGTGATTCGATCCATCCAAGGCTCGCCTCATCCATCGTGTTGACGAAGACGTAGCCCAGCGACGGGTCGGAGGCCGTGCCGCCCCAGTTGGCCCCGCCCACGGACCCGGGAAACAGCACGGTGGAGCGCCCGTCGGTGCGCGGCAGGTACGGCGTGAAGGGCCCCGCGTTGTACAGGCCGCCGCTGCGCTCGGCCAGTGCCCGGCAGAAGGCGGCATGGGCCGCGGTGGTGTCGGCCGCGGTCACGAGGTCTCCCGGGGCGAACTGCACACGCGCGATGGGGCCGGGCTTGACCGGGATAGGCTGCGTGGGCGAACTCTGCTCGCCGGGTACCGGGCTCGGTGGCACGGGGCGTTCCTCGATGCCGAAGAGGGGCTCGCCCGTGACGCGGTTGAGGATGTAGAGGTAGCCGGTCTTGCCGGCCTGCGCCAGCGCGGGCACGCGGGCCCCGTTCACGGTCACGTCGATCAGACCGGGCGGCGCCGGCAAATCGTAATCCCATAGATCGTGGTGCACGGTCTGGAAGTGCCAGCGGTAGGCGCCGGTGGCCGCGTCGAGCGCGACGATGGAGTTGGCGTAGAGGTTGTTCCCCGCGCGGGCGCCGCCGTAGTAGTCGGGTGTCGGGCTGTCGAAGACGGCGTACACGATGCCGCGCTCCGCGTCGATCGTGACCGAGAACGCCCAGGCGATGGGCGCCGCCGTCTGCCAGCTGTCGCCCGTCCACGTCTCCTGTGCGCGCTCGGCCGGCTGAGGCACGGACCGGAACTCCCAGACCCTGCCCCCGGTCCGGGCGTCGTAGGCGCGCACGGCGCCCGGCGCGCCGTTGGAGCCCACGATCAGCAGCGATCCGTACAGGGTGGGCGCGGACTGATAGGGGCTCTCGAGCGCCACCTCGCCAACGACGTCGTCCTCGACCCCGAACGCGCGCACGGGCTCGCCGGTCGCCGCATCGAGCGCGAGCAGCCGTAACCCGGCGGTCACGAAGAGCCGCGGTCTGATGGTCCCGTCGCCTGGCCAGTAGGTCACGCCACGCCGCGACGGGCTGCCGCCGGTGATCTCTCGGCGCCAGATCTCACGCCCCGTGTCGCCGTCGAGCGCCAGCACCGCCGAGTGGGTGGCGTAGTACAGCACGCCGCCGATGACGATGGGGGTGAACTCACTTCCGCCGGTGATGGACCCGGTGGTGGGATGCCGGCCCAGCGGCAGCGTCCAGGCGGTCGTGAGACGGGCGACATTGCCGGGGTCGATCTGGCGCAGGGGCGAATGCCGGGATCCGGCAAGATCGCGGTTGTACATCGGCCAGTCCGCCGCTGGCGCGGTCCCCGCATCCTGCGCCCCCGGCGCGACGCCCACGGCCAGGGCCGCGGCAACGAGCATCCACCACCTGCGCATCTGGTCCCCTCCCCGGCGATTCGAGCGCGCGTGCGATGATGCCCGAGCGGTCGCCGACCAGCGGCTTGTATTACGACAGGGCGGGCATGTCAATACTGATATTTCACTCTGTCGCGCCACGCGTGGCGGCGCGTCGCCGCACGGCGGACCCGGCGTGGCCACACTGACGCCGACGCAGGCCGTGCGACGGATCAACGGCGAACGTGTGACCCTGCTCGGATGGTCGCGGGCCATCCTGCTGCAGCTGGCCCATCCGCTCATCGCGGCCGGTGTGGCGACCCACAGTGGCTTCCGCGCCACGCCCTGGGCGGCAGCCGCGAGACTGCGCCGGACCGTGCAGGCCATGGTGTCGTTGACCTTCGCCGACGAGCGGGAGCGGAGCGCGACCATCGCCCGGATCCGCGCCGTACACGATCGTGTGCACGGGACCCTGCCCGAGGCCGTGGGGCCGTACCCGGCCGGCACGCCGTACACCGCCCACGACCCGGCGCTGCTGGCCTGGGTGCATGCCACCCTCCTCGAGTCGATCGTGCTGGCCTACGAACGCTTCGTCGAGCCCGGTACCCCGGCCCTCCGGGACGCCTTCTGCGATGGAGCAGCCTGGGGCGCCGTGGCCCTGGGCGCGCAGGCGTCGTGCGTCCCGCGCACCTGGGCCACACTCCAGGCGCAGCTGGCCGCGGTACAGGCGTCCGGCGTCCTGGCCGTGGGCGCCGAGGCCCGCGCGGTTGCCGCCGCCGTGCTCACGCCCCACACCGGCATCGCCGGGGTGATGCTGGCGCCCATGGCGACGGTGAACCGGCTGATCACGCGCGGGACGCTGCCCATCGGCGTGCGGGCGCAGTACTGCTTTGACTGGACCGACGCTGATGCGCGGCGGCTGGAGCGGGTGTCGCGGCTGGTGCGATTGGCGCGAGGCGCCCTGCCCTCCAGCGCGGCACGGTGGCGCGCGGCCCGTCGCGCGGACCAGCGCCCGCCAACTTCCGGCTAGTGCCGCGGCCCGAACTTGGCTATACTCGGTGGTTCCTGCCCCTCGTGTTCGGCACACTTTGCGGAAGTGGCGGAATTGGCAGACGCGCTAGCCTCAGGAGCTAGTGGCCGCAAGGCCATGGAGGTTCGAGTCCTCTCTTCCGCACCACCGTTCTTCCGCGCGATCATCGCCGGGCAGGCACACGACCGTCCTTGCACGGCTCTTTCGCCTCCTGGCCTCAGCTCGTGCGGACGGCCGGGCGTCCGCGAGTCGCACCACCATCCCCACACGTCCCCCGTCGGCGTGCGTCCCTGCCTCGGCACGTCCGCCACGCCCACCCGCGCGGTCTACATCGACGCTCCCTGCCGGGTCGTGACGCTCGGCGCCGCGTGGCGCACGGACGGCTAACCGGAAGTGCGGGATCGCAACAGCCGGGGGCGACGGCAGAAACGACAATCGCCCGACCAGGACGGGTCCTGATCGGGCGATAAGCACTGGCTTGCTCGGCCGAAGCCGGCGCGCCCCGGAACGTGGCGGGCGACGACCCGAGCCTACTGGCCGGGCCGACGCGCCGGGGCCGCGGCGGCGGGTGCCGGCTCGGCCGCGGGCATCGATCGCGCGAACTCGGGCAGGGCCGTCTCGGCGCCGCCGCGCGTTGCCACCACCGGCAGCTTGTGCCGCGTGGCGTACTCGGTCAGGTACGGGTTCGTCCCCGGCAGGTGGTGCGGAATCTCGCCCTTGGCGCGATCCACCTCGATGACGGCCTGGCAGGGATAAGGCGCCAGGTTGTCGTTGCCAGCCAGGCGGAAGCCATTGGTCTTGATGAGGGGCTCAGACAGATACACGGGATCGCTGATCACGTACGTGTGGGTCAGGATGTCCCCGTGCCGGAAGAAGTACTCCCGCATCGTGACCTGATCGGTAGTCACCACGCCGTTGCGGCGCACCCAGCCGGCCTTGAGATGCGTGGTATCGACGACCAGGACGTCGCCTTCCCACTTGCCGGTCGAGAAGCCCTGCCAGGTGTGCGGGGCGAATTCCGGCGGATGCTCACGTCCGTCCATCCAGATGGTCCGGCGCTGCTCCATCCAGGGGATGTGCATCGTGAGCGCCACCACGGCAAACGTGTTCGGGTCCTCGATGCGGCCGATGCGGGGGCCACCGATGCCGCGATACCCGTAGATGGACGGATGCGGCTTGCACTGGTGTTCGGGCACCGTCAGCAACGCGGCGTCCCAGGCCTCGGCACGGAGCCGGCCGGCCTCGGTAATGGGGAGTCCAGCCCAGTCGCCCACGTCGGGGCCCGCGCCGCGCTCGGTCTGATCCTCGTGCATGATGGGCGCCCAGTTGCCCACCAGGGTCTGCTGGGCCGAGGCGAGGCCCGTGCCGGCCAGCGCCGCCACGACCGTGAGTGCCCCTGATACTGCAAAGCGACTGATGCGCTTCATGATGCGGACTCCTCCAGATTGACTGTCGCGCTCCCTTACGACGGAAGCCTCGCGGATCTTACACCCGTTCCCCGGCGATCCCCTTCAGGATTTCGGCTGGACCGCCCGTGGTCTCCACCACGCCGGCCAGCGGTCAGTCGGCGGCCTGGTACATGGACTCGAACGCCTGCCGGCTCACGGCATACCCGTCCCCGCCACCTTCCTCGTTGAAGACCAGGTAGTCACCGGCCTGATAGTGGGTCGTGCCCTCCTTGGTCTGCACGCTGCCGGCCGACGCCGCCTGCTCGGCCCAGACGGGGGTGGTCTTCACGTACGCGCCCTGCGCCACCCGCCGGTAGGTGCGCGCGAAGGTGTCACGGTCCACGGTGTACACGTCGTCGCCGTTCTCGACGAGCCAGTCACCGGCCTTGCAGGTCTGGGTGGCGCCCCACTTCTCATACGAGAAGCCGGCGGTCTCGAGCGCGAGCGGCACGGCGACGACCGTCTGGTCGGGGCGCTTCACGTACTTCCGTCTCGCGGCCATGGGAGTACCTCACGGGGGAAGATCGAACGCCGGGCCGAAGTCCGCCACGTTGACGCGCGCCGCGGCGGCGGCCTCCCCCAGCGCGAGCCATGCATCGAGGTTGCCGGTCTCGTCCATCTCGCCGATCGTGGCCTTCTGCTTCGGCGTGAGGCCCGGACAGAGCGCCGACACCTCCTCGTCCACCAGCAGGACGTTGTAGCGCAGATAGGAGAGCAGCCGCCGACCGCCGAGCATGTCGGTGTCGAGCGAGCCGAGCTCGCGGTCGAGTACGCGCGCCGTGGGGCTGCTCGACATCCACTGCAGCATGGTCTCGACCAGGGAGGCACAGTCGTCCATCAGGCTGAAGAGGGCGCGGACGGCGCCCTTGGCCGCCACCTGCGACGGCACCTGCGACGGATCGCACACACCGGTGCCGACCGACACGAGCAGCAGATCCCGGGGGCCGGTCTTCCAGCCCACCTTGTAGCCCTCGAGCGTGGCGTACATCAGGGCCTGGAGGGACGGGTTGTTGAACGGGCTGACGCCGCCGTCCACGAAGGTGCCGACCACGGGCGTGCGCCCCTTCTCGGACGCAATGGTGATGGGCTCGGGGTCGAAGTAGGTCGGGGCCGCGGTGGAGGCACGCACGACCTTCCACAGCGGGTAGTCGCCATTCGGAATCCAGCGGGCCTCCGGCTTCGCGGCGAAATACCGCCCGCGCGGATTGTTGCCGAGAGGCCAGGGACTCCCGGTGTCGAGACGCTTGGTGACGATGAGCAGGCCCGTGCAGAGCGCGGGGTCGCCGAGCGTCCGGTCCTTCCCGAACACGCGCTTGAGGTGCCGGATGAGCGCCTGCTCGTCGTAGCGGGCGCGAACGATGCCCCGGCGGAACCAGTCCTTGGTGAACACCTCGTGCCCCAGCTTCTGGTAATGCCCGATCACCTCGTCCACCGACATGCCCATCGCGAGCGCTGCCGCGATGATGGCGCCGGTGGACGTGCCGGCGATCAGGTCGAAGTAGTGGCACAGGCGGAAGTCCGGAGCGCCTCCGTGACGGGCCCGGAGATCCGACTCGATGCGGCGAAGAAAGCCGAGCGTGAGGATGCCGCGCAGTCCCCCGCCATCGAGCGAGAGGATCCGCTTGGGCCCCGGCGACTGGAAGTGCTCGTCACGGGTGAGTACGCGATACGCCATGGACGTGAGGCTCCGTCGTCGAAGGGCTGTCAGTTGCCCGCCGGTTCGGCCGGACCGCTGGCCCAGGCGGCGCGCAGGCCCGCCCGATCGACGGCCGCGCCACGGAGGTACACGTTCACGATGCGACGCGTGTTGGTGATGTCGTCGAGCGGGTTGGCCTCGAGCACGATGAAGTCGGCGCTCATGCCCGGCGCCACCGTGCCCGCATCGGCCACCTGCAGCAGTTCCGCCGAGGTGCGCGTGGCGGCCACGATCACCTGCGCCGGCGTCATGCCGCTGGCCACCATGTCGGCCATCTCGACGTGCGGCGCCCAGGGCGTGTTGCCGTCGGTGCCGAACGCGATCTTCACCCCGGCGTCAGACAGGGCCTTGAGGTTGCGGGCCTGGATCCCGAACGTGGCCTGCGCGTCGGGACGGTCCGTGGATGCCTCCTGCAGGCGGGCGACTTCCTCGGCGGGCAGCGACTCCGCCAGCCAGCCGTAGTCCTGCGCTACCCCGCGATCGGGCATGTTGGGCACCACGTAGACGTTGGGCCGGTCGCGGAACAGGGCCAGGCCCTCCTCGTCGATGTCCCGGTCACGCACCCCGTGGGCGAACGCATCGATGCCCGCGCGCAGGAGGCCCTTGGCGTCCTCGAGGGCGAAGATGTGGGCGGTCACGCGAAGACCAGCCTTGTGTGCCTCGTCGATGACGGCGCCGTACAGGGCCGGGCTGAGCTTCTGGTACTGTCCGTTGCGATCGTCCACCCAGATCTTCACGAGATCCACCTGGCTGGCAGCCTGCTCCTGTACGGCGGCGCGCGCCTCGGCCTCGGTGGTGATCCAGTACGGCACCTCGGAGCGGCCGGGTTCGGGAGCGGTGATGCCGCGCCCGGCCGTGCGGAAGCGGGCGGCATCCGGAATGGTTTCGGCGCGTACCTGGAAGGGCGCCTCCCCCTGGTCCTGCCCGAGGCTCGCCGCCACGCCGATCCCGTAGTAGGCGCGGCGCTGGAGATCCTCGACGAGCGCGTCGCGTGTCTGGGACAGGTGGGTGTGGCTGTCGACGATGGCCGGCATCACCGTGCGGCCGGTCAGGTCGATCCGAGCCGCCCCCTCAGGGATGGTCACCGTACCGGCCTCGCCGACCTGGGTGAAGCGGCCGTCGGCCACCACGAACACGGCGTTCTCGATGGGCACCGTGTCCTCGCCGGTGATGAGCCGCGCGCCCTCGAAGACGGTCACGTTCGTCGGGCTCGGCGCTTCGCTGGGCGCCGGCCCGCCACACGCCAGCGCGGTCGCGGCACACGCCGCGACGAGCGCGGCGGCGTACCGGGCACGCGGCGCGCTGCGGCGCGAGGCGCCGTGCAGGAGGCGCGGCAGGCCACGATCGACGACAGTGTGGGCCCGGTGAGGCATCAGCGGGCGGGGTCCTGGCGAAATCGTCGGCATCTGGGAGACCTCCAGGCTAGAAGCGGAACATGCGGTTGATCTTGACGATGAACGAACGATTCTCGGTGCCTGGGAACCCGGGCCTCAGGGTGTCGCGGCTCTCGTTGTACACCATGAACAGCTCGCTGCCGGGCTGGTACTCCCAGCGGAAGCGGACGTTCGAGTCCACGGAGCTGGAGCTCGAGTTGTACTGGATGAGGCTGCTCACGAACATCAGGGGTGTGAGCCCCCACGTGATGCGCGAGCTGACCAGGTTCGTGCTGAACGCCCCGTGCGGCAGCGACACGCGATTGATCGACACCGACGGCTCGATCGCGAGCCTGGCATTCACCTCCACCCGCGCGCTGTTGAACGCGAGCGACGTACGGTCGCCGTCCCAGAAACTGCCCCGTTCGAGCGACACGGTGCCAGCCACCGAGCGCTGCTGCCCCAGCGTGTACGACGTGACGACGTAGCCGTAGTTGTAGCTCCCGATCGGAATCGTCACGTTCTGGGCGATGCGGAAGGGCTGATCGATCGCATCGTAGAAGTCGTTGTACACGAGGCTGAAGCTGTCGCTGTTCTGGAACTCGACCGCGAACTGCCCCTGTGTCTGCCGCGTCTCGACCTGCCCGAAGGGGTTCTCGAAGTAGTCCACCTGGCCCTGAAAGGACACCTTGCGCACGGCGTCGATGTTGCGGGGCCGCGGGCTGAACCGCGCCTGGCCGAAGTACTTCTTGAAGTCCTTGCGGAAGATGAAGCCCATCTCGGGGTTGAAGTTGTCGCCCACGGCGAGCCGGTGGAGGGTCAGGCCGTACCGGTCGTGGTTGTACTGCATCTGTACCCGGTAGCTGGAGTCGTCACCCGACAACCCGGGTGTTTCGGTCTTCGCCCAGTAGGTGTCCACCGTGAGGTTCTGGAAGAACGCGAACCGGGCGTCCAGGCCGAACAGCGCGTTGCCGCCGTCGCCGAGCGCCGAGGCGGTCTTGCCGGTGTACATCGCCCCGATGGAACTGCGACGCAGGATGTCGCGGCGGAGCCGCACGACCGAGAAGTTGCTCGCGGGCGAGGCGCCCGCCTCTTCGGTCTGCACGTTGATGACGCCGATGCCGAACGGCCCCACCCGACCGGTGAGGCGCCCCCCCGCCAGAATCGGCACCGCGCGGCCGGCGTCGAGACCGATGCGTCTCGAATAGAAGGCGAACGGGACGGCGCCACGGCCGGCTGCTCCGCCGAACTGGAACAGGCCCTGGTTCTCGAGGAAGAACTCACGCTTCTCGGGGAAGAAGAGGTTGAAGCGCGTGAGGTTCACCTGCTGCTCGTCGGCCTCGACCTGCGCGAAGTCGGTGTTGTAGGTGAAATCGGCCGTGACGTTCGGCGTGATGCCGAACTTGAAATCGAAGCCGACATCGGCGCCCAGGTCGTTGCTGACGCGCGGCAGGGCGTTGTTGTCGGTGACGACATCGCTGATGGCGAACGGCTTCAGTTCGACGAGGCGGGACGCCTGGGGAACGTCGAGACCAACCAGTGTCGCCGACTCCGACATCCGGTTCATGCCGTTGGGCCCCTGGCCCCGCGTGGTCTGCGACAGATAGGAGATCTCGTTCTTCCAGCGGTTGATCCGGCGCGCGTTGAAGCCCCACAGCTGTGCGGGACCGGAACGGTAGCGCAGCGAGCGAAACGGCACGATGGCCTCGCCGGTCCAGCCGCCATCGAAGCGCGCCACCACCACGCGCCACACGGGGTTCCAGTCGCCGTTGTACTGCGACTCGTTGGTGACCTGGCCGTCCATGCGGCCGCCAAGCGGATTGAACTGGAGGATGACGCCGTTCCGGCGGTCGTAGTACGGGTCGAACGAGAAGGCGAAGTTTTCGTTCTCCAGGATGTTGCTGCTGTCGCGCCGCATCTCGTTGGCGATCATCCGCTCGGGCTCGCTCTCCCAGGCCCGCACGGACACGTACACGTTGTCGCGGTCGAAGGAGATCCAGACCTCGGTGCGCTCGGTCGCCTCGGCGCCCCAGTTCGGTTCGTTCTGGACGAAGCCGGTGATGGGCGCAGTCTCATAGACGGCCTCGTCGAGCTGCCCGTCCACCCGCAGCGGGCCGTCGAGACGGATGGCCCGTACGGCCACCCGGCCCTGCGCGTCGCGGGCCATGGTCTCGGGTGCCGTCACCACCGGCCCGTCGTAAGTCGGGGCCACGCCCTGCACGGTGGCCTGCGCCGCAGCCGGCGCAGCGCCCGGCGCGGGTGATGGCTGCGGCACGGGACGGGTCACGGGGAGGCCTTGCGCTGCTGTCGCGACGGGTGCCGACGGCTCCGCCGACGCGGGCTCGCCCTGCTGCGCCCAGGCTGCCGGCACGAGGCCCGGCAGCGGGAACGGCAACACGGTGACGACGCACAGGGCGATGACGACGGCCAGCAGGGGGAGGCCCCAGATCCGGGAACTCGGCACGGGCATATCCTTACGAAGAGCCAACACGGGCGGGACGACCGCCCCACACATTACATGAACCCCGCGCCAACCGCACCAGGAACGGCGCGGCCGCCGACCCTCTGCGGCTCACGCTGACCCGCGCACGAACCGCACGGCCCACTGCCGGGCAGGACCGCGGCGCGCACGACGCTGCCGTGCCGCCACGCTGAGGTGGCCAGGCGCGCGCGGGGGCGGGGCCTGAACGAGCTCAGACCAGCGGCACGAGTCGTGCCAGGGCCAGCGTGGCCACCAGGCCTGCGCCCCCGGCGATGGCGGCCACCAGGCTCCAGGCGTGCAGGGTCTGGAATTCCGTCAGGCCGCCCATGCGTGACACGACCCAGAAGCCACTGTCGTTCATCCACGACCCCACCATCGACCCGCTGCCGATGGCGAGCGCGAGGTACACGGGATGGCACGCGAGCGCGCCCGGCACGGCCAGCGGTGCGAACATCGCCGAGGTGGTGATCATCGCGACGGTGCTGGACCCCTGGGCGAACTTGAGCAGCGAGGCCACGGTGAAGCCGGCCAGCAGCAGCCCGACGCCCGTGGCGCCGCCGGCCGTCGCCAGGCCGGCAATGGCGTCGCCAATGCCAGCCGCCTGGAGCATCGCGCCGAAGGCGCCGCCCGCGGAGGTGATGAGCACGATGAGCGCGCCACCCATGAGGCTCTGCTCCACCTGGTGGGACAGGGCCTGGCGATCGGGCCTGCACACGCGGACGTACAGGGCCAGCGCGCAACCGGCCGCGGCCAGCATCGCCACGCCCGGGTTGCCGGTCACGGAGGTGACCGCCGCGAGAGTGGACCCCGGCCGCAGTGCCTGCGCCAGCGTGTTCGAGCCGATCAGGCACACGGGCAGGACGATGGGCAGGAGGGAGGCGGCCAGTGATGGTCCGCCGGGCGGCGCCTCGCGCGTGTCGTGTGCGTCGCGCGTGCCAGGCGGGCCGTCGCCTGTGGCGGCAGCATGGTCCTCGGGCGGGACGACGTGGAGGCGCCGTCCAAGCACGCGGATGGCGAAGAAGGTGGCAAGGCCCGCCGGAATGCTGACGATGAGCCCCATGATCACCATCAGGCCGAGGTCCACGCCCAGGTTGGCCGCGTTGGCGAGCGGGCCCGGCGTGGGCGGCACAAGGCTGTGCGTCACGATCGCGCCGCCCACGATGGCCATGACGTAGCGCGCGTAGTCCCGACCGGTCGCCGCGTAGGCGGAACGCGCGAGCGGCACCAGCAGGTAGAAGACCGTGTCGAAGAACACCGGAATCGACAGGACGAGACCCGCCGCCATGAGCGCGGCGTCCGCACGGGAGGCGCCGAACGCCGTCAGGCAGGCGCGGACGATGGTGTCGGCCGCCCGGCTCTGCAGCATGCCGGCCGCGACAACCGCCGCCAGGGCGATGACGATACCGATACTGCCGGCGGTGGCGCCGAAGGCCAGGGCCACGCGGGAGGCCTTCTCCGGCCAGGGCCCCGGCGCCAGCAGGCTCACGAGCAGCGCGGCGGCCAGCAGCGCGAGGAACGCGTTGAGCCGCAGGACCACGATGAGGCCGAGCACGGTGGCCACACCCAGCGCGAGGATCACCAACGGGGGCACGAGCGCATTCTATGCGGCCCCGTCTCCCCGTCGTCACGTACGATGGGGTGCGATGTCGGATGATCATCCGCTCTCGCCGGTAGCCGACACGAGGGACCGGTACGCCCGAGACGCCGCCGCCGGACACCCCGAGGCGCTGCGCCGCCTGCTGGCGCTGGCCGAGGACGAGCCGCTGGCCTCGGCGCTCGTGAGTCCCGAGGCCCGAGCCGCGGCGTTGGCGGCGCGGCTGGCGGTATGGCCCGAGGTGCTCGATGCGGTCACACGCGCCGGCAGCCGCATGCGTCCCTTCGATGTGTGGAGCGTGGCGCTCCCGCTGGCCCAGGCCGTGGTGGCGTGCGGAGCCCAGGTCGTAGGCCTGGCGGCCCCCGCCGGCTGCGGCAAGACGACGCTCGCCGACGCCGTCGTCACCTGCCTGTCCCTGCTCGCCCCCACCGCACGTGCGCTCACCGTCTCGCTCGATGATTTCTATCTCTCGCGCGCCGAGCGCCGCGCCCGCGGCGTGCGCTTCCGCGCCCAGCCGGGCTCCCACGATCTGGACGCCGCCCTGCACGTCATCGCGCACGTCCGTGAGGGCGCACGGACGTTCGAGGTCCCGCGGTTCGACCACGCGGCCGACGACGTTGCGCCAGGCCGTCAGGTGGCGGGTCCCGTGGGCCACCTGCTGCTCGAAGGATGGCTGGTGGGCCTCCGGACAGAGGGCTACGGGCCGCTGGCGCAGGAGATCGACTGGCTCGTGTACCTGGACTGTCCGGACACGCTGGCACGCGACCGGCGCTTCGAGCGCGAGGCGGGCCTGCGCGCGGCCAGTGGCGGTGCGCGGGGCTTCAGCGAATCCGAGATGGGCGCGTTCTGGGACGAGGTGCTGGGTCCCGGCATCACACGCTGGCTGCCCGCCATCCGGCAGGACGCCGATCTCGTCATCGGGCTGGACGCCACGGGACGCCTGACCCGCGCCCACGTGCGCGCCGCGCCCGGGACGGTCACCCTGTGACCCACCATCACGTGCGGGGAACACGGCGCGGCACCCGTCACGCCTGGGCGCCGCTGGCCCTGGTGCTCGGGGCCCTCCTGCTGCCGGCCACGACGGGCGGGCGCGCCGCGCCGGCGCAGGCGCCGCAGGACGCCGAGGCGACGGCCCGTACGCCGCCGCTGTACACCGCCCTGCGGGAGGCGCCCTTCGAGGTCGCAGGACGCATTCGCGACGGCGCACTCCGCATCGACCGCTTCGACCTCACCTTCGAGGAAGGCGACCTCTACCTCCGCACGCCGGTGGCTGGTCGCCGCACCGCGGCCGTGTTCATCGGCCGCGGACGCGTCCGCGCCTACCCGCCCGACGGCGTCGAACACCAGCAGATGCGGAAACTCCTCGACGACGACCGCCTCGACGAAGCCTTCGACCGCCTCGTCCTCTGGTTCTCGGGCGACGTCGGGGACCGCCTGGCCGCCCTGGCAGTGCCGCCTGGCGCCGACGAGCGGACGACGCGCGCCGCGGATGTGCTGGACGAGCGCCGGCGGGCGCTGCTGGAGACCCGCTTCGTGAATCCCGAGAGCCGGCTGCTGGCCGACGTGATTCCGGGTGGCGACTCCGTTCCCGGCTTCGTGCTGGCCGAGGTGCGCGGTGGCCGGCACGGCTGGTTCTCGATCGAAGTCGAGCCCCGGGACGAGGAGGAGGTGCGGGTCGCCCGCGTGGACGCGCGGCGCGGGTTCACCAACGTGTGGCTCGGCACGCACGCGCTCGCCGACTTCGGCCCGGAGGTGCGCGAGCGGGCGTTCGCAGGGTTCCCGAGGGATCCGGAGCGGGAGGGTCCCATCGACCCCGACGGCCGCACCGACCGGGCGTGGACGTTCCGCGATTTCGGCCTGCCGGCCCGCCCCCTCGCACCGGAGCGCGAGCAGTGGGCGCCGGTCCTCGATCTCCCGCGGACGGACGTGGACCTCACCTTGAACGGCTCTGGCGAGGCCACGGCACGGGCTCACCTGCTGCTTGCCACGACCCAGCCGCTGGCGACCGTGCGGCTCGTCCTCTCGCCGTACCTGCGGGTGACCGACGTCCGCTGGATCGCGGAGGTGCCCGACACCGTGCTCGACGTGCGAGGCGCGCCGCTCGGCGGCGACGAGCGGTCCGGCGAGGCCGCCGGGCCCACCGGCGCATCCGGCGCCGGCCGGGCGGAGCCGGTCCCCACCGGCGTGGCCGTGCCCTGGGTCCAGGAGACCCGCAACCGCCGCATCGGCGACGATCTGTACGAACGCCATGTGACGGTGGTCCTTCCCGAGACGCTGCCCGCCGGGGCCCGGGGCATCCTCGCCGTGTCGTACGAGGGCAAGCTGGTCGAACGCCTGACGTCCACGCAGGACTTCCTCCTGAAGGACACGGCGGCGTGGTTCCCGGGCCATCCCGACGCGCGGCGCACCCGCCTCCGGCTCACCTTCCGGGTGCCCAACCAGTTCCGGATTGCATCGGGCGGTACGCTGGTGGACGACCGCGAGGACGGCGACACCCGCGTGCTCGTGTGGGTGAACGACCAGCCGGTGCGCGCGAGCATGGCGTTCCAATACGGCCGCTTCGAGGTCACGCAGGTGACCGACCCCGGCATCCCCCCGATCGCGATCTACGCCAATCGCAATCACCTCGGCTTCGCGCCAGGCAACCGGCAACGGACGCTCGACGACCTGGCCGGATCGCTCCGCACCTACGGCGAGTACTTCGGGCCGTATCCGTTTCCGTCACTGCTGGCCACCGAGACGCCCGGCTACAACGGGCAGGCCTTCCCGGGGCTCGCCCTGCTGTCGTTCCAGGCGTTCGGTGCGATGAACACCAACGAGGCGGCACTGTTCCGCGCGCACGAGGTGGCGCACCAGTGGTGGGGAGCGCTCGTGGATTGGCAGTCGTACCGCGATCAGTGGATTTCGGAGGGCTTCGCGCACTACGCGGCTGCCTTGTACACCCTCATGGGGCGGGGGGAGGCGTCCGAGTTCGACGACATGCTCGACGCCTGGCACCTGGACATCCTGGGACAGGTGAACGTGGGCCGGGGCGCCGGCCTCAGGTCGTACGGGTTCACCCCGGCGGCCATGCGGCTGAGCGAAGGACACGAGTCAGGGCCGGTCGTCGCCGGCTACCGGCTGATCACGAGCGAGACCCCCTTCGACTACCAGCTGGTCGCCTACGAGAAGGGAGCGTTCATCCTCCACATGCTGCGGTCGCTCCTCCTGGATCCGGAGACCGGCGACGACGAACGGTTCCGCGCCTTGATGCGCCGGACGGTCGAAACCCATGCCGCATCGCCGATCACCACCGAAGGATTCGAACGGCTGGTGAGCGACGCGTTCGGCGAGCCGATGGCGTGGTTCTTCGATCAGTGGGTGTACGGGGTGGATGTGCCCACGTACCGTCCGGCGCTCCGTCTCGTGCCGACGCCGGAGGCCACCCAACCGTTCGCCCTGCGGGGCCGCATCCGGCAGGAGGATGTCCCGCCCACGTTCCGGATGCCCCTGCCCATCGCCGTGCGCTTCGCCGATGGCACGGAGCGGCGGGTCCGCGTGCTGATGGAAGGACGTGACGTGGCGGTGGACATCCCGCTGCCGGCCACGCCGGTCAGCTTCGACGTCAACCCGCGGCATGCGGTGCTCGCCGACGTGCGGTGAGCCGCGCACGACAAGAAGAAGGGGCACTGAAACAGAGAGAGGCGCTGAAACACAGAGGGGGACGACGCGTCAGCGCCGTCCCCCTCTGTGTCGGTCACGCAACCACCCCTCGAGGCGGTCGTTCTGCGAGGCGGCTACTGGCCGCCGCGACCGGCGGCCGGCGGGTTGATCACGGCGCCGTCCCAGTGCTCCACCAGCTTGCCGTTCCGCACGCGGAACGTGTCGAACGACGAGCGGGCGTAGAAGGTTCCGGGAGGGGCGGTCGGATCCTGCACGTAATTGAGGTGCACGACCGTCACCAGATCGCACTCGGCGAGCACGATGTCGGTCGGGTTGCCGGCCGGCGGCGGCGTGCCACCCTGACGACCACGGCCACCACCACCGCCACGCGCCGCGGGCGGGCCGCCGAAGCGCGACTTGAAGTAGTCGTAGTCGTTCAGGCCGGCCTCACGGGCGCCCTTCACGAACGCCGGGTTGTGCTGGATGTAGGAGGGGTCGGCCAGCGCCAGCCTGTCCACGCCGGGTGCGAAGAACTGCAGCGCGACGCGCTTGTTCTCCTGGATCTGCGCCGGGGTCACGTTGCAGTTCGGGGTCGGCCCGCCGGGCACCTGGGCCGCGGCCGAGCCCGCGAGCATCACCAGTCCCAGCAGGGTGAACGTCATCGTCTTCATCACGGAGTCTCCTTGGATCTCTCTGCGCGGATATGAGGCGGACACGCGAGCCGGGGCCTACTGGCCACCACGGCCTGGCGCGGGCGGATTGATCTGGCCCATGTCCCAGTGCTCGACGAGCTTGCCGTTGCGAATGCGGAACGCATCGAAGCGGAACTGCTCGTAGAAGGTGCCGGGAGCCGCCGTCGGATCCTGGACGTTCGCCTTGCGCAGCGCGAACACGATGTCGCACTCCGCCATCACCCACTCATACGGCGCCGCGGCTGGCGGCTGCGGGCCTGCCCCACCCTGCCGGCCGCCGCCCCCGCCGCCACGCGCCGCCGGCGGGCCGCCGAAGCGCGACTTGAAGTACTCGTAGTCGCTCATCTTGGCCTCGCGCGCGCCCTTGATGAACGCCGGGTTGTGCTGGATGTAGGTGGGGTCGGCCAGCGCCACGCGCTCGTCGCCCGTCGTCATGAAGAAGGCAATGGCCACCTTCTTGTTGGCTTCCATCTCGGCAGGGTCGGACGTGCAGCCTGGCGTCGGATTGGGAATGAACGGGTTGAACGGCGCCTGCTGCGCCTGAGCCGGGGCGGCCATCCACAGCGGCAGCGCCACCAGCATCCACACGAACCTCTTCACACTCATGCCGTTGCTCCTTCTCGTGCTCGCCGCACGCCACCGATAGCGGGCGGACATCGCAGACCTGATACGAACGCGCGGCGGGACCTGTTTAGGCGCCCACCCGCACGCGGCGCCCGTCCGGCAAAACCGGGTCAGCATACCACTGCTGCCAGGGGCTCTTGCGCGCCCCCTGTCGCCAACCACTCATGGGCCGAACCGGTCCGCCGGTGGCGATCTGGTGTCGTGTCGGCGTCGCCGGGCCGGCCTGGCGTCAGCGGGCACCTGCCGCGTGTGATGGCTCCCGGTCACCGCGTCCTGACGAGGCGACGGCTACGGGGTCACCACCAGCTGGGTGACGACGTCCCAGGTGAATCGCACGAACCGGTGCAACTCGCCCTCGAGGATGCGCTCCTGATCGCTGTGCGCGCCAAAGCCCAGCGGGCCGTCCTCGACGTCGATGCCGGGTCCGAGGCCGTAGCACTGCACGCCGCGGGCACGGAGATAGGCCATGTCGGTGGCGCCGGTGCTCATGGTGGGCAGCGTGGGTACGTCGTAGTGGCGGCGGACCGCCGCCTCGATGGCCTCGAAGGCGCGCGTATCGAGCCGGCTCGTGCCGCCCGGCCGGACGTCGCGGGGCGCCCAGTCCACGCTCACCGCGGGGTCGGCAATCGCCCCCCGCAGGCTCTCCAGGATCGCCTCGGGATCGTCATCCGGCAGCAGGCGCAGGTCGATCGCCGCCTTCGCCTCCGACGGAATCACGTTGAGCCGGTAGCCCGCATCGACCATCGTCGGCGAGGCCGTGGCGTGGAGGATGGCGGCATGCGCGGGCTCGGTGGCACGGAACTCCCGCTCCACCGCCTGCACCTTTGCGGGATCGAGCACGTCGGCATAGCGGCGCGCCGCCTCCGGCGTCGCCATCTGCGCGAGCCGCCGAAAGTACGTGCCCGTCGTCTCGTTGAGCCGGATCGGCGGCTGCCAGTCGGCGATGCGCGCCAGCGCGGTGCCCAGGCGGACAACGGCGTTGGACTGGAGGGGCACCGAGGCGTGGCCTGCCACGCCGCGCGCCGTCACCTCGACCGCACGCGGAATCTTCTCGAGCGTCTGCACGGCGGCGAAGCGTGCCTGCCCGTCGCGCCGCTCGACGCGGCCGCCTTCGGCCAGGCAGTACTCGGCGTCGATGGCCGGGAAGTGCTGCTCGGTCATGAACTGGATGCCGACCCGCGTCGTGCCCTCCTCCCCGGCTTCGGCCAGCAGGATCACATCGCGCGCCAGCGGCACGTTCAGCCGCTTCAGCAGGAGCATCACCATCAGGGCCGAGGCCAGGTTGTCCTTGTCGTCGAGCGTGCCGCGACCGTACACGTACCCGCCTTCCCGCATCGCGCCGAAGGGAGGATGCGACCACCGCGCGGGATCGACGTTGACGACGTCGGTGTGGGCCATCAGCAGCAGCGGCCGGCCGGGACCGCGGCCGGTGAGCCGCGCCACGAGGTTGGGGCGGCCCGACTCGAGGACGTAGGTCTCTACCGGAATGCCGTCCGCCTCCAGCACGCCCCGCAGGTAGTCGACGGCCTCCTGCTCGCGTCCCGGCGGATCGCTCGTATCGAGACGGACGAGTGCCTGGAAGTGGCGCAGCGTCTCCGCCTCCACCGCCGCCCAGTCGGGAGGTGCGGGGCCCTGCGCAGGCGCCGCAGCGGGCAGCAGGAGCACGAGCAGGAGCGCGAACAGCACGGGCATGGCGTCCTCCTTCATGTGCCGGACCTCAGGCGCGAACGGCCCGCCCCGATGCGGCACGGAACAGCAGGTACATGACCAGGCACAGCAGCACCACGCCGGGCAGGGCGCTGTCGAACGTGCCGAAGAGGGAGAGGACATCGGCACGGCCGGCCACCACGATCGGCACGGCCAGCAGGATGCCGACCAGGGCCTCGCCCGTGATGAGGCCGGCTGCGAACAGCAGCCCGTGCTGCGCATCCGGCGCGTCGGGATCCGCGCGGCGACGGGCGCGTGTCCGCGCGGCCGCAAAGGCCACCAGCCCGCCCAGGAAGATGGCCGTCGAGAGTTCGAGTGGCAGGTAGATGCCCACCGCCACGGCGAGCACCGGCGTCCGGAAGGTGGATCCCCGCCGCTCGAGCCACACGTCGAGGAGGATGATGCCCGTGCCGAGCGCCGCGCCCCAGCCCACCATGTCCCACGGCAGGCCGCCTCCGAACACACCGCCAGCCACCGCAGCCATGAGCGTGGCCTGGGGTGCTGCCAGCGGGGCGGGATGCTCCGCCGTGGGGACGCCGATCCCGTAGGCCGTCATCAGCAGTGTCAGCACCGGCGCCATCACCACCGACGCCGCGCACACGCCCACGACCTGCATGATCTGCTGGCGGAACGGGGTCGCTCCGACGATCTGGCCGGCCTTGAGGTCCTGCAGGTTGTCGCCGGCGATTGCGCCGGCGCACGCCACCACGGCCCCGATCAGGATGGCCGCCGCCGGCCCGACGGCGCTGCCCGTGCCCAGCAGCGAGAGCAGGAGCGCAGAGGTCAGCACGGTAGCGATCGTCACGCCGGACAGCGGATTGTTGGAGGAGCCGACCAGGCCCGCCATGTACCCCGCGACCGCCGAGAAGAGGAACCCTGCGACGAGCATCAGGCCCGCCATCGCCAGGGCCACGCCCTGGCTGCCCACCGCAGCCTCGAAGACCACGTAGAGCGGGACGGCCGACGCGGCCACGGCCGCGCCGACCCACGGCATGGGGGTGTCGCGTTCGGTGCGGGGGATCGTCGTGACGCCACCGGCGCGCGTACGGCGGTAGACCTCGAGGCCCGACCGGATCCCGTCCACGATGCTGCGCCGCACCTTCCCCAGCGTCCAGATGCCGCCGATGATCATGGCGCCCACGCCGATGTACCGCGTGCGCGTGGACCACAAGGCCCCGGCGGCGTCGGCCGCCGACTCCACGCCTGGCGGAAGCCCCGACGAGGCGACCACCAGCGGGATCGCGACCCACCAGTTGAGCACGCCTCCCAGGAAGACGAGCGTCGCCACCTGGAGGCCCACGATGAAGCCGACGCCGACCAGCGCCGGCGACAGGTTGACGCCGACGTAGACGAGGCTCCCGCCGGCGAAGCGGGCCCATTCGAACAACTCGCTCCAGACGCGCAGGCCGCTCGCGCCGAGCTTGAACAGGGCACCGGCTGCGCCCGCCGCCGCCAGGTATTGCACGCCTGCACCGCCCCGATCACCCGTGATGAGCACCTCGGCGGTGGCCACGCCTTCGGGGAAGGTGAGCGGGCTCTCGACGATCAGGGCCCTGCGGAGCGGAATGGTGAACATCACGCCGATGATGCCGCCGAGGGCACCGACGACGGTGACGTCCCAATACCGGAACTCCTGCCAGGCGCCCAGGATCACCAGCGCGGGTACGGTGAAGATGATCCCGGCCGCCAGCGATTCGCCCGCCGACGCCGCCGTCTGCACGATGTTGTTCTCGAGGATGTTCGAGCGGCGAAACAGCTTGAGCACCGCCATCGACACGACGGCGGCGGGAATGGAGGCCGAGACCGTGAGGCCCGCGAAGAGGCCCAGATAGGCATTGGCGGCACCGAGCACCATCGACAGCAGCGCGCCGAGCACGGCGGCCTTCACGGTGACCTCGGGCAGGCTGGTCGATGCGTCGATGTAGGGACCGCGGCGCGGCGCGTTCATCGGCCTGAAGCGCCGGCCACGGGCGCCTGCGCGCGGGCGAGCTCCCGCTCGCGCAGCTCACGCCGCAGGACCTTCAACACGCTGCTCTTGGGCAGCTCGTCGAGGAACTCGACCTCGCGGGGAACCTTGTAGGCCGCCAGCTGCGTGCGCGCGTGGGCGATGAGGTCCTCCGCCGAGGCCTGCTGCCCCGCCCGACGCACCACGAACGACTTGACGGTCTCGCCTCGGCGGGCGTCGGGCACGCCGATGGTGGCGGCCTCGAGCACCGCGGGGTGCGCCATGAGCACCGCGTCGATCTCGTCCGGGTACACGTTGTAGCCCCCGGCGATGATCATGTCCTTCTTCCGCCCCACGATGTGGCAGTAGCCGGCGTCGTCGGTGGTGGCGAGGTCGCCCGTGCGCAGCCACCCGTCGGCGAGCAGCACCGCGGCGGTCTCCTCGGGCTGGCGCCAGTAACCGGCCATCACCTGGGGCCCGCGCACCAGCAGCTCGCCGGCCTGCCCGGGAGGAAGCTCCGTGTGGCCGTCGATGATGCTCACGATCTTCATGTCGGTGCCGGGGACCGGCACGCCGATGCTGCCCGCCCGGCGCTCGCCGTAGAGCGGATTGGCGTGGGTGACGGGTCCGGCTTCGGTCAGGCCGTACCCCTCCACGATCTTGGCGCCGGTGACGCGCTCGAACCGC
Organism: Vicinamibacterales bacterium; assembly: GCA_050185275.1. Lineage (GTDB taxonomy): Bacteria > Acidobacteriota > Vicinamibacteria > Vicinamibacterales > UBA2999 > JABFRY01. The sequence continues at coordinate 135,097 of JBFWZN010000002.1, read as the reverse complement.
TCGAGCACGTCCCGGGGCAGTGGCGCCGAGCCCGAAAAGCAGGACCGGATGCTCGTGAGGTCGACGCGCGCGCCCTCCGGCACATTGGCCATGGCGTTGAACATGGCCGGCACGCCAGGAAAGATCGTGACGCGGTGCCGGGCGATGCTGCGCATCAACTGCGGCATGTTGCGCGGGTCTGGCTCGATGACGATCGAGGCAGCCACCGACACCGCATACGCCATGGTCACCGTCAGACCGAAGACGTGGAAGAACGGGAGGCACCCGAGCATCACCTCGTGCCCTGGTCGCGCGTCGAACCAGGCCCCCACCTGCTGGATATTGCACGACAGGTTGGCATGCGTGAGCATCGCGCCCTTCGACACGCCGGTGGTGCCGCCGGTGTACTGCAGGACGGCGATGTCGTCGGGTGTCACGCCCGCGTCCCCGGGTTCGGGCCGTGCGGCCGCCAGCAGCCGGCGCATGTGGTGGACGGTCCCTGTCTCACGCACGCGCGCGGCGAGCGGCGGTCTGGCGCGTCGCAGCTTGAACGGCGCCAGCAGGTTGAGCGGGAAGCGCAGGTGATCCGGGATGGAGGCCACCACATAGTGACGCACGGGCAGTCGTCCCGCGATGCGCCGTATGCGGCGCTCGTAGAGATAGTCGGCCACCACGGCGACGAGACAGTCGGCGTCACGCCACTGGTGTTCGATCTCCCGTTCCACATAGAGCGGATTGGTCATCACGACCTGCGCTCCGAGCGACAGGGTGGCGTAGAAGGCGATGACCGTCTGGGGCAGGTTGGGCAGCTGAATGGCAACCCGGGACCCCTTGGTGACCCCCAGCTGTGCCAGGGCACTGGCACAGCGGGCCACCTGCTCGCCCAGTTCGCGATAGGACATCCGGCAGTTGAGAAAGACCAGGGCGTTGGCGTCCGGATAGTCGCGGACGCTCTGCGCGAGATAGTCGTGAACCGGACGAGGCTCGAAACGAGGCTCGACGGGCACACCCGGGTCGTAGTGGCGATGCCAGGGCTTCACGGGGGCGCTGCTCTCCATCACGCGTGGTCCAGGTATCGGGAACGGCACCGGCACAGTACCGCAGGCTGGTGCGTTCGCGCCACTTCGCCGGCGGCACCGGCGCCATCGACGCTGGCAGTCAAAGTGGCGGTGATAAGCTACTCGATGTAGGAACTCTCCTACAGATTCTTACCCGTGTCATCACGCGTGTTCTTATGTGGAGAGCACGGCGAGGGCGCGTGGGTGGAAAGGACGTTTCCTTGGCCCGATTGACAGACATCCTGGCAGACCTCCGGAAAGAACAGAGCATGCTCGAAGCGCAGCTCGGCAAGGTACGCGACGCCATCGCGGCTTTGGGCGGTGTGGCACAGGACTACAAGCGCCGCCAGGCCGTGCGCAGCGCGAAGACCGTGGCACGCAACGCGCGCCGGATGACCGCCGCGCAGCGCGCCGAGGTGTCCAAGCGCATGAAGAAGTACTGGGCCGAGCGGCGCAAGGCCAAAGCGAAGGCCTGAGACGCCTGTATGCGCAGATCAACGGTGACGGTGGGCGCAGCCCTGCTCGTGGCGTGGCTCGGGGCATGCGTCGCCCCACCCGGGGAGGCACCGCCCAGAGCACCCGCGGACGGGACCGGGGACACGGCTCCCTCCGCCGCCCCCGCGGCTCCTGGTGACACGGCGCCTTCGGGCGCGGCGGCCGCCGGGGGCACGACGCAGGTCGTGTTCCTCGGCACCGGCACGCCCCTGCCCGATCCCGATCGCGCCGGTGCGGGCACGGCCATCGTCGTGAACGGGCGCTCGTATCTGTTCGACGCCGGCACGGGCATCGTCCGGCGCGCGAGCGCCGCGGCGCGCATGGGCGTGGCGGGCCTCGATGCCGTCGACCTGCAGATCGTCTTCCTCACACACCTGCACTCCGACCACACGCTGGGCCTTCCCGATCTGATCCTGACGCCGTGGGTCATGGGCCGCCAGGTGCCGCTCGAGGTCTACGGCCCGGCCGGCGTGCGCCGGATGACCGACGGCATCATGGCCGCCTGGGCGGAAGACATCGATCACCGGCTCCACGATCTGCAGCCGTCCCCGCCGGAGGGATACCGGGTCACCGTGCACGAGGTGGAGGCCGGCGTCGTGTACGCGGACGACAACGTCACCGTCACGGCGATTCCCGTCCTGCACGGCGCCTGGACGGCGTTCGGCTACCGCATCCAGACGCCGGACAAGGTCGTGGTCATCTCGGGAGACGCAAGGCCGACGCCCGCGCTCGTCGAGGCCTGCAACGGCTGCGACATCCTCATCCACGAGGTGTACACGGAGGGCTCCACCGCCAGGGTCACGCCCGACTGGCGCGCGTATCGCGAGGCGTACCACACCTCCACCCGCGAGCTGGCGGACATCGCCACCCGGGCCAGGCCGAAGCTGCTCGTCCTGCACCACCGCGCCAATCCCGGCTGTGACCAGGCCGGCACCGACTGCGGTGCGTCCGGCTCCGAGGAGGAGGCGCTGGCCGAGATCCGGGGCGCCTACGCCGGACAGGTGGTCGAGGCGCACGATCTCGACGTGTTCTGACCCGGCCACCGTCGCCGTGCCGCCGGGGCCATCCCCGTTGTAGAATCTGGGGGCTTTTACCGTGCCCCGCCCGGACCGGTCCGCCGTGCTGGTCAGTGGCTCGCGTGCGGTCGCCGAATACGGAACCCGTTCCAACCCCGAGGTGCTCCCCATGCTCTCGCTCGGTGGATGGTTGCGCCAGCCTGCGCCCCCTCCCAAGCCGCCGGAGCTCGTGTCGATCAACGCGGACGCGCTCTCCGAGTTCCAGTCGGAAGACGATCTGCCGTTCGACGAGAGCAGAACCCCGGCGACGATCACCGCACTCCGTCGCGCACGCGCGAGCTTCGAGGGCGGACCGGGCACCCGGGCCGGCCGGGGGACACGCTCCTGGATCACCTACGTCGCTGCCGCCGCGGCGCTGGCCCAGATCCCGGTGGTGGGTCTGTGGCTCGGTCAGTCCGGCATCGATTACGTCCGCGGCGTCGGCACCGTCCGCATCGATGCGAGCCGGCCGGGCGTGGAGGTCGTGGTCGACGGTGAGGTCCGGGGACAGACGCCGCTCGAGCTGACGCTGCCCGCAGGCACCCGCCAGATCGAGCTGCGCCAGGGAGGGACGACGCGGTCGGTCACGCTCCCGGTAGCCCGGGGTGAGAGCACGGGCCGGTTCTTCGAATTCGAGGACGAGCCCGTGGCGGCAGCGGCGCCGACCGCCCGGCTGGGCACCCTGGCCATTGACACCACGCCGGCCGGCGTGCCGGTCCTGGTCGACGGCGTGGAGCGGGGGGTCTCGCCGCTGTCGCTCGGTGACGTGCCCGCGGGGTCCCACACGGTGGCGGTGCGCTTCCGCACGGGCCTGGTGGAGCGGCCGATCGAGATCGAGTCGGGCGCGACCGCGTCGCTGGTGATGACGATGCCGCGCCTGCCGGGCACGTTGTCGGGATGGGTCTCCTTCGACACCCCGCTCACGCTGCGCGTCTCCGAGAACGGGGAGTTGCTGGGCACGACCGAGGTCGGTCGGCTGATGCTGCCGGTTGGCGAGCACATGCTCGACCTGGTCAACGAGCAGCTGGGGTATCGGGGCCAGCTCCCCGTGCAGGTCACGGCGGGCCAGACGATCGTGCTGCCGTTCACGCCGCCGGTCGCTCCGGTATCGATCAACGCCCAGCCATGGGCCGAAGTCTGGATCGACGGGGAACGCATCGGCGAGACACCCATCGGAAACCTGTCCCGCACCATCGGACGGCACGAAGTCGTCTTCCGGCACCCGCAGCTCGGCGAACGGCGTGAGAGCCTGCTGGTCACGCTGCGCGAGCCGGCCCGGCTCGCGGTGGATCTGCGGCAGCCGGGCGGCAGGGCGGGACAGTGAGCCGCGCAGTCACGGCGCTTCTGGCCCTGCTCCTCGCGGCGGCTGGTGCCGCGGCGCAGACGCCCACCCCACTGGACCAGGCCAAGGCGCTGTACGCCGAGGCGTCCTATGCCGAGGCCTTGGCGCTGCTGGACCGGAGCGAGTTCCAGAACGGCTTCGAGCAGGTGCACCAGTACCGCGCCTTGTGTCTGCTGGGTCTCGGACGCTCCGACGAAGCGCTGGCTTCTGTGAAGCTCGCCGTGGCGGCCGACCCGTTCTTCGTGCCGGCGGCCGCGGATGTGCCGCCCCGCCTCATCGCGATGTTCGACGCGGCGCGCGCCGAACTCCTGCCCGACCGCGCACGCGACCTCTTCACGGAGGCCCGGGAACTGTTCCAGGGCGGAGATCTCGTGCGGGCACGGCCCCGGTTCGAGACCGCGCTACGCCTGCTCAACGACCCGGTGGTCGAGGACGACGCCGACCTGGCCGACCTCCGGCTGCTGGTGTCCGGGTTCGTCGACCTCACGAAGTCGACCGAGGCGATGGAGGCCGAGCAGGCCGCGGCCGAGAAGGAGGCCGCCGCTCCCCCGGCCGTGGAGGCCGCCGCTCCGCCCGTGGTCCGGCCCGCGGTGCCCATCGATCAGGAGTTGCCTCCGTGGCGGCCACCGAATCGGGAGTTCGCGTCGGTGAGCTTCTCGGGGGCCATTCGCGTGTTCATCGGTGTGGACGGGCGGGTCACGTCGGCGGCGATGGACCGCCCCGTCCATCCCACCTACGACCCGGCGCTGCTGGCGGCGGCCAGGTCGTGGCGCTACGAGCCGGCGACACAGGACGGCCGGCCCGTGCCGTCCGAACGGGTGGTGATCGTCGATCTGCGTCCGAATCAGTAGCGCTCAGCCCGAGGCTCAGCCCTCGCCCTCGATGTAGTCGAGGTCCTTCGCGTAGGTCTCGGGCAGGCGCTCGAGGGCCAGGAAGCCCACGACCAGCGTGAGCAACCCCACCGCAATCGCGCTCCCCTGCACGCCGAGGTAGACCGTCCCGAACTGGAACAGCGAGGTGACGAGCACCACGGACCCGCGCACGAAATTGGGCACCGTGGTCGTCGCCGTGGCGCGGATGTTGGTGCCGAACTGCTCCGACGCCATGAGCACGAAGAGTGCCCAGTAGCCCGTCGCCACCCCCAGCATCAGGCACACGGCATAGAAGACGGTCAACGACACGCTCGCGGCCACGAAGTACACGGCGATGCTGGCGGTCGTGGCCATCATGAACGCGCGCACGACGCGCTTGCGCGTGCGCCAGACCTGGCTGAGCGTCCCGCTGAGGAGGCTGCCGAGCGAGAGCCCCGCGTAGCAGAACATCACGGCCCGGCCCGCCAGCGGGATCTCGGTCATCCCCATGGCCCGCCCGAACTCGGGCGCGAAGGTCACCAGGATCCCGATGACGTACCAGATCGGGACGCCGATCAGGATGACCGAGAGGTAGCGCCGGCGGCGCTCGGCCGTGCGGAAGAGCATGAGGAAGTCGCCCTTGCGGACCGCGGTGTGCCGCACCTGTTCGAACATCCCGGACTCGGCGACCCCGATGCGCAGGATGAGCAGGGCGATGCCCATCGCGCCCCCCACGAAGTAGGCAATCCGCCAGTCGAAGAGATCGCCCACGAGGGCCCCGACCACGGCGCCCAGGATGCCGACGGCCGAGACGATCATCGCGCCATAGCCGCGCGCCTCCTTCGTCATCACCTCGCTCACCAGGGTGACGCCTGCGCCCAGTTCGCCCGCGAGCCCCACCCCTGCGATGAAGCGCCACGCGGCATAGGCGCCGACCGAGTCCACCAGACCGTTGGCGATGTTGGCCGCCGAGTACATCGCGATGGAGCCGAACAGCACCGACAATCGCCCGCGACGGTCCCCCAGCACGCCCCACAGCATCCCGCCCACCAGCATGCCGCCCATCTGCATGTTGAGGAGGAGCACGCCGGTGGCGAGCAACTGATCCTCGGGCACGCCGATGCCGAGCAGACTCTGGACGCGCACGACACTGAACAGGATCAGGTCGTAGATGTCCACGAAGTAGCCGAGCGCGGCGACCAGGACGGCAAGAAAGGACGTGCGCTGGAGCGTAGCCACCGTCAGGGCGCGGCGACCGACGACGCCGAGACCAGGCGGACGCGGGTGCGTCCGGCCTCGTCGAGCAGCAGGAGCTGTGAGCCTTCCAGCCGGTACGCGGCCACGGCGGAGAGGGCGGTGACGAACCGAAGTTCCTGGTCCATGATGCTGCCGTCACAGGCGCGCCGCGTCACGCCGGCCGCACCGATCCGCAGAACGGCCTCGCCGGCCTGCACCGGTGCGGTGTACTGGTTGCAGCCCGTGGAGCCGGCGACGCGCCCATCGGGCTGGAAGGCCAGCGTGGAGCGCACGCGGTCGAGGACGCCGGTGTTGTCGATCTCCACGGCGACCCAGGACGAGCCCTGCAGGGAGGCGGGCGCGGAGGCCTGGGGCGTGGTCGCCGGGCGCGGCCGGGCCGGCGCGGCGCATGCGGCGAGGATTGCCGCGCCGAGCAGGACCAGCAGCCAGACAGGTCGGACGCTGAACGGTCTCATGGAGCACCCCCTTGACGGCCGGCCCACCCGCCGGGGCGGCGACCCGAGCCGGCAACGATATCGGGTGGAGGATGTTATCCGGAGAGGATGTCGGGTGTCTTCCTGCATTACGCCCTCAGGACGGCGAGCCACTGTGCGGGCCTGATAGGCTGACGTCAGCCGTGGCACCCGACTTGCCCTATGGCGCCGCCGTCCGATCAACCGCTCGACGAGCTTCGATCCGCATCCGTTCGGAGGAACCGCATGCCACACGACACCCCCACTCCGTCTGGCGACAGCAGGCGCCAGTTCTGCGCCACGGCCTGCCGGCTGGCGTCGTTCGCCACGCTGGGCCCCCTGCTCGGGGCCTGTGGCGGTGGCTCGTCCTCTCCGACGACACCCTCGACAGGCACGCCCCTGAGCACGGTGGCCGGAAGCGTCAGCGGCCGGACCGTGACGGTCACCATCGACGGCGCCTCGCCGCTCGGTGCCGTCGGTGGTCTGGCACAGGTGCGGACGGCGGCGGGCGTGTTCCTGGTGTCTCGCACGGCGGAGGACACGTTCACGGCACTCACTGCCACCTGCACGCACGAAGCCTGTGAAATCACCGGGTTCAACGGTGCGCGCTTCGTCTGCCCGTGCCATGGGTCGCAGTTCAGCGCCGGGGGTGCCGTCCTCAACGGGCCGGCGACGCGTGCGCTGCCCACCTTCGCCACCGCCTTCTCTGGCGGCGTGCTCACGATCGCCATCTGACATGCGTGGCGGTTCGAACACGCCGTGGACCGTGCCTGGTGTCGACGAACGCGGCACGGGCCGTGTGCAGGCAGCGTGGCGTCCTCGGACAGCGCAGACAGCACCGTGCTTGCGGACAGCGCTGGCAACCCTGCTGGTGCTGACGGGCGTCCTGCTGGCTGCGCTCCCCGCGCCGGCGGGCGCCCAGGCCACGGTCTGGCAGGTGGACGCGGGCGACGTGCGCGTCCGCTGCCCGCTCACCGTCGGCGGCGCCTTCGAGGCGACGAGTCGGACGCTCGCCGGCACACTGCGGGCCTCGGCCACGGCCCCGGCGGCGCTCGAGGGCACGCTCACGGTCGATCTCACCTCGCTCGACACGGGGATCGCGCTGCGCAACACGCACATGCGCGATACCTATCTCGAAGTTGCGCGGGGCCCCGGGTTCGACGCCGCACGCCTCCAGTCGATCACCCTGGGCTCGGACACGGCGACGTCGGCAACAGGCCGCGTGCCGTTCACGGCGCGCCTGACGCTGCACGGCATGGAGCATCCGATCACCGGACAGGCAGAGATCCGCCGCAGTGGCGACACAGTACGGGTGGATGCGCGCTTCCCCGTGTCGCTTCCATCCTTCGGTATTGCCTCCCCGCGCTACCTCGGCGTCGGCGTCCGCGACGAGGTGGAGGTGCGGGTCATCTTCGACGCCATCGCGCGTGTGGAGCCTCCTCGACCATGACCACGTCCCGCCGTCTCGTGCTTGTCGCCCTCGTCCTGTGCGCCGCTCCATCGATCGCCCGTGCGGAACCGCACGTGCTCGGCCGACAGTACAGCCGCTGCACGACCTGCCACTACTCACCCACCGGGGGCGGCCTGCTCACCCCGTACGGACGCTCGCTCTCCCATCAGGAACTCTCGACGTTCGGACCGGACGCCTCGGCGACGCCGGCACCCGCAGGCCGCGGTGAAGACGCGTTCCTCTTCGGGGCGGCAGGCGGGATCCTCGGGCCGGTGCAGCTGGGCCTCGACCTGAGGCCGTCGCACCTCGAGTTCTCGGTGAACGGGCTCGACTCGAGCCGGAACCTGCTGATGAATGCGGACCTGACGGCGGCGGTGCAGGTGGGGACCTGGACGCTCTACGGCGAAGTCGGCCGGCAGCCCTCGAGCCCGGACGCGACGATCGACTCCTACGAGTACTGGGCGGGCCGGCTGCCGGAGGCCGGCCTCGGCATCCGGGTGGGACGGTTCCTGCCCGCCTACGGCGTGCGCTTCGCCGACCACACGGCCTACAATCGGGCATCCCTCGGCCTGGACAAGTACGATCAGGTGCTCGGGGTCGAAGTGAGTCGCACGACCACCACGTCGCTGCTGCAGGTGTCGCTCTCCCCGGGACGGGCCGATGCCCTGTTCGGCGACGCCGACGACCCCGACGATGCCTCGTTCACCGCCAGCGGGCGGCTGCAGGTGGATCTGTCTCCACGGGCCACGGTGGTCGCGTCGGCACTGTTTCGCGACGAGTCGGCCAGTACGCCCCGCGACATCGCGGGAGGCCTCGCGTTCGGGGTGTCACCGCTCCCGCGCCTGACCGTGTGGACGCAGGCCGATCTGCAGCAGGTGGAGGGACCGGTCGGTGGCCGGACCCGGTTCGTCGTTGTCAACGAGACGGCGTACGAAGCCGCTCGTGGCCTCTGGCTGAAGCTCTCTCCGCAACTGCGGACGTCAGGGGCCGAGGGCGAGCCCGACATGCTCCGGACGGCGTTCACCCTGCAGTGGCTGCCGCGCACGCACTGGAACGGCGTGCTCACCTACTACCGGGACGTACCGCGGGGCACCGGCGTCACCGCCCACACGGTGCTCACCCAGCTCCACCTGTACCTCTGAGTGCGCCGAGGTCTACGCGACGCCGGCGCACGCGGCGCGGGATCAGCGCGCGAGCGCGCGGGCGATGGCGTCGCGAAGCCTGGGCGACTCCGGTGTCACGTCGCTCGGATAGAAAGCCAGGACGCGACCATCCTTGCCGACCAGATACTTCGAGAAGTTCCAGGCCGGCAGCTGTCCCGAGCGCCCGAGGAAGGCGTATACCGGTGACTGCCCCCGTCCCCGGCGCGTGACCACCTTCGCGAACATCGGGAACGTGACGTCGTAGGTGAGCCGGCAGAACTCCGCGATCTGCTCGGCCGAGTCCGGCTCCTGCTCGCCGAAATCGTTGCTCGGGAACCCGAGCACGGCGAAACCCTGCGGCGCCAGGTCCCGGTGGAGCTGCTCGAGCCCCTTGTACTGAGGCGTGTAGCCGCAATAGCTGGCCACGTTCACGACCAGCGTCACCCGCCCGCGGTAGTCGGCCAGGTCGGCCGGCTCGCCCAGCAGGGTCTCGGTCTTCAGATCGTAGAGCGACACCACGGGGCTCGCAGAGGAGGGCCTGGCCGCGGAGCCGGCCGCCTGCCGGGCCTCGAGGCCGCCACCGAGGACGACCAGCCCGGCAAGCACACCACCGAGCACACCAACGAAGGGGACCATCGTGCGCATCTGCATCTCCTGTGGGACGGGCGGTGGCGCGGGGTGCGGCAGGGGCGGACCCACGCCGCCGGTCCACGGCCCGTCGCCCCCCAGGCTGCTGACGGTACTCCGCCCGTGGCGCCGGATCAACCCGCCCTGTTCCGGCGGGAACGAGGTGCCGATAACGGCGAACGTGGAACGGATAGTGCTCATCGCACTCCTGGGTCTGGGCTTCGCCCTCGCCCACGCCGTCGCCAAGGGCCTGCTGGCGTTGATTCTCCACGCCATGATGCACCCGCCGCGGGGTGTGGCCATCGCCTGGCGCCCCGTGATCTTTCTCGTGTCGCTCTTCTGGTTCTGGTACCTCACCCCTGGGGTCGTCGAGAGCCGGGCGCTGGCCCGCATGGTCCAGTTCCTTGCACCGTAGCGTTCCCGCTCCCTGGGAATGGACCCGATCAGGCGTACACGGCCAGCGCGTCGGGTGTGAACGGCAGCAGGTCTGCCAGTCGTCCCTCCCGCACCTTCTCGACCCAGGCCGGATCCACGAGCAGCGTCCGCCCCAGCGCCACGAGATCCACGTCCTGCCGCGCAATCATCTCGACCAGCATCTCGATGCCCGTCGTGCCGGCCGGCTGCCGCTGCACCAGGCCGCTCATGAAGTCGTTGTCGAGCCCCACCGATCCCACGGTGATTGTCGGCCGCCCGGAGAGCCGGCGCGTCCAGCCGGCCAGGTTGAGCGGGGAGCCGTCGAACTCGGGCTGCCAGAAGCGGCGCGTCGAGCAGTGGAACACGTCGACCCCCGCCTCGACGAGCGGCGCCAGGAATGCCTCGAGCCGGGCAGGGGTCTCGACGAGCCGGGCCTCGTAGTCGCGGAGCTTCCACTGCGAGAACCGCAGCACGATCGGGAAGTCCGGCGAGGTGGCCTGCCGGCAGGCCCGCACGACCTCGGCGGCAAAGCGCGTGCGTGCCACCGCATCTCCTCCCCATCGATCCGTCCGCACGTTCGTCTTCGCCCAGAAGAACTGGTCGATCAGGTACCCGTGGGCCCCGTGCAGTTCGATGCCGTCGAATCCGAGACGGCGCGCGTCGGCCGCCGCGCGCGCGTAGGCCGCGATGATGTCGCCGATCTCGCGCTCGTCGAGCGGCCGGGAGACGGGCGTGCCGGACCAGTCGAGCCCCGACGGACCCACGGGCGGAGCGTCGGGGTTCGGGAGGTCGCCGGGCTTGCGTGCCATGCCCACGTGCCAGAGCTGCGGCATGATGCGTCCGCCGGCCGCGTGCACCTCGCGCACGACGCGTGCCCAGCCCGCGAGCGCGTCCTCTCCGTGGAAGCGCGGGATCGCGGCGTTCGAGACCGCCGCAGGGTGGTCGATGGCCGTGCCCTCCGTGATGATGAGCGGCACGGCATGCGCGGCCCGGCGCCGGTAATACGCCGCGACATCCTCGCCGGGCACGCCGCCAGGCGAGTGGCTCCGGGTCATCGGCGCCATGACGAAGCGGTTCGCCAGGTCGAGTCCGGCCAGGCGGAAGGGTGAGAAGAGCACGGAGACGTCAGACATGTCAGGAGACCGGCGGGCTGAGACGTTTGAGCAGCTGCACCTGTCCCGCGTGATACAGGTCGTGCGCGATGATGCCTGACACCAGGTCGAACGTCGTGGTGCGCGCTCCAGGAGGACGCCGGGCCAGCGAGGCGGGCGACAGCGCAGCGACCGTGTCACGCAGCCGCGCGTGCGCGGCCCCCAGCACGGCGAGGTCCCCGCGCCAGGCCCGCTCGCGCGCGGCGGGGGGACCGTCGCCGGGCCGATCGAACCAGTTGGAGCCGTCCACCGCGAACGAACCCCTGGGCTCCCCCGTCAACCGCCGCCACACGGCGTACTTCCAGTACGCGGCGTGGAGGGCAATCTCCCAGATGTTGTGGCGGCCGACACCCGGCCGCCAGGCGGCCTGTGCGGCCGACACGCCCCGGAGGGATCCCCGGAGATTGGTGCCGTGCCACGACCGCCGGTCGTACGCCTGGTCCAGTTGCGCGAGCAATGCGCCCACGGGCGTGGTGACGCGCAGCGAGGGGCGAGCCATTAGGAGACCGCGGCGGCGAAGTAGGCGGGCAGCGCGGGCTTGGTGTCGCGCAGGATCTCGACGACGGCCTGCCGGTCCTCGCGGGTGAGACGCCGGTAGCGGCTGTCGGCGTCGCGGCCCGACAGCACCTGCCACAGGCGGGCGTACACGGCGTCACGCACCGCGTCCGGGAGCGACTCGAAGAGATCGCTGTAAATCATGTAGCTGCAGGGGTAGCGCATCAGGCGCCGCTCGAGATCGAACTGCCGCAGCGAGCGGCCGGCCGCATCTGCCCGTCCGGACCTCGCGAACGCTTCGACGAACCCGGACGAGCCGGTCACCGGCCCGCCAAGTGGCGCCTCGTCCACGAACAGCATGTAGTCCACGAGTTCCCGCACCGCGTCGCGCACGCGGTCGTTCACGGCCCCCTGCGCCGACCGTACGGGATCGCGTGCGTCCCAGCCCGCGACACGGCCTTCCCAGCCTGTGCGCACGAGCAGGTTGGTCATGTGCGCCTGGTGCTCGAGGACCATGAGGGCCACGACGTCGCTGTACGCCGTCGGGTACCGGGACGCATCGAATCGGTCCGCGAGCGAGGCCAGGCGCGGGGCACGCGGCGCGCCGGAGGCTCGCGGAAGCGCACCATTACCCAGGTGCACCGCCACGCCGGGCTCGCCCGTGACGTACCACCCGCCCCAGCGCTCGGCCAGGGGCGTGCGGTGGTCGGTGGTGCCGCCGAGGGCGAACGCGTTGGCGTCGAGCGTGGGATACGTGGTGAGGACCTGCAGCCCGGGAACCGCGAGGGTTTCCCAGGAGAGGTGGCAGACGAGGCACTGTTCATCGCGACGGAACTGAGGTGTCGCGCCTTCCCGCTGCGCCAGCGAGTAGAACATCACGCCCTGCCGGGGATCGACCGCCGCGACCTCCAGGATGTCGGTGCCAGGAACCCAGGCCACGGCAGCGGCGTCGCCGAAGTAGATGACCCTGGGATTGGTGGGGGTGATGTCGTCCCCCTGAAAGCTGGTCTGCGAGAAGACGGCCACCTGCGACTCGAGCGGAAGCCCGAGCGCGTCGAGCGTGGACCGGAGGTAGCCGCTGACCGGGTCGAACCGCAGGCTGGTCTCACCGGCGCGGAGCCGGCGATTGAGCACGGCCACCGGATCGCGCGGTTCGTTGGACGTGTAGCGGATCGCGGCGTGGTCCCGGGACTCCAGGAAGACCCCGGGGCGCTGTGCCACCACGCCGGCCACGCCCACCACGAACAGTCCGAGGCCGACCGTCAGCAGTGGACCGGCGCGCATGAGACCCTGCTACTCCTCCCCTTGCTCTTCCTCGCCCTCGAGCGCGTCGAGCTGCCAGTCTGCCATGGGCTGGGGTCCCAGCTGAATACCGGCGATGTCTGGATCGAAACCGTCCTGCCTGGGCCCGGTGTGCGTCCGGCGATCCTTGGCCTCGAGCCGCCTGACAGCCTTCTGCTGGCGGCGTTCGTTCAGGGCTTTCTCACGCTCACGCTTCGCAGCCGTGGGTCTCGCGTTACGTGCCATAGGCGTTCACTCCCGAGTAATGGACTACCAGCGCGGCTCCGACCGGCCACGGGACCCGCGATTGCCGCTGCCCCCGCCGCCGAATCCGCGGCCGCCGCCGCCACCGTCGCCAAACCGGGGCTCGCGTGGACGTGCCTCGTTCACCGTCAGCGCCCGCCCTCCGAGCTGGTAGCCGTTGAGACGCGTGATCGCGTTCTGCGCGTCCTCGTCCGAAGCCATCTCGACGAACGCGAATCCCCTCGCGCGACCGGTCTCGCGATCGCGCATGACCGTGACGGTCTCCACCGCGCCCGCTTCGCCGAACAGATCCCTGAGCTCGTCCTCTGCTGCCTGGTAGGGGAGGTTTCCGACGAACAGCTTGCGACTCATGTCACGCTCTCCTGCGCCCAGTCGGGCGCCGTTGGTGGAAACCAGCCTGAGCACGAAGCTCTGAGGTTACGGGCGCAGGAGACGCGAGTCAGCAGGCTCGAATCACATCTGTCGCAAGTAGGCGGGCTCAGCTTCCGAGGCGATATCAGGATACACCAAGCGGCAAGCGGGACCCGGCCGCCAGGGGCAGCGCGCGTGCTACGATGGCGCGGTTCGCCTGCATGACGCGCAGCGGCCAGCCCCCCGTTGGCACAGCCCCCAGGCCCTGCAGGGTGACCCCACCGTGATCCAGCTTCCCGGCCGCGTGAACCGTCTCCAGGAGTTCGCCTCCGACCTCTGGTGGAGCTGGACTCCGGACGTGCGCGAGGTCTTCCGCCGCCTCGACTACGCACTCTGGCGGCAGACCGCCCACAACCCCGTCCGCATGCTGAAGCTCCTGTCGCCCGAAGCGCTTCGACGGGCCATGGATGACACGGCCTGGCTGGCCTGCTACGACGCGGCGGCGGCGCGGCTCGACGCCATGCGCTCGCGCGCCGAGACGTGGTGGGCGACGCAGGGCCCTGACCTGGGTGGCCGCGTCATCGCGTACTTCTCCGCCGAGTTCGCCCTGCACCAGTCCCTGCCCATCTACGCGGGCGGCCTCGGGGTGCTCGCAGGCGACCACTGCAAGGAGGCCAGCGACCTGGGCGTGCCGCTGGTGGGCGTGGGCTTCATGTATCCGCAGGGCTACTTCCACCAGAGTCTGAGTGCGGACGGCTGGCAGGAGGAGCGCTACGAGCGCCTCGACTGGACCGACGCGCCCATCGAGCCGGCGATCACGCCCGACGGGCGTCCCTGCATCACGGCGGTGCCGCTGGGCAACCGCTCGGTGCTGGTGGCCGTGTGGCGCGTGCGGGTGGGGCGGGTCCCGCTCTATCTGCTCGACACGGATCTCGAGGAGAACGCGCCGTGGGATCGCGAGCTGTCCGCCCGTCTGTACGGCGGCGACCGCGAGACGCGGATCCAGCAGGAGATCATCCTGGGGATCGGCGGGGTGCGCGTGCTGAAGGCCCTCGGGCACGACGTCGCGGCCTGCCATCTCAACGAAGGCCACGCGGCCTTCGTCGTCCTGCAGCGCATCCGCGACTTCTGCGAACGAGGCTGGAGCTTCGAGGAGGCGCACGCCGAGGTCCGGCGGACCACGGTGTTCACCACGCACACGCCCGTGCCGGCCGGACACGACGCCTTTCCGTTCAACCTGGTCGAGAAGCACCTCGCCGGCGTCTGGGGCGACCTCGGCGCCCATCGCGAGCAGTTCCTCGCCCTCGGCCACTACGACAACGGCAGCGGTCCCCTGTTCAACATGACGGCGCTCGCCCTCCGGACCGCCGACGGCATCAACGGCGTCAGTGCGCTGCACGCCGATGTCACGCGTCGCATGTGGGCGCCGCTCTGGCCCGGCGTCCCGCCGGAGCGCGTGCCGGTGCGCGCCGTGACCAACGGGGTGCACGTCTCCACGTGGATCGCCGCGGAGATCCGCCGTCTCTTCGACGAGCATCTCGGCCGTGACTGGCTGGACCGGCACGACGATCCGGCACTGGGCTATGCCGTCCTGGCCATTCCGGACGAGGCCATCTGGGCCGCGCGCCAGGCGCTGCGTTCGTTCCTGTTCACGTTCGTCCGCGAGCGGGCGCGTCACCGCTGGACGGTGGAGCGCGTGGCGGCCACGCGCATCGTCGCGGCCGGCACGATGTTCGATCAGCAGACGCTGACCATCGGCTTTGCGAGGCGCTTCACGTCGTACAAGCGCCCTGAACTGGTGTTTGCGGATCCGGACCGCCTGACCCGCATCCTCACCCTGCACGGCCGTCCGGTGCAGCTCGTGTTCGCGGGCAAGGCTCATCCGGCCGACGACGCGGGCAAGCACCACCTGCAGCAGATCTACCAGCGCGCCCTCGACCCGCGCTACGGCGGGCGCATCGCCTTCATCGACGACTACGACCTCCACGTCGCGCACTTCCTGGTGCAGGGCTGCGACGTCTGGCTCAACACCCCCCGCAAGCCGCTCGAGGCGAGCGGCACGAGCGGGATGAAGGCCGCGATCAACGGCACACCCAGCCTGTCGATCGGGGACGGCTGGTGGGCCGAGGGCTACGCCGGGGACAACGGCTGGTTGATCCAGGGGGACGCGGATCCCGCCGACCAGGCCGCGCAGGACTGGGCCGATGCCCAGGCGCTGTACGACCTGCTCGAGCAGCAGGTCGTCCCCGCCTTCTACGAGCGCGACGGCCGGGGCATCCCGCGACGCTGGCTGCGCATCGTCAAGGAGTCGATCCGGACCGTCCTGCCGCGGTTCTCGACGCGCCGCATGGTGAAGCAGTACGTGACGGAATTGTACGGTCCTGCCGCAACCCGGTGAGATCGACCCGCAGGCACGGATCCGCGCGGCTGCCGTGCGCGCAGGCGTTGCCCGGGTGTTCCCTCCGCTCTTCCGTCGCCGTGTTGGCGATCGGGACGCGGCTGACCTAAGATCGCCGGATGCCCCGGAAGTCGAACGTCGCCAGGTCGAAGTGTGCGCTGTGTGGTGCCAAGGACGTGTCCGAGCCTCGGGGCGAGGAACGCTATTGCCGGGACTGCTGGGAAAAGAAGATCGCCGTCGAGGAGGTGGTCGCCCGGGAGTTCAACCTCAAACGCTACATCCGGGCGCACAGCGCCGAGAAGTACCTGATCTATCATTCGACCATCAAGCGCCCCTGCGGGCAGCTGATCGTGGTCGACGACGGGTACGACCTGTTCCTGTCGATGATCCTCTACCCGAACTTCGGATGGGACGACGCCGCGTACCATCTCGAGGGGGATCCCGAGGGCCGCACGTTCGCCGAGTTGCTGGTGGATGTCGTGGCCACCGAGGTCATCGAGCCCTGGGGCGGCGGGAAGTGGCACCTGGAGATTTTCCGGTCCGCCACGCCCGAGCCCGAGGATTGGAACGGCGAGATGTAAGCGCCTATAATCACTCCGCCCCGAGCCCGGGGTGTCTGCTGGAGGTCATTCACTATGAAGAGGTATCAGGCGCTCCCGACGGTCAGCGCCGTTCTGTTGGTTGCCGCGCTGGGGTGCAGTGCACCGCAGCCCGAGCCCGCTGCGCCTGCCGAGGGCGACGGCGCCACGAGTGCGCTGCTGTCCACCGAACCGGATCCCAACTCGCCGCTGCAGGCGATCAGCCCGCCCATCCGGGGCGCGGCGACGATCCAGTTCACAGCGCCCAACGCGCGGCGCCAGGGCGCGGAGCTGGTGACCACGCTGAAGGTCAAGAACCCGTCGGCCACCAATTCGATCGCCGGCTTCCAGGTGGACGACAACTGGTATGACGCGCAGGGCAACCCGGTGACGGGCGACTCCTATCGGCACCGGACGCCGCTGGCGCCGGGCGAGGTGATCGACATCGAGCTGCGGACGCCGGTGACCCCGGCGATGAACCGCAACCAGTATCTGTTCAAGCACGCCAACGGCGATATCACGCCGGAGCAGGTGCCGACGCTCTAAAGGCGGCCCGTGCGCGTTCGAGGCAGGGAGAGAGCCGGCGGATCCGCCGGCTCTTCTCGCGTACGGCGGCCGCGGTCCAGCCGATCGGCCAGTCCCGCCGCGAACGGGATGCGCCAGGTCTCGCCCCGCAGGGCGATCCACATCACGACGCCCCAGGTCAGCAGCCCGGCCAGCCAGACCGTGCCGGCGAGCAGAAACAGTGCCCACGCCGCCGACGGCAGGAACGAGAGTGCCACGGCCGACGCGCCGAGGAGACCGGCCACCACGACCGACACCAGGCCGAACATCGTGAGAGCCTGGGCGGCGTGGAAGGATACGAAGCAGTCGCGCCGCTCGATCAGCCAGAACACCACGCCGGTCGTCCACCAGCCCGAGTAGGCCAGCCCGGCGGCCACAGCCGACGGCAGCCCGGTGGAGCTCGGCGGAGCCGCCAGGCGGGAGGAACGGGATGAGGCCGGGTCCACCTGCGACTGCCGTGAAGGCTCAGCGAATCCGGAGTTGAATGTCGTGGACGACGCCGTCGCCGGGCGCGTCGAGCCGTGAGCGCGCCCTGACCCGGAGCACGTAGAGACCCGGCTCGAACTCCTGCAGCGGCAGGCGGGCCTCAAAGCCGAACCCGCCGCGGCCGCCGGTCAGTTCAGTGGACGAACGCTCCTCGTCGGTCTGGTAGACCACCTGGCCGCCCTCGGCACGCAGTTCGGTGGTGATGTCGATGCCGTGCGCCGGCGAGCCCGCCCGGTTTTCGTACACCTCGCCGTAGAGCGCCAGTTCGTCGTCGCGACGGAACTCCCGCAGTGCACTCGGCGGCCCCGGCAGCAGGCTGGCCAGCGGGTCCTTCACGACGGTCGTGGGCAGCACCCCGGCCTCGCGCGACGTGAGCGCGATGCCGCTCAGCGAGAAGCGCGACTCGTAGAAGTCGGGCACGTCGATCTCGTACACGATGCTGCCGGCGCGGCCGCCGGTCGCGGCTGCGGCCACGCGCACCTGGTGGCGGCCTGGCGGCAGCTCGATCTGCGACAGCACGCGCAGCCCCCGCGCCAGTGCACGCGCATGCGTCTCGGGACGCAGCGCCAGGTGGAGGGTGCTCCGCTCACCGGGACGAGCCTTGCCCTGCTGGTCGCTCGCGGTGACGGCGAGCTCGATCGTGCCGTTGTGCGTCCCGTCGGCCTCCATGAAGGCCACGTCGGCGGCCGAGAGTTCGAGGGACAGCGCGACAGTGGCATTGGGCGCCGTGCCCTTGTAGGCCGCCGCGAACAGGCGCATCGGCAGGGCCGTGACGGCCAGCGGACTGGCCACGGCCTCGTTCACCGCCGCGACCAGCGGGTTGGGATCGGGCGCGACGGGCGCATCGGCCCGTCCGCGGGGGGCGAGATACCCGTCCCGGGTGCGGACGATCAGGCCCGGTCGCGTGACCCGCACCTGCAGGCGTCGGAAACGACCGTCGCGACGCTCGTTGGTCGGGCTGTAGCCCAGCATGTAGTAGGTGCTGTTCTCCCGCACGATTCGATCGAACGCGCTGTCGAAGTCGTTCCGGTTGATCGAGGCGAACCCGCCGGTCCCGTTGGCGATGAAGCGCAGGCTGTCCTGTGCGAGCCGGAGTTCGGAATTGAACGAGCGCACGCCCAGGTCCGACTGCGGATTGTCGGGCACGCCCGAGACCTCCACCAGTTCGTCGGCGGTGGCCAGGCCCCGGGGATCGATGGTGTAGATGCTCACGTTGCCGCGCGTGGCGGCGCCGACCGCCTCCCGGATCTCCTGCTGCACGATGCCCGCCGTGGTGTTGGCGAACACGTCCGACACGTTGATGGCGATGCCCTCGCTGATGAGCACCATCGTCTTGCGCCGCCCGCGGACCCCCGACATGAACTCGGCCAGCTCCCGGACCGCGGACATCGACGACCTGGCGAAGTAGGCGCGCTCGGCCGCGGCCGGATCGATGATCCGCTCATCGGGCGTCGCGCCGGGCCGGTTGAAGAAGTCGAGGGCCTGCAACGTGCCCGACCGGATCTTCTGGCCCGTGAAGCGATCGATGGCCGCTACCAGGCGACGGCGGCTGTTCGTGAAATCCTGACCGTCGGCGGCACGTCCGCTCGTGTACACCACCGCCGCGAGGTCGTTCACGCCGAGGTTGCGCTCGATGAACCGGCGCGCAGCGGCACGCACGTTGGCGGCTCGTGCCGGGTCGATGTGCCAGTCGTCGAAGACGATGAGGTACACCCGACCGCTCACCTCGGTGTTCATGAGCACGTCGGGCTCGACCGGTTCGTCCACGAACAGCGGACGCTCTCCGCGCTCCACCGGAATGTTGACCAGGGAGAACGTGGACACGTCCTGGCGCCGGCCGTCCTCGAGAATCTCGAAGTCGTCGGCGGTCAGGTCCGTGACCGGATTGCCGGCCTGGTCGGTGACATACGCATCGAGCTCGACGAAGTTGACGTCGAGGCGAAAGGTGACGGGCGGGGCCTCCTGCTGGGCAGTCGAGGGACCGGGCTCCTGGGCCGTGGGCACCCCGGCAGCGAGGAGGATCAGCGCAAGGACGAGCGTTCGTCTCATAAGGGGACCTGCATCCGGGCGGCGCTGGCCACGATTATACGGTCACACCCAGACCGGCGCGCGGCAACCGGCGTCCTAGTTCGGGAAGCGAGCCCGGCCATTCACCTGGCGGTCGTCGCCCGTATACTGACCCCTTCATGGCACTGGACATCGGCGCGATACAGGCGGCGCTCCGGGCGGACGGCCTCGACGGGTGGCTGCTCTACGACTTCCACGGGTCCAACCCGATTGCGGTGCGGCTGGCCGGCCTCGACAGCGGCGGGCATATGACGACGCGGCGGTGGTACTACCTCATCCCCGCTGAGGGCAGACCGCGGGGACTGGTGCACGCCATCGAGCGTCACAATCTGGACGCCCTGCCGGGGGACACGCAGGTGTACGCCGGCCGTGGGCAGCTGGAGGACGGCCTGACGGCGCTGCTCACGGGCCTGCACCGGGTGGCCATGGAGTATTCGCCGGAATGTGCCCTCCCCTATTTGTCGCGGCTGGACGCGGGCACGGCCGAGAGCATCCGGCGCCGGGGCGTGACCATCGTGTCGTCGGGCGACCTCGTCCAGCGGTTCGAGGCCGGCTGGACGGCTGCGCAGCTGGCGACGCACCTGGCGGCATCGGCCGCGCTCCACCGGATCAAGGACCGGGCGTTCGACACCGTGGCGACAGCGCTCCGCGCGAACCAGCGCCTGACCGAGTACGAGCTTCAGCAGCAGATGGTGACCTGGTTCGAGGAGGAGGGGCTCATCAGCGACTCCGCGCCGGTGGTGGCCGTGGGCGCGAACGCCGGCAATCCCCACTACCTGCCGTCGCCGACCGGCTCTGCGGCTGTCAGCCCCGACCGGGTGCTGCTGCTCGACCTCTGGGGCAAACAGCGCACGGTGGGCGCCGTGTTTGCCGATATCACCTGGGTGGGCATGACCGCGTCGGCCGTTCCCGACGATGTCGCGCGCGCCTTTGCCGCCGTGGCGGCCGCACGGGATGCCGCGGTGGGGCTGGTGCAGCAGGCCGCACGGGCTGGGGGGGTGCTCCGGGGGTGGGAGGTGGACCGGGCCGCACGGCAGGTGCTCGAGGGTGCTGGATACGGGAGCCGCGTGCTCCACCGCACGGGACACAGCCTCGGCGAGCAGGTGCACGGCAACGGCGTGCACCTCGACGACTTCGAGACCCATGACGACCGGCGACTGCTGCCGGGCGCCGGGTTTACCATAGAACCGGGGTTGTACTTCGACGAGTTCGGCGTCCGGACGGAGATCAACATGTTCCTGGACCAGGGCGACGGCCTGGTGTCGGGACCACGACAGGGGGCCGTCGTCACCCTCGCGTGACGCGGTTCCGCAGAGACGGCGGGCGAGCCAGCCCGCCCCAAGGGCTCGCTGGAGGCATCCTGGAGGCATCAATGTCGAATCGAAAGACCACACTGTTCTACGCCGTACTCATCGCGGTCGCCTCCCTTGCCGTCGGGATGGTGATTGCCTCACGCCTCGACCTCTCACCGTCCTCGTCCGCCCAGGGCCTGAGCGCGCCGCCAGCCGCCAACAGCGCGCCGATCACCGGTCCGTTGAGCGCGACGACGTTCCGGGACATCGCGTCGGCCGTCAGTCCGGCCGTGGTGAACATCCGCACCGAGTCGCGCCAGCGAACGCAGGATCTCAACGAGTTCTTCGGGTTCGGCGACGACCTCTTCGAGCGCTTCTTCGGGGATCGGGGGCCCAACCAGCCACAGCAGCCCCGTGAGCAGGTGGTCCAGGCCGCGGGCACCGGGTTCATCATCGACAAGGCCGGCTTCATCCTCACGAACAATCACGTCGTGGAAGGGGCCACCAAGATCGCGGTCACGCTCTACGGCGCCAATGGGGACCGCGAGTATGACGCCCGCATCGTGGGACGTGACCAGCTCACCGACAGCGCCCTCATCGAACTCACCGAGAAGCCCGAGGCAGAACTCCCCGAGGTGCGGTTCGGCGACTCCGCGCAGGTGCAGCCCGGGGACTGGGTCATGGCCATCGGCAATCCGTTCGGCCTCGCCCACACGGTGAGCGTGGGTGTCATCAGCGCCCTCGAGCGCCCGTTCCCGGTGTCGGAAGGCCGGTCGGCCCAGGTGCTGCAGACGGACGCGGCGATCAATCCCGGCAACTCGGGCGGGCCGCTGCTCAACATCCGCGGCGAGGTGATCGGCATCAACACGGCCATCTACACCGACTCCCGGCAGGCGGGCAACATCGGCATCGGCTTCGCCATCCCCATGAATACGGTCCGCGAGCTGCTGCCGCAGCTGCGCACCGGCAAGATCACCCGCGGCATGATTGGCGTGTCGGTCGGGGTGATTCCACCGAACACGCGCGACGAGTTCGGCCTCCGGGACGACAACGGCGCGCTCGTCGCGAGCGTCAGCCAGGGCGGCCCGGCCGATGACGCCGGCATCGAGCCCGGCGATGTCATCATCGCCTTCAACGGCCAGCCGGTGCGGGATCGCGATGCGCTGGTCCAGATGGTGGTCGGCACGAGGCCCGAGACGTCGGTGCCGGTCCGGGTCGTCCGGGACCGCGAGGAGCGGACCCTCACGGTGCGCGTGGGCGAACTGAACCTGGAGGCGGAAACGGCGTCGGCGGGAGGCGGACCCGCACGCCCCGAGCAGGAGACGAGCCGAGGCTTCGGCATCACCCTCGGCAACGTGACGCCGGAAATCGCGCGGCGGCTGGAGCTGGGCGACGCCACGGGCGCCGTCGTCATGGAGGTGGAGCCCCAGAGCCCGGCCGCGCAGGCCGGCATCCGCCCGGGCGACGTGATCATCCGCGTGGGCCGGGACACGGTCACGGATGCCTCGGACGCGAGTCGCGCGCTGGCGGCCGTTCCCTCCGGGGGCACCGCGTTCCTGCGCGTGATGCGAGGCGGGCAGGAAACGTTCGTCGCGGTCACCAAGCAGTAGACCCCGCGCAGCACGCCATCCCGCCCTGCGACCCGGCGCCGCCGCCCTCACGAGGGGCCGCGGCGCCGGGCGCCACCCCCGCCAGCCGATGGTTCCGGATCAGTAGCCATGTCTCTCGCCGACACGCTCGCGCACCTCGTCCATGAGCGGGGCCCGATCACGGTTGCCCTGTGCATGGCTGCCGCCCGACATCGGGGCGTGGACGCGCAGCGCATCGAGGCCACTCCCGCGACGGACGCGGCTCGGCGGGAGTCTGGCCTGGACACCGAGCCGGACACGGCCGCGCTCGCGCGCCGCGTGCTGGCGTGCTGGCACGCGCTGGACCGTCCGGACACCCTCGACGTGGTGGACGCCGCGCCTCGCGGCCCTCGTGTGACCGCGCTCCTGCAGCATCTGGAGGCGGCCGACGCCGCGGCGCTGGCGGCCGTGCGCCTGTGGCTCGTGGAGCCGGCGCGGGAGGCCCAGCGGGCGCTCTCCGCCGCCGCGGGCCGGTGGGCGCCGCAGGTGGCCACCGTCGCCACCCTGCCCGGCCAGGTACGCGGACTCATCCTGGCGATCGATCTCCTGGACCGGCTGCCGGTCCACGCGGTGGTGATGACGCCAGAGGGTCTGCGCGAACAATACCTGGATGCGGGCGCGGACGGGTGGATCGTGCGCCTCGGCTCGCCCTCGACGCCGGCCCTCGCCTCGACGATCGCCGCCTCGAGCGGGACGCTGCCTGTGGGTGGACATGCCTACGTCCCGCTGGCCGCGCTCGCGTGGCTGGCCCGTGCCACCTCCGCGCTTCAGTCGGGCCATCTGCTGCTGTCGTCGGCCACGGGTACACCTGACGAGCCCGCCGTACCCACGGGAGCGGAGCCGGCTGCGCCCTCCGCGGCCACCCAGGCCGCGGCGCGCCTGAGCCGCGAGATACTGGCGCGCCTGGGCACCGACGACCTGGTGGTGCCGCTCGATGGTGTCGTGCTCCAACGCGCCATTGCCGAACTCGACTGCCACATCACGGAGATCCGATCCGAACCTCCACGGACCATATGGCTCGTCGGCCGGACGCCGGGCACGGCCGCCGTCACGGGCGGGCCTGTGCACCCGCGACCCGCGGCGCTGTGATACAACAGCGCCCCCGGGGGAGATATCCGCATGACCCAGGCTGAGATCGAACGCGAGGTCAAGCTGTCGTTCGACACCGCGCAGGACGCGCGGGCCGCGATTCTCGCCGCCGGTGCGACCCCGCTCCGGTGCCGCCGGTTGCAGGAGGACGCCCTGCTCGATACCAGCGACGACGCACTCCGGCGTCGCCGGTGCGTGCTGCGGGTGCGGACCGATTCCGGCAAGAGCCTGCTGACGTTCAAAGGTCCGGTACAGGGGGGCACGATGAAGGTGCGCGAGGAGCTGGAGACCGTCGTGGCCGATGGCGACGTCCTCCGGCGCATCCTCGAAGCGCTGGGGCTGCACGTGTGGTTCCGATACGAGAAGTACCGGGAGGAGTTCGCTGCCGAGGACGTCACGATCGCGCTCGACGAGACCCCTGTGGGCACGTTCGTCGAGATCGAGGGCGGCGAGGCGGGCATCCTCGCCTTCACCGAGGCGATGGGCCGGTCGGCAGACGACTTCATCCTCGACTCGTATCGCGGCCTCTTCGTGAGGCTGCGGGATGAACACGGGCTGACCGGCTCACACATGGTGTTCGAGGAGGCATGACGTCGGCTGTCGTCCTGGCCGCGGGCCTGGCCACCCGGCTCCGGCCGCTGTCGCTCGTGCGCGCCAAGGCCGCCCTGCCCGTCGGGGGCGTGCCGCTCGTCGTCCGCATCCTCGGTCAGCTCGCCGCGGCGGGCGTGACCGACGCGGTCGTCAACCTGCACCACCTGCCGGCCACACTGACCCGCCTGCTCGGGGACGGCACGGGGCTCGGCCTGCGCGTCCGGTATTCGTGGGAGCCCGAGGTGCTGGGTTCGGCGGGCGGCCCCCGACGGGCGCTGGCCCTGCTCGATGGGCCGAGGGCGCTGCTCGTCAACGGCGACACGCTGACGGACTGTCCCTATGCGGACCTCGAAGCAGAGCACGCGCGCACCGGCGCGCTGGTGACGGTGGCCCTCGTGCCGAACCGGGAACCGGCCAAGTACGGGGGCGTGCGCCTCGACACGACCGGCGCGTTCATCGGCTTCGTGCCGGCGGGGTCCGACACGCCGTCACACCACTTCATCGGCGTGCAGCTGGTCGAGTCTGCCGCCTTCGCCACGCTGGACGACGGCGTGCCCGCCAGCGTGCACGACCTCTACCGCGTGCTCGCCTTCCGGGAGCCTGGCGCCGTCCGGGGTCTCGTCGTCGACGCCTCGTTCCTCGACATCGGCACCCCGCTCGACTACTGGACCACGCACTGGGCACTGGCCACCGCCCGCGACGGAGCGCCAGAGCCCGGCGCCCCCGGGTCCGTGGGCCGGGCCATCCTGTGGGACGACGTCCACCTCGACGCGGGCGCGCAGGTGCGTGACTGCATCGTGACCGATGGCGTACGCGTGCCCGCGGGCACGTGGACGGACGCGATCCTGCGACAGGGCGTCGGCCCGCGCCTCGACGGCGAGGAGGCACGCGAGGGCCTGTACGTCAGTCGCCTCGGTGTGCCGGCGTGACACGCGGCTCCGAGACCGGCGCACGGGCCGGCTCTGCCCCGACACCCGTGCCGGCGTTTCCTCCCGCGCGGGAGCGTGTGGAGCGGTTCGCGCGGAGCCTCGCCCCGCCGCTCCGCGAGGCCGCCGTCGAGGCCCTGACGAATGACGCCTCGGACCGCCAGTACTTCAGGCTCCGGCCGCAGGCGGGAGTCAGCGCCGTCGTGTGCGCCCATGCAGGCCCGATCGACGTGGACACGCTGCCCTTCGTCAACGTCGCCCACCTCCTCACGCTGATGGCGCTGCCGGTACCGGCCGTGCTGGGACACGACGGGGCGCTCGGCCTCCTGCTGCTCGAAGACCTGGGAGACGTCACCCTGCAGGCGCACCTGGCGTCCGCGCCGGGCGAGCGGCTGGGATGGTACGAAGCCGCGGTGGATCTCATCGTCCGCCTGCAGGCCCAGGGTCAGGCGCTTGCGGCGCCAGCGTTCGTGCCCTACGGCCTCGCGTTCGATCTCGAGAAGCTGGTGTGGGAACTCGATTTCTTCGCCACCCACTTCCTCGCCGGCCTGCGCGGCGTGGCCCCCGGTGCCGCCCACGCGGCATCGCTCAGGCAGGAGTTCGAGCGGTTGTCGGCGCTCCTGGCCGACGAGCCGCGCGTGCTCTGCCACCGCGACTTCCACAGCCGGAACCTCATGGTGCACCAGGGGCGCCTCTGCGTCATCGACTTCCAGGACGCGCGGCTCGGGCCCGACACCTACGATCTCGTGTCGCTGTTGCGGGACTCCTACGTGGACGTGCCCGAGGCCGAGCAGGAAACGCTCATCGCGCGGTTCCGCGCGGCGCGGGCCACACGGCCAGGGGCCGTCGTCGAATCGGCGGAGGCCTTCGGGCAACGCTTCCTCCGCATGGCCCTGCAGCGCAACCTCAAGGCCCTGGGCACGTTCGGGTTCCAGGCATCGGTCCGCGGGAATCCCGCCTACCTGGCACATGTCCCACGCACGCTCGCCTCCGTCCGCTCCGTGCTCGTGAACCTCGACGGGTTCGACCGGCTCGGCCGCCTGCTCCGGGATACGCTGGAAGAACTGCGCTGACCGCCGTCGGGCCGCCGTGCCCTGCTAGAATCCAGACGTTGCCTGGCGCCAGGGCATACGAGTCCAGCCTCCCGTGAGCCACTACCGATACGGCCTGTCCACCTACTTGTTTCGCGCCGACCGGCTCGACCGGGAGCATCTGGCGCGCATCGCTGCCCACGGCTTCGAGGCGCTCGAACTGTGCACGGTGCCGTCCCACTTCGACTGCCGCGACGGGCAGGCCGTGGCGCACCTGGCCACGTGGCTGCGCGAGACGGGCCTCGAACTGCACTCGGTGCACGCCCCGACCGCGACGGGGTACGCGGGCGGACGACGGGTGGGACCCGTCTCGATCGCCGCCGCCGACGCCGGACGCCGGCAGGATGCGGTGGCCGCAGTCCGTGGCGCACTCGACCTCGCCCGGCACGTGCCGTTCCGCTACCTGGTGCTGCATCTCGGCACGGCCGGTGAGGACGCCCCGGGGGACAATCAGCCCCGCGCGGCCAGGCAGAGCCTCGAGGAGCTCGAGGCGGCCGCGGCGGAGGTGAACGTCCGGCTGGCGCTCGAGATTCTGCCGAACGCCCTGTCGTCGCCCGACAGCCTGGTGCGGATGCTCGAGGAGGATCTCGACGGAACGCGCAGCGGGATCTGCCTGGATTTCGGGCACGCCCACCTGCTCGGTGACCTGGCCGAGGCGGTCGAGACCGTCTCGGGGCATGTCCTCACGACGCACGTGCACGACAATCGGGGGAGCACCGACGAGCACCTCGTGCCGTTTGCCGGCTCGATCGACTGGGACCTGGCGGTGATGGAAACGCAGAAGATGGGCTACGACGGCGTCCTCATGTTCGAACCGGCGGGGGCCGATGTGGCCTGCGTGCTCGAGAGGTCGGTGAGCGCGCGGGATCGGCTCGACCGCCTGTTCGGGGCCGTCTAGCACGGGCGCTTTCAGGGACGGCTATCGACACATGCACGCATACATCGAGGACATCGCCAGCCACGACGGGCAGCAGGTCACCATCCAGGGCTGGCTCCACAACCGCCGGTCGAGCGGCAAGATTCACTTCCTCATCCTCCGGGACGGCAGCGGATTCATCCAGGCGGTGATGTCGAAGGCCGCGGTGGGCGACGAGGCGTTCGGGCGGGCCGGCCACCTCTCTCAGGAGACGGCGCTCTCGGTCACGGGAACCGTCCGGGCCGACGCCCGCGCGCGGGGCGGGTACGAAATCGACGTGGTGGCCCTCGAGGTCCACGCCGAGTCGCACGACTATCCGATCACGCCCAAGGAACACGGCGTGGACTACCTGCTGGACCGCCGCCACCTGTGGATCCGCTCGGAGCGCCAGGTCGCCATCCTGCGGATCCGGCACGAGATCATCGACGCGGTGCGCGACTTCTTCAACGGGCGGGGCTTCGTCCTGTGCGACACGCCGATCTTCACCCCCGCCGCCTGCGAGGGGACCAGCACCCTGTTTCCGGTGCCGTACTTCGACGACTCGACCGCCTACCTCACCCAGAGCGGACAGCTGTACAACGAAGCCAATGCCATGGCCCTCGGACGCGTGTACGCGTTCGGTCCCACGTTCCGGGCCGAGAAGTCCAAGACACGGCGCCACCTCACCGAGTTCTGGATGGTGGAGCCCGAAATGGCCTACGCGGACCTGCACGACGTCATCGAACTGGCCGAGGGACTCATCGGTGCCGTCGTCGCGCGGGTGCTCGACCGGCGCCGGAAGGAACTGGCCGTGCTCGAACGCGACGTCACGCGCCTGGAGCGCGTGACGCCCCCGTTCCCGCGCATCACGTACGACGAGGCGGCGGCGCTCCTGCAGGAGAAAGGCCTCCCCTTCCAGTACGGCACCGATCTGGGCGGCACCGACGAGACGGTCCTCTCCGAGCACTTCGACCGGCCGGTGTGTGTCACCCACTACCCGGCGTCGGTGAAGGCCTTCTACATGAAGCCGGACCCCGGGCAGCCGGACAAGGCGCTCTGCGTCGACATCCTGGCGCCGGAGGGATACGGCGAGATCGTGGGCGGCGGCCAGCGACTCGACGACCTCGACCTCCTGCTCCAGCGAATCACCGAGCATGGCCTGCCCCAGGAGGCCTTCGAGTGGTACCTGGACCTGCGCCGCTACGGCAGCGTGCCGCACGGGGGGTTCGGCATGGGTATCGAACGCTGCGTGGCCTGGATCTGCGGTCTCGAACACGTGCGTGAGACCATCCCCTATCCCCGGATGCTGTACAGGATGTACCCCTGACATGAAAATCGGCATGGTGTCGCTCGGCTGCCCGAAGAACCTCGTGGACTCCGAGGTGATGCTCGGGCTCGCCCGGGACGCCGGGCACGAGTTGACGCGCGATGCGTCGGACGCCGACGTGATCGTCGTCAACACGTGCGCTTTCATCGACTCGGCCAAGCAGGAATCGGTGGACACGATCCTGGAGATGGCCCAGCACAAGATCGACGGCCGCTGCCAGCGCCTGGTGGTCACCGGGTGCCTCGCCGAACGGTACCGGGACGAACTGCGGGCGCAGATTCCGGAAATCGACGCGGTGCTGGGCACCGGCGACGTCCCCGACATCGTGGCGGCGGTCGGGGGCCCGGCAACGGGCGCCACGCCGTCGTTCATTCCGCTGCTGCGCGCGAACGGCGAGCCGGTGGAGACCGGCGGCGCGCCCGCACGCCCCACCTATCTGTACGACGCGGACACGCCGCGCCTCCTGGCGACGCCGAGACACTACGCCTACCTGAAGGTGGCCGAGGGCTGCGACTACGCCTGCGCGTTCTGCATCATTCCGACGCTGCGGGGCGGGTACCGCAGCCGCGACCTGGAGTCGGTGGTGCGGGAAGCCGAGACGCTGGCGGCCGGCGGGGTGAAGGAACTGCTGCTCGTGTCGCAGGACACGAGTTTCTACGGGGTCGACCGTGGCGAACGCGGTGCGCTGGCCCGCCTGCTCGATCGCCTGAGCCAGGTGTCGGGCATTGCCTGGATCCGCATGCTGTACCTCTACCCAACGACCATCGGCGACGATGTCCTCGACGTCATGGCAGGCAACGAGCGGATCTGCACCTACGTGGACCTCCCGCTCCAGCACGCCGCCGACGGCGTACTGAAGCGGATGCGCCGCCCGGGCACCCGCGCCGGCTACGAGCGGCTGCTGGCCCGAATCCGCGGCCGGGTCCCGGGCGTGACGCTGCGGACGACGGTCATCGTCGGATTCCCCGGAGAGACGGAGGCCGACTTCGCCGAACTGCAGTCGTTCGTGGCGGGCGTCGAGTTCGACCACCTCGGGGTCTTCACCTACTCGCACGAGGAGGGTACGCCCGCCGAGGGACTGGCCGACGACGTCCCCGCCGTCGTCAAGCGGCAGCGGCAGCGCGACCTGATGCGCCAGCAGCGTGGCATAGCCGCCCGGGCGCAGCGGCGGCGGGTCGGGTCCACGATCCGGGTGCTCGTGGACGGGCCGTCGGACGAGCACGACCTGGTGCTCAAGGGGCGAACCGAGGGGCAGGCGCCCGATATCGACTCCGTCGTCTACCTCACCGACTGCGATCCGTCCAGCCTGGCGCCGGGTTCGTTCGTGGACGCCACCGTGGTCGGCGGGCGCGAGTACGATCTGCTGGCCCGTCCGTTGTCGGTCCCGACGCCCGTGTGATACCCTGAACGGTCTGCTACGCGGAGCAAGACTCCAAGTGGGCTCGTGCCCACTTTTTTTGTTTCGGTAGGTGGGTTGGCCGCAAGCCCAGGCAGGCGCGGGCGGGGCAGGCAGGAGACGTGGTGGACGCGCTCGAGCACGTGCGGGTCACGGCGGACCGGGTGGCACGGTCGCATGGCCTCGAGGTCTGGGACGTGGTGCGCCGGCGGGAATCCACCGGTCAGGTCATCCGCGTCTTCATCGACCGCCCGGGCCCGGCCAGCACGCCGGAGGAAAGCGTCAGCATCGAGGACTGCGAACAGGTCAGCCGGGAACTCGGAACTATCCTCGACGTGGAGGATCCGCTACCCTTCGCATACACGCTTGAGGTGTCGTCGCCGGGGCTCGACCGGCCGCTCAGGGGCGCCGAGGACTACCGGCGGTTCGCGGGGCGCCGGGCAAAGGTGGTGGTGCGCGAGGCGGTCGACAACCAGAAGGCCTTCGACGGCCGGCTGATGGGCGTTGACGAGGACGCAGACGAGTACACGGTGCTGCTCGAGGGCCCGAAGGGCCGGCTGCACCGTCTCCCGTTGCGGCTCATTGCCCGCGGGCGCCTCGAGGTCGAGTTTGAGGTCGGTGGGCCCCGGAGGGCGCGAAAGGGATCATGAACAACTCGCTGATACCGACAATCGAGTCGATCGCGAAGGAAAAGGGCATCGAGGCCGAACGTGTGATCTCCGCCCTCGAAGAAGCCATGCTGGCCGCCTCGAGGAAGCACTACCGGAACAACGAGAATCTCCGTACGCGGTTCAACCCGGAAAGCGGACAGGTGGACCTGTTCGCCATCAAGCACATCGTCGCCGAGGTGGCCGACGCCGAGACCGAGATCTCCCTCGAGGAGGCACAGGCCCTCTACGGGGAGGAGGCCGAGGTCGACATGGAGATCGAGTTCCCCCGGAGCACCGAGGGTCTCGGCCGGATCGCGGCGCAGAACTTCAAGCAGGTGCTCCTCACCCGGGTACGGGACGCCGAACGCGACAACATCTTCGCCGAGTACAACGACCGCATCGGCGAGGTGATCAACACCACGGTGAAGCGGTTCGACAACGGCGACCTGGTGGTGGAAATCGGCCGGATCGAGGCGGTGCTCCCGCGCAAGGAGCAGTCGCGGGCCGAGAGCTACACCCCCGGTGAGCGTATTCGGGCGGTCATCCGGGCGGTGACGCGGGGCCCCAAGGGCACCCAGATCGTCCTGTCGCGCACGGATCCCGCACTGCTCATCAAGCTGTTCGAACAGGAGGTGCCGGAAATCTACGACGGCACCGTCATGGTGCGCGGGGCGGTCCGCGAGGCTGGCGACCGCGCAAAGGTGGCCGTCTACTCCCGCGAGCGCGACGTCGACCCGGTGGGCGCCTGCGTGGGCATGAAGGGTACCCGGGTGCAAGCCATCATCCGCGAGCTTCGTGGGGAGAAAATCGACATCGTCGAATGGTCCGACGACCCGGTCCTGTTCGTCACCAACGCCCTGAGCCCGGCACGCGTGCAGCGCGTCTCCATCGTGGACGACCTCGAGCGCGTGATGGAGGTGGTGGTCGAGGACCAGCAACTGTCGCTGGCCATCGGCAAGAAGGGCCAGAACGTGCGACTGGCCGCCAAGCTCACGGGCTGGCGCATCGACATCAAGAGCGAAGAAGAGAAGCGGAAGGAAGTCGAGGCTCAGTTCGGGGCGCTGGAACTGGGCGAGACGGGAGAAGAAGCCGGCACCGAAGAGCCTGGCCTTTCGGCTGACGGCACTTCGGAGCCTGGCACTTCGGAGGCTGGCACTTCGGAGGCTGGCTCTGCAGAGGGCGGCACTGCGGACGCGGGAGTCGGGACAGAGCTCGACGCCGGCCTGCAGGCCGGCGCCGAGGGCGACCCGGCCCGGCACGCGCAGGCCGGCCCGGACGACGGGGCGCTCCCCGCCAGCGGCGACGAAACCATCACCACCCCCGCGGAGCCCGAGGCCAAGCCCGCGGGTGACGAACACGGCAACGCCTGAGGCGAAGGGATCACTTTGGCAACGGTCCGGATTTACAAGGTCGCTGAGCTGCTCTCGACGACGAGCCAGGAAGTGCTCGCGCTGCTCAAGCGCGATGCCGGCATCGAGCTGAAGAGCGCGTCGAGCACGGTCGAGGAGATCGTGGCGCGCCAGTTCGTGGAGCGGCTCGCCCGACAGCGGAACATCGCGCTGCCCGGGGGCGACATCTTCGCGGAAACGGCGGTGCCCGTGCGCGCGCGGAAGGGCACCACCGCCAAGAAGGCCGAGCCTCCCCGTCCGCCCCAGCAGGTGCTCGGTCCTCCCCGCCTCGTCAAGACGCTGCGCGCGCCCGCCTCTCCGACACACGAAGAGGACGAGACCGGCGCCGAGGGCACGGCCGCCGAGGCGCCCGAGAGCCAGCCGGAGTGGCAGGAATCCGAGGCCGCGGTGGAGGAGATCCAGGCGGCCGCCCCCGAGCCGGTCGTCCCCGTGGAAGAGGCCCCGCCCGAGGCGGCCCCGGCACACGAACCGGCCGTGGAGCAGATCGGCGCCGCAGCCCCTGAACCGGAGCCCGTCGCGGCGGCGCCGGCCCAGGAGGCGGCACCCGCTCCACCGCCACCGGCGCCGCCCGTTGCGGCGCCCCGCGTGCCGCCACCCTCACCCACGGTGCAGCCGACCGGCCGGTTCGTTCCGCCGAAGACCCGGCTGCGCGTCGAGGATCCCAGTCAGGCAGCTGCGCCGCCACGGCCCACCACGCCCGCGAAGCGGCCGCAAGTGACGCAGCCGACGATTGTCAGACCGCCGGCCCCGACGCCGCCCGCCCCGACGCGCCCGGGGTATCCCGCGCCGGGCCAGCGCCCGGGCACGCCGCCACCCCGGCCTGGCGGGCCGCCCGCCTATCCGAGGCAACCCGGCATGATCGGCGGCCCGCGTCCGCTCCCGTCGCAGCCGGTACGGCCGCAGAGTCCGGGCATGCCGCCCCGGCCGGGGATGCCTGGTCCTGGAGGCCCGCGTCCGCCGATGGGGGGAGGCTACCGTCCACCGTACCGCCCGGGAGGGTCGCGCCCCTCGCACGGCCGCCGGGAACGCCCGTCGTCGCCGATGCCGGCGGCGCCCGCGCCTCCCCCGCCGATCACGCGGCAGATCACCCTCGCCGAGGGCATGACGGTCAAGGATCTGGCCGACAAGCTGGAAGTGCGCGTGAAGGACGTGCTCGCGAAGCTGCTCAACAAGCGCCTGATGCTCACGATCAACAGCACCGTGGACATCGAGGTGGCAAAGGACGTGGCGCGGGAGTTCGGCGCCGAGATCGCGGTGCGGACCTTCGAGGAAGAGGTGAGCGTCAGCGAGGCGGACGAGTCGCGCGCCGAAGACGTGGTCACCCGCGCACCGGTCGTCACGGTGATGGGTCACGTGGACCACG
Organism: Vicinamibacterales bacterium; assembly: GCA_050185275.1. GTDB lineage: Bacteria > Acidobacteriota > Vicinamibacteria > Vicinamibacterales > UBA2999 > JABFRY01. The sequence goes on along the minus strand of JBFWZN010000002.1, from coordinate 101,683 downwards.
GCAAGACGTCGCTGCTCGACGCCATCCGCGAGACCCGGGTCGCCGAGCGCGAGGCCGGCGGCATCACACAGCACATCGGGGCCTACCACGTGGACGTGGGCTCCGGGCGCAGCGTCGTCTTCCTGGATACGCCGGGTCACGAGGCGTTCACCCTGATGCGCGCACGTGGCGCCAAGGTCACCGACGTGGTGGTGCTGGTCGTGGCCGCCGACGACGGTGTGATGCCACAGACGCGCGAGGCCGTGGATCACGCCAAGGCGGCGGGCGTCCCGATCGTGGTCGCCATCAACAAGATCGACAAGCCGGGGGCGAACCCCGACAACGTCAAGCGCGAGATCGCCCAGCTGGGCCTGGTACCCGAGGACTGGGGCGGCGACACGGTCATGGTGCCGGTGTCGGCCAAGAAGCGGGAAAACCTCGACCAGCTGCTCGAGATGATCCTCCTGTCGAGCGACATCCTCGAACTCAAGGCCAATCCCAAGCGCAGCGCGTCCGGCACGGTGCTCGAAGCCAAGCTGGATCGCGGGCGCGGTCCCGTGGCCACGGTCCTCGTCCAGGACGGCACGCTGAACGTGGGCGACAACCTCATCGCCGGCCTTGTCGTCGGCAAGGTGCGCGCGCTCATCAACGACCGCGGCAAGCCGACCCGGTCGGCGGGCCCGGCCACGCCGGTAGAGGTGCTCGGCCTCACCGACCTGCCCCAGCCGGGCGACCTGTTCCAGACCGTGGCGGATGCCGCCAAGGCCCGGCAGATCGCGACCTTCCGGCAGACGCAGGCCAAGGAGCGGGCGCTCGGTGCCCGTGGCAGCCGCCTGACCCTCCAGTCCCTCCAGCAGCAGATCGCCGAGGGGAACGTCAAGGAACTTCCGCTCATCGTGAAGGCCGACGTGCAGGGCTCGGCCGAGGTGCTGAGCGATACCCTCACGAAGCTGTCGGACGAGAAGGTGAAGATCCGGATCATCCGGTCGGGTGTCGGCGCCATCAACGAGTCCGACGTGCTGCTCGGGTCGGCGTCCAACGCCATCATCATCGGCTTCAACGTCCGGCCCGATCGCAACGCGGCCGACGTCGCGGAGCGGGAGAACGTGGACGTCCGCCTGCACTCGGTCATCTACAACGTGACCGAGGAGATCAAGAAGGGCATGGAGGGCATGCTCGAGCCCACCTTCAAGGAGGTGCGTCTCGGGGCCGCGGAAGTGCGCGAGGTCTTCAAGGTGCCGAAAATCGGCGCCATCGCCGGGTGCCTCGTCACCGACGGCAAGGTCACGCGGAGCGGCGAGACGCAGGTGCGCCTGCTGCGCGACAACGTGGTGGTGCACGAGGGACGCATCGGTTCCCTCCGCCGCTTCAAGGACGACGTGAGCGAGGTGCGGTCCGGCATGGAGTGCGGCATCGGCCTCGAACGGTACAACGACGTGAAGGTCGGCGACATCATCGAGGTCTTCACCATGCAGAAGGTGGCGGCCAGCGCGTAATCGCGCGGCCGCAGCCCGCCGGTGGTCGTCGGCCTGCTCACCGTCGAGCTCCACATCCCGCACGCGCGGTCGCTCAAGGACAAGCGCATGGTCCTGCGGAGCGTCAAGGACCGGCTGCACGGGCTGAACGTGGCGGTAGCGGAGGTCGAGTACACCGACCTCTGGCAACGGGCAGGACTGGCCGTGGTCGGCGTCTCGGGCACGGGCGTGCAGGTGGAGAAGGCACTCTCCGCCGCGGTCGATGCGATCGAGCGTGCGTGGCCCGGCCTCATCACGCGGACGCAGGTCGAGCTGCTGACCTGACCGGAACGTGCCGCGCGGCAGGAGCACGCACAGCATGGCCCAGGGACATCGTCAGGAGCGCGTCGCCGACCAGATCCGCCAGGAGATCAGCGAGCTGCTCACACGTGGCACCGTCCACGATCCCGGCATCGGCTTCATCACCGTGACGCGGGTGAAGGTGTCGCCGGATCTGCAGATGGCCCGCGCGTACTACACGTCCATGGGCGATGCGAAGGCCAGGCGCGAGACCGAAAAGGCTCTCGAGCGCGCCACGCCCTTCTTCAGGCGGCATCTCGGCGCCAGGCTTCGCCTGCGCCGGGTCCCGGAGCTGGAATTTCGCTTCGACGAATCGGTGGGCCACCAGGATCGCATCGAGCAGATCCTGCGCGACCTGCATGCACAGGAGGAGGCCCTCGCGGCCTCCTCGCCCGAGGAGCCGGACACGTCCCATGACGCCCACGACAGGCCCGACGAGCACGAAGACTGACCCGGCGACGCTCGACCAGGTGGTGGCGGCCATCCGCCAGCGGGATCGCTTCATCTGCACCTCCCACGTGCGCCCGGACGGCGATGCCATCGGGTCGGCCGTGGCGATGGCCTATGCCCTGCGCGCGCTCGGCAAGCAGGCGCGGGTCGTGTTCCGCGACCCCGCACCCGGGCCGCTGGCCGTGTTCCCCGGCGTGGGCGACATCGAGGTGGCCGACCGCGTGGCGGACCCGGGCGACGCCGTCCTCGTGATGGAGTGCGGCGACCTCGGACGCACCGGGGTGGCGGGGCTCGACCAGGGGTTCGTCATCAACATCGACCACCACCCCGGCAACACGATGTACGGGAACCTGAACTGGTTCGAGATCTCGGCGGCGGCCTGCGGCGAGATGGTCTTCGACCTGGTGCAGGCCCTGGGCGTGCCGCTCTCCCGCGAGATGGCCACCCACGTGTACCTGGCGGTGCTGACCGACACCGGGTCGTTCCACTACTCCAGCATCTCGCCGCGGACGTTCGACATCTCGCGGCAGTGCCTGGAGGCGGGCGTCGATCCGCAGTGGGTGGCGCGGAGCGTCTTCGACAGCAACACGCTCGGCCGGCTCCGGCTGTTCGGCGCCGTGCTCAACCGGATGGAGCTGGACCCCAGCGGACGCCTCGCGCTGATCTCCGTGGATCAGGCGCTCGTGGATGCGTGCGGCGCCACCTACGAGGACACCGAGGGCCTCGTCAACATGCCGCTCACCGTGAAGGACATCCAGGCGGTGGCCTTCTTCAAGGAGGATGCGCCCGGCGAGTGGCGGGTCAGCCTGCGGTCCAAGGGCGCGGTGAACGTGAACGTGGTCGCCAAGGGATTCGGCGGCGGTGGGCACCTGAACGCCTCAGGCTGCGGCGCTCGGGGCTCGCTCGACGCGGTGAAGGCGCAGTTCCTCGCCCTGGTGGTCCACGAGATCGAGCGCGCTGGCGCCGCAGGCGGAGCCCCCGCGCGTTGACACAGGCGCCGCCCGAAGGCGTGCTGGTCGTCGACAAGCCGTCCGGTCCCACCTCCCACGACATCGTGGCGGCGGCCCGCCGCCTGCTGCAGCAGCCCCGCATCGGTCACACCGGCACCTTGGACCCTCTGGCCACGGGCGTCCTTCCGCTGGCCTGCGGCAGGGCCACCCGCCTGGTGCGTTTCCTGACCGCGTCCCACAAGACCTACCGCGCCGTGGTGCGCTTCGGGCTCGAGACCGACAGCTACGACATCACGGGCGAAACCGTGTCGCAGTCGGGCCGGGTGCCCGAGCCCGATGCCGTGCTGGCGGGGCTGGCGGCGATGCGGGGTGCACAGCTCCAGGTGCCGCCCGCACACTCGGCGAAGAAGGTCGGGGGGCGCCGCGCCTACGAGAGGGCCCGCAACCAGGAAAGCGTGACGCTCCAGCCGGTCCCCGTCCGTGTCCTCGACGTGCAGCTGGTGGCGACCGACGGCCCGCTCACGACGATCGCGCTCACCGTCTCGGCGGGCTTCTACGTCCGGTCGTTCGCCCACGACCTGGGCCAGCGCCTGGGCACCGGCGCCTGCCTCGAGGCCCTCCGCCGCACCGCCGCCGGCGACTTCACCCTGGACGGCGCCGTCACGCTGGACGCCCTGGCCGCCGCCCCCGACCAGGCGCGGGCGCAGCTGGTGCCCCTGCGGCGCCTGGCGGCGTGGCTGCCTTCGGTGGTCGTCGGGGAGCCGGGCCTTGCCCGCCTGCGACATGGCCGCGACGTGCGGGGAGAAGACCTGGAGCACGGTCCCGTCACGACCGCCGCGCCGTGGACGCGGCTGCTGACGGCCGACGGCGAGCTGCTGGCGCTGGCCGAACCCGGGGAGGTCGAGGGAACTTTGCATCCCTCGCTGGTCCTGATTTAGAATACTAAGTCTTTTGCATCAATGAAGTTAGCAGAGTACGGCGGTCTGGTGTGCTGGGTGGACCGGCATCGACTGGGCCGTTCGTGGAGGACACCGCTGTGGCACTGAACAAGGATCGCAAGACCGGTATCATCGGCGACTACCGGACCCACGACACGGATACGGGCTCGCCCGAGGTCCAGATCGCGCTCCTGAGCGAGCGCATTACCTACCTGACCGAGCACTTCAAGACCCATGCGAAGGATCACCATTCGCGACGAGGGCTGCTGAAGCTGGTCGGCCAGCGGCGGCGTCTGCTCGACTACCTGAAGAGCAAGAACACGGAGCGGTACGCCGACCTGATCAAGCGTCTCGGCATCCGCAAGTAGCTCACGCGGCGGGTCAAAGGTTAAAGGCCACCGGTCGATGTCGCCCGAGCGATGCGACCGGTGACCCTTGGCCTTTGACCCTTCCGCCCCTCCGTCAGAGGACCTCTATGCACAACGTGAATCTCCAACGGGTCGACGTCCAGGTCGGCTCGCGCTCCCTTTCCATCGAGACAGGCAAGCTGGCCAAACAGGCGGACGGCTCGGTGCTGGTCCGCTCCGGCGACACGGTGGTCCTCGTCACGGCCTGCCACGCCTCGTCGGCGCGTGAAGGCATCGACTTCCTGCCCCTCACGGTGGACTACCGCGAGTACACCTACGCGTCGGGCCGCATTCCCGGCGGCTTCTTCAAGCGCGAAGGCAAGGCCGCCGAGAAGGAAGTGCTCACCTGCCGCCTCATCGACCGCCCGATCCGCCCGTTGTTCCCCAACGGATGGCGCTACGAAACGCAGATCATCGCACTCGTCCTGTCGGCCGACACCGACAACGACCCCGACGTGCTCGCGATCACGGGTGCATCGGCCGCGCTGGCCCTGTCCGAGATTCCGTTCGAGAAGACCATGGCCGCGGTGCGCGTCGGGCTGGTGAACGGCGAGTACGTCATCAATCCGACCTTCGAGGAGCGCAAGCGGAGCCTGCTCGATCTCGTCGTCGCGGGCAGCCAGGACGGGATCATGATGGTGGAGGCCGGGGCGCGCGAGGTGAGCGAGGCGCAGGTCGTCGGCGCCCTGGACGCCGCGCATGCCGCTATCAAGCTCATCGTCGGCCAGATCGACGCCCTGCAGAAGACGGTGGGCAAGGCCAAGCTCACGGTCCAGAAGAAGGCCATCGGCCACGACTTCTACCGGGAGGTCGAGGAGAAGATCTACGTCCCGCTCAGCGAGGCGATGCGGATCCGCGGCAAGCTCGAGAGCTACAGCCGCGTGGACCAGGTGCTCGACGACCTGATCGCGTCGATGCCGGAAGGCGAAGTGGAGCGGAAGGTCGAAGCCAAGGCCATCTTCAAGGAACTGAAGGAGAAGGTCCTGCGCGACGAGGTGCTCGAGCGGAAGGTGCGCCTCGACGGCCGCAAGTTCGACGAGATCCGTCCCATCTGGACCGAGGCGAGCGTGCTGCCCCGCGTCCACGGGTCGGTCGTGTTCACCCGCGGCGAGACGCAGGCGCTGGTGACGTGCACCCTCGGCACCGCCGACGACCAGCAGAAGATCGAGCACGTGGAGGGCGAGTACTACAAGCGCTTCATGCTCCACTACAACTTCCCGCCGTTCTCGGTCGGTGAAGTCGCCTTCATGCGCGGCCCGGGCCGCCGCGAGATCGGTCACGGCGCGCTGGCCGAGCGTGCGCTGGCGCCGGTCGTCCCCTCCGAAGAGCAGTTCGCCTACACGATCCGCATCGTCTCGGACATCCTCGAGTCGAACGGCTCGTCGTCGATGGCCTCGGTGTGCGGCGGCGCCATGGCGATGATGGATGCGGGCGTGCCCCTCAAGGCGCCGGTGGCCGGCATCGCCATGGGCCTCATCATGGACGAGGCGTCCAACCGGTGGGCCGTGCTCTCCGACATCGCGGGCGCCGAGGACCATTACGGCGACATGGACTTCAAGGTGGCCGGCACCGCCGACGGCATCACGGCGCTGCAGATGGACATCAAGGTCACCGGCATCACCTCGGAGGTGATGCGCCAGGCCCTCGAGCAGGCACGTGCGGGACGGCTGCACATCCTCGGCGAGATGGCCAAGACGCTCGAGGCCCCGCGCGGCAAGATGTCGGCGTTCGCGCCCCGGATCATCACGATCAAGATTCCCGTCGACAAGATCCGCGACGTCATCGGACCGGGCGGCAAGATGATCCGCAGCATCATCGAGCGGACGGGCGTGAAGATCGACGTGGAAGACGACGGCCGGGTGAACGTGGCCTCGGCGGACGAGAACTCCGCGCAGAAGGCCATCGGCATCATTCAGGAACTGACCGCCACGCCCGAGCTGAACAAGAGCTACCTCGGGAAGGTGCAGCGCATCACCGACTTCGGCGCGTTCGTGGAGATCATGGCAGGCACCGACGGCCTGCTGCATGTGTCCGAGATCGCGAACCACCGGGTGAAGGACGTGCGCGACGAGCTGAAGGAAGGCCAGCAGATCCTGGTGAAGGTGATCAACATCGACCCCACCGGCAAGATCAGGCTGAGCCGGAAGGCACTGCTCCAGGACGAGGCGGCGAAGACCGCGGGCGAGACGCCCGCACCGCAGCAGTAGGCACCGGGCGCGGGTCGCCGGCACCGGCCGGCGGCCCGCCTCCGCACCGCAGAGCACCCATGGACGTCAGCCGCAGGGGATTCTCGCGCCGGCTGCTCGCCGTCTGGATCGGCGGGATGACCGCCACGTCCGCCCCTGCGCGCGCGCAAGAGCCGCCGGACCGGCGCGACGTCACCATCACCATCGCCGACGGCCGCTTCTCCCCGGCCCGTGTCGAGGTGAACCAGAACGACCTGGTCCGCGTCACCGTGCGCGGGGACGGGGCCGCGCACAGCTTCACGGTCGACGACTACCGCATCATCAAGCGCGTGCCGGCCGGCGGCAGCGTCACCTTCGATTTCCGCGCCGACCGCGCGGGCACCTTCACCTTCTACTGCAGCATCAGCAGCGAACCCGGGCACGACGCCAAGCGCGGCACCCTGGTCGTCCGGGGCCGGTAGCGCACCCCCCAGAACGCCGCGTGCGGACTCGGCGCGCCGTTCGCGCGTCGGTGTCGCACGCCGTCCCGGTCCGATGTGCGCTCGGCGAAGATCTCGCTAGCGCGTCGCGGCGATGCGCCGTTCCAGTTCCGGCCACACGAACGCCCAGTGCAGGCGTCCGTAGTAGTGCTCGGCGCGCGAGGCCGAGCGGTATTCATAGCTGGTGCGGTCGGTCGTCCGATGCAGGTCGAGGCTGCCGAGGAGCTGGTGCGCCAGTTCGTGAACGGCCGTGCGGCCGACGCCCCGGCCGATGGCCAGGACCATCTCGTCCCGCGCCGTGCCCGGGGGGGCATAGCGAATGGCGTTGTTGGCGAGCGTGCGGAAGCTCACCGTACTCTGTCCACCAAGCCCGGGCAGGGCCCGCGACTCCCCTGCCGGTCCTGGCACCCGGGCAAATCGCGGGTTGCGCAGTTCCTGGACGACCCGGATGCGATGGGTGGCATCCGGCCGCTCCGTGACGACGACCCGTGTCCCGCCGAACACGCGCTGCAGCTCCTCGAGCGCCACGGCGCGAATCCTGGCGAGATCCGGATCGGCCAGCGGTCCGCCGAGACGGTCTACCAGCACCTCGGAGGCGTCGTAGCTCACCGGCTCGAACCAGAACCCGACGTCGATCGGCTGGCGGCGCGCCCGGGCCGAGAGCACCACCATGCACGCCACCGCGAGGAGCAGCGCACAACCGACGACGACGCTCTGCCGTGAGAGGCCGGTCCGTACGTCCATGCGAGTGGGCCCATCCTGACACGCGGCGCCAGCCCGGTAAACCCCGGCTGCGCACCTGCGTGGGCGCGGGCCCTCACGCGATTCCCGGTTCGGTGTCGCATTCCGGCCCGGTCCGACGTGCGCACGACGTGACCGCGGCAGTCTGGAGAACCGTGCGCACGGGGACCGACCGAATCCCCTGGAGCAGCGCGCTTCCAGCCGCGCTGTTCCCACGTCGTCGCGCCGGAGGCTGGGCAGAAGGCCGAGTGGCAGAAGCGGGCGACGCCGAACCGCACCCGACGCTAGACGGGGGCCCTGGACGCGAGCCAGGCACGCCAGCCGCCAAAGGCGGTGATCTCTTCGGCGCCCTCGAGGGCCCAGGCCTCGCACACGAAACCCGTCACCCATCGGCCGTCTGCCAGCTCGACACTGCCGATCGCGAGCGGCGGCGGCACGCCGGCCACGAACGAGCCGAATCGGGCCTCGGGGACGTGCCACACCTCCACCTCGATGCCGTTGCCGGAGTGCCCAGGCGACCGGAGGAGGCCCGGCTTGGCGGGGCTGCTGCGCGGCAGGGCGAAGAGGCGGTACGCGCCGGCGGTGCGGAACGTGCCCGCCAGCCGGGCGCCCCGCGCGGTCAGCTGCTGGTTGAGGGGCTGCCCCGTCAGGTGCGCACCCACGACCGCAACCGCGACACAGCCGGGCGGCGACGGCACGGCGCCGGCCGCGGCAGCCGCACCGCCACCACCACCCACGCCCCCACCGCCGCCGGCACCGCGTGCCGGGGACGCCGCCACAGGCTCCCCTCGCAGCTGCGCCGCCAGCATGAGGAGCGCCCGGTCGGAAAAGGCCGGCGCGATGAGGGAGATGCCGAACGGCAAGCCGTCGGGGCGAACCCCCGCGGGTACGGCCACCGCCGACAGATCGAGGAGGTTCACGAAGTTGGTGTAGTAGCCGAGGTTCGCGTTGAGCCCCACGGGGTCATCCGCCACCTCGGCCCGCGTATAGATGGTGCCGGCGGTGGGCAGCAGCAGCACGTCCATGTGCGTCCACTGGGCTGCGGCGTCGAGCCGCAGGGCCTGCAGACGGTAGGCGGCACGGAAGGCGTCCACGGCCGAGTAGCGCGTCGCCTGGCGAATGATCGCTGCGACGACCGGATGTGCATCGGGCGGCGAGGTCTCGAGAAACGCCCCGACGGCCGCGTAGCGCTCCGCCACCCAGGGGCCCGCGTAGAGCAGCGCCGCAGCCTCCCTGAACGGCGTGAAGTCGATGCGGACGCACGTGCCGCCGAGCGATTCGAGGCGCGCGATGGCGCTGGCGAACAGCGCGGGCGTGTCGGCATCGCCAAACCATTCGAGGTCGTGCTCGGCGGGCACGCCGAAGCGGAAGGACGAGCCGAGCCACGGGGCTGCCCCCTCCCCCACGGCAGCCACGCGCGAGTACGGGTCGGTGGCATCGAACCCCTCCGCCACGTCGAGGACGGCCGTGGCATCGACCACCGTGCCGGTGAAGACCGAGACGCAGTCGAGCGACCGGCACGCGGGCACCACCCCCGACGTGCTCAGCAGGCCGCGGGTCGGCTTCAACCCGACCAGGTTGTTGAAGGCCGCCGGGACCCGGCCAGAACCGGCCGTGTCCGTGCCCAGCGCGAACGCACAGAGGCCCTGCGCCACGGCCACCGCGGACCCGGAACTCGATCCGCCGGAGATATAACGGGCATCGACCGTGTTCTCGCACGCCCCATACGGGGACCGGACGCCCACGAGTCCCGTCGCGAACTGGTCGAGATTGGTCTTGCCGACCAGCACGGCCCCGGCATCGAGCAACCGCTGCACCACCGTCGCCGACCGCGCCGCCTCGTAGGCGAACGAGGGGCAGGCCGCCGTGGTGGGCAATCCCGCCACGTCGATGTTGTCCTTCACCGCGAACGGCACCCCGCCGAGGGGCAGCGCGACGTCCACCGTCCGCGCACGCCGCAGGGCGGCCTCGCGGTCGGCCAGGGTGATCCACACGGGCCCGGGGGCCGCGGTGTCGATACGGGCGAAGATCGCCTCGAGCACGTCGGCGGGCGTGCGCCGCCCGGCCGCATAGTCCCGACGGAGCGCGTGGATGGAGAGCACGGCTCAGCCCGCCAGTCGCAACGTTGCCAGCGACTGTCCGGCCGTCACCATGGCGCCCCGGACGCAGTGCACCAGTTCCACCGTGCCGGCGCGCGGCGCGACCACGGCCACCTCCATCTTCATCGCCTCGAGCACGAGGACGCGCTGGCCGGCCTCCACGCGCTGCCCCGGCTCGACAACAACCTGCCACACGCTGGCGGTCATGGGCGCACGAATGGCCTCGCAGCCCTCGGGGACGTCGCGCTGCAGCACGGGAGGGGCGTCGTCGGGGGGCTCGACGAACTCGGGCTGGCCGGCCGCTGCCCACCGCTCGCGTTCGGCCACGAAGGCCGCCTGCTGACGCTCGCGGGCCGTACGGGCTTCCCCTTCGATGGAGCGCAGGAACTCGTGATACGCCCGGAGCCGGAACTCGGTCGGCTCGATGCGCACCGGGTACTTACCGTGGGGGAATCCGTCCCGCATCTCGAGCAGTTCGTCCGCCCCGACCGGGAAGAAGCGAATCTGGTCGAAGAAACGCAGCAGCCAGGGTGAGCCCGGCTCGAAGGCCTGCGTCGTGCGGAAGGTGTTCCACATCTGGATGGTCCGGCCGACGAACTGGTAGCCGCCCGGCCCCTCCATGCCGTACACGCAGAGATAGGCTCCGCCGATCCCCACCGAGTTCTCCGCCGTCCAGGTGCGCGCGGGGTTGTACTTCGTCGTCACCAGCCGGTGCCGCGGGTCGATGGGCGTGGCCACCGGCGCACCCAGATAGACGTCGCCCAGGCCCAGCACGAGGTAGCTCGCGCCGTACACGATCGCGCGGACGTCGTCCACCGAGTCGAGGCCGTTGATGCGCCGGATGAACTCCGTATTGCTCGGACACCACGGCGCGTCCGCGCGCACCGACTGCATGTACTTGCTGATCGCGAGCAGCGTGGCGGGGTCCTCCCACGACAGCGGCAGGTGGACGACCCGGCTCGGGATCGTGATGTCGTCGAGCGCCGGCACTGCGGCCTCGCACTCGGCCAGCGCCGACATGAGGTGGTCGCGCGACAGGGCCCGGCTGTCGTAGTGGATCTGCAGGGAGCGGATGCCCGGCGTCACGTCCACGATGCCAGGCAGCTTCGCGTCCGCCAGGAGCTGCTGCAGGGCGTGGATGCGAAACCGGAGGTTCAGGTCGAGCGCATTGGGACCCGCCTCCACCAGCAGATAGCGATCGCCCGCCGCACGGTAGACGCTGTCGGCGCCCCGGTGGAGCACTGCCGGCTCGGACGGGCCCTCGATGGGCACGGGGAGCGCGCCGTGGAGGCTGTCGATGGCCTCGTCCAGCGCCCGGTCCATCCACACCGCCTGCTGGTTGGACACGCGCCGGAACCTGACCGTGTCCCCGGCGCGGAGCTGCCCCATCTTCCAGCGCTCGGCACCCGCGATGACGAAGGGACAGACGAACCCGCCCAGGCTCGGCCCATCGGGCCCGAGCAGGATCGGCATGTCGCCCGTGAAGTCCATCGCCCCGATGGCGTAGGCGTTGTCGTGCAGGTTCGACGGGTGCAGCCCCGCTTCCCCGCCATCACGACGCGCCCACTGCGGACGCGGGCCGATGAGGCGCACGCCTGTCCGGTCGGAGTTGTAGTGCACCTTCCACGGGGTGCCCACCAGCTGCGCGATATCCTCGTCGGTGAAGAAGTCGGGCGCGCCATGGGGTCCGTAGAGGACTCCCACCTCCCAGGCATGATCGTAGGCCGGCGTCAGCGCGTCGGGCAGCGGCTCCGGTGCCGGCGGCGGCGCGTCCGGGGGCGGGTCGAGCCAGCGCACCATGTCGCCCGCCTGCAGGACTCTGCCGGCGTGGCCGCCGAACTTCCCGAGGATGAACGTGGCGCGGCTGCCGAGATACGCAGGCACGTCCAGGCCGCCGCGAACCGCGAGGTACGCGCGGGCGCCCGGTCCGGCGGACGCCCCGAGCCGCAGCGTCGCACCCGCCAGCACCGGCACGGGCGTCCAGCGCGGCACCGGCACGCCGTCGAGCGTGGCGGCCATGTCCGCACCCGTCAGCGCAATCGTGGTCGCGGCGTGAAACGTCACCGTGGGACCGACGAGGGTGCATTCGAGCCCCGCGGCCGACGGCCCGTTGCCGACCAGCCGGTTCGCGAGGCGGAACCCGAGGGAGTCCATCGGGCCGGATGGCGGAACGCCCACGTGCCAGAACCCGGTGCGGCCCGGATGGTCCTGCACCGTGGTCTGCATGCCGCCGTCCACCACCTCGAAGGCACGCGGCCGGTAGACCACCTGCGAGAGGAAGCTGGTCGGGAAGCCGCCTGCCGCGAACGTGGGCGTGGTCACGACCGTGCGGAGGTAGTCGAGATTGGTCTCGAGCCCGGACAGACTCGTCTGCGCGAGCGCCTCCTGCAGGCGCGTCACGGCCTCGGCGCGCGTGGGCGCGCTGACGATGATCTTCGCCAGCATCGGGTCGTAGAACGGCGTGACCTCCACGCCGCGCTCGATCCAGGTGTCGCAGCGCACGCCCTCGGGAAGCCGGACGTCGGTGAGCACGCCCGTGCTCGGCCTGAAGGCGTGCGCGGGATCCTCGGCGTACACCCGCACCTGGATCGACGCGCCGGACGGCGCGGGACGAAGCGTCTCGATGGCCGGCAGCTCCCCGCACCCGAGGCGCACCATCCACTCCACGAGATCGACGCCGGTGACCTCCTCGGTCACGCCGTGCTCCACCTGGAGGCGCGTGTTGACCTCGAGGAAGAAGAACTCCTCCCGATCGGCGTCGTACAGGTACTCCACGGTACCGGCCGACCGGTACGACACGGCGGCCGCCAGTCGCACGGCCGTAGCGAGCAGCTGCTGCCGTACCCCGTCGGAGAGGCCCGGCGCAGGCGTCTCCTCGATCACCTTCTGGTTCCGACGCTGGGCCGAACAGTCGCGCTCGCCGAGCGCCACCACGCCGCCCCGGCCGTCCCCGAACACCTGCACCTCGATGTGCCGGGCGCGCTCCACGTAGCGCTCGAGATAGACGCCGGCCTGACCGAAGTTGGCGAGGCCGAGCCTGGCGACCGCCGCGAAGTGCTCCTGGAGTTCGACGGGGCTGCCGCAGACGCGCATGCCGATGCCGCCGCCGCCCGCGGTGCTCTTCAGGATGACGGGATACCCGCAGCGCGCAGCCTCGGCCAGCGCCTCGCCCTCGTCCGCGAGAAGGCCGGTGCCAGGCAGCAGCGGCACCCCTTCGCGCAGGGCAATCTCCCTGGCCGTGTGCTTCAGGCCCAGCTCGCGCATCTGCGCGGCGGTCGGTCCGAGAAACACCAGGCCGGCACGGTCGCAGGCGTCCACGAAGGAGGCGTTCTCGCTGAGGAAGCCGTAGCCCGGATGAATGGCCTCGGCGCCGGTCAGCAGCGCCGCATCGAGGATCTCGGACTGCCGCAGGTAACTTTCAGAGGCCAGCGCGGGCCCCAGGCGGACCGCCTGGTCGGCCTGCGCCACGTGTGCCGCGTGCCGGTCCGCATCCGAGTAGACCGCGACGGGCGAGATGCCCAGCCGGCGCAGGGTGCGGATGATGCGGCACGCGATCGCGCCGCGGTTGGCGACGAGCACACGGCGGAACATCAGTCCACCGGGTCCCAGATCAGCACGCGGATGGGAGTGGGGTCGTACGCGTTGCAGGGGTTGTTGAGCTGCGGGCAGTTGCTGACGAGGGCCAGCACGTCCATCTCCGCCCGGAGTTCCACGTACTTGCCGGGCGCCGACACGCCGTCCTCGAACGTCAACCGCCCCTCCGGGGTCACCGGCACGTTCATGAAGAAGTTGATGTTGTGCGTGATGTCGCGCTTCTCGAGTCCACGCCCCCATTCGATGGCCGCCTTCAGGAAGCTCTGGCGGCAGGCGTGCATGTGCCGCTTCTCGAGGGCGTATCGGACCATGTTGCTCTCGGTCGCGCAGGCGCCGCCGAGCGTGTCGTGGCGCCCGCAGGTGTCGGCCACGATGCTGAGGAGCACGTGGCCCTTCGACGACATCAGGCGGGTGCCGGTGGTCAGGTAGATATTGCCCTGCGCGCGGATGGTGTCCTGGGCCGAGTACCGATCCTCGTAGTCGTGGGCGTTATAGAAGAGCGTGTCTGCCGCCTGGTTGCCCTCGAGGTCGAGGATGCGGAGATACTGGCCCTTCCGGATCTCATGGATCCATGGGTCTCCGGCCGCCACGACGGTGTCGACACAGGCTTCGGCCGGGTTCCTGGGACTCTCGGTCAGCATGGTCGCCGTCACTAGAGGAAGTACCGTTCCGTCAGCGTGAATCCCCGCTCGTTTTCCGGTCGCGAGATCCGGCAGATGTCGTCAGCGGCTGGCGGGGGCACCCGGCGGACGGACAGGGACACGGGCCGCGGCGCATATACCGGCGACGGGTCGAGCGGGTGCTGGCAGGTATTGAGCACGACCAGGACGTCCATCTCGGCGCGCAGGTCCACGAACGCCCCGGCGGGTGACTGGCCAGCCTCGAAGCGCAGGGTCCCGTCGGGGTCCACGCTGACGCGGCTGAAGAAGTTCAGCGGCGCCACCATGTCCCGGGCACCCAGCCCGTACTTCCCGAGCTCGATCACGAAGCCGTCCCACGCGTTCGCATGGCGGGCGTTGCGGTGCTCCTGGTAACGGGACGGGCCGTACTTGCGGGTCACCAGGTCGCCGTTCGAGCAGCCCCCGAGCGGGTCGTGCCAGCCGACCGAGTCGTCGATGATCGAGCACAGCACCCGGCCCATGTCGGAATAGAGCACGGCCCCCTTCGTCAGCCGCGCCGTATGCTGCGCCTTGAGCGTGTCCGGCATGTTGTACCGCTCGGTCGGGTTCTCCCAGTTGTAGAACAGCGCGCCGACGTTGGCGCCTCCGTGCGTGTCCACCAGGCGCAGGGCGGTTCCGCGCTTCAGCACGTGCGACCAGGTGGCGCCTTCGCGGATCACGTCCTCGAACAGTGGTGCTCCCATCACGTTCCTATTGTTCCGTACCGGCCCGCGGCATCCAATGCCCGTGGGCGGTGATACGCCCGCGCGCGGGTCAGAGCTGCCTGGGGTCGATCCGCCACACGTTCTCCTGACGGATGTTCGAGAGCCAGACCGAGCCGTGCCCGACCCGCACGGCATCGCCGCCGAGCCCGACCCACTGCTTGACGACGCGGTTGGTCTCGGGATCGATCTGCGTCAGCGGGATCTCGAAGACCGTGACCCACACGCCACCCTCGCCGTAGGCGATCTCGCCTCCGCCGCCCGGGACACCCACCTCGATGGTCGCGACGACCTTGCGGGTTGCGATGTCCACGCGCGAGACCGTGCCGTCCCCCTGGTTCAGGGTCCAGATGGACCCGCCGCCCACGGTGGTGAAGCGCGGGTTGGGTCCCACGGGCACGCGGTCGGTGATCAGGTTGGTGGCCGGGTCCACGCGCACGAGCACGCTGTGCTCGGTGGAGACCACCCAGATGGCCTGGTCCTCGCCGAGCACGACGACCGACGAGCCGGACGGTACCTGGATGTCGGCCACGACGCGGTTGGTGGACGGGTCGATGCGCGACAGCGTGCCTCGCATGTCGCTGAGCATCCAGACGCTGTCCGCGTTGGCCGTGATGCCGCCCTCGCTCAGCGCGGGCCCTACCGGCAGGGTGGCGACGATGGCGTTGGTCGCGAGGTCGATGCGCTGCAGCGCCTTGGTCTCCGGCTTCTCGGGATCCCCGCAGATGGGCACCCACAGCGTGCCGAACGCAGCCACGAGGCCCGAACAGGGTCGCTGCGCCGTGTCGATGAGGGCCACCACGGTGTTCGTCTTCGGGTCGAGCCGGCCCACCAGGCTGCGGCGCCCGCTCGTGACCCAGACGGCCTCGGGCGTGACGGCCTGCCAGTCGGGATTGCCGGGGACCGGAAACACGCCGACAGGCGTGATGGCGCCGATCTCCCGCTTGACGCCAGGCGTGGTGACACCGGGCCTTGGTGGCCGCTGCGGTGCGGCTTGCGCCGGCGCACCTTGCCCGGCGGCCGCGGGCGCTGGCGCGGCTCCCTGTGCCAGTGGCCGCTGCGCACCCACCGGGGTGAGCAGCAGGCACGCCCCCAGACCGAGCACCGCACCGGGCAGTCGTCCACACCGTCTATACGTCAGCATCAGGCTCCCTCCCCCACGACCTCGGTCAGCACGTAGTGGCGGCTCTCCTCGCTCCGCCACGTGAGCTGGCAGGTCACGTAGAACGCGGCCGCGCTCAGCAGCGGCGGCACCAGGGTGTCGAGGCCGGCCCATTCGGGCGGCGTCATGAAGTGCGCGATCAGCCGCGCCATGGTCCCGGTCAGGATCGAGGCGACCGCGCCATAGCGATTGGCCTTCGGCCAGTAGACGCCAGCGAACAGCGGCACGACACAGCCGGCGACCACGATGTCGAACGCGACGATCAGCAGGATGCCAGGCTCCGGGCGCACCCAGGCGACCAGGCCGGCGGCCACCGCGGTGGGCAGGGCCATCAGACGCGAGAGCCGCAGCATGCCGCCGTCGGACACCGTCTCCGCGCGCCAGCGCTGCACGACGTTCCGCGCGAGCACCACCGAGATGACGAGGATGGCGCCGTTGGCCGTGGACATCGAGGCGCCGAGGACCCCGACGAACACCAGCACGCCTATCCAGTAGGGCAGCACGTCCACGGCCATGGCCGGCAGCACCATCCGGGGATCCGCCGCGCCCTGCACGGACGCGACGCCCGCGAGCCCGACGACCGCGACGCACGCGCCAATCAGCATGGTCATCGCCCCGCTGTAGTAGCACCCCCGCTGAGCGGTCCGGCCATCGCGCGCCGCGAAGACGCGCTCCATGAAGTCGAGCGCCATCGCATTGCCGAAGGCGAGCGCCAGCATGCCCGACCAGTTCACCAGCGCCCCGCTCTCGCGGCTGACCAGTGAGCTGAGGTCCACCGTCGCGGCGGGTACGGCTGCCACCATGGCCTCGAGGCCCCGGGTGGACAGCAGCCAGATGGCCGCGGCCACGAAGCCGACGAGCGCGGCGTACACCTGGAGGAAGTCCGTCCAGACCGCGGAGTAGAGGCCTCCGGCGATGGTATAGGTCACGATGACGACGGTGGCCACGATCAAGGCCGGCAGATAGCTGCTGCCGCTGACGACCGACAGCACCCAGCCGACGGCGCTCAGGTTGCCTGCGATGAGCACGGTGAAGCTCACGATGGTGAGCAGCGATACCAGCAGCTCCGTCGCCTTGCCGTACCGGCGATAGAAGAACTCCGGCAGGGTGAGCAGGTTCATCCGGTTGAGGGGTGACGCCAGCCAGCGCCCCACGATGAACAGGCTCGCGCCCAGCCCGAGCGAGATCATCAGGCCGCCCCAGACGCTGCCCGTGTAGGAAATGGACACGGCGCCGAGGGTCGAGTTGCCGTCCACCGCCTGCGCCATCAGCGTGGTGCCGACCACGACGAACGGCAGCGACTTGCCGCACACCGCGTACCGGGTACCCGAGCCGCGCACCTGCGTGTAGGTGTAGATGCCGATGGCCAGCGACACCGCCATGAAGACGACGACGGGCCAGAACATGACAGTCACGACAGCCTCCTTCTCCCTTCTGCTGGATACACCTCTGGCCTCCCGGGTCGCGGGTGCACGGGCACGGTGACGCCCTACTGTCGGGGCGCGCGCGGCGACAGGATGACGTCGCGGAGCACCACGCGATCGAGCCGGCCGCCCAGTCGGATGAGGGCGTCGTTGAGCTCCAGCAAGGTGCCGCGCGTCAGCTCGAGGACGTGCTCGTCGGGCTGATAGACGGTCCCGCGGGGGTAGTCCACGAACGGAGTCGCCGTCTGCTCGATGTGGGTCCCGAGGATGTGCGCGACCGGCTTGTCGGCCGTGAAGTCCACGAGGCGCTGGTGGCTCGCGACGAATGTCGGGAACTCCGAGTCGCCGACGTAGAGACGGCCTGGATAGAAGCTGTCGCCGGTCAGGAGAATGCCCGTCTGGCGGTCGTAGAGTGCGATGCCGGCCACGTCGTGGCCTGGGATGGGTACCAGATCCACGATGCGATTGCCCAGATCGATCGACACGACGTCGGTGGGCCAGGTCGCGATGCCGAACGCCTTCTGGAGGTCGGGCACCGTGGCGGGCACGAGCGTGACGTTCGACAGGTTGCGGAATCCCGCGTCACCGGCGACGTGGTCCCCATGGGAGTGGGAGTGCACCACCAGCAGCGGCAGCGGCGTGGTGCGTCCGTTGCGCCTGGACCACTGGGCCACCAGCTCCATCACGAAGGGGGCGGTGTCGATCGTTCCCGCGCCCGTATCCTCGAGCAGCGCCCGATCCCGCCCGAAGATGAGATACAGGAACGGCTTCTCGTAGTGCGTACAGCCCGACTGGCGCAGGATGAAGAAGTTGGGGTTGTACTCGTGTACCTGCCACTCGGGCACCTCCATGCACCGGGGCCCGGCCGGACGCCACGACCGCGGCAGGACGCCTGGCTCGATGAACGCGCTCGCCGGCTGAGGCGGCACGGTGGGAGCCGCCGGAGCCGATACCGGCGCCGGTGCTTGTGCCGGTGCCTGTGCGCCGAGGCTGACCGTAGTGAGCACGGCGGCGACGCCCGCCAGCAGTCGTCGGACGCTCATGACGCACTCCGCGCGGGCAGGGCGTTCCACTCGGCCATCGGCATGTCACGGCCGGGGAACGCCACGGCCGTAAAGGGCCACCGGGCTCTCACCCACGCCCTGACGGCCTTCTCGAGCACGGGATCGAGACCGGCCTCGGCACCCTGCCGCGTGACCCAGAGCCGAACGGTGGCGTCGTAGCCGGCCTTCGTGCTGGGGTTGATGTAGACGCAGCCGAGTTCGGTCTGCCGGTCGGCGGAGAGGATGCCGTAGGCGAACGCCGTGTGGTGTTGAAACTCCCACTCGTGGCGCTTCAGCTCGCCGTAGTCCTGGGCGAGCGTGATGGAGGGCGGACCCGTGCGGTCCGTGCGATCGAGCAGGGCCTGATAGTCGGGAGCGAGGATCGTCGGCTCGAGGATGTTCCACACGAACCCGCCGACGTCGGGCGGCCGCGGCGCCGCGAAGGTCGGCGGCGTGAACGCCCTCTTCCCGAGGGCCACGTCGAGGGGCGTGGTGGGGGACGCGACCACCAGTTCCTCGGCGCAGCGGCCGGCGGCGGTGCAGGCCTGATAGTGAATCCAGCGGGGTTCGCTTCCCGTGAACGCGGCGCGGTAGTCGTCGCCGTCCTTGACGAACGGCACCTCGGCACTGGTGCCGTTCAGCGTCGTCCGCAGCACGAACGACGTGCCGGCCGCGCCCGATACCGGGCGGACACGGAACGTGGTGGGCTGGCCTGGGAACCACACGGGCAGATCCTCAACGAGCAGGTCGGCCGCGCCGTCTCCGTCGAGGTCGGCCCGCTTCGCCCGCACCGTCCACGACTCGGGCACGGTGTGCAGGAGCTTGCTGGCCTGGAAGCGCCACACGTTGGACCAGCGCCCGTTCGACAGCCAGACCGACCCGTGCAGCACGCGAATGGCGTCGCCGCCAGGGCCGACGAACTGGTGCGTCACGCGCTCGGTGGCCACGTCGATGCGGCTCACCGGGATGTCGCGCGCCGTCACCCACACGGCCCCTTCGCCGGCTGCGATGTCTCCCCCGCCGCCGGGTACGCCGACCTCGATCGTCGCGACGGCCGTCATCGTGTGGGGGTCGATCTTGGTGACGCTGCCCCGGCCCTGGTTGAGCGTCCACACGTAGCCCTCGCCGACCGCCATGAAGCGGGGCGCGGTGTCCACCGGGATCTCCGCGATCACGGCGTTGGTGGCGGGATGGATGACCGACACCAGGTGCTTCTCGGTGCTCGAGACCCAGACGCGCCCGTAGCCGAACACGGCGGTGAACGACCCCGGCGCCACCGCGATTCGGGCTGCGACGCCATTGGTCGCCGGGTCGATGCGTGTGACCTCACCCTTCGGGTCGCTTGGCAGCCAGACCGAGCCTGCCCCGTAGGCAATGCCGCCTTCGTTGTGCGCGGGAGACACCGGCACTTTCGCCACCACCATGTTCGTGGTGGTGTCGATGCGATAGACGACCTTCTCCGCGCAGCTCGGTGCCCAAAGCGTGCCCTCGGCGATGATCAGCCCTGAGCAGGGATTGCGTACGGGCACGGTGGCGACCGTCTCGTTCGTGTACGGATCCATCCGGCTCACCAGGTCCGCTGCCCGGCTGTTGGTCCAGACCTGGTTCTCACCCATGGCCAGCCAGTCGGGTGAGCCGATGATCGGATACTCGGCGTCGGGCACGATCGCCGCCATCGGGTGTTGCACGGCCGGGACGCCCGGCTTCGGCACCGGCGCCGCGGCCGGGGCCTGGCCCCCCGGTGCCGGCTGCTGGGCCGCCACCGGAGCGAGTACCGCAAGGGCGAGGAGCACGACACCGCCTGCCGCGCGCCTCATGCGAGGATCTCGTGCACGACTTCGCCCGCCGTGTCGGTCAGCCGGAAGTCGCGGCTGCTGTAGTTGTAGGTCAGCTTCGTGTGATCGATGCCGAGCAGGTAGAGGATGGTCGCGTGCAGGTCGTGCACGTGCACCTTCTTCTCCACGGCCTTGAACCCGAAGTCGTCGGTGGCGCCGTAGGCCATGCCGCCCTTGACGCCGGCTCCGGCCAGCCAGATGGAGAAGCCGGTCACGTTGTGGTCGCGGCCGTTCACGACCCCACCCACGTTCTCGTTCGACGTCTGGATGGCCGGCGTCCTGCCGAACTCGGTGCCGCACACGACGAGCGTGTCCTCGAAGAGCCCCCGCTGCTTGAGGTCCTTGATGAGCGCGGCGTAGGCCTGGTCCGAGTCCTTCGCCAGCTTCCGGTAGGTCATGATGTCGTTGTGGGCGTCCCATGGGTCGCCCTTGCCGTAATAGGTCTGCACCATGCGGACGCCCTTCTCGACCAGGCGGGCGGCCATCATGCACCCGAGCGCGGTGTTGCCAGGCCCGTACATCTCCAGGGTGGCCTTGCTCTCCTTGCTGACGTCGAAGACGTCGGGCGCCTCGGTCTGCATCCGGAAGGCGGTCTCCATCGTCTCGATCGACGCGTCGAGATTCGAGTCACGCTCCCGCACCCGCTGGAGGTGCATCTCGTTCATGTGCCGGAGGAAGCCGATGTCGCGCAACTGCGGCTCCTCCTCGGCGGCACGGATGATGTTCGGCACCACCTTCTGCGCCTGGAAGGCCTCATCCGGTGTCCATTTGTTGTGCACCAGCGTGCCCTGGTAGACCGCCGGGAGGAACGCGGAACTCCAGAGCGGGCTCCCGATGGTCAGCGGTTCGGTGGGCGTGAGCACCACGAAGCCAGGCAGGTTGTCGTTCATCGTGCCCAGGCCGTAGGTGATCCACGAGCCCATGGAAGGCCGGCCCAGGAAGTTGGAACCCGTGTTCCACATCGTGAGGGTCGGCTCATGGTTCGGAATGTCGGCCCACATCGATCGGATGACACAGATGTCGTCCGCCACTGTGCCCAGGTTCGGCCAGAGGTCGCTGAACTCGAGCCCGCTCTGCCCGTGCGGACTGAACTTGAACGGCGACTTCATCAGGTTGCCGGTCTTGCGCTGGGTCAGGATCGGGCCGCCCGGCGTGGGCTGCCCGTCGTACTTGTCCAGCATCGGCTTCGGGTCGAACGTGTCGACGTGCGACACGCCGCCGTTCATGAACAGGAAGATCACCCGCTTCGCCTTCGGCTTGAAGTGCAGCTGCGTGAGCGCCCCCTTGGAGGCGGGCTCGACAGCCGCGGCCTGTGCCAGGGACGTGTTCAGCATGTTCGACAGGGCGACCATGCCGAATCCGCCACCGAGTCGCGTGATCGCCTGCCGGCGGGTGAGGGGCTTGAAGAGATGGTTGCAGGACATGGGCTCGTCTCCGTCGGTCAGTCGAGGAACAGGAACTCGTTCGAGCTGAGCAGTGCCCAGCACAGGGATCGCAGGGGTGAATCCGGCAGCCTCGAGGGCCCGGATCCACGCTCTGTCGCAACCACACCGTCGGTGGCCGCTGGCACCACCGCGTCGAGCGCCGTCCTGTAGGCCGGCTTCTGGATGAACGCCGTGGCGACCGAGAGCTCCTCGGGTGTGGGCGCCCGCTGATAGACCAGTTCGAACACCTTCTGCACCTGTGCGCCGGGTGACCCGAGCGGCGCGATGCGGTCCGCGATGGCCTGCGCCTGCTGCTGGACGACCGTTCCATTCAGGAAGAAGAGCCGCTGCTGCGGCACGTTCGTGGTGTAGCGCTTCTCGGTCGAGATGGTCGCGGCCGGCAGGTCGAAGGTGCTGTGGAAGTCGCTCGGATACATGCGACTGACCTTCGCGTAGACGGCGCGACGGGTCATCTTCTCGTCGAGCACCTGCGACGGGCCGCCGAGCCCGGTCATGTCGAGGGTGCCTGAGGCCTGCAGCAGGAGATCCCACACACCCTCGGAATCGAGGCGCATCCGGTTCGCCCGCCAGTACAGCTGGTTGCCGGGATCCTTCGCCATGTTGGCGGTCACCGGCTCGGCGCTCAGCTGGTAGGTCCTCGACATGAGGATCTCCTTGTGCAGCGCCTTCCACGACATGCCGCTCTCGATGAACCGCGACGCGAGGTGGTCCAGCAGCTCGGGATGGGTCGGTCGGTCACCGGCCATGCCGAAGTTGCTCGGCGTGTTCACGATGCCGCGGCCCATGTGCCAGTCCCATACCCTGTTCACGATGACGCGCATCGCCACGGGCTGGCGCACGATCTCCTCGGCGAGCGCGAGACGTCCGCTCCCCTCGGTGAACAGCGTCGGGGTGCCCGCGTTGAGGATGGACAGCGATCCACGTGGCGCGTTGTCCCCGAAGGCGTAGGGGTTGCCGCGCACGAAGACCTTGAGGTCCGACGGCTGCGCCGCCTCGGCGATGCCGAACGCCTCGGGGTAGCGCGGCGGCATGGCCTTCTTGAACGCATCGATGTCGGCCTTCAGCTTGTCCGCGTGCAGACGGAGGTCGGCCGGCAGCCGGCGCTCGAGCGCCCCGTCGGTCAGCTTCAGCAGGCCGGGCTTTGGCTTGTCGCTCTCTTCGGCGTCCTCGGCCGTGGCTTCGGGCACGTCGCGCTCGAAGACGTCGCGCCACAGGAGCGTGTCCTCACGGTCGAGGCTCTTGAGGTCGATCTGGTAGGCGTTGAGCTTCCGCTTCAGGCCGTTCGGCAGCGGGTCGAAGGGCTCGTTCTCGTCCTTCACCTGGGCGAGCGCGACCTCGTTGTCCTTCGTCAGCTTCTGGTACTTCTCGTTGACGTCGGCCACCTTGGCCACGAACGCCTGCGCCAGCGTCCTGGCCTCCGCCTCGGTGGACTCCCGGCTCACCATCTCCTGCCACTCGGCCAGCGCCGGGTAGTTGTCCGGGCGCTTCCGCAGGAAAGTCACCCAGCGGTCGAGAATCTCCGGATCGAGCCGGGTATCCTCAGCCACGCTCGCCACGGTGGCCCGGCGCTCGGTGCCCACCTTCCAGGCGGCCATCATGTAGTCCTCGGCCTGCGAGAACAGCATCTGCGCGTAGAGGTCCGAGGCGTTCTCGAGGAACGTCTTCCGGTCCTCTTCCTTCTTCTCGAGGACCTTCTTCTGGCGGTCGTACTCTTCGACGACCGCGGCCGGCACGCGTGGATAGGCCTTGAAGTTGGAACTCGCGAAGACGCTGGCCATCTGGTAGTAGTCCTTGGTGTAGATGGCGTCGTACTTGTGGTCGTGGCAACGGGCGCATCCGACGGTGAGGCCGAGGAAGGCCTTGCTGGTGACGTCCACCTTGTCGTGCCACTCGTCGGCCCGCTCGATCGGCGCGGGATTGGCGTGGAAGATCCAGATGCCGTTGCCGTGCATGCCGAGCGCGGGGATGTAGCGGTCGCGGACCTTCTCGTCCAGCAGGTCCGCGGCGAGCTGTGCCTTCACGAACATGTCGTAGGGCAGGTCTTCGTTGAAGGCCTTGATCAGCCAGTCGCGATACAGGTAGGCGAACGGGTATTTCTCCGCGCGATCGGGCCGAGCCGCCACGCGGTAGTCGTCCTCGCCGTAACGGACCACGTCCATCCAGTGGCGGGCCCAGCGTTCGCCGTACTGCGGCGAGGCCAGCAGCCGGTCGACGACCTTCTCCCACGCGTCGGGTGAGGCGTCCTGCTCGAACGCCTGCACCTCCTCGTAGGTGGGCATCAGACCGGTCAGGTCGTAGGTGACCCGGCGCAGCAGCGTGCGGCGGTCGGCCGTGGTGGTCGGCCGCAGCCCGTCCTGCTCGAGGCGCGCGAGGACGAAGCGGTCGATGTCGTTGAGCGGCCACGCCGTGTCACGAACGGCGGGCGCCGCGCCTGCCCGCAGCGGCTGGACCGACCAGAGGTTCTTCTGCTCCTCCGTGTAGACCTTCACCGGGGTCTTGTCCACCGGCCAGTAGGCCCCGTCCTTCACCCAGGTTTCGAAGAAGGCGATCTGCTCGTCGGTGAGCCGCGTGCCGCCCTTGGGCATCTTGAGCGTGCCGCTGTGGCGGAGCGCCGCCACGAGGAGGCTGCGACCCGGGTCGCCGGGAACCATCGCCGGCCCCGTTGCGCCACCAGCCAGGATGTCCTCGCGCGAGTCGAGGCGCAGTCCACCGCTCTTGGAGTTGGTGTGGCACGCGAAGCACTGCTGCGCGAGCACCGGGCGGATGTGCGTCTCGAAGTGCTCCGTCAGGACCGTCTCCGGCTTGCCGCCCACGATGGCCTCGGGCCAGACGGCTCCCTCCCGGACCCACCGCTCCAGCAGCGCGACCTGCTCGGCCGGCAGCGGGTCGGTGCCCATGGGCATCTTCATCGCGCCCGTCTGGCGCACCGCCTGGATGAGCAGGCTGGCGTCGGGATCGCCGGGCACGACCGCCGGCCCCGACTTGCCGCCCTCGAGCATCGCGGCCCTGGAGTCGAGCGTGAGCCCGCCCAGGTCGTTGTCGCCATGGCAGCTGATGCAGTGCTCGGCGAAGATCGGCTGGATGCTCTGCTCGAAGAGCTCCTCGGCCGGGGCCTGCGGGGCCTGGGCGGACAGCGGCACGCCCGACTGCGAGAGGAGCGCCAGCGGCCAGATGGCCGCCAGCGCGAGGATGAGACGCTTCATGTCAGATGCCTCCGGGATTCCCTGTGTTCGACCCTAGAACTCGTAGCGGAGCGCGAACTGCATCACGCGAGCGGGCGCCGCTTCCGTGAACTGACCAAAGTTCCCGGGAGACGCGGCGTCGAGGCGCACGTTGGTGAAGTTCACGTTGTTGAAGGCGTTGAACGCCTCGGCGCGAAACTGGATCCGGTGACCGTTGCCGAACGTGATGTTCTTGGTCACGGCCAGGTCCGTGTTGTAGAAGTCGTCGAGGCGGAGGGCCGCACGGGTGCCCACCTCGCCGGGCCGCATCGGCTGCCAGTTCTCGGCCTCCGTGGTGGACGCGAAGATGGCGGGATTGCCGTTCTGGTTGGTGGTCATGCCCGCGTCGTACGGCCCCACGGGGTCGGCGATGGTGGTGAACGAGAAGTTCGTCGGCCAGATTCCGCTGTAGGCCACCGAGGTCGGCAGGCCCGAGCGATACCGGAAGATGCCGGTGAGCTGCCAGCCGCCCACCAGCGCGTCCATCAGGCCGCCGGCATTGCCCAGGAAGGCCTTGCCGCGGCCGAAGGGCAGCTCGAACATCACGTTGCTGTTGATGTTGTGCCGCACGTCGAAGTCGGAATCGCCGTAGAAGGCATCGAAGTCGTACGGGTTGAGCATGATGCCGCCCGCCGAGCCGCCGCCGGCCTCGGCCGCGCCGCCGTTGTCCATCGAGTGCGACAGGGTGTAGTTGAAGTCGAACGACACGTTGTTGCTGAGCGGCTTGCGCAGCGACAGCGTCATGCCGTTGAAGTTGGCGTAGCCCGCGTTGGTCCACATCGACATGCCGCTGCTCTGCGTGGGGTAGAGCGTGTAGCAGCCGGTGACCACGATGCAGTTGGGGAAGGCTGCGGTCCGCACGCGGTCGATGACGTGCGTCGCGTCCGCGTCGCTGCCGCCGTTCTGACCCCAGATGAGGTCGTAGTAGTTCGCGGTGGCGCTGCCCGGGAAGTAGAGATTCGCCAGGGCCGGCATCATGTTCTCGATGAACGGGATGGTGCCCGCGAGCGCGGGGTTGGCCCGCACCGCCGCCGGCGTGATGCCCGCGTCGTGGATGCTGCGGATGGTGTTGGCCATCTCCTTCCAGGTCTGGCCGGAGCCCTGGTCCTGGAACTGAATCGCCCACCCGCCGGCGTCGATCTGCATCAGCAGGTCCCTGGACCACCGGCCGACGTAGCCGACCTCCGCCGTCATGCCTCCCACGAGCGACCGCGCCACGGAGAAGTTCGCATTGAAGGAATAGGGCGAGTGCAGGTCGGTCGCGATGCCCATGTAGTTGCCGCCGATGAAGTTGACCTCGGGCGGCGCGAACGGGAACTCGTGCCGGGACGCGGCGGCAATCTCCGGCAGCGTGCCCAGGTAGCGCGGCCCGGTGGTGAAGTTCACCGAGGGCGTCCGGACCACCTCGGAGAGGCCGAACGAGGCGGCGTTGTCGAACTGCGTCACCAGGTCGCTGCCGAAGCGGTCGTAGACCAGGCCGGCGCCGGCCCGGATGACGCCGCCGTCGCCGGTCAGCCTCTTGAGGAAGCCGTCCTCGGGCGTGTAGGCGATGGCCACGCGGGGTGCGAAGTTGTTGTTGTCATTCGCGTACCAGCTCTGGCTGCCGTTGGCGGGCCCGATGAAGTCGTACCGCATGATGTTGTTCGGCAGCTGGTTGCTGGGGATGCCGTTGGCCATGCCGTCGAGCCGCTCCTGGAAGAAGTCCTGGAGCGGGAAGAGCGGGGCCACCTGCAGGCCGTTCTGCTCGTAGGGCACGCCGAGGCGTGCGTAACGCACGCCGTAGGTCAACGTCACGTTCGGCGTCATGCGCCAGTTGTCGCCGACGTACACCTCCCACTCGTTGCTGGCGAAGTTCCGCACGGTCGGCGTCCCGATGGGCAGCGGGTTGCCATCGCGGTCGTAGCTGTAGGTCATGGAGCTGGTGGTGATCAGCCCGAACAGGTCACCATAGGCGCGCGTCACGGTGTTGGCGTCCGAGAGCCGCACCGACGGATTGCCGGTCAGCGCCTGCAGGTAGGCGTTGGTCGCGGCCGTGATGTCGGAGCCGAGGCCCAGGAGGCTCCCGCGTCCGTAGGAGAACGTCTCGAACGCGTTGCTGTAGTTGGTGCGCTCGTTCCGGATGATCCGGACGTTGGCGCCCGTCGTCACCGTGTGATTGCCCTTGCTCCACGTCAGGTCATTGGTGAAGTTGTAGGTGGGCGCGTCCCGCTCGAACGGCCGGGTGTAGTCGAGCGGCGCGTCGATGCTGTCGAACGTGAACCGCGATCCCAGCGTGCCCGTCCGCTCGATGTTGATGCGCGTGAGACCGAAGTTGGCCACGTTCACCAGGCTCGGCGAGAGCATGGCGGTGTAGGACGCCGACACGCCGTAGCTGTTGTTGAGCAGCCTGGCCGTGGGGTCCATTCCCGGGTACTGGGCCAGCACTTCGTCACGTCCGGAGTCCGCGATCGTGGTGCGCACCGACAGGTTGTGTGCGCTCTGCGAGTCGAGCTTCAGGTCCAGCTTGCCGACGAAGGCCCGGTTGTCGAGTTCGAAGGGGGCGTTGAACCGGTAGCCGGCGAAGTTGAGGCCGTTGTCCACGCCGGTGGCCGGGTCGTTCGGCATCGGCAGGCCGTTGAAAATGTCCAGCATGGCGGGGCTCACGCCCAGGCGCAGCGGGTCGATGGCCTTGAGGGCGTCCGGCCCGAGCGTGTAGACACGGCCATCGCTCGCCTTGGCCATGATGGTGCCGGATCGCAGGCTCGCCGACGGCACCGCCCGCAGCACGCTCTGCGCGCTGTTGTCCTTGCGGCGCTCGAAGTTGCCGAAGAAGAAGGCGCGGTTCGTCACGATGGGGCCGCCGAGCGAGAAGCCGTACTGGTTCCGCTTGAGCTGTTCCTTGGGAATGCCCGCCCTGTTGCTGAACCAGTTGTTCGACGAGGTGGAGGTGTCGCGGTTGTACTCGTAGGCCGAGCCGCGGAACTGATTGGTGCCGCTCTTGGTGACGAGCGTCACCTGGCCACCCGAGCTCCGGCCCTGATTGGCGTTCTGCCCGCCGACGGTGACCCGGAATTCCTGCACCGAGTCGAGGGGCACGGGCAGCGCGGCATTGAACCCGCTCTCACGGAACGTGCCGGCGTTGCTGAAGTTGAATCCCGGCGTGGGCGCGTTGCCGCTGGCGTTCTCCACGCCGGCGGTCTGGTTGTCGTTGACGTCCACGCCATCGAGCGTGATGTTGTTCTGGTCGCGACGCGCGCCGACCACCTCGCCGCTCGGCGTGACGCCCGGCTGGAGGCTCAGGAGCTCCACCACGTTTCTCGTGAGCAGGGGCAGCTGCCGCACCTGCAGCTCACCGAACGCGTTGCCGATGGAGGCATCCACCGTGTTGACGGCCGTGAGTGTCGCCTGCACGCTGACCGACTCGGTCAGCCCGGCCAGTTCCATCTTGATGTCGGCGGTGCTGGGCGAGTTCACCTGCAGCGTGATGGGTGCGGTGAACGTGGCGAATCCCTGCAGCTCGGCCACCACGGTGTAGGTCCCCGGCGGCACCTGCAGGAACTGGTACGTCCCGTTCTCGTCCGAGAAGACGGTGCGCGAGAACGACGTCTGCTCGTTCACGAGCTGCACGGTCACGC
The DNA here is from genome assembly GCA_050185275.1 of Vicinamibacterales bacterium. Classification (GTDB taxonomy): domain Bacteria; phylum Acidobacteriota; class Vicinamibacteria; order Vicinamibacterales; family UBA2999; genus JABFRY01. The sequence goes on along the minus strand of JBFWZN010000002.1, from coordinate 72,921 downwards.
CAGGAATCGAGGCGCTCTGGGCATCCATGACCGTGCCCCTCAGTGACGACGTCGCCTGTGCGAACGCCGACACCGTCATGAACGACGCCAACACGGTGAACAACACGAGTCTGCTGCAACGCATCAAATGGCCCTCCGGCAAGACAGACGTCCTCGCGGACTGTGTACTGCTGCTGCCACAGGCCAGTGCAATCGCAGTGCCCCACGACGCGAACATGTGCGAGCTCGCGCAACTGTCACAGCGACAATGAGTTCCGGATCGGGACGCGCGGCGCGCGCGAAGGCGTGGCACGAACACAAATGGCCGTCGGCCTCCACGCGCCCTTCAGGCTTGTGGGATTCGTGCGTGCGGCGGGGACACTGGACGGCCTGCGCGGGCCGCCGGAGGGCGCACGACGGCGTGTCCACGGCACGCAGGCGCGGGCCGCGCGCGGCCGAAAGCGGTTGACACCGGGCTGTTCCTACAGCGATGTCTGATCGAATCGTGAACCCTACGTCCCTGCATGGCGCCTCGAGAGGCCCCGCGCCCACACCGTTGACAGAACCCCTCCGCGCGGCGGATCGTCTGGCGTGCGCGGGCCACGACCCGCCAGGGGGGCGCGGGTGCAGATTCGAGTTCCGTTCATGCCTCAGGCGCCGTCCCGGCTCGGCGTCGCCCGACGTCTGCTGGCGGTGCCGCTGATGGTGGGTACCACGGGCCTGGTCGCCGAGCTGCTGCTCATCGGACACATCGACACCTGGTGGCAGCGCGTACCCCTGGTGCTCCTGGTCGCCGCCCTCGCCGTGGTGGCCCTGCACGTGGTCCGGCCCCGACGGGCCATCCGACGCCTGCTCCAGGCCGTCATGCTGGCGTGTCTTGCGAGCGGGACCATCGGCATCGGGCTGCACTACAGCGCCAACGAGCGCGAGGTACTGATCGCCGATCCCCGGGTGGACGGCTGGGAGCGCGTGGCGCGATCGGCCCGGGGTACGATGCCCGCCCTCGCACCTGGGTCGATGTCGCTGCTCGGTCTGGTGGGATTGATCTACGGGTGGGCTGCGGCCGAAGAGGAGCGCCTGGCTGGCGCCTGAGCGAGGGTGACGCGTCGATCGGGGTGGCTGCCGTCAGGCAGCCACCCCGGCCAGACTCAACGCCCGATGAAGCGGGTCAGCTCGGCCATGGGCACCGCGCCCCGACCGTGAATGGGTGCGATGGTAGCCACGTCGAGATCCAGCCGCGCGATCTCGTCGGCGAGGCGCACCGCGTTGGGCGGCGGCATCGCCGGCACGGGCGCATCCGGGAGGCCGGGACTGAACGCATCGGCCTCCACCAGGATGCGCGGACCCGGCAGGTAGATCAGGGTGTACTCGCCGGTGTGGGTGTCGCCCTCGGTCGGATAGACCTCGATGGTCTGGGTCCCGTCGGTGAGCACGTACTTCTCGGACACTCCCTCGAGGATCGGCGCCTGCATCCGGGAGGCCTGCGCGTCCGGCATGACGGTGGCCGGCGCCGCGAGCACCTCCTGGAAGAATGGCACGTTCGACTGGTGGGTGACGATCGTCACGCCCTCGGCCGCGTAGGTCCGAAGACCGCCCGTGTGGTCGAAGTGATGGTGCGTGGTGAACAGGTACCGAATGGGCTTCTCCGGCACGAGGCGTCGCGCCTCAGCCATCACGGCCATGGAGCGCTCCTCGGTGAGCGGCGCCTCGATCACCGCGGTGTAGTCGGCGAACTCGACGACGACGCTGTGATGGGAACCGCCCGTCACGTGCCAGACCCCCGGGGCGAGCTGGCTGCTGGCGGTCTCGACCGGCGCCATCGTGGCGCCCTGCACGGACTCGGGGACCGGGAAGTCGGCAGGGGCGCCGGGGGTGACGCTGGTGACATCGAGCTGCCACAACGGGAAGCCGCCCTGCTCAATCTCGATGCGGGTCGGGAACTGGACGCCGTCGAAGTCCATGTAGCCCGAGTAGTTCGCCACGAGGGGGATGTCGCCCATCACCGGGTTGGCCACGGTGGTCCGGACGCTGGTGACGTGGTTGTTGGCGTCGATGGTCCCGGCCACCTGGTACTTGCCGAGGGCCGTGAAGGTGACGGTGTTGTTGCCCTCTCCCGGCGTCAGCGTGGCAGCACTGTCTGCCATGGCACCCCGGAGAAAGCCGTGGGGCGTCATCCAGATGAGCAACTGCCGCTCCTCGGCGGTGGCCAGCTGTGGCGCGGGCCCATTGGGCCCGGCGTTCCAGGCGCTGTCGCCGCTGACGAGTTGTTCCTGCTGCTGCCCGCCGAAGACCGGCTGGGCGAAGTTGATCTCGTCACGGGCGGAGCGCTGCTCGTAGTTGATCGTGCGCGTGTACCCGGCGAGATCGCGCAGCGGCCACTCCTCGCCGGCGATGAGCGCCTGCCCGAAGAACGCGTTCACGCCCGTGCCGGAGTACTGGATCGTGTCGGGAGTGCCCATCGCCTCCTGCGCGTCCTCCAGGACGCTGGTGGCCGTGGGCGTTCCACCGCATCCCACTGTCACGAGTGCGAGGCTGGCGACGAGCCACAGTGTCTTCTGTCTCAAGGGAAACCCTCCTGTCAGGTGAATCCTGGTGTCACGACTGGGGACCTTAACACAGAGCCTGCGGCTCGGGACCTCAGCCCGCGACGTGCGCCTGGCCGGCCACCCGGGACGGGACTCGAAGCCGGGGCCTAGGCCCGGCCTGCCCCGGCCACGTGACCTGGCCTGGCCTGGCCTGGCCTGACCTGCCTGGCCTGGCCTGATCGGCCCCGCCCCGTCCGGGTGGCGGCACGCCGGGGCGGTGTCGTCGTACGGTGTCGTCGTGCGGTGTCGTCAGGCAGGGCATCGGGCCATGCTCCATTCGAACCGGCCTCACCCGAGCCGCTCGAGGGGTTTGCGAGGACTGGCACGACGCCGCAGACCCCACGGACTGGTCCGCGACAGCGCGGGAGATACAATCGGCAGCGCATGCACCGGCCGCCGTTCGCATCGATCTATCGCCACGGATTCGTCCGTGTTGCCGTCTGTATCCCGCCCGTGAGCCTCAGTACTCCCGAGGAGAATGCGGCCAGGACTCTCGCGATGGCCCTGGAGGCCGAGGCCGCGCACGCGGCGGTCGTGGTCTTTCCGGAACTGGGCCTCACCGGCTACTCCAACGACGACCTCTTCCAGCAGGAAGCGCTCCTGCAGGCCGCCGTCGAGGCGCTCGCCCGGGTCGTGGCGGGCAGCGCCGGGTGCAACGCGCTCTGGCTCGTTGGTGTGCCGCTGCGCGTCGATCAGCGGCTCTTCAACTGCGCAGTCGCGCTGCGCGGCGGGCGCATCCTCGGGGTCACGCCGAAGACGTATTTGCCGAACTACCGGGAGTTCTACGAGCGTCGTCAATTCACGCCTGGTGGCCTGGCGCGCTCCACCGAGATCTCGTTGCTCGGCGCCACGGTCCCGTTCGGCAACGACCTGGTGTACCACTTCGCGTCGCTTCCCGATTGCGCGGTCCATGTCGAGCTCTGCGAAGACCTCTGGGTGCCGGTGCCTCCCAGCACGGCGGCGGCGCTGGCGGGTGCCACCGTCCTTGCGAACCTGTCGGCCAGCAACGTCACCATCGGCAAGGCCGACTACCGCCGGCTGCTCTGCACGGCACAGTCCGGACGGTGCCTGGCCGCGTACGCCTACGCGGGCGCCGGACAGGGCGAGTCCACGACGGACCTGGCCTGGGACGGTCATGGCCTGATCTGCGAGAACGGGCAACTGCTCGGGGAGACGGCACGGTTCGCCACGGGGGCCCGGATGCTGCTGGCGGACGTGGACGTCAGCCGGCTGGCGCAGGAACGCATGCGCATGACAACGTTTGCCGATGCCGCGGCGGCGCTGACGGGCCCTGGCACGCAGGTGCGGCGCATCGCGGTCCCCTTCGAGGTGCCTGCGCACCCGGTGGCGCTCAGGCGTCGAATCGAACGGTTTCCCTACGTGCCGAGCGACCCGACCCTTCGCGACGAACGGTGCCACGAGGCCTACGACATCCAGGTGCAGGGACTCGCCACGCGCCTGTCGGCATCCGGGATCCGGAAAGTGGTGATCGGGGTCTCCGGAGGCCTCGACTCCGCGCACGCGCTCATCGTGGCGGTGCGCGCGATGGAGCGACTCGGCCTGCCACGGACACATGTCCTCGCGTACTCGATGCCGGGCTTCGCGACGAGCCTGCGCACGAGAGAGGCAGCACTTGGGCTCATGCGGGCACTCGGCGTGGACGGGCGGGAAATCGACATCCGGCCCTCGTGCCAGCAGATGCTGACCGACCTGGGCCACCCGGCGGCCAGCGGTGCGGCGGTGCACGACATCACCTTCGAGAACGTGCAGGCAGGCGAACGCACGTCGCACCTGTTCCGACTCGCCAACCTGCACGGGGCACTCGTGGTCGGCACGAGCGACCTGAGCGAACTCGCGCTGGGGTGGTGCACGTACGGCGTCGGCGATCACATGTCGCACTACAGCGTGAACGCGTCGGTGCCGAAGACCCTGGTGAAGCACCTGATCCGGTGGGTGATCCGGACGCGCCAGTTCGATGAGGCCGTCTGCGCCGTGCTGCAGTCCATCGTGGACACGGCGTTCTCCCCCGAGCTGGTGCCGGGCGAGGCGGGGGCGACAGGCCCCAGCCAGGAGACCGAGACGGTGCTCGGGCCCTACGCGCTGCACGACTTCTTCCTCTACTACGTGAGCCGGTTCGGCTATGGCCCGGGCCGGGTGGCGTTCCTGGCCGAGCATGCCTGGCAGGACCCCGCGACGGGCGACTGGCCCGAGGAGATCCCCGCCGTCGAGCGCGTCGGGTACGATCGCACGGCCATCCGGCACTGGCTGCAGGGGTTCCTCACGCGCTTCTTCGGCAGCAGCCAGTTCAAGCGGTCCGCGATGCCCAACGGGCCGAAGGTCGGCTCCGGTGGCTCTCTCTCGCCGCGCGGCGACTGGCGCGCGCCGAGCGACGGCCGCGCCGACGTGTGGCTCGACGCGCTGCGGCGCGAGGTCCCCGCAGGAGAGGAGTGAGCGACCCGGGTGTCAGCACCGCAGACGACCGCTCCACCGTCCGCCCGCCTCGTCAGCATCGACTGCCTGCGCGGGGCGGCGGTGCTGGGGGTCGTGGCGACCCACGCCTTCCACCACGGGCGGTTCGACGAGATCGAGGCGGCGTGGTTTCGCCTGCTGCACACGGCCATCTCGGCCGCCACGTTCTACCCGCTGCTCTTCGTGGTCTCGGGATTCTGCATCCACCTGCCATGGGCGCGCCGCAGGGCCGCCAATGCCGACGCGCCGCTCGCCTTCGGCGCCTTCCTGCACCGACGTCTGCGGCGGACGTATCCGCCGTACATCGTGGCCCTGGGCCTGAGCGGCCTGGCCGTCCTCGTGGCCTGGGCACTCGAGGTCCAGGTGGAAATCGTGTACCGGTACCCGGAGCCGCAGCTCTCCTGGATCGGGCTCGACTTCCTGCTCCATGCGACCCTGCTGCACGGTTTCTGGAGCTTCTTCGACCTCGGCGCCGGCAACCCACCGCTGTGGACGCTGGCGCGACTCGAGTACCTGTACTTGCTGTACTTCGTGGCTCTGGGCTGGCGCCGCCGGTTCGGCCTGCCGACCACGATCGGCGCGGTCTTCGTCGTGGCGGCGGGCCTGCCGCTCGTGGGCTGGGTCCTCTTGCGGGCGGCGCCCATCCCGTCGGTATGGCAGGACCGCGCCCTCCACCTGGTGGCCTTCGAGACCTCGGCCATCGCGCTGTGGTTCCAGTGGTGCCTCGGCATGGTCGCGGCCGAGCGCTACGCCGGGCTCATCCGGTTGCCGGTCTGGTGTCGCCAGACGGGTGTGGGGCTGCTGTGGCTGGCTGCGGCGCTGCACGCCGACGCACAGACGTGGCGTGCCGTCTCGCCGACTCTCTGGGGCATGGCGTTCTTCACGCTCGTGAACGCCCTGGTCGCGCGCGAGGAACTGGGGACGCCGTGGAATCCCGCAGCCACCGGCTGGCTGGTGCGCGTGGGCGCGGTGTCCTACTCACTCTATCTCGTGCACAGCCCGCTCATCGGCGTGATGAACCAGGCCCTTGCGCGCGTCGTCGGGCCGGACTCCCCCTTGCTGCTGCACCCGGTGTGGCACCTGGGCATGTCGACGGTGATCGTCGGGCTGGCCTGTGCGGCGGGCTTCGCCTATTTCCTGGTGGTCGAGCGTCGGTTCCTCAACAGTCCCCTGCAGCTTCGCCGCGCGCTCGGCAGGCGGTGAGGAAGCGCTGAGCGGCAGGCCTACGCCGTGACGGCCCGCAGATCCTCGAGCAGGGCCTCGACGACCGCCTCGCTGGTGTCCCAGGCGCACATGAAGCGATGGCCCCGCTCCCCGATGAAGTTGTAGAACACCCAACCGCGCGCCCGCAGCGCCGACGCCACCGTGTCGGACAGGTCGAGGAACACGCCGTTGGCCTGGACCGGGGCGGCAAGTGCGACACCCGGCAGCGCTGCCGCGCCGGCGGCCAGGCGGGCGGCCATCGCGTTGGCTCGTGCCCCGTTGCGCAGCCAGGCGCCTCCTTCGAGCAGGCCGACCCAGGGCGCCGCCAGGAATCGCATCTTCGAACAGAGCTGCCCCGCCTGCTTGCAGCGATAGTCGAACTCCTGCGCCAGCTCGCGCCGGAAGAAGACGACGGCGTCCCCCACGGCCATCCCGTTCTTGGTGCCGCCGAAGCACAGGACGTCCACGCCGGCCTCCCACGTGAAGCGCCGCGGCGGCACCCCGAGGGCGGCGGCGGCGTTGGCGACCCGGGCCCCGTCCATGTGGACGGCCAGGCCGTGGCGACGGGCCATGTCGGACAGGGCCGCCACCTCCGAGGGTGTGTAGACCGTCCCGAGCTCGGTCGCCTGGGTGAGGCTGACGACCCGCGGCTTGGGAAAGTGGATGTCGCGCCGTGCGGTCACGAGGCGTTCGACACCGGCCGGGTCGAGACGGCCACCGGCACCTCCGGCGAGCAGGACCTTGGTGCCGTTGGAGAAGAACTCGGTGGCGCCGCACTCGTCCCGCTCGAGGTGGGCCACGTCATGGCAGATCACGCTGTGATAGCTCTGACACACGGCCGCGATGGCGAGCGCGTTGGCCGCCGTCCCGTTGAAGACGAAGTAGACGTCGCAATCGCGCTCGAACACGTCGCGCAGCAGGTCGGCCGCGCGCGTCGTCCATGGGTCGTCACCATAGGAGGGCAGGCGCCCTTGGTTGGCGCGTTCCATCGCCGCCCACGCTTCGGGGCAGATCCCGGCGGTGTTGTCGCTGGCAAAGTCGTACCGGAGCTCGGGGGATGTCGTCATGGCGTGCACCAGTATGCGCGGTCGAGGGGTGAGCCCGGCTGTCGGCCGAGAACGGCCGCCGCCTGGGCCCGGGTTCAGCCCGAGACGACGGGGAACCCGAGGCGGGCCCTGGCGGCCGCGAGCCGGGCCGCCACTGGCGGATGCGTGGACCAGAACTCCACCGCACGGGAGGGTGACTCCTCGGCCAGGTTGCGGGCACTGAGCCGCTCCACGGCCCGTACGAAGGCGCTCGCATTGCCCGTGAGCTCGAGCGCGAACCGGTCGGCCCGTCGCTCGTGCGCGCGGGACAGGGCGTAGGAGACCGGCCGGAGCCCGAGCCACACCGCCCAGCCGATCAGCAGGTACAGCGGAAGGGACGCCTGGACGCCCGCTCCTCCCGAGCCGAGCGCCTCCGCGGCCCCGGGACCCACCGTCGCCACCACGTACAACGCCACGGCGAGCAGTCCCCCGTCGAGCGCCAGCCCGGTCCATAGATCGCGGTGGACCTGATGGCCGATCTCGTGCGCGACGATCACTTCGATCTCCTCGTCGGTATGCGTGTCGAGCAGGGTGTCGGAGAGCAGCACGCGCCGGTGGACCCCGCCGCCGGCCAGCGTCGCTGACGCCACCCGGGTGCGCCAGGCCACCTGCCACTCGAACACGCCCGTGAAGTCGGCGCCTGCGCGTTGCGCGAGCGTGCGCAGGCGGAGTGCGAGATCGGGTCGCTGCAGGGGCACGCAGCGATCGAGCAGGGGCACCAGGATGACCGGCGCCAGCCTCGCCAGCACGGCCGTCGCGCCGGTGGCGAGTCCCGCACACCAGAGCCACCACCAGTCGGGCGAGACCGCCTGCGTGGCGGTGAGGGCCAGCGCGCCAGCCGAGAAGAGCAGGACGGTCACCAGTGCGGATCGGAGCCAGTCGCCCCACCACGCGACGGCTGGCCGGGTCGCGAGGCCGTACCGCCGCTCGAGGCGCTGCTGCGAGGCGTCGAACGGCAGTGCCAGAACTGCCAGCACGACAGCCAGCGCCGCGCCGATCAGCAGCGAGGCCCCGGTGCGCCCGGCGCGCGCCGCGGCGGCCCCCGCGAGGGAGGTCCCGGTCCCGGAGACCGCGATCAGCGCCAGACACGCCAGCGCCGTACCCGTGCCGGCCACCGAGGTCCGGCGGCGGAGGCGATGGTAACGGGCGGCCTTGTCCTCGTTCATGAGTCCGGCGGGCGACGGGCCCCACACGGAGCCGGCCCGGCCCGCATTGCTAGTGTCCCGGAACCGAGATGAGCGGACATGTTCCCGGCGGGGCATCCCGCCTCGCTGCGTTGCTCATCGGTCGCCCACCCCCAACGCGCGCGCTCTTCGCACCTGGCGATCCGGGCGCCGCGCGGCGAAGCCTCGTCACCGAATCTCGGCTCCAGGACACTAGTGGAGGCTCACCGAGATGAGCTTGGACACCCCGGGCTCCTCCATCGTCACGCCGTACAACCGGTTGGCGATCTCCATGGTGCGGCGGTTGTGCGTGATCAGGATGAACTGCGTGCGGTCGAGCATGCCCCGCAGCATGTCCACGAAGCGTGAGACGTTGGCATCGTCGAGCGGCGCGTCGATTTCGTCGAGCAGGCAGAACGGGCTCGGCTTGTACTTGAAGATCGCGAACATCAGGGAGATGGCCGTCAGCGCCTTCTCGCCACCCGACAGCAGCTGCACGCTCTGCAGCCGCTTGCCCGGCGGGGACGCGACGATATCGATCCCGGTCTCGAGCGGATCGTTCTCGTCGATGAGGGTGAGGCCGGCATGCCCGCCCCCGAAGAGCGTGCTGAACGTCTCCTGGAAGTTGTGCTGGATTGCCGCGAACGCTTCGCGGAACCTGGCGGTGCTCGTTTCGTCGATGCGCTGGATCGCCTGCGACGTCTGGGCGATGGAGTCGACCAGGTCGCGCCGTTGCGTGGTGAGGAACCCGTGTCGGGCCTCCAGCTCGTCGAACTGCTCGATGGCCATCATGTTGACCGGACCCAGACGGTCGATCGTGCCGCGCAGCTTCGCAATCGCGTCGGCGGCCGACATCGATGCCGGAGGAACGGCCTCGGCCACGGGCGGGGCCGGCATGTCGGCACCGGCCTCATCGTCGAGCTCGGGGTCGGGCTCCTCGGCCGACAGCGCCGCCGCGTCGGGCACGGCTTCGCCTGCGGCCTCGAGCTGCTCCACGTCGGCGAGCACCTCGTCGAGAGACGCCTGCACGGCCTCGGCGCACGCCTCTGCCAGGTGGGAGAGATCGGTTTCCGCGGTCGCGCGCTCCACCTCGAGCCCTCCCGCCTCCCCGCGGATATCGTCCACCGCGACGCGGGCAGACCTGATGAGGGCATCCTGGGCCTCTCCGCGCGTGCGCACTTCGAGCGCCGCGTCATCGAGCACCTGGAGCTCGCGCCGCAACACGTCGATCTGCTGCAGGTCGTCGTCGAGCTGGCGGACGCCGGTGTCGATGAGGCCGGTCAGGTCGGAGCGCCTGGCGTGCACACTGGCAATCTCGCCGGCCCTGGCGACGATGCGCCGCTCCAGCTCGTCCGCCTCCTCGCGCAGCCGGACCACATCGGCCGCCAGGGCGGAGGCGCGCTCCACGAGGCCGGCATGCCCGGCTCTCGCCTCGGCGGCGCGGCGGCTCAGGGCATCGGCCTGCTCGCGGGCGTCCACGAGGCGGCGCTGCGCCTGCGCGAGCTGCGCCTCGGCCTGCTGCTGGTCGCCCGAGAGGCGCGTAAGGGACACCTGTGCCTCGGCGTAGCGCTCGTCGAGGCCGGAGCGCTCTTCCTCGGCACGGCGCCGCTCGAGATCGAGCACCTCGGTCTTCCGTGCCAGGCGCGCCTGTTCCAGCTCCGCCTGGGTGAGCTGGGCGTCGAGCGAGACGACGACCTTCTCCTGCCGGTGCTGCTCGGCGGTGAACGCCACGAGCGCGGATGTCGCCTGGGCCATGACCAGTTCGAGACCGGCCGTCTCCTCGGCCACCCGCGCCAGGTCGTCGCGCTCACGCGCCAGCCGCTCCTGCAGTTCCTTCACCTCTCGCGCGGTGCTCAGGATGCCGCGGGCTTCCGCCTTCACGCCGCCGGACACCAGGTGCGGCCCCCGAAAGACGTCGCCATCGAGGGTCGCGACCGGTGCCATGGTCCGCATCGACGCGTCGAACGCTTCGGCGAAGCTGCCGGCCACGTACGCCTCGGGCAGTACCGCCCGGACGGTGTCGGCATGCGGTCCCGACACACGGAGGACGTCGCCGATCTCCACCACACCGGCTGGCAGGGAGGAGCGATCCGGAGCCGGCCGTGTGGCCGCACCTCCCTCGACGACCACGAAGCCGCAGCGGCCGGCGTCGTGCTCGCGCACGAGCGCCAGTCCGGCGGCGGCGTCGGCGTGCCGGGCCACGATGATGTGCTGCAGCACGTCACCGAGGCAGGCCTCCACCGCGCGTTCGTACCGCGCCTCGACCTCCAGGAAGTCCGCAACCGCGCCCTGCTGTCCGACGTGACCGTTGGCCTGCACGAGGACCATGCGCGCGGCGTCGCCGAACTCGGCCCGGGACGCCTGAAGCTCCTGCAGCGACCGCAGGCGGCCTTCGGTGGCGGCCAGTTCCTGCTCACGGGTCCTGACGCTCCTGGCGCGCCACTCGTGCTCGGCGCGCGCCGAGGAGAGCTCCGATTCCTTGGCCGCCGCCTGTACCCTGACCGCCTCGAGCGCCGCGTGCGCACGGTCGAGGGACTCGCGCGCGCCGGCATGCTCGCGGGCCACGCGCTCGGTATCGCGCGAGACTTCATCGCGCTCGACATCGAGCTTGCCGAGCGTCGCCCCCACGCGCTCCCGCTGAGCGGTCGCGCTCTCCATGGCGTGCCGCAGCGCCGTGGCGGCGTTCAGGACGCCGAAGAGCTCGCCGCGTGCCGCCTCGACATCCCCCTCGAGGCGCTCGATCTCCTGCTGGGCACGCTGCAGCTCGTCCGATGCGCCTGCCAGTCCGCTTGCGGCGTCGTCGCGCGCGCGTTCCGCGTCCGCGTGCGCCTGGGTACGCGCCTCGACGGCCAGCCGTGCCGGCTCGCGCCGGGCCTCCATGTCGCGCTGTTCGGCCTCCATTTCAGCGGCGCGACTCCCGAGCGACTCGAGCTGGTGCCGGTTCAGCTCGAGCTGCTGCTGCCGCCGTCCCAGGTCCAGCTCGCGGGCATGGGCCTCTTCGCGCACCGAGGCGGCACGCCGCTCGGCCTCGAGCTGCTCCACACGCAGCGTGGCGAGTTCGGCCTCGACCTCACTGAGACGGGCCACCGCGAGCTGCTCGCGCTGTCGCGCATCCCCCAGCCTGGCCACGGCGCGCTCGATGCGGGCGCGGAACTCGCGGTAGCGTTCGGCGAAGAGCACCTTCTCCCAGCGCCGCAGCTCGTCCCGCAGCCGGCGATAGCGCCGGGCCTTCGCGGCCTGACGTTTCAGGGTGCCCTTCTGCTTCTCGAGTTCGAAGACGATGTCGTCGATGCGGGTGAGGTTCTGCTGGGCCGCTTCGAGCTTCAGTTCGGCGGACCGCCGCCGCGACTTGTACTTCGTGATGCCCGCGGCCTCCTCGATGAGCTGTCGCCGATCACCGGGACGCGAGCTGAGGATCATGCCGATCTTGCCCTGCTCGATGATCGAATAGGCCTTCGCACCGAGGCCCGTGTCCATGAGCAGCTCGTGGATGTCGCGCAGGCGGCACACTTCGCCGTCGATCAGGTACTCGCTCTCCCCCGATCGATACAGCCGCCTGGTCACCTCGACGTCCCGCGTGAAGGACGAGACCACGTCGCCGAGGTCGAGCACGCCGACGGCCTGCACGGCTGCCGCAGCGCCCGGAGCGACGGCCGTGCCGCCGGCCAGGTCGGAGCTCACGCCGCCTGGGAACACCTGACTGGCGCCGTGGCCGTTGCCGCCTGCGGCGTCCGCATGGCCGTTGTGGGGGCCGAACTCCGGCAGGGGGGGCGCCTCCGGGTCCTCCCGCCTCGGCGGCGCCTGCAGGCCGACCAGCCTGAGACGGACTTCCGCGGTGCCGCCAGGACGGCGCGCGTCGCTGCCGCTGAAGATCACATCCTCCATCTTCTCGCCGCGGAGGCTGCGCGCGCTCTGCTCGCCGAGTACCCATGTGATGGCGTCGGCCACGTTGCTCTTGCCGCAGCCGTTGGGACCGACGATGGCGGTCACCCCGCTGTCGAAGGCGAGCTCCGCACGATCGGAGAAGGACTTGAAGCCGGAAATTTCGAGACGTTCGAGGCGCATGCCAGACCCCAGAGTGGAACACTTCGCGCCGACGATCCTCACCCTCCCCCGTGCCGGAGGCTCCGGCGCAGGCGCGTGACGGTGTGCTGGATGTCGTGTGCGGACGGCGCGGCCGGCCGGATACCGATGGCACAGGCGTGCGCCAGGGACTTATCCGCCCGAAAGCCGGCTCAGTCTAACAAGGGCTAGAACTTGTGGCAAGCCCCATCGGGGACCACTATATTTTGGGGCTTTGAGCCCAAGTCGCAGGCCCGAGCGACTCGCTTACCGCGCGGCCTGGCGATCGGCGGATGAGTCTGGATGGGCCACCTGCTGGGTGGTGCCCCCCGCCGGCAATTGCAGGAGCCGCTGGGCCTCACCGAAGAGCGTCAGGGCGAACTGCAGCTGCGGATCCGACGAGGACAGGTTCCGTCGCGCTTCGCCGATGCCGAAGAGATCCAGGTCGATCTCATAGCGGAGCATCGCGCGGATAAATGCCTGGTCGGCGGCCCAGGCGGCCTCGTCGATCTCGACGCGTGCCTCGCGCGCATGCGCCCTGAACTCGGCCAGCATCTCGTCGGTCAGCGCGAAGCCCGGCGCGAGCTCGCGCAGAGGCGTGGCGGGACGATCGGCAATCCGGTCGTCGCCCTCACGGGCAAATCGCTGGGAGAAGGAGGCGAAGACGCCACGGGAGGCCAGCGTCCGGCTGAACGTCGAGGGGCTGAATCCTTCGACCGGACCATCGAGTCGACGGTCGGGCTCGATGCCGCCGCCACTGTAGACACGGCGCCCGCCGTCGGTCAGCTTCAGATCCGCATCGCTGTGTATCTTGTTGGCGTCCTGATCGCGCAGCGTGTAGCTGAGGTACTCGTCGAAACTGCCATCCCAGGGGCGCTGAATCAGGCGGCCGCTGGGCGTGTAGTAACGGGCCGTCGTGATGGCGGCGCCGGCCCCCTCGCTGAGACGGTAGACCGACTGGACGAGGGCCTTGCCGAAGGTCGTTTCTCCGACGATGAGCGAGCGATCGTGGTCCTGCAGGGCCCCGGACACGATCTCGGACGCGCTGGCGCTGTTCCGGTTGACCAGCGTGACCATCGGCAGCCCGAGATAGTCGCTGGTCTCGGTGGCACGGTAGTCCTGATCGGAGTTCGGCACCCGGCCCCGCGTGTAGACGATCATGTCGCCGCGGGGAAGGAAGCGGTTCGAAACCTTGATGGCCTGATCGAGGGCGCCGCCCGGGTTCCCGCGAAGGTCGAACACCAGGCGCTCCATGCCCCGGGCCGTCAGCATCTCGAGGGCCGCGCCCAGTTCCGCGTCGGTGTTCTCACCGAAGTCCTGCAGCCTGATGTACCCGGTGGTCGCATCCAGCATGAATGCCGCCGGGACGGTGGGGATGTGAATCTCGTCGCGCAGGACCTGCAGGGCGATGAGTCCGTCGTAGCCGGGGCGCCGGATGGAGATGTCCACCGGGGTGCCCCGCGCGCCACGAAGCCGCCGAACCGCGTCGTCACTGGCCCAGCCCTTGGTCTCCTCACCGGAGATGCGGGCGATCACGTCGCCACGCCGCAGGCCCTTCTGGTAGGCGGGCGAGCCCTCGAACAGCGACACCACCGTGATATCCCCGTTCACGACGGAGATGGTGATCCCGAGTCCGTAGTACCGTCCCTCCTGCCGCTCGCGCATCTGCGCGTATGATCGGGGGTCCATGAAACTGGAATGCGGGTCCAGGGTCTGGAGCATCCCGGAAATCGCACCGTAGACCAGCCGATCGGACTCGACCGTGCCGACGTAGCCGGACTCGATGGCACTCAGGGCCGCCGTGAAGACCCGGTACTGGTCGGGAACCTGGTCCTGTGTGGCCAGGGCGCTGCGTCCGAAGACGCCACCCACGACCGCGCAGAATGCGACAACGAAGACCGAGACGGAGAGGAACCGGTAGTTGCGCATACGTCAGACTTTACACCCTCGCCTTGACCCCGTCCAGACCCGATTTCTATAATCACATGAACGACTTGCGGCTGTCCCGGCCGTGAGCGTTGCGCGCCGGCCCACACGCCGGCTGGAGTACCTACCCTATGTTTGGTTCAATCGGCATGCCGGAGCTGGTCATCATCCTGGTGATCGCGCTCATCATCTTCGGTCCCCGCAAGCTTCCCGAGCTGGGACGGTCGCTCGGCAAGAGCCTCGGTGAATTCAAGAAGGCCTCGAACGAACTGCGGAGCACCCTCGAGGAGGAAATCCGCATCGAGGAACGGCGCGAGCGGTCCACGGCGAGTACCCCGACCGTCCCGTCGACCGTCGAGCCGACGCCGGCCGCGCCGGCCACAGAGCCCGCCCCGCAGCCCGCGGCGCCGACTGACGGCGCGCCGGTGAGCCGCACCGTCAGCGCCGGAGAGTAGGGAGTCGTCATGGCACTTGTGCCGTTCCCGAGCCAGGCCCCGCGGCCGGTGCCGGACGACATCGACCCCGACGCCGACTACGACGGCGGCTCCGTGTCGTCCGCGCCCGAGCCTGAAGGCGACGGGCGCATGTCCTTCCTGGAGCACCTGGACGAGCTCCGGAAACGGATCATCTGGGCCGTGGGCTCGGTCTTCGTCGGCTTCATCATCGCGTTCGCGTTCATCACGCCGATCTTCGAGTTCATCATGCGTCCGCTCCAGAGCGCGCTGCCGGCTGGTGGCACGCTCGTGTACACGGAGCCGACCGAGGCGTTCACGCTCTACATCAAGATCGCCGCGATTGCCGGCCTCCTCATCGCCTCGCCGGCCGTCATGACGCAGGTCTGGCTGTTCATCGCGCCCGGGCTGTACTCGCACGAGAAGCGGCTGGCCATTCCCTTCATCGCGCTGTCGAGTTCGTTCTTCGTCCTCGGCGCCGCCTTCTCGCACTACATCGTGTTCCCGATGACGTGGGCCTTCTTCGTGGGCTTCACCACCGATTACATGACGTTCATGCCGAGGATCGATCCCGCCTTCGGCCTGTACATGAAGCTGCTGCTGGCGTTCGGCCTGGTGTTCCAGATGCCGACGCTGGTCCTGTTCCTGTCCAAGCTCGGCATCCTGACCGCGCGCTTCATGGTCAAGAACCTGAAATACGCGGTGCTGCTGATCTTCATCGCCGCGGCCGTCCTCACGCCGTCGGGTGATGCGTTCGTCATGACGGCGATGGCCGCGCCGATGATGGGGCTCTATCTGCTGAGCATCGCGCTGGCCTGGCTCTTCGGGAAGAAGCGCACGCCGCCCGCCGCCGACGACTGATCGGCTGGCGGACACAGGCATTCACGACAGGTGGCCATCAGGACGTCATCCGCGCGGGAGGTCGAGCGCCTCATCGCCGATCTGCACGAGGCCGATCCGTCCGCGCGCGAAACGGCGGTCGCCCGGCTGCGCATCATCGGGCCGCGCGCGATTGCCCGACTGTCCGCGCTGCTCGACGGGACGTCCGCGCCGGCGGTGCGCGCCGACGCCCTCCGCGTGCTCGAAGGGCAGGCGGATCCCCGGGCACGCACGCTGGCCCTGACGGCCCTCGCCAGCGTGGACGCGACGGTGCTGCTGGCGGCGATTGCCGTCCTGCGGGGCTGGCTGCCCGACGACGCGGACGCCCGGGTGCGCGATGCCCTGACGGGGCTGGCGCTCGACCCGGCCAGGCCCGGCGACGCGCGCGAGGCTGCCCGCCACGCCGTGGGGGGCGGAGGACTCGACGCCGCCGGAAGCACTTCCGCCAGCGATGACAACGGGGCCCCGCTGCGCGGCGCCGTCGCGGAACCGGTCGCGCCAGCGGCCTTCACCGACCCACGCGAGGCCCGGCACTGGGTGGATGCGCACGCCGATGCCCCACTGTCGACGCTGCATGGCCTCGTCGAGCACGCCCGGCTGCAGGAGCAGTCTGCGCGGCCCGACACACGGCAGGAGTGGCTGGCCGCCCGCGGCGCCGCGCACGAAGCGCTGGCACGGCGCGGCAGCCGGGTCGCGCTCTACGACCTGCGCGAGAGCTTCCACGGGGCGGCGGTGGCACTGCCCTTCGGCTTCCTGCACGCCATGGCGGCCCTGGGCGACGCGGCCTGTCTCGACGCGCTGGCCCGGGCCTGGGAGGCGGCGGCCGGCGACCCGTGGTGGCAGCAGCACCTGGCGGAGACGGCCCGCGCGGTCGCGGAGCGCGAGGGGCTGGACGAACGGCACACCGCCGTGAAACGGCTGCGCGACCGGTGGCCGGCGTTTCCGCTCAGTACGACTTCGCGAACCAGGCGTGCACGGTCGCCGGGCCGCCGCACTTGACACACGTCTTGCCGGTGGCGGCTTCGGCCGCGAAAGGAATGTTGCGGATCGTGGCCTGTGTCTCGGCCTTGATTTCGGCCTCGCACTGCGCCGACCCGCACCAGGGCGAGATCACGAAACCGGGCCGTCCGTCCATGATGCCCTTGAAGTCGTCGTAGCCGTCGGCGCGGGACGTGTGCTCCTCGCGGAAGCCCCGGGCGCGATCGAGCAACGCCTGCTGGATCTCGGCGAGCAGGGCCTCCACGTGGGCGTCGAGGCCCTCGCGCGGAACGAACGCCTTGGCACGCGTGTCCCGCCTGGCCAGCACCACCTGCGACTTCTCGATGTCCTTGGGACCGATCTCGAGGCGGAGGGGAACGCCCCGCAGCTCCCACTCGTTGAACTTCCACCCCGGCGTCTGCGAATCGCGGTCGTCGAGCATCACGCGGATGCCGCGGGCGACGAGCGCGTCCCGGATGGCCTGCGCCTGCGGCAGCACGGTCTCCCGCCAGTTACCGCGGGGAATCGGCACGATGACCACCTGATAGGGCGCAATCCGCGGAGGCAGGATCAGGCCGCCATCGTCGCCGTGCGTCATGATGACGGCGCCGATGAGACGGGTCGAGACGCCCCACGATGTGCCGTAGACGTACTGGACCGACTTGTCGCGCGCCTGGAAGGTGATGTCGAAGACCTTGGCGAAATTCTGGCCCAGGTTGTGCGACGTGCCCGCCTGCAGGGCCCGTCCGTCGCGCATCAGCGCCTCGATTGAATACGTGCGTTCGGCGCCGGCGAACTTCTCGCTCTCCGTCTTCTGCCCGTCGATGACGGGCATCGCCAGCTCCGTCTCCGAGAAGTCCTTGTAGACCCCGAGCATCCGCAGCGTTTCCTCCTGCGCTTCCTCGGCCGTCTCGTGTGCCGTGTGCCCCTCCTGCCAGAGGAATTCGGTCGTGCGCAGGAAGAGTCGTGTGACCTTCTCCCAGCGCACGACGTTGGCCCACTGGTTGATGAGGATCGGCAGATCGCGCCACGACTGAACCCACTTGGCGTACATCGTGCCGATGATCGTCTCCGACGTCGGACGGACCACCAGCCGCTCCTCGAGTGGCTCGTTGCCGCCCTGCGTCACCCAGGCCACCTGGGGCGCGAAGCCCTCGACGTGCTCGGTCTCCTTGAGCAACAGGCTCTCGGGGATGAAGAGGGGGAAGTAGGCGTTGACGTGTCCGGTCGCCTTGAACCGCTTGTCGAGCCCCTGCTGCATGAGCTCCCAGATCGCGTAGCCGTACGGCCTGATCACCATGCAGCCCTTGACGGGCGAATAGTCGGCCAGCTCGGCGCGGCGGACGACGTCGATATACCACCGCCCGAAGTCCTCGGACTGGGGCGTGATCTCGGTGGGAAGGTCGGGAGTCTCTGTGGACATGCAGTGGCGGAGAGTCGGAAATCAGGAACGAACCAGCTCGTCGGCGACGCGCCTGCGCCAGTGTAGATCGTCACGCACGGGGAAATCCGCCCGAAAGTGGGCGCCGCGGCTTTCCTCCCGCCGCAGCGCGGCACGCGCCATCAGGAGACCGACCAGGAGCACGCTCGACAGCCGCCTGGTGGACAGGTCCCCCGGCGCCGGCGCCCCGGCCGCCGACAGCGCCGCCCACCAGCGCCCGAGTTGCGCCACCGCCCGCGCGAGGCCATCGCCGTCGCGCAGCGGACCCACGTCGTGCCACATCAGCCGCTGGACGTCGTCCAGCACCGGCACGGCCCCCGGCTCCGGCGCCGGCAGCCGCCAGGTGGTGATGGCGGTGTCGAACCGCGGCGCCCGCAGGGGTCCGACCATGGCGGTGGCCGCGCGGGCGCCGAACACGAGGCCCTCGAGCAGCGAGTTGCTCGCCAGACGATTGGCGCCGTGCACGCCGGTGCACGCCACCTCGCCCGCCGCGAACAGGCCGGCCACCGAGGTCCTCGCCTCGAGGTCCGTCTCCACGCCGCCCATCACGTAGTGGGCGGCGGGGCTCACCGGCAGACGGTCCCGCGCGGCGTCGAGACCGGCGTCGGCGCAGGCGCGCGTGATGGTTGGAAAGCGCGTCCGTACGAAGCCGGGATCGAGGTGCGCCATGGTGAGGTAGACGGGACGCCCCGTCCTGCGCACCTCCCTGAGGATCGCGCGGGCGACCTGATCGCGAGGTGCCAGATCGCCGGCGTCCTCGTAGCGGCGCATGAAGGGCTCGCCATCCTCGTTGACGAGGCGGGCGCCCTCTCCGCGCAGCGCTTCGGAGAGCAGGAACCGCGGGCGCCCTGGCACGCTGAGCACCGTGGGATGGAACTGGACGAACTCGAGATCCGACACACGCACGCCGGCGCGCGCGCCCATGGCCACGCCGTCCCCGGTGGCGATCGCCGGGTTGGTGGTCTCCTGGTACACGTGCCCCGCCCCCCCGGTGGCGAGCAGCGTGCGCTCGGCCCTGGCCTCGCGCACCAGCCCCTGCGCATCGACGAAGGTCGCACCGGTGCATCGTCCATCGTCGAGGAGCAGATCGGTCGCCATGGCGCCGTCCAGCATCCGGATCCCCGGCGTGGCCTGCACGCGCGCCCACAGCGCGCGCCCGATCTCACGCCCGGTGGCATCCCGTGCGTGGAGGACGCGGCGGACGCTGTGGGCCGCCTCGCGCGCGAGCGCCAACCGCGACTCCGTGTCGCGATCGAACGCGGTGTCCCACTCGACCAGTTCGAGCACGTAGCCGACGCCTTCGCGCACCAGGACTTCGACGGCCTCCGGCACCGCCAGGCCGTCGCCGGCCGCCAGGGTGTCGCGGGCGTGCAGTTCTGGTGAGTCGTCGGGACCAATCGCGGCGGCGATGCCGCCCTGGGCATAGCCGGTATTGCTCTCGCGGGGCTCGGCTTTCGTGAGCACCAGGACGGTGCCCTCGCGGGCGAGTGAGAGGGCTGCGCGCAGTCCGGCAATGCCGCTGCCGATGACCAGGAAATCGCCGCGCGCGCTCACCGGATGCTATCCTACCACCCGATGCAGCCGGTGCGCCTCGACGTGAACGCGGGCTCGCGCACGTCGACGATCTGGATCGGCGACGGCCTGAGCGACACCCTCCGACAACTGCTCGACGACGCACAGGTCGGCGCACGGCGCGTCGTGGTCTCGAGCCCGACCATCTGGAAGCTCCACGGCGCCCGGATCGGGGCCGGGCTGGGCGTGGACGACCCGGTCCTCGTCGCCGACGGCGAACGGTCCAAGACGCTCCAGTCCGTGTCGCGCATCTACGAGGCGTTGATCCGCACCGGCGCCGATCGCGGCACCACACTCGTGGCCGTTGGCGGAGGTGTCATCGGCGACATGGCGGGGTTTGCAGCCGCCAGTTTTCTGCGCGGCATCCCGCTGGTCCACGTGCCCACGACGCTGCTGGCGCAGGTGGACAGCTCCATAGGTGGCAAGGTCGGCGTGAATCACCGGCTCGGCAAGAACCTGATTGGCGCGTTCCACCAGCCGCTGCTCGTCGCCATCGACCCCTCGGTGCTCGCCACGCTGCCCCGGCGGGAGTTCCGGGCTGGCCTGTACGAGGTCGTCAAGTATGGCGTGATCGCGAGCCGCCCCCTCTTCGACAGGCTCTCGACCCGCACGAAGGCCCTGTTCGCCCGCGATCCGGAGGTCCTGCTGCCGTCGATCGTGGACTCGTGCCGCATCAAGGCCGAGGTCGTGACCGCGGACGAACGCGAGGGTGGTCTGCGTCGCATCCTCAATTTCGGCCACACGATCGGACACGCCCTCGAGGCCATCACCCACTATCGCCGCTTCAGACACGGTGAGGCCGTCGGCTACGGCATGCTCGGCGCGGCCGACATGGCCGTGGCGCGCGGCGCGATGGCGCCAACCGAGCGCGGCGCGCTGGCGAGCCTGATCGCGTCGCTCGGTCCGCTGCCGGCAGTGACCGACCTGCACGCGGACGACGCGCTCGACGTGATCCGACGGGACAAGAAGGTCGTGCACGGGCGGCTCCACTTCGTGCTGCCCACGCAGATCGGCGCAACGGCCGTCGTGGACGACGTCACCGAGGACGAACTGGGGAGCGCGCTCGTGCGGCTGGGACTGATGCCCGGCACATCGCGCTGACCGCCGGGACACCGGACGTCTCCGTCCGCCACGCCACGTGGCGCTACGCGATCCGGTGCTCGGTGCGCTTCTGCCGGAGCAGCCGGGGGCCGACACGCAGCAGGTCGGCGGCGCGCTCCTCGTTGCCGTGCGCATCCCGGAGCGCGCGCGTGATGGCCCGGCGCTCGGCTTCCACCACGACCCGCCGCAGCGCCTCATCGAGTGTTCCCGAGAGGTCGATGTCTTCCCACGGATCCCGTGTCGGCGCGGCCGCGTCCGTCGCGCGAGTGGCGAGATGCAGGTGCGAGGGCTGGATCTGATCACCGTCGCACAGGATGACCGCCCGCTCGATGCAGTTCTGCAGCTCCCGCACGTTCCCTGGCCAGGCGTAGGCCTCGAGGGCCTCGAGGGCCGCCACCGACAGCGCGAGGGCCGGCTTGTTCATGTCGCGGCGGAAGCGATCCACGAAGCAGTGCGCGAGGCGGGAGACGTCGCCGGTGCGCTGCCGCAACGGCGGGATCTCCACGGGAAAGACGGAGAGACGGAAGAACAGGTCGTCCCTGAACGTACGCGCGGCGACCATGCTGCGCAAGTCGCGGTTGGTGGCCGCCACGAGACGCACGTCCACGTGGAGCGGCATGGTCCCGCCCACGCGCTCGAACGTCTTCTCCTGGAGCACGCGAAGGATGCGACTCTGCAGGGACAGCGGCATCTCTCCGATCTCATCGAGGAACAGCGTGCCCCTGTGGGCCAGCTCGAACCGGCCCGGCTTCCGGCTCGAGGCTCCCGTGAATGCACCGCGCTCGTGCCCGAAGAGTTCGGTCTCCAGCAGGCCCTCGGGAATGGCGGCGCAGTTGATGGCGACGAAGGGACCATCAGCCCGGGGTCCGAGCGCGTGGAGCGCCCTCGCGAAGAGTTCCTTCCCCGTACCGCTTTCGCCCGTGAGCAGCACCGTGGCGTCGCTGGCGGCGGCGCGATGCAGGCGCTCGATGACCTGGCGCAGACTGGGGTGCTCCCCGATGATCCGCGGCGCGCCGCGACGCTCGGCGGCCTCCTCCTTGAGCACCAGGTAGTCGTTGAGAAGCCGCTTCTGTTCGATGGCGCGCGACACCAGGAGCAGCAGGTGCTCGGGATCGACGGGCTTGGCGAGGAAGTCGGTGGCGCCCTCGCGCATCGCCGACACAGCATCCTGGATGCCGCCGTAGGCCGTCATGACCACGACGGGCATGGCCGGGTCGACCTCCCTCGCGGCCCGCAGGACGCCGAGCCCATCGCCCGAGGGCAGACGCAAATCAGTGAGCACCACCGCCGGTGCCGATCTGCGCAGGCACGCCACGGCCTCGGCCTCGTCACGGGCCTCGATGACACTGTGCCCCTGCAGCTCCAGCGCATGCCTGAGCATGGCGCGGAGGGAGTCCTTGTCCTCGACCAGCAGCACCGGGAAGACGGTCACGGCCGTGGAGGCCGGGCCTGAGGCCACGTCAGCGAAGCCAGCCGGGAGGGACGCCGGCGCGCCGCGCCTCGTCCTGCAGCGCCACCAGGGCCTTCTGGTAGTCCTGGATCTCGGCGCGCAGGCGTTCGATTTCCGCGACCGCCTTGTTCCGGTCGGTTTCGATCACGGCGCGCTGTGCCGGGTCGTCCCTGGCGGTGAAGTCGAAGTCGAGTGCGTTGACGCGTGTCTGCAGGGACTGCTCGAAGAGCTGGGCCCTCGAGAGCTGCTCGCGGATGTCGGCGACGCGCTTGCGCCAGCTCGCCTCGTCTCCCCGCTCGCCGGGCGGGACCGGCGTGCCGGGCTCCGGCGCATCCGCCCCCATCGCCTGACCGGGCCGTGCCTCGGCGTCCGGGGGCACCGGCGTGGCGGAGGCCGGCCCTGCCGGCGCCACAGGCGGCGCCAGCCGAGGCGCCGACGCCGGGCGGCCGCCTCGCAGGCTCTCGTTCGTGTAGACCTTGCCCGGCGCCTCGACGGTCTGGCGGCGGGCGGCTTCCCGCCTGGCGACATCGGCCAGGGGCGCCTGCGCCTCTGCCAGCGCCGGGCCTGCCAGCCCGAGGACGACTCCCGCCGCGACGATCCAACGCGCTCGTGATTCCATGGTGACTCCCGTTCGAGAGACCGGGCACCGGGGATGTCCCCGCGCCGGTGGCGGCCTGCTGCGACCTGTCTGTACCTTCGGTCGGAGCAGGTCCGGACTTGAGCCCAGGCAGCCAACCGCCTCAGCCACCCGGGTGCCAGACCAGGAGGCGGGGCACGGGGCCTGGACGCTGCCGGATGGTTGCCTGCACGGCATGTCGCAGGCCACTCGACCCGTGCGCCTGCGCGAGGACCTCGAGCACGCCGTGCCCGGGATGGCCCGGCATGGCCGCATCCTGCAGCGGCGCGCCGTCGTCTTCCGCCCCATCGTCGCCGACCCAGACCGTCACGTAGAGCGCTGGGGCCGCGAACGTCAGGGCATCGCCGGCCGGCAGGAACGCCGTCAGCGGGCCGTACGCATAGAGGCGCCACCGGGGATTGTTGCTGCCGAACGGCCGTGTCTCGGTCACGGCATCGAGCTGCGGATCGGTACAACCCTGGGGGCGGCCGCAGGACACCAGCGCGGTGGCCGTCTCGAGATCGAGCACTCGCCCCCCTCCGACCCGCCGCGGCCCTGAGGGAGGACCATCGGTGAACCGCGAGCGGGCCGCGCCCGAGAGGGCCAGGTTCCAGTCGGGCAACGCGGCCAGGTCCGACAGCACGCGCTCGAGGCCGGCCTCGGCGGCGTACCGGGCCTGCGCGGCATCCCGGTGGTGCGCCGCCAGGAGGATCTCGTCGAGCACGATGGCCACCAGTGCCGCCGACAGGCCCATGAGGAGGCTCATCGACAGCAGCACGGTGACCAGGGCGGCGCCGTCCGTCCCCTGGCCTGGAGGACCGCCAGGCCACGAGGCGCGGTCTGATGCGCGCAGCGCGCGCGGGGACGCACTCTCCACGTGGGGCCCGCTCATCGTGAGAGGTTCAGGTTTGGCGGCGACACCTGGAACCTGATCTCCTGGTCCGGGACCCAGCGCGCAGGGGACGTGGCCGCTCCCGCGTGAAGGAACAGCGGGCCGGCCTGCCCTCGGAACATGGGCGGGCCCGCTTGCGTCCGCAGCACCACGCCCACGCTGCGAATGCGGAGCAGGTCCGCATCGAACCGGTGAGGGTGGGCCGCATCCGGACACCATGGTCCATCCGTCATCATCGCGGGCGGCAGCGGCACCAGGCTCGCCTCAGCCCCGAGAGCCGGCAGCCTCGACGCGTGACGGCCGTCACGGACCTCGAAGACACAATTCTCGCCCGCGGGCCATCCATCGTCCGGATCATCGGAGCCGACCGCCGGAGGCGACGGCCCGTAGGTGGCTTCCGGACGCTGACGGTCGGGCACGAGCCGTGGCGGTGTGGCCTCCGCGAGGTATGCGAACCCGAGTGCCACGACGTCGTCCACGACAGGCAGGTCAATCCCTCCGCCATCGTCACGCACCAGGCGCGAACGGCCCGTGACAGGGTCGGCGTTCAGGGTATAGGTCCGGGTAACCACCGCGGCGAGAGACGCGCCGGCCGCGTAGCGTCCGATCAGACCCGCGGGCCGGTCGAGCGAGAGCCGGCCGGCGCCTGCCTGGGCGACGGTGAACGTATCCCAGGCGCCGGCGGCGCCGAACACGGCGGCGCGAAGGCCCGGAGCAAACCCGCAGGTATCGTCGGCACACCACGGCGGGAGATCGAAGGTCACCGCTGGTGCACCGTCCGCGACGCGCTCGCGGACGGTGGTCTGCATGGCTCCCGCGCGCACGTAGACGACCGTGAGCGTGTCGTGCCGATGGAAGATGCCGCGCGCGGGGTCGCCTCCCTGCGCCGCGAAGCGGTAGGGCATGATCGGCGCGATGGCCTGGAGCAGCGGGCCCGCGGAGGGACCGAGCGCTGGTCCCGCACCGGCACGCACCAGATCGTCGGCCAGGGCCGACGTGGCGGCGCGAAGCCGCTGCTGGATGTCGGTCTGTTCGGGTTGCGTGCCGAACAGGCCGCGGCTGGGGTCCACCAGCGCGACGACCGCGCCGGCGACCGTGGCCGTGAGGACCGCGGCGAGAAGCAGTTCGACCAGGCCGAATCCGTGGACGTCGTGCGGGTGTCGCGTCATGACGCCTTTCGTGTACGGAGCGCCACCAGGTGCACGATGCCCGGTCCGGTTGGGGCCGCCCTGGCCACGCGCGCGAGCCGGCTGGGCAGCACCACCACGTGGACGACCAGCGTGCCCGACGGGTCGTCCGGCAGGGACATCAGCTGCCAGCGACGTGTGTAGCGTGCCTGACCGGGTGGCTGGGCGCCTCCCCCCACCTGCCGGCCGAAGCCGTCGAGATGATCCACGTAGCCCGGGACGTTTGCCGCGAGCGTCCCGGCAGCCGGCTGGAGACCGGCGCCGGCCGGGCCCGGGGGCCACAGACCCGTGTCGGTGTCGGTGTCGGTGACGGGCCGACCCGCCGAATCGTAGGTGAACGCCAGCGCCCGCAGTTCCTCGACCTTCCTCGATGCGAGCAGTGTCGCAAACGTGGTGTCGCGCGCGAGCGCGGTGACGCCCGCGGCTGCCGTGAAGAGACCCACCAGCGTCACGAGTGCGACCGACAACACGGCGATCGCTACCAGCACTTCGAGCAACGAGAATCCGCGGGGGGACGACGAGGACCGCATGGTGCGCCAGGGAGCAACCCGGTTGCCACACGCAGGGTCGCCGCGGGCCGGCGACATCTACCGCGAAATGGCGCGGCGCAGCAGGGTGCCAAGGGAAGGAACCGGGTGCGGCGTGGGAGGCGCCAGTCCACACGCACGCAGGAACTGCGCGCGCAGCGCCGGCGTGAGGGTCAGGTTTCCGCGACCGGGAACGACAGATCGACCGCCGCGCCTCCAGCGCTTGCCACGCCGATCTCGACGCGGCCGTGGTGCGCCAGCATGATCTTCTGGACGATGGCGAGCCCCAGGCCGGAGCCCCCGGGCCGGGTCGTCACGAACGGACGCAGGACCGCCTCGCGGTCCGCTGCGGGAACGCCAGGACCGTTGTCCGCCACCTGCACGCAGCAGGTGCGGCCGCCGTCCCGCATGGTCCCGTCGATGACGATGCCAGGCGTGGTCCCGGCCACGCGGCAGGCCTCGGCGGCGTTCCGCAGGAGATTGTGGAACACCTGCCGCAGCAGGACTTCGTCCCCCTGCACCGGCGGGTAGGTGCCCCGTACCTCGATCGTGGTCCCGTCGGGCAACTCGGGACGCACCTCGTCGCTTGCCCGGCGGACGAGCGTTTCGAGCGGCACGGGCACGAGCGTCGCCTGCTCGGGCTTGGCGTACTGCAGGAAGGTCGTGACCACACGGCCCAGAGCCTCCGCCTCCTGCCGGATCCCCTCGATGCAGGACGCGTACTGAGGCGGCAGTTCCGCCAGCGGGACGAGACGGCTGTACCCGTGAATCGTGGCCAGCCCGTTCCGGAACTCGTGGGCGATGCCCGCCGTCAGCTCACCCAGCCTCGCCAGCGTATCCGCGAGGCGCAACTGCTCCTCGAGGCGCACGACCGCCGTCTGGTCGCTGAACAGGCAGATGGCGCCTCCGGGCCCAGGCCCCTCGACGAAGGGCGACACGCTGACGTCGAGCTGGCGGGTACCGTCGGCGCCGGCCACGGCCTGCGCGCGGCGAACGACCACCTGCCCAGTGCGCAGGCACTCGGTCACGAGCGGGCTGAGCGCCGAGTCGCCGAGCACGGCCCGATACGGGGTGCCCGGCGCGGGGGGGACCAGGTCCAGCAGCTGCCTCGCCACCGGGTTGACGATGACGGTCGCACCCGATCGGTCCACCACGATCAGGCCGGACGCAAGGTGCTCCACGATCTGTCCGCTCAGCTGCTCCGACGCCACGGCCCGGGCGCTCATTGCCTGCTCCTGGGCCTTGAGGGCACCCACGGCATCCTGGAGGGCAACCGAGAGCAACGCGCCTTCCCCGCGCCGCGCTGCATGGCCCTTGGCCTCGCGTGCCGCGGCCTGGAACCGGGCCACGGCAAGGCCGAGCACGCCCAGCAGCCCGGCGACCACCAGGGTGAGCCCGAGCAGCACGTACGCCGGCTCGCCCACCCTACCTCGAGACCCACTCCACGTACGAGTCGAGGGCCGACTCGTAGGAGTGTGTCATCGGCTCGCCGACGAAGAGCGCCACCAGCGCGGCCACCGCGATGAAGGTGCCGAACGGGATGCGCGTGGCCATGACACGTCGGGTCAGCAGGAGGCCGCCGCCCCCCACGAGGATGCCGAGCACGCAGGCCAGCAGCAGGCAGATCCACACGAGCGGCCACCCGAGGAACGCGCCGACCATCGCGAGCATCTTCACGTCGCCCATGCCCATCCCTTCGCGCCCGCGGAGCCGGAGGTACCCTTCCGCGACGACCAGGGGGAATATGCCGCCGATGAGGAGCCCGAGCAGCGAACTCGACCAGCCCGGTTCCAGCAGGAAGCTCAGACCGAAGCCCACGAGCGTCCCCGGCACCGTGATGATGTTCGGCAGGATCTGATGCCGGAGGTCGATCATGAAGAGGACGATGAGCGCGCAGGCGAAGAGCAGCCTGACGGCCAGCAGCGGCGTGGGACCGTAGACGAGGAACGCGCCTGCGAACACCGCGCCGGTCACGGCCTCGACGAGCGGGTAGCTGGCCGGAATCGCGGTGCGACATGTGCGGCACCTGCCGCGCAGCACCAGCCAGCTCACCACCGGCACGTTCTCGAACCAGCGCAGGGGACGATCGCACGAGGGGCAGTGCGAGGCCGGGAACGCGACCGACTCCCCCCTCGGGATGCGGTAGATGCAGACGTTCAGGAAGCTCCCGATGATGAGCCCCGCCGCCAGCACGAAGACGAACAGCACGAGATCGGTCATGGCCGCGGCCCCGCGTCGGTGGGAAGAGGGTTGAGCGTGGAACGCGCGTCGAGCGACACCGTGCCCCAGTAGGGATTGAGCCGGTACGGGAAGCCGTCGGGGTCGAGCGGCATGCCGCGCAAGGCCCCGGACTGGACGAGCGCCTCCCACGAGGCCGGCGGATCGCCACGCCGGGCCTCGTACTCGCGGGTCAGGGTCTCGAGGGCCGCGATCTGATCCAGCGCGTCGAGCTGCCGGAGGCGGAACTCGCCCTGCGACACCAGCCAGTCGGCATCGGCCTCCGCCACGACCTGCTGCCAGAGCACGCGCGCGCTCTCACGGCTGCCTCCCTGTGCCAGCGTCACCGCGGCCAGCGGGGCGAGCCAGTTGGGCGCGTCGGGCATGTCGGCGGCGCGCTGGAACCAGCGTGCCGCGCTGTCGAAGTCGTGCCGCCACCAGTAGTGCACGAAGCCGATGTCCTGGGCGAACTCCCACTTGCCCGGCTGCGCAGCCAGTCCCTTCTCGAGCAGGGCGATCGCCTGGTCGGGCCGGCCCGCGCCGGCCGGCGGGTCCTCGGCCAGGAAGATGGCGCCGAAGCGGTACGCGACGTTGAAGCGGGGGTCGAGCGAAGTCGTCAGGTCGAGCAGTGGGTGCAGGAGGTCGTACTCCTTGCGCGCCTCCTCGGACAGCTTGGTGCGCCCGTAGTGCTGGAGCGTGCGGATCCAATAGACATCGGCGGCAAGCGAGCGATACGAGAGCGCCGCCCGCGTGGCGATGCCGGGCGACCGCAGGTACAGGATGTTGCCCGTGACGCCCTCGGGCAGGCCCGGGCGCCCGACACGGTCGAGCCCGGCCTGCAGCCCGGTGGCCGCGACGGCGAGGCACACGATCAGGAGCGCGGTCGTTCGTCCCATGCGACGCTCACTTGAAGTCGCGCCTCGCGAACACCGCGACCGCCGCGGCGAGGACGAAGGCCAGATACACGGTGCCGTACAGGCTGGTCAGTGCCACGTAGCCAGCGCCGACCGGGACGCCGTGGACGACCTCTGCCTTCACGTCGAACGCGCCGAAGTTGGGCAGGACGTAGTACAGACCCCGGGCCAGCCATGCGGCCACCGGTGCGTCCACCACGGTCCCGAGGTCGCGCAGATCCGTGCTGAGACTGCCGATGACCCAGAGTGCCACCGTCATCAGGACGGACAGGAACGGGCTGGAGAACGTCGAGAAGAAGAGCGCGATGGCCGTGACGAGCAGCAGCTCCACCGTGATGAGCAGGACGGCCTTCAGCATGGCAGGGTCGGTGGCGGGGGCCGCCCACGATGCACGGATTTCAGGGGTTTCGCGCCAGGCGAGCCACCCGAGCACGAAGTAGAAGGCTGCGGCCATCACGGCGACGTTAACGAGGAGCGTGAGCCCGAGGCCGCAGAACTTGCCGATGATGAACTCGTGCCGGCGGACCGGTTTCGAGAGGAGGCTGTAGATGCTCCGCTTCTCCACCTCCTTCCAGACGAGGCCCACACCGATGAACACCGCGATGAGCAAGCCGAACGTTGCAATGGCGGCCAGGCCGAGATCCTTGATGATCTTCACGTCCTGACCGGCCGTCAGCTGCCCGAGCAGGAACGACACGGCGATCAGCAGCACCGCGAACGCCACGAGGTTGTACAGCACGCGGTCGCGCACGGACTCCCGGAACACGCTCCCGGCAACCTGGAGGACGACGGAGAGATTCACCGGTCGAGTCCCCGCGTGGCCGGATGCTCCGCCACCTGTCGGACGAAGTACTCCTCGAGCGTCTCGCGCAGGGGGTTCAGCGAGACGAGCTGTGCGCCGTGGGCGGTCAGATCGGCGAGGACCCGCTCCGGCGAGCTGTCGCGCGACAGATCGAGCGCGAAGCGCCCCTGCCCGAGGGCCGTCACGCCGGTGATCACGCCGACCCGCCGCGCGTGCTCGAGCGCCTCGTCCCGAAGGTCGCTCACCACCAGTTCCCAGCCGCGGACGCTGAAGGCCAGCAGATCGCTCAGCTGCCCCTCGGTGGCCAGGCGCCCTCCCGAGAGGATGGCAACGCGGCTGCAGAGCGCCTCAGCATCCGACAGCACGTGGGAACTGAAGAACACCGTGCAGCCACGGTCGCGCAGCCGGAGGATCAGCTGACGGATGTCACGCCGCCCGAGAGGGTCGAGACCCGACATCGGCTCGTCGAAGAACACGACGTCCGGGTCGTTCACGAGCGCCTGGGCGATGCCCACGCGTTGCAGCATGCCCTTCGAGAACTTCCGGAGCTGGAGGCGGCGCTCGGCGCCGATCCCGACCTCGTCGAGCAGACGTGAGGCCCGGGCCCTGCGCTCCGCGGGGGCGTGGCCGAACAGTCCTGCGAAGTACTGCAGCAGTTCCTCGGCCGTGAGGTAGTCGTAGAAGTACGGATGCTCGGGCAGGTATCCGATGCGGCGTCGCACCTCGACGTCGCCCACGGGCCGGCCGAGGATCTCGGCGCGGCCTGCCGTCGGGAAGATCAGCTGCATCAGCAGCTTCAGCGTCGTGGTCTTGCCCGCGCCGTTCGGTCCCAGGAAGCCGAACACCTCTCCCTGCTGGACCTCGAGGGTCAGCCCATCGAGCGCCACATAGGGGCGGGGCTTCCAGAACCCGACCGTGTAGTGCTTGGTGAGACCGTCGATCCTAATCGCTGCTGGCATCACCCTGCGGAGCTGCGCCGGACGTTCGCTGCAGCTCGTAGGCGATGAGGGCATCGAGGTACGAAGGTCGCAGTCCACCCTTGATCCTGATCCCATTGATGAAGAAGGTGGGGGTGCTGTCAATCGCCAGCTGCATGCCGAGCGCGGCATCCTCGCGGACCCCCGTGAGCGCGTCCGCGTACCGGGCGTCGAAATCGGTGACCTGGGCCACTTCCTGAAGCCCCTGCTTGACCAGATCCGGCGTCAGGCTGGCCTGATTGTCGAACAACCACTCCTCGAAGGCCTCCCCACGGTTGACCTCGCGGGCCATGCGCACGCCCGCCGCGGCCTCGCAGGCCGACGCGTGGATGCTGCCCACATTGCACTCGGCGTCGAGCGGAAAGTCCTTCATCACGAGCAGCACCTCGCCCGGGTGGGTCTGTGCGTACTTCTCGAAGATGCCCTTGTACTCGACGTAGGTCTGCTTGCACGCCGGGCACTGGTAGTCGTTGAACTTCACCACCACGACCCTGGCGTCGCCCGCTGGTACCTGTATCGGCACTCGCGGCTGCGCCTCCACCCAGGCCTGGAATTGCGTGAGCTGGTCGCCTTCGAGCACCTCGGTCGGGGCGGCCGCGACCGTGGACGCGGCGCCGCCGGCCGCCGCCTGGGGCGCCTGCCGCGGGAAGAACGCCACCAGGGACGCGGACCCGACCAGCCAGATCAGGGTGAGTGCCACGGCCAGGGAGCTTCCCCGGAGCTGTCGCAGGTCCCGGCCCAGCCGGGCCGGCAGACTCGACAGGGGCACGGACTCGGCCGACCCCGACAGGAGGAAGATGCCCGCAACGGCAATGTAGACCGTCACACAGAGGATGCAGGTGCGATTGAGCACCAGGAAGGAGGCGTAGGCGAAATAGAGCACCACCGCCACCCCGATGGTGGACAGGGCGAACAGGTATCCCGTCGAGGCCATGCCGGCCTCTGACTTCGGATCCCGCCATCCTACGAGACCGAGGAGCAGGGCGAGTGCCGCCCAGATGGCCCCGCCGGCGGCCACGGGCACGCCGAACACGGAGCCGTAGGCGCTCTGGTAGACCGCCTCGCAGCTCACCGTCTCGCTGATGTCGCAGAAGCTCGAGTACGACGGATCCGCCAGGAGCTGATAGTGCACGTAGAGCGAGGCGATGGAAGCGCCCAGGGCGATTGCTGCCAGGGCCACGACGATGCTGCGGGAGAAGCGTGTCATATCGGCTGGACCTCGGGCCGCATCGTAACAAGACTCCCCCCGGAAACACAAAGAGGTGCCCCGGGGGGCACCTCTTCGTATGGCAACGCCGCGCGACCGGACTACTGGAGAATCTGCGTCGCGACCGGGATCGGGTTGGCGATGGCCGCGCCCGCGGGATCCTGGTAGATGGTGCCGCGGTTGTCGCTCGCGAACCCACGCTGTCCGGTCGAACCGACGGTCACCGGCACGGCCGTCACGTGGTAGCCCGCCATGGCGTTGGCAGCAGCGCCGTTGCAGGTGGCCGCCGCCGCCATCACCTGTGCCGCACCGGCCAGAGCCGTCACGTTCACCGTGTAGCCGCTCTTGACGCCGCCCGCCAGGTCGGGGCCGATGAAGGCCACGCCGCCGGCCGGGGCCAGCGAGAGGTCGGCAATCGTCTGCGCGTAGCCGCCGCCGCCGCAGCTGGCGGCGTAGGTCGCCTGGGCGCTGTTGACCGCGCGCACCGAGCCGATGGCCGACGCCTCGTTGCCCGACTGCCGCGCGCGCAGCAGACCGGGAACCGCGATGGCCGCGATGATTCCGATGATGGCCACCACGATCAGCAGCTCGATGAGCGTGAAACCGTCGTTCTTCTGCATCTTCTTCACGTGTGAAATCTCCTTGAGAGCGCTCGGGCCGGAAGGCCCGACGAGCCGTTAATCCTTCGCCGTTCCGACACGGCGCTTCTCGAACATCCACCTATTGAGCAAGTGAAGTGCCAGCCGTTCCGTGCCCGCCTCAGTCCTTACAACTTCAACTTCCCGTGTGAGTTAGCAGAAGATGCGATCCCGATCTTAGGGGCGGGCCTCAAAAAGTGTCAATCGGGGCCGCCACAAAACGTCGGAGTGACAGAAGCTGTCACCCTGCGGATCACTGGATCGGCCGCGCCGGCGCGCCGAGCGGCTCGATGGGCGCGGCGGCACCTTCGAGCTCGTAGATGACGGATTCAGGCGTCGCGAGGGCGAACGAACGGCTGCCCGTCGTGCCGAACGTGATCGGGATGGCCGTCAGATAGTACGCCGTCTGCGTGACGGTCCCGTTACAGTCAGCCGGTCCGGCGCCTGCCACCATGGCGGGGGCGAGCTGGAACGTGTAGCCCGACTTATTGGTCACGGCCGCACTCGCCAGGTCCGGCGACACGTAGGGCTGCGTCGAGCCCGGAGGGGGCACGCCGAGTGTCGCGAGGGAGCCGGCGAAGTTGCCGATGCCACAGCCCATCGAGTACGTCAGCTGGCCCGAGACCACGATCCGGATGGAACCGAGCGCGGAGGATTCATTGGCCGCTGACCGCGCGCGCATCAGGCTCAGGCTCGCAATGCTGGCCAGGATGCCAATGAGCGCGACCACCACGAGGAGTTCGACGAGGGTGAAGCCTTCGTGTCGTTTCATCGTATGTTCAGCTTTTTCGCGTAGTAACGAAACGAGCGGAAACTCATGCCGAGCAGTTCCGCCGCCTTGACCTGCACGCCGCCGGCGCGCTCCAGCGCGAGCAGCAGGTAGTGCCTGTAGAAGTCGTCGCTCCGGGCTTCGAGATCGAAACCCGGATGCAGATCCGGCAACCCCGACACCGGTGCCGGCCCTTCGACAACTCTCGTCAACGAGACGCCGTGTGCGCCTGCCCAGAGATGCTCCGGCAGCGTCGCGGCCTGCACCGTGGGCCCCTGTTCGAGGGCCACGGCACGCTCGATCACGTTCTCCAGTTCCCTGACATTGCCGGGCCACGCATACGCCATCAGCAGTTCCATGGCGTCGCGTGCAATCCCGCGCACCGACTTCCCGCTTTCACCGACGAACTTATTCAAGAAGTGTTCCGCGAGGAGCGGAATGTCGTCGGCCCGCGCGCGCAGGGGCGGGATGTGCAGTGGTATGACATTGAGGCGGTAGAACAGGTCCTCGCGGAAACGGCCCTCCGCTACGAGCTTCTGCAGGTCCTGATTGGTCGCGGCAATGACCCTGATGTCGGCGGGCGATTCCTCGGTGCCGCCCACGCGCCTGAACCGGCGCTCCTGAAGCACCCGAAGCAGCTTCACCTGCATCGTGGTGTTCATCTCGCCGATTTCGTCGAGGAAGATCGACCCCCGCCCGGCCGCCTCGATGAGGCCCTTCTTGTTGCTGTCGGCGCCCGTGAATGCCCCGCGCACGTGACCGAACAGCTCCGACTCGAGCAGGGCCTCGGGCAGTGCCCCGCAGTTAATCGCCACGAAGGGGTGATCGCGCCGAAGCGAGCTGTAGTGCAGGGCGTGCGCGATGACCTCCTTGCCCGTGCCCGATTCCCCGGTGATGAGCACGGTGCTGTTGGTCGTCGCCACGGTCTCGACGGTCTTGAACAGCTCCTGCATCGGGGGGCTCGATCCGATCACGTTCTCGAACCCGTGACGCGACTTGAGCGCTTTTCTGAGGAGGAGGTTCTCCTCCTTCGCGCGGCGGGCCTCGAAGTGCTGCCGGACCTTCATCCGAAGCTCGTCCATGCTGAAGGGCTTCATGAAGTAGTCGGCCGCTCCGAGACGCATGGCCTCGACGGCCGTCTCGGCACTGGCGTAGGCCGTCATCATGAACACGATGGTCTCGTCGCTGGCCGCCCTGGCCGCGCGCAGCACCTCCACCCCGCCCACGTCCGGCATCCGGATGTCCGAGAGCACCAGATCGAAGGGCTCCCGCCCGAGGCGCTCCACGGCTTCGCGACCGTTCTCGGCGACCGTCACCTCGTAGCCGTCCCGCCGGAGCACGATACGCAGCATGTCGCGCAGCGACACCTCGTCGTCCACGACCAGGATGCGCGGCCCGCCGGCCGGTCGCGGTTCAGGGCCCTCGGGGGACACCGGTCGGCGGACGGTGGCCGACCGGCTCACGACGCCGCCCTCGCCACGACGGGCGCTGCGGCCTGCTCCTGCGTGTCGGCCGCACGCGCCGGCAGCCGGACCTCCATGGTGGTGCCCCGTCCCACGTCGGACGCCACCTGGATCGCGCCACCCCACTCGGTGACCAGGCGGTGCACCACGGCGAGGCCGAGCCCCATGCCGCGCGGAAAGCGGCTGCGAAACGGCTGGAAAATCCCGTCCAGGTCCTGGGCCGGAATCCCGCTCCCCGTGTCGGTCACCGTCAGGACGACCACGGGGTGCGCATCCACCTCCCCGGTGCCGACACCGAGGCGCAAGGTGCCGCCGTCGGTCATGGCCCTGAGGCCGTTGGTACCCAGGTTCCAGAGCACCTGGCGCAACTGGCGCTCGTCGATCTCGCAGGGCACCGGGCCCGTGGGCACGTCCACCTCGATCCGGTGGTGGGGCCCGCACTCGGGGGCGCCCCCGAGCATGGCCGCCACGTCGTGCGCGGCGCGTCCCACGTCCACGGTCACCGGGGGCAGGCGCTGCGGGCGCGCGTAGGCCAGAAACGAGCCGATGGTGTCGTCGAGCCGCTCGGACTCGCGCAGCACGATGTCGAACAACTGCGCGTGGTCCTGCCCGAGCGGCAGTTCCTGCCGGAGGACCTGGATGGAGCCGGACATCGAGGCGAGGGGGTTGCGGATCTCATGGGCGATGCCCGCGGCCATTTCCCCCAGGGCCGCCAGCCGCTCCTGTCGTCGCGCGTTGCGTTCCCGGCGGCGGATGTCGGTGATGTCCTGAAAGGTGAAGAGACAACCGCGGCCGCCCTCCGGGAGGCCGATGATGGTCGCCGACAGCCCTACTTCGATGTGCCGGCCCGACGCGGTGATGAAGGGTATTTCAGTCCGCAGTACACGTCCCTCCAGGCGTGCCAGTTCCTCACGCACAACGTCCGACAGCTGGAAGAGGTCGGCCGCCGCCAGGTCGAGGGCGCGTTCCGGCGCAATGCCCGTGATGGTGGCCGCCGCCCGGTTGAAGGTCAACACGCGGTGCGCCATATCCGTCGTCACGAGGCCGCTCGGCAGACTGTCCACGATCACCTCGGTGAACGCCCGGAGGTCCTTGATCTGGTGTGACGCGCGGTCGAGCCGGGCGTCGGCGGCGCGCAACCGTTCGGCCAGCGAACCCGCGAGCAGGGCCACCGCGATGAACCCAAGCAGGTTGGTCGCCACGGCGACCTGCGCGAATCGCACGCCGGGCAGCGCGGACTCGACCTGCGCCACACCGCCGGGCAGATCGTAGCCGGCCGCCCGCGCGTACTGCGCCAGGACAACCAGCGCGTAGAGCACCGCACTCCAGCCCGCGACCCGCAGCGCGCCCCCGCGGAAGCGAATGGTGCTCGCCGCGATGATCGGCAGCACGTAGAGCGTCGTGAAGTAGCTGGTGATGCCGCCGGTCAGATGCACGAACGCCGTGACGACCAGCGCATCCGACCACAACTGGACGTCGAGGAGCCAGGGCCGGCGGACCACGAGGCCGCGAGCGAGGAAGGCGGCCAGGCTCACCCCGTAGGTGAGCCCGGCCAGACCGAACAGGAGCCCCACGGGCACGCCCCCGGGCCCGCTGGCGGCCACGAGGGCCGCCGAGCCGAGCAACAGCGTGCCGACGACGACCCGTGCGGCGGGGAGGGCGGACTGGGACAGCCGTGCCTGCATCGTGCGGATGTCGTCAGCCGGTGAGCTTGCTGATCAGGCTGAAGATCGGCATGTACATCGCGATCACAATGCCGCCGACGATGCCGCCGAGCAGGGCGATCATGAGCGGCTCGAGCAGGGTGAGGAGGCCCGCAACGGCGATGTCCACTTCCTCCTCGTAGAAGTCCGCGATCTTGCCCAGCATCGTGTCGAGCGCGCCGGTCGTCTCGCCGACGCCGATCATCTGGACGACCATCGACGGGAACACGGCCGTCTCCCTCAGGGGCGCGGCGATGGTGTCGCCCTGCTCGATGCTCTTCCGCGTCTCGAGGATGGCGCCTTCCACGATGGCGTTACCCGAGGTGCGGGCGGTGATGTCCAGCGCCTCGAGAATCGACACGCCGGACGCCAGCAGGGTCGACAGCGTGCGACAGAAGCGCGCGACCGCGATCTTTCGCAGCAGCAGGCCGAGAATCGGCATCTTGAGCATCAGCCGGTCGATGACCTTCCGCCCGTTCTCGGTGCCGTAGTACGACTTCACGCCGAAGACCGCCGCGCCGATGCCGACGAGGATGAACGGCATGAAACGCACCAGCCCGTTGCTGAGGGCGATTACGATACGCGTCGGCAGCGGCAGTTCGGCGCCGAGACCGGCGAACAGGTTGGCGAAGGTGGGGATGACCTTCCACAGGATGACGCCCACGACCACCGCGGCGATGACGATGACCGCCACCGGATACACCATGGCCGACTGGACCTGGTTCTTCAGCTTGACGGCCTTCTCGATGTAGGTCGCCAGGCGCTTGAGAATCGTGTCCAGGATGCCGCCCGCCTCGCCGGCGGCGATCATGTTGGTGAACAGGGGGTCGAAGACCTTCGGGTGCTTCTTCATCGCGTCGGCGAGCGACGCGCCGCTCTCGACGTCGCCCCGCGTGGCGAGGATCACGCGGGAGAAGTTCTTGTCCTCCTCCTGCGTGCCGAGGATCTCGAGGCACTGCACGAGCGGCAGGCCCGCGTCGAGCATCACCGAGAACTGGCGGGTGAAGATCGCGAGGCTCTTCGCGCTGACCGACTTGGTCCGCTTGCCTCCGATCTTTGCGACCGGCTTCTCCTTCGCGGCGGTGATCTGGGTCACGAGCACCTGCTCGCGCCGCAGGGCCGAGACGGCGGCCTCGACGCTCTCGGCCACCCGCTCGCCGGCGACGGTCTGGCCACCCCGGGTTCGCCCGCTGTATGCAAATGTCGGCATCTGACGTCCTCTCTCCTGCTCGGCCCGCGCGCGGGGCCATCCGCGGTGTTCCCTGCTGCCTACCGGCTCGTGGCCCTCACGGCGGGAGCGGCGCCGCGGCCGAGGCCGGCGCCGGCCACGACGCCGACGCCCCGGTTGAGCAGGTCCTGCAACTCGTCACGGTTCGACGACGCGTTGAGCGCCGTGTCGAGCGTGATCTGCCGGCGCATGTGGAGCGTCGCCAGCGCCTGGTTCATCGTCTGCATGCCCACCTTCTCCTGCCCGGTCTGCATCGATGAGTAGATCTGGTGGATCTTGTCCTCGCGAATCAGGTTCCGGATGGCGGGCGTGGGCACCATGATCTCCAGCGCGCAGACGCGCCCGCCGCCGGTCTTGGGCAGCAGCGCCTGGCACACGATGCCTTCGAGCACGAGCGAGAGCTGCGTCCGGATCTGGCTCTGCTGGTGTGCCGGGAAGATATCGATGATGCGGTTGATCGTCTGCGCGGCCGAGTTCGTGTGCAGCGTGCCGAACGTCAGGTGGCCCGTCTCCGCGATCCGCAGCGCGGACTCGACGGTCTCGAGGTCGCGCATCTCACCGATGAGGACGATATCGGGATCCTCGCGCAGGGCTGCACGCAGGGCGTTGGTGAAGCTGTGCGTGTCGCTGTGCACCTCGCGCTGGTTGACGATGCAGCCCTTGTGCGGGTGGATGTACTCGATCGGGTCCTCGATCGTCAGGATGTGGTCGCTGCGCTCGGTGTTGATCTTGTCGATCATCGCAGCCAGCGTCGTGGACTTGCCGCTGCCGGTGGGTCCCGTGACCAGCACCAGGCCGCGCGGGCGTTCGGCCAGCTTGGCGAGGACCGGCGGGAGGCCCAGCTCCTGGAAACTGCGCACCTTGTCCGGAATGAGGCGATAGACGGCGCCGACCGAGCCCCGTTGATTGAACATGTTGCAGCGGAAGCGCGCGAGCCCCTTGATGCCGAAGGAGAAGTCGAGTTCCTGCGTCTCCTCGAACCGCTTCTTCTGCGAGTCCGTCAGGACCGAGTACGCCAGCTGCTTGGTGTCGGCCGGCGCGAGGAGCTCCGCCTCGAGGCGCACGAGATGGCCGTGCACGCGCACCTGTGGCGGGGAGTTGGTCGTGAGGTGCAGGTCGGACCCGTCGAGTTCGACGGTCTTCTTCAACAGTTCAGGCAGTGTCATCGCGGGATCGCTCCTGGGTGTGTTCCGTCGGTCTCACGGGCCACGGCGCCTACTTCACCGTCTCGCGGACCACTTCCTCGATCGTGGTCATGCCGGCCTTCACCTTGATCAGCCCGCTTCGCCGGAGGGTGATCATGCCTTCCTCGATTGCCTTGCGCCGCAGCTCCAGAGCCGAGGCGCCGACGAGGATCAGCTCGCGCAGTTCCTCGGTGACGTCCATCACCTCGTACAGGCCGACGCGGCCCTTGTAGCCGCTGTTGTTGCACTTCTCGCATCCGGCGCCCTTCTGCGGCACCACGCTGCCCGCTTCCTCCTCGGTGAACCCGGCCTGGACGAGAGCGGCCTCTGGGAGGGGGTGCGGCACCTTGCAGTGCGAGCAGATGCGGCGCACGAGGCGCTGCGCGCAGATGAGGTTCAGCGAACTGGCCACCAGGAAGGGCTCGATGCCCATGTTCATGAGGCGGTTCACGGTGCTCGGGGCGTCGTTGGTGTGGAGCGTCGAGAGCACCAGGTGGCCGGTCAGCGCGGCCTTGACGGCGATCTCGGCGGTCTCGAAGTCGCGGATTTCGCCCACGAGGATGATGTTGGGGTCCTGGCGCAGGAAGCTGCGCAGGGCGGCGGCGAAGTTCAGACCGATGTTCTCGCGCACCTGTACCTGGTTGACACCCATCAGGTTGAACTCGACCGGGTCCTCGGCGGTCATGATGTTCGTGTCGATGGTGTTGATGCGGGAGATGGAGGAGTACAGCGTGTTCGTCTTGCCCGACCCGGTGGGTCCGGTGACGAGCACCATGCCCCACGGCTTCTGGATGGCGGCCTCGAATCTGACCAGCGACTCGGACTCGAAGCCGAGGCGCGTCATGTCGAGCATCAGCTTGTCCTTGTCGAGCAGACGCATGACGATCTTCTCGCCGAAGAGCGTCGGGAGGCAGGACACGCGGAAGTCGATGTCCTTGGTCTCGCCCTGATCCTGGAAGCGGATCTTGATGCGCCCGTCCTGCGGCAGCCGCTTCTCCGCGATGTCGAGCTTCGACATGATCTTGATGCGGGACGTGATGGCATCGCGGAACTTCATGGGCGGCGTCATCACGTGGTAGAGGATGCCGTCGATGCGATAGCGGACGCGCAGTTCCTTCTCGTAGGGCTCGATGTGGATGTCGCTGGCCCCTTTCTGGATGGCGGACATCAGGACGACGTTGACCAGCTTGATGATGGGCGCCTCCTCGCCCTGCTTGGCCAGCATCTCGGCGCTGATCTCTTCGAAGTCTTCGAGGACCTCGACCTCGCCGGCAGCGTTCGGCGAGAGCATGGGCATTTCGCTGAGCGCCTTGCTGGCCACGTCGAGCGCGCTCTCGCTGCCGCCGCCGCTCGCGCTGAGGGCGGCCGCCTGGGCCGCCTTCGAGTAGTACTTCTGAATCGCGTCGGCAACGGCGGTTTCCGACGCCACGACCGGTTCGACGTTGCAGCCCGTCATGAACTTGATGTCGTCCATGGCGAACACGTTGGTCGGGTCGGTCATCGCGATCGTCAGCGTCGCGCCGGAACGCGAGAGCGGGACGATCTGGTATTTCTGGGCGGTTTCGGCGGGAACGAGCTTGATGACGGTGGGGTCGATGTCGAAGCCGGAGAGGACGATGGAGGGCACGCCGTACTGGCGGCTCAGCAGGGCGGTGATCTCCTCGTCCCGGACGAATCCGAGCTTGACGAGATTGAAGCCGAGCTTGCCCCCATGCTGGCGCTGATGGTTGAGCGCCTCCTGGAACTGCTCGGGCGTGATGCGCTTCTCCTTGAGAAGCAGTTCACCGATACGGACTGCCATGTCGTGTTGAGCCCGACCAGCGGCCCGGCTCTCGCCGCGTGCAGCCCACTGGCCCCCGTCAGAAGGACACCCTGGACGCGACACCCCAGCCGCGCTCGTCGCGCGACCCGCCGCGTATCACATGTCCCTCGAGATACATTCCCGCGCGAACCGCCACGCTCATGCCGGCCGTGACGCTCCGCTCCCGAAGTCCCGTCGTATTGACCCGTGCGCCCGCCCGGAGCCCGAGCCGGCGGGCCAGCAGCCACTGCTCGCCGCCGACGGCCACCACCCGTCGTGGTCCGGTGGCCGAGTCGTACACCCGCATATCGGCGTCAACGGCCAGCGTCATCGGCGGACCGCCCATCGCCCCGCCGTCGAAGGCGGCCCCCACCCGCGCCTGACGGGGAAGCTCCACGCCGGCCAGCGAGGGCTGGGTGACGTTGCGCACCAGCAGCCCCGCCCGCAGGGGACCAGCCGTGGCCATCACCCCTACGTCCAAATCGGCCGTTCCCGACGCGACCGCAGGTCCCCCGGCGTCGTGAGCGGCGTCGAGCTGATCCGCCACTGCACGGTCCGTCACGACGCTGCGGCGAACGGCGCCCCGCACGTACTTCACGGTCGCCCCGGCATGCACGCCCGGCAGCACGGTCTGGACCAGCGTGGCCCCGAGCTGCCACGCGGTGAGCGAACGGACGGGGGTCCCCTCCTCCGCTTGTCGGCCGACGGAGCCGGTGCCTGTAGAGCGCGCGGGAACCTCTGTCACGCGGAAGCGGTGGAGGCTCAGCCCGAGCGCCGGCGTCACAAGGGCAAACGACCCGGCGCCCACCCTGGTCGCAGGATGGCCGCCCGCGGTCTCGGTCGTCGCGCCGGAGAGGCCCGCGTCCACGAAGGGACCGGTCGCCAGGCCGGCCGGGTTCCACCAGGTGGCGCTGCTGTCGTTGGCGACCGCAACGAAGGCGCCGCCCATGCCGAGGGCGCGGATGCCGGTGGACTCGACGACCTGGGCAACGGCCGGCACGGCGCCCAGGAAGGCCAGGGCGCAGGATGACAGGAGGACGCTGAGAAATCTGAGCATCGTGATTCGCCGGTAGCGTGGTGCCGTTTCGGGGTGTCGGTGGCAGGGAACCAATCGAACGTGCCATCGTATCAGGGCGCCGGAGCCCGATCGCCCGCCGCACAGCGGGACCAGGGGTCGGCAGAGGAGGATGGAGGCGTGACTCGACGACGGTGGCTGGTCCTGGGGATGCTCGTGGTGCTGCTGGCCGGTGGCGGAGCGCTGGCAGCCTGGCTGCGGCAACCCATCCTGCCCGAGGTGGGCGTGGAAGTCATCCGCACCCGTGACCTCGAGGCCATCGTTGCCGCCTCGGGCACGATTCAACCTCAGCGCCAGGTGAACGTCTCGGCGAACGTCATGGGCCGGGTGACGCGTCTCGCCGTCGAGGAAGGCCAGGCCGTGAAAGCCGGCCAGTTCCTCCTCGAGATCGATCCCCAGTCACTCGAGGGGCAGCTGGCCCGGGGCGAGGCCAGTGTCGCGGCCGCCAGGTCCGCCCTGGCACAGGCGGCCACGGGCGTCGAACAGGCGCGTGCCAGCCTTGCGCTCGCCCGGCAGAACCTGCAGCGGCAGGACGACCTGTGGAAGGAAGGGTTGACGACGCGGGAGGCGTGGGAGCGCGCACAGAACGAGGTGACCCTCGCCGAGGCGAGCCTCAAGACCCGGGAGCAGGAAGTACAGACGCGGGAGCAGCAGATCCTGCAGGAGCAGGCGAGCCTGGCCACGACCCGCTACAACCTGAGCCAGGTCATCATCGCGTCCCCGATGGACGGCGTCGTGACCCGTCGGAACATCGAGCAGGGCGAGAACGTGGTCGTCGGGACGATGAACAACGCGGGCACGGTGCTGGTCACCATCGCCGACATGTCGGTCATCGAAGCAGAGGTGGAGGTGGACGAGACCGACATCCCGAACGTCTCGCTGGGCCAGCAGGCACGGGTGACCATCGATGCCGTCCCGGACCGGGAGTTCCGCGGCCGGGTCACCGAGATTGGCAACAGCCCGATTCAGCAGTCCGGCACGCAGGCCACCGGCCAGCGGCAGGCGACGAACTTCAAGGTGGTGGTGACGCTCGACGAGGAGGTGCCGAACGTCCGGCCGGGCTTCACGTGCACCGCTGAAATCGCCACGGCGACACGGCAGAACGCCGTCGCCGTGCCGATCCAGGCGCTCACCGTCCGGGACATGCTCTACGAGGCCGACGGGAGCCTCGTGCGTGAGCCACCCCCGCCTCCACCGCGGCGGTTCCAGGCCACCGGGCAGGCGGAGCCTCCCACGGCACGCGTTCCGCCGGAGCCGGCCGACGGCCAGGAGCGCCGCGAAACGGAAGGTGCGTTCGTGTTCCGCGACGGACGCGCCGTGTTCACGCCGGTGCGGACCGGGGTGGCCGGAGAGCGCTACTTCGAGGTCCTCGACGGCATGCAGCCCGGCGACCAGGTCGTGACGGGACCGTTCAACACGGTGCGGTCGCTGGCCGACGGCGCGGCGGTGCGGCTCGAGGAGCGCCGGGCGGCGCCATGAACGACGGCCACGCGACGGCCAGCCACCAGGCCACCTGAGACTCCCATGGCGCAGGTCCTCGAAAGCGTACACATCGCGCTCCAGGCCATCTGGGCCAACCGGCTGCGTTCGTTCATGACGGTGCTCGGCAACATCGTGGCCGTCACGTCGATCGTGACGGTGGTTTCGCTCATCCAGGGCATGAACGAGATGGTGTCGGACGCGATCATCTCGGATGTCGGTGCCGATGCCTTCACCATCCAGCAGTTTCCCCCCATTGCCCGGACCGACGAGGATCTGGAGCGCGCGCGCGGCAATCCACGGCTGACGCTCGAGGAGGCCGAGGCCATCCGCCGGTTCGGTGGCGCGATCGATGTCGTGATGGCGCAGGCGCAGCAGCGCGGGCGCGTCACCTACCGCGCACAGGTGCTCGAGAACCTGCAGATCCAGGGAGTGACGCCCGAGTACGTGAACTTCTCGGCCTTCGACGCCGAGCGAGGGCGTCTCATGAGTCCCGTCGAGGTCGAGCGCAGCAGCCCGGTGGCCCTCATCGGCTGGGGCACCGCCGACCTGCTCTTCGGGGAGGCCACGCCGCTCGACAAGACGATTCAGATCGAAGGCGTGCACTTCCGGGTCGTCGGGGTGAGTGCGCCCAAGGGCGCCATCTTCGGCAACTCCCAGGACGAGTTCGTGGTGATCCCCCTTGGCAGCTTCGTGCGGCTGTTCGGCGCCCGGCCGTCACTGTCGATTCTCGTCAGGCCCTCCAGTCCGGAGCAGCTCGACGATGCCATGGACGAGGCGACGGTCGCCCTGCGGGTGCAGCGGCGGCTCGAGGCGCGCGCCGAGGACGACTTCGGCATCTTCACCTCCGACACGCTCCTGGGCATCTACGAGCAGGCCACCACCGGGATCTTCGTCGTCCTCGTGGGCATCGTGGGCCTCTCCCTGGTCGTCGGCGGCATCGTGATCATGAACATCATGCTGATGGTCGTGAGCGAGCGGACGCGCGAGATCGGACTCCGCAAGGCGCTCGGCGCCAAGCGCCGGGACATCATGTCGCAGGTTCTCACCGAATCGATCACGCTCTCGACCGTGGGCGGGGTGGCCGGCATCGCGCTCGGGTGGGTCCTGGCGCAGGCCATCGCCGCGGTCTCTCCCCTGCCCGCCCGCCTGGAACCGTGGTCCATCGGCCTCGGCATCGGCATCACGGCGGCGGTGGGCCTGTTTTTCGGCCTGTATCC
The DNA here is from genome assembly GCA_050185275.1 of Vicinamibacterales bacterium. Taxonomy (GTDB): domain Bacteria; phylum Acidobacteriota; class Vicinamibacteria; order Vicinamibacterales; family UBA2999; genus JABFRY01. The sequence goes on along the minus strand of JBFWZN010000002.1, from coordinate 28,677 downwards.
AGCGTCCCGGGCGGCGAGCCTGAGCCCGATCCAGGCGTTGGGCCGGGAGTGAGGCCATGAGACGCGAACTGCTCAAGGACGTCATCCTCATCGCGCTCGGCACCCTGCGCACCAACAGGCTGCGTTCGGGCCTCACGGTGCTGGGTGTCGTCATCGGCATCACCGCCATCGTGGGCATGACGTCGCTCATCCGGGGCTTCGACCAGTCGCTCCGCGACAGCATCCGCGCGTTGGGCCCCGACACCATCTTTCTGGCGAAGTTCAGCGGTCTGAGCCTGGCCGCCGGCGAGGACTTCGCCGAGCTGGCACGCAGGCCGAACCTGACAGTCGATGACGCCAGGGCCGTCGAGCGGCTGTCGCCCTCGGTGGGCGTGGTGGACATCTGGCTCGGCGCCGCCGGGGACGTCACCGAGCGGGTGTTCTACCGGGGGGAGCGCACCAAGCCGCTGGTGATCTTCGGCGCGACCGATGAGTTCGCGACCGTCAACTTCGTCCAGCTGTCGTTCGGCCGCTTCTTCACCCAGCCCGAGGTGGAGCACCGGCGTCGGGTCGTGGTGCTGGGGGACACCGCCTACCAGGCCCTCTTCGGGCCGCTCGGCCTCGATCCGGTCGGGCGCAAGGTGCGCCTCGGGGCGGTCGAGTTCACCGTGGTCGGCGTGCTCGGCAAGCGGCCGTCGGCCGGAGGCGTCAACACGGGCGCGGACGACTTCGTCGTCATCCCGCAGACGACACATCAAATCCTGTTCGGCACGCAGGCACAGCGGGGCTTCCGCGGTCAGCAGGGCAGCGCCATGATTGCCATCGTCCCCAGGGAGGGCGCCTCGCGGGAGGATGCCATGGACGAGGCGCGGCAGATCATGCGCATCCGCCACCGGCTGAAAGTGGACGACCCCGATGACTTCGACATGGTCACGCAGGATGCGGCCCTGCGCGTGTGGGACCAGGTGAGTCAGGCCACGTTTCTCGCGCTGGTCGTCATCTCGTCGATCGCCCTGATGGTGGGCGGCATCGGCGTGATGGCGATCATGATGATCTCCGTCACCGAACGCACCCGGGAGATCGGCATCCGGAAGGCGCTCGGCGCCCGGCGCCGGGAACTGCTGCTGCAGTTCCTCGCCGAGTCGGTGGTGCTCACGTCGGTGGGGGGCATCCTGGGCATCGTGCTGGGCAGCACCATCGGCCTGTCCGTCAACCTCCTGACCGGCTTCCCCATCTCCCTGCCCTGGTGGTCGTTCGCCTTGGGACTCGGGTTCTCCGCCGCGGTCGGCATCTTCTTCGGGATGGTCCCGGCGGCACGGGCCGCGCGCATGGACCCCATCGAGGCGCTCCGGCACGAGTGAGCGCCCCCAGCAGATGCGCAGGACGACCCGGCGGCCGGGGGGCACGATGCGGCAGACGGCCGGGTGCCCGTGCCGCCCCGACCCGCATTACATGCGAAAGCGCCGCCAGTCGATGCCGTACTTGCGCACCTTGTAGTTGAAGATGCGCTCGGTCGTCTGCAGGAGCCTGGCGGCCTTGGACCTGACGCCCCCGGTGGACTTGAGCGCGTCGAGCAGCAGGTCCTTCTCGTACGCGCCCACGGCGTCCTCGAGTGCCATCCGGTTGGTCGTGCCCGATGCGTCGGCGGTCTGCAGCGTCGGCGGCAGGTGGTGGGCGTGCACCACCTGACTGTCGCAGACGACCACGGCCCGCTCGATGACGTTGCTCAGCTCACGGACGTTGCCGGGCCAGTGATAGCTCATGAGCATGTCGATGGCCGGGGTCGAGATGCGCTTGACCACCTTGCTGTGTTCCCGGGCGAACTTCTCCAGGAAGTGATCGGCCAGCTGCAACAGGTCGGGCTTCCGCTCCCGCAGGGGGGGGACGAAGATCGAGAACACGTTCAGGCGGTAGTAGAGGTCCTCCCGGAATGAGCCGGCCGCGATGCCCTGTTCCAGGTTGCGGTGCGTGGCGGCGATGACACGGACGTCCATCCGCACCGGCTCGGTGCCCCCGAGCGGCTCGAATTCCCGGGCCTGGAGGGCGCGCAGGAGTTTCACCTGTGTGGCCAGGTTCAACTCGCCGACCTCGTCGAGGAACAGCGTGCCGCCGCGGGCCAGCTCGAAGCGACCCTTCTTCGCCCCGGTGGCGCCGGTGAACGCTCCGCGTTCGTAGCCGAACAGCTCCGACTCGATGAGCGACTCCGGGAGCGCGCCGCAGCTGACGGTGACGAAGGGGTGCCGGGCGCGCGGCGAGCTGTAGTGGATGGCCCGGGCGATGAGCTCCTTGCCCGTGCCGGACTCGCCGCGCAACAGGACCGTGGTGTTGCTGGCCGCCACCTGGCCCATGAGCTCGTAGACGCGCCGAATCGGGCCGCTCGTGCCCACGATGTTCGCGAAGTTGTAGCGCTCGCGAAGCTGCTGGTGCAGCTGCTCGTTCTCCTGGACCAGCCGCTCACGCTCCGCTCCGGCCATCTGCTCGACGCGCGTGGCCTGCCCGAGCATGCTGCCCACGACCTCGAGCGCCCGGCAGAGGCGTTCGCGCTCGGCACCCCTCACGCTCGGGAGGTCGAGACTGAGAACCCCCAGCGGACCGCCCGTCAGCGCCACGGGCACGGAGATGTGGGTCACGTCGGGCGCCACGTCCTCCCGCCGGTCGGGCCCCGTCTCCCCGCCGCCGCTCGGCAGCATGATGGCCCGTCCGGTTTCGAGCACGCGCTCGACGACGGCGGAATGGCCCCTCACCTTCGTGCGGACACCCGGCCGCGCGGCATGGCCGGCCACTTCGGTGAGGGTGCCACCGTCTGCGGTCCGCAGGACCACGGCGCACCGCAGCGCATCGTACTCCCGCGCCAGGAGCTCCAGGACTCCACGGACGCCGGCCCGCAAGTCGGGAGCCGCACCGAGCGCCCGGTTGACATCGAGCAGCATCACTGCCCGGCGCGCTTCCGGGTCGAGCCGGGCGACGGCCTCGTCGGTGGCAACGCGGGCAGCTATCGGCGATGCCATACGCAGTCCCGATTCGACCGGCCCACGCGCCTCATACGACCTCTGGAAGGCCATACGCCTCACCGCGATGCACGCGCAGGACGTTCGCGCTGACGAGCGCGCCGAGCAGATCCTCGCAGGTCGCACGGTCCAGCCCCCACAGCCGCTGTGCCTGCTCCACCTTCAGCCGGAGTCCGGGGATCTCCAGGAACTCGCCCATCACCCGTACAAGCATCTCGTCCCGTGTCGGCCTGGTTGCTGTTCTACTCATGGCATTCCCCCTGGGCAGCTGAAGGTCCTCTCGACCCATGAGGGGCAACTTCAATGCCAGCTCAGGACCCGCTGTGAAGCGGAGCGTTTCCGGGGAGAAACCTGCGAATTCATTCGACAATCCGCATATTTCGAACCGTGGTCGCGGTGGATGGGCCAGGAGGCCAATATCGACAACTTCGTCGATTCCTCAGGAGGTGCCTACATCCTCGTGCAGCACAGGCCCGCATTTCCTCACGGTCATGCCCGCCCTGGAGGCGCGGACTGGCCGTCACGACACTGATATGTCGGATTCACGAACTAACCACACAAAGATGTAGCAGACGATGGGAGGCCGATGCGGCCGGGCCGGGAGAGCGCGCCACACGGCGACAGGCTGGGCCGGTCGGGACGGATGGGGGGAGCCCCGCGAGGAGGGAACGGTGGCGGGCACGACCACGCCCGCCGCGACGAGCGCGGCGGGGAGCGACCGGAGAGCGCCTGGAAGCAGGCAGGGCACGCGCCCCGACGAGGCGGGGCGCCCGACCTGGTGTGCGGCGGTCCGCGCGAGGGGCCTACAGCTTCTCGCCGGTCCGGATGCGATAGCTCTCGAGGACGGGCAGCACGAACACCCGGCCGTCGCCAATCTCGCCGGTGCGCGCGGCCTGCACGATGGCCTTGATGGCCTCCTCGGCCTGGCCGTCGTCCACCACGACGTCGATCTCCATCTTCGGCAGCAGGCTGACGTTGTACTCCTTGCCGCGATAAATGGCGGTGTGCCCCTTCTGCTTGCCGTGTCCCCGCACTTCGCTCACGGTCATGCCCGAGATGCCGATGGCCGCCAGTGCGTCCTTGACCTCATCGACCTTGTTGGGGCGGATGATGCTCTTGATCAGTTTCATGACGTTCCCTCCAGTGTACGTTGCAGGTCGGACGCCAGCGCCTGCTGCTCGTCGTCCGACAGTTTCACTCCCGCCTTCGTGATGTGGAAGACGTCGATGGCCTTCTCCCCTTCCGTGGAGATCAGGACCAGCTCGACGCCGCAGTCGTGCTGCGAGATGACGCGACTGATGCGATGGAGCAGCCCGAGCGCGTTGTCCGCGATGATGTCGACCACCGTGTAGTGGCCGGACGTCTGGTTGTCGACGTGCACCACGGGCTCGAACCGCGGCGTCCGTCGCTGGAACAGGCTCTGCTCACGCCCCCGGAGCAGGTCCGTCACGTTCGCCCGCCCGGATACGACGTCCTGCAGGACGGTCATGAGCTGGTGCTGGGCGTCCTGGTTCAGCTCCAGATAGCGTTCCTCGTCGGTGAACTGGAACACGTCCAGCACGAGGTCGCTCGGATTGGTGAAGGCATGGCCCCGCAGGATGCTCATGCCGAACGAGGACAGTACCCCGCAGATGTTGGAGAAGAGGAACGGCTTGTCGAGCGTGGCCACCGCCAGCGTCCAGACGCCCTCGTTGCTCTGCTCGAGGGACAGGTGCACCTCGTCGGGACGGATGCCGCGCACGAGCCGCGCGTGGCCGTAGATGATCTCGCCCGAGAACAGCTGCAGGTAGCGGCGGGGCATGCCCTCGAGAAAGCGCGCGAGTTCCGTCTCCGCGATGTCGGACGGCCGGCTCGCCTGCAACTCGGTGAGGCCCGCTTCGTCCCGTTCGATCACTTCGTCCGCATACCGCTGGGTGAGGTAGTTGTACGTATCCACGTACAGGCGCCACAGCAGCTCCTCCTTCCACGGCGTGAGGGTCTCGGGACTGACGGCGCCGACATCGGCGAGCGTCATGAGGCACAGCATCTTGAGCCGCTCTTCGGTCCCGACGAGCGCGGCGAACTCGCGGACGACCTCCGGATCCTCCGTATCCCGCCGGAACGCCGCCAGCGACATCCGGAGGTGGTGACGGATCAGGAACAGCACCATGGCCCGGGCGTCCGGCGCCACCTGCATGCGCTCGAGCACGTGCTCCGCCATCCGCACGCTCTCGAGTGCGTGCTCGTCGTCCCGCCACTTGCCGACGTCGTGCAGGAGCAGCGACAGGACGAGCAGCTCGGGCGAGGGCAGGTCGAGCAGGAGGTTCCTGAAACGCTGGCGCTCACGAACCGTCGACGTCCCGAGCCGCTCGAGGTTCCGGATGGTCAGCAGCGTGTGCTCGTCCACCGTGTACTTGTGGTAGAAGTCTCGCACCACGCGCCACGAGATGGCCTGGAACTCCGGGAACAGGCGCCCGAGCAGACCGCAGTCGTGCATCTCCGAGAGTCGGCTGTAGAGTCCTGGCACCGGCCGCAGCAGCCGGAGGAGCGCCGCGCGCTCGCGCGCTCGCGGGAAGAAGTCCTCGGCGCGGTAGCGCTCCACGTGCTGCCGGATGCAGCCGAGCGCCTCCTCCGACACCTCCACGCCCCGGTCGAGCGCCACCTGGAACGCCTCGACCCACGAGACCGGAGCGCGGGCGGCCTGCACCGGATCGAGGAAGCCGATGCCGTCACGGGACTGGCCCAGGTTGCGGCCGACCGGCACGGGAGCGGTGCGGCGGGCCCAGGCGAGGGAGCGGCTCACGGTCCTCGCATGCCGGAAGTAGTCGCTCATCAACCGCTCGACGCGCTGGCGCGGCTCGGGCCCCGGGTAGCCGAGGCGTTCGGCCGCGCGCTCCTGCAGTTCGTGGCTCAGCACGTTGTGATTGCGACCGGCTTCGAGGTGGAGCATCGATCGCACACGCAGGAGGAAGTCCTCGGCGTCGTCCACCCTCGACGGATCCGCCGGACCGCGCCGCAGCAGGGCCGGGTCACTCAGGGCGGCGATGATGCGGGCCGCCGAGAGGTCGCGCAGACCTCCGGGCGCCTCTTTCAGGTCGGGCTCCAGCTGGTAGAGGGTGTCGTTGTACCGGCCATGGCGATCTTCGATCAGCTCGAGCAGCGCCCGGAAGACGTAGGCGTGCGTATGCGGCTGGTGGATCAGCGACTCGAGCTGATCGAAGAGCGCCCGGGTCCCCGCCACCAGGCGGGCGTCGAGCAGGGCGAGATGGAATTCCGGGTTGTCGGACTCGAGCTCGGCCAGCTCGTCGATCTCGCGCACCTGATGCCCGACGATCACCCCCAGGTCCCAGAGGGGATGCAGGAAGGCCCGGAGAAAGCGCTCCTGGGGCACGCCAATCCGGCTGCCGAACAGGATCAGCAGGTCGATGTCCGAGTGCAGGCACAGGTGCCGGCGGCCGTAGCCCCCCAGCGCCAGGACCGCCACCGGCGAGTCGGGGGGGCCGGCGTCGGTGAACAGCTGGCGCAGCATGGCGTCCACACGGTCGGCGTAGCGCTCGAGCGAGGCCCGCCCACCGGCGCCCCGGGCGACGTCGGCGGCGAACTCCTCCCTCGCGGTCCCGAAGACCGCAGCCAGGGAATTGCCCTCCGGGCCGGACGGGATGAGTGACATGGAAGAGGGATGCTCCGGTCGAGGCGCCTCCAGCATATCCGCAGTCGGGTCCACGGGGCGCCCGGTCACCCGGGCCCCCGCGCGTTCCGGCCACTGACCCGCGGGAGGCAATCGCAGGTCAGTGGCCGGTCCGAGTCCCGGCGGGTGGTCAGTTCGCCGAGCTGAAGGCATACATGAAGGCAAAGCCCACGGAGTGCTGGCTGTCCGTGAACGTGCCGTCACGCTTCGCGAAGAAGTTGGTGTCGGAGAAGTCGCCGCGATACTCGGCCTTCCAGCTGAGCGACGGGGTCAGAGCCACGTCACCGGTGAGCGTGAACTCCTTGAGCGTCTGCGAGGTCAGCGTCGCCCACGCGTCCTTGTCGTCGAACCACTCGAACCGCGGCGTGACGGCGAAGGTCGGATTGACCTGGTAGTGACCATACAGGGCCACGCCCTGCCAGTTGGCGTCGAGCTCGGTGCCGTAGTTGTAGTTCAGCATCAGCGAGAGCGCGTCGGTCGCAGCGTAGGTGACCGTGGTGTCGGACAGGCCGCGCCAGTCGTCGTCGTTGCCGGCCAGCTCGGGTCCGAAGATGTAGTTCTGGATGAACGACAGCTTGTCGTTCGGCGTCACGGCCACCTGCACGTTGAACGACTTGCCGTCGTTGTTCTCCGTCACGTTGTTCCAGCCGTTGACGATCGCGCCAGCCACGCTCACCTTGTCGTTGATCGCGTAGCCGAGACGCAGACCGCTGTGGTAGTAGGGACCCGCGAAGAAGAGGAACGCTCGCGAGTAGTTCCAGTTGTCCTTCGACTCCGTCAGCTCCGCGCCCACCTGGGTCACGAACTTGCCGGCGTCGATCTGGAGACCGTTCCCGATGGGCGCCAGGTAGCTGACGTAGCCCTCCTGGAAGTTCTCGACGATGCCGGGCCCTCCGGGTTCAGTGGCGTGGAACGCGCGCATCGCCTGACCGAAGCTCAGGTCGAGGCGGAATCCCGCCCGGCTGTCCTCCGTCGGAACCTTGGCGGCGCCGAACGCCACCATCGAGGTGGCAAACGAGTTGTGGCGCTGGTCGAACGCGCGCAGCTGCGCGTCCACCCCGCCCTCTGGTTCGGTGGAGAACCAGCTGTAATACATGTCCGCGAGACCGAACAGCTCCACCTGCTCGAGGAAGGAGGGCTCGGCTGCTGGTGCCGCGTCCTGCGCCTGTGCAGGAACCGCAATCAAGGTGACGAGACCTGCCCCGCCGAGTACCGCCAGTGCCTTCCGTCCGAGTGAGCGCATCGAGAACATCGTGTGTGACCTCCGGTTGTAAGAACCTGTGAGAGCTGGGGTGCGCCGGCGTCCCCATGACGCCGGCACGAGAGGGTTATGAAGACGGACCGTGCCTACATGATTTCCGCGCGCGCCTCCTGCGGCGCCTGTACGAAGCCGGAGTACGCCTCGATGCCGTGCTCACCGATGTCGAGGCCCTCGTGCTCCTCTTCGGGCGACACGCGGATGCCGATGGTCATCTTGAGCAGCGACCAGACGATGAGGCTGACGATGAAGACCATCGCTCCGACGCCCGCGACGCCCACGAGCTGGGTCATCAGGCTCGACACGCCGCCACCGTAGAAGAGGCCGCTCTCCGTCCCGAACAGCCCCACGGCGAGCGTGCCGAAGACGCCGTTGACCAGGTGCACGCTGAGCGCACCGACCGGGTCATCGATCTTCACCTTGTCGAAGAACAGCACCGAGTAGACGACCAGCACGCCGGCGACCAGGCCAATGACCACCGAGCCGCCCATGCTGACCACGCTGCAGGGCGCCGTGATGGCCACGAGTCCCGCCAGGGTGCCGTTGAGGATCATGCTCAGGTCGGGCTTGCCGAGTGCCAGCCAGGCGACGGTTGCGGCCGACAGGCAGCCAGCCGCCGCCGCCATGTTCGTGTTGAGCGCGATCGTCGCGATGGCGCCGGGGTCGAGGGCCATCGTGCTGCCTGGATTGAACCCGAACCATCCGAGCCACAGGATGAGCGTCCCCAGGGTGGCCAGTGCCATGTTGTGGCCGAGAATCGGGCGGACCGAACCGTCCTTCATGTACTTGCCCAGGCGTGGCCCGAGCACGATCACCCCCGCGAGTGCGGCCCACCCGCCGACGCTGTGCACGACCGTCGAGCCCGCGAAGTCGAGGAAGCCCATGCCGGCCAGCCAGCCGCCGCCCCACGCCCAGTGCCCGCCAATGGGATAGATGACCCCGACGAGCAGCGCGGAGAACACGATGAAGCTCCCGAACTTGATGCGCTCGGCGACCGCACCGCTGACGATCGTCGCGGCGGTGCCGGCGAACACCAACTGGAAGAAGAACTTGGCCGTGAGCGGGACGCCGGTCCAGTTGAGCGAGCTGAACACGCCCGAGTAGGCGTCACCCATCAGGGGGCTGTTGTCGGCCCCCGACAGCATCCATCCGCTCAGCCCCATCATCGGGTTGCCGTCCCCGAACATGAGCGCGAATCCGAGGAACCAGAACGCCAAGGACGACACGGCGAACACGATGAAGTTCTTGGCGAGGATGTTCACCGCGTTCTTCGCGCGGCAGAGACCCGTCTCCAGCATTGCGAAGCCGGCGTTCATGAAGAACACCAGCATGCCGGCCACCAGCACCCAAATCGTGTCCAGAGCCACCTTTGTCGTGTCCGGCTCGGCACTCTGCGCGAAGCTGGGCGTTGCGATGACAACAGCCAACAGCAGTCCAACGAGAACCCTTCGATACATGGCACCTCCGCCTGACACCCCGGCTCCATCAAGCCGGGACCGTGAAACACGATTTCCTGGTGTGTGGTCGCCGGCACACCGCATCCGGCATCTGCGCCCTCTTGAGCAAGACGGACGCCAGCAGCCCGACCGCACGGATTCCGCGTAAATCCTCAGCAAACAGCCCGTCCAGAGTGGATCGGAGCGCCTGCTGGTGCCGTACGTATTTGTAGCGTCAGCCAGTTTTGACGACTTAATTGTGTTGAACGCGATCTCGTCGGCAGTCGACGCGTGGCGGCGGATCTGCGGGGATGGCCGCCCGTGGGCACCGAAGTGCACGCCACGCGCGGGTGAGCACGCCTGCACGCGCCGCGCGGCATGGCCACTATTGGCGGAACGACACCAGTCACGACATAAACGTAGACAGTCTGGAATGTCTCTACATTTATGTCGGCGTCGTGGCGCTGTGTCCCGGGCCCGCCGCGCCTGCGGCGCCGCCGGGGTCGGGCGGACAAGGCGCCCCGATCCCCGGCCCCTGTCCTGACGGGGCGGCCGGCGATCTTGCGACCCCCGGACCCCGGGACTATGATCCGCCCAGTTCACGGCACTTCGCTCGCTCTTCGCTCAGAAGGAGGGTACGCCGATGAAGGTCTACGACGCCGCAGCCATCCGCAATCTCGCCCTGATCGGTCACGGAGGATGCGGCAAGACACAGCTGGCTTCAGCCGTGCTCTTCGCAGCCGGCGCCGTCACCCGCGTCGGGCGGGTGGACGAGGGGACGACGACCACGGACTTCGACGAGGAAGAGATCGCCCGCCGCCACACACTCTCCGCGAGCCTCGCCAACGCCGAATGGCGTGGCGTGAAACTGAACATCATCGACACACCAGGCTTCGCCAACTTCGTCGCCGACGCGCACGCCGCGCTCCGCGTCGTCGAGGCTGCCGTGCTCGTCGTGGACGCGGTGCACGGTGTCGAGGTCCAGACCGAGAAGCTGTGGGCCCACTGCGAGGGGCAGCACCTGCCCCGCATCGTGGTGCTCGGGCGGCTCGATCGCGAGCGCGCCAGCCTCGACCGGTGCGTCGAAGCGCTCAGGCGCGACTGCGCCCGCGAAATCGTCCCCATCCAGATCCCCATCGGCGAGGAACGGGACTTCACGGGCGTCATCGATCTGGTCAGGATGAAGGCGTTGTCGTTCGCGGCTGACGACACGGGCACGATGACCGAGGGAGAGATTCCGCCGGAGCTTGCCGGACAGGCGTCGGAGGCGCGGGAAGCGCTCATCGAGATGGTCGCCGAGGCCGACGAGCCACTCATGGAGGCCTTCTTCACGGAAGGCACGCTGACGCAGGAACAACTGGTCTCAGGCCTTCGATCGGCCACGGCGGCAGGACGCCTCTTCCCGCTGCTCTGCACGTCTGGGGCGCACGTGCTCGGCATCCAGCCGCTGCTGGATGCCCTCGTCGACTACGTGCCCTCGCCAGCCGAGCGCCCCTTTCCGACCCTGACCGCCGACGGCGCCCCTGCGTCGACCGCGGCAGATGCCGCCGCGCCCCCCGCGGGATTCGTGTGGAAGACGATCGCGGATCCGTTCGCCGGCCGTATCACGATGCTGCGCGTCGTGAGCGGCACCCTGCGGTCCGACGAGACGGTGCACAACGCGACGCGCGACACCCCGGAACGGCTGGGCCACCTGCTCGTCCTGCAGGGCAAGAGCCAGACCCACGTGAGCGAGCTGCGCGCGGGAGATCTGGGGGCCGTGGCGAAGCTGCGAGACACGCACACGGGCGACGTGCTCGCGGATCGCTCGACGGCCATCTCCGTGGCACCGGTGGCGTTCCCCGAGCCGGTCCTCTCCTACGCCATCGAGCCGAAGAGCCGCGGCGACGAAGACAAGATCAGCACCGCCATGCAGCGGCTGCGGGAGGAGGACCCGTCCATCAGCTACGCGCGCGACCCGCAGACCCACGAGCTCCTGCTGTCGGGGCTGGGACAGCTGCACATCGAGGTGACGGTGGCGAAGCTCAAACGGCGATTCGGGGTGGAGGTGAACCTGAAGCCGCCGAGAATTCCCTACCGCGAGACCATCACCACCGCGACCGAGGCACACGGGCGCCACAAGAAGCAGACCGGCGGGCACGGGCAGTTCGGCGACTGCCGGATCCGGGTCGAGCCCCTGCCCCGTGGGCAGGACTTCGAGTTCGTGGATGACATCTTCGGCGGATCCATTCCCCGCCAGTTCGTGCCGGCCGTGGAGAAGGGCATCCAGGAAGCCCGCATGCGAGGCTTCCTCGCCGGCTTTCCCCTCGTGGACTTCAGGGCGACCGTGTACGACGGGTCGTACCATGCCGTGGACTCGAACGAACTGTCGTTCAAGATGGCAGGCACCCTGGCGCTGAAGGATGCGATGACGCGAGCCAGGCCGACGATTCTCGAGCCCGTGATGGACGTCGAGGTCTACGCGCCCAGCGACTTCGCCGGCGACCTCATGGGCGACCTGAACTCGCGGCGCGGCCGCATCGCCGGGATGGACACGCGGGGCCCGATGACGGTCATTCGCGCCCAGGTGCCGATGTCCGAGATGCTCACCTACGAGCAGCACCTGACATCGGCGACCGGTGGACGGGGGTCGTACCACATGCAGTATTCCCACTACGACGAGGTGCCCCACGCCCTGCAGACGCGGATCATCGCCGAGGCGAAACACGCGCACGGGCATGGCCACGACGCGGAGCTGGAGGCCTGACGGCCGCTCCCTACCCTCCGTACGTGCGAGGAGCGCCCGCGCGTCTGCGCTGGGCGCTCCGTTCGTGACGACCAGTTCGGCCGTGCGCCGGCTGTCGTTGCCGCGGACAGCCAGGTCCGGCGGGCGGACGACGGGAGCTACGACCCGCCGGCCTTGCGCGGCGTGGACGTCTTGCGGGACATGCCGCTCGTCTGGCCCTTGGCCTGCGCCTTCGAGCCGCCCTGGTCCTTGCCGGCCCCCCGGATTCGCTTGGCCGCGGCCTTCAGGCGATCGCCGACTCCTCGAGACTTCGCCTTGGCGCTCTCATCGGACGCATCGCCCTCGTCGGCCTTCCTGGGCTGGTATTCGCTGCCCACGAGTTCGATCTGCGCCACCTCGGCAGAGTCGCCGCGCCGGAACCCGACCCTCAGGATGCGCGTGTAGCCACCGGGCCGCTCGGCAAATCGGGGCGCCAGGGTTTCGAAGAGCTTCCCCACCACGGCGGCATCGGGAATCTCCGCCAGCACCTGCCGGCGGGCGTGCAGTGACCGGCCGGCGGCATCACCCGCTGCAACCCCGCGCTTGGCGAGGGTGATGAGGCGCTCGACGAACGGCCGGAGTTCCTTCGCCTTGGGCATCGTCGTCTCGATGCGTTCGTGGCGCAGCAGGGCCGCGGCCTGGTTGCGAAGCAGGGCCAGCCGGTGCTCGGTGACGCGACCCAGTTTTCGATGTGCGACGTTGTGTCTCATTGTTCAGCCTACAGTGCTTTCCAGCCCGGCCCGCGCCAAGGGCCAGGGATGTCGTGGGGCAGGTCCGATCAGTCCTGCCCCTGGCCCCCTGCATCGAGGCGCATGCCGAGGCTGAGCCCCATCGTGTGCAGGATCTCCTTGATCTCGTTCAGCGACTTGCGGCCGAAGTTCTTCGTCTTCAGCATCTCGGCCTCGGTCTTCTGCACCAGCTCGCGGATCGTCCGGATGTTCGCGTTCTTCAGGCAGTTGTAGGACCGCACCGAGAGCTCGAGCTCCTCGACGCTCTTGTCGAGGTGCTCGTTGGAGACGCCCACCTGACCCGAGTCCGACTGCAGATCCTGTCCCTGATCGCCGCCGTCATCGAGGTTCACGAAGATGCTCATGTGGTCGCGCACCAGGCGGGCGGCGAGGGACACCGCATCGCGCGCCGTCACCGAGCCGTTCGTCCACACGTCGATCGTGAGCTTGTCGTAGTCGGTGGTCTGCCCGAGCCGTGCCGCCTCGACCAGGTAGTTCACCTTCTTCACCGGCGAGTGGACGGAGTCCACGGGAATCCAGCCGATGCCGAGGTCTTCGTCGAAGTTCTTGTCGGCCGAGACGTACCCGCGGCCGCGCTTGATGCGCAGCTCCATGTGGAGCTTCCCGCCGTCGGATACGGTGGCGATGTGAGCGTCGGGCTCGAGGATCTCGATGTCGGCGTCACCCTCGATGTCGCTGGCCCGGACCACGCCCGGCTTGTCGATCCTGAGGTAGAGCGTCTTGGTCGCCTCGGTGTGCAGCTTCAGCGGAATCTGCTTCAGGTTGAGGATGATGTCGGTGGCATCCTCCACGACGCCGGGAATCGGCGAGAACTCGTGGAGCACGCCGTCGATCTTCACCGCGGTGACCGCCGCCCCCTCGATCGAGGAGAGGAGCACGCGCCGCATCGCGTTCCCGATGGTCGTCCCGAACCCGCGCTCGAACGGCTGCGCGTAGAAGCGGCCGAAGCGGTCGGTGAGGGTGTCGCGCTCGAAGTCGAGCCGCTTGGGACGCTGAAAGCCTTTCCAGAGCATCTATCTGATCCTTTCGCCAACGGGTCGGCAGCCCCGACCTCCAGACCTGCACGTTCTGTCCGCCGACCTCCCGCCGCAGGTCCGTAAGCTGCGGGTCGGCGGCTGCGAATGCCCGGACGCGACGGCTCCGCATCGCGAAGGATGCGACAGCCGCGTCCGGACGCCCGGCCTCTGCGGCCGGGCCCTTACTTCGAGTAGAGCTCCACGATCAGCTGCTCGTGGACGGGCAGGTTGATCTGCTCGCGCGTCGGGATGGAGCCGATCTTGGCTGACATCGCCGCGGGGTCCGACTGGAGCCACTCCGGCACGCCGCGCCCCTTGACCTCCTCGAGCGCGTGGAGGATCGAGGCATTCTCGCGGCTGCTCTGACGGATGGCGACCACGTCGCCCGGCTTGACCGAGAACGACGGGATGTTCACCTTCCGCCCGTTGACCGTGAAATGGCCATGGCGCACCAGCTGGCGGGCCGCAGGCCTCGACGTCGCGTATCCGAGGCGATAGGCCACGTTGTCGAGCCGACGCTCGAGGAGCTGGAGCAGCGTCTCGCCCGTGATGCCCCTGGTCCGCTCCGCCTGCTCGAAGTAGCGACGGAACTGGTCCTCGAGGACGCCGTAAATGCGCTTGACCTTCTGCTTCTCACGCAGCTGCACGCCGTAGCCGGCGAGCTTCGACCGGCGAGCCTTGCCGTGCTGCCCGGGCACGAAGTTGCGCTTCTCGATCGCACACTTGTCCGTGTAGCAGCGCTCCCCCTTCAGGAAGAGCTTCATGCCTTCGCGGCGGCAAAGGCGACAGACGGGTCCAATGTAACGAGCCATGAATGAAATCCTCGAATTGACGAACTCGCGCGTTCCGCAGAGGCTCAGACCCGGCGGCGCTTCGACGGACGGCAGCCGTTGTGCGGAATCGGGGTGATGTCGCGAATCGACTTCACCTCGATGCCCACGGTCTGCAGGGCGCGGATCGCGGACTCGCGGCCGGAGCCGGGCCCCTTCACGCGGACCTCGACCGAGCGAAGGCCGTAGTTCTTGGCCGCATTGCCGGCGTTCATCGCGGCCTGCGTGGCCGCAAACGGCGTCCCCTTGCGCGAGCCCTTGAAGCCGATGCCCCCGGCGCTCGACCACGAGATCACGTTCCCTTCGAGGTCCGTGATCGTGACGTGCGTGTTGTTGAAGGACGC
Organism: Vicinamibacterales bacterium; assembly: GCA_050185275.1. Classification (GTDB taxonomy): domain Bacteria; phylum Acidobacteriota; class Vicinamibacteria; order Vicinamibacterales; family UBA2999; genus JABFRY01. Next base: position 13,626 of record JBFWZN010000002.1, on the reverse strand, counting down.
GTTGATGTGCACGAGCCCGTGGTGGACGACGCGCTTCTCACCGCGCTTCTTGAAGGTCTTCCGGGTCGACTTCTTCTCGCCTGTGTCGGTCTTGGCCATGTTCGTTGTGCTCTTCTCAGAACGTCGCTAGACGGTCTTCTTCTTCGCGACCGCGCCCTTGCGGGGACCCTTGCGGATCCGGGCATTGGTCCTGGTCCGCTGGCCACGCACTGGCAGGCTTCGGCGGTGTCGCAGTCCGCGGTAGCAGCCAATCTCCATGAGGCGCTTGATGTTCAGCGAGATCTCCTTGCGGAGGTCCCCTTCGACACCACCCACCTCTTCGAGCACGCGGCTGATCTTCCGCACGTCGTCCTCGGACAGGTCCTTGACGCGAATGTCAGGACTGACGCCCGCGGACGCCAGGATGTCGCCGGACCGCTTCCTGCCGATCCCGTAGATGTAGGTGAGGCCGATCTCCACCCGCTTGGTGCGCGGCAGATCGACGCCTGCGATACGTGCCATGGCTCGTGTCCTTTACCCTTGCCGTTGCTTGTGCTTCGCGTTGGTGCAGATGATCCGCACGACGCCGCGGCGCCGAATCACCTTGCACTTGGCGCAAATCCGCTTCACTGACGCTCTGACCTTCATAACGTTCACGCCTTCCTGCTGACTGTCGCCGGAAGCACCCTCAGGCCTTCCGCACGATCCGGCCACGGGTCAGGTCCCGCTGCGAGAGCTCCACCACGACCCGGTCGCCGACGAGTACTCGAACGAAGCTGCGACCCACTCCACCACTCACGTGCGCGACGACGTGGCGCCAGCCTTCGAGTTCGACCCGATAGAGCGCGCTCGGCAGGGCTTCCACCACCACGCCTTCGACCAGCCGCACATCCGACAGCGCCTCGCTGGCCCCCTGGTCGCTCACGTCACCGCCTGACAGCAGCCCCCTGCAGCTGTGCCGCACGGGACCGCTCCGACGGGTGCAGGGTCAGCACCTCCCGGCCGTCCGCCGTCACCACCACCGTGTGCTCGAAGTGGGCCGAGAGGCTCCCGTCGCGGGTCACCGCCGTCCATCCGTCTCCGAGCACCTTCACCGCCGCTCCCCCGGCATTGACCATCGGCTCGATGGCCAGCACCATGCCTTCCGCGAGGCGCGGTCCCCGCCCCCCGGGGCCGTAGTTGGCCACCTGTGGCTCCTCGTGGAGCGACGTCCCGATGCCATGCCCCACGAACTCCCGGACCACCGAATAGCCGTGCGCCTCGACGTGACGCTGGACCGCCGCTCCGATATCCGAGACGCGCCCCCCAGGCTTCACCGCGTCGAGGCCACAGAACAGCGCCTCCTCGGTCACCCGCAGGAGGTTGGCTGCCGCCTCGCTCACCTGCCCGACGGGGACGGTGACGGCGCTGTCCCCGAAGTAGCCGTCGAGCTTCGCGCCCATGTCGATCGACACCACGTCGCCTTCGACGAGCGGCGTGGTCGACGGGATGCCGTGTACCACCTGCTCGTTCACCGATGCGCAGATCGTTGCCGGGTAGCCGTGATACCCCTTGAACGCGGGAACGGCCCCCGCGGCCCGCACGCGCTCCTCCGCCACCGCATCGATGTCGGCAGTCGTGACCCCGGGGCCTACCATCCCGCGCAACTCCGCGAGCACGGCGGCCACCAGCTGATTCACCCGGCGCAGCTTCTCGATCTCCGCCGCCGACCTGCAGGCAATCACGACCTGCTCGCCTCTCCCCTGCCGGCGGCCACGGCGACCGCCGCGTCGATGGACGTCTCGATCTCGTGCGCCACGAGTTCCGGGGCCTGCGACCCGTTCACCGTGCGGAACGTCGGCCGCTCCCGGTAGTAGTCCACCAGCGGCTGAGTGGCACGCGAGTACACCCGGAAGCGCTCACGAATCACGCCCTGGTTGTCGTCCACGCGCTGCACCAGCGCCCCCCCGCAAATCCGACAGACATCGGCGACGTCGAACGGGTCCGCGTTGGCGCCACAGCTGCCACAGATCCGGCGGCTGGTCAGGCGCTGCACGAGCTCGGCCTCCGGCACCTGCACTTTCACGACGACCAGCGGACCGTTGCCCCGCTCGTCGATCAACACATCCAGCGCGCGCGCCTGTTCGACGGTCCTCGGGAACCCGTCCAGCACGAATCCCGGCTCCACGTCCGGCTGGCTCAGGCGCTGGCGTACGATGGCAATCATCGTCGCGTCGTCCACCAGCTCGCCGCGATCCATCCGTTCGCTCGCCTCCAGGGCGATCGGCGCTCCCGCCTTGATGGAGTCGCGCAGGATGTCGCCCGTCGAGATCTTCGGGATGCCCCGCTCGCGCGCGAAACGCGTGGCCTGCGTGCCCTTGCCCGCTCCCGGCGGTCCGAGCATCACCACGTTCAGGCCCATCGGGCGCCGCTCCCGTCTTCCATCGGACACGCTCGCATCAGCCGCGGCGGCCGCGTATTCTCGTGCGCTTCATGAAGCCATCGTAGTGCCGCATGATGAGCTGCGATTCGACCTGCTGCACCGTATCCATCGCCACGCCCACCACGATGAGCAGCGAGGTGCCGCCGAAGAAGAACGTCACGCCGAGCCCCTGCGTCATCCACAGCGGCAGAGCCGCATCCAGGGTCTCGCCAACGAACGGAATGGGCGCCACCTTGAAGCCGGTGATGAGGAACTCCGGCAGGATGGCGACCGCCGCCAGATACAGCGCACCGACAAGGGTGATCCGCGCGAGGATCGTGTCGATGTACTCCGCCGTCCGCTTGCCAGGCCGGATGCCGGGGACGAAGCCGCCGTATTTCCGCATGTTCTCCGCCACGTCATCCGGATTGAAGATGATCGCGGTGTAGAAGTAGGCGAAGAACACGATGCCCGTGATGTACAGCAGGTTGTACAGGGGCATGCCGTAGGCGAGCTGGTCGGTCAGCACCTGCCCCCAGCCACCCGACGGCACGATCGTCGCGATGGTGGCCGGGAATGCGAGGATCGATGACGCGAAGATCACGGGGATGACACCGCCCGTGTTCACCTTCAGCGGGATATGGGTGCTCGACCCGCCGTACTGCCGCCGCCCCACGACCCGCTTCGCGTACTGCACCGTGATGCGCCGATGGCCACGCTCCACGAAGATGATGGCGCCAATCACCACCACGGCCATGATCAGCAGGAACAGCACCCGCAGGAAACTGATCTGGCCGGTCTGCATCTGATCGAACGTCGTGAGGACGGCGCTCGGCAGGCCGACGACGATACCGGCGAAGATGAGCAGCGACATGCCGTTGCCAATGCCCCGCTCCGTGATCTGCTCGCCGAGCCACATGATGAACATGGTGCCGGTGGTGAGCGTCAGCATGCACATCAGCCGGAAGCCCCACCCGGGATCGAACACGAGCGGCAGCCCGCCGGCGATCTGGGTCTGGCGCTCCAGGAAGATGGCGATGCCGAGCGACTGCACGATGGCGAGCGCGAGCGTGGCGTATCGCGTGTACTGGGTGATCTTGCGGCGCCCGAGCTCGCCTTCCTTCGACACGCGCTCCAGGTACGGCCACACCACGGTGAGCAGCTGGAAGATGATCGACGCAGTGATGTACGGCATCACCCCGAGGGCGAAGATCGTCACCTGGGACAGGTTGCCGCCCGAGAACATGTCGTAGAGGCCGAACATCGTGTTCTGCGCCTGCTCGGCGAGCAGCGTCAGGGCCTCGGTGTTCACGCCTGGGGTCGGGATGTGGCTGCCGATGCGATAGACCCCCAGCAGCGCGAGCGTGAAGAGCACCCGGTTGCGGAGATCCGTGACGGCGAAGAGGTTCTTCAGTACGTTTTCCATGGCCACCTATCCCGTCCGACCTGTCAGGCCCTGCCCCCCACGACCTCGGCGGACCCGCCGGCGGCCGCGAGCTTCTCAGCAGCCTTGCCGCTGAACTTGTGCGCCTGCACGGTCAGCTGCTTGGAAATGTCGCCGCGCGCCAGCACCTTGACGAGGGCACCGCCGCGCACGAGCCCGCGCTCCCGCAGGGATTCGGGGGTGACCACCGCGCCGGCCTCGAAGACCTCGGCGATCCGGTCCACGTTCACCACCTCGTACTCCACCCGGAACGGGTTGTGGAACCCTCGCTTCGGTATGCGCCGGTGCAGGGGCATCTGGCCGCCCTCGAACCCGCGCTTGAACGTGAACCCGGAGCGCGACTTGGCGCCCTTGTGCCCGCGACCCGCCTGCACGCCGTTGCCGGAGCCGTGCCCACGGCCGACGCGCTTCTTCGGGTGCTTGGCCCCTGGGGACGGCTTGAGGTTGCTCAGATCCATGGCGTTACTCCGACACCGTCACCAGGTGACGGACCTTGAGAATCATCCCGCGGGTTTCCGGCGTATCCGGCAACTCCACCGAGTGGCGGATGCGGCGCAGGCCCATGCCCCGCACCGTCTCAGCCTGGGTCCTGTTGAAGCCGATCGTACTCCGGATCAGCGTGACCGTCAGGCGCTTGCCGCCCGTCTTGCTCGCAGTCTTCTTGGACATGGCGTTGTGTGCCCCGTGACGCCTAGGCGCCGACGAGTTCGCTGAGTTCCTTGCCTCGCAGCCGCGCCACGAGCGCGGGATCCTTCAGGTCGCGCAGGCCGGCGAAGGTCGCGCGGACGACATTGTGCGGGTTGGCCGAGCCCAGGGACTTCGTCAGGACGTTCTGGATGCCCGCCGACTCGACCACCGCCCGGACGGCACCGCCCGCGATGAGCCCCGTGCCTTCGGGCGCCGGCTTCAACAGCACGCTGCCCGACCCGAACCGCCCCACGATCTGGTGCGGAATGGTCGTGCCCCGCAGGGGCACCCGGATCAGGTTCTTCTTGGCCGCCTCGATGCCCTTCTTGATCGCCGAGGGCACTTCCTTCGCCTTGCCGACCCCGAAACCCACCACGCCCAGGCCGTCTCCGACGACGACGAGCGCGCTGAAGCTCAGGTTCTTGCCGCCCTTGACGACCTTGGTGACGCGGTTGATCGACACAACCGTGTCCTTGATATCAAGCTGCGAGGCGTCGATCTTCTCGCGGTTTCGGTTCATCAGTGCCACGTTAGAACTCCAGACCTGCTTCGCGCGCGGCGTCGGCCACGGCCTTGACGCGCCCGTGATAGAGGAAGCCGTTGCGGTCGAAGACCACCCGCTTCACGCCCTTGTCGAGCAGGCGCTCGGCAATGGTCTTCCCGATGGTCTTCGCACCGGCGATGTTGCCGCCACGTGCCCCCTCCGGCAGTGCGCCACGCAGGGCCGGCTCCACGGTGGAGGCGGCGGCGATCGTCGTCCCCGCCATGTCGTCCACCACCTGCACGTACATATGGGTGACGCTCCTGAATACCGTCAGCCGCGGCCGCTCCTGGGTGCCGCTCACCCGCTTCCGGATGCGGTGCTTGATCCGTTCGCGTCGGTCCGATCTCGTCTTGATCTTCATCGCTCGCTGTCCTCGCGCGACCCGGGCTACTTCGCCCCGGTCTTGCCGACCTTCTTCTTCAGCACCTCGCCGGTGTACCGCACGCCCTTCTGCTTGTAGGGATCGGGCTTACGCATACGGCGGATGTTCGCGGCCACCTGCCCCACGAGCTGGCGGTCCACACCGGTCACGGTGATGTGCGTCTGCTTGTCGATCGCGATGTCGATGCCCGACGGAATGTCGAACACGATCGGATGCGAATAGCCCAGGGCGAAGTGCACCTGCTTCCCCTTCACCTCGGCGCGGTAACCGATGCCGACGATGTCGAGTTCCTTCTTGAACCCGTCCGTCACGCCGGACACGGCGTTGGCCACGAGGCTCCGCGCCAGGCCGTGGTACTTGCCCAGCGCGCGGTCGTCGCGCTCGAGACGCGCGATGAGATCGGTGCCCTCATGGGCGAACACGATCCCCGGCGGCAGCGGCTGGCGCAGCGAGCCCTTCGGGCCCTGCACCTCCACCGCGCCGCCTGCAATCTTCACGGTCACCCCTTTGGGGACCGGAATCGGCTTCTTTCCAATTCGGGACATCGCCTCTTCCTCGCCTCAGTCGCCGCGCAGTCCGCGCGGACACTCGCCCGGACTCCGACCCTGGAGTCGATCGAGGGGCCTCGCCACGCGGGCCGCCCTTCGACCGATGCCCCCGGCTGCGGAGCCTACCAGACGTTGCAGAGCACCTCGCCGCCGACCCCGGCCTTCCTGGCCGCGCGGTCGGTCATGACTCCCCTCGAGGTGGTCAGGATGCTCGTCCCGAGCCCCCCGAGCACCGGCGGCACGTCCTTCACGCCCAGGTACACCCGGCGACCCGGTCGGCTGATCCGCTCGAGGCCGGTGATGACCCGCTCGCCGCGCGGACCGTACTTGAGGAGCAGTCGAATCAGCTGGCGGGGCTGTCGCCCCTCCCGCGTGGCCGGCTCCTCGATGATCTTGTAGCCCTGGATGTAGCCCTCGTCCTGGAGGATCCGCGCTATATCCGTCTTCAACCTGCTCGCGGGCATGTCCACGCGGGTGTGCTTCGCCACGACGGCGTTGCGGAGGCGCGTGAGCATGTCGGAAATCGGATCGGTCATATCTCTGCTCTTCTCGTCGGCAGCGGCCGCGCGCTCTTACCAGGAACTCTTGGTCACGCCCGTGATGTCACCCTCGAGTGCCGCCTTCCGGAAGCACAGGCGGCACATCGCGAACTTCCGCATGAACGCCCGCGGGCGACCGCACTGCCTGCAGCGATTGCGCAGGCGGATCCTGAACTTCGGCGGCTTGGCCTCTTTGGCGATCTTCGCTGTCGTTGCCATGGTTTCGATCCTGTCTCGTCTCGGCCCGTGCCCGGTGCCGGCGGGCTGCATGCCGGCCGGCACGCCGGGCGGCTAGTTCGTGCGGAACGGCATGCCCATCAGCTGGAGCAGCTTCCGCGCCTCCTCGTCGGTCTTCGCCGTCGTCACGACGGAGATGTTCATGCCCCTGGGCTTGTCGACCTTCATGTAGTCGATCTCCGGGAACATCAGCTGGTCGCGCAGGCCCATCGTGAAGTTGCCACGCCCGTCGAATCCCTTGGGCGAGACGCCCCGGAAGTCGCGCACGCGCGGCAGCGCGATGCTGATGAGCCGGTCGAGGAACTCGTACATCCGCTCGCCCCGAAGCGTGACCATCGTGCCGACGGGCATACCCTGGCGGAGCTTGAACTGCGCGATGGACTTGGTGGCCCGGCGGACCATCGCCTTCTGGCCGGTGATGCGACCGAGTTCGTCGGCTCCCACCTCGACCAGCTTCGAGTTCGACGTCGCCTCGCCCAGACCCATGTTGACGACCACCTTGGTGATCCTGGGGATGGCCATCACGTTGCCGTAGCCGAACTCCTTGCTGAGCGCGGGCACGACGTCGCGCGCGTAACGTTCCTTCAGGCGGCTCATTTGTCCACCACTCCCTCGCACTTGCGGCAGACGCGCACCTTGCGGCCGTCAGCCAGCACGCGACGTCCGACGCGGGTGAGCTTGCTGCATTCCGGGCAGACCAGCTGCACGTTACTCGCGTGCAGCGAGCCCTCGCGCTCCACGATGCCGCCCTTGATGTTGCGCTGCGGGTTGGGGCGCGTGTGGCGCTTGATGATGTTCACGCCCTCGACGATCAGGCGGTTCCTCACGGGCAGCACTTTCAGGACGCGCCCGCGCTTGCCGCTGTCCTTGCCCGTGATCACGGCCACGGTGTCGTTGCGGCGAATTGGTGTCTGGAGACGGGACATAAGCTCAACTCTGAATGCAGGATCTCGGTGGCGGCTCGCTCAGAGCACCTCGGGTGCCAGGGAGATGATTTTCATGAAGCGGCGCTCGCGCAGTTCGCGGGCCACGGGCCCGAACACGCGGGTCCCGATCGGCTCCCCCGAATCGTTGACCAGCACGGCGGCATTGCGGTCGAAGCGGATGTAGCTGCCGTCGCGCCGACGCTGTTCCTTGACGGTCCGGACGATGACGGCCTTCACGACCTGGCCCTTCTTCACGGTGCCGTCCGGCGTGGCCTCCTTCACCGACGCGGTCACGATGTCCCCCAGCCGCGCGTAGCGGCCGGTGGACCCACCGATCGGGTTGATCACCGAGATCTTGCGCGCGCCGGAATTGTCGGCGACGTCGAGAACGGATCGCATCTGGATCATGGCTGTTCCTCGCGGATCGTGCGTGGCTGCGGCACGAGTCCTAAATCTGCTGCGCCTTCTCGACCACCCGCGTCACGACCCAGCGCTTACGGCGACTGAGGGGCCGCGACTCGGCAATCGCGACGGTGTCACCCATCCGCGCTTCGTTGTTCTCGTTGTGCGCCACGAACTTCGACGTCTTCCGCTGCGTCTTGCCGTAGACGGCGTGACGAACCTGACGTTCGATGGCCACCACGACGGTGCGATCCATCTTGTCGCTCACGACCGTTCCGGTCAGCTGTGCCTTAGCGCTCATGACTTCGTCATCCCTGCCGGCAGGTGCCGGCACCAACCCGTTCTACTGCGCCGCCTTCTCGCGCAGAATCGTCTTGATCCTGGCCAGGTCCCGGCGCAGGCCCTTCACTTTCCCCGGCGCCTCGAGCTGGCCCATCGACTTCTGAATCCGCATGCGGAACAGCTGGTCGTCGAGCTCAGTCTCGCGCGCGCGCAATTCGTCGAGCGTCAGCTCGCGTATCTCGGTCGCCTTCATGCCGCCCTCTCCTACCCGACCCGGGTCGCGAACTTCGTCCGGATGGGGAGCTTGGCCGACGCCAGCTCCATCGCGCGGCGCGCATCGGCCTCGTTCACGCCTTCCATCTCGAACATGATCCGGCCGGGCCTGACCACGCACACCCACTGCTCCGGCGCGCCCTTGCCCTTACCCATTCGGGTTTCCTGCGGCTTCTTCGTGATCGGCTTGTCCGGGAAGACGCGCACCCAGATCTTGCCGCCGCGCTTGATGAACCGGGTCATTGCCACACGGGCCGCCTCGATCTGGCGGTCCGTGAGCCAGCAGGGCTCGAGCGCCTTCAGGCCGTAGTCTCCGAAGGAGACATCGGACCCGCGCCAGGCCTTGCCGGCCATGCGCCCGCGCTGCTGTTTCCGGTACTTCACCTTCTTCGGCATCAACATGGTCTGTTACCCTCGAACGCTTCGCAGCCTGGTCGACGCCTCAGCTCGCCCGCGCCGGACGACGCGGCCCGCGGTCGCGATATTCCTCGTCCCGGCCAGTGCGCGGCACCAGGCGCTCGCCCTTGTAGAGCCACACCTTGACACCGATCTGACCGTAGGTCGTCCTCGCCTCGGCGAATCCGTAGTCGATGTCCGCGCGCAGGGTCTGGAGCGGCAGCTGGCCGTGGAGATACCACTCCGACCGCGCGATCTCGGCGCCATTGAGGCGGCCCGACACGCGAACCTTGATGCCACGGGCGCCGAAGCGAAGCGCCGACTCCACCGCCTTGCGCATGGCGCGCCGGAAGGCGACGCGCTTCTCGAGCTGTACCGCGACCGATTCGGAAATCAGCTGGGCCTCGAGCTCGGGCTTCTGGATCTCCTGGATGTTGATGAACACATCCCGGTTGGTCCGCTTCTGGACCTCCTGCTTCAGCTTGTCGACCTCGGTCCCCTTCCGGCCGATGATGATGCCCGGTCGTGAGGTGTAGATGTCGATCTTCAGCTTGTTGGCCGCGCGCTCGGTCTCGATGCGCGCCACGCCCGCGTGGGCGAACCGCTTCTTCAGGTCCTGCCGCAGCGCGAGGTCCTCGTGCAGGAGCTTCGCGTAGTCGCGATCCGAGTACCAGCGCGAACGCCAGGTCTTGTTGAAGCCAAGCCGAAACCCGTATGGGTGAACCTTCTGGCCCACGGTCAGTCTCCTCGTTCTCTCTCTTGCCAGCCGCCGCGCCCGGGTCCCGGGCCTCGGCGGCAATCGGCTGCGTCCTACGCGCCGGCCGCCGCCGTCCGGCCGCGCCGGGCCTTCGCACCGCGTGGCGTCGGCTCACCAGCCGCCGGCACCGGGGCGATCTTGAGCGGACGCTCCGACACCTGCACCGTGAGATGCACGGTCCGCTTGACGATGCGGAACGCCCGGCCCATCGGGGCGGGACGCACCCGCTTCATCGAAGGACCCTGGTTCGCGTAGCAGGCGCTCACGAACAGCCGGTCGATGTCCCCACCGAAGCCGTCGACCTGCTGGAGGTTCGCGACGGCGGACCGGAGCACCTTCGCCAGCTCGCGCGCAATCGTCTTGCGCGTGAACTGCAGCGTCGCGAGCGCCTGGTTGACGCCCTTGCCACGAATGAGGTCGCAGACGAGCCCGGCCTTCTGGGCCGACGTCCGGACGCCACGTGCGGTTGCCTGCGCTTGAATCATCACGACTTCCCTGCCGGACCCGCGGATCTCTCGGACTTCGTGATGTGGCCCTTGAACGTCCGCGTCGGCGCAAACTCACCCAGCTTGTGTCCCACCATGTTCTCGGTGACGTACACGGGGATGAACTTCTTGCCGTTGTGCACCGCCATCGTGTGGCCCACCATCTCGGGCACCACGGTGGAGCGGCGCGACCAGGTCTTGACGACCTTCTTCTCGTTGACCCGGTTCATCGCCTCGATCTTCTCGAGCAGCGAGGTGTCGATGAACGGGCCCTTCTTGAGTGATCTGCTCATAGTGATTCTCGACGCCGCAGCGGGACGCTACTTCTTTCTCCGCTGAACGATGAACCGATCGGTGGTCTTGCGGCGACGGGTCTTGAAGCCCTTCGTCGGCTGCCCCCACGGGGTGACGGGATGACGCCCACCCGAGGTCTTGCCTTCGCCACCGCCGAGCGGGTGATCGACCGGGTTCATCGCCACGCCACGCACGTGCGGACGCTTGCCCAGCCACCGGCTCCGGCCGGCCTTGCCGATGGACACGTTCTCGTGGTCGAGATTGCCGACCTGCCCGATGGTCGCCACGCACTCCACCAGGATCTTCCGGATCTCGCCGGAAGGCATCTTGACCGACGCGTAGTCACCCTCGCGCGCCACCAGCTGCACCGAGGCTCCTGCGCTCCGCGCCATCTGGCCGCCCTTGCCGGGCCGCAGCTCGACGTTGTGCAGCTGCGTGCCGAGAGGGATGTTCTTCAGCGGCAGGCAGTTGCCCGGCAGGATGTCCACGTTGTCACCGGCCACCACCATGTCGCCCACCTTCACGCCGTGCGGCTGGAGGATGTAGCGCTTCTCGCCGTCCGCGTACGTGACGAGGGCAATCCGGGCCGAGCGATTCGGGTCGTACTCGACCGTCGACACCGTGGCGGGGATGTCCTTCTTGTCCCGCTTGAAGTCGATGATCCGGTAGAGGCGCTTGTGGCCGCCCCCACGCCACCACGACGTGAGCTGGCCACGATTGTTCCGGCCGCCCGAGCGGTGCAGCGACTCGGTGAGCGGACGATGCGGCTCGCTGGTAGTGACCTCGTCGAAGGTCTGCACCGAGCGGAACCGCGAGCCGGGTGACGTGGGCTTGAACTTGCGAATCGCCATGATGCGCTATGCCCCCTGCAGGAACTCGGGAAGTTCCTGCCCCTCACGAAGCTTCACGTACGCCTTCTTCCAGTCGGAGCGCCGGCCCATGTAGCGGCCCTGGCGCTTCATCTTGCCGTGCGCGAGGGCCGTGCGGACGCTCTGCACCTTCGTGCTGAACATCTGCTCGACCGCGCGCCGGATGTCGATCTTGTTGGCATCCCGCGACACCTCGAACACCAGCGTGAGCCCGTCCTCCCGGAGGATGGTGGACTTCTCGGTGATGAGCGGGCGACGGATGACGTCTGTGATCTTCATGTGAGACTCCGATTCTCCGTTCAGCCCAGCGCGTCCTGGAGCTTCTCGAGCGCCGCGCGGGTCATCACGATCCGGCGGGGCCCCATGACGTCGCGCGCGCTGAGCCGGTTGCTCGGCACGAGCCGCACGCCCTCGATGTTGCGGACCGACAGGGCGAGGCGATCCTCGGGCTTCACGTCCACGAGCAGGGCCTTGCCGTCGATGCCGAGCCGCCGGAGCATCTCGGAGGCCACCTTCGTCTTGATGTCGGCGACGCTCAGCGCGTCGACGACGATGACGGCACCATCCTTCAGCCGCTGCGCGATCGCAGAGCGCAGGGCGCCCTTCTCGACCTTGCGCGGCAGGTGGAAGTCGTAGCTGCGGGGCTGAGGACCGAACACCGTGCCGCCCTTGCGCCACAGCGGATTCCTGATCTCGCCCACGCGCGCCCGGCCCGTGCCCTTCTGGCGCCACGGCTTCTTGCCGCTGCCGCTCACGAGGGCGCGGTTCTTGGTGGCGTGCGTGCCGCGACGGTCCGCCGCGTTCGCCCGGACGACGGACTCGTGGATCAGATCGACCTTCACGCGACCGCCGAACACCTCGTCGCGGAGATCCAGCGAACCCACCTTCTCGTTCTGCTGGTTGACGACATCTACCGTCATGGCTACTTCTTGCCCTTCTTCTTGACAGGCTCGACCTGGGCCACGCGCACGGGCTTGGCGGCCACGGCCTTGCGGATCACGACCACGGCATTCGGCCCTCCGGGCACGGCGCCGCAGACCAGAAGCAGGTTGTTCTCGGCGTCCACGCGCAGGACACGGAGGTTGCGCACGGTCACCCGCGCATCACCCATGTGACCCGCCATCCGCATGCCGCGCACGACGCGCGAGGGGAACGACGACGCGCCAATCGAGCCCGGCGCACGGTGGAACATCGAGCCGTGCGTGGCGCGGCCGCCAGCGAAGTGATGCCGCTTCACGACACCCTGGAAGCCCTTGCCGCGACTCGTCCCGATCACGTCCACCCGGTCGCCGTCGGCGAAGATGGAGACGTTGACCTGGTCACCGGGCTTGACGCCTTCGGCCCCGGCCGCAACCGTCACCTCGCGACGCACGCGCGTCGCCGGCACGCCGGCCTTCTTGAAATGGCCTTGCGACGGCTTGTTCTCCTTCGTGGCCCGGCCTTCGACCAGGCCGAGCTGCACGGCCTGGTAGCCTTCGCCTTCGACGGTCTTGATCTGCGCCACGACGCACGGCCCCGCCTTGAGTACCGTGGCCGGCTGCACCACGCCCTCAGCCGTGAAGAGCTGCGTCATGCCGACTTTTCTGCCGATGAGTCCTGTCACCATCGCTCTCGTTCCCACCCCGTTCGCCCGTCCGCGGATGACCGCCGGGCCAGGGGCTGTTCGGGCCCGCGGCCCTGACGTCCCGGCTGCTACTTACCGTGCTCTCCGCCAAACGCCTTGATTTCGACGTCCACGCCGGCCGGCAGATCCAGCTTCATCAGCGCGTCCACGGTCTGCGGCGTCGGCTCGAAGATGTCGATGAGCCGCTTGTGCGTGCGAATCTCGAACTGCTCCCGCGACTTCTTGTCGACGTGCGGCGAGCGCAGGACCGTCCACTTGTTCTTCGAGGTCGGCAGCGGGATCGGACCTGCGAGCCTGGCCCCGGTGCGCTTGGCCGTCTCGACGATCTCGCCGGTCGACTGGTCGAGGATGCGCGAATCGTAGGCCTTGAGCCGGATCCGAATCTTGTTTTCGCTGAACGCTGTTGCCATCACAAATCCTGTCCGGCTTGGAGCCCGGGCCTATTCGATGATTTCCGTAATCGTGCCCGCGCCCACCGTGCGGCCGCCTTCGCGGATCGCGAAGCGCGCACCCTTCTCGAGCGCCACCGGCGTGTGCAGTTCCGCCGTGATCGACGT
>JBFWZN010000001.1:0-654891 GCA_050185275.1 Vicinamibacterales bacterium | reverse complement strand
GCCAGCTCAACGTTCACGTTGACCTGGCCCTCATCGGTCTGGGGGACCATTTCCACACCGATGCGGGGGTAGAGCACCACCGAGAGCGCGATGAGGGCGGCGCTGGCGCCGACGACGATCGCCCGGTTGTTCAGGGCAACGTGGACCAGCTTGCGGTATCCCTCGTCCATGCTGTCGAGGAACCGCTCGCTGGCCTTGTAGAAGCCACCGAGGATCCCCTCGTGACGCGCTTCCTGCGGCGGCGTGAGCCACCGCGAGCAGAGCACGGGCACGATCGTGACGGCCACGAAGAGGGACATGCTGAGCGAGAAGATCACGACGACGGACAGCTGGGTGAAGAGGATGCTCGACACCCCCGACAGGAAGAGCAGGGGAATGAAGACCGCGATGTGGGTGAGGGTCGAGGCCAGAATCGCGGACCAGACCTCTTCGCTGCCCTCTATCGCCGCCGTGATGCGGTCCTTGCCGAGCTCGAGGTGTCGGAACGTGTTCTCGAGCACCACGATCGAGGCATCCACGATCATGCCGACGCCCAGGGCAAGCCCCCCGAAGGTCATCGTGTTCAGGGTGAAGCCCGCGAAGTAGAGCAGCGCGAAGGTGCCGACGATGGAAATCGGGATCGACAGGCAGACGATGAGCGTCGACCGGAAGTCACGCAGGAAGGCGAAGATGATGACGATCACGAGCAGGCCGCCGAGCATGGCGTGCTCCTGCACATTGGTGATCGCCTGGTCGATGAATCGCGAGTTGTCCTCGAGGACGGTGAGCTTGACACCGGGCACGTCGCGGTTGATCCGCTCCATCTCGGCCTTGATACCGCTCGCGACGGCTACGGTGTTCTCGCCCGACTGCTTCTGGATCTGGATGCGGAGGCCGGGCGTGCCGTTGATGCGCATCACGGAGCGGCGGTCCTCGGTCGCGTCCACGACGTCCGCGATGTCGCGCATGTAGACCGGCACGCCGTCGCGGGTCATCACGACCAGATCGCGCAGCTCATCGAGGCTCGAGAACTGGCCCTGGCTGCGGACGAGGAACGAGGCATCGCCCTGGTAGATCTCGCCGAGCGGGATGTTCCGGTTCTCGGTGCGGAGAATCTGGACGACCCGGTCCACCCCGAGGTTGAGGGCGGTGATCTTCTCCTTGGAGAGCTCGACGTGAATCTGACGTCGGAGCCCGCCGTTGATGGTCACCGCGGCCACACCGGGAACCCGCTCGAGCCTGGGGGAGAGGTCGTTCTCGGCGATCTCGCGCAGCGTCACCGGGTCGAAATCGCCCTCCATACCGAGGCCGATGATGGGCTGCGTATCGGAGTCGAACCGGAAGACGGTCGGCGCATCGGCCTCCTCGGGGAGACGTGCCCGGATCCGGTCGATGCGGCTCCGCACGTCGTCGAGGGCGGAGTCGATGTTCGAGCCCCAGGCGAAGTTCAGACGGACCGTGCTGCGTCCCTCAGAGGAGGTGGACTCCATCTGCTCCAGGCCGGCGACGGCGCTGACCGCCTGTTCGATGGGCCGGGTCACCAGTTCTTCCATCTCCAGCGGACCCACGCCGGAGTAGTTCACGCTCACGGTGATGGTCGGATAGCTGACATCCGGCATCAGGTCGACGGGGAGGCGTGAGAGGGAGATCACACCGAGGAGCACGATGACCGCACTCAGCATGAACATGGTGACGGGGCGATGGATGGCGAGGCGGGGGATGCTCATATCAGCTCAGGCTCCGTAGCGGAACATGTTCGGTCTGGTGCGGTGTCGTGTGCGTCCTGGTCGTGTCGGCCGGGCCGTCTGCGGGCTGCTGTCTACTGCGGTACGGCGGCCGGACCCGTGCCGCCGCCCCTGCGTCCGCCACGTCGTCCCTCGCCGGGCGCGGCCGATGCGTCCGACACCGGCGTTCCGCCCTCGCGTGGTGGGTCGGAGGCCTGAGCCGGCAGACCCGCGGATGGCGCAGCGTCCGCGCCGGTCGGCGGCGCGCCCGCCCCGCCGCCGCGACGGCCTCGACCGCGGCCCTCGGCCTGGCCCTGGCCCGCGATCGTGATGGCGTCGCCGTCGCGCAGGGACGCCGCGCCCACCGTGACGATCAGGTCGTTCTCCGTGAGGCCACTGAGGACCTCCATCTGCGTGGGCTCCTCGATCCCCGTTTCGATCGGGCGGAACACGGCCACATTCTCGTCGGCGAGGAACACCCCGCGACGCCCGCCAATATCCACGACGGCATTGGCAGGCACCGTCAGGGC
The DNA here is from genome assembly GCA_050185275.1 of Vicinamibacterales bacterium. Lineage (GTDB taxonomy): Bacteria > Acidobacteriota > Vicinamibacteria > Vicinamibacterales > UBA2999 > JABFRY01. The sequence goes on along the minus strand of JBFWZN010000001.1, from coordinate 652,658 downwards.
GTCGGACTTGGCCTGCGTGACGATGCCGACACGGGCGTACATCCCTGGCTTGAGCCGGTAGTCGGAGTTGGCGATCTCGATCTCCACCGGGGCGGTGCGGGTGGAGGGGTCGAGCACCGGAGCCACACGGGCGATGCGGCCGATGAACATCTCGCCGGGATAGGCGTCGACCTCGACGTTGGCGCTGTCGCCCACCTGGACCTGCCGCATGTCCTTCTCCACGACATTGGCCACGAGGCGTACCCTGGAAATGTCCACGACGTCCACGACCGGGGCATTCTGGGAGGCAAACGCGCCGGGATCGGTGTAGCGCCTCGCCACGAAGCCGTCCACCGGCGAGACAATCACGGTGTTCGAGAGAGTGATGCGGAGTTCGTCGAGTCGTGCTTCGGACTGCGTATTCTGGGCCCGGGCGAGATCCAGCTGGGCCGAGGCGGCCTGGTAGCGAGCCTCCGCGTCGTCGAGGGTCTGCTTCGGGAGGAGCTCCCGGGCGAAGAGGTCGCGGGAGCGCTGCACGCTGGTCTGCGCCAGACTCAGGTCGGCCTCGCGCTGGCGAATCGTGGCCCGGGCAACCTCGGAAGCCGCCTCAGCCTGCTTGACCTGCTCGAGGAGTTCCTGGTCTTCGATCTTCGCGATGCGGGCGCCCCTGGCGACGCGGTCACCCAGGCGGACGAAGATGTCCTGGAGCCGGCCAGCGACCCGCGGCACGACCGAGACCGTGGCATCCCCGATGAGGTTGCCGACGACGACGAGCCGTTCCGATGCCGTGGTCCTGGCGGGCCGTGTGAGTTCGACCGGCAGGGGCGCGCGACCCCGACCTCCGAAGCCACCCGCTCCGCGGCCACCGCCTCCGCCGGCCGCCGGCCCACCGGCGGCTGCCTGATCGGGAGTCTCCTGGTTGCCAAGGTACATGAAGGCCCCGGCGACGGCCGCGACCAGGAGAACGGACACGATGATCTTTTTCATGACGTCAGACTGAAGGCGTAGTGGTCTGCGGGCCCCGCATCAGAAGCCCCCGCCCGCGTTGATGGTGGTCACCCCGGCGCCGCGGGCGGCGGGTGCTTCCTGCACCCGTTCGAAGTCCACGAGCGCCCGACGGTAGTCGAGCAGGGCCCGGAGCTCCGTGTTCTGCTGGGTATCGAGATCGCGCTGTGCCTGCACCACGAAGAAGTTGGTCGACAGGCCCACATCGAACCGGCTCTGTTCGGCATCCAGACGGCGCTGCGCCAGCTGCCGGGCGACGAGGGAGGCCTCGTATCGGCGCAGGCTGTTCTCGACCTGGAGAGCCGCGTTGGTCACGTCAGTGGCCACCTGCAGTTCGAGCGCGCGGAGCTGCGCCGCCGACTGGGTCCGCTGGACGCGGGCGCGGGCGTACTGGGCTTCGGCTGCGTTCGAGCCCAAGGGATAGCTCAGGTTGAACGCCACCTGCCACGTCGGGTAGTCGCGTCCCGAGAGCGTGCGCAGCGCGTCGCCGAACCCGCCGGGGATCGTCCCGATCACCGTGCTCCCGAGGCCGGTTCCCTGACGGATGAACTGGGTACCACCGAGGCCCTGAGCCGTGTATTGCGCGACGAGGTCGAGTGAGGGCAAGGTCTGGTTGCGCATGAAGCGCAGCGTGACGTCATTGGCGTCGATGGTGCGCAGCGCCTGCTGGATGTCGGTGCGATTGTCGAGCGCCCTGCGGACGGCGGCCTCTACATCCAGCGGCTGCGGGTCGAACGTGGGACGGTCCACGGGATTGAGCGCGGCCCCCCAGAGCACGTCGTCTGTCCCGTTGACGATCAGGCGCTTCAGGACGAGCTCTGCCGTCTGCCGCGTGGCATCGGCCTGCGCGAGTGCCTGCCGACGGGTCGCGGCCTCGGCTTCGGCCTGGACGACATCGAGCGGCGCCATCGTGCCGACTTCGACTCGGGCCTGATTGTCCTCGACGAGCTTCTCGGCCAGCGCGAGCGACCGGCGCGCGACGTCGACCGATTCAGAGGCGAACACCAGTTCCCAGTACGCGTTGCGAACGGCCGCCAGGGTGGTGGCCAGCGTGCCACGCAGCTGGACCTCCGAGATGTCCCTGTTGATTGCCGTCACCCGCAGCTGCTGGCGCGTGTTGTCGATCATGAATCCGCGCAGGAGGGGTTGGGTGATCGTGGCGCTGAACGCTGAATTGATGGTCGGGTTGAAGTTCGCGAAGATGTTCGACGTGACCAGCTTGGAGTTGTTGAACTGCAGGGCGTAACTTCCGCCGAACCAGGGCAACTGCTGCTGCAATCCGGCGTTGTAGGTCGAGGTGTCGTTGGTGACGATGGTGCCACCGTTCAGCTGATTGGTCGGCGCGTTCACCTGCGAGCGCTGCGCGAACGTTGACGTCGCCGTGGGGAGGAAGTTGGCTCGGAGCCGGGCGATGGCGAGGTCGAACGTCTGCGGATTCAGGCGCTCAACCGCGATATCGAGGTTCCGTTCGAGCGCCCTGGCCGTGGCCTCGTCGACGGTGAGGTTGACGACCTGCCCGGGCGGTGGTGGCTCCACGGCCGGGCGGGTCTGGTCCAGCTCGTTGCGTGCGGCGGCAAACTGGCGGGCCGCCTCGCGTGCGACGGCGTCGAGGCGCGCGCGGTCGGCGCCGGCCTGGTCTTGTGCGCCGGCGGCGGACACGCCCACGGCGAGGAGGGCCGGCAGCAGGCCGGCCAGGAGGCGAAAGCGTATCGTCATCATGTTCTGCGGCCTGAGCGGGCCGTCTAGGGGCGTCCGCGGCGCATCCGCTCGCGGTCGCGCTTCTGCTGGAGGGCGGTCATGGTGAGCCGCTGCTCGGCGGTCAGGACCTTCCGCATCCGCAGCAGCATGATCGTCCGTGTCTTGTTGAGTTCAGCTCTGGCGCTCTCGAGCACGGCCACGTGATCCATCACCGCCTCGTCGTCGGCATCGGCCACCAGGCGCTCGAAGCGGTCCTCGGCGTGGTCGAGGGCCCGCATCTGGAGGCGCAGCGAGGGCAGGGCCGCCTGGAACACCTCCTCGAGTGAGTCGGTCTGCTCCTGCGTCAGCCCGAGTTCGCGGATGAACTCTTCGTCCATCCACCACTTGAAGCCCTGGGCGGAGAGCGTCGCTTGCGCGAGGAGACAGACAGTGGCCAGGCAGCCGACCACCACGATGCGCGTGAGCAATCGAGCGGGTATCGTCATTGCAGTCATTCGGTAAGCCACCCGATTCTACGACCCCGGCCGAACCCTCGTTTACTGGTTTCCCCGCAAGGACATAGGGGAGGCAGAGGGGCCAGGACGCCTGCCCGGGCTGGTGGCCGTCAATAATATGACGGACTTGGGCATCCCGGTAAGTCAGATGGGGTTCGCCAGCGCCGACAGCCGGTGAATGACGTCGGCGACCAGATTGTCGGGAGTCGAAGCCCCCGACGTCAGCCCCACCGCGAGCGGCCCCGCCTGAGGCAGCCATCCCGTGGTGATGACTTCGCCGTCGCCCTCCGGGGGGCGATGAGCGATTTCCGAGTCGGAGAGCAGGCAGTCAGGACTGGCGATATGAAAAACGGGCAGCCGGCCCACGCACATCCGGGCCAGGTTCTTCGTATTGCTGCTGTTGTACCCCCCGAGCACGAGCACCAGGTCCAGCGGGTGCTCGTCGAGCAGGACGGTCATCGCGTCCTGTCGATCCTGGGTGGCGCTGCAGATCGTGTCGAAGGTCCGGAACCGCTGCGACAGGTCGGCCGCGCCGTAGCGGTCGGCCATGGCTGACCGGAACATTTCCCCGATTTCGAGCGATTCCGACGAGAGCATCGTGGTCTGATTGGCGCATCCCACGCGCTGCAGGTCACGATCAGGGTGAAAGTTCGGTGACGCCGCCTGATTGAAGCGCTGCAGGAAGGCATCGGCTGCGCCACCCTGCCGGATGTAATCGCAGGCAATGCCCGCCTGCTCACGGTCCAGCACGACCAGGTACCGCCCATCTCCGGCATGCAGGGCCTGCGACGCGGTGGCCCGGGTCTCTTCGTGCCAGAACTTGCCGTGAATGATGGAGGTGAAGCCGTCGCGCGCGTAGCGGCGGACGTTCTTCCAGACGTTCAGGACCGACCCGCACGTGGTGTCCACGAGGGTGCATCCCCGACTCTCGAGCTGTGTCAGGAGGTCGATGGGAACCCCGAAGGCCGGCAGGATGACGATGTCCTGTTCGGAAATCTCTGTCGCCTGCTCCTCGACATCCGTCAGGAAGCGGACGCCCTTATCCCTGAGCTGGCGGTTGACGTGCGGGTTGTGGATGATTTCGCCAGTCAGAAAGACCCGGCGGTCAGGGAACCGGCGGCACGTCTGGTAGGCATAGTCGATCGCCCGGTCGACGCCGTAGCAGAATCCGAACTCGCGGGCGAGGTGCACCGTGAGGCGTCCGGATGTGTGCTGGTGGTCCTGAGCACGAACGGTGGCGACGAAATCGGAGTGATAGCTCTCCGCGAGGAGGTGGGCCACCTCGTGCTTGAGATCTAGCCCCTTCCGGAATACCAGCGGCGGCACGTCAGGCCCCCCGTGGTCCCAGGCCTACCCCGCGGGGGACCCTATTCGCGAAGTGCAACTTCAGAGATCCGGGGTGTCAGGGCATCGAAGGGACGCAGGGCATCCGAACCCACGCCACGGACTGCCGCGTCGAGCTCAGACAGGAACTCCTCTTCCGACAGCTGGCGGACAGCCCCCACGGGCTGCACCGCGCCAGTGTCGCCGGCGGACCGCAGCACGGCTTGCGACGCACGCCGGCTGTTCGCGGGGGTGAGTCGGTCGGTCAAGTGACCGGCCAAGAGGCCGAGCGCGAGACCTGCGGCTGCCGCCGCGGCGATCCAGCGGGTAGCCGGCCGGGGCCGAGTCGAGAGGGGAGCGGGCTCGAGCGCGCTCCCAGGGAACGCCAGCAGGCGGCCGGGCTGCCCGTGCTGGCTCAGGCGCTGCATGATTCGCGAACGCTGACGTGTGAGCCGGGCCTCCGGGAACGCCTCGTCCGCGCCCTCGACGGCTGCCACCGACACGTCCATGAGCAGCCGGCTGAACTCGGCGCGCCGGGCATCGCAGCCCGGGCAGCCGTCGAGGTGCCCCGCCTCCGACGCCGACAGGGCACCGTCCAGACAGGCATCCACGATGCGGTCGTCCGCAAGATGTCGAGAACGGATGAACATGGTCAACGCTCCAGCAACTGGCGCAGCTTCCTGACCGCTCGAAACAAATGCACTCTCACGGTCGCCTCGCTGAGCCCCAGGCTCTGGCTGACTTCAGAGGTGCTCAGTTCTCCGATCTGGCACAGGGTGAACACGGTGCGCTGCCGCTCCGGCAGACGCGCCACCGCCGCGGTAATTTCCCTGCCCCGCGCGCCGGACAGCAAGCCGGCTTCCGGGCCCCGGTCCGGTGACGGCGGGTCCACCTGCACACCGTCGGGCGTCGTCGTCATCGGCACCGACCACCGGAGGCGTCGTGCCCGGGCCTTGCGCAGATCGAGGCATCCGTTCACCAGGATTCGGGTGAACCACACCTCGAAGGGGTAGTCTTCCCGATACGACCCGATGTGCGTGAACACCTTGACGAACGCGTCCTGCACGGCTTCATCTGCGTCGTGCGCATCCCGCAGGTAGTGATAGGCGATCCGGACAGCGCGTCGTTGCTGGTGCGCGACGAGTTCCTCGAACCTGGCACAGGCCCGATCCCGGTCTCCCCCGGCCATCAGGGCCTTCACGTCAGCCGCGAGCTCCGACGCCCGCGAGAGTGGCGCGTTCCCGGAAGACCTGTGCGTCTGCGGCGTCAGTGCGCTCATCTGATTACGGCGGGACTATGGAACCGTTTACTCTCCTGACGCGTTATACTTTACTTCACTTTCCTGCAGGCCGGTTGCCGCCCTCGACGCGCCCGCCCCGACAGGTTCCGAAGTTGACTTGCCTTCCAGCTCACCAGTACGATCAGCACCTTTTTCTTTGTATGCGCGGCCGCCAGGCGGCCGTCTTGGGCGGGGACCGGTGAGGGTGCCCGCGTTGGAGTCACACGTATGAGTACGCAGGTTGAGCGGGCGCACGGCCTCCAGGCCCTTGGTATCGTGCGGTCCGGTCGCGTCCACTGGAACCTGAGTCCGGCGGCGCTGTACGAGGAAGCCATTCGCAGGAGCGAAGGCACGCTCGCGGCCGACGGGCCCCTGGTCTGTCGGACTGGTCAGCACACCGGGCGTTCCCCGAACGACAAGTTCATCGTGCGCGAGCCGTCGAGCGAGTCGCACGTGCACTGGGGCGCCGTCAATCGGCCCATCGACGCCGAACACTTCGACCGCCTGCATCAGGACATGCTCGCGCACGTCCAGGACCGGGAACTGTTCGTGCTCGACGCCTGGGCGGGTGCAGCGCCTGCGTTCCGGATGCCCATCCGGGTCGTGACGGAGTTCGCCTGGCACAACCTGTTCGCGCGGAACATGTTCCTCCCGGAGAACGACCCGGCGCTGCTCGCCGTCCACGAACCACAGTTCACCGTGCTCGACCTTCCGAGCTTCAAGGCCGACCCGACGCGTCACGGTACGCGCTCGGAGGTCTGCATCCTGGTCAATTTCGGCAAGCGGCTCGTGCTCATCGCCGGCACCAGCTACGCGGGCGAGATCAAGAAGTCGATCTTCTCGGTCCTGAACTACTCGCTGCCGCTCGAAGGCGTGCTCCCGATGCACTGCTCTGCCAATATCGGGCGCGACGGCGACACCGCGCTCTTCTTCGGCCTGTCGGGCACGGGGAAGACCACGTTGTCGAGCGATCCGCACCGCAGCCTCATCGGCGACGACGAGCACGGCTGGAGTGACGACGGGGTGTTCAATTTCGAGGGCGGCTGCTACGCGAAGGTGATCAAGCTGTCGGCGGAAGCCGAGCCGCAGATCTATGCCACGACCCGCCGCTTCGGGACCATCCTCGAGAACGTCGTGATGGACCCTGCCGCGCGGACGCTCGACCTGGACGACGCGACCCTGACGGAGAATACACGCGCGTCCTACCCCATCGATTTCATCGACAACGCCGTGCCCTCCGGGCAAGGTGGACACCCGACGAACGTGGTCATGCTGACGGCAGACGCCTACGGTGTGTTGCCCCCCATCGCGCGGTTGTCCCCGGAGGCGGCCATGTACCACTTCCTCTCCGGCTACACCGCCCGTGTGGCCGGGACGGAGAAAGGGGTCACGGAGCCGAAGGCAGCGTTCAGTTCCTGCTTCGGCGCGCCGTTCCTGCCGCTCAACCCGAACGTGTACGCCACGATGCTGGGACAGAAGATCGCAAAGCACCAGGCGCGGGTGTGGCTGGTGAACACGGGTTGGACCGGCGGACCCTATGGTGTCGGGGTCCGCATGCGCATCGCGCACACCCGGGCGATGATTTCGGCGGCTCTCAGCGGCCAGTTGGACACCGTCGGCTACGCGCGCCATCCAATCTTCAATGTCGACGTGCCGACGTCGTGTCCGGGGGTGCCCGATGCGGTGCTCGATCCCAGGAGCACCTGGAGCGATCCGGAGGCCTACGACGCGCAGGCGAAGAAGCTGGCCGGCATGTTCGTCGAGAACTTCAAGGCGTTCGAGGGGGACGTCGCCGAGTCGGTGAAGCTGGCGGGGCCCAGGGCCTAGGTGCGCTACGAGCCCGTCATCGGTCTCGAAATCCACGCGCAGCTGCAGACGCAGACGAAGGCGTTCTGCGGCTGCAGCACCCGCTTCGGGGCCAGCCCGAACTCCCAGGTGTGCCCGGTCTGTCTCGGGCTGCCTGGGGCCCTCCCGGTCCTGAATCACGAGGCGGTGGACCTCGCCCTTCGCGCCGCGCTGGCGCTGGGGTGCGAGGTCCAGTCCACCTCCATCTTCGCCCGCAAGAACTACTTCTATCCGGACCTGCCCAAGGGCTATCAGATTTCCCAGTACGAACGCCCGCTTGCCCTCGGCGGTGGGCTCCGCCTCACGGTTGACGGCGCAGAGCGGTGGGTGGGCCTCACGCGCATCCACATGGAAGAGGACGCCGGCAAGTCTCTGCACGAAGGATTTCTCGACTCCGAGCGTCGTACGTACCTGGACTTCAATCGCAGCGGTGTCCCACTCATCGAGATCGTGTCGGAGCCCGACATGCGCACGCCCGCGGAGGGCGCGGAGTTCTTTACGCGCTTGCGCGACGTGCTCGTCTGGATTGGCGTCAACGACGGCAACATGGAAGAGGGCAGTCTTCGGTGCGACGCCAACGTCTCCATCCGCCCCGCCGGTCGTGACGCGTTCGGCACGAAGGTGGAGGTGAAGAACCTCAACTCCTTCCGATACCTCCAGAAGGCCATCGAGTTCGAGATCGAGCGCCAGGCTGATTTGCTCGACCGGGGCGGCCACGTGCTCCAGGAGACGCGGCTGTGGGACTCCGCGGCCGGCCGGACAGTGTCGATGCGGAGCAAGGAAGAGGCGCACGATTACCGCTACTTCCCTGAGCCCGACCTCCCGCCTCTCGTCGTCGGCGCCGGCCGGGTCGACGCCGTGAGGGCGTCGATGCCCGAACTGCCGGCAGCCCGCCGGGTCCGGTTCGTCGACCAGTACGGCCTGCCCGACTACGATGCCGGCGTCCTCACGCAGTCGGCCAGCCTCGCCGCGTACTTCGAGCGGACGGTCGCGGCGTGCGGCAACGCGAAGGCAGCGAGCAACTGGGTCATGGGCGAGCTCCTGCGCGTGCTCAACGAACGTGGTGCGGGAATTGAGGACGCGGCGGTGTCGCCCGAGTCCCTTGGCGGCCTCATCCAGCTCATCGATCGGGGCACGATCAGCAGTTCGATCGCGAAGGATGTCTTCGCTCGCATGCACGCGACGGGTGCGGCGGCCGACGCCATCGTGGCTGCCGAGGGGCTGGCACAGATCGGTGACGAGGGGGCGCTGCGCACCGTCATCGACGAGGTGATCGCCGCCAACGGGGACGCGGTCGCGCAGTATCGCGCCGGCAAGGCGGCCACCTTCGGATTCCTCGTCGGTCAGGTCATGAAAGGGACCGGCGGCAAGGCGAACCCGAAGCTCGCCAATCAGCTGTTGCGTCAGGCGCTCGACCAGGGGTGATCTGCGGGCCGCGGGGAGACGAGCCAGTGAGATATACTCCGCGCATTCCATCCCAGTCACTCTTCACATCGCCGGGTGAGCGGACCGCGTGATCGAGACACGCCATCTCTCGAAGTTCTACCACCGGGGCGTCTACGCCCTGCGTGATCTCACCCTCACCGTGGAGAAGGGCGAGTTCGTCTTCATTACCGGACCGTCCGGGGCGGGGAAGTCGACCCTGCTGCGCCTGCTCCTGCGACAGGAGCTGGCGAGCGAAGGCGAGCTGCTCGTCAACGGGCAGGATCTGGCCACGCTGTCGAAGCCGGCCATTCAGGAATATCGCCGGGGCATCGGGTTCGTCTTCCAGGACTTCAAGCTGGTGCCGTCGAGGACGGTCCTGCAGAACGTGTCCTTCGTGCCAGAGGTGCTCGGTGTGCCGGTGGCTGCGCAGCATCGCCGCGCGTTCCAGGTGCTCAAGTGGGTGGGCCTCCAGCATCGCATTGGCGCCTTCCCCGAGGAGCTGTCTGGCGGTGAGCAGCAGCGTGTGGCCATTGCCCGTGCGCTCGTGAACGATCCCGCGCTGCTCATCGCGGACGAGCCGACCGGAAACCTCGATCCGGATCTGTCGCTCGAGATCATGAACCTGTTCCGCGAGATCAATGCCGGCGGGACGACCGTCCTCGTCGCCACGCACGATCGTGAACTGATTCGCTTCGTGGGGCGACGCACCGTGCATCTCGATCAGGGACGGATCGCGGAGGTGATGTGAGGCTGATCCGCTACGCCTTTCGGGAGGGCTGGACGAGCCTGGTGCGGAGCGGCACGTCCACCCTGTTCTCCGTCACGGCGATCGCGCTGGCCGTTGCGGTGCTCGCCGCCGTGCTCCTGTTCACCACCAACGTGGAACGCTGGCTGGACCAGTGGTCGTCGTCGGCCGAACTGTCCGTCTACCTCGACGATGGCACCACGTCAGACGAGCGCGGCGCCATCGAGGACGCCATCGAGGCCAGCGGAATCGCCGCCAGCCGTGAGTACGTGTCGAAACAGGAAGCGCTGGCGCGGTTTCGCGACGGGTTCTCGAGTCTCTCCCCACTCGCCGAGGGCCTCGACGGAAACCCCTTTCCTGCATCGGTCGAGGTGCGCCTCGCCCCCGGAGACGGCGTGGAGGCTGCGCTGCAGGCGCTCGCGCGCCAGCTGCTCACGCTGCCCGGAGTCGTGGACGTGCAGTACGACCGGGACTGGTTGAATCGCCTGGCCGCCGGCCTGGACGTGGTACGACGACTCGGGTTCCTGCTCGGTCTCCTGATGGCGCTGGCGGCGACGGTCACGGTGGCGGCCGTGGTGCGTCTCAGCCTCTACAGCCGGCGGGACGAGATCGAGGTGATGCAGCTCGTGGGTGCGCCGGTCGGCTATATCCGCGGCCCGTTCGTTGCGGAAGGCGTCCTGCAGGGGGGACTGGGCGCTCTGGCTGCGCTTGCGGTCCTCGGTGCCGGTTTCGCGCTCGTCCGGTCGTTGTACGGGACGGCGCTTGCGCAGGTGCTCGAGGGGCTCCCGGTCGGTTTTCTGCCCCCCGCGTACTGGGCGTACCTCATCCTCGGCGGCATGGTGGTTGGAGCCGCAGGTGGTTTCGTCGCTGCCCGTCAGGCGGTCTGAACCGTTGACACCGCGCCCCGGCGATGGCTACACTCGACCTTCAGATGGCTGTGCTCAGAAGCCGAGCATCACGCTTCCTGATCGACTCGCGTCCGATGCCCGATCCGGTCTTCCGGACCCTGTCGGATTTCTATCGCGAGGAGTTCCTGAAGTGTCAGCGCTGCCTCGAGCAGCAGCGCGAACACTTTTCGGCGGGCGCGATGAATGCCGCCGAGCAGGCCCTCGCGAGAGCGATGCAGGAGCTGGATCACTGGTGCGAGGACGCCAACGCGGGCCAGGTCGTCAGCCGGTTACTGAGGCAGTTCGATGCGATAGCCGGCGTCGCGACATGGTCCGAGCGGACCCGCGTGCACTGAATGCTCCCTTCGTCGTTCATCCTCGTTCGTTCTCTTCCCGTTCTTCCCTGATCATCGAAACAGCCTGCTTCCTGCGGATGCCCTCGGCATCGCGCCTGCTGGTGTCCGTGCCGGCCCTCGCGTCGATGCCGTGGCCGCACGCGCTGACCCGCGCGTGAGCGACATGTCCTCGCATCTGGATCTGCTGGCACGCATTCGGGACGTGGCGAGCTATCCAGCCACCCTGCGGGAACTGGAGCGGCTGCTCGCGACCGCGCCGGAGGATCGCCGCACGCTCAAGCGGCAGCTCGAGGCCCTCGTACGGGAGGGCGAACTCGTGCTCGTACGCGGCCAGCGTTACGGTCTGCCGCAGAGCATGGACCTGAGCGTGGGCCGGCTCTCCATGAATGCGGGCGGGTTCGGATTCGTCGTCCTGGAGCAGCAGCCCCCGGCGTCGTCCCCGGATATCTATGTCCCCGCGCACGGGCTCGGGGATGCCATGCATGGCGACCGCGTGGTGGTCCGCACCGAGCGCCCATCGGCCAGGGGTATCGAGGGGCGCATCATCCGCACCCTCGAACGGGCGCACCAGACGCTGGTTGGCCGCTTCGATGTGGAGGGAGCCGGACTCGGCTTCGTCACACCGTTCGACCCCAAGGTCGTGGGCGACGTGAGCGTGCCGCGAGCCGACTGGGGGGCGGCCAGGCCACACGACATGGTGGTCGTGCAGATCGTGCGCTGGCCGAGCCCGTCCAGGGGGGCTGTCGGACGGATCGTGGAGGTGCTCGGGCGGATCGATGAGCCAGGGGTGGACCTGCAGGTCGTCCTGCACAGTCATCGCATCCCGCAGGCGCACGATCCTGCCGCTGTGGCGCAGGCGGTGCGGCTCGGCTCCGGCGTGGCAAGCGGTGACCTCGCAGGGCGGACGGACTTCCGGGCCGTGCCCACCGTCACCATCGACGGCGAGCACGCCAGGGACTTCGACGACGCCATCACCATCGACCGCCTGCCGAATGGGCACTTCTGGCTGGGGGTGCACATTGCCGATGTCTCCCACTACGTCACCGAGGGCAGTCCTCTCGACCGGGACGCCTTCACCCGCGGGACGTCGGTCTACTTTCCCGAGCAGACCGTCCACATGTTCCCGTCCGAGCTGTCAACGGGGCTCTGCAGCCTGAAGCCGCAGGTGGACCGGCTGGTGCAGTCGTGCCTGATGGAGGTGGACGGGCATGGTCGCGTCGTCCGCTACGAATTGCACGACGGCGTCATCAACAGCGACGCGCGCATGACCTACACGGCCGTGAACGCAATCGTCACGGATCGGGATCCCGTGCTGCGCGCGCAGTACGCGGACCTGGTGTCTCGCTTCGAGCTGATGCATGCGCTGTTCGATGTCCTCCACGAGAGGCGCCGCGCCCGTGGCTCGATCGACTTCGACCTTCCGGAGGCGCTCGTGACGCTGTCGGAGTCCGGAGAGATCGAGTCGATCGTCGCGAACGAGCGCAACGTGGCGCACCGGATCATCGAGGAGTTCATGCTCCTGGCGAACGAGACGGTGGCCGCGCATCTGGTGGAGGCCGGCATGCCTGCGCTGCATCGCGTGCACGAAGCGCCCGACGTCAGAAAGGTTGCGGATTTCGAGGAGTTCGTCACGGGGCTGGGTCACAGTCTGCCGGCCAGCGGCCATCTGGCGACACCCAAGGACTTCCAGCGGCTCATCGAACGGATCCGCGGTACTCCCGAGGAGCGCCCGATCGCCGCCCTGATGCTCCGGACGATGCAGAAGGCGCGGTACGACTCAGCGAGCCTTGGGCACTTCGGCCTGGCGGCGGAAGCCTATACGCACTTCACGTCGCCGATTCGCCGCTATCCCGATCTCATCGTGCATCGCCTGCTTCGAGAGCGCAGGCGCGGGGCTCCGGACGCCGAGCGCCTCGAGGCGCTCACGACGGAACTGCCCGAGGTGGCGCGGCACAGCTCGGACACGGAACGGCGGGCTGACGAGGCGGAGCGGGAGCTGCTGCAGTGGAAGCGCATCCGCTTCATGTCCCGCCACGTCGGCGAGGAGTTCGTGGGATTCGTCACCGGCGTGACGCCGTTCGGCCTGTTCGTCGAACTGGCCGACCCGTTCGTCGACGGTCTCGTCCACGTGTCGAGCATGGGCGACGACTACTACCGGTTCGTCGAAGCGCAGCACCTGCTCAAGGGCGAGAACCACGGGCGGATCTATCGGCTGGGCGACCGTGTGGTCGTACAGGTCGTGCGGGTCGATCGGGAGCGGCGTCAGATCGACTTCGGGCTGGTCGAGATTCTCGAAGCCGTCAGGCGGGCGACGGTGCCGACGGGGCGTGTGCGGGGGCGCACGGTGTCGAAGAAGGAGCGGAAGCGCACCCAGCGGCCAGGCCGTCGGGAGCGCGCCCAGGGAACACGCGGAAAGAAGGGCCGGCGCTAGTCGTCAGGACTTCTCCTGACCCTCGTCCTTCGTGGCGTCCTTGAAGTTCCGGATGCCCTTGCCAATGCCGCGACCGATCTCCGGCAACCTGTTGGCGCCGAAGATCAGGATGATAATCGTCAGGATAATCAGCAGCTCTGGGATGCCAATGCGGCCCATACATCACCTTCGTTCATACGGTGCGTGCGCACCGTGCCCTGGTCGGAGCACAGCATGCGCTCCGGTGGGTGAGGTGGGATTGTACCATGGGGCGGCTTCGGCCTCCCGTGGGGGACACGTGGTACGAGAGCTGGAGGGGTGGCACGTGGCCGCCCGGTATGACGGCGCTGTGGGAGGGGAGTGAGCGAGACATGAGGCATCCGATAGTACTGGGCCTGTTCGGGGATCCATCCGGAGCTGCCCGGGCGGCGCGAGAACTGCGCGGCGCCGGTGTGGGGCACGATCGGGTGTCCATCGTCGCCAGGAATCACGACGAGGAGGGACGCCTGGCCGAATCGGCTGATGCCTCGCCCGGTGCCGACATCGAGGATTCGTACAGGGCGTCGAGGCTCGGAGAGCTGGCAGCGCACTTCATTTCCGCGATAGCCGTCGTGCTGCCCGGCATCGGCCCCATCGTCGCGGATGGGCCGCTGGCTGCGGGGCTGGCTGAAGCGGCCGGGCATCTCGCCGGCAGCGTGGCGGGCGCCCTCGAACGGGCCGGTGTGCCGGCAGAGCAGGCGACGCGCTGGGAGCAGGACGTGCAGGAGGGGCATGTGATCGTGGCGGCTCATCTTCGTGACGAGCCGGCGTCGACAGAGGCCCTTCGCGTGCTGCAGGCGGCGGGTGCCGCCGATACGGCGACCGGCAGCTGGCCGACGGCGTCCTAAGACTCCCGAGCGTTGCCGGTTGTCCGTTGGGGGATGGCGGGTGTCCTCTCCCTGGGTCGTCGCGGCTCGTGCGTGCGGAGAGCGCACGTCACGCCTGGCGCCTGGTGCGAAGGAATCGGACTTGCAGTTGCGTCGGCTCGACCGCTTTGAGGACAATGAGCAGGCCGCGTCGCGCGGGAAGGCATCCGGTGTCATCAGAACCAGAAGCGTCGGAGTCGGTGCCCGCGAACGGGCAGCAGCGCATTCCCGCCACCGCTGACGGGCACGTCCCCGTGCGCCAGTTGTTCGAGGCTGCCCCCGCCGAGGCTCAGCGGATGGGCCGCGCGTTGAGCGTGTCCGTCGCGACTCACATCGGCGCGGCTGTCCTCATCCTCTTCATCCTGGCCGTCCTGCCCGAACGCGTGCAGCAGGCCGTGCTGCCGGACCGCCCGATCACCCAGCTGGTATTTCTGGACGACCCGGGGCCGGGTGGTGGGGGTGGCGGCGGTGGCAACGAGAGCGAGGAGCCGCCCGCCGCCGTCGAACTCCCGGGCGAGGAGGCCATCACCATTCCCGTGGTCGAGGAAGCACCGGTCGTGGAGCCTCCGCCGGAGGAACCCGAGCCGGAACCGGAGCCGGAGCTCGAGATCCCGGCGCAGACGCTCCAGGCAGGCGCGGTCGTGACGCCCGGGGTGATCGAACCCAGCCTGCCTGCGGTCACCCCCTCGCAGGGCATCGGCACGGGGGGCGGGGGCGGAAGCGGCACCGGGGTCGGTATCGGCGCGGGCCGGGGATCGGGCCTCGGCGAGGGGACGGGCGGAGGAACCGGCGGCGGCGTGTTTCGCCCGGGCAACGGCATCGAGAACCCGAGGCTCATCAGTCAGGTCCGTCCCGAGTACACCGCCGATGCGATGCGAGCGAAGATTCAGGGGCTCGTGCGGCTGGAATGCGTGGTGCTGCCGACCGGGACGGTGGGGGACTGCACGGTCGAGCGCTCCCTGGATTCGGTCTTCGGTCTCGATCAGGAGGCGATCAAGGCCGCCCGGCAGTGGCGCTTCCAGCCCGGCACCCGGCTGGGACAACCAGTCGCGGTGCTCGTGCGGATCGAATTGACGTTCACCCTTCGCTGAGGCTGGGGCGCAGTCGCCCGGCCAGGGCCAATCCAGCTGTACACACGAAGGGGCCGGCCCACGGCCGACCCCTTCGTCGTCGAACTGCGGAAGCCGGAGCTTCAGCAGGGACGGCTACTCGGCAGACCCTGCCTAGTACATCCCGCCCATGCCACCGGGAGCGGCAGGCGCTTCCTTCTTCTCCTCGGGAATCTCGCAGACGAGCGCCTCGGTCGTGAGAAGCAGCGATGCGATGGACGAGGCATTCTGCAGGGCGTTCCGGACGACCTTCGCCGGATCGATGACGCCCGCCTTGACGAGATCCTCGTACACCTCCGTCGAGGCGTTGAAGCCCTCGTCCGGCTTCATGTCGCGCACGCGGGACACGACGATGGAGCCTTCCTGGCCGGCGTTGGTGGCGATCCACCGCATCGGCTCCTCGATTGCGCGGCGGATGATCTGGACGCCAACACCCTGGTCGCCATCGAGCTTCAGGCCGTCGAGCGCCTTGCCACCCCGCAGCAGGGCGACGCCGCCGCCCGGGACGATGCCTTCCTCGACCGCGGCCTTCGTGGCGTGCATGGCGTCCTCGACACGAGCCTTCTTCTCCTTCATCTCGGTCTCGGTCGCCGCGCCCACCTTGATCACCGCGACACCGCCCACGAGCTTCGCGAGCCGCTCCTGGAGCTTCTCACGGTCGTAGTCGGAGGACGTATCCTCGACCTGCGCCCGGATCTGCTTCACGCGGCCCTCGATGGCCGTCGACGTGCCCGCCCCTTCGACGATGGTCGTGTTGTCCTTGTCGATCGTGACCTTCTTCGCCTTGCCCAGGTCCTCGATCTTGATGTTCTCGAGCTTGATGCCCAGGTCCTCGGTGATCGCGCGACCACCCGTGAGGATCGCGATGTCCTCGAGCATCGCCTTGCGGCGATCGCCGAAGCCGGGAGCCTTGACCGCTGCCGCTGCCAGCGTGCCGCGGAGCTTGTTCACCACCAGGGTCGCGAGCGCCTCGCCCTCGACATCCTCGGCGACGATGAGCAATGGACGGCCGAGACGCGCCACCTGTTCCAGCACGGGGAGCAGGTCCTTCATCGAGCTGATCTTCTTCTCGTGGATGAGGATCACCGGATTCTCGAGGACCACTTCCATGCGCTCGGGATCGGTCACGAAGTAGGGCGAGAGGTAGCCGCGGTCGAACTGCATGCCTTCGACCACGTCGAGGGAGGTCTCGAGGGTCTTGGCTTCCTCGACCGTGATCACGCCGTCCTTGCCGACCTTCTCCATGGCCTCGGCGATGATGTTGCCAATCGTCGAGTCGCTGTTGGCGGAGATCGTCCCCACCTGCGCGATCATGTTGCCCTTCACCGGACGTGCCAGCGACTTGATCTCGGCGACGACCACTTCGACGGCGCGCTCGATGCCGCGCTTCAGTTCCATCGGGTTGGCGCCGGCGACGACGTTCTTCGCGCCCTCCCGGTAGATGGCCTGGGCGAGCACCGTGGCGGTCGTCGTGCCGTCACCGGCGGTGTCCGACGTCTTGCTCGCCACCTCGCGGACCATCTGCGCGCCCATGTTCTCGAGCGGGTCCTTGAGGTCGATTTCCTTGGCGACGGTGACGCCGTCCTTGGTGATGGTGGGCGAGCCAAACTTCTTGTCGAGGACGACGTTGCGACCCTTCGGACCCAGGGTCACCTTCACGGCGTCGGCGAGCTGGTTGACGCCTCTGAGGATCGCCTGGCGCGACTGCTCACCGTAAATGATCTGCTTTGCCATCTGCGTTCGCTCCTACTTGCTCTCGAGAACCGCGAGCACTTCGTCCTCGCGCATGATGAGGTAGTCCTCGCCGTCGATCTTGATCTCCTGGCCGGAATACTTCCCGAACAGGATGGTGTCGCCCTCCTTGACGTCGAGGGGCTGGCGGGTGCTGTCTTCCTTCACCTTGCCCTGACCGGCAGCGATCACCTTGCCCTGCTGCGGCTTCTCCTTGGCCGAGTCCGGGATGATGATCCCGCCGACCTTCTGCTCGCCTTCCTCGATGCGCTGAACGATGATGCGGTCGTGTAGCGGTCTAACTTTCATGTGAGTCGACTCCAGAGCTGTCTGGTCTCTGCGGATGCGGGGTGGACCACCCCTGTCTGAAAGATGCCTCGAACGCGGCGGAGCGCGTGTCGCCCCTCAGGACGATTGGCACTCTCGACACGCAACTGCTAATTCTAGGGAGGCCCCGGGCGGCTGTCAAGCGGAGGGCGGGCGGCGGAGGCGGTGTTCGGTCAGTTTGCGGCTGAGCGTGTTGCGGTGCATGCCGAGGACACCCGCCGCCTGACAGAGGTTGCCCCGCGTGCGGTCGAGGGCCCGGAGGATGAACCGCCGTTCGAGTTCCCGCTGGGCCTCCTCGTAGGTGATGCCGCGTGTGAGCATCTCGTCGATGACCCGGTCGAGTTGTTCCCCGAGTGGCGTCACGCGAGTTCCCGTCCCGTGAGGCGTTCGAAGGCCTCCAGATACTTGGCCCGCGTCCGGAGGACGACGTCGTCCGGCAGCGTGGGGACAGGCGGCTGCTTGTTCCAGCGGATCGTCTCGAGGTAGTCGCGGACGAACTGCTTGTCGAAGCTGGGCTGGGGCCCGCCCGGCGCGTAGCCGTCACTCGGCCAGTAGCGCGAGGAGTCGGGCGTCATCGCTTCATCGATGAGCAGCAGGTCGCCGGCGGGCGTGAGCCCGAACTCGAACTTCGTGTCCGCCAGCAGGATGCCGCAGGACGCGGCGTGCGAGGCCCCGCGTTCGTAGAGCGCCAGGGTGAGGGCCTTCACGCGTTCCAGCAGGCCCTCGCCGACCAGGTCCGCGGCGGCCTGTTCGGTGATGTTCTCGTCGTGCCCGGACGTGGCTTTCGTCGCCGGTGTGAAGAGGGGCGAGGGGAGCTGCTCCGACTCACGGAGACCCGCCGGCAGCCGGTGGCCGCACACCATGCCGCTGGCGCAGTAGTCCTTCCAGCCGGATCCCGACAGATACCCACGGGCCACGCACTCGATGGCGAGGGGCGCCGTCTTGCGCACCAGCATCGAACGCCCGTCAAGTGCGCGTCGTTCGTCCCGGAACGGGGCAGGATAGCGGGCGACGTCGGTCGTGAGCAGGTGATTGGCGACGATGTCGGCGGTGCGGCCGAACCAGAACGCCGACAACTGGGTGAGGACGCGCCCCTTGTCGGGAATGCCGGAACCCAGCACGTAGTCGAAGGCGGAGATCCGGTCCGTCGCGACGAGCAGGAGGTCGTCGCCAGCGTCGTACAGATCGCGAACCTTGCCGTGCCGATCCGGAAGACGGCCTGCGAGCCGGGTTTCGATGAGCGGTGGGGAGGGATGCACGTGCCGATACCTTGTGGGAGGCGGCATCTTACCGGGCCGTCCTCGGGCTCGCAACCGTACGCTAGACCCTCGGGTCGGCAACCGGCACGGCCTGATATATTGTAGGTCTCTCTTTTCGGACTTCCCTGTGCACACACGCCTCCATGCCGCGCTGGCCGGCGCCCTCGCCGTCGTCCTGCTCTGGTGGTTCCTGCGGCATGCCAATCTCGGCGCCGTGCTCGACGGGATCCGTGCCGCGCGGATCGATATGCTGATCGGGGCGTTGCTGGCCCTGCTCGTGGCGTATGTGCTGCGGACGTGGCGCTGGCAGTGCCTGCTGCATCCGGTGGTCGGCCCCGTGAGGTTTCGGCCCGCATTCCGGACCACCATCATTGGATTCGCAGCGCTCGGTCTGCTTCCGGCCCGCATGGGCGACGTCCTGCGCCCGTACCTGCTGGCGCGTCAGGAGCGCTTGAGCGCCACGGCTACGTTCGCGACCGTGGTGCTCGAGCGGGTGCTCGACCTGGTGGCCGTTCTGATGCTCCTCGGGGCCTTCGCCTGGCTCTTCTCGGGCGCGGCGCTGATCCCGGAGTCGCTCCTGGCGCCGGTCCGGGCGTCGGCCGCTGCGGCCGCTGCAGTCGCGCTCGGACTGCTCGGCGCCATGTGGCTCCTCGCCACCCACCCGGAGCGCTTCGGAACGCTGGTGCAGAGCCTCGCGCGAGTGCTGCCCGCGAAGCTGGCGAGCACCCTGGCCAGAACCGCGACGACGTTCGGGGGTGGGCTCGCCGCGACGCGAGAGCCCGGCATGTTCGTGGCGGCGCTCCTGCTGTCGATTCCGGTCTGGCTGGCCTACGCCCTGGAATCGTGGCTCGTCACGCGGGCCTTCGGCATTCCGTTGCCATTCTCGGGAACGTTCCTGGTGCAGGCACTGCTGGTCGTCGGCATCTCCGTGCCGACGCCGGGTGGGGTGGGAGGATTTCACGAAGCCTATCGTGTTGCCCTGACGGTTTTCTTCGGGGCGCCCAACGATCAGGCGGTCGCGGCGGCGATCTTCCTGCATGCGATGTCCTTCGTGCCGGTGACGATCGCCGGCGTGGTGTTCATGGCGCAGGATGGGTGGAGCGTTCGCCGGCTGAAAGGCCTCGCCAGCGAATCCGCGCAGGCGCAGTCTGAGGGATCTGGGGGACGTGATGAAGTGCCCGTTCTGCGGCCATCTGGGCGATAAGGTCGTCGACTCCCGCGAGAGCAAGGAAGGGGAGGTCATCCGCCGCCGTCGGGAGTGCCTGGCATGCGGCCGTCGTTTCACCAGTTACGAGCGGATCGACGAGATCCCGTACATGGTGATCAAGAAGGACGGCAGTCGCGAGCGGTTCGATCGGCAGAAGCTGATTGCCGGGCTGCTCAAGGCGTGCGAGAAGCGACCGGTGAGCGTCGCTGCGCTCGAAGCGGTGGCCGACCGGGTGGAGGCCGGGCTGCAGGAGCGGCCCGAGAAGGAGATGGACACCGACGAGATCGGCATGCTCGTGATGGACGAGCTCAAGAGGCTGGACAAGGTCGCCTACGTCCGGTTCGCGTCGGTCTACCGCCACTTCCGCGACATCGGCGAGTTCATGAGCGAGCTGAAGCAGCTGTTGAACGCCAAGGAGTAGCCCGTGCCCCCGAGCGGACGCACGCCGATCCGTGACAACACCCGCCTGCTGCTGGCGGGCGTCGCGGTGCTGCTCGTCCTCCTGGCCGGATTTCTCACCCTCGCCAGCCGCTCGTCCCGGCTCGCGCCCGACTTCCTGACCGAGGTCGTGCTCTACGCGCTGTCGGCCACCAATCTCACCATGCTCGTCGCGCTGGGCTTCGTCCTGGTGCGCAACATCGTCAAGCTGCTGGTGGAGCGGCGCCGGGCGTTGCCCTTCGCCCGGTTCCGCGCGAAGCTCGTGGCCCTGCTGCTCGCCATGACGATCGTGCCGGCCGTGCTGGTGCTCCTGGTGGGAAGTGAAGTCATCCGCAACAGCATCGAGCGGTGGTTCAACGCTCCGGTCGAGGAGGTGCTCTCCTCGGCGAATGCCATTGCCGGCGACTATTACGAGGAGCGCCTGCGCCTGGTGCGCGCCAGCGCGGAGACGGCTGCGTCGGCGCTTGCCGCGGCACCCCTGCAGGAGTCGTCGGCCGAGTCCGTGCGCCGGCTCGTGACCACCGACACGGCGGGGAGCGGACTGGTCGAAGTATTTCGCCGGGACGCGGCGGGCGGACTCCAGCCGATCACCGAGCTGCGGACCGACCAGATTCCGGCGTCGTACCTGGCGCAGTCGGGCCTGCGGCTGGCCGAGCGGGCCGCAACCGGCGAGCCCGTGAGCGTCGTGGAGCCCCTTGGCGGTGGCGGCGAGCTCATACGGGCGGCAGCGCCGGTCCTGGACGGGGCGCGGGGGGTGAGGGGCGTGGTCGTCGTGAGCGACTACCTGTCCGGGCAGTTCGCGGCACGGGCGAGACGGACGGTCGCGGCCTACGAGGACTATCAGCAGCTGCGCGTCCTGCAGCAGCCGCTCACCGGCGTCTACCTGTCGTTTTTCCTGATGCTCACGCTGATGATCCTCGTCGGGGCCACGTGGATGGGCCTCTACGTCGCCAAGCGCATCACACGTCCCGTGCAGACGCTGGCCGCTGCGGCGCAGGAGATCGGCGCCGGCCACCTCGACCATCGGGTCGTCGCCGAGACGAACGATGAGTTCGGGTCGCTCATCGAGGCCTTCAACAGCATGGCGGGCAAGTTGTCCCAGAGCCGGCGCGAACTGGAGGCCTCGGCGGTGGCGCTCGAGGAGCGGCATCGAGAGGTCGAGGGCCGACGCCGCTATGTCGAGACGATCCTGGAACGCATTGCGACCGGCGTCGTATCACTCGACGGGGCCGGACGCGTGCAGACGTCCAACTCCGCCGCGGACCGGCTGCTGGGCCTCAAGGGCCCGGTGGCCGGTCGGCGTGTGTCGGACGTGTTCGACGCACCGGAACTGCAGCCGCTGGCTGGCCTGATCGCACGGGCGGCTGGCAGCGGCGAGGAGATCCCTCCACAGGAGGTGGCGGTCAGCCGCGAGGAGCGGGAGCTGCATCTGGCCGTGATGACGACACCGCTGCGGGCTGGCGACGGACGGCCGGAGGGGATGGTCGTCGTGTTCGACGACGTGACCCCGCTGATCAGGGCACAGAAGGTGGCGGCCTGGCGGGAGGTGGCGCGACGGCTGGCACACGAGATCAAGAATCCCCTCACCCCAATCCAGCTGTGCGCCGAGCGCATGCGCCGGCACTTCGGCGACGCCCCGTCACCGACGCGGGAGCTCGTGGATGAGTGCACGGCCACCATCGTCGGGGAGGTGGAATCGCTGAAGGAACTGGTGGACGAGTTCTCGCAGTTCGCGCGGATGCCGCCCCCCAGGCGCATGCCCACGGACCTTCACCAGTTGCTCGGCGAGGTACTCCAGCTGTACCAGGGTCTGTTCGCCGAGGTGCAGATCAGGCAGGTGTTCGCGCCCACGCTCCCGCGTCTGTCGGTGGATCCCGAACAGATGCGCCGGGTGCTCATCAATCTGATCGATAACGCCGTCGAGGCGATCGGCCGGCGAGGGCGCATCGATCTCGAGACGCACTACCAGCCGGCGGACGCCCTCGTGCGGGTGGTGGTGGCCGACGACGGGCCGGGGATTCCCGCTGCGGAGCGCGAGAAGCTGTTCCTGCCGTACTATTCGACCAAGCGCAGGGGGTCGGGCCTGGGCCTCGCCATCGTGCGTCGCATCGTCGCCGAGCATGGCGGCAGCATCGAGGTCGACGACAACGTGCCGCACGGGACGCGTTTCAGCATCGAGCTGCCGTGCTGAAGGGGCGTGGGTGACGGCTGGAGGGGCGATGGCGTCGATTCTGATCGTTGACGACGAGCCCGGCGTCCGGCGTGCCCTCGGTGGCGTGCTGCGGGACGAGGGATACGACGTGGAGGCCGTGGACTCCGGCGAGGCGTGCCTGGAACGGCTCACCACGCGTCCGTACGACCTCGTCGTCCTGGACATCTGGCTTCCCGGACTCGACGGGCTCGCCACCCTCGAGCGGATGCGCCAGCGTCAGCTCGACGTCCAGGTCGTCGTCATCTCCGGGCACGGCAACATCGAGTCGGCCGTCCGTGCGATCAAGATGGGAGCGTTCGACTTCGTCGAGAAGCCCCTGTCGCTCGAGAAGACCGTGCTCGTGGTCCGCAATGCGCTGCGTCAGCAGCGGCTCGAGGTCGAGAACCGGGCCCTGCGGGCGCGGGTCGTGGCCCATCACACCATGATTGGGGAGAGCCCGGCGATGCGGCGGCTTCGCGAGCAGGTGGCGATGGCGGCGCCGACCAACGGCCGGGTGCTCATCTTCGGCGAGAACGGCACCGGAAAGGAGCTGGTCGCGCGGAACATCCACATGCTGAGCCGCCGGCGCGGGGCGCCGTTCGTCGAGGTGAACTGCGCGGCGATTCCCGAGGAACTGATCGAGAGCGAGCTGTTCGGGCACGTGCGCGGCGCGTTCACCGGCGCGGTGGCGGATCGCCGGGGGAAGTTCGAACTGGCCAACGGTGGCACGCTGTTCCTCGATGAGATCGGGGACATGAGCCTGAAGACGCAGGCCAAGGTGCTTCGCGTCCTGCAGGAGCAGGTGCTCGAAGCCGTCGGCGGGTCTGCGCGTATCAGTGTGGACGTCCGCGTGCTCGCCGCCACCAACAAGGACCTGCCCACCGAGTTCCGTGCCGGTCGGTTTCGCGAGGACCTCTACTTTCGGCTGAACGTCGTGCCGATCTTCGTGCCTCCGCTCCGCGAGCGTTCCGAAGACGTGCCCCTGCTCGTGGAGCACTTCATGGCCATGCTGGCGCGGGAGTACGGCCGGCGTCCGAAGCAGTTCGAACCAGGGGCCATCCGCGCGCTCGAGCAGTACCCGTGGCCTGGCAACGTCCGCGAACTGCGAAACCTTCTCGAGCGCGTGATGATCATGGTGCCGGGCGAGCAGGTGAGTGCCGCCGATCTGGGCCTGCCCGGCGTGGCGCCGGAGCCGAGAGCGGCGACCGACGGGCCGGTGCCAGTCGAGCCACTCCAGGAGGCGCGTGACCGCTTCGAGCGCGACTACATCCTGCACGCGCTGGCCGCACAGGACGGCAATATGTCGCGGACGGCGGAAGTGCTCGGTGTCGAGCGCAGCAATCTCTATCGGAAGATGCGGGGATTCGGGCTCGTGCCGCCGCGACGCGCGGCGGGGGCAGACGTCGACGTCGAGTGACGTGGCCGGTCCCGACATCCCGACGCGGCGCGGGGTGGCGCGACCCGCCACAGACTCCCTTCGGCTGCGTCAGGCGGCACGTCGTCGGGTGGTTGCGTTGACCCTCTGCCGGGTTCTGCCGGATAATCCGACCGTACCGCCCCCGCGGTCCCTCCGTACCGTGTCCGACTCCATGCCGTCTGAGCCCGCCCACGACGCGACACTGCCCGACGGCGCCCCGGACGCCCGTATCGAGCAGCTGCTCGACGCCGGGCTGGATCACTACTTCGCCTCCCAGTTCGACCAGGCCATCAACGTCTGGACCCGCGTCGTCTTCCTGGACCGCGGCAACACCCGTGCGCGCGCGTACATCGACCGTGCGCGCCAGGCGCTGGCCGAGCAGCAGCGTCAGGCGGAAGAGTTCGTGGCGCGGGGGGTGGCGGCCTATGACGCCGGCGCCATCCAGGAGGCGCGCGTCCTGTTCACCCGTGCCGTGGATCTTGGAGGGCCGAGCGACACGGCCCTGCTGTACCTGGGACGCCTCAGTCGGCTGGACGGCGCGGCGCACCGTGCCCTGCCCGCCTCGAGCGGCTCGACGCGGGCCGAACTGGCCCGTCACCGGACCGCGACCGGCCTGTGGCGCTGGGCGTGGACGGTGGCGGCGCTCGGCCTCTGTCTGGTGGCGGGGTACGTCGGCGTGCGCATGGCCGCCGACGACGGTCTGGGACCGGCCGCGGCGGTGGTGCGCGACGAGCCGGAGCCCTTGCCCGTGATCCGGCCGCACGACGTGCTGACCGAGCGGGTGCGTCAGCGCCTCGAGGCGGGCGACGTCCGAGGCGCTGCGGCCGCGCTCGCGGCCCTCGACGTGAGCGGCGTGCCGGGGCCCGACCTCGACCGGCTGCGGGAGGACGTCCAGCGACGACTTCTGGCGCTCGCTGACGAGGCGCCGGCGGATCCGACGGGCAGGCCGCGATGAAGTGTCCCAAGTGCAGTTACCTGGGATTCGAGACAGGCAACCGCTGCACGAATTGCGGGTACGACTTCTCGTTGCTGTCGTCGGGCGAGGCTCCGCAGGGCGCGGAGATGGAACTGACGCTGTCGTTGCCGGAGCACGACGCAGCGGATGACGACGAGGCCTGGGTCTCCGAGGCGTCGCTCGACGACGCCGGTTCCTTCGCCCCCGTGCACCACGCGGGACCGCTGGCGCCGGCAGATGATGATGGCCCCCAGGGGTCGGCAGGCGACCGGCCGGCCGCGCACCGCCGTCCGACCCGCCCCGCGGGCCGCCTGCCCGGCGTGGGGAGCAGCGGGCCTTCCGACGATCCGGAGTCAGTCGGTGATCTCCCGCTGTTCGGCGATGACGCGCCGCTGCTGACCCTGCCGCCCACGCCCCGTCCCCCGCTGGCCGTCCGGCGCACGCCGGAGATTCCCCGTGGCAGGCCTCCCGCCACCGCGAGCGGGCGCGGTCGGGACCAGGGGCTGGACCTGCTCGACGACCTGGTCCTGCACGACGCGGCGCCGGAGGTGCGGCGCGGCCAGATACCCGACCGCGGGGTTGCGGAGGACGAGGCGTCCGCGGGCCTGGCCCGCCGGGCGTTGGCTGCCGGCCTGGACCTCACCATGCTGTTCGGTATCGACCTCGGGGTGGGGTATTTCACGTTGCGCATCGCGTCGCTGCAGGCCGCGGACTGGGCGCAACTGCCGCCGGTGCCGCTCGTCGTCTTCCTCCTGCTCCTGAAGGTGTCCTACTTCACGGCGTTCACCGCGCTCGGCGGGCAGACCATCGGAAAGATGGCGACGGGCCTTCGTGTCGTGGCGGTGGAAGGCGCGCCGCCAGGGGGCGTGCAGGCGATGACCCGCACCCTGATCGGGACCGTGTCGGTCGCCGCCGCCGGGCTCGGCCTGCTGCCCATGCTGTTCGGCCCCGAGCACCGGGCGCTGCACGACCGCCTCACCGGGACGCGCGTCGTGGGAGCGTCCGGGCGCTAGTGGCGGTTCCGCAGCCGTGATGCGTCGCATCGGACTCGTCGTCGCCACGTGTGGGTTCGTGGGGTACGCCCCAGTGGCGCCGGGCACGTTCGGCTCGGCCGCGGGGCTGGTCCTCTTTGCCGCCCTGCGCACGTGGAGCACGTCCGCAGGCGAGGTCGTCGCGGTCCTGCTGCTGTTCGTGGTCGGCGCGTGGAGCGGAACGATCGCCGAGCGTTCCGCGGGGCGGACTGATCCCGGCATCGTAGTGATCGACGAGGTGCTCGGCATGCTCGTCACCCTGATCTTCCTTCCCGTGGGTGTCGTCGGCGCCATCGTCGGGTTTCTGGTCTTCCGCGTGCTCGACATCGTCAAGCCATGGCCCGCGCGCGCCCTCGAGCACCTCCCCGGCGGGTGGGGCATCATGGCCGACGACGCCATGGCGGGCGTCTACGGCAACCTTCTGATGCGGGTACTCCTGCTGCTGCCGGGGCTGGCGCTGTGACCGCCCTGGCCAGCGCTGCGGTCGTCGCGATCGGCAGCGAGTTGCTCACGCCGCTGAGGGTCGACACCAATTCGCTCGTCATCACCGAGGCTCTCAACAGGCTCGGGTTGCCGCTGGTGGGCAAAGCCGTCGTCGGCGACGATCGCCAGGCCCTCGCGCACACGCTCCGGCACTTCCTGCAGCAGGCGGACCTGGTCGTGTGCTGCGGCGGGCTTGGGCCGACCGACGACGACGTGACACGCGAGGCGGTCGCCGACCTGCTGCAACGGCCGCTGCGGGAGGATGAGGGCATCACGCAGCGATTGCGTGAGCGCTGGGCGGCTCGGGGCCAGGTCATGCCGGAAATCAACCGGCGCCAGGCCATGGTGCCCGAGGGCGCCGTGGTGCTGGCCAACGACCGCGGTACGGCACCGGGCCTCTGGATCGACAGCGGGCGCCAGGTGGTGGTGCTGCTGCCGGGTCCGCCCCGCGAGATGCGGCCCATGCTCGACCGCCTGGCAGCAGACCGGCTGGCAGCGCGCGCCACCGGACTGTCGCTGGTCCGGCGGATCGTGCGCCTGACAGGCCGTACGGAATCGCAGACGGAGGAGTCGATGCAGCCGTGCTATCGGACCTGGTCGGGCTGGCAGCCTCCTGTGTCGGCCACTATCCTGGCGTCGCTCGGGCAAGTGGATCTCTACCTGTCCGCCGCGGCGCCGCGCGCGGCGGATGCCGAGGCTGTCCTG
The DNA here is from genome assembly GCA_050185275.1 of Vicinamibacterales bacterium. Taxonomy (GTDB): domain Bacteria; phylum Acidobacteriota; class Vicinamibacteria; order Vicinamibacterales; family UBA2999; genus JABFRY01. The sequence continues at coordinate 625,454 of JBFWZN010000001.1, read as the reverse complement.
GCGCAGGCGGTGGACGACGCCGTCGCCGTCCTGGGCTCGGATGTCTACAGCATCGACGGGCAGGCACTCGAGGTGGAGCTTGGCGCCCTGCTGGTCCGGCGCGGCCTTCGGGTGGCCGTCGCCGAGTCGTGCACCGGCGGCCTCATCACGTCGCGGCTCACCGACGTGCCGGGGAGTTCCCGGTACGTGGAGCGCAGCATCGTGTCCTACAGCAACCTGTCGAAGACGGAACTGCTCGGTGTGCCGGACCGCCTGATCCGCGCCGAAGGCGCCGTGAGCGAGGCGGTGGCCCGGGCGATGGCCGACGGTGTCCGGCGCTGCGCAGGCGTCGAGATCGGCATCGGTGTCACGGGAGTGGCCGGGCCCGACGGCGGCACGCCGGACAAGGCAGTGGGGACGGTGGCGATTGCGGTCGCGCTCGGGGACGACGTGCAGGTGGAGACGCGTCACTTCCTGGGAGAGCGGGACATGGTGAAGTTCCAGGCGTCGCAGGCGGCGCTCGACATGCTGCGCCGGCGGCTGCTCGAGCTGTGACGGTCTCTGCGGGGCCCGGTTCGGCTCGATGACCGTCGAGGCGATTACACTGTTCGGGAGACGCGCGGCGGAATCGCCCTCCACGGGTCGGAGCCGGTCCGTGCCGTGCACGCACGGTGGCGATGGGCGCAAGCGGCGGGACCGACGGCCGAGGCAGGCAGGCACGAACGATGGTCACTGACATACTCGCGGTGGGCCTGGCGTATGGGGTGGGCTCCGTGCCGTTTGCGCACCTGCTGGCGCGGCGCCGAGGGGTCGATCTGCGCCGCGTGGGGAGCGGGAACGTTGGTGCCACCAACGTGCTGCGCACGAGCGGCGTGCGTCAGGCGGTGCTGGCCATGTCGCTCGACGCCGGCAAGGGCTCGCTGGCCGTCCTCATCGCCCAGGGGCTCTCAGGAGGGGCGGCGACGCCGGTCGCGGCCGGACTGGCGTCGATGCTCGGGCACGTGTACCCGGTGTGGCTCGGGTTTCGCGGGGGAAAGGGCGTGGCGACGGCGGCAGGCGCCTTCGCGGTCCTCGCGCCCGTGGCGCTGCTGACAGCCCTCGTGGTCTTCGTCTCGGCGGTCTGGCTGACCCGCTACATCTCCCTCGGGTCTGTGACGGCGGCGTTGGCGCTGGCGCTGACCACCGGCCTCACCGGGGGGGCCGGTCCCGTCCTGGCGGGTGCCACCGCGGCCGCCGCGGTCGTGATCCATCGGCATCGCGCCAATCTCGTGCGCATCGTCGCGGGCACGGAACGTTCGATCGGACAGCGGCTCTAGGAGGTCTCGTCATTTCCCGCATAGCGATACTCGGTGCCGGCAGCTGGGGCAGCGCCCTCGGCGTTCATCTGGCGCGGGTGGGGCACGACGTACGGCTCTGGGCCAGGGATCCCGCGCTTGCCGCGGACATCTCTGCCCGGCGCGCCAATGCGGTGTACCTGCCGGACGTGCGGTTCCCGGAGGCGCTGACCTGTTCGTCGGACCTGTCGCACGTCGTGCCAGGCGCCGACGTGGTCGTCTCGGCCCTGCCGTCGCACGGCACCCGGGCCGTCCTGCGCCGTGCGACACCGCTCATCGAGGCCGGCGCCATCGTGGTGAGCGCGACGAAGGGGCTCGAGGAGGGCACCCTCTTCCGGATGTCGGAGGTGGTGTCGCAGGAACTGGCCGGGAAGGCGGCCGTGGCTGTCCTGTCAGGCCCGAGCTTCGCGATCGAGCTGGCGCGGCAGCTGCCGACCGCCGTCTCGGTGGCGTGCCTCGATCCGGCGGCGGTGGCACGGGTGCAGGCCGATTTCCGGTCGCCGGTGTTCAGGCTCTACGGCACGAGCGACGTCGTCGGCGTCGAGATCGGTGGCGCGACCAAGAACGTGATTGCCATCGCGGCGGGGGTCGCCGAAGGGCTCGGCCTCGGCCACAACGCGCTGGCGGGACTCATCACCCGTGGGCTGGCGGAAATCGCCCGTCTCGCGTGTGCGCTCGGCGCTCAGCGCGAGACGCTCTCGGGGTTGACGGGGCTGGGGGATCTGGTCCTGACGTGTACGGGGACGCTCAGTCGCAACCGCCACGTGGGGGTCGAGCTCGCGCGGGGCCGTCGGCTGGACGACGTGCTGGCCGGCATGAAGGGGGTCGCCGAGGGGGTGCGGACGACCGGGGCCGCGCTGGCCCTCGCGTCGGCGCACGGGGTCGAACTGCCCATCGCCGGGCAGGTCGCCGACCTGCTCGCGGGTCGGAAGGATGCGAGAGCGGCGCTCGAGGATCTCATGCTTCGTCCCCAGCGGGCCGAGGCCGGGTAGGCGGGAAGGGAGTCAGGCGTGGGGTTTCTGGACCGGCTGCGAGAAGGATTGAGCCGGACGAAGGAGCAGCTGGTCAGCCGGTTCGAGGACATCGTGTCCCGGGCGGACCAGCCCGAGCAGCGGACGCGCGCGGTCGACGTGGAGACGGTCGAGGCGCTCGAAGAACTGCTCCTGTCGGCCGACGTCGGCGTCGCCGCCACCGAGCGCATCGTGCTGGCCGTTCGGGCGCGCGCGCGTCGGGGCGAGAGCCTGCGCGAGTTGGTCCGACAGGAGATGCTGGACGTGTTCGAGTCGGTGGCGCAGGCGGCACCCGGCCCAGTACCCCGGCCGCAGGTCACGTTGATCGTCGGCGTGAACGGGACGGGCAAGACCACCACCGTCGGCAAGCTGGCGAATCTGTACAAGTCCACGGGCGAGGACCCGCTGGTCTGCGCCGCAGATACTTTCCGGGCCGCGGCCGTCGAGCAGCTGCAGGTGTGGGCGACACGGGCGGGCGTGGACATCGTGCGGGCGAAGGAAGGCGCGGACCCCGCGGCGGTGGTCTTCGAGGCCATCAAGAGCGGCGTGTCACGCGGCCGCAGCCCGATCCTCGTGGACACGGCAGGGCGCCTGCACACGCGCGTGAATCTGATGGGCGAGTTGGAGAAGATCCGGCGCGTCGCCGGGCGCGCCCTCGACGGGGCGCCTCACGAGGTGCTGCTCGTGCTCGACGCCACCGTGGGGCAGAACGGGGTGGTGCAGGCGCGCGAGTTCGCCAGCGCCGCCGGCGTCACCGGGATCGTGCTGACCAAGCTCGACGGCACCGCCAAGGGCGGGGTGGCCGTGGCCATCGCGCACGAGCTGAAGCTGCCCATCCGCTTCGTCGGGGTCGGGGAAGGCATCGACGACCTGATCCCCTTCTCCCCCCGGGACTACGTCGACGCACTGTTCCAGGAGAAGTGGTAGACGATCTCCGCTGGATGCGGCGGGCGCTCGAGCAGGCACGGCGGGGACTCGGGAGGACCACGCCGAATCCGCTCGTGGGTGCCTGCGTGGTGACCCCTGAAGGTGTGGTCGTGGGCGACGGTGCGCACGAGCGGGCCGGGGGGCCGCACGCCGAAGTCCGTGCGCTCGACGAGGCCGGCGCACACGCGCGGGGTGCCACGCTCTACTGCACGCTCGAGCCCTGCGCCCACGCCGGGCGGACGGGGCCGTGCACCGAGCGCATCATCGCCGCCGGTGTCGCGCGCGTCGTTGCCGCGATGGAGGACCCGCACCCCCTCGTGCGGGGGCGTGGCTTCGAGGCGCTCCGGAGCGCGGGCATCGAGCTCGCCATCGGGCTGGAGCGCGAGCGCGCGGTTCGTCTGAACCAGCCCTATCTCACGGTCATCGAACGGGGCCGTCCGTTCGTGGTGCTGAAGGCTGCTGCCAGCCTGGACGGCTGCATCGCGGCGTCGCCGGGCGCGCGGACGGCGCTGACCTCGCCCGTGGCCAACCGGCGCACGCAGTACGTGCGGGCGTGGGTGGACGCCATCGGGATCGGCGTGGGGACCGTGCTGACCGACGACCCCGTCCTCACGGCGCGGGACGTATACCGGGAACGGCCGCTCGTGCGCGTCGTGTTCGACCGTCGGCTCCGCACGCCGGCGGATGCCCGCCTGTTCTCGACCCTGTCCGCGGGTCCGGTCATAATACTGACCTCGCCAGACGCGCTGGCCGAGCGACAGGAGGCGCGGCGTCTCGAGGATGCGGGCGCCACACTGCGCGCCGTGAGCGGGGGCTCGCTGGACGCGGCGGTCCGCGCCCTGGTGCCCTGCGACGTGCAGAGCCTGCTGCTCGAAGGCGGTGCGGACGTGCACCGGGCGGCCCTGCGCGAGGGCCTCGTCGATTTCGTCCAGGTGTTCGTGACGCCTGTGGTGCTCGGCGGCGGCCCGCGGCTCGCCGCCGGTGTCGGTGTTCCCCTTGCCGGGCTGATCGAGTCGCGCGTCGAAGTGCTCGGGCCGGACGTGCTGATCGAGGGTTATGTTCACGGGCCTCATTGAGTCGGTTGGCTGCATCGTGGCGGTGGAGTCCGTCACCGGCGGGGTGCGACTGCGTGTTCGCACCGCCCTGGCGTCCGCGCTCTCGCCGGGCGAGAGTCTGGCCGTGAACGGCGTGTGCCTCACCGTGCTCCCCGGCGGGGCGGGCGAGTCAGCGGGCGACGAGGCAGGCACCGTCGCGGCAGACCTGGGTCCCGAGACCTGCCGGGTGACAACCCTCGGCGGGCTGGCCCCGGGGCAGGCCGTGAACCTGGAACGCCCGCTGCGGGCCGATGGTCGGGTGGGCGGGCATTTCGTGACGGGGCACGTCGACGCGACGGCCCGCGTGCTGGGCGTCCGCCCCGACGGTGACGCCCACTGGATGTCGGTGGAGTTGCCGTCGGTGCTGGCGCCCCTCGTCGTACCGAAGGGATCGGTGGCGGTCGATGGGGTGAGTCTCACGGTTGCGAACCTGGCCGAAGGGCACTTCGACGTCATGCTGATCCCCCACACCTGGGCGCACACGAACCTGCGGCACCGGGCGGTCGGCGACCACGTGAACCTCGAAGGTGACATGATTGGGAAGTTCGTCGCCCGGGCCATGGGCCTGGCGGCGCCGTTGGCGCGGGACGCCTGGGGCGGATGACAGCTGATGACTCGGAACCCGAAGATGCGTGTGGCTCGAGCGAAGGTGCGCCGGAAGGACGGGCCGTTTGCGCCCGTCGAGGAGGCCGTGGCCGCGATTCGCGCGGGCGGCATGGTCATCGTCGTCGATGACGAGGACCGGGAGAATGAAGGCGATCTGACGGTCGCGGCGGAGAAGGTCACGCCGGAAGTCATCAACTTCATGGCGCGGTACGGTCGGGGCCTCATCTGCCTGCCCATGACCGGCGAGCGGCTGGACGAACTCGACGTGCCGCTGATGGTCAGCGACAACACGACGCCGTTCAAGACGGCCTTCTGCGTCAGCATCGAGTCCAAGCACCACGCCAGCACGGGGATCTCGGCGGCCGACCGTGCCGCCACGGTGCTCGCGGCCATCGATCCCCACACCGTGCCGGCCGACCTGGTGCGACCGGGGCACATGTTTCCGCTGCGCGCGAGGACGGGCGGCGTGATGGTGCGCGCCGGGCAGACCGAGGCCGCCGTCGATCTGGCGCGTATCGCGGGCCTCTATCCCGCGGGCGTCATCTGTGAAGTGATGAACGAGGACGGCACCATGGCCCGGGTGCCCGAGCTGGCGAAGTTCGCGCGGCGGCACAAGCTGCCGATGATCACCATCGCCGACCTGATCAAGTACCGGATGCGCACCGAGCGACTGGTCCGGCGTGCCGCCACGGCGACGCTCCCCACCGAGCAGGGCGAGTTCCGGATATTCGCCTACGAGAACCAGGTGGACAACCAGACGCACGTGGCGCTCGTGAAGGGCGAGATTGGCGATGGCACCGACGTGCTCGTCCGCGTGCATTCGAAGTGCCTCACCGGTGACGTCTTCCACTCGGCCCGTTGCGACTGCGGACCGCAGCTGCACACGGCCCTGGCGCGCATCGCCGAGGAAGGGCGCGGCATCCTGCTGTACCTGAATCAGGAAGGGCGCGGCATCGGCCTGGTGAACAAGATCCGCGCCTACGCGCTGCAGGACCAGGGGTTCGACACGGTCGAGGCCAACGAGCGTCTGGGATTCAAGGCCGACCAGCGCGATTACGGGCTCGGGGCGCAGATCCTCACGGATCTGGGCGTGAAGACGATGCGCCTGCTGACCAACAACCCCCGGAAGTTCGTCGGCCTGCAGGGCTACGGCCTCGCCGTCGCCGACGTGGTCCCCCTGGAGATTCCCGCCTCCGAGTTCACGCGCAAGTACCTCAAGACCAAGAAGGAAAAGCTCGGTCACCGACTGTCGTCCGTCTGACGGGCAGGGCCCCGACAATCGGTCGCCGAAGACCCGCCCGGCTGGCGCGCTTGCCCGGACGAGCCCGGCTGGCCTAAGATAAGCGTTTGCGCCCGTTGGGCTTAGCGTCGATGTGACGCGGCTGGACCGGGCAGGCGTGAGACCGGATGTTCGACGCGCTCAGCACACGCATTCAGGACACCTTCAAGTCGCTCCGGGGAGAGGTGCGTCTGACGGAGACGCACGTCGAGACGGCGCTGCGGGAGATCCGCCTCGCGCTGCTCGAAGCCGACGTCAACGTCAACGTCGTGAAGGCGTTCGTGGACCGCGTGCGCGACCAGGCGATGGACCAGGCGGTCCTCAAGAGCCTGTCGCCCGGTCAGCAGGTGGTCAAGGTCGTCCGCGACGAGCTGCTCGCGCTGCTCGGGACGACGAGCGGGGGGCTCAGCGAGCAGGCGCCGACGCCGCGCGTGGTCCTGCTGCTGGGACTGCAGGGCTCGGGCAAGACCACGACGTCGGCCAAGCTGGCCCGGTGGCTGCAGCGACAGGGGCGTCATCCCGTGCTGGTGTCGACTGACGTCCGCCGTCCCGCGGCGATCGAGCAGCTGGCCGTGCTGGCCGAACGGACGGGCGTGCCCGTGTTCGCACCCGACACGATGGACCCGGTGGCCCGTGCGCGGGGTGCGGTGGCGGATGCGAAGGCACGCGGATTCGATACGGTGATCGTGGACTCCGCCGGCCGTCTGCATATCGACGACGCCTTGATGGAGGAGCTGCGCGCGATTCGTGAGGCGGTGCAGCCGGTCGATCTGCTCTACGTGGCGGACGCGATGACGGGCCAGGATGCCATCCGGAGCGCGGGCGAGTTCAATCGCCAGATCGGCGTCACCGGTGTGGTGCTGACCAAGCTCGATGGTGACGCCCGGGGCGGCGCCGCGCTGTCGGTCGTGTCGGTGGTGGGTGTGCCCATTGCGTTCGTGGGCAGCGGTGAGGGCCTGGACGACCTCGAGGTCTTCCATCCCGACCGGCTCGTGTCGCGGATGCTCGGGATGGGCGATGTCTTCACGCTCATCGAGAAGGCCGAGCAGGTCATCGACAAGGACGAAGCGGAGCAACTCGAGGAGAAGCTGCGCCGGAACGAGTTCTCGCTCGAGGACTTCAGGCGACAGCTCAAGACCCTCAAGCGCATGGGTCCGCTCGAGAACATCCTCGGCCTGCTGCCGGGCATGGGGTCGATCAAGCAGGCCGTCGAGAATCGGCCGGACGAGAAGCAGCTCGGGCGCGTGGAAGCAATCATCAGCTCGATGACGCCTCGGGAGCGCGCCGAACCGGGCGTCATCAACGGGAGTCGCCGGAAGCGGATCGCCACCGGCAGCGGGACGTCGGTCGAGGACGTCAACCGGCTGCTCAAGCAGTTTGGCGAGATGCGGCGGGTGCTGCAGATGATCGGGCAGGGCGGGATGCCGAAAGCCGGGAAGGGCATGCCGCGGATGCCGCTGCCGTCGCCGGGCCACGGCGGGGGAGGCCTGCCAGGCCGCAAGCGCAAGAAGGGTGGGCCCTGGGGCCTCATCAAGACCCGATAGGCCGTATGGGCCGGTCGGCGACGGTTTGGGTGTAGTCATCGGCGTAGTCACTGTGTGGCAGTCACGGAGGATCAATGCTCTCGATTCGTTTGCGGCGGATGGGATCGGCTCGCAGGCCGTTCTTCCGCGTGGTGGTGGTGGAGGCCCGGACGGCGCGTGACAGCAGCTATCTCGAGGAGCTGGGCACGTACGATCCCCGTCAGAAGCCCGCACGGCTCGAGGTGAACCGTGAGCGGGTGCAGCACTGGGTGTCACTCGGTGCGCGGCCGTCCGATACCCTGCGCACGTTGCTGCAGCGGCACGTGACGCGCGACCTGGCGGCACCTGCGGCCGTCGCTGCGGTGCCGGCACAGTAATGGCCGACGACTCGCGGCCCGGCGACACGGTCACGGCGAGCCCGCTGCGGGCGGTCGTGGACGTCGTGGTGCGGGCGCTGGTGGACCGTCCCGATGCCGTGACGGTCAGCGAGTCGGAACGCCGGGGCACCGTGGTCCTGGCGTTGTCCACCGCACCGGGCGACATGGGCAAGGTCATCGGCCGGCAGGGTCGCACGGTGGCTGCGCTGCGGACGCTCGTGGCGCTCACAGCCGAGAAGCACGGCAGGCGGGCGCAGCTCGACGTCCGGGACTGACGCGATGTCCGGGGGTGGGGCTGGGGCGCCGCGGGCCGAGCCGGGAGCAGCCGCGGACGCCTCGGACGCGGCGTGGACGGGCGACGCATGGTCCGAGATGGTGCTCGTCGGGCGCGTGGCCCGGCCGCACGGGCTGAAGGGCGAGGTGGTCGTCCATCCCGAGACCGACTTCGTCGAGCAACGGTTTCGCCCGGGGCAGAGGCTCTGGGCCGGGACCACGGCATCGCGACGGGCCCTGACCATCCGGGCCGGGCGGGTACACGGCGGACGGGTCCTCGTGGCGTTCGAGGGCTTCCCGCGGATCGAGGAGGCCGAGGCGCTCGTCGGGCTGGAGCTCCGGGTGCCGGAGCGTGACGTCATGCCGCTGGCGCCCGGTGTGGTGTATCAGCACCAGCTGGTGGGATGCCATGTGGACGCGGTGGACGGCCCGGTGATCGGGCATGTCATCCGCGTCGAGGACGCCGGCGCGGTGCGCCTCGTGGTGGCGACGGAGGCAGGCGAGGTGCTCGTGCCCTTTGCCGCCGACATCTGCGTCGAGGTGGACGTGGCGGAACGGCGCATCCGGGTGGTGCTCCCGGAGGGGCTGCTGGAGCTGAACGCGCCAGCCGCACCGCGGCGGCGGGCGGGCCGACCGTGACGTTCGATATCGTGACGATCTTCCCGGAGTCGATCCGGGCCGGTCTGCGCGAAGGCGTCGTCGCCCGGGGCGTGGCACAGGGGCTGCTGGACGTGGCGGTGCACGACCTGCGGGATTTCACCGCGGACCGTCATCGCAGCGTGGACGATGCCCCCTACGGGGGCGGACCAGGGATGGTGATGAAGCCCGAGCCCATCGCCCGGGCCGTGTCGGCGGTGCGCGCGCGGCGCGGGCATCTGGACGCGGTGGTCCTGCTGTCGCCGCAGGGCCGGGTGTTCACGCAGGCCGAGGCGGTGCGCCTGAGCGGGCTGGAGCACGTGACGCTGGTCTGCGGGCGCTACGAGGGCATCGACGAACGGGTGCGGGCGCTCGTGGCAACCGACGAGCTGTCGATTGGCGATTACGTGCTGAGCGGTGGCGAACTGCCGGCACTGGTCATCGTGGACGCGGTGGGACGGCTCGTGCCGGGCGTGGTCGGTGCCGAGGAATCGCTCGAGGACGAGTCGTTCTCGAGGGGGTTGCTCGACTACCCGCACTACACGCGGCCGGCCGAGTTCGAGGGACACAGGGTGCCCGACGTGCTGTTGTCGGGGAACCATTCGGAGGTGCGTCGCTGGCGGAAGCGGGCGGCGCTCGAACGGACGCTCGCGCGCCGGCCGGAGCTGGTCGACGCCGCGGCGCTCGATGACGAGGAACGGCGTCTGCTCGAGGATCTCGAGACGACGGAGCGGGTCACGCGGATGCGGGGCACGGACGCGAAAGAGTAGGAGTCGGACATGAATGCGATAGAGCTCGTTGAGAAGGCGCAGACCATCGAGCGCCCGGAGATGAAGTCGGGCGACACGGTCAAGGTGCACGTGAAGGTCCGGGAAGGCGACAAGGAACGCATCCAGATCTTCGAAGGCATCGTCATCGGGCTCCACCGCGGTGGCACCAGGGCCACGTTCACCGTGCGGAAGGTGTCGTTCGGCCAGGGCGTCGAGCGGATCTTCCCGCTGCACTCGCCGACCATCGCGAAGGTGGAAGTCGTCCGTTCCGCTCGCGTCCGGCGGGCGAAGCTGTACTACCTGCGTGAGCTGCGCGGCAAGGCCGCCCGGATGAAGGAAGTCCGCCGGGCGTAAGCCCGGTAGAAGCACGGGCGTACGCCTGAGAGGCGCGCGGGCCGGCCTTCTCCACGTTGGCCGGCCCGGGCGGCGCCCAGGCGGAGCGACTGGGCGGCCCGAGGCCCTGAGCACCCGGGCGCGATGCGGGGAGGTCGCCCTGTGCAGCCGGGAGCAGCAGCGTGGCACGAGCTTCGGCACGACGCACGATCGAGAACGCGCTCCAGCGCTGGGGCTTCAGGCGCATTGCCGGCTGTGACGAGGTGGGGCGGGGGTGCCTGGCGGGCCCGGTGGTGGCCGCGGCCGTGGTGCTCGATCCCGCCTGCCGGATTCCCGGCCTTGCCGACTCCAAGCTGCTGACCGCCCGCGACCGCGAGCGGCTCTACGATCTCATCACCGCTCGCGCGCTGGCCTGGGCCGTCGGGGCCGCCGACGCCGCCGAAATCGACAGCCTCAACATCCACCGGGCTTCTCTCGAGGCGATGCGCCGCGCAGTGATGGCGATCGCCCCGCTGCCCGATATGGTGATCGTGGATGCGTTCCGCGTGCCCGGCCTTCCCATGGCGCAGCGTGGGGTCCCCGGCGGGGACCGCCGGTGCAGCGCCATTGCTGCGGCCTCGATCGTAGCCAAGGTGACCCGGGACCGGGAAATGCTGGCCTGGCACGTCACCGACCCTCGCTACGGCTACGACCGGCACAAGGGCTATGCGACCGTTGCCCATCTGTCGGCGCTGGCTGCGCACGGCTACTCGTCCCTGCATCGGCGCTCGTTCCGGCCCCAGTCCCTCCTCGAGCTCCGCTGATCCCACGCATGGCTTCTGGCACCGCCGCCGCCATCGACCGCGACGCCGCGCTCAAGCGCGCCGAGAAGCTTCTGCGCCAGGGGCGGCTCGACGGCGCCATCGAGGAGTACGCACGGCTGGTCGAGGCGCACCCGCGCGACTGGAACGCGATCAACGCGCTCGGCGACCTGTACGTCCGGGCCGGCGACGCCGATCGGGCGGCTGCACAGTTCGTCCGCATCGCCGACTACCTGTTCGCGGAGGGCTACCTGCCCAAGGCCGCGATGTTGTACCGCAAGACCCTGAAGGTCCAGGGCGGGCACGAGCGCGCACTCCTGCTCCTGTCGGAAATTGCCGCACAGGAAGGCCAGACCGACGAGGCCAAGCAGTACCTGCGGACCCTCGCCAGCCGGCGGGAGGCGGCGGGAGACCCGCAGGGGGTGTCCGACTGCCTGATCCGGCTAGGGGCCCTCGATCCCGACGACGGTGAGGCGAAGCTGGCGGCGGCCCACGCGGCGGCCGCGCTGGACGAACCGCAGCAGGCCGCGGCGTTCTTTCGCGAGGCAGCCGACGCCCTCACCAGGGACGGCCGCGCCACCGAGGCGCTCGACGCGCTGGTCGAGGCGGCGCGCCTCACCCCGGACGATCCGGCCCTCTGTGCCGAGGTCGCTCGCGGGTGTCTGGCCACCGGGCAGTTCGACCGTGCCCGTCTCTTCCTGACCGCGGAGCTGGCAGGAGACGACCCGGATCTGCTCCTGGGGCTTGCGCGCCTGGAACTCGAGGACGGCAAGCTGGTCGAAGGGCGCTCGCTGCTCATGCGCCTGATGATGGTCTCGACGGAAGGACCATCACGCGCGCTGGCCCTGGCTGACGTGCTGCTCGACGCACACCTGGCGGACGCCGCGTTCCAGTGCTCGGACGTCGTGGTGGAGGCGGCCCTGCTCGACGGGGAGTGGAGTCAGGCGGTGGAGGCGCTGCAGGCGCTGACTGACCGGGAAGCCCATGTGCCGGCCCTCATCAAGCTCGTGGAAGTGTGCGTGGACGGCGGTCTCGACGAGCCGATGCGTGCCGCGCAGGCCCAACTCGCCGACGCGTATCTGGCCAGCGGGCGCGGTGCAGAAGCCCGGGTCATCGCGGAGGACCTGGCAGCCTGGGATCCGTCCTCGGAGGCCAACCTCACTCGCCTTCGTCGCGCGCTCGCGCTGGCCGGGGTGGAGGATGTCGAGCAGGCGGTAGCGGACCGTCTGAGCGCGGACGCGCTCTTCGGCGTGGATGGCCCGCTCGACCTGAGCGAGGAAATGGCATCCGAGGCGCGCCAGCCCGTGGATGTGTCCGTCGCGGTGCCGCGCCGCGCCGCCGCGCCGTCGCGCACGCCGGCCGCCAGGGCCGTACCCGAGCCTGCACGGTCGAGCGAGGGCACCGCTGACTCGCTCGAAGTCGATCTGTCGGGTATGCTGGCGGAACTCCAGGGCGACGCGTCGGCAGACGTGCCCCCGGACGACGCGGCGCCGGTCGGGTCCGAGGACGGGGATCTCGAGTCCGTTTTCGCCACGATGCGCGCGCGTGTGGCGTCGGTCCCCGGCGAGTCGAGAGCGGCCGACCAGTACGATCGGGCCCTGCGGTATCTGGAGCGGGGACGAGTCGAGGAAGCCATCGTGGATCTCCAGGTTGCGTTTCGCCAGCCGACGCTTCGCTTCAGGGCCGCCGAGCGGCTCGGGAGCGTGCATGCCCGGCGCGGCGATCTGCGCACGGCCGTGGAGTGGTTCGAGCGCGCTGCCGAGGCGCCCGCGCCGTCCGGGGATGAAGGGTCCGCGCTGCTGTACGAGCTCGCCGATGCCCTCGAGCAACTCGGCGAACACCGTCGAGCGCTCGCCGTCTTCATGGAACTCGAGAGCGTCGCGTCTGGCTATCTCGACGTGCAGGAGCGGATTGCGCAGCTGGGGGCCGCGCAGGCGGGAGGCCAGGGCGGGTGAGCCGGGTCCTGCTGGCAGCCCTCTTCCTCGAGTTCGGTGCGGTGCTGGTCGTGGCTCCCTGGTCGGCGTTCTGGGACAGGAACTACTTCGGAGAGGCCCTGCCGCTGCTCGATGCGCTGGTCACGAACAACTTCGTGCGTGGCGCCGTATCGGGCCTGGGCCTGGTCAACCTGAGTGTGGGCCTGGTGGAACTGTTGTCACGCTGGCTGGTGCCGTCCGTGGCCCCGGAGATCTGAGCCGGCCGCGGGTGAGCTGGCCGATCCGCGCATGACCGAGAAATTCGGGTCGCCCCCCTATAGTCCACCCGTCACTTTGCCGAGTCTAGGAGCAGGGAGCCAGACGTGGCGCCGGTAATCTGCCTGGTGTCCGATCGGCGGCGTCTGGCGCCGCGGGGGGGGACGCTGCCGGACCTGGTGGCCGAGGCCGCTGCGGCCGGCGTGCACCTGGTGCAGGTCCGGGAGCCGGACCTCACCGCGCGGGAACTGTCGGCCCTCGTGCGGCGGTGCATCGACGCGGTCGCCGGGACGCCTGCGCGGGTCGTCGTGAACGACCGGCTGGATGTGGCCCTCGAGGCGGGCGCACACGGCGTCCACTTGCGGGGCGGATCGTATGCCGCGCGGGGACTCCGGGCGCTCGTGCCCCCGGGCTTTCTGATCGGACGGTCGGTGCACGACGCGCGTGAGGCCGGCGGACTCGGTGGACCGGGTGACATCGACTACCTCGTCGCCGGCACCGTGTTCCCGACGTCCTCGAAGCCCGGGCGCGTGCCGGAAGGCCCAGGATGGCTCGCGGGGGTCGTGGCCGCCACCACGGTGCCGGTGCTCGCCATCGGGGGCGTCACCCTCGATCGGGTGTCGGACGTGGCTCGGAGTGGCGCGGCGGGGCTGGCCGCCATCGGATTGTTTGCCGAGGCCGAGGACGTTCCGGCCGTGGTGCAGGGTGTTCACGAGCGGTTCGTCCACACGTCACGTGGATTCTGAGAGTTGAGGCAGGCATGGGAGCCCAGCAGACGGCTGACGACTTCGGCCTACGACTGAAGCGGGCTCGCGACCAGCGGGGGCTGTCGCTGCGACAGATCGCCGATCGCACGAAGCTGTCGGTCCGGTCGCTCGAGGCGCTCGAACGCGACAAGGTGCGGGAGCTTCCGGGCGGCATCTTCGTCCGATCGGTGGTGCGAGCCTACGCTGCGGCCGTGGGGCTCGATCCAGAAGCCACGGTGCAGGAGTTCCTGGCCGCCTTCCCCGATGACACGCTGGCGGTGGGCAGTCCCTACGTGGCGGACTCCGTACGGCAGGGAGAAGCCCGCGAAGACCGGAGTCGCCGGATTGGCACCTGCCTGCGTGCGGGAGTCGCTGCGGTGCTGGTGGCCGGAACGGTCGCGGGCGCCATCCTGGCGGTTCGCACCCTGGGCGCGCCCCAGATGCCGGTGGTGAGTGCGCCCGCTACCCCCGACCTGGCCCCACGCGTGAGCCCTACGGCTGGGCCCGTGCAGGTGGCCGATGACCCGGGCATGGTGTTCGAGATTCGCGCGCGCTTGCCGACGAGCGTGGCGGTCGCCATCGACGGGCGGGTAGCCGAGTCGAGAATGGTCGGCGCCGGGGAGCGCCTCGTGGTCACGGCGGATCAGCGGCTGACCCTGACGGCGGCCGACGCGGGGGCGCTGCAGTGGACGATCAACAGGCAGCCGGCCGTGTCGCTCGGCGCGCAAGGCGAGCCCCGCACCGTACGGGTGGATCGCGCCAACTATGCGGACTTCCTGGCCCTGCCGTAGAACCCCGCCCCGTATGAGGCGCGACATCGAGACCGTCAGCGGCCGGTGGTCCACCACCCGCAGGTCGGTGGTATCCCAGCGCTAGCATGGACGCCTTTCGCACCCCGTTCCTCGACTTCTTCCGCCGTGGAGAGGTGGCGCGCGACATCCGGCTCGTGGCGGCCCAGGGCGCGCTGGCCCCCCGCGCGCACGAGCAGCTCGCGCTGCTGGTGCTGCTGGTCGGTGACGCCGACGCGGAGGTGGCGATGACCGCCGAGCACACGCTCCAGAGCATTCCCGCGCCGGCCCTGGCCGCCTTTCTCGCCCGCTCGGACGTGCCGTCCGAACTCCGGGCCTTCTTCGCCGAACGCGGCGTCCTGCCGTCGGCCACCGCCGTGGCCGCGGACGTGAACCTGCCGCTCGTGGACGCCGTGTCGGAGCCGCCTCCGGAGCCGGAGGGGGTGGAGGCCGACGGCGACACGGATCGCCTGACGTCCACGCTCAGCCGGATTGCGGCGATGTCGCCGATTCAGCGGATCTCGCTTGCTCTGAAGGGCACGAGAGAGGAGCGTGCCGTGCTGATCCGGGACTCGAACAAGCTGGTGTCGATGGCGGTGCTGAGCAGCCCGAAGATCGGGGAGAGCGAGGTGGAGTCCATCGCCAAGATGGCCAACGTCTCCGAGGAGGTTCTGCGCGTCATCGGGGGATCACGCGCCTGGATGAAGAACTACAGCATCGCGGTGTCCCTGGCGAAGAACCCGAAGACCCCGGTGGCGCTCTCGATGAATCTCCTGTCCCGGCTGAACGATCGCGATCTCAAGGCGCTCTGCGCGGACCGCAACGTGCCGGACGTCCTGCGCGTCACGGCCCGCAAGAAGATCGTCGTCCCCCACTAGCGCCGTGTGCGTTGCGGCGTCGCAGCCTGGCTGCCGTCCCTGCAGCCTCAGGACTTCGGTCGCCGCGCCGCCGCGCGCGGGGGGGACGTGGCCGTGCGCTTCTCAGCTGCCCACTCCGACCGCATCTGGGCCAGGCCGTCCATGTACACCGCGGCCTTCTCCCGTTCGTCCTCGGAGTCGAGGCCGGTCAGCAGGTCGATGGCATGGGCCAGATCGTGCTCGATGGTCCGCTTGGTCGTCTTGAAGTAGATGTGGCGGATCTCGGACAGGGCGTCCGCCCCGGACGGACGGCGCCCTCCAGCCTTCACCGAGCCCAGGGACACGAACCCATCCGTCTTCGGCACGTTCCCGCCTCTCGCGGCGTCGTCGCGTGAGGCGCCGCGCCCACGCGCGCTCCCGCCCCGGCGGCCCGGGCTGCCGGCCTTAGCCACGGGCGAGACCGTCGCGCTCGAACGAGTATTCGAGCAGGCGTGCGCCACCGGCCTCGAGCGCCGTGGCGATGTCGTCCCGCTGTGCGGGGGGGCCGTAACAGACGAGACAGCCGCCGCCTCCCGCCCCGCAGACCTTGGCGGCCGTCGCACCGGCGGCCTCGGCCCGGGCGATGAGCTGCTCGATGGCCGGTGTCGTGACGCCAGGGGCGAGGCGCTTCCGGTTGGTCCACTCCCGCCGGAGCGCCGCACCCACCGCGTCCCAGTGTCCGCCCTCGAGCGCCACGCGCATATCGGCGGCCGTGTCGCGAATGCGTTCGAAGCAGTCGAACACCTCCTGATCGCCGTCGATGTGCCGCTTCATGATGTCCCAGTTGTTCGTCCCGGAATTGCGAGGCTCGCCGGTGTAGCACAGCACGAGCCGCTGACGCAGGGCCTCGAGATCGACGTCGAGCGGGACGCGGTGGATCCCCTCGACGTCGAGCTCGAGCGCGGCCAGCCCACCGTAGAGTGCGGGGCGATAGTCCTGGAGTCCGGTCGGCACGGCAATCGCCTGGGCTTCCACGTTCATGGCGATCTGCAGCAGGGCTTCGGGTTCCAGGTGTCGCCGGTTCCACTCGGCCAGTGCGGCACAGACGGCGACGGTCAGCGCCGACGAGCCCGCAATGCCGGCCCCGGCGGGTGACTCCGACCGCGTCGTCAACGTGAGTCCCCGCGCTTCGAACGCGTGGGCGAGCAGGCAGAGGAGCCGGAGGCCCTGGGGCTGCGCCAGTTCCTGCCAGCTGTCCGCGGACACGGTGGCGGCGGTGTCCTCCGAGGTGATCACCACCCGACCATCCTCGCGGGGCTCGATGGTGGCATGCGCCCGGATACTGATCGCGGCGTTGAGTGTCTGCGCGCCCGGGTGAAAGAGATACAGGGGCCAGATGTCGATGGTGCCCCCCGCCAGGTCGATGCGTGTGGGCGCGGACGTCTCGATTCGCACGCGGCAATTATAATTGCCGGGGTGTCTACCTCCATCCGCCATGCCGTCGGTCAGCTCCTGGTCGGCAGTCTCGCCGGCGTTTCCGTGCAGGGCGATCTGCAGGCGTTGGGCCGCGAGTTCGGTCTCGGCGGCATCACGCTGTTCTCACGCAACATCGAGGCGCCGGAGCAGGTGGCGGAGCTCGCCTGGGACCTGAGGGTCCTGTCGCGCGACCTGCCACCATGGATCGCGATTGACCAGGAAGGGGGCCGCGTCGCCCGATTGCGCGCACCGTTCACCGAGTGGCCGCCGATGGCGGTGCTCGGCCGTTCGGGTGACGACGCCCTCGCGCGGCGCTTCGCCGCGGCCATGGCGGCCGAACTGCGGGCGGTCGGTGTCACGCTCGACTTCGCACCCGTCCTCGACATTCACACCAATGCGGCCAACCCGGTCATCGGCGACCGGGCACTGTCCACCGACGCGGCGATGGTGGCGCGTCTAGGCGTGGCCGTCATCGAGGGCCTGCAGTCCGGCGGGGTGGCCGCCTGCGGCAAGCACTTTCCCGGTCACGGGGACACGTCGGTGGATTCGCACCTCGAACTGCCGCTCGTGGAGCATCCGCCCGACCGGATCCGGCAGGTGGAGTGCGTGCCGTTCGAGGCGGCCATCGGCGCGGGCGTGGCGTTCCTCATGACCGCCCACGTGCTGGTGCCCTCGATCGACGAGGCGCGTCCGGCCACGCTCTCCCCACGGATCATGACCGACCTGCTGCGTCACGATCTGGCGTACGACGGCGCCGTCCTGAGCGACGACCTCGAGATGCAGGCCATTGCGGCGCAGTACGCGGCCGGCGAGGCCGCCGTCCTGGCCGTGGCCGCGGGCTGCGATGGGGTCCTGGTGTGCAGCGGCAGCGTCGACGTACAGGCGGAGGTACTCGAGGCCCTGGTACACGGCGTCGAGGACGGCCGGATCCCGCGTGCCCGCCTCGACGACGCGCTGCGTCGCCTGCGGCGCCAGAAGGAGCGCTTCCTCACGCGCCCGGAGCCCCCGCGGCTCGAGGCCCTCCGGTCGGTCATCGGCTGCGACGTGCATCGGCAGGTGGCCGACGAGATGGGGCGCTTCCTGTGAGCCCATGCTGAAGCCCCGGGCCCTCGGGGCAGGCAGCCGGGTGGCGCTGGTGGCGCCCGCGAGCCCCTTCACGCGGGAGGCCTTCGACCTGGGCATCGCCGAGCTGACGCGACTCGGTCTCGAGCCGGTCTACGACGCCTCGGTGTTCGCGACCGAGGGTAGCTACCTCGCGGGCACCGCGGCCCTGCGCGCCGAGGCCTTCCTGCGCGCCTGGGAGGATCCTGCCGTGTCGGGCCTGCTGGCCGTACGGGGCGGCTACGGCAGCGCCCAGCTGCTGCCGCTGCTCCCGCGCGCCCGCCTGCGGGCGACTCCGAAGCTGTTCGTCGGCTACAGCGACAACACGGCGCTCCTGTCGTTCCTGACCTGCCAGTGCGGCATCACGACGCTGCACGGGCCGATGCTGGACGGGCGTCTGGCCGTGGGGGAAGCGGCGTACCACCGCCCGTCCTTCGAGGCCCTCATCGGAGGACACGTGCCCCTCGCGCTCGAACCCGACGCCCTCCGCGTCGTGCGTGCAGGCGCGTTCCGGGGGCGACTCTACGGCGGCAACCTGTCGGTGCTGGCGGCGTCCTGCGGTACGCCCTACGCGTGCGATCCTCCACCCGGGTGCGTTCTCTTCCTCGAGGACGTCAACGAGCGGCCGTACCGGCTCGACCGGCTGTTGACGCAGCTGGGACAGGCCGGCGTGCTCGCGCGGGCCGGCGCCCTGGTGTTCGGCGAGATGCGGGGCTGCGACGAGCGCTCGGGAGCCGTGCGTGCCCACGACGTGATCGCGCGTGTGGCCGAGGAGTTCGGCGGGCCCGTGCTCACGGGATTCCCCTCCGGCCACACGACCGGATCGGCCTGGAGTCTGCCGTTCGGCGTGGACGTCACGGTCGAGGCCGTCACGGCGCCGCGAATCATCATCGAGGAGTCGCCTGTTGGCTGATCGGCAACGCATTCATCTGATCGGCATCTGCGGCACGGCGATGGCCACGCTCGCCGCGATGCTGAAGGCGCAGGGGCACCTGGTGCAGGGGTCGGACCAGCATGTCTATCCCCCGATGAGCGAGTTCCTGGAGCGCGAAGGCATCGCGGCGTACCACGGCTACGCCGCGGCGCACGTGGGTGACGACGTGGACCTCGTCGTGGTGGGCAACGCCGTGTCGCGGGGCAACCCCGAGCTGGAGTCGGTGCTCGATCGACGCCTGCGGTACTGCTCGCTGCCCGAAGCCGTGCGTGACCAGTTCCTCTGGACGCGGAGACCCGTCGTCGTCGCCGGCACGCACGGCAAGACGACGACGACCGCGCTCACCGGCTGGCTGCTGACCCATGGTGGGCAGGATCCCACCGTCCTCGTCGGCGGCATCGCCGCGAACCTCGGTGCGGAAGGGGCCAGCTACAGGCTGGGCGCCGGACCGGCCTTCGTCATCGAGGGCGACGAGTACGACAGCGCGTTCTTCGACAAGACAGCGAAGTTCCTCAAGTACCTGCCGGACGTCGCCATCATCGGCAACGTCGAGTTCGACCACGCCGACATTTACGCGGACTTCGATGCGGTGCGGCTCGCGTTCCGGCGCCTCGTCACGCTGGTGCCCGGGAACGGACTCCTCCTGCTCGGGGCGGACAGCCCCGCGGCGGCGGCGTTGCGCTCGTCCGCGGTAAGCCCGGTCGAGACGTTCGGCGTCGACGACGCTGCCGACTGGCGCGCTGTGGACGTCGAGGCCGTCGATGGCGGGACGACGTTTGCGGTGATGCGATCCGGCGACCGGATCGGGTCGTTCCGGTCGCCCCTGCTCGGAGTCCACAACGTCCGGAACGCGCTGGCGGCGATCGCGGTCGGCTACCGGGCGGGTATTCCGGCATCGACCCTTGCCGAGGGGCTGGCGACGTTTCGTGGCATCAAGCGGCGGCTGGAGACGGTCGGCGTCGCGCGCGGGGTGACGGTCGTCGATGACTTCGCACACCATCCCACCGCGGTCCGGGAGACGCTCGCCGCGGTCCGCCAGGCCTACCCGTCCCGGCGGATCTGGGCGGTCTTCGAGCCCCGGTCGGCGTCGTCGTGCCGCCGCGTCTTCCAGGACGACTTCGCTGGCGCCTTCGACGCGGCGGATCAGGTGATCCTGGCGCAGGTATACCGCACCAGTCTCCCGGAGTCGGAGCGTCTGTCGGTGGACGAACTCGTCGCGTCGCTGGGCACGCGGGGCGTGCAGGCCCGTGTGTTGCCGGACGTGCCGGCCATCATCGAGGCGCTGGTCGAGGCGTGCGAGCCCGGCGACCTCGTCGTGGTCATGTCGAACGGTGGCTTCGGCGGCATTCACCGGCTGCTGCTCGGGGCGCTGGGGGCGTGAGCGCCGGTTCGGACGGCGCCTCCCTGCGCCCGGCGGGAGATGCGGCGCTGCTCCTGCAGTTTCCTGCGCACATCGACGAGGCGACCAGCGCGCGGGCCGTGGCCGTGGCGGCGCAGGTGCGGGCGGCCTCGCTGCCCGGCGTCCGCGACGTGGTGCCCACCTATCGTTCGGTGGCCGTGCACGTGGACCCGCTGGTGGCCGACCTGCGTCGGGTCGAGGACGTCCTGCAGGCCGCCGGCGAGAGAGCGGCGCCGGCGCCCGGCCGCCGCCTCGACGTCCCGGTGGCGTATGGTGGGCGCGACGGCCCGGACGTCGACGCGGTGGCCGCATGGGCGGGTCTTCCGGTGGCGGAGGTCGTGGCGCGCCACGCCGCGCCCGAGTACCGGGTGTACATGCTGGGCTTCACGCCGGGCTTCCCCTACATGGGCACGGTGGACGCCCGCATCGCGATGCCGAGGCACGACACGCCGCGGGTGCGCGTCGCCGCCGGGTCGGTCGGCCTTGCTGGAGCGCAGACCGGGATCTATCCGCGCCCCACGCCGGGCGGCTGGCAGATCCTCGGACGCACCGACGTCGTGGCGTTCGACGCCGACCGTCCCGAGCCGTTCCTGTTCGCCCCCGGTGACCGCGTGCGCTTCGTCCCCGTACCCGATGTGGCCCCCGAGCCGCCGCGGTCTCCGGCGCGCGGCGACGCGGACATGCTGACCGCGACGCCCGGCGGGACGGGACGACACCTCACCGTGGTGCGCGGGGGGCTGCTGACGACGGTGCAGGATCTCGGGAGATGGGGGTACCAGGCGCGCGGCGTATCGCCCGCCGGTCCGATGGACCTCGTCTCGCACCGTGTGGCCAACCTGCTCGTCGGCAATCCGCGTGACGCGGCGACGATTGAGGTCACGATCCTCGGCCCTGAATTGCGTGTCGAGGGGGGCGCGGTGCTGGCGGTCACGGGCGCGGATCTGTCGGCCACTCTCGACGGGGACCCGCTCCCGCTCGGCCGTGCGGTGCGCGCACGGGACGGAGCGGTGGTGCGCTTCGGCGACCGGCGCGCGGGCGCCCGCGCCTATGTGGCCATGGGCGGGGGCGTCGCCGCGCCCGCGGTGCTCGGGAGCCGCGCGACCCACGTGATGAGTGGCCTTGGCGGGCGGCCCCTGCGGGCCGGCGACCGGCTGCCGCTGGGCGAGCCGACGGGTGACCCACGTCCTGGCACCGCCCCGCGCATGGGCCTCCCGCGTGGCGGGACGCGGGTACGCGTGCTCCCGGGCCCGCAGCAGGAGGCGCTGGACGCGGAGACGCTCGACCGGCTGACGGCCGCCCGCTGGTACGTGACGCCGGCCTCCGACCGGACGGGCTACCGGCTGGCGGGGGCGGTGGACGAGCCGGCGGCGCGCGCGGCCGGAGGCGCGATGATCTCCGACGCGGCGTTTCCTGGAGGCGTGCAGGTGCTGCCGTCGGGCCAGCCCGTGCTGTTGCTGGCGGACCGCCAGACCACCGGCGGCTATCCGCAGGGCGCTATCGTGATCGGAGCCGATCTCCCGCTGGCGGGGCAGTTGGCGCCCGGCGACTGGATTGAGTTCGAACCGTGCAGCCGGCGGGACGCTGTCGCAGCCCTGGTCGCGCTGGAGGGAGGCCTGCTTGCACTCGAGTGATCGCCCGGCGTTCGTGGCGCCGGACGTGCCGCTGGCGCCCCTGACCACGCTTGGCGTCGGGGGGCCGGCCCAATACCTCGCTCGCGCCCGGAGTCGCGCCGCGCTGGCGGCCGCCTTCGCGTGGGCGCAGCGGCACGGCCTCGAGACGCAGGTGCTGGGCGGCGGCAGCAACGTCGTCGTGGCAGACGCCGGCGTGGCGGGGGTGGTCATCTGTCCGCTGCTCGAGGGCCGGCAGGTCGAGCCCGGCGAGGACGGCGACGTCATCCTGCGCGCCGGGGCGGGGGAGGTGTGGGACGCGGTCGTGGCCGACGCCACCGCGAAAGGCCTGACCGGCCTGGAGTGCCTCTCCGGTATTCCCGGGCTGGTGGGCGCCACGCCGATTCAGAACGTCGGCGCCTACGGGCAGGAGGTTGGAGCCGTCATCGCGTCGGTCACGGCGTTCGATGCCCGCCAGCGGACAGAGATCGTGCTGACGCCACAGGCCTGCGGATTCGGGTACCGGTCCAGCCGGTTCACGACGCCCCCGTTGGCCGGCCTGGTCATCTGCGACGTCGCCTTCCGACTCCGCCGTGGACGCCCGGAGCTGTCGTACGCTGAACTGCGTGACGAAGTGTCGAGACGGGGGAACCGCGATACCGGACCCGCCGCCGTCCGAGAGGCAGTGCTCGCCCTGCGCCGCGGGAAGGGCATGGTCGTGCGGCCCGAGGATCCCGACACGCGAAGCGTCGGCTCGTTCTTCGTCAACCCGATGGTGCCGGCCCTCGACGTCACCGCGTGGGAGCGCCGCGGCCTCGGACGCGTGCCAGGCCACCCACAGGCCGACGGGCGCATGAAGGTCCCCGCGGCGTGGCTCATCGAGATGGCCGGCTTCACAAAGGGATTCGTCAAGGGATCGGTGGGCCTGTCGTCGAAGCACGCCCTCGCCATCGTGAACCGCGGGGGGGCGACGGCTGCGGAGGTGGTGGCGCTGGCCGTGGCAATCAAGCGGGCGGTCGTCGACCGGTTCGGGGTGGCGCTGGTCCCCGAGCCACGCTTCGTGGGATTCGGCCCGGATCCGGATGTCCGGTACCTGCAGGAACGGGGAATCTGAATGGCTTCACTGGTGATCGAGGGCGGACGCCGCCTGCAGGGGCGGGTGGCGGTCGAGGGCAACAAGAACGCGGCGCTCCCGCTGCTGGCGGCCTGCCTGCTGACCGACGACGAGTGCGTGCTCACCAACGTGCCCCGCATCGGCGACGTGGAGGTAATGGCCCGGCTGCTGATGGACCTGGGCGCCTCGGTGGAGGGGCTCGGGTCCACCACGCTCCGCGTGCGCGCGGCCGGGTTGCAGCGCACCAGTCCCGATCGCGCCCTGGTCGGGCGTCTGCGCGGCTCGGTCCTGCTGCTCGGGCCCCTGCTCGCCCGGCTGGGACGGGCCCACATCGCCCCCCCGGGCGGCGACTTTCCGGCCCGGCGGACGATCTCGACGCATCTCGAGGCGCTGACCGCGCTGGGCGCGCGGATGGCCGAAGGGCCGGACCACGTGCTGGAAGCGCCCGACGGCCTGCACCCCGCGTCCATCTACCTCGACGAGGCCTCGGTTACCGGGACCGAGACGGCCCTGCTGGCCGCCGCGTGCGCCCCGGGCATCACGGAGATTCGACACGCCGCGGGTGAACCGCACGTCGTCGAACTCTGCGAGTTCCTGACGCGGATGGGTGCCGTGGTGACCGGCGCGGGCAGTTCCACGCTCACGATCAGCGGGGTCAGTCGGCTCCACGGCGCCACGCATCACCTGGGTGGCGACTACATCGAGGCGGGCAGCTGGGCCGTCGTGGGCGCGATCACGGGCGGGGAGGTGCAGATCGCCGGCGCACGCGAGCAGGACATGGAGGTGGTGGGCGCGGTGCTCAAGCGCATGAACGTGCGCTGCGAGTTCCGGGACGGCGTCTTCCTGGTGCAGCCGTCGCGCCCGGTGGCCGTGCGGCGGATCACCACCGGCCTCTGGCCCAGCTTCCCCAGTGACCTCGTCAGCCTGGTCACCGTGCTCGCCACACAAGCGGAGGGACGCACGCTCGTGCACGACTGGATGTACGAGCTGCGCCTGTTCGCGCTCGAGCAGATGAGCGGCATGGGTGCGGACCTCTTCCTGGCGGATGCGCACCGCATCATCGTGACGGGGCCGACGCGGCTGCGCGGTGGACGAGTGCTCGACAGTCGGGACCTGCGCTCGGGGATGTCGCTCATCGCGGCCGGCCTGGCCGCCGACGGCCAGACGCGTGTCACCCCGCTCGAAACCGTGGAGCGGGGCTACAGCCAGCTCGTCTCCCGCCTGCGCGACCTCGGTGCGCACGTCGAGCGCGAGGACTGAGGTCAGAACGGCCCGGGGCCGGCGCGCCCGCGCGACCCGCAGGCCGCGTCAGGGCGTCTCGCCGCCCGGAGCGGGTGCGGGTGCCGGCGGACGGATCGGTTCGATGCGGTCGGGAGCGCCACCCGGCCGGGGTTGGCCCAGGCCCGCGGGCGCGGCGGGTGCGCCGCCCACCGGCAGATCGGCCGCGCCGTCGCCACCCGAGCGGCCCACCCGGAACGGCCGGAGATCGCTCTCGGACAGTTCGAGGACCCGCACGATGCGGGGCGTCAGCGTGAGCACGATGTCGGTTTCCTGCGTCTCGCGGCGGGAGTGGGCGAACAGACGTCCCAGGATCGGCAGGTCGCTCAACCCTGGCACGCCTTCGAGGACCCGCCGTTCGTCGTCGCGAATCAGTCCGGCCAGCAGGTTGGTCTCGCCGTCCCTGAGCCGGATGACGGTGTTGATGGACCGGTTCCCGAACGTGGGCAGGCCGTTGAAGCCGGTGCCGGAGATGCTGCTCACCTCGATCTGCAACGCGAGGGACACCTCGTCGTCGTGGTGTGTCCGCGGCGTGATGTCGATGTTCACGCCGATGTTCTCGTAGTTGAACGACGTGATGGGTTGCTGGACGACGCCGCCCGACGCCAGGGGAGAGAACGTGGTGACCGGCACCGGCACGCGCTCGCCGAAGCGCGCCTGGGCCGAGATGCCCTCCGACGTCCGCAACTGGGGGTTCGCCAGGGTGCGGGTGTTGTTGTCGGTCTTCAAGAGCCTGTAGAACAGGCCTGGCAGGTTGGTCAGGAAGATGTCGGACTGCGTCAGGTTCCGCAGGTCGCGCACCGTCAGGTCGTCCCGGTTCACATCCGCGGTCCCCGAGATGCCGGGCGCATCGCCAGACGCCAGCTGCAGTCCGTACTCCCGCAGGCGGGTACGGTCCACTTCCAGCAGCTCGACGTCGATGACCACCTCCGGGCGCGCCTTGTCGACGGCCGAGATGATCCGGGCGGCGGCGGTGACGCGATCGGGGGTGTCCTTGATGGTCAGGCCGTTGGTGGCCCCGATGGGGGCGATGCGGCGTGCGTCGATGACGATGCGGAGCAGGTCGATCGTCTCCCGCAGGTCGGCGTTGCTCAGATAGAAGGTCTGGACGATCTCCTCCTCGTACTCCTGTCGCTTGGCGGGGGAGTCGGGTACGACCGTGAGGATCCGCGTGCCCGCCACGCGGTGGAAGGTCTGCGCCGCGGCGCTCACGGCGTCGAGGGCATCGTTCAACGACGCGTTCCTGAGGTCCACGGTCACCGGCCGGTCCGCGAACTGCGGATCGAAGACGACGGTGATCCCGGCGAACTGGCCCAGCGCCAGGTACACGTCACGGGAGCTGGCGTTGCGGAAGACGAGCGTTTCCGGCAGGCGGATGTCGCCGCCGAGCGTGGGCTCGGAGGCCTGCAGGGTTCGCGCCCGCTCCACGAGCGTCTCGAGCTCCGTCTTCCCCTCGCGCGAGACCGCCACGCGTGCCCGGAGCTGGTTCCGCACCTCACGCAAGGCGTCGTCCACGGTGCCGCTCGCCGGGTTCAGTTCCGAGGCGAGTTCCAGCTCGATGAGCGATTCGTCCAGCCGGCCCGCCGCAGAGAAGCGGCGCCCGCGGTTGAAGTGCTCCTGCGAGGCCCGCAGCCTGGCGCGTTCGAGGGCGCGGCGTGCGTTGCGGTCGTCTGGCGAGCTGCGCAGCGCGCGTGTGTAGTCGGCGACGGCCTGATCGTAGTCTTCCTGCTGTTCGGCCCGTGCACCCGCGCGCATCGCGCCGGATGTGGCACAGCCGGAGAGCAGCAGGAGACAGGGCAGCAGAACGAGTCCGGAGAGTCTAAGTCGTGCCATTGGTGATGACGTCGGTCCCCCGGGGAATACGAAACTGGAACTGGCTGTCCGGAAGGCCCTGATTCTCGCGCATGCGGCTGAACGTGAGGGTGGAATCGCCGCCCTGGTGGTCGCGCGTCGTGAGCGCGCGAATCTGTAGCGTGTCGGCATCGAGCACGACGACGAGGTACTCGTAGTCCGGTTCGGAGGACTTCGGGGTGAGTTTGAGCGCAAGGCTGCCGGGGATCGTCGTTTCGGCGAAGGCCGACGTGAAGTCCCGCAGGAGATCGCCCTTGCCTGCCAGGAACAGCGCCGGCGTGGACGCCTCGTTCCCGGGAGGGACGTCCGAGACGATGACCTGGCGATCTTCGGGGAGGTACGAATAGACCTTCTGCCCGTCCGACACGAACTCCTTCCGCTCGGGGCTCGTGTAGACCCACCGCATCCGCCCCGGCTTCTTCACCGCCACCGTGCCGCGTTCGATGGCCTGCGTCCGCAGCACCCCGCCGCGGTAGCTGTGACTGAAGTCGGCGGTGAAGTCGCGAACCGACTCGTAGCGCTGCTGCAGGGCCCGCGTGACGGCCTCGGGGCTCCGCTGGCCGAGGACGAGCGTCGGCGCCAGGACGAGCACGCCGAGGACGACGAGCATCCCGGACACGATCCGCATGGCACTCCTTCCGTTGGGGCTACCGCAAGCCGATGGTAGCACGAGGCTTAGCGGTGTCGGGGTCAACGGGGGACCTGCGGCGACCGCCCCGCCCGCTTGGCGGCCACGAAGGCCTGCACGTCCTCGAGCGAGCGCGTGTTCAGCACCGCCTCCGGTCGCACCAGACCCCGGCGGGCCGTGCCGATCCCGAACCGCATCTGTCGCGCCAGCGCATCGGCCCGGTGGCAGTCGCTGTTGACCGCCAGTGTGACGCCCGCCTCCGCGGCACGGCGGGCGAGGGCGCCGTCCATGTCGAGGTGCCCCGGGGCGCCATCGACCTCGAGGGCGGTTCCGGTGGCCGCCGCCGTCTCGAACAGGCGGTCGTAGTCGAGGGCATAGCCGGGGAAGCGGGCGGGCGACCGGTTGGCCGGATGCGTGATCACCGAGACCAGCGGGTGCCGGAGCGCGGCGTCGTAGCGCTCGAGGAGACGGTCCGGATGGTGACCGGCGTCGTCGTGGAGCGAGGCGAGCACGATGTCGAACCCCGACAGCAGGGTGTCATCGAAGTCGAGCGTGCCGTCGGGCATGATGTCCACTTCGACCCCGTGCAGGATGGCGATGTCGTCCACTCTGTCGCGCAGGGCCTCGATCTCGGCCCGCTGGCGTGCGACGTCCCGGCGTGACAGCGTGCGGCTCGACGTGGCGTGTTCCGAGTGATCCGTGATCGCCACGTACTCGTAGCCCAGCGTGCGCGCCGTCAGCACCATCGTGGCCAGGGTGTCTCGACCATCGCTCCACGTCGTGTGCATGTGCAGGTCGCCACGAATATCGCGCCCGGTCAGCAGGTCCGGCAGCTGCCCTTCGTCGGCCAGCACCAGTTCGTCGCCGCCGTGACGCAGCTCCGGCTGGATCACGGGCAGGGAGAGTCGTGCGTACAGCGCCTCCTCCGAGGCACACGGCACGGGTCGGCCCTTCGCATCGAGCAGCCGACCGGCCTCGAAGGCCAGCCCGAACGTCTGCGCCCGGGCCCGCAGCAGCCCGATGTGACCTCGCGACCCGGTGTGCCACACGAGCGCGGCACCGGCATGCTCCGGGGATTCGACGTGCAGGGTGACGCCGCCGCGATCGGTATGGGCCACGAACCCGCCGGCGTCGCGGGGGACGACCGCACGGACCCCCTGCAGCCCGGCGACTCCCCGCAGGAAAAGTGCGTGGATCTCGGGGGGCGCGATGGCGAGCAGGGTGACCGACCCCACGTCGGGCGCGAAGCGGCGCACGCCGCCGGCCGGTACGATGTGGTCGACCGCGAGCCCGAGCCGGCCGATTTCCTGCAGCAGCCATGACGCGAGCATGTGCGCGCGGCCCAGGGACTGCCTGGGGATGGGCGGCGAGGGGGCTCCGAGGGTCATGTTCAGTTCTGCCCGCGACCGGCGCGGCGGTCCTGCTGCGGGCGCGCGGCGCGCCCACCACGCAGGCAACCAGCCTCGAGAGGGAATCGGCCTGTCGTCCCCGGGTGATGAGGCAACGGTCCCCTCGGGAGGTCGAGCCGGAGTCGCGGCGGTTTGCCCCGTGGGCCTCGCGGCCCGGCACGATGCTGCGCACAACGGGGCGAAAACACGAAGAGGCGCGAATCGCGCCTCTTCACGGGATCTGGTGGACGGCGGGGGGATCGAACCCCCGACCTCTGCATTGCGAACGCAGCGCTCTCCCAGCTGAGCTAGCCGCCCTGATGCCTGTCGTCGATACCGGCCACATGGGCCGCTACGGCACGACGTACGAACCCCGAGTGTAGCATCGACCGGGCCGTCCGTAAACGGTCAGCGCGCGGTCGCGCGCGTGCGTCCATCGGGCGGCGATGCCTGTCGCGATCGCCTCCTCCCGCACGGCGGTCCCGTGGCGGCCGGCACGGGCCTGCGGCGCATCGACCGATAAGCTCTCCGGAGTGCGTGAGGGTGCCGTCTGGCGCGCACGCGAACAAAAGTGTGTCCCCCGAGCGCGTCGGATCGCGATGCTATACTCGCACCGTCCCTCGTTCACGCGGCTGATTCAGGGCCGCCGTATCATCCTGACGCATGCCGAAAATTGAAAAGATCGGGGTACTGACCGGCGGCGGCGACGCACCGGGCCTCAACGCCGTCATTCGTGCCGTGGTCAAGGCGGCCCACAACGCAGGTGTTGCCGTCATCGGTCTCGAGGACAGCTTCGACGGCCTCGTCTACACCGACAAGGCTCGTGAACTCCGTCCTTCGGATGTCACCGGCATCCTGCGACGGGGCGGCACGATCCTGGGCACCGTGAATCGGGGCAACCCGTTCCTCGCCCCCATCACGACCCCGGAAGGCACCTTCGACTACAGCGACCGGGTCCTCGAGATGTTCCAGCGCCTGGGGCTGAGTGCGCTGGTCTGCATTGGCGGGGACGGGACGCTCGCCATTTCGTACGAGTTCTACAAGAAGGGGGTGCCGCTGGTCGGCGTGCCCAAGACGATCGACAACGACATCGTCGGCACCACCAGTTGCTTCGGCTTCGATACGGCCGTGAGCTTCGCCACCGACGCCATCGACCGGCTGCACACCACGGCGGAGGCACACCACCGGATCATGGTGGCCGAGGTGATGGGGCGCTATGCGGGCTGGATCGCGCTGCATGCCGGTGTCGCGGGCGGCGCCGACGTCATCCTGATCCCGGAAATCGCCTACGACCTCGAGAAGGTCGCCGAGTGTATCCGTGCCCGCGAGCGGCTCGGCGCCCGGTTCAGCATCGTGGTGGTCGCCGAGGGCGCGAGGCCCAAGGGCGGAACCGTCTCCGTCGTCGAGGCGGCAAGCGAGGGGCAGGTGGAGCGGCTCGGTGGCGCCGGCGCCGCGTGTGCTGCGCACCTCGAGACGCTCACGGGCAAGGAAACACGCTATGTCGTGCTGGGGCACCTGCAGCGCGGGGGCGCCCCCACAGCCTTCGATCGGACGCTCGCCACGCGCTTCGGTGGCAAGGCCGTGGAACTCATCCTCAACGGGCAGTTCGGGAAGATGGTGGCCAACCATCCGCCTGACATCGTACCCATCCCGCTCGGGGAGGTCACGGGCAAGTTCAAGACCGTACCGCTCGACTACGATCTCCTGCTCACGGCCAGGGCCATCGGCGTCTCGTTCGGCGACTGAGCCGAGGCGCGGTGCCGCACCCTCCCGTGGGCGGCTGTCTACCCGGCGCGCGCCGCCGGGCCACGCCGCCCCGCGCAGGCCGTTCAGTGCCCGTTCAGTGCCCGAGCAGGTCCTGGTCCTTCTTTTTCTGCAGCTCGTCAATCAAATGCACGTGCTCGTCGGTCAGCTTCTGCACCTGATCGAGGCCCTTCCGCTCGTCGTCCTCTGAGATCGTGTGCTCCTTCAGGAGCTTCTTGAGCCGTTCGTTGGCATCGCGACGGACCTGCCGCACGGCGTTCCGTCCCTCTTCGGCCTGCTTGTGCACGTGGCGCGACAGTTCCTTGCGACGTTCCTCGGTGAGGCTCGGCAGAGGAATGCGGAGCACTTTGCCATCGTTGGACGGGTTGAGGCCGAGGTCCGATGCCCGGATGGCCTTCTCGATGGCGGACATCAGCGACGGGTCGAACGGCTGGGCGACGATCAGCGAGGGTTCGGGAATCGAGAGGCTCGCGACCTGGTTGAGCGGCACCCGCGTGCCATAGGCCTCCACGTGCACCGAGTCGAGCAGGCTCACCGAGGCCCGGCCCGTGCGCACGCCCGCCATGTCGCGACGCACGCGATCGATCGCCGCGTCCATGCGGGTGCTCAGCTCACCGAACATGCCTTTCAGGTCGTCGAAGGTCATTGGGAATACTCCGTGCGGCGCCGCCGCGGTCAGATGGAGACGGTCGTGCCAATCGCCTCGCCCAGCACGACGCGCCGGATGTTGCCGGCCTGTCGCAGGTTGAAGACGACGATGGGCAGCTTGTTGTCCATGCAGAGCGAGATGGCCGTGGTGTCCATCACCTTCAGCTGCCGCTCGAGCACCTGGAGGTACGAGATGGTGGGATACTTCGTCGCCGAGGGATCGAGCATCGGGTCCGCGGTGTAGATGCCGTCGACCTTCGTGCCCTTGAGGATGGCCTCTGCCTTGATCTCCATCGCGCGGAGGGCGGCAGCCGTGTCCGTCGTGAAATAGGGATTGCCCGTGCCCGCCGCGAAGATGACCACGCGGCCCTTCTCGAGGTGCCGGATGGCCCGCCGGCGGATGAACGGCTCCGCCACGGCCCGCATCTCGATGGCGGTGACGACGCGTGTCACGATGTTCAACTGCTCGAGCGCGTCCTGCAGCGCGAGCGCGTTGATGACCGTCGCGAGCATGCCCATGTAGTCGGCGGTGGCCCGGTCCATGCCCCGGGTGCTGGCCGCCAGGCCGCGGAAGATGTTGCCGCCCCCGATGACGATCGCGGTCTGTACCCCGAGCGCCTGCACGTCGCCGACGTCGCGCGCAATTCGCGTGGCCACGACCGGATCGACGCCGAACTGCTGGTCGCCCATCAGGGCTTCGCCCGAGAGCTTGAGGAGGACGCGGCGATAGAAAGGGGAGGGAGACGAGGAGTCGCTGGACATCAAGGCGCGATTATAGCGGTACGGCAGGGGACGTGGTCACGGGGCGCCCCGGCCGTCCACGCTTCGCGGCGGACGGCCGGCACGCGGACGGCGCCGAGGCTATTCCTGTCCCTCGCCGACCCGGAAGCGGACGAATCGCGAGATGGTGACGTTCTCGCCGGTCTTCGCGCTCGTCTGCGCCACCAGCTGCGAGATCGTGACCGACGTGTCGCGGATCGAGGGCTGCTCCAGGAGCACGAACTGCGCGTAGAAGCTTCCCAGCTTGCCCTCGATGATCTTGTCGATGACGCCCGCCGGCTTGCCGGAGCTCTCCATCTGGGCGCGGTAGATGCCCTTTTCCTTCTCGATGGCCTCGGCGGGCACGTCTTCGCGGCGCACCCACTTCGGGTCGGCGGCGGCGATGTGCATCGCCACCTCGCGCACCAGGCTCTGGAAGTCCTCGGTGCGCGCGACGAAATCCGACTCGCAGTTCACTTCGACCAGGACGCCGATGCGGCCGCCCATATGGAGGTAGCTGCCCACCAGACCCTGGGCGGTGGCGCGCCCGGCGCGCTTGGCCGCCTGTGCGAGGCCGCGCTTGCGCAGCAGGGTGACGGCGTCATCGAGATTGCCCCCCGACTCCGTCAGTGCCGCCTTGCACTCCATCATGCCCGCGCCGGTCTTGTCGCGAAGCTGCTTGACCAGGTCTGCCGTGATCGTCGCCATCGGTGAATCTCCGTCGTGGTGCGCGGCCGCCGAGGCGGCCAGGAAAGGACAGGCGCCGGATCTGCATCCGGCCCCCGTACACGAAAACCGCCGGCTCAGCAGGCTGAGGCCGGCGGCGGCGAATGGGAGGGTCCCGTCGCTAGGCGCCGGCCGGCGACGGCGCAGCCTCGCGACGCGCGGGCCGGGCGGCGCGCGCCAGGCGCGCGGCCGCGTCGGCGGCGGCAGCCTCTTCAGCCTGCGTGGCCGCATCTTCGGCCATGCGCGACTCGCGGAGGCCACGTCCCGACAGCACCGCTTCGGCGATCCGCGACGAGAAGAGCCGGATGGCCCTCAACGCGTCGTCGTTGCCGGGAATCACGTAGTCCACCTGATCGGGGTCGCAGTTGGTATCGACCACCCCGACGACCGGGATCTTGAGCTTCCGCGCCTCGTCGACGGCGATCTTCTCCTTGCGGGTGTCGATCACGAAGACGGCGTCGGGAAGCCGTGACATGTGCCGGATGCCCTCGAGATTGCGAAGCAGCTTGCGCTTCTCCTTCTCGTTGCGGGCGATCTCCTTCTTCGAGAGCGTCTCGTAACGGCCGTCGGTGACCATGGCTTCCAGATCGCGCAGCCGTCCGAGACTCCGCTGGATCGTGGTGAAGTTGGTCAGGAGACCGCCCAGCCAGCGCTGGTTCACGTAGTACATCCCGCAGCGGGCCGCTTCCTCGGCGATCACGTCCTGCGCCTGACGCTTGGTCCCGACGAAGAGGATGGTCCTGCCGTCGGCTGCCAGGTTGGCGATGTACTGCTCGGCATCGCCGAACCGCTTCGCCGTCTTGGACAGGTCGATGATGTAGATGCCGTTGCGCTCGCCGAAGATGAATTCCTTCATCTTCGGGTTCCACCGCTTCGTCTGGTGGCCGAAGTGCACTCCGGCTTCCAGCAGGTCCTTGATCGCGATACCGGGCAAGCTTCCTCCTCTGCGTTCCGAGCGGGGACTAGCGTTTACTGAACTGGAAGCGCTTCCGCGCGCCAGCCATACCGTACTTCTTGCGTTCCTTGACGCGGGAGTCCGACGTCAGGAGACCGTCCTTCTTGAGCTGCTTGCGCAGTTCCGCGTTGAACGCGACCAGCGCCCGGGCGATGCCGAGCTTCATGGCGCCTGCCTGGCCGTTGACACCGCCGCCGCTTACCGTGGCGAGCACGTCGAACTTGTCCACGGTCTCGGTGAGCTGCAGGGGCCGCCGCACCGTCATGCGGAGCGTCTCGGTGGGGAAGAACGCGTCGAACTCGCGATGGTTGATGGTGATCGTGCCCGTGCCGGGCCGGATGAAGACGCGGGCGGTGGACGTCTTGCGGCGTCCGGTTGCGTAGTATTCGATGGCTGCCAAGGTTACGCGACCTCTATTGTCTGGGGCTGCTGAGCCGTGTGGGGATGATCGGGTCCGGCATACACCTTCAGCTTCCGGTACATGGCGTCGCCCATCTTGGTCTTCGGGAGCATGCCCCTGACCGCCTCTTCGACCAGACGCCGCGGCTGGCGCTTGCGGACGACCGCCGCGCGCTCTTCGCGGAGCCCACCTTCGAAGCCGCTGTGGCGGCGATAGAGCTTCTGCTGTTCTTTCTGGCCGGTCAGCTTGACCTGCGCCGCGTTCACGACGATGACGTGGTCACCCGTGTCGATGTACGGCGTATAGACCGGCTTGTGCTTGCCCTGGAGCAGCTTGGAGGCCAGTGTCGCCACGCGCCCGAGCACCTGCCCGTTCGCGTCGATGACGTGCCACTTGGGATCCCGCTGCTTCGCACTTGCCACAAACGTTCGCATGGATATGGAGACCTCTGTCCGCAGAGCCACTCGGTCCACCGCACGGCCGACGACCGGGCCCGGACCGGAAACCCAAATGATACGGACGGTTGTGGTCACTGTCAAGCCGCCGGCCACCGGCGGGCGGCTGCCGGCCGCCGCGTGGGTGGCGCCGCACGCCGTGATGACGCCGGACGAGTCGGTCCGGCGCCCGGCCGACTGCACCGTCCGGGTGGTTGTACGGACGGTCGCGCCTCGCGGCCGAGCTGGCTGGGCGGCCGACGGGTTCGACCTCCCGACGTGGTGCCCCAGCGCGTCGCCGGAGGGTGCCTCCCTCCCGGGCGTGCAGACGGCTGCCCATGGGTGCCCGGAAGCGCATGCCGCCGCCTGCCGGCCCATGCGGCCAGATCGCCTGACAACTTCGTCAGCGGCCGGGTCCCCGGACGCGGCCCTGCAGCGAGAGGGCGTCGGGCGCCCCCCAGGATTGTCATGTTGCGTCGCAATCCGCCGATAAGCGGGTCACGGGGGCGGAATGCCCCGGGATGCGGGTGACGGAATCGTGAGCGGATTGCGATTTCGTCAGCGCCGCGGGTCGGAGCCGGGCGACGCGACTGCCACGGCGACGAGATTCCCGGGGGTTTCGGCGGGGACGTCCAAGCGGAGCTGTTGGCACATCGGTTGCCCCTGGACGGAACAGGACCCCGGACTCTCAGTGTGAAGGGAAGACAGTGCTGCGCAAACCCAAGAGCGTCGTAGGCCTCGACATCGGGTCGAGCGCCGTCAAGGCCATCGAGCTGAAGCCGGCGGGGAAGGGCCACCGCGTCGTGGCTTTCGGCAGCGAACCCATCCCCCCGAACGCCATCGTGGACGGCGCGATCATCGATGCCGGTGCCGTGTCGGATGCCATCCGCCGCGTCCTGGAGTCGAACCGCGCGTTCAAGACCAAGGAAGCCTGCGCCTCGCTGTCGGGCAATGCCGTGATCGTCAAGAAGATCACGCTGCCCGTGATGACCGAGGCCGAACTGGCCGACTCGATTCACTGGGAGGCCGAGCAGTACATCCCGTTCGATATCCAGGATGTGAACCTCGACTACCAGGTGCTGGATCCCGGCACCGGGCCCGATGCGCGGGGCAGCATGGAGGTGCTGCTCGTGGCCGCCAAGAAGGAGAAGATCGCCGACTACACCGGCGTCATCGCCCAGGCCGGCCGTACCCCGGTCATCGTCGACGTCGATGCCTTCGCGCTCCAGAACGCCTACGAAATCAACTACGGCCTCGACCCCGACAAGGTCGTCGTCCTGATGAACGCGGGCGCCAGCGCCATCAACATCAACATCCTGCAGGGTGAGCAGTCGGTCTTCACCCGCGATGTCTCGATGGGCGGCAATGCCTACACGGAAGCCGTCCAGAAGGAGCTGGACCTGCCGTTCGAGGCCGCCGAGCAGCTCAAGAAGGGCATTCCGGTCGACGGCGCCACCTACGAGGAGGCGCAGCCGATTCTCCGGGCCGTCACCGAGAACGTGCTGCTCGAGATCCAGAAGACCTTCGACTTCTTCAAGGCCACGGCCGCCTCCGACCAGATCGACCACATCGTCCTCAGCGGGGGCGCCTCCAAGGTGGACGGCTTCCACACCATGCTGCAGGAGCGCTTCAGCGCTCCCGTCGAGGACTTCGATCCGTTCAAGGCCGTCACGTGGGACAGCCGCAAGCTCGGAGCCGATTCCGGCTCCATCGGGGCGACGGCCGCGGTGG
This sequence comes from Vicinamibacterales bacterium, assembly GCA_050185275.1. GTDB lineage: Bacteria > Acidobacteriota > Vicinamibacteria > Vicinamibacterales > UBA2999 > JABFRY01. The sequence continues at coordinate 589,761 of JBFWZN010000001.1, read as the reverse complement.
CGGTCGGCCTCGCACTCAGACGGGTGGGCGACCGATGATCCGCATCAATCTGTCAGGCGTCGAGCGCAAGCCCGCGCGGCGGGCCCCGGCCTTCAGTCTTCCGGATCGGATGACGGTGGCGTGCGTCGTGATCCTGGCCGGCTCCCTGGCCGGGATTGGCTGGTGGTACCAGACGCTGGAGCGCCAGTCGGCCATCGTGGACGAGGAGATGGTCGGGGCGCAGAACGAGATCCGGCAGCTGCAGTCCATCCTGCTCGACGTCCGCCGGTTCGAGACACAGCGCGGCGCCCTCCAGCAGCGCGTGGGCATCATCGAAGAGCTGCGCGGCGGACAGAGCGTGCCCGTCCGCCTGCTCGACCACGTGAGCCGAAGCGTGCCGGAGCTGCTCTGGCTGACGCAGCTCACGCAAGAGGGGACCGAGGTCACGATCGAGGGCCGCAGTACCACCCTCATCGCACTGTCCGACTTCGTGGGCAACCTCGGCAACAGCGAGCTCCTGCAGAAGCCGATAGAAATCGTGAACAGCCATGTGGAATCGGCGCGCGGTACCGGCGCCGAGGAGTCAGGGCTCGAAGTCATCGCGTTCACCGTGAAGGCACAGATGGCGCCGGCGGCACCCACCGCCCCGATGGCCCCACCTCCCGCCGTCGCATCCGTGCAGGCGGCCGCGGCGCGATGACCCGCAGAACGAGGACGAACGCATGGCTCTGAATCTCAGCCTGAGCAAGACACCGTGGTACGTGCAGCTTGCCACGTTCCTCACCCTCGGCGCGGCGGCCGTGGGCATCTTCTGGAACTGGCACGCCCGCGCGCGGCAGGAGGACATCGAGGCCCGTCGGGCCCAGGTGGCCACGATGCGTGCCGAAATCGACCGTGGCCTGGCCACGGCCCGGCGCCTGCCAGAGTTCCGTGAAGACGTGGCCACGCTCGAAGCCCAGCTCGAGCGCCTACGTGCCGTGCTGCCGGAAGAGAAGGACGTGGCCGATCTCCTGCGCCGCATCCAGGGCATGGCCACGCAGTCGAACCTGGACATCCGCGACTTCAGCCCGCGGCCCATCGCCAACAAGCAGCTGTATGCCGAGTGGCCGATCGGCCTGCAGTTCGAGGGCACGTATCACGACCTGGGCAACTTCCTCGAGCGCGTGAGCAAGTTCCCCCGAATCATCAACGTGACCGGCATCAAGATCCGCGCGAAGGAAGACGGCGAGGACCGCACCATCGTCGCCGAGTGCGTCGCCACGACCTTCGTCCTGCTCGAACAGTCGGCCGCCGCCGTGGCCCGACCTGCCCAGCCGGCCGCTGCCGGCGCCCCACGCACGGAGTAGCGCCATGAAGAAGACTGCTGTTCTCGCCGTCGCGCTGGTCGCCGTCGCCGCGGTCGTGACGGCCCAGACTCCGTCTCCCGCCCAGCCGCCGCAGGCCGCGGTCGCCGCACCGCCTCAGGGTGGAGCCGTGGACCCCATGGCCCCGCCGCTCGAGGCGCAGGGCTTCACCTACGACCCCGCCGGTCGGCCCGACCCGTTCGTGAACCTCGTGCGGCGCGGTCTCGACGCGCAGCGCAGCCTCACCTCCGATCGTCCGGCGGGCCTTGCCGGCCTGACGCTCGCCGAGGTGGCGCTCAAGGGCACGGTGCACAGCGGCGAGGGATACGTGGCGCTGCTGCAGGGCGCCGACAACCGCACCTACATCGTGCGGGCGGGCGACAAGCTGTTCGACGGCGCGGTCCAGGCGGTCAGCCAAGACGCGATGGTCGTGCTCCAGGACGTGTCGGATCCCCTCTCGCAGGAGACGCGACGCGAAGTGCGGAAGGCTCTGCGGGAGAGCGAAGACCGGTAGTTGGGTCGTCTTCCTGCCGGGGGCGGCAGGCCGCACGGAGACGTGCGGCCGTGTTCGAGCCTGCCACCGGAGGAAGACCGTTGACGGAAACGCGATACATGCCAGCAAACATGATCAAGCACATCTCGCTGCTCACCCTGTGTGCGGCCATGGGAATCGGCGTCATGGTGCCTCTGGGCGCCGCTGGCGCCAGGGCCGACACCGCCACCCTGCGCGCCATCGATTCCCGGGCCGATGCGGACACGGCGGTCATCGCCATCGAGGCGTCCGACGTGGTGCCCTTCGTGGCCTCGCAGCCCGACCCGACATCGTTCGTCGTCGAGCTGCGCAATGTCGATGCCGAGGGCTTCGCCAACCGGTTCAGCGCGGACCCGCGGTTCCCCGTGTCCGCGGTGACCGTCGAGTCGGGCGAGACACCGGACGGCATGAGTGTCGCGCGGGTGTTGATGACCCTCACCGAGCCGGTCAGGCCGCGCGTGCGCAGCAGCCGGAACGTCGTGCTGGTCGAAACGTCCAGAACGGCGGTCGCCGCGACGGCCGCATCGGCCGTGCCGGCCGGCGCGCTCAGCACCATTCACGACATCCGCGTGGAACGGCGGGATGGCACCACCACCCTGACCCTCGTGGGCACCGGGCCGCTGATGGCCTCGGACGTCCAGGGCCTGCCAGGGTCGAACGGCGTGGCCATCGACCTGGCGAACGCCACGTCGGCGCTGCCGCGCACCACGGCCATCGGGCAGGGCCCGGTGGAGCGGGTCCACATCGCCGCCAACCCGAACGCGCCCCTGCTCACGCGGGTGAGCGTCGACCTGTCGCAGCGGCTGCCGTACCGCGTGACGCCCTCGGCGAACGGACACGATCTCTCGATCGTGTTCACCGAGACGCAGGCCGACCCGATGAGCGCGCTGCGCGCGACGCCGCCTTCGCCGGCGCCTCCCGTGCCGCCCACGGCCGCGGTGTCCGCGCTGGCGCCGTCGCCCTTCCAGGCGTCCGCTCCGACCGGGGGCTTCGCACTCCAGGCGGCACCCGGTGCCCAGGCCGCGCCGGCACCGGCCGAGCCCGCGCCCGCCGGCCGGTACTCGGGCCACGCGGTGAGCCTCGACTTCCAGAACGCCGATCTCCGTGCCGTGCTGCGCACGTTCGCCGAGATCAGCGGCCTGAACGTGGTGATCGACCCGGCCACGCAGGGGACCGTGGACGTCGCGCTCCGCGACGTGCCGTGGGACCAGGCGCTCGACATCATCCTGCGCGCCAACAAGCTGGGCTACATGGTGGACGGCAGCATCGTCCGCATCGCGCCCCTGACGGTGCTGGCCGAGGAAGAGACGCAGCGTCGCAAGCTCGCGGAGGAGCAGGCGCTGGCGGGTGAGCTGCAGGTGTTCACCCGCGCGCTCAGCTACGCCAAGGCCGAGGACCTCAAGGCCCTCATCACCGACACCGTCCTCTCGCAGCGCGGATCCATCCAGACCGACGAGCGGACCAACACGATCATCATCAACGACCTGCCCGATCGCATCCAGCGCGCGACCGACCTGCTGACGGAGCTCGACTCGCCGCAGCCCCAGGTGGAGATCGAGGCGCGTATCGTGCAGACCAACCGCGAGTTCGCGCGGACGCTCGGTGTCGAGTGGGGCGTGAGCAGCCGGGCGAGCAGTGCCCTGGGGAACAACCTGCCGTTCGGGTTCCCGAACCAGGGCAGCATCACCGGCCGCACCGGGACCCTGCAGGGACCGCCGGCGCCCGACAACTTCGCTGACGCTGCCGCCAACGTGGTGGGCCTGGGCGTGCAGGGCGCATCGAGCGCCATCGGCCTGGCGCTTGGATCGGTGAACGGCGCCGTCAACCTCGACGTCGCGCTGTCGGCCCTCGAGAAGCAGGGCCAGGGGCGCCTGCTGTCCACGCCGCGCGTCTCGACGCAGAACAACATCGAGGCGGAGATCACGCAGGGCGTGCAGATTCCCATTCAGACCGTCGCCAACAACACGGTGACGGTCACGTTCAAGGACGCAGCGCTCACCCTGAAGGTCACCCCGCAGATCACCGCCTCGGGCACGGTGATCATGCGCATCTCGCTCGAGAACGCCTCACCCGACTTCAGCCGGGCCATCAACGGCATCCCGCCCATCGACACGCAGCGTGCCGTGACGCAGGTGCTGGTGAGCAGCGGCGACACGACGGTGATCGGCGGCATCTACACGAGCCGCGAGCAGACGACGCAGGACCGCACGCCGGGACTGTCGCGCCTGCCCCTGCTCGGCTGGTTGTTCAAGCGTGATGACATCAGGGACGAGAGCCGCGAACTCCTGATTTTCATCACCCCGAAGATCGTCAAGCTGTAGGAGTAGAGCAGTGACAGCCAAGTCGATGCGATTCATGACCCTGGCCGCCGGCCTGTCGGTTCTCGTGCTGGCCGGATGCGGCCAGTACGTGCGCGAGCAGGGGCGCGGACCCACCCAGGTCGTGCTCCTCAGCATGGAGGGCGCCTCCGGGGCGAAGCCCGACGAGTTCGGCGGCACGCTCAACTCTGACGTGGTGACCCTGGTGAAGCAGACGGTCAACAACCAGGAAGTCCAGGTACCGACCATCTACAACGACATGGGTCGCGCCGTGATGACCCTCATCCTGAAGGACCCGGGCCAGCCCGGAGTCACCACGGTGCCCACGCCCATCAATCAGGTGACGTTCACCCGGTACCGCGTGAGCTACAGGCGCGCGGATGGACGGAATACGCCCGGTGTGGATGTCCCCTACGGGTTCGACTCCGCGGCGACGTTCACCGTGCCGGCGGAGGGCAACGTGACCATCGGCTTCGAGCTCGTCAGGCACCTGGCGAAGGAAGAGGCCCCGCTCAAGACGCTCGGCCAGAGCGGCCTGCTGATCAACACGATCGCGGAGGTCAACTTCTTCGGTCGCGACCAGGCCGGCAACGAAGTGACGGCGACGGGCTCGATCGGCATCGTGTTCGGAAACTTCGGCGATCCTCAGTAGGAAGCGACAACCATGCACACCATCACGCACACGTCGCGCATGATGCGCTTCTCCGTGCTCCTCGCGCTCGCGGCCGTGGCCGGCTGCAACCTGCAGCGCCAGGCCGCACCGGGTCTGTCCGGGCCCTCCGAGTTCGGCCAGTCCATCGTGCTGTCGGCCTCGCCGGACCAGCTCCAGCAGGACGGCGTCACTCAGACGGTCATCACGGCGCTGGCGCGCAACGAGAACAGCCAGCCGATTGCCGGACTGGCGCTCACCTGGGTGGTCCGGGCGTCGGACGGCACCTTCGTGGAGACGAAGAACCAGACGTCGGTGACCGACAGCAGCGGCCGGGCCTCGACGACCATCACGGCGCCGTCGGCGCCTGCCACGCTGCCAACGGCGCCGGTGGTCCTGACCGTGACCGCCACGCCGGTCGGGTCCGACTACGGCAATGCCTCCGTCCGGGCCGTCTACGTGCGGCTGGTACCCCCGTCGGGCACGTTGCCGAAGAACAACGACCCCGAAGCGGCCTTCACCATGTCGCCCAGCGCCACGAGCGTGGGGCAGACGGTGGTCTTCAACGCCTCGCAGACGCTCGACGAGACGCAGCCGTGCGGCGACGCCTGCACCTATCAGTGGAGCTTCGGCGATTTCGGCACCGACAGCGGCATCTCCGTGAGCCACAGCTACACGCTGCCAGGCACCTATACCGTGACGCTGACCGTTACCGACCCGCGCGGTGGCGTGTCCTCGTCCACGAAGACCATCGTGGTCAGCGGCCCGACTGCGCCGACCGCGGCATTCACCAGCTCGCCTACGTCGCCCATCGCGGGCACGGCCGTGAGCTTCACGGCGGCGGCCTCCACCGTTGGCGCCGGCGCGACGATCACCGAATACACGTGGGACTTCGGTGACGGCACGATCGAGACGACGACGGCCGTCAACACGACGCATACGTTCAACTTCGTGGGCACCTACGTCGTCACGCTGACCATCAAGGACAGCCTGGGGCGGACGGTGACGATCTCGAAGAACGTCACGGTGGCCTGATCCACGCCGCTGCGACCGGCGTACAATGCCGGTGTGGCGGACGGATCAGCCCTCGTGGAACTGGAACGCCGGGTCCGAAAGGACCCGGCGTCTCCGTTGTTCGGACGCCTGGCGGACGAGTACCGCCTCGCCGGACGACACGCCGACGCCATCGAGGTCTGTCGCGCAGGCCTCGCCCTCCGGCCCGACTATCACTCCGCACGCGTGACACTCGCCCGGGCGCTGATGCAGCTCGGGCACTACACGAAGGCGCGCGACGAGTTCGAGCGCGTACTCCGCGCCGTGCCCGACAACCTGGCTGCGCTTCGGGGTCTCGAGGAGATCGCCGACACGCATGCGGGCTGGGCGCAGCCGGCCGCTTCTTCACCGCCCGCCCACGCGGCGTCTGCCGTTCCTGGCGGCGAGCTCCCGCCCGCGGTCCTCGCCCTGCCGGATACGGGACGCGAGCCGCTGCCGGATGCTGCGGACGCCAGTGATCCCGCTCATGTCGTCAGCACAGCCGGCGCCGCTGACGTGGCCGCCGACGCAGCCATCGTCGTCCCGGCGGCTGGTGTGGTCGCGGCAGCCGACGCAGGTGCCCTCGGGGAGGTGTCTGGCCTGGTTGACGTCGCCGACGTCGCGGACGTCGCCGGCGGAGGCGCGGACATGGGCGTGGTCGACGTCGCTGGCCTGGCGGACACCAGTGGCGTGGGCGATGCCGTTGACGTGGCTGAGATCGCCCTGACGATCGGGCTCGAGACGGCAGGCGCGGTTGACGCCGGCGAGGAGGCGGTGCTGCAGGCACGCCGCGGGGCCGTGGCCGCACTCATCGGGCTGGAGCACTTCCTGTCGCTCGTCATCGCGCGCCGCGAGGCGCTCGAGGCGGAGCTTCCGGGACGCTGACGCCGTGCCGATGCCCGACACACAGACCCTGGCCGCGCGGCATGCGCGTCTCGACGAGGTCCGGGCGGCTGCGGGGGTCGAGGTGCTGGTGCTGTCGAACCCGGTGAGCCTGCGCTATCTCACCAACCACGCCGGCAGCGCGGGCCTCCTCGTGGCCGGCCCCGGCGGGCTGTCGCTCATCGTCGATTTCCGCTATCGGGAGTCCCTCAGGCAGCTGCAGGCGGGCCCCTTCGCGTGTCCGGCGCTCACGGTGGTGGAGGTGCCGACGACCTACGACGCCGCGCTGCTCGAGTGCCTGGCGCGGCTTGGCGTGCAGCGCGCCGGTCTCGAGGCGGGACACGTCACCGTTTCGCGGCTGGCCACCTGGGAGCGGCTGGCGGGGGAGCAGGGACGGGGCCTGGTCTTCACGCCGATCGAGCGGGTCGTCGAACGCCTGCGCCTGGTGAAGGATGCTGTGGAGCAGGCGTCGCTCCGGGAGTCCGCGGCCCGTCTCACCGGCGTCACGGAGGGACTCTTCAACGGTGTGGTCCGTTCCGGACGGACCGAGCGCGCCGTGGCCACCGATCTTGAACGGCTGATGCGTGAGGCCGGCTACGAGCGGCTGGCGTTCGATACCATCGTGGCGTCTGGCCCGAACGGCGCCTTGCCGCACTATCGGGCAGGTGACCGCGTCCTGGCGCGCGGAGACCTGGTCGTGCTGGACTTCGGCGGCATCTTGGACGGATACTGCTGCGATTTGACTCGTACTGTGGCCATCGGCACGCCGGGCTCTCAGGCACGGGATCTCCACGCGGCGGTGCTCGAAGCGCAGCGGGCCGCCGTGGACGCCGTCCGGCCCGGTCTCGCGGCCTCGGACGTGGACGCCGCCGCGCGTCGTGTCCTCGAACGGCACGGCCTGGGTGACGCCTTCGGTCATGGCACCGGACACGGTCTGGGGCTGGACGTGCACGAGGAGCCGGCGGTCTCACCGCGGCGTGGCGCCGCGTCCCCGGTGGAACTCACGACAGGCATGGTCTTCACCGTCGAGCCCGGCGCCTACCTGCCCGGCTTCGGCGGGGTCCGTATCGAGGACGACGTCCTCGTCACCCCGGGGGGCTGCGAGGTCCTCACCCACGTTTCCCGCGAACTGCTCACCTTCGACTGACCCATGGACTTCGACGACATCACCAGAATTCTCGACCTGATGCGGGACCACGAGCTCGCCGAATTCGAGCTCGAACGAGACGATTTCAAACTCCGGCTGCGCAAGCAGGGGCCGGGCACCTGGGTGGCCGCGCCAGTCCCCCAGCCGGCGGCTTCGGCCCCGGCCGCGCCGGCAGCCGCACCTGCCCCGTCGGCCTCGGCGGGAGACGGCGGCGACGAAGACGTGGCGTTCGCCATCGTGAAGTCGCCTATCGTCGGCACGTTCTACAGGGCCCCGGAGCCCGGGGCGGCGCCCTACGCGGACGTGGGACAGGCGGTCAAGAAGGGCCAGACCCTCTGCGTCATCGAGGCCATGAAGCTGATGAACGAGATCACCGCGGACACCGACGGGGAAGTCGTGAAGGTCTACGTGGAGAACGCGCAATCCGTGCAGTACGGCGAGCGCCTCTTCGCCATCAAGCCACGCTGATGTTCAAGAAGATCCTCATCGCCAACCGCGGCGAGATCGCGCTGCGGGTCATCGTCGCCTGTCGTGAACTCGGCATCAAGACGGTGGCCGTGTATTCCGAGGCCGACGAGAACTCCCTGCACGTGCGCTTCGCCGACGAGGACGTGTGCATCGGGCCGGCGCGCAGTTCGGAGAGCTATCTCAACGTACCCGCCATCATCAGCGCCGCCGAGATCACGGGCGCCGACGCCATCCATCCCGGCTACGGGTTCCTCTCGGAGAGTGCCTATCTCGCCGAGGTGTGCGAAGCCTGTCATATCCGTTTCATCGGGCCGGACCCGAGCGTCATCAAGCTCCTGGGCGACAAGGCCCGGGCCCGGCGCGCCATGAAGAAGGCCGGCGTGCCCATGCTGCCCGGCAGTGATGGCCCGATCGAGAGCGAGGAACGGGCGATCAAGGTGAGCCGGGACATCGGCTACCCGGTGATCATCAAGGCGGTGGCGGGCGGCGGTGGCCGCGGCATGCGCGTCGTGCGCGAGGTCGGCGAACTCGGCCCCGCGCTGCGGATGGCGCAGCGCGAGGCGGAGGCGGCGTTCGGGGTCGGCGACGTGTATATCGAGAAGTACCTGGAGCGCCCCCGCCACATCGAGTTCCAGGTGCTGGGCGACCATCACGGCAACGTCATCCACCTGGGCGAGCGTGAGTGCTCGATCCAGCGCCGGCACCAGAAGCTCCTCGAGGAGTCGCCGTCACCGGCCCTCACCGACAAGGTCCGTCGCAAGATGGGCGCGCTGGTCGTCGATGCCGCGCGTGCCGTCCAGTACACCAACGCCGGCACGTTCGAATTCCTGATGGACGACGACGGCAAGTTCTACTTCATGGAGGTCAACACGCGGCTCCAGGTCGAGCATCCGGTCACCGAGATGGTGACGGGCATCGACATCGTGAAGGAGCAGATCCGGGTCGCCGCGGGCGAGCGGCTCTCCATGAAGCAGAGCGAGGTCACGTTCACGGGCCATTCGATCGAGTGCCGGATCAACGCCGAGGACCCCGAGACCTTCGCGCCGTCCCCCGGGCTGATCCACGTATTCAGCGTCCCCGGGGGGCCGGGTGTCCGGGTGGACACGGCCGCGCACTCCGACTGCATGGTGTCGCCGTACTACGACTCGATGATCGCCAAGATCATCGTGCACGGTCGCGACCGCCACGAGGCGATCGCCCGCATGCGGCGCACACTGGAAATGACCGTGGTGGAGGGCATCCGCACCTCGTTGCCCCTGCACCTGCGGATTCTGGCCGAGGCCGACTTCGTCGCCGGCCGCCTGAGCACCGCGTTCATGGAGCGCTTCCAGCCCACGCGGCCTGGACGCGGCGCCGGAGCGGTCGCCGAAGCGTCCTGACGTGTCGGAGCTTCCGCGCCTGCAGGCCATCGTGGACGTGGAGTACGCGGTGAAAGCGGGCTGGGCGCCTGCCGACCTCGCGCGGGCGTTCCTCGACGGGGGCGCCACCTTCCTCCAGGTCCGGGGCAAGCACCTGTCCTCCGGCGCCCTGCTCGACGTGTGTGTCGAGGTGATGCGGCTGGCGGAGCCCTGCCGGGCCGCCGTCATCGTCAACGACCGGATTGACGTGGCGCGGCTGGCCGGCATGTCTGGCGTGCACGTGGGACAGGACGACGCCTCGCCGCAGACGGCACGGCACCTGCTCGGCGACACTGCCATCGTCGGGTGGTCGACGCACACGCCTCTGCAGGTCGCCGGCGCGCTCGACCTGCCGGTGACCTACCTCGCCATTGGCCCCGTCTTCGGGACGCACACCAAGGACACCGGCTACGACCCGCGCGGCCTCGAGGCTGTGCGGGCGGCGGCCATCGCGGCCGGCCGGGCGGCGCGCCCGGTCGTCGCCATCGGTGGCATTACCGTGGACCGGGTGCGGTCGGTGCGCGAGGCCGGTGCCCACGCGGTGGCGGTCATCGCCGACCTGCTGAACGGGGACCCCGCCGTGCAGGTCGGACGCTTCCTGCGGGAGCTGGACGGCGTACCCGCCTGACGGCGTACTCGGCCCCTCGGTGCCGGCGTGCCGTGTCACGCGGTCGGGACGGCCAGGGCTGGCCGGTGACCGCCCCAGACAGAGGCCCGAGGCCGACAGGCCAGCCGGGCCTGGGGCGCGCCACGGCGAGAGGCGCGACGAGCAGTGGCGACCGCCCGCCGACGTGATCAGTCGCCGGGGCGCGCCCTCGGGGAGCGAGGCGCCGTGCCGTCCGGCGAGCTCGTGCCGGGGGGACGCGTGTCGGGGCGGTCCGCTCCCGGCGGATCGAGTGGCGTCCGCAGGACGGCCAGGAAGTACCGCAGGGCGAACGCGCCGACGACAGTCCACGTCACGGCCAGCATCAGCCACGCCTGCGCCGTCATCGGCGCACCCCGGACGCCTTGATGCGCCACGCCTGCCGGACGAGCCAGCCGCAGCCGACGAAGACGGCCAGCAGCAGCACACGCGTCAGGTCCTGGATCAGGTACGGCGTGCCGGCACCGGTCTCGGTGAACCAGCGGTATTCGGTGACGCCCGTGTGGAACAGGCGGCCGATGACACTGTCGCTGGCGAGCGGCCACCCGCTTCCCCCGGCCAGGCTGGCGAGGGCGTCGGTCCAGGCCCCGGCGGGCTTGATCAGGGCGCCCACGAAGATCAGCAGGATGAACGCGGGAGTCACGTACTGGATGATGACGCGAAAGACGCGCGGCACGGCCAGGTCTGCGCCCCTCGTGATCTCGGCCCAGCCGCGGTCCATGCCGAAGACCCAGGCGAAGATGACGGACTCGCCCAGGGCAAAGCAGACGAGCGCGAAAGTTCCCGTCCAGTAGTCGAACTCGTCGAAGGCCCCGCCCGGGTAGAGCCAGACGCAGACGCTGCCGAGGGCGAGCGTGGCGAGCACGAAGAGCACGACCGCCCTGGGGCGCGTGGTGCCGAACTCGTCCTCGAGGAAGGCGACCAGGGGCTGGGCCATGGCCAGCGACGAGGTGATGCCGGCGAAGAAGAGCAGGCCGAACCACATGGCGCCGGCGACGGGCGCGAACCAGCCCCAGTTGTTGAACAGCGTGGGCAGCGTGAGGAAGCCGAGGGCGAAGCCGCTCCCGCCGGCGGTGGCGGCCTGCACGGCCTGGAGACCGAGGTAGGCCGTCGCGATGGGGAGCAGCAGCGTGCCCCCGAGGACGACTTCCACGAACTCGTTCATCCAGCCGGCCGACGCCGCGTTGAGCGCGATGTCCTGGTCGCGCCGCAGGTACGCAGCGTAGCAGTGGATGGAGCCCATGCCGACCGACAGGGTGAAGAAGATCTGCCCCGCGGCGGCGAGCCAGGTGGTCGGATCGGTCAGGCCCCGCAGATCGGGATTCCACACGAAGTTCAGACCCTCGAACGGACTCTGCATCACGCCGGGATCCACGCCTGCCTCGAGCGACAGGCCGCGGACGGCGAGGATGGCGGCGAAGACGAGCAGCAGGGGCATGCCGACCTTGGCCGCGATCTCGATGCCGCGGGCCAGGCCGCGCGAGAGAATCCAGGCGTTGAGCGCCAGGGTCACGACGAACCAGCCGAACGCCTCCACGGGAAACGCGAAGAGCGAGTCCGCCTCCACGCCGAGGTAGCGCGGGAAATAGACCTGGGGATCCTCCGTCAGGAACGTACCGGCCACCGAGTGCCACACGTACGAGAGCGTCCACGACTCGATGTAGCAGTAGTAGGAGGCAATCGTCAGGTTCGTGAAGAGCCCGAAGACACCCACGTACTTCAGCCACCGCGCCGAGCCGAGGCGGTCGAACATGCCGGGCGCGGAGTGGTGTCCGTACTGTCCGCCGTGGCGGCCGATCGCCCACTCCACCCACAGGAGCGGCAGGCCCATGAGCACGAAGGACACCAGATACGGGATGAGGAAGGCGCCGCCGCCGTTCTGCGCGGCCTGGGCGGGAAACCGGAGGAAGTTGCCGAGGCCCACCGCGTTGCCCGCCATGGCGAGCACGAGTCCCGCACGGGAACCCCAGGCCTGACGGCGCGAGACGTGAGACGACTGGGGCATGTGGGTGGGCGCGGCTGGCCAGACAGGAGAATCCGCCATGCCCGCATGGAAGTCAACGCCTGCGTGGCGCCGTCAGGAATGTCCGTCGCCGGCATGGCACATTGACTAGAATCGACATCGGCCTCCACCATCCGGCGCACGCGTGGCGCTTCGCCAGACGCGCCGGTGCGGGTTCGCGGCGGCCGGCGTTGTCGATGTCAGAGCCTTCCCGTCGTTCCGGGTGGTCGGGACTCAGTGGTCCTCGACTGGCCCTCGTCCTGATGACGGCCATCATCGCCGGTGGCACGTCGGGCTACATGGCCATCGAGGGGTGGTCCACCTGGGATGCGCTCTACATGACCGTGACCACGGTCACGACCGTAGGCTTCCGGGAGGTGCACCCCCTCTCCTTCGCAGGCCAGGCCTTCACGCTGATCCTCATCGCCGGGGGCGTGGGCACGGCGTTCTACACGGCCACCCTGCTCGTGACCTCGGTCGTCGAGGGCGAGCTCCACCGTCGCTTCCGCGACCGCCGGTTCATTCGCATGCTGGACAGGATCGAACACCACTTCATCCTCTGCGGTCACGGCCGCATCGGCCGCATCATCGCCGCGGAACTCGCGCACCAGGGTGTGCCGTTCGTCGTCATCGAGCGCAACCCGGCCAAGGTGGCGGCCATCCTCGAGCGTGGCTGGCTGGCCATGGAGGCCGACGCGAGCCGCGAAGACGTCCTGCAGAAGGCGGGGCTCGCTCGTGCACGGGGCCTGATCGCGGCCGTCGGCTCCGACGCGGAGAACGTCTATACGGTGCTGACCGCGCGCGTGGCCCGCCCGGACCTGTTCATCATCGCCCGCGTGGAGTCGGACGACGCCGAGGACAAGCTGCGTCGCGCCGGCGCGGACCGTGTCATCTCGCCTTACCAGATCGGCGCGAGCCACATGGTGCAGAGCGCGTTGCGCCCGGCCGTCGTCGACTTCATCCAGTTGGCGACGAGCTCCGGGCACCTGGAGCTGTCGATGGAGCAGGTGCGCGTGCCGGGCGGTTCCGCGCTGGCCGGGAAGAGCCTCGTGGATGCGGAGTTGCGCCAGCGGTACGGGCTGATCGTGGTGTCGATCAAGCGGGCTGCCGGCGGTATGGAATTCAACCCGTCGTCCGAGGCGCTCGTGCAGCCCGGCGACGAACTGGTCGTGCTGGGCCGCCCGGAAAACGTCCGGGCGCTGGAGGAGGCGGTAGGGCAATGAGTGCGAGAGTGCTGGACGGCAAGCGCCTGGCGGGCACGCTGCAGGCAGAGATGGTGGGAGACGTGGCCGCGTTCACGACGCGGCATGGCCGCCGGCCGGGCCTGGGCATCGTGCTGGTCGGCGAGGACCCGGCGTCGGAGGTCTACGTCAGGAACAAGCTCCGGGCGGCCGCCGAGGTCGGGTTCCGCGCCGATCTCGAGCGCCTGCCGGCGTCGGCGGCGCTTGCCGACGTGCTGGCGCTGGTCGATAGGCTGAACGAGAGCGCCTTTCACGACGGCATTCTCGTGCAGGCGCCGCTTCCGCGTGCGCTGGGCGCAGAGGCGAGCGACCGGGTCTTCGCGGCCATCGCGCCAGGCAAGGACGTGGACGGCCTCACGCCACTCAACGCGGGACTCCTCGTGCAGAACCGGGCCGAGCTGGTGGCCTGCACGCCGTCGGGCGTGATCGAGCTGCTGGACCGCGAGAGCATTCCGCTCGCGGGGCAGCGTGCCGTCGTCGTGGGGCGCAGCGACATCGTCGGCAAGCCGATGGCCCTGCTCCTGCTGCACCGCGACGCCACCGTCACCATCTGCCATTCGCGGACGCCGGACACGGCGGCGATCTGCCGCTCAGCGGATCTGGTGATTGCCGCGGTGGGGCGACCCGGGCTCATCACCGCCGACGCCATCAGGCCGGGGGCGACGGTCATCGACGTCGGCATGAACCGCGTGACGGACGAGGCCGTCGCCCGGCGGCTCTTTCCGGACGGGCACCCGCGCCTGGCGCTGTTCCGGGAGCGGGGCTCGGTCCTCGTGGGGGACGTCCACCCGTCGGTCGAGGAGGTGGCGGGGGCGCTGACGCCGGTGCCCGGCGGTGTCGGGCCGCTCACCATCGCGATGCTGATGCGCAACACGCTCCGTGCGGCGCGGGCGCGGGTTGCCTGAGCCCGCAGAGGCGCGCCGGCGAAGGCCGCTGCGCGTGGCCCTCACGGGCGGCATCGCGACGGGGAAGAGCTACGTGCGCGCGGCCCTGGCGGCCGCCGGCGTGCCGACCCTCGATGCCGATACGCTCGCCCGCGAGGCCGTGGCGCCAGGCAGCGAGGCCCTCGCCGCCGTGGTGGCCACGTTCGGGGCGTCCGTCCTCGGGCCGGACGGAGCGCTCGACCGGGGCAGCCTCGCACGTCGGGTCTTTGGCGACCCGGACGCGCGGCGTCGCCTCGAGGCCATCATCCATCCGCGCGTGCGCGAGGCGACGGCGGCATGGTTCGCAGACCTGCAGCGCCGTGGTGACGTTGCCGTCGCGGTGGTGGATATTCCGCTGCTGTTCGAGGTCGGGCGCGATCGCGATTTCGACCGGGTCGTGGTGGCGGCCTGCGAACCGGAGGTCCAGCTGTCACGGGTGATGGCGCGTGACCACCTCGACGAGGCGGCCGCCCGTGCCAGGCTCGCGGCCCAATGGTCCCTCGACCGCAAGATCGCCCTCGCAGACCACGTGGTGCG
Source organism: Vicinamibacterales bacterium (assembly GCA_050185275.1). Classification (GTDB taxonomy): domain Bacteria; phylum Acidobacteriota; class Vicinamibacteria; order Vicinamibacterales; family UBA2999; genus JABFRY01. The sequence continues at coordinate 574,668 of JBFWZN010000001.1, read as the reverse complement.
GACCGACGGGACGTTCGCGGACACGGATCGGGAAGTGGCGCGCTTGCTGCCCGTACTGGCCGCGTGGGGAGCGTCGGCCTGATGCCTGGTCCGGTCGCGGGGCGCAGTCCACGAGGCGACCCCGCGCGGCCGCCTCAGGACGGGGACGGAGGCGGGTTCGTCGGCGGGGCGAGTTCCGCCTCGCTCGAGTCGCGTCCCGGGGCAATCCGCTCCTCCACGAACGTGTTCCACTCGTGACACTGCGGGCAGAGCCAGAGCAGTTCCGTGCTGCGATACCGGCACCGGACGCAGACGTGCGGGTCGAGATAGAAGACCGCGTCCCGTGAGGCGGTCACGTAGCGACGCACCAGCGCCGGGTCGGTGTCGGCCTCCGCGAGGATCTGCCAGATGGCCTGATGCAAGGCCAGGCCATGCGGGTGCTGCGCGAGGGCGTCGAAGAGCAGGTCCACCGACGGGCCAGGGAGGCCGCGGCGCCGCAGGTGGCGTGCGAGGGCGAGCCGGGCACGCCAGTTCTCGGGGTGCTCGCTGATCAGCCGCTCGCAGAGTGCGCGGAACCGGTCGGGGGCACCAGCTTGCGCGTAGGCGCCATCGAGGCGATCGAATGCGAGGTGCGCCCGTTCGGGGACCACGCCGATGAGGCGTTCCCACGCGTCGATGGCGCCCGGCATGTCGCCGGCGCGGGCGCGCACGTCGCCCAGGTTCAAGTACGCCGGCGCCGTGCGGACGTCTCGTTCGATGGCGTCGGCAAACGCGCGGGCGGCCGGGCCGTCGAGTCCGCGCGCGGCCTGTGCGCGGCCGATCTCATTGTGGAGGAACGCCTCGATCTGCCGGTCCGACACCGTGTCGGCATCGCGCAGGGTCCCCAGGGTAATGCGCGCCGCCAGCGCCTCGGTCCACTGCTGCTGCTCCTCGTGGAGCTTCGCCAGGTTGACGAGCGCGTGGCGGTTGGCGGGGTCGAGACGCAGGACGTCCTCGAACGCCTCGCGCGCCCGGTCCACGAATCCGCCGCCCCGGTAGTCGAGGCCCAGGCACAGGAGGAGATAAGCGTGCTCCGCGCGGGACAGGTCCTGCCGCTGCAGGAGGGCCTGGTGGATCGAGACGGCCTTGCCCACCTGGCCCTTCTGGCGGTGCAGGTTGCCGAGGATCATCTGGAGTTCGAGCGCATCGGTGCCGTCGCTCGCCGCGCGGGACAGTTCGTCGATCGCCCGGTCCACCTGGCCCTCGCCCAGGAAATTGAGGCCCAGCATGTAGTGCGGCGTCTGGCGCAGCTTGCGCCGATCCAGCCAGCGCCCGCCATGCAGCTTGTACCGCTCCCACGCCTTCCCCGCGATGAGGCCCACGAGGAGCGCCACGAGCGCGGCCAGCAGGGGCAGGGAGTCGGTCATGCCTAGATCATCTGCGTGCGCCAGAGGTCGTGCAGGTGCACCACGCCGGCGACGCGATGGTCGCTGTCGGTGACGACGATCGCGGTGATCTTGCGCTGCTCGAGCACGCGCAGCGCCTCCACCGCAAGCAGGGACGGGGCCACCGTCACGGGGTCGCGCGTCATGACCTCGCCCGCCCGCCGGTCGAGGACGCTCGCCGTCGTGGTCATGTGGCGACGGAGATCGCCGTCGGTGATGATGCCCACCAGCCGGCCCTCGCCGTCGACGACGCAGGTCATGCCGAGGCCCTTCCGGGACATCTCGTAGACCACCTCCGCCATGGGCGTCTCGATGCCCACCACAGGCGCCAGCGCCCCGGCATGCATCAGCCGATCGATCCGCATCAGGCGCTTTCCCAGGCGGCCACCGGGGTGCAGGTGGGCGAAGTCCTCCTCGCGGAATCCGCGCGCCACGAGCAGCGATACGGCCAGGGCGTCGCCGAGCGCGAGCGCCGCCGTCGTGCTCGCCGTGGGCACGAGGTTGAGCGTGCACGCTTCCTCGGCGACCTGGCAGTCGAGCGCGACGTCGGCGGCCTGGGCCAGCGTCGAGGCGGCGTCGCCCGTCATGGCGATGAGGCGCGCGCCCAGCCGCCGGATGGTCTCGAGCAGGCGGAGGAGCTCCTCGGTCTCGCCGCTCCGCGACAGGGCCAGGATCACGTCGTCGGACTGAATGACGCCCAGATCGCCATGGATGGCCTCGGCCGGGTGCAGGAAGAACGCCGGCGTCCCCGTGCTCGAGAGCGTGGCGGCGAGCTTGCGGCAGATGATGCCCGACTTGCCCATCCCGGTCACAATGACGCGACCCCGGCACTCGAGCAGCACCTCGACCGCGCGTTCGAAGCGTGCGTCGAGCCTCGAGACCAGACCCAGGATGGCGGCGGCCTCGGTCTCCAGCACCCGGCGGGCCACCGCGAGATCGTTGCGACCGGCCGAGGTCATGCGGGGGTGCCGGTGGTGACGCCGGCCGGCGCCGTCCGGGCGCCAGCGACGGCCGCGTGCAGGCGCAGCAGCTGGTGCAGCAGGCCCTCGAGGCGATCCAGGCGAAGTGCATTGGCCGCGTCGCTCCTGGCCCGTTCGGGTTCCTCGTGCACCTCGAAGAACACGGCGTCCACGCCTGCCGCCACACCGGCGCGTGCGAGGGGCTCGATGTACTGGGAGAGACCCGCCGTCACGCCCTCGCCCGCGCCGGGCAGCTGCAGGCTGTGGGTGACGTCGAACACGACGGGGAAGCCGAGCTCGGCCAGCATGGGAAAGGCGCGGACGTCCACCACGAGGTTGTTGTACCCGAAGCTCGATCCACGTTCGGTCAGCAGCACCTGGTCGTTGCCCTCGGCCGTCAGCTTGGCGACCACGTGGCGCATGTCGCGGGGCGCGAGAAACTGGCCCTTCTTCACGTTCACCGGTCGCCCGGTCCGGGCGGCCGCGACGAGCAGGTCCGTCTGCCGGCACAGGAAGGCCGGAATCTGCAGCACGTCCACGGCCTCGGCCGCGGCCGCGGCGTGGGCGGGCTCGTGGATGTCGGTGAGGACCGGCAGTCCCGTGCGCGCCCGGATATCAGCGAGGATCCGCAGCCCGGCATCGAGCCCGGGTCCCCGGAACGAGGTGCCGGACGTGCGGTTCGCCTTGTCGTACGAGGCCTTGAACACGAGCGGGATTCCGCAGCGCGTCGAGATGTCCGCGAGCGCCAGGGCCAGCCCCATGGCGTGGTCGGCGCTCTCGATGACGCAGGGGCCCGCGATGAGGACCAGGGGCGCGCCGAGCCCGACCGGGACGGCGCCGGCGATGGTAACCGGAGGCACGGACCCCATTCTACGCGGGCAGACCCGCTGTCTGGGACGAGGATCGTCCGGGACGGGTCACTGGCCGCTGGCGGTGGTGACCTCGGCGTTCACCGTGCGCCCGGTGGCATGACGATACGCCGCCTCGACGAAGCTGCTGAACAGCGGGTGGGGGCGGAGCGGCCGGGACTGGAACTCGGGGTGGAACTGGACTGCGATGAACCAGGGGTGCGAGGGCAGCTCCGCAATCTCCACGAACTTGCCGTCGGGGGAGCGGCCCGAGATGCGCAGGCCCTTCTCGGTGAGCAGGGGCTCGTACATCGTGTTGAATTCGAAGCGGTGACGGTGCCGCTCGTGCACGAGGGACGTATTGTAGATGGCGGCGGCCCGTGAGCCCGGGACGAGTTCGCAGGGATAGCGGCCGAGGCGCATCGTGCCGCCCAGTTCGTCCACGCCGAGCAGGTCGCGGAGCTTGTAGATCACCTTGTGCGGGGCGTTCTCGTCGCACTCGGTGGAGTCGGCGCCCTCGAGCCCGCAGACGTGACGGGCGTACTCCACGATGGCCCACTGGAAGCCGTAGCAGATACCGAAGAACGGCACGTCGTGCGCGCGGGCGTACTCGGCGGCCCGCATCATGCCGCGCGTGCCGCGCGAGCCGAAGCCGCCGGGTACCAGGATGCCGTGCGATCCCTGGAGTAGCTGCTCACCGCCCTCCTGCTCCAGTTCCTCGGCATCGACCCAGTGCAGGTTCACCTTGAGTCGATGCGCGAACCCGCCGTGGAAGACCGCCTCGTTGAGACTCTTGTAGGAGTCTTCGTAGCCGGTGTACTTGCCGACGACGTGGATCGTGAGCTCGTCGAGCGGATGCTTGATGCGCTCCACCAGCTCGCGCCACGCCTGGCTCTTCGCCTGGGTGACGGGCAGCCCCAGCTGCTTCAGGATGATCTGCTCGATGCCCTCGGCCGCCAGGACCAGGGGGACTTCGTAGATGGTGGAGACATCCTTGGCCGTGATGACGGCCTCCTCGTTCACGTCGCAGAACAGCGCGATCTTCCGCTTGATGTCGCTGTCCAGAATGCGATCGGTGCGGCAAAGCAGGACGTCGGGCTGGATCCCGAGGGAGCGGAGGTCCCGCACACTATGCTGGGTCGGCTTGGTCTTCAGCTCGCCTGCCGTGCCGATGTAGGGCACCAGCGTCAGATGCACGTAGATCGCGTTCTCGCGGCCGACATCGAGGCGGAACTGGCGGATGGCCTCGAGGAACGGCATGCTCTCGATGTCGCCGACCGTGCCGCCGATCTCCACGAGCACCACATCCACGTCGTGGCCCGCCGCGCGGATCGCGTCCTTGATCTCGTTGGTGATGTGGGGGATGACCTGCACCGTCCGGCCCAGGTAGTCGCCGCGCCGTTCCTTCTGGATCACCGACAGGTAGATCTTCCCGGTAGTCCAGTTGCTGTTGCGCGTGGCCACCATGCTCGTGAAGCGCTCGTAGTGCCCGAGGTCGAGGTCGGTTTCCGCGCCGTCGTCGGTGACGTACACCTCGCCGTGCTGATAGGGGCTCATCGTGCCCGGGTCCACGTTGATGTACGGGTCGAACTTCTGCATGGCGACCCGATACCCGCGGTCCTCGAGCAGTCGGCCGATGGAGGCGGCGGCCAGGCCCTTGCCGAGGGACGACACGACGCCGCCCGTAACGAAGATGTACTTGACGGGACGTCCCTCAGTGCCTGGGGTCATGAGTCCTCACGTGCGCACCGCGGCCAGCAGCTGGCGTCGTACGCGTTCCAGATCGGCCGGCGTGTCCACGCCCACCGAATCATGGCTGGTTTCAACGGTCCTGATGCGAAAGCCGTGCTCGAGCACACGCAGCTGCTCGAGAGACTCGGCGTGTTCGAGCGGCGTCCGGGGCAGCCGGGCGATGGCCAGCAGGAAGTCCCGCCGGTACGCGTACAGCCCCAGGTGCTTGTAACAGGCGGCCCGTGGCGCGTCCGGCCCGCCGCGATCGTAAGGGATCGGCGCGCGCGAGAAATAGAGCGCGTCCCCATGTGTATCGACGACCACCTTCACGACGTGCGGGTCGGCGGCCTCGTCGGGGTCGGCGAGGCGGACGCACGCCGTGGTCATGCGGACGTCGGGATCGGCAAAGGGCGCGAGGATGGCGTCGATGGCGTCGGGGTCCAGCAACGGCTCATCGCCCTGCACGTTGACCACGACGTCGCAGTCGAGCGATGCGGCCACTTCGGCGATGCGGTCGGTGCCCGACCGATGGGCGGGGGAGGTGAGCTGCGCACGTCCGCCGGAGCGCTCCACCGCCTCGACGATGCGCGCGTCGTCGGTGGCGACGATCACGGCGCCCACGCCCCGGGCAGCCGCCGCGCGACGCCACACGTGCTCGATCATCGGGCGCCCGGCCAGATCGGCCAGCGCCTTGCCGGGAAGCCGGCTGGAGTCGAATCGTGCCGGGACCAGTGCCACGACACGGAGCGGGCGTGTCGCACTGTCGTCAGCGTGTGGGTACGCGACAGGAGGCACGGCGAATAATAGCATGGGCTCTGCAGTGCTAAGATCGCCGTCGCATGGCGTTCAGTTGGAAATCCACGGCTCTGGTGTCGGGCACCGGCATGCTCGCGACATGGCTGATGTCGGCGCCACCGCAGCACTCGCCCGCGCCCGCCGCGCCGCAGGCTGCCGCCGCGGCCGCCGACGATATCGTCGCTGACGCTGCCGGGCTGCGTGCACGCGTCGAGCTCGTCAGGGATTTTCAGGCGCCCGCGCGGGATCCGTTTCGCTTTCTCGACCGGCGGCCCGCCTCGTCCCCGTCGGCCGCTCGAACCGTCCAGGCCGACGGCGCGGCACCAGCTGCGGACACCGCACCGGAACCTGTCATGCCGCCGTGGCGCCTGATCGGGATGGGCAGCGACCCGCTCGATGGCACCATGGTTCGCACCGCCGTGCTCGCGGGGCCCGACGGGGTGACCCTGGTGCGGGAGGGCGATGTCCTCGCTGGGCGCTACCGGGTGGATGCCGTCACCGAGGACGGTGTCGTCCTCGGCCCGGTGTCCCCCGGCGCACCGCTCACCCTTCGCTTCGAGCCCTGAGCGCGTCGCGCGCCGCCTACACCCGGACGAGTCGCGCCTCGCGCACGCCGGTGATGCGGCCGATCTCGTCGAGGACGGCCTCGGGCACCGGCGCGGCCTCGTCGATGTTGACCAGGCCGATGGCACGGTCGCCGGCCCGGCCCAGGGCGAAGTTGGCGATGTTCACGCCATGCCGTCCGAGGATGGTGCCGACCTCGCCGATGACCCCCGGCTGGTCCGTGTTGGCGATCACCACCATGGCGCCCTCGAGGGGCGCGTCCACGACGATGCCGTCGAGCAGGACGATGCGGGGGTTGGACCGTTCGAACACGGCTCCTTCGACCCATCGCTCCCCGGTGCTCGACCCGAGCTTCACGGAGATGAGGCTCGTGTGGTTGCGCGTCCGCGTGCTGTGCGACTCGACGATTTCGATGCCGCGCTCGGCCGCCACCGTGCGGGCATTCACCGCCGTGACCGCCGATGAGAGGATCGGCTTGAACAGCCCCACCAGCACGGCATTGATGATCATGTCGTTGCGGCCCTGGGCCAGGTCGCCGTAGTAACGCACGCCCAGGGTGTTGGCGCGCCCGTCGTTCAGCTGCGCCAGCATGGCGCCGAGACGTTCGCCGAGTTCGAGGAAGGGCCGGATGCGGCTGAACTCCTCGGACGAGACCGACGACACGTTGACCGCATTGCGGATCACGCCGTCCCGCAGGAAGTCGCGCAGGGCGGTCGCGGTCTCCACGCCGACCAGTTCCTGGCCCTCGCGCGTGGAGGCGGCGATGTGGGGCGAGGCCACGACCTGCGGCAGCTTCTGCAGGCGCGGATCGGCCGGCGGTTCCTTCTGGAACACGTCGAGCGCCGCTCCGCCGACCTGGCCGGACTCGATGGCGTCGGCCAGTGCCTGCTCGTCGATGAGGTCGCCCCGCGCCGTGTTCACGATGCGGATGCCCTTCTTCGACCGCGCCAGCCGCTCGGCGTTGACCATGTTGCGCGTGTGCTGGTTCGAGGGCATGTGGAGCGAGACGTAGTCGGCCCGCGCGAAGAGCTCGTCGAGCGTGACGAGTTCGACGCCCAGATCCTCGGCGACCTGCTCGGAGATGAACGGGTCGTGCGCGATGAGCCGCATCCCGAAGGCGGACGCCCGCCGCGCCACCTCCTGCCCAATGCGCCCGAGCCCGGCGAGTCCGAGCGTCTTTTCCCGGATCTCCTCCCCCAGGAACTTCTTCTTCTCCCAGCGCCCTTCCTTCATGGCGGCGTCGGCTCCGGGCAGGTGCCGTGCGAGGGAGAGGATCATGCCGAGGGCCAGTTCGGCCACGCTGATGCTGTTGGCGCCGGGCGCGTTCATCACGACGATGCCACGGGCACTGGCCGCCTGCACGTCGACGTTGTCCACGCCGGTACCGGCGCGGGCCACGACACGCAGCTTGGGCGCCGCGTTCAGCACCGCCGAGGTGACCTTCGTGGCGCTGCGCACGACGAGAGCGTCGGCGTCCGCGAGGTCCGCCGCGAGTTGTTCGGGGGCCCGGCCGCTCCGGGCATCCACGTTCCAGCCTTCCGCGCGGAGGACGTCCAGGGCGGAGGCGGGCAGGTCATCGGCTACGACAATGTTCAAGGGGCGTTCCGGATGAAAGAGGTCCGACTATCGGACGTTGGTAACAGTGACGTTGGTAACAGCAATGCCTTGGTAACGGTGATGCTGATGTGCCGAGTGCGCGCCGTGCGCAACCTGCCGAGCGCCGATTGTTGTGCGAACGCCGGCCGGCGGCACTGCGCGCAAGTATAATCTGCGATCGCGGTCGCGTCACGGTGTTCGCAGCCTGGTCGCGCCGCCGCTGCGCGGTAGTCGCACCGGCCCGTTCGCACCGGAATGGTGCAATCCGGTGTTACCTGCTGATTGCAGCGCGGTTGGACGCGGATCACGGGTCGTTTTCAACAGGGTTTTCAACAGAAACTGTGTGTAACTCGCCGTTCCAGCGAGGGACGGTGCCCTAATGTCGCGCGGTCGCGCGCCAGCGGGCGCTGCCGGAGGGGCGGCTGGCTGTCGAGGAGCTTCATGAATCGCAAAGTGACAGTGGTAGGCGGCGCCGGCAACGTGGGCGCCACGGTGGCGCGGGCCATCGCGGAGAAGGAACTGGCCGACGTCGTCGTGATCGACATCGCCGACCAGAAGGCGGCCGGCATTGCGCTCGACATCTACGAGACCTGTCCGATCATCGGGTCGGACTCGCGCGTGATCGGGGGCGCCGACTGGTCGGCCGCCGCCGGGTCCGACATCGTGGTGATCACCTCGGGCAAGCCCCGCAAGCCGGGCATGAGCCGGGACGATCTGGTGCGCGACAACTTCGACATCATGAAGAGCATCGCGCCGAAGCTGGTGGAGCACTGCCCGAACGCCATCGTCGTGCCCGTGGCCAATCCCCTCGACGCGATGTCGCAGGCGCTCTTCCGGCTGACTGGGTTTCCCCGCGAGCGCATCATCGGCATGGCCGGCGTGCTCGACTCGGCCCGCATGAGCACGTTCATTGCCATGGAGCTCAAGGTGTCGGTGGAGAACGTCCACTCGTTCGTGCTGGGCGGGCACGGTGACACCATGGTGCCGCTGCCACGGTATTCGACCGTGGCCGGCATCCCGATCACCGAACTGCTGTCGAAGGAGGCCATCGACGCCATCTCCGTGCGCACGGCCAACGGCGGGGCCGAGATCACGAAGCTGGTGGGAACGAGCGCCTGGTACGCCCCCGGCCAGGCGGCGGCGGAGATGTGCGAGGCGATCCTCAAGGACAAGAAGAAGATCCTGCCGTGCTCGGTCTTCCTGCAGGGCGAGTACGGGATCCAGGATCTCTTCGTCGGCGTGCCGGTGAAGCTCGGCGCCCGGGGGGTCGAGGAGATCATCCAGATCACGCTCACGGCCGACGAGGACGCGGCGCTCAAGAAGTCGGCGGCCGCGGTGAAGGAGCTGGTGGACGTGATCGGCGTCTAGCCGCCCATCGACCGGACCGCCGGTCCGGCCTGACGGAACAACGCCCGGGCTGCGTCCGCAACCCGGGCGTTGTCGTGTACGGGGAGCCGGCGGGGCGGGCGGGGAGCGCTACTCCGCGCCGCCCTGCCGGCCGCCCTGGCGGCCACCGCCCGCCGGCGGCGCCGGCAGGTCGGGCGCGGCCGTCGGAATCGCCGATCCACGGTGACACGTGTAGCAGCCCACCTGCGCAATCTGGTCGGCGGGCTTGCTGACCGCCGCCGGCAGACCGCCGTTGATGTCGCGCACCATCCGCATCATCGCGCGCGTCTTGGCCTTCTCCGGCTTGGCGTCCGACGCCAGGTCGTTGGCCGGGTTACCGCGGCCCTGATAGACGTGGCAGTGCTCGCAGCCGACGCCAAGGGCCTGCTCGAAGCGCTGCATGATCTGAATGAGCTGCTGCTGGGGAATATCGGCCGGCAGCACCTGCAGGTTGCGCTGCGGGGGAGGGCCTCCGCCGGCCCGGCCCTGGCCCTGTGCCGACAGCGAAACCGCACAGAGCAGTGCGATCGCCGCCAGGGTGGTAAGGAAACGCGTCATGCCACTACCTCGCTTGTCTGTTGTCTGACGGTGGTTGGACTGCACGGAAACCGACCCATTCCCGCCCTGCCGGACGACACCGTCCTTTCGAACGGCGTCCTTTCGAACGGCGCCGTATCGCCGCGCGCCGCTCTCGCGAAAAGTGCCACGCCTGAACACACGATGTGCTCCGCGCGACGCACCGGCGGACAGGAATGCGGCGTAACCGTAGCAGAAAAGGGTAGACGTCCACAATGCGCGCGCAGGGTCCGGTTCCGCGTCCGCTGGACTCCCCGCGCCGCGGGCAGCCCCGAGCGTGCTTGACGCCTGCAGAGGTGCCGACTAGGATCGTCAGGTTTCCCAACTCCCCGGAGCCTCACCGTCTTGAAAATCCACGAGTATCAAGCCAAGCATGTCCTCGCCCGGTTCGGTGTCCCCGTGCCGCGCGGTGAAGTTGCCTTCTCCCCGGCCGAAGCTGCCGACATCGCCCAGCGCCTGGGCGGTGCCCTCGTCGTGGTGAAGGCCCAGATTCACGCCGGCGGTCGCGGCAAGGGCGGTGGCGTCAAGCTGGCCCGCTCGGTCGAGGAGGCCGGGCAGCTGGCCAAGCAGATGATCGGGATGACGCTCGTCACCCACCAGACCGGTCCCGAGGGGCGGCAGGTGGGGCGGGTGCTCATCGAGCAGGGGCTCGAGATCGAACGGGAGCTGTACCTGAGCATCGTGATCGACCGGGCTGCGGCCTGTCCGGTCATCATCGCCAGCGCGGCGGGCGGCATGGACATCGAAGAAGTCGCCGCCACGAGCCCCGAGCAGATCCTCAGGGAGTACGTGAACCGCGGCACCGGCATCGTGCCGTTCCAGGCGCGCAAGCTCGCCTTCGGGATGGGCCTCAACGCCCAGGCGGCCGGGAAGCTGGTGAAGGTGCTCGACTCGGTCTACCGGGCGTTCATCGAGACCGACGCCGCCATGATCGAGATCAACCCCCTCATCCTGACCAAGGGCGGCGACCTGCTGGCGCTCGATGCCAAGGTGGCGTTCGACGACAACGCCTTGTACCGGCACCCGGATCTCCGGGAGCTGCGCGACCTGGCCGAAGAAGACCCGCTCGAGGTCGAGGCCTCCAAGTTCTCGCTGAACTACATCCGCCTCGACGGCAACATCGGCTGCATGGTCAACGGCGCGGGCCTCGCCATGGCCACCATGGACATCATCAAGCTCGCCGGCGGAGAGCCCGCGAACTTCCTCGACGTGGGCGGCGGGGCCAACGCGGAGCAGATCCGCAATGCCTTCAAGATCCTGATGTCGGACAAGAACGTCCGCGCGGTGCTCATCAACATCTTCGGCGGCATCCTGCGCTGCGACGTGCTCGCGCAGGGCGTGATTGCCGCGGTGCAGGAGCTTGGCGTGCCCGTCCCCATCGTGATCCGCATGGAGGGCACCAACGTCGAGGAAGGCAAGCGGATGCTGCGCGAGAGTCAGTTGAACTTCACCACGGCGGACTCCATGGGCGAGGCCGCGGAGAGAGTCGTCGCCCTGGCGGGCGCCGGCGCCTCGCACTGATCGACAGGAGACGCGTTCCGCCATGGCAGTGCTTCTCGACAGAAATACCCGGCTGATCGTCCAGGGCCTCACCGGCAAGGAAGGGACCTTCCATGCCAAGCAGGCCGCGGCCTACGGCACCACGGTCGTGGGCGGTGTCACTCCCGGCAAGGGAGGGACGACCCACGAAGGCTGGCCCGTCTTCAACAACGTGCACGATGCGATGCGTGAAACCGGTGCCAATGCGTCGGTCATCTTCGTGCCGCCGCCCTTTGCGGCCGACGCGATCATGGAGGCGACCGACGCCGGCATGCCGCTGGTGGTGTGCATCACCGAGGGCATTCCGACCGTGGACATGCTCAAGGCCATGACGTTCATGCACGGCACGGCGACGCGCCTCATCGGACCCAATTGCCCGGGCATCATCACGGCAGGGCAGGGCAAGGCTGGCATCATCCCCCACAACATCGTGCGTGAGGGGCGCATCGGGATCGTGTCGAAGTCGGGCACGCTCACCTACGAAGCCATCCATCAGCTGTCGAAAGTCGGGATGGGACAGACCACCTGCATCGGCATCGGTGGCGATCCCCTGATCGGCACCAGCCACATCGATGCGCTGAAGCTGTTTGCCGCCGACCCCGACACCGAGGCGGTCATCCTGATCGGCGAGATCGGGGGCACGGCGGAGCAGGAAGCCGCCGACTACATCAAGCGCGAGTTCACCAAGCCCGTCGTCGGATTCATCGCCGGGCAGACGGCGCCGCCCGGGCGGCGGATGGGCCATGCCGGCGCGATCATCGCGGGTGGGCAGGGCACGGCCGCCGAGAAGATGGACGCCCTGGCGCAGGCCGGCGTGCACGTGGCCACCAGCCCGGCGGAGATGGGACAGAAGATGCGGGAGGCGCTCGGCCGCTAGCCGCGCCTCGGGAGACACGACTGGACATGGAACGGACGTTCGCCATCATCAAGCCGGACGCGGTGCAGCGCCGGCTGGCGGGACAGGTTCTCGCCCGCATCGAGCAGGCCGGCTTCACCGTGCGCGCGATGCGCCTGCAGCACCTCAGCAAGCGCGAGGCCGAGGGCTTCTACGCGGTACACCGGGAGCGGCCGTTCTTCGGCGAGCTCACGGACTTCATGAGTTCCGGGCCGTGCGTGCTCCTGGCGCTCGAGGCGCCCGACGCCATCCGGCAGTGGCGTACGCTCATGGGGGCGACCGACCCGGCCAAGGCCGACCCGGGTACCCTGCGCCGCGACTTCGGCACCTCGATCGGGAACAACGCCACCCACGGGTCGGATGCGCCGGAGACGGCCGCGTTCGAGCTGGCGTACTTCTTCCGGGGACTCGAGCTGATCTAGCCGCAGGCAGGCAGGGCAGGGGCCGGGGAGGACGATGCCGATGGGACGCGTGCTCATCCTGGTCGGCCTGCTGGTTGCGGGCCTCGGCGTCCTCGTCAGCCTGGGCGTGCCCATCGGCCGCCTGCCCGGGGACTTCACCATTCGCCGGGGGAACGTCTCGTTCTACTTCCCGCTGGCCACGTCGGTGGTGGTCAGCATCCTGCTCACGCTGCTGCTGACGCTGTTCGGCCGCCGGTGAGGCGCCACCGGCCGCGGACGGAGTGACACACGATGGCTTCGATCAAGTCGGACCGGTGGATCCGGAAGATGGCCCTCGAGCACGGCATGATCGAGCCGTTCGAGGAGCGCCAGGTGCGCGAGGGGGTTGTCTCCTACGGGCTGTCCTCCTACGGGTACGACATCCGGGTGGCCGACGAGTTCAAGGTCTTCACCAACATCAACAGCACGGTGGTGGATCCGAAGGCCTTCGACGCGCGGTCGTTCGTGGACGTGCGCGCGGACGTGTGCATCATCCCCCCCAACTCCTTCGCCCTGGCCAAGACCGTGGAGTACTTCCGGATTCCGCGCGACGTCCTCACGCTGTGCGTGGGCAAGTCGACCTACGCCCGGTGCGGCCTGATCGTCAACGTCACGCCCTTCGAGCCCGAGTGGGAAGGGTTCGTCACGCTGGAAATCTCCAACACCACGCCCCTTCCGGCCCGCGTGTACGCCAACGAGGGCATCTCGCAGGTGCTGTTCTTCCAGAGCGACGAGGTGTGCGAGGTCTCCTATGCCGACCGGAAGGGCAAGTACCAGCGGCAGCAGGGGCTGACGCTGCCGCGGCTGTAGGTGCCGTCCGACGTTCGGCCCCAGGGGCCGCCGCCCGTATAATTGGCCGAATGCTCCGCCCCTACCGGGACGCCCGTCCCATCGTCGACCCCTCCGCCTTCGTGGACCAGAGCGCCCAGATCATCGGAGACGTGCACATCGGCGCCGAGAGCAGCGTCTGGATGAACGCCGTCGTCCGGGGTGACGTGCACACGATCCGGATTGGCGCCCGGACAAATTTGCAGGACGGGGTCATCGTGCACGTCATGCGCGGCACGCACGCGACCGTCATCGGGGACGACGTCACGATCGGCCACGGCGTCATCGTGCACGGCTGCACCATCGAGGACACGTGCCTGATCGGGATGGGCGTCATCCTGCTCAATGGCTGCCGCATCGGAACCGGGTCCATCGTGGCCGCCGGAACCCTCGTGCCCGAGGGCATGCAGGTGCCGCCCGGATCGCTCGTGATGGGCGTGCCTGGCCGCGTCCGTCGTCCCGTGCGCGACGACGAGGCCTCGTCCATTCCCGCGTACGCGCGCCGCTACGTGCAGTACCGCCTCGATTACCAGACGCCCGACGCGCCCGTGGCCCCGTGAGCATGGCACGCACCGAACCGGCGCGCGGGATGCGCGACTTCCTGCCGGAGGATGTCCGGCGCCGCGAGCACGTGGTGGGCATCGTCCGGGGCATCTACGAGCGCTACGGCTTCGAACCGCTCGAGACTCCCGCGGTCGAAAACCTCGAGACGCTGACGGGGAAGTACGGCGAGGAGGGCGCCCAGCTCATCTTCAAGATCCTCAAACGTGGCGAACACGAGGCCACGGGCCAGGCCGACCTCGCCCTGCGCTATGACCTGACGGTGCCGCTGGCGCGTGTCGTGGCGCACTACCAGGCCCGCCTGCCCCGGTACTTTCGGCGCTATCAGATTCAGCCGGTGTGGCGTGCCGACCGCCCCGCCCGCGGTCGCTTCCGGGAGTTCTACCAGTGCGATGTGGACGCGCTGGGCTCCACCTCGCCGACGGTGGAGGCCGAACTCTGCGCGGCGGTCTGCGATGTGCTTCGGGCCCTCGGCTTCGACGACTTCGTGCTGCGCCTCAACCACCGGGGCCTGCTGACCGCCATTCTGGACGCCGCGGGCGTGCCGCACGAACTGCACGGGAGCGCGCTCGTCGCGCTCGACAAGCTGGACAAGATCGGGCTCCCCGGCGTGTCCGGCGAGCTGGACGCGCGGGGGGTGCCGGAGGCGGCGCGCCAGGCGCTGCTGGCCTTCGAGTGGGACGCGCTCGACCGCGAGCGCGCGCGGCCCGCCGACGCCTACACGGCCGATGCCCTGGCCCGGGTGCGGGCGCATCTTGGCGGGCAACGCGGCGTGGACGCCTGCGACAACCTGCAGCGCATCGTGGAGCTCACGGGGGGCACCGCCGCGCGTGCGCACCTGCGCCTGGACCCCAGTCTCGCGCGCGGGCTGTCGTACTACACGGGCGCCATCATGGAGATTGCCGTGGCCGATCTGCCCGGCAGCCTGGGCGGCGGGGGGCGGTACGACAATCTCGTGGGCATGTTCCTCGGCCAGACGGTGCCGGCCTGCGGGTTCTCCCTCGGCCTCGAGCGCATCCTGGTCGTGATGCAGGAGCGGGGCATGTTTCCCCCTGGCGCCAGCCGGGCCCCGGCCGATGTCATGGTCGCGGTGTTCGACGAGGCGTCGGTGCCGGACGCCCTCCGCCTGGCGGGCGAACTGCGGCAGCACGGGCTGCGGACGCTCCTGTTCCCGGATGCCGGCAAGGTGGGTCGTCAGCTGAAATATGCGGATGCCTGCGGCATTCCGTTCGTGGCGATTCTGGGCCCCGACGAGATCGCCGCGTCCACCGTGACCCTGAAGCACCTGGCGGCCCAGACCCAGGACACCTGTCAACAGACCGCGGCAGCCGCGGTGATTCTCGAGGCACTGGCACAACGTGGCTGAGCAACTCGGCGACCTCTCACGTACCCATACCTGCGGGGCCCTCCGCCTCGACGACGTCGATCGCGCCGTGGTCCTGCTCGGCTGGGTGCATCGCGTCCGCGATCTCGGGGGCGTGCTCTTCATCGACGTGCGCGACCGCAGCGGCATCACGCAGGTGGTGTTCGACAGGGATGACGATGCGCTGATGGCCAAGGCCAAGCGCCTGCGGTCCGAGTTCGTCGTGGGTGTCGAGGGGCGCGTGCGGCGGCGGTCGGAGGAGACCGTCAACCAGAAGATCGAGACCGGGGACGTGGAGGTCCTGGTGGCGCGGCTGGTGATCCTGAACGAGGCGAAGACGCCACCGTTCCCGATTGCCGACGATACGCCGGTGTCCGAGGACGTGCGGCTCAAGTACCGCTACCTGGACCTGCGCCGGCCGAGACTGCAGGAGAACCTGGTGCTCAGGCACCGGGTCACGACGGCGATCCGCCGCTACTTCGACGCCGAGGGATTCCTGGAGATCGAGACGCCCATCCTCACGAAATCGACGCCCGAGGGCGCGCGTGATTACCTCGTGCCCAGTCGCGTCCATCCCGGAGAGTTCTTCGCCCTGCCGCAGTCGCCGCAGCTCTTCAAGCAGATTCTCATGGTCGCCGGCATGGACCGCTACGTGCAGATCGTGAAGTGTTTCCGGGACGAGGACCTGCGCGCCGATCGCCAGCCGGAGTTCACGCAGGTGGACGTGGAGATGTCGTTCGCCAGGCCGGATACGATCTTCGGGCTCATCGAGCCGCTGATGGTCGACGTCTTCCGGGTGGCGGGGCTCGAAATCCAGACGCCGTTCCCGCGGATGCCCTACGCCGAGGCGATGGCGACCTACGGGTCGGACAAGCCCGACCTGCGGTGCGGCATGCCGATTCAGGACGTGGGCGCGCTCTTCACCGGATCGCAGTTCCGCGTGTTCCGCGAGCTCGTGGCGGGTGGAGGGACGGTCCGGGCCTTCGTGGTGCCGCAGGCCGGCGGCTACTCACGCAGCGAGGTGGACGGGCTGGTGGACCAGGCCAAGCAGCTCGGGGCCACCGGCCTGGTGTGGGCGCGGCGGGCCGAGGACGGCACCATCACCAGTTCGGTGATGAAGGCCATGGGCGAAGCCGAGGTGCGTGCCGTTCTCGACGCCACGGGCACCGCCAACGGGGGGCTCCTCCTCATCGCGGCGGGCGAGCCCGAGGCGACCTCGAAGCTGCTCGGCCAGATGCGCCTGCTCATCGCGAAGCGGGATGGGCTGCTCAAGCCCGACGTGTTCTCGTTCACGTGGGTCGTGGACTTCCCGATGTTCGAATGGGACGGCGACGAAAAGCGGTGGACGGCGATGCATCACCCCTTCACCTCGCCGCTCGACGCCGACTTCGCGCTCCTGGACGGCAACCCGGGGCAGGCGCGGGCCAAGGCCTACGATCTGGTGCTGAACGGAAGCGAGATCGGTGGCGGCAGTATCCGGATCCATGATGCGGAGGTGCAGCGGCGCGTGTTCTCCCTGCTGAACATCAGCGACGAGGAGGCACGGCTGCGGTTCGGGTTCTTCCTCGACGCGCTCGAGTACGGCACCCCGCCGCATGGCGGCATCGCGCTCGGCCTCGACCGCATCGTGGCGTTGCTCACCGGCGAGCAGTCGATTCGCGAGGTCATCGCCTTCCCGAAGACCGCCACGGCCGTCGACCTCATGTCGTCGGCGCCGTCACCGGTGGACGCCCGGCAGCTGCGGGAGCTGCATCTGTCAATCCGGAGCTGAGGTGTGAGGGCCCGATGAAGAGGATCTCGCTGCCGGCCGCGGGGCTCGAGCAGCTCTACGGACCGCGGGACGCACACCTCAAGCAGCTCGAGACGCTGCTGGGCGTCAGGATCCGGACACAGGGCAGCGACGTCATCGTCGAGGGCGACGCGGCCGCCGAGGCGCGGGCGGTCCTGGTGCTCGAGCAGCTGTCGGCGCTGATCGCGGAGGGCTATGTCCTGGGGCAGGGCGACGTGCGGACGGCCAGCCAGCTCCTGACGGAGAATGCGGACCTGGACCTGCGCGACTACTTCGGCACGCCCGCGCAGCGGCAGGGCACCCGGCGGCGCGTGAACCCGAAAAGCATCAACCAGCGCGCCTACCTCGATGCCATCGAGCAGTACGACATCGTGTTCGGCGTGGGGCCCGCGGGCACTGGCAAGACCTACCTCGCGATGGCGCAGGCGGTGAACTACCTGGTCGGCAAGAAGGTGAGCCGCATCGTGCTGGCCCGTCCCGCCGTGGAGGCCGGGGAGAAGCTGGGTTTCCTGCCCGGAGACCTCCAGGAGAAGGTGAATCCGTACCTGCGTCCGCTCTACGACGCGCTCTTCGACATGATGGACACCGAGAAGGCCCAGCGCCTCCTCGAGCGCGGGGTCATCGAGGTGGCGCCGATCGCCTTCATGCGCGGCCGGACGCTCAACGACGCGTTCGTGATCCTGGACGAGGCGCAGAACACCACCAGCGAGCAGATGAAGATGTTCCTCACGAGGCTGGGGTTCGGCTCGAAGGCCGTCGTGACTGGAGACATCACCCAGATCGACCTGCCGACGGGTCGCACCTCCGGCCTGATCGAGGCGCTCGACGTCGTGCGGCACGTGGAGGGCATCGCCTTCATCCGCTTCGACGAGCGCGACGTGGTCCGCCATGCCCTGGTCCAGCAGATCGTCCGGGCCTACGACGCGTGGGGCAAGGTCCAGGCATGACGCCTTCCGCCCGGCGCCTGCCGGCGGCCGGGCCTGGCGCGTCGCCGGGTCCGCGGGCCCGGCTGCAGGTGGAGGTGATCGCGAGAGGCATCCGCGCGGCCGCCGGCCTGGGGCCCTGGCTGGCTGGCGTGGCGCCAGCGCGGGCGCGCGGCGAGATCGTCGTCGCCGTGGTCAGCGATGCCACCGTGCGGCGGCTGAACCGGCGGTATCGCGGGAAGTCCGGGGGCACCGACGTGCTGGCCTTTCCCTCGGGCGAGCCGGGATCGCTCGGTGACGTCGTCATCTCGCAGGGCGTCGCCGAGCGACAGGCGCGGCGGCTCGGGCATGCCGTGGGCATCGAGCTGCGCGTGCTGGCGCTGCACGGCATGCTGCACCTGCTCGGCTATGATCACGAGACCGACGATGGACGCATGGGACGGGTGGAGCGGCGGCTGCGCCGCAGGGGTGGCCTCGCGGAGGGGCTGATCGAGCGCGGATGACACCGCTGGCCCTGTTCCTGGTCGCCTGCGCCACCATCTTCCTCGGCTGTATCGAGGCGGCCTTCAGCGCCCTCATGCGTCTCTCCCTGCGCCTGATGGTCGAGCGCAGCGGGAGGCACGATCGCCTGGGTCGGTACCTCGAGGAGCCGCTCCGGCTCTTCATCCCGGTCCGCATCCTGCTCGGCGTGCTCATCGTGCTGGCCGGCGCCCTCATCGCGAGGCTGAGCGAGGTCCGCACGGCTGGGGCCACCGCCACCTTTGTCGTGTCGCTGGTCGGCTTCGTCCTGGTGTGCGAGCACCTCCTGCCGATGCTCATCGTCCGCAAGGACCCCGAGCGCGCCCTGGACGTGCTGCTGCCGGCGTTCCGGCCCCTGGGGCGCCTGGTCCGCCCCCTGACGCACGCCCTCATGGGGGTGCTGGACGGGCGTCGGACGGACCGCGCCCCGGAGGCCGAGCAGTCGGGCGCCGGCGACGCGCCGAATGGACACACCCCCGTGCCCGACGAACGGGAAGAGGAGAACGGCTCGATCTCGGATCGCGAGGGCCGCGAACTGCTGCAGTCCATCGTGGATTTCACCGGCACGCTCGTGCGCGAGGTGATGACGCCGCGGCCGGACATCGTGGCGATCGAGGCCGACGCGTCGCTGCAGGAGCTGCGCACCCTCTTCCGGGAGCAGCAGTACTCGCGGATGCCGGTGTACCGCGACAGCCTCGACAACATCGTCGGCGTGGTCTTCGTCAAGGACCTGGTCGCCCTGCCCGTCTCGACCGAACCGCCGCTCACCACCCTCATGCGCGCGGCCTACTTCGTGCCCGAGAGCAAGCGCGGCGCCGAACTGCTGAAGGAACTGCAGCGGCGGCAGGCCCAGATGGCCATCGTGGTGGACGAGTACGGCGGCACCGCCGGCCTGGTGACCGTCGAGGACCTGCTCGAGGAGATCGTCGGCGAGATTCGCGACGAGTACGACGTGGAGAGCGACACGGTCACCGACGAGGGCGAGGGGGTCTTCGTCTTCAGCGGCAAGGTGAGTGTGGACGAAGTGCGAGAGCGTCTCGGCGTCGAGATCGAGCGCGAGGGCTTCGAAACCGTCGGCGGCTACCTGCTGGCGCAGCTCGGCCGCATGCCGTACGTCGGCGAGACGTTCGAGGCCGACGACCTGGCCGTCGAGGTGCTCGAGGTCGAGCGCCGGCGCATCACGAAGGTCCGCGTCCGCCGCGTGTACCCGCGGCCCGACGGGGACCTCGAACCGTGACCGGCGCCTGGACGCGGGACGCGCGGATGCGGGAGCGGCCATGAAGGCGGGGTTCGTGGCGCTGCTCGGCCGGCCCAACGCCGGCAAGTCCACCCTGCTCAACCGCCTGGTCGGCCACAAGCTGGCCATCGTGTCCGACAAGCCGCAGACGACCCGTACGCGGATTCTCGGCGTCCGGCACTACGAGGCCGGGCAGGTCGTGTTCGTGGACACGCCAGGCGTCCACAAGCCCGCGCACCGGATGAACGTGCGGATGGTGGACGCGGCGCGTGAGGCCGTGCGCGACGTGGACGTGATCGTGCTGGTCGTGGACGCGTCGGCCCCGGCGGGCGCGGGAGACCGGTACGTGCTGTCGATGCTCGAGGGCGTACGCGCCCCCGTCGTGCTGGCCCTCAACAAGGTGGACATCGTCCAGAAGACAGCACTGCTGCCGCTCATCGACGCCTATCGCCGGCTGCGTGACTTCGCGGGGATCGTGCCCATCTCTGCCGTGGACGGCACCAACGTGGAGGCGGTCGAGGGCCTCGTGCTGGACCTCCTGCCGGAGGGGGAGCCTCTGTATCCTCCGGACTTCGTCACCGACCAGCCCGAACGGGTGATGGTGTCGGAGATCGTCCGCGAGCAGGTGCTCCGCCACACCCGCGACGAGTTGCCGTTCCTCACCGCCGTGGCCATCGAACGCTTCGAGGAGGCCGCTGGACGCCAGCCCGCGCGCATCTACTGCACGATCTACGTGGAGCGTCCGTCGCAGAAGGGCATCGTCGTCGGGAAGGGGGGCTCGATGATCCGGGACATCGGGACATCGGCCCGCCAGGAGCTCGAGCGCTACCTCGAGGTGCCGGTGTTCCTGGATCTGCACGTAAAGGTGCGGCCGGCCTGGCGCGACGACGCGCGGGCGCTGCACGACGTCGGGCTCGACGACGCGTAGCGGGCCGCGGATGTCCTCGCGCGCGCCGCGTGCGGTAGGCCGGGGACTCGGCTGCATGCTACAGTGACACGTTTGGGCCCTGACGGACCTCCAAGGTGGCAACGCAGCAAAGAATCGACCTCGTGCTCGGCTCGGTCCGGCGGCTGCTGCGTATCGGCGCCACCGCGAACCTGCTGAATCTGCTGCAGAAGCAGCACCCTGCCGACCTCGCCCAGGTCTTTGGCGAGCTGGTCGACAAGGAACGCGAAGCCGTGTTCAGCCTGCTGGCCGAACGCAACGGGCGGCTCGCGATGGAGGCCGCCTCCGAGCTGGGGCCCGAGGCCGGCGCCGCGCTCCTGGCCACCCACCCGGCCGACGAGATCGCCCGCCTCGCGCACGAGATCCCCTCCGACGACGCCGCGGCCCTCATCGACTACCTGCCGGAGGAGTTGTCGGCCGAGGTCCTCGCCCTGATGCGCCCGAAGGAGTCGGGCGTGGTCGAGAACCTGCTCGAGTACGCCGAGCGGACCGCCGGCCGCATCATGAACCCGCAGGTCTTCGGACTGAGCGAGGACATGACGGTGGGCGAGGCCATCACCGAGCTGCAGACCAGCCGTGACGTGGAGATGGTGTTCTATCTCTACGTGGTGGACGAGCGTCGCCACCTCGTGGGTGTCGTGTCCCTCCGGCGCCTGCTGCTGGTGTCGCCCGAGACGCCCCTGAAGCGGATCATGACGGCCGACATGATCAGCGCCCGGGCCGACATGGACCAGGAGGAGGTCGCGGGCCTCGTCGCCTCCTACAACCTCCTGGCCATTCCGGTCGTAGACGAAGAGAACAAGCTGGTGGGTGTGATCACGGTGGACGACGTGATCGACGTCATCAAGGACGAGGCGACCGAGGACATCTACCGCCTGGCCGGCGTCTCCGGTGACGAGCGCGCCTTCACCCCGGCCGGCGAGTCGCTGCGCAAGCGGCTGCCCTGGCTTGGCGTCAACCTGGTGACGGCGTTTCTCGCGGCATCGGTCGTGGCGCTGTTCGAGGGCACCATCGAACGGATCACGGCCCTGGCGGTCTTCATGCCCGTGGTGGCGGGGATGGGTGGCAACGCGGCGACCCAGACGCTCACCGTCATCGTGCGGGGCATCGCGCTCGGCGAACTGAGCTGGAGCAATTCCCGGAAGGCGCTCCTGAAGGAGTCGATCGTCGGCATCGGCAACGGCGTGGTCCTGGGGCTGGTCGCGGCTGGCGTGGCCTGGGGCATGCGGGGCGATCCCGTCCTGGGCCTGGTGCTGTGCGCGGCCATGATCATCAACATGTTCGTCGCCGCGACGGCGGGGACACTCGTCCCGCTCGGTTTGCGCGCGGTCAACGTGGACCCGGCCCTGGCGTCGTCGGTCTTCATCACGACGATGACCGACGTGTTCGGCTTCCTGTCGTTTCTGGGTTTGGCCACCATCTTCATGCGATATCTCGGTCAGGGCGGCTGAGATCCCGGTAGAATAGGCGCTCGGTGCCGCTCTATACCGCAGACGCCCTGATCCTGCGCACCTACAAGCTCGGGGAGGCCGACAGGATTGTCGTCTTCCTGACGCGCGACAGGGGCAAGCGGCGCGGCGTGGCCAAGGGCGCGCGCAGGCAGCGGTCGCCCTTCGCGGGCGCGCTGGAGCCGCTGACCGAGGTCCGGGTGGCGTACTTCGAGAAGGAACAGCGGGAACTGGTCGGCTTGAACTACGCCGAGACGGTGCGGTCGCCGCTCGGGCTCGCCGGGGTCGATGCGTCGGATGCGCTGACCTACGTGGCGTACTTCGCCGAGCTGCTCGACGAGTGGTCGCAGGAGTCGGATGCCGACGAGCGGATGTACCGGCTCGGGGCCTCGATGCTCGATGCCCTGTCCTCGGGGGCTCCGGCGGAGCCGCTGGCGCGGTACTTCGAGTACTGGCTGCTGCGGCTGCAGGGGCTGTATCCGGAGGCGGACAGCGGCCTGTCGCCGGGGGCGTGGGCGTTCCTGAGCGCTTCGCGGCACACGACGCCGAACAGGGTCGGTGACGTGGTGGTCGATACGCGCACGCTGCGCGAACTGGAAGGTGTGCACCGGGCGCTCATCGGCGCACATCTCGAGAAGACGTTGAAATCGGACAGGGTCATCCGCGACATGCGCCGTCACGGGTAGGATGCCAGGACCGGACGAACTCGCCTCGTGACGCTTCAGGACCTCATACTCAAACTCTCGGCCTTCTGGGCCTCGCAGGGATGCCTCCTCCAGCAGCCGCTCGACCTGGAGGTCGGGGCCGGGACGTCGCATCCCGAAACGCTGTTCCGGGTGCTCGGCCCTGCCCCGTGGAGCGTCGCCTACGTGCAGCCCTCGCGCCGGCCCGACGACGGGCGCTTCGGGCAGAATCCCAACCGGCTCTTCAAGCACCACCAGTTCCAGGTCATTCTCAAGCCCTCCCCCGACGACGTGCAGCGCCTGTATCTCGACAGCCTGGAGGCGTGCGGCATCAATCCCCGCCTGCACGACATCCGTTTCGAAGAGGACAACTGGGAATCGCCGACGCTCGGGGCGTGGGGGATCGGCTGGCAGGTGCTGCTCGACGGCCTCGAGATCACGCAGTTCACCTACTTCCAGCAGGTAGGGGGCATCGATCTGTCGCCGATCTCCTGTGAGATCACCTACGGGCTCGAGCGCATTGCGATGTTCCTGCAGCGCGTCGACAACGTCTTCGACCTGGAATGGGGCGGCGGGGTGAAGTACCGGGAGGTCCGGCTGCAGGAAGAAGTCGAGCAGTCCAAGTACGCCTTCGGGCAGGTGGACATGCCGAAGGCCGAGTTCGCCGCGCTGCACCGGGACCTCTTCGACCGCTACTACGACTTCAGTGGCCGGCTGCTGGCCTCGGGCCTCGTGTGGCCGGCGCTCGAGCATTGCCTGAAGTGCTCGCACCTCTTCAACGTGCTCGATTCGAGCGGCAGCATCGGCGTGACCGAGCGGACCGCCTACATCCTCAGGGTGCGCCAGCTCGCGGTGAAGATCGCGCGGGCCTGTGCGGAGGCCCAGGTGGCGGCGCCCGGAGGGGAGGCGTAGATGGATCGCGAGCTGCTGATGGAGATCGGCTGCGAAGAGATCCCGGCCTCGTGGCTGCCCGGGCTCACCGCACAGATGGCCCGCTGCGTGGACGACCGCCTCAAGAGCCTGCGCCTCGAGGTGGATGCGCCGACCGAGGCGTACAGCACGCCCAGGCGCCTGACGGCGCGCGTGGTGAAGCTGGCGGAACGGCAGACCGACCTCGAGGAACTGGTGACGGGGCCGCCCGTCACGGCCGCGTTCGCGCCCGGTGGCGCTCCGACGCCGGCGGCTCTCGGGTTCGCCGCCAAGTACGGCGTGGACGTGGCCGCGCTCGAGCGGCATGAGACGGTCAAAGGCGTGTACCTCGCGTACCGGCTGCGGCAGCGAGGCCGCGCGACGGTGGACGTGCTCGGCGAGGTGCTCGGCGGGGTGCTGCGCGACCTCACCTTCCCCAAGCAGATGCGCTGGGACGCCTGGCTGGACGACGGCAAGGGCGAGCTCGTCTTCGCCCGGCCGATCCGGTGGCTGGTGCTGCTCTACGGCGGCCGCGTCGTGCCGTTCGTCATCCACCGGAGCGAGCTCGCCGAGGGCCGGACCGTGCAGGAGATCCGCACGGGACCCAACACCTACGGCCACCGCTTCCTCACGACGAGCGGCCGCGCGGGCCGGGCCATCAAGGTCAAGACCTTCGACGACTACCAGGCCCGCCTGCTCGAGAACTTCGTGATCCTCGATCGGGGCGAGCGCGAGTCACGCATCAAACGGGAACTCGAGATGCACGCCCGCAAGCTCGGGGGACGCGTCAGCAGCCAGGTCGCCGTCCAGTCGTCGCTCCTCAAGGAAGTGCCCGACCTGGTCGAGTATCCGGCGGTGGTGGCGGGTCACTTCCCGGCAGAGTTCCTCGCGCTGCCCGAGGAGGTCCTGACGACCACCATGATCCACCACCAGCACAACTTCCCGGTGGTGGACGACGACGGCCGCCTCAAGTCGGCATTCCTGGCCGTCATCAACATGGAGCCGGAAAAGCCCGAGCTCATCGCCCGGAATGCCGAGCGTGTCCTGACGGCGCGCCTGCGTGATGCGCGGTTCTTCTGGGACGCGGACCGCCGCACGCCGCTCGACGCACGGGTGGAACAGCTGGCGACGATCCTGTTCCACAAGTCGCTCGGCAGCTATCACGAGAAGGCCCAGCGGGTCGCGGCCCTCGCGAAATGGATCGCGGCCGACGCATTCGGCCACCCTGGCCTCGCCGACGCCGCCGCAACCGCGGGGCGGCTCTGCAAGGCCGACCTGGCGACCGACATGGTGCGGGAGCTCACCGAGCTCCAGGGCACGATGGGCGGCATCTACGCCAGGGAAGAGGGGCAGCCCGAGGCCGTCTGGAAGGCGATCGCCCTGCACTACCTGCCAGTCGGTGTGGAGGCGGACGCTGCGCCCTCGGTGGCGCAGCTCGGAGAGGGCGCCGTGACGTGGGCCGCCGTGGCCCTGGCGGACAAGCTCGACTCGGTCGTCGGCATGTTCACGGCCGGCGAGCGGCCCACCGGATCGCGCGATCCGCTCGGGCTCCGCCGCCAGGCGCAGGGCATCGTGAAGATCCTCGTCGACCTGCCCGTGCTGACCGGCATCGAGGCCCCCCTCACGCTGGGTCCCCTGCTCGCACAGGCCGCCGGGCCGTTTGGCGGCACAGGGGACGCGGCAGAGCCGCTGCGGGCCTTCATGGCCGACCGCCTGACCTATCTGCTCGAGCAGCGTGGCTTCGACGTGCGCACCGTCCGGGCGGTGCTGCACGCGGGTGTCGATGCCACCAGCCCGCGCGACGCCCTGCGGAAGCTCGAGGCGCTGAAGGCTCTCGGGCGGTCGGACGCGCTGCTGGGCGTGGCGGGACTGCTCAAGCGGGTGAAGAACATCACCAAGGGCGTCGAGGCACCCGCCGACGGCGGCGCTGCCCGCCAGGCGCTCGTGGAACCGGCGGAACTCGCGCTCGGTGCCGCACTCGATGCCGGCTCGCCGGCCATTCTCGCGGCGGCCGGGCGCGGCGACTACCGTGCGGCGTTCGACGGGATCGCCGCGCTGCAACCCGCCGTGGCCACGTTCTTCGCGGACGTGCTGGTCATGGCCGAGGACGAGCGGCTGCGCGTGGCGCGGCTGGGACTGGTGGCCGCCCTGCGGGACCTCATCCTGCAGATTGCGGACATCTCGGAAATCGCGACGGACTGAAGGGTCGAACCGAAGGAGAGCGATTCGAATGGCGAAGAAGGCAACCCGGAGGCCGGGTCGAACGGTACGCACGTCGGCGAAGACGAAGACGGCAACGCTGGTGAAGGCGGCAACGACGTCGGCCAGGAGGGCCGCGACCAGGGCCGGGACCACGGCCAAGGCGACCAGGACGGCCAAGGCCGCCAGGAGGGCGGTCAAAGCCGCCGTCAGGTCCACGGTCAAGGCCGCCGTGACCGGAGCCCGGGCGGCCGGCGCCAGCGCCAGGGCGCGTGTGGCGGCCAAGGCCGCATCCGCCGGCTTCGGCAAGTACGTGTATCTCTTCGGCCGGAAGACCGACGGCAACGGCACCATGAAGCCGCTGCTGGGGGGCAAGGGTGCCAACCTCGCCGAGATGTGCCGGATCGGCCTGCCGGTCCCGCCGGGGTTCACCATCACGACCGAGGTCTGTACGTATTTCTACGCGCACAAGCGCACCTATCCGTCGGCCCTGCAGGGCCAGATGGAGGCGGGCGTGGCGGCCATCGAACGGCAGACCGGCAAGCGCTTCGGCGACCTCTCGAACCCGCTGCTCGTCTCGGTGCGCTCGGGTGCCCGCGATTCCATGCCCGGCATGATGGACACCATCCTGAACCTGGGCCTCAATGATCAGACCGTCGAAGCCCTCTCGCGCAAGACGAACAACCCGCGCTTCGCCTGGGACTGCTATCGTCGCTTCGTCCAGATGTACGGCGACGTCGTGCTGGGCGTGCAGAAGCGCCCCGACGAGGATCACGAGCCGTTCGAAACCGTCATTCACGAGCTCAAGCACGAGCGGTATCACCGCGACATCGAGGACACCGCCCTCACGGTGGACGACCTCAAGGAGCTGGTGGCGCGCTTCAAGGCGCTCGTGAAGGCGCGCGCCGGCAAACAGTTCCCCGCGTCGCCCTGGGACCAGTTGCTGGGCGCCGTGGGCGCCGTATTCGGGTCGTGGATGAACGACCGCGCGATCGTCTACCGGCGGAAGTACAACATTCCGTCCGAGTGGGGCACGGCCGTCAACGTCCAGGCGATGGTGTACGGGAACACCGGCGATCAGTCGGGCTCGGGCGTCGCGTTCACCCGCAACCCCGCGAACGGCGTCAAGGAGTTCTACGGTGAATTCCTGATCAATGCGCAGGGCGAGGATGTCGTCGCCGGCGTCCGCACCCCGGAGCCAGTGTCGCAGCTCAAGGCCCATTTGCCGCGCGCGTACCACGAACTCGAGCGCATCAGGCAGAACCTCGAGAAGCACTTCAAGGACGTGCAGGACTTCGAGTTCACCATCGAAGACGGCGTGGTCTACATGCTGCAGACCCGCAACGGCAAACGGACGGCGATGGCCGCGCTGAAGTTCTCGATCGACATGCACAAGGAGCGGCTCATCGACTGGAAGACCGCGGTGATGCGCAATCCGGCCGAGCAGCTCGAGCAACTCCTTGCACCGGTGTTCGACGCCGCCCAGGCGAAGCAGGTGCGCGTCATCGCCTCGGGCCTGCCGGCCGGTCCAGGGGCCGCCAGCGGGCAGATCTTCCTGAACGCCGATCGGGCCGTGGTGGCCGCCGAGAAGGGGAACCAGGTCCTGCTGGTCCGTGTCGAGACCTCCCCCGAGGACCTGCGCGGCATGATCGCCGCGGAAGGCATTCTCACCGCGCGCGGCGGGGTGTCGTCGCACGCCGCGCTCGTGGCCCGGCAGATGGGCAAGGTCTGCGTCTGCGGAGCGGCCGCCGTCGAGGTGGACTACCAGGCGCGGACGGTCAAGGTCGATGGCCGGACGTACCGCGAGGGCGACTGGATGTCGATTGACGGGACCGCGGGCAAGGTCTACGCCGATCGGCTCAAGACCGCCCCGTCGGAGATCGTCGCCGGCCTCATCGACGGCGACGCGAATGCGCGGAAGACCGAGAAGTTCCGGAGCTTCGAGCAGCTGATGAAGTGGTGCTCGCAGGCGTCCCGGATGTCGGTACGCACCAACGCCGACACGCCCGAGCAGGTGCGCAACGCCATGGCGTTCGGTGCCGTGGGCATCGGCCTCTGCCGGACGGAGCACATGTTCTTCGAGGGCGATCGCATCGACGCGATGCGCGAGATGATCCTGGCCGAGACGCTGGAGGCCCGCCAGCTCGCGCTCGGCAAGCTGCTGCCGTACCAGCGGGACGACTTCGCCGGCATTTTCCGCGCGCTCAAGGGCCACCCCGCCACGATCCGCTTCCTGGACCCGCCGCTGCACGAGTTCCTGCCGCAGACGCCCGAGCAGCAGGCGGCCCTGGCGAAGAAGCTGGGCGTACCGGTCGCCACGATTCACTCGCGCGTCGAGCAGTTGCACGAGTTCAATCCGATGCTCGGGTTCCGCGGGTGCCGCCTGGGCATCGGCTACCCCGAGATCTCCGCCATGCAGGCGCGCGCGGTGTTCGAAGCCGCCGCGATCGTGCAGAAGGAGGGCGTCAAGGTCCGTCCGGAGATCATGATTCCGCTGGTGGGCTTCAAGCGGGAGCTGGACCTGCAGCTCGAGGTGGTGCACCAGGCCGCGCGAGCGGTGCAGGCCGAGCAGAAGGTCAAGCTGCACTACATGGTGGGCACGATGATCGAGATTCCCCGGGGCGCGCTCACCGCCGACGAGATTGCGCAGTCGGCGGAGTTCTTCAGCTTCGGCACCAACGATCTCACGCAGACCGCGCTTGGCATGTCACGGGACGACTCGGGGTCGTTCCTGCCCCACTACACCGAGCTGGAGATCCTCAAGACGAACCCGTTTGCCGCAATCGACCAGACCGGTGTCGGGCAGCTCGTGGAGACCGCCGTGGCCCGGGGACGCACGACCCGGCCGGACATCAAGCTGGGTATCTGCGGCGAGCATGGCGGCGATCCCTCGTCGATTCACTTCTTCGAGAAGGTGGGGCTGGACTACGTGAGCTGCTCGCCGTACCGGGTGCCCGTGGCGCGACTGGCCGCGGCACAGGCGGCGTTGCTGAAGGCCAAGGGCTGAGCCCGGCCGGGCAGACACGCCCGGCGTCGTCTCGTGAAGCTGACGGCCGCACCGCCACCTCCCGTGCGAGCGGGAGGGCGGTGCGGCCGTTGCCGTCTCCGCCACAGGGGCGGTGGGCGCGGCCGTCCAGCGCGGGCAGGCAGGAAGACGGAGGGACCGTGGGCAGGATTACGCGACTTCCAGCGCACCTGGCGAACCAGATTGCCGCCGGGGAGGTCGTCGAGCGACCGGCGTCCGTCGTCAAGGAACTCGTCGAGAACGCCATCGATGCGGGTGCCCGGCGCATCGCGGTCGCAACCGAGTTCGGTGGGAAGCAGCGCATCCGCGTCGAGGACGACGGCACGGGCATGGACCCGGACGATGCCCGGCTCGCGGTGGAGCGGCATGCGACGAGCAAGCTCCGCTCGGCCGACGACCTGGCCGCCATCGCGACACTGGGCTTCCGGGGCGAAGCCCTGCCCAGCATCGCGTCGGTCTCGCGCTTCACGCTGCGCACGCGCGCGCGGGGAGCGGAGGCGGGCACAGAGGTGCGGGTCGAGGGGGGCCTCGTGTCTGGCGTGGCGGAGGTCGGCATGGCCGAGGGCACGGTCATCGACGTCAAGGACCTGTTCCACAACCTCCCGGCACGGCGGAAGTTCCTGAAGTCCGACGCCGCGGAGTCGGCCCAGATTTCCCGCATCGTGACACAGCTGGCGCTGTGCTACCCGGAGATTGGCTTCTCGCTGACGAGCGGCACCCGGACAGTGCTCGAGTGTCCGCCGGTGCCCGCGTTGCGTGACCGGCTCTACCAGCTGTACGGCGACGAGGCGCACCTCGTGGCGGTGGCGCGCGAAGGGGGCGGGTTCCGGGTCGAAGGATTCGTGGCGGCATTGGCCGGGCCGGCGCCGGTGCGCGGGCCGCAGAACGTCTTCGTGAACCGCCGCCTGGTCCGCGACCGGACGATCACGCACGCCATCCTGGATGCCTACACGTCCGCGTCGATCAAGGAGCGCAGTCCCGAGGTGCACCTGTTCGTATCCGTGCCCCTCGATGCCGTGGATGTGAACGTCCATCCGACGAAGGCGGAAGTGCGGTTCCGGGAGCAGTCGCACCTGCACCAGTTCATCCGGCACGCCGTGGCCGATGCGCTGGGCGCGGCCCCGGCGCCGGAACTCCGGTGGCCCGGAGGGGTCGGGCGCAGCGAAGGCCACCAGGGGGGAACGGGGTCGACTCCGTGGGCCGGCTCGGGTGGCTGGAGGGCGCCAGTGCCACCGCGGGTGTACGACGGACTCCTGGGCAGCGGTGGTGTCCTCCATGGCGCGCTCCACGAGGGACTGACCACCGATGGTCCGGCCGCCGATGGGCCGGGCGCGGCCACACCAGATCCGGGTGGGCCATCCGACGGTGAGGCCACCCAGCAGGCACTGGCTACGGCGGGGCCAGGTCCCCTCGTGCCGCTCGGCCAGTTTCGCGACACCTTCATCCTGGCGGTGGACCGGGACTCGGTGGCCATCGTCGATCAGCACGTCGCGCACGAGCGTGTGCTCTACGAGCGCATCCTGGAGCGCCTGCGCAGCGGTCGCCTCGAGAGCCAGCGGCTGCTCGAGCCGCTGCTGGTGGAGCTGCCGCCCGCTGGCATCGACGCGTTGCTTTCACGCACGGGCGAACTCGAGCGCCTGGGGTTCGACATCGAGGGCTTCGGCGGGGGCGTCGTGCGGGTGGCGGCGAGTCCCGTGCTGCTGACGCGCGAAGACTGTGAAGCGGCCATCAGGGCGCTGGCCGAGGACCTCGACGGCCTCGATCGGGGCGCCCGTGTGGACGAGGCGTTGGGACAGATCGCGGCCACCATGGCCTGCCACGCCGCGGTGAAGGCGCACGACCGGCTGACGTTCGAGAAGATGACCCACATCCTGGCCGAACTGCACCGGACGTCGTTCTCGACGATCTGTCCACACGGCCGCCCCGTCATGCTCCGCCTCACCCGACGGGAACTGGAGAAGCGGTTCGAGCGCATCTGAGCGCCCCCGGCGCCCGGAGGTGTCAGCCGGAGCGGGGCGGTATGGGCCCGCGACGCTCCGCCTTCACGCGTTTCCACCCGTCCACCCGTCGCTTGATCTCGCGCTCGAAGCCCCGCTCGGTGGGCTCGTAGTACGTCCGCCCCGCGAGCTCGTCCGGCAGGCACTCCATCGGCGCCACCGCATCGGGCTCGTCGTGCGCGTAGCGGTAGCCCTTGCCGTGACCCAGCGTCCGCATCAGCGCCGTGGGCGCGTTGCGCAGGTGCAGGGGGACAGGTGGCGCCGTCTCGCCGTGGGCGTCGGCGGCCGCCCGCGTGTAGGCGGCATAGACAGCGTGGCTCTTGGGGGCCGTGGCCAGGTAGATCGCCGCCTGGGCGAGTGCCGTGGTGCATTCCGGCATCCCCAGCATGTGGGCGGCGTCGCGAGCCGCGAGGCTCACCGAGAGCGCCGCCGGGTCGGCGTTGCCCACGTCCTCGGAAGCGAAGCGCACGAGCCGGCGCGCAACGTACATCGGGTCCTCGCCAGCCTCGAGCATCCGTGCGAGCCAGTAGACCGCGGCGTCTGGGTCGCTGTTGCGAAGCGACTTGTGAAGGGCGGAGATAAGGTTGAAATGCTCGTCCCCACCCTTGTCGTACAACAGGGCCCGGCGCTGCACCAGACGACGCAGTTGGGGCAGGTCCACGGTGCGTCGGCAGGTGTACGGGTCCATTGGCGCCGCGTTGGCCGCGAACTCCAGCAGATTGAGCGCGGCACGTGCGTCGCCGTTGGCGTGGGCCGCGATGGCCGCGAGCGCATCGTCGGCCACGACCAGGTCCTGTCCGCCGAGACCCCGCTCCGTGTCGACGAGCGCCCGGCGGAGGATGGACGCGAGGTCGTCGGCCGTGAGCCCCCGGAGGACGAAGACGCGGGAGCGGGACAGGAGCGCCGCGTTCACCTCGAACGACGGGTTCTCCGTGGTGGCGCCGATGAGCACGATGTCGCCCGCTTCCACGCGAGGGAGGAACGCGTCCTGCTGCGCCTTGTTGAAGCGGTGGATCTCGTCCACGAAGACGATGGTGCGCTGGCCGGAGCGACGCCTGAGGTCCAGTGCCTCCTGCATCACGTCCCGGACCTCGCGGATGCCAGCCAGGACGGCGCTCAGCGGCACGAACCGCGCGCGCGTCATGTCGGCGATGATGCGCGCGAGCGTGGTCTTGCCCGAGCCGGGCGGGCCCCAGAGCACGATCGACTGGACGAGGTCCCGCTCGATGGCCTGGCGCAGGGGCGCCCCGGCGGCCAGGACGTCCTCCTGGCCGAGCACCTCGTCGAGCGTCCGGGGCCGCATGCGCTCGGCCAGGGGCGTGCCGGGCGGGTTGCCCGGGTCGGGCGCGGGGTCCTCGAAGAGGGAGGGGCCGCTCACGCGCGTGCGCTCCGCGCGTGATACGCCAGGATGCCCGCGGCGACCGCGACGTTGAGCGATTCGACGGGGGCCTGCATGGGCAGAGAGACGGTGGTGTCACACCAGGCGAGCACGTCGGCCGGCAGCCCGCCACCCTCGCCTCCGAGCACCAGCGAGATGCGCCCGCGCCACGTGACGGCGTCGGGCGGCACGCCTCCGGATACCGTAGCGCCAATGGCCCGGACCCCGGCGGCGCGGAATCGACCCGCGACCTCGGAGGTGGGCGCGGTGGTCACCGGCAGCCGCAGTACGCTGCCCATGCTGCCGCGCACGGCCTTCGCCGAGAACGGGTTTGCAGAGGCGCCGGCGACGATGGCGCCCGTGGCGCCCGCGGCTTCGGCCACCCGCAGGATGGCCCCGACGTTGCCAGGGTCCTGGACGTCCACGGTCACCAGCAGAAAGGCATCGGAGGGGACGCACAGCGCATCGAGTGACGCCGCCGGGCGTTCGACGACGGCCACGATGCCCGACGGGGTCCGGACGGGGCTCATCGAGGCCAGTACCTGCCCGGTCACGGCGACGAGGTGCGCCCCCGACCGGTCGAGTCGATCCACGAGCGCGGCAATCTCGGGCGACGCCGCGCCGTGGGCACTGACGGCCGCCAGCGGTACCACCAGGCCTGCGGCCAGCGCCTCCGCCACCAGATGCGGACCGTCGACGACCACCTGCCGGCCGGACGCGTCCGGCGACGCCACGAGATCGCGGACCGCGCGAACCACCTCGTTCTGCCGGCTCGAGATCGTGCGCATGCCCGGCGGCCAGCATAGCATGTGCTAGAATCCGGCCTTCGACTGGGGACTTCCGCGAAGCGGTAGCCGCAGGTGGCATGGGGACGTGGTTCCTTGCACGCTGTCTGGGGCTACCGCTTCGTGCTTCGGGCTCCACGACGGCGGCCCCACGTGACGACATCACCATGAAGGATCGCATCCTCAAACGCTTCCACGACGAGATCGCCGGGCTCGAACGCGAGCTGAAGGTGGATCTGCCCAAGGAGATCCAGCGGGCCCGGGAGTTCGGCGACCTGCGCGAGAACGCGGAGTACAAGGCCGCCAAGGAGCGGCAGGAACTCCTCAACGCGCGCATCGCGCAGCTCAAGAAGCGTGTGGGCGAGATCTCGCTGATGAATCTCGACCGGATTCCGAAGGGGAAGGCCGGCTTCGGGTCCACCGTGCAGCTGCGGGCGGAGTCGGGCGACGAGGTGGTGTATCAGCTGGTGATGCCTGAAGACGCCGACGTGGAGAAGGGCCTGATCTCGACGTCCTCGCCGATCGGCCGCGCCATCCTGAACAAGGAAGCGGGCGACGAAATCAACGTCGTCACGCCCGGCGGGGCCCGCACCTTCGAACTGCTCAAGCTCACCACCATTCACGACGAGTAGCGTGCTCCCGTATTCGCCAGACCGCCGGACGGCTCTCGTCTTCAGTGGGTCGGGCGCGGCGGGGCTGTATCACGCGGGCGTCCTGCGCGCTGTCGAGGAAGCGGGCGTCAAGGTGGATGTCGTGGCCGGGCACGGCGCGGGCGCGGCCTCCGCGGCGCTGGCGGCCGTGGACGGGGCTGCGCAGCTGACGGGGCCCGATGGGCTGTGGGGACGTGCGAGCAGAGCGGGCCTCTACGGCTGGACACGGACGGTGCGCGCCCTGGGCTGGGTGGCCGCTGCCCTGGCAGCCCTCTGCGTGGCGCCCGTGATCCTGATCGGCACTGCCCTCGTTGCCTATCCGGTGGGGTTCCTGGCCGCGCTGGTGCACGACGAGGCGGGCGCAGCCATCGTGCGCGGCTACGGAGGCTGGCTGCAGTCGTTCTTCGCCCC
Organism: Vicinamibacterales bacterium; assembly: GCA_050185275.1. Taxonomy (GTDB): domain Bacteria; phylum Acidobacteriota; class Vicinamibacteria; order Vicinamibacterales; family UBA2999; genus JABFRY01. Next base: position 540,285 of record JBFWZN010000001.1, on the reverse strand, counting down.
CTCCGGCCTCCCCCTGGTCTTGCCACGGCTCGCATTCCTGGTCATGGCGGGGCTGCTCGCCGTGCTGGTGGCGGCGACGGTCCGCCGTCCCCCATCACGCCGGCTTCAGGGCCTCGTGGCGCGCTGGTGGGGGCTGGTGGGTGGGCCAGTAGACGCCGCCGCCGCACGGACCCATGTCACTGACGCGCTCTGGGACGTGGTGCGGGGAAGCGGGGCTGGCGGGCCGGCGGAGGGGGGGCGCGTGTTCGCCGACGCGCTCAGGGACAACCTGGGGCATCCTGGCTTCCGCGAGCTGATGATCGTCGTCTCGGACCTGGATGCGCGCCGGGACGTGGTGGCGGGGCTGCTGCGCCCGCCGTTTCATGCCGCGTTCACGGCGGCGCGTGCGGACGTGGACCGGGCCGCCGAGATCATCGATCTGGCCGGGTCAGGCAAGGCTCTTGCGCTCGATATCGTCGGCGCGGCGCTGACGCTGCCGGGGGTCTGCGATCCTCAGGTCGTCACGTTCGGCCTGGACAGCTACTGGCAGGGGGAAGCGCACCGGATGTGCGACCGGCCGGGGGCCCTGGTGCGCTTGCTTGCCGAACTCGGTGAGGCGGGGGTGACGCAGGTCGTGCTGGTGTCGCCGACGGCACCCGGCGGTGGGCCCCATCGCCTGGCGCCACCCCGGCTCGACCCGCGTGGCCGGCTCGGCGACGTGCTGCGGACCGCCGAGGCAAGCGCGCTGCGGGACGCGGTGGAACTGCTCGGTGGCCGGTTCGACGCGCTCCACGTCATTGCGCCCGAACACAATCCGCTGGGCCCGTTCGACGTGGCCGGCGCATACGATGAGCTGTCGCGACGTCATTACGCGCCCGAGGAGCTGATGCGGCGCGGGTACGAGGACGCGGGGCGCCAGTTCATCGAGCCGGTGGTGGGGGCGAGCGGCGAGCATCTGGGCCATCCGGCCCGCGGGTGACCCATGGACGATCAGAAGACGCCGGCATTGGCCACGCAACTCCTGCACGCGGGGGAAGGTGCGGTACCCAGCGCGGCGCCGCTCACGACGCCGATCTACGAGACCACCACGTTCGTGTTCGCGAGCGCGGCCGAGGTGCGGCAGTACCACGAGGGCGGCGGGACCTCGTTCCTCTACTCGCGGTACGCCAACCCGACCGTGGAATCCGTCGAGCGGAAGCTCGCGGTGGCGGATGCCGCCGAGGGCGCCCTGGTGTTCGCGTCGGGCATGGCCGCGATTTCGGCAGTGCTGCTCGCGCATCTCTCGGCCGGCGACGAGGTCCTCTGCAGCGCGGCGAGTTACGGGGGCACGTTCCACCTGCTGGAGGGCTTCCTCCCTCGCCTGGGTATCACGACACGGTTCGTCGGGCTCGACGATCTCCAGCGCCTGTCGGCGACGGCGGGTGCCTCGACGCGGCTGGTCTGGTTCGAGTCGCCGGTCAACCCCCACCTGCGCTGCGTCGACGTCGCGGCCGTGGCGGCACAGTGTCGCGCGCTCGGACTCCTCAGCGTCATCGACAACACCTTCGCCAGCCCGGTGAACCAGCAGCCCCTGGCGCTTGGGGTGGACCTATCGGTCCAGAGTGCGACGAAGTATCTGAACGGGCACAGTGACATCACCGCGGGGGTCGTCTCGGGCAGCGCCGAGCGCCTCCGGGTCGTGGCCGATGCCCGCCGCCAGCTGGGAGGGGTGCTCGACCCGCAGGCCGCCTACGCCCTCGGCCGAGGCCTCAAGACGCTGCCGCTCCGGGTAGCACGGCAGAACGCGACCGCGCAGGCCGTGGCCGAGGCGCTCGAGGGCGATCCGCGCGTCGCGCGCGTGCTCTATCCGGGACTCGCCTCGCACCCCGACCACGACATCGCCCGCCGGCAGATGCGTGGCTTCGGCGGGATGGTGTGCCTGGACCTGGTGGGAGGAGAGCCGGCCGCCGAGCGTGCGTTCGACCGCCTGCGGCTCGTGCGCCGCGCTGCGTCCCTCGGTGGCGTGGAGAGCCTGTGCAGCCTGCCGATCCTGTCGTCCCAGTGGGGACACACCGACGCGCAGCTCGCTGCGGCCGGCATCACGAGGGGCATGCTGCGCCTGTCGCTGGGCCTGGAAGATGCCGCGGACCTGATCGCCGACCTTCGCCAGGCGCTGGACTGACGGGGCTGGAGGCGGTTCAGGCTCTGACGAGCCGCCGTTCCGACGGGTGGTGGTCGTGCAGGAAGTCGAGCGCCAGTTCCAGGATCTTGCCGGTGACCTGCTCGGCCTGCAGGTTGCCGTACTTGTCGCGGAACGCCCGCAGGGGCACGACCGCCTTGGCCATGGCCCTGTGTCCGCCGGCGCTGCCGATGTCGGCGAAGTAACGCCGGACGAACTCACCGGCGTGCTTGCCGTACCCGAGGGTACGCACCGACGTCACCAGCGAGTCGTTCACGATGCCGGCGATGATGGTCCAGCGGACGTCCTCGAGCTGCAGGTAGAAATCGGCCACGTAGGGGATGAAGTCCTCCCGCGGTGAGGTGCCGACGAACGCGCAGAACACCTGATCGACGAGCTGGCCCGCCTGCCGGGCCCGCAGGACGTAGTCGAGGCGCTCGAGCGTGATTTCGGCGCCCTCCATCTTCCGGATCATCGTGGCATCCGCCAGCGGGTACAGGTACGAGAAGGCGTCGATGTCCACGCTGTTCGCCTGGCGGTTGAAGAACAGGGTGTCCGACTTGATCGCGTAGAGCATGGCCGTGGCCGTGCGCTCCGAGATGTTGGCGTCCACCGCCCGCAGGTGTTCGGTGAGGATTGTCGACGTCGAGCCGTAGCTGGAGCGGATGTCCTTGAAGACAGCCGAATAGCCGGTCTGTTCCGGGTGGTGATCCACGACGAGGTCGACCCGGTCCACGATGCCGCCGAAGTAGTGGGGCTGGACGTCCACGAGCGCCACGCGGTCGAAGGTGGCGATCTGCTCCGGCGTGATGGGCTCGACCTGGATGTCGAGGAGGTTCATCATGCGGAGGTTCTCGGGCCGGGTCACGCCGTGCAGCGCGCCGATGATGGCGGTCTGCTTCGTGCGGCGCAGCACCGACCGGAGCGCCAGGCCACTGGCCATCGCGTCGGGGTCGGGGTCGTTGTGCAGAAGGATCAGTACGCGGTCGGCGTCGCTGAAGAATCGCTGGTACTGAAGAACTCTCGAACGGGTGAGGGACCGGGACACCTCGGTGAGGAGGGGAACGCCGGCCAGCTCCGACATCGTGAAGTAGTTGATCTCCGGGAAGAGCGCCTTGAGGTCGTCCTCACGCTTGGCAGGGTCCGCGGGCCCGATCCCGAGCACGTAGGTGAGCGTGCCACCCGCGTCGCGGATGGCCTCGAGCGTCTTCCGGAGGCTCTTCTTGCCGCCGTCCTCGACGACCAGGCAGGTGCCGGGACCGATGCCGGCCTTCAGGTAGGTATCGGTGCGCTGCGGATCGCCACCGGTGACGCTGAGCCCCGCCTCATGCAGTCGGCGGGCAAGCGCCTTGTTCTCGACGAGAAAGTCGATATCGAAGCTGGTGGACAGGCTCTCTGCGAGAATCCTGACGACTGCCTCGCTCTGGCAGACGGCGTAACATTTCATGATCCAGCTATCCAGGGATTATACGCCTGTGGTCAGGCTGGGTCGACTTTCTCACCCCTGCGCACTTCGGGTGCGGGAAGCGGATAGGATCGCAGCGCCGGGGAGGTCAGATGAGGAGCAGGGGAATCGGCGCGGTGCTGCTGACCGCCTGGACGCTCGGCGTGGCGGCCGCGCAGGGGCCCGTCTTCGAGGCCGGGACCGAGCTGGTGCGCGTCACGGTCTCCGTCGTGGACCGGGACGGGCAGCCCGTGCCGGGCCTCACCGCGCGGGACTTCGCCGTGGAGGAGGACGGCGTGCCCCAGCAGATCCGCACCTTCGTCCGGGGGGACGACCCGGCACCCGACCTCCCGACCCACCTCGGCCTGCTGTTCGACACCAGCGGCAGCATGGGAGATGACATCGAACTCTCGCGCACCGCGGCGATTCGCTTCCTCAACGGCCTGCCCGAGGCCGCCGACATGACCCTGGTGGACTTCGACAGCGAGGTCCGGGTGACGAGGTTCGGGCAGGCGGACTTCCCGCGGCTCGTCGAGCGGATCCGCGAGCGTCGGCCCCGCGGGCTGACGGCGCTGTACGACGCGCTCGGCGTGTACCTCGACGGCGCCTCCTCGAACGAGGGTCGGACCATCCTGGTCGTCTACACGGATGGCGGCGACACACAGAGTGCCTTGAGCTACCGCGACACGCTGGCCCTCGTGCGCACCTCCGACGTGACGGTCTACGTGGTCGGCTTCCTGTCGCGACAGTCCGGCGTGGGGCGCCTCCAGCAGCGGGCCATGCTCTCGCAGCTGGCGGAGGCCAGTGGCGGGCTGGCGTACTTTCCCGGCGGGCTGCGCGACGTGGACCAGGCCTACGCGCAGATCCTCGCGCAGGTGCGAGGCCAGTACACGCTGGGGTACGTCTCCACCAACACCGCGGCCGACGGCCAGTGGCGGGAGGTCGGGCTGCGGCTGACACGCACGGACCTCTCGAGGGTCCGCCTGCTCGCGCGCGACGGATACTTCGCCCGACTCGACCCTGTAGCCGTGCCGTAGCACGGGGCGGGCCGGATCCGTGTGGTACGATGGCGCGTTCGCGCCGGCGCCGCGCCGCCGCTCGTGCGCATCATGCCATCAGTCCACGACCATTTCAGCCTGGTAACCGACTTCGCGATCCGCGGCGATCAGACGCGTGCGATCCCGGAGCTGACGGAGGGGTTGGAGCGTGGCGACCGGTGGCAGGTCCTGCTCGGCGTCACAGGGTCGGGTAAGACCTTCACGATGGCCAACGTCATCGCCAACGTGAACCGCCCCACGCTGGTGATGGCCCACAACAAGACGCTGGCCGCGCAGCTCTTCCAGGAGTTCCGCCGGTTCTTCCCGTCGAACGCCGTGGAGTACTTCGTCAGCTACTACGACTACTACCAGCCCGAGGCGTACGTCCCGGCCACCGACTCGTACATCGAGAAGGAGGCCACCATCAACGACGAGATCGACCGGATGCGTCTCTCGGCGACCCGGTCGCTCTTCGAACGCCGCGACGTGATCATCGTGGCGAGCGTCTCCTGTATCTACGGCCTGGGTTCTCCGGAGGCCTACTACGGCATGCTCCTGCCCCTCGAGACGGGGCAACGCATCGGGCGGGACCAGATTCTGCGGAAGCTCGTCGAGATTCAGTACGAACGGAACGACACCGAGTTCGGTCGCGGGACGTTCCGCGTGCGCGGCGACATCGTGGAGGTGGTACCGTCGTACGAAGAACACGCGCTGCGGATCAGCCTGTTCGGCGACGAGGTGGACGAGCTGGCCTGGTTCGATCCCCTGACGGGGCGTGTCCTCCGCCGGCTCGACAAGGTGGCTGTGTACCCGAAGTCCCACTTCGTCACCTCGCGCGAGCGGACGAAGGCCGCGGTGGATTCCATCCGCACCGAGCTCGAGCAGCGACGCGGCGATCTGGAGCGGGCCGGGCAGGTGCTCGAAGCCCAGCGACTCCATCAGCGGACGATGTTCGACCTGGAGATGATCCGCGAGATCGGGTACTGCCACGGGATCGAGAATTACGCGCGGCACCTCACGGGCCGGCAGCCGGGGGAGCCTCCACCGACGCTGCTCGACTACCTGCCGGCCGATGCGCTGGTGATCGTGGACGAGAGTCACCAGACGGTGCCGCAGATCCGCGGGATGTATCACGGGGACCGGTCGAGGAAGGAAGTGCTGGTGTCATACGGATTCCGCCTGCCCTCCGCGCTCGACAACCGTCCCCTCAACTTCGAGGAGTGGGAGGCCCGCATGGGGCAGGTGGTGTTCGTGTCCGCCACGCCTGGCCCGTACGAGCTGGCCCGGTCCGGCGGCGTCGTGGTGGAACAGGTGATCCGACCGACGGGTCTCATGGATCCGCCCATCGAGGTGCGGCCGGTGCGCGGGCAGGTGGACGACCTGCTGGGCGAGATCCGCCAGCGGGTGGAGCGCCGGGAGCGGGTGCTCGTGACGACCCTGACCAAGCGCATGGCCGAGGACCTCACCGCCTACTATCAGGAGCTCGGCGTGAAGGTACGGTACCTCCACTCCGACATCGACACCCTCGAGCGGGTCGAGATCCTGCGGGATCTCCGGCGGGGCGCGTTCGACGTCCTCGTCGGCATCAACCTGCTCCGCGAGGGCCTGGACCTGCCGGAGGTGTCGCTGGTCGCCATTCTCGATGCGGACAAGGAGGGCTTCCTCCGTTCGGCGGGTTCGCTCATCCAGACGTCCGGCCGGGCCGCCCGCAACGTCCGCGGCACCGTGATCATGTACGCGGACACGGTCACCGCCTCGATGCGCTCAGCCCTGGCGGAGACGGAACGCCGCCGCGCCATCCAGGCCGCCTACAACGAGGCGCACGGCATCACCCCGGAGTCGGTCGTCCGCCAGCTCGACGACGTGCTGTCGAGCGTCTACGAACGCGACTACTCGGCGCCGCCGGCCGGGCGCGAGGCGGCAGCAGCCGGCCCGCGGACCCAGGCCGACATGGACGCGGCCATCGGGCGCCTCGAGGCCGAGATGCGGACGGCGGCGGCCAATCTCGACTTCGAACGGGCGGCTGCCCTGCGTGACGAACTGAAGGATCTCCGACGGCGGGAACTGGGGCTCGGGACGCCCGGTCCGGCATGACCGCCATGGTGGAGTGGCTGAAGGCGGCCGTCCTCGAGGTGCAGGAGTACGTCAGGCTGCAGGGCGCGGTCCTGCGGGCCACGTTCTCCCGGCCCTTTTACTACCGCGACATCGTGGAGCAGTTCGACCGGATCGGCCTGGGGACCCTGACGGTCGTCGTGCTGACGGGCTTCTTCACCGGCGCGGTGCTCGCGCTGCAGTCGGGCATCACGCTCGACCAGTTCGGCGCGCGCCCGTTCGTGGGCCGCCTGGTGAGCGCGACGATGGTGAAGAACCTGGGTCCGGTGCTGACGGGCCTGATGCTCGCCGGGCGCGTAGGGTCCGGAATCGCCGCCGAACTCGGGTCGATGGCCGTCACCGATCAGATCAACGCCCTTCGCGCGCTCGGCACCGATCCGATCCGCAAGCTCGTCGTGCCCCGCGTGCTCGCGGGGTTCTTCATGGCACCGGTGCTCACCGTCATCGCGAACGCCGTCGGCATCTTCGGCGGCTGGATCATCGCCGTGCTGCAGCTGCGGGTGGCATCGAGCGTGTACTGGACGTCGGTGGTGGATGGCTTGTATCTGCAGGATGCCTGGATGGGCCTCATCAAGCCGTTCCTCCTGGGGTTCGTCGTCACCACCATCGGCTGCCACGAGGGATTGCGGACGCGGGGCGGAACCCAGGGGGTCGGTCGTGCCACCACGAGCGCCGTCGTGACAGCCTCGGTGGCGGTGATCGCCGTGGACTTCTTCACCACCCGGCTGCTGATCACCTTGCTGTACTGAGATCCGACTGTGCCGCAGGCATCGCGCGTTCCCGTGTCCGAGACCCCGTCGGGAGCCACTACGCCCCAGGCGCCGGTGCTGGCGCTCGAGCACGTGTCGCTGGCCTTCGACAGCAAGCAGGTGCTGCGGGACGTCAGCTTCGAGGTGCTCCCGGGGCACACCAAGGTCGTGCTCGGCGCCAGCGGGTCGGGGAAGTCGACGATCCTCAAGCTCGTGCTGGGACTGCTGAGGCCTGACGCGGGCCGCATCTTCGTGAACGGCGAACGTACCGATACGATGGGGGAGCACGACCTGATGCGGGTACGGGGCGACCTCGGGATGGTGTTCCAGGAAGGCGCGCTGTTCGATTCCCTGAGCGTCGCCGAGAACGTGGGGTATCGCCTGGATACGGAGATGCGCCTGCCGGCGTCGGAGGTGCGCGAGCGGGTGGACGAGGTGCTCGGCTTCGTCGGGTTGCGGGATTTCCTCGATCGCATGCCGTCCGAGCTTTCGGGGGGCCAGCGGCGGCGCGTCGCCATCGCCCGGGCCATGGCGACCAAGCCGCGCATCCTGCTCTACGACGAGGCCACGACCGGCCTCGACCCGATCACCGCGATCACGGTGGATCGGGAGATGGTGAAGCTGCGGGACCTGGAGCAGGTGAGTTCGGTCATCGTGACGCACCAGCTTCGGGACGCGTTCTACGTGGCGACCCACGAAGCCGTTCATGATGGCGCGGAGGTCCGGGTCGTACCGGCCGACGCGGCGAAGTCCGACGAGGCGGAGTTCATCATGCTCCGCGAGGGTGTGATCGCCTTCGAGGGCAACGCGGCCGAACTGCGTGCCGCGACGGACCCGTACATCAGAACGTTCCTGTCATGAGAGGGATATCGACATGCCGCGCACGCGTTCGCTGGCCTGGGCTGAGCTGAAGATCGGCCTGGTGGCGATCTTCGCCATCGTGATGGCCACCCTGCTCATCTTCCTGCTGAGCGGGGAGGGTGGGTTCTTCTGGCAGCAATACCCCCTGAAGGCGTCCTTCGACAACGTGGCCGGCCTCAAGCCAGGGGCGCCGGTCCGCCTCGCGGGCGTCGAGGTCGGAACGGTCACCGACGTGGTCTTCCAGGGCGAGCGCGTGGACGTCCACATGGACGTGAATCGCGAGATGCGGGACCGCATCACCGACGACTCGGTCGCGTCGCTCGGCGCGGTGTCCCTGCTCGGCGAGGCCGCCGTGGACATCACCGCATCGGCCCAGGGAACCCCCATCGCCGACTGGGGCTACGTGCGCACGGGGCGGGCCGTGGGCTCGATCTCCGACGTGGCCGCCCAGGCCACCGAGGGTATCGAGCGGCTCACCGACCTGCTCGGCGGGATCCGCGAGGGCGAGGGGACGATTGGGCGCCTGTTCACCGACGATGCCCTGTATACCCAGATGACCAGCCTGGTGACGGCCTACGAGAATGTCGCCCGGCAGATCACCGAGGGTGACGGCCCGGCCGGACGCCTTCTGCGCGACTCCGCGTCGGGCGCGGCGCTGTCGGCCTCGCTCGAGAACCTGCAGGCGGTCACCGCCGGGCTGCGGTCGGGGGAGGGCAGCCTGGGGCGTCTGCTCACCGAAGACGCGCTGGCCGACTCGCTGACGACGACCACCAACAATCTGAGCAGCATCACCGGACGCATCAGCCAGGGCGAGGGCACAGCGGGAAAGTTGGTCACCGATTCCCAGCTCTACGACCGGCTCAACGCGATGACCGACCGTCTCGACTCCGTACTCCGTACGCTGCAGACCGGCGAGGGTACGGCCGGACAGCTGCTGCGGGACCGGCAGTTGTATGAGAACATGAACGGAGCCGTGACCGAGTTGCACAGCCTGATCACGGATATTCGCGCCGACCCGCGGAGGTATCTGAACGTTCGCGTCAGCATCTTCTAGCGTCGGCAGGGCACAGCGAGGGAGGGCACATGGCAAGCAACGATGGAATCGGGCCCGGCGGACTGCTCGTGGCCTTCATGGCCGGAGCCGTGGCCGGTGCTGCAGTCGCGCTGCTCTACGCGCCCGCCAGCGGCGAGGAGACCCGCGACTATCTCGAACGGCGTGCGCGCGAGAGCCGCGAGAAGGCTGCGGAGGCCGCCCGACAGGGCCGGGAGGCGATCACCCGCCAGCGCGAGAACTTGACGACCGCTTTCGAGCGGGCCCGCGAGGGTTATCAGGCCGCGCGGGAGAAGGAGCAGGACGCGTGAGCGACGTCTTCCTCGGTGTCATTGCACTCTCGGTGCTGACGCTGGCCGTCATTCAGGTGGGGGCCATCGTCTACGCCATGCGGGCTGCGCGTCGGGTCGAGTCGCTGGCGAATCGCCTCGAGCAGGAACTGCGACCTGTGATGGCGAGCCTGCAGGCCATGAGCTCGGAAGCTGTCAGGGCGACCTCGGTCGCGGCCGCCCAGGTGGACCGGGTGGACCAGCTGTTCGGGGACGTCGCCACGAAGGTGGAGCAGACCGCCGCCGCCGTGCAGGCCGGCATCATGGGGCCGGCTCGCGAGGGCATCGCGGTGATGAGCGGTCTCCGTGCCGCCCTTGGCGTGCTGCGTGATGCCCGGCAGGGTGGGCGCCGGCGCCCCTCGCGCGTCGAAGACGAAGACGCCTTGTTCATCGGTTGACCCGCACGCCGGCGCGCGCGGTACGCGTGTGCCGCAGTGGCCGCCGGTCCTGCCCGCATTGACGCCCTTGACGGCAGGTGCTACAAGTCCCTTCTGTACTGAAGGAGGAGGGACCGATGGCTCGTGCACACCGCTGGTTCGGATGTCTGCTCGTCGTCGTCGCCTGCCTGACCGTACCTGCGCGCGTTGCGGCCCAGGAGTCCCGCTCTGCCACACTGGCCGGAGAGCTGGTCGGTCTCCTCGACGCCCGGCAACTCGACAGCGTGGCGGCCCGTCACGCTGGCGAGGCTGACCGCTTCGTCGGGGCCCTCTACTTCCCGGGCAGCCAGCTGCTGGTCATCACCGCCGAATTCACCGTCCCCGAACGACTCGCCATCCTGCTGGGCGACCGCAAGTACCGGGATATCTACATCGATCTGAACAGCGCGTCGGTCCCCGCCACGAAGTTCTTCGTATCGGACCTGGGGGCAGACGGCCTCGTCGCCAGGCCTCGTGGCGGCCGCCCGCCTGACAGCGTCGACATCGGGAATGCCTCGCGCACGTTCAACGGCAACTGGCGCGACGCCGGCCTTTCGGAACAGGACTACATGGCCCTGTTCGAGAAGACCGACGCCGAGTACGCACGACTGCTGGAATCGTTGATCGCGCAGCTCAGAACCGCCAATTGACCCTGAACGGGTCTGGCGGTTCGTGAGGTGATCTGGTCGGAGGAATGATGGTGGGCGCTAGTGGATTCGAACCACTGACCCCCGCCGTGTGAAGGCGATGCTCTACCACTGAGCCAAGCGCCCGACCTGAGGTGAAACAGTCTAGCACAGTGCTGCCGGACCGACGCCTCGCCCTGCCGCCCGGGCTGCCACCCATCCTGACGAGGACGCCCCCTCAGACCGTGCCGTACAGGCGGTCACCGAAGTCGCCGAGTCCTGGCACGATGAACTTGCGGGCGTTCAGCTCCCGATCGATCGCCGGGGTGTGGACGACGACGTCCGGGTGCGCCGCGTCCAGGCAGGCCAGACCCTCCGGAGCGGCCACGATGCACGCCATCCGGATGCTGTGCGCGCCCGCCGCCTTCAGCAGGTCGATGGCGGCGACGGCGCTCCCTCCCGTAGCCAGCATGGGATCGACCAGCAGCACGTGGCTGCGGGTGAGGCCTTCGGGCAACCGGGCGTAGTAGCGGGAACAGCGGGCGGTCTCTTCGTCGCGGCGCAAGCCGATGTGTCCGACCCTGGCGTCGGGGACGAGGGTCAGTGCCGCCTCGAGCATCCCCAACCCGGCCCGCAGCACCGGCACGATGGTGACGTCGCCCACCAGCACGCGCACGGGCGCGGGCCCGAGCGGCGTCTCCACTGTCTGTTCGTCGGTGGGGAGGTCGGCCAGCGCGTCGCTGATCAGCAGGAGCGCGAGCCGGTGCGCCGCGACGCGGAAGGCCGAGGGCGGCGTGCGCGCGTCCCGCAGGCGCGCGAGGGTGTCCTGGGCCAGTGGATGCTGCAGCAGTCGATGGGGCACCGCAGCATGCTACAACGAAGGTGCGGCCCTGCGACGCAGGGTAATATGCCCATCATGCCTGCCCGCCTCGCGCTCACGATCGTTGCCACCCTGCTGGCGGTGGTCCTCGTACATGCCCAGGGCGAGCGCCGGGAGGTGTCGCTCGTCATCAGCGGTGGGACCGTCGTGACGATGGACGCCGAGCGACGGGTCATCGAGAACGGGGCGGTCGCCATCGACGGCTCGGACATCGTCGCGGTGGACACGGCCGCGGCCGTGCGGGCGGCCTTCGTGGGCCGGGAGAACATCGACGCCGCCGGACGCATCGTCATGCCGGGTCTCGTGAATACCCATACCCACGCGGCGATGGTGCTCTACCGCGGCCTCGCCGACGATCTCGCGCTGATGGACTGGCTCCAGAACTACATCTTCCCGGCGGAGGCCAGGACGGTGTCCCCCGAATTCGTACGCGCGGGGACGCGGCTCGCCGCCCTGGAGATGATCGAGTCGGGCACTACCACGTTCGCGGACATGTATTACTTCGAGGAGGAGGTCGCCCGCGAGACGAAGCGGGCCGGCCTGCGCGGCGTACTGGGGCAGACGATCATCCAGTTCCCGGTTCCCGATGCGATGACGCCGGCCGATGGCCTGGCGAGGGCCGAGGCCTTCATCCGGGCGTTCCGGGACGATCCGCTGATCACGCCGGCGGCCGCGCCCCACGCGATGTACACCCTCGACGGTCCCACGCTCCTCGCGGCCCGCCAGTTGTCCCGCCGCTACGGCGTGCCGACCCTCATCCACCTGGCGGAAACGCAGGGTGAGGAGGCCACGGCGCAGGAGCGCTTTCAGTCCTCCCCGGTCGCCTATCTGGAGACACTCGGCTTCCTGGGGCCGGGTGTGCTGGCTGCGCACGGCGTGTGGGTGTCCCCGAGTGACATCGCCCGCCTCGCGGAGCGCGGTGTCAGCGTGTCGCACAACCCGGAAAGCAACATGAAGCTGGCGAGCGGCACTGCGCCCGTCCCGGCCTACCTGCGCGCCGGGGTCACCGTGGGCCTGGGGACCGACGGCGCGGCGTCGAACAACGACCTCGACATGTTCGAGGCGATGCGGATCACCGCGCTCCTGCACAAGCTGCAGTCCGGCGACCCGCGCGTCACCAGCGCCGGCACCGTGCTCGAGATGGCCACGCTGGGTGGGGCCAGGGCCCTGGGGCTCGACCGCCTGGTCGGGTCGCTGGAGCGGGGCAAGCGGGCCGACCTCGTCGTCGTGGACATGGACCGCGCGAGGCAGACGCCGCTCTACGATCCCGTCTCCCACCTGGTCTACGTGACCCGTGGCGACGACGTGCGCACGGTCGTCGTGCATGGCCGCGTGCTCATGCGGGACCGGGAGGTCCTGACACTGGACCGGGACGCGGTGCTGCATGAGGCCCGGGCATGGGCACTACGTGTCCGCGAGGCTGTGCGCCCGTCGGCCGATCCGCCAGCGGCGGGCACGGCGCCGGCGGACCCGCCACGGGCGGCCGGGCAGGGTCTCAGTCGATGACGGCGATGTGCGGCAGGTGCCGGTAGCGTCCGTCGTGGTCCAGGCCGTACCCGACTACGAATCGATCCTCGATCGTGAACCCGACGTACTCCACCGGCACCTCCACCAGCCGACGGGACGGCTTGCTGAGCAGACAGGCCGTCCGCAGACTTCGTGGGGCCCTGGCACGCAGGATCTCCTGCAGATAGCTCAGGGTCAGCCCGGTGTCGACGATGTCCTCGACGATGAGGACCGCCCGCCCCTGGAGCCCCTGGTCCAGGTCTTTCAGGAGCCGCACCTCGCCCGATGACGTCGTCCCGCCGTAGCTCGAGACCGCGATGAAATCCATCGTGACGTCACCAGGGAGCGCCCGCACCAGGTCGGCCAGGAAGACGAAGGCCCCTTTGAGCACGCAGACCAGATGCACGCCGTCCGGATGATCGCGGGCGATGTCGGTGGCCAGGGCACGGACGCGTCGCGCGATGTCGGAGGCCTCGATGAACGTCTGCATGGCTTGAGCGGTGCTCGCACCGGAGGGTAACATAGCGATTCGCCTCCATGAAGCGGTTCCAGTTCATCACCGAGTCCGACGCCCGCCTGCTCGACCTGGGGAGCACGGTCGTGCTCGCAGACGGCGGGCAGGTGACGCCGCTCGCCCTCGACACGCTGCGCGAGCGACGGGTGCGCGTCGTGCGGGACGCTGGCGACGACGAGTCGGTGACGCTCGCGCCGCCCATGCCGGTGCGGGTCGTGGCGCTGAGCGGCGATCACACCTCGTCACGGCTGCGCGAAGCGGTCCGCACCCACCTGCGGGGCCTGGGCGTGACCTGCCACGACAGCGCGGTGGACGACGGACCATCGGACTATCCGGACACCGCGGCGGTCGTGGCCCTGGCGGTTGCCAGGCACGAAGCCGACGCCGGCATCGTGATCGACGGCTCGGGGCTCGGCTCCGCCATCGCGGCGAACAAGATCGATGGAATCCGGGCGGCGGCCTGCGCGGACGCCACGATGGCGCGCTATGCGCGCGAGCACAACGGCGCCAACGTCCTCGCGCTGGGTTCGTCCGTGCTGACGCCGGACACCGTCCGGCCCGTCGTCGATGCGTTCATCGGCAGCGCGATGCACGAGCCACGCTACCTGCGCCGTCTCCTGAAGATTCGGGCGCTCGAGCAGCGCCGGCCCCGTTGATGCAACGCGACGAACTCGCCCGCCTGATCCGGATCATCGTCGAGGAGGTGTCCCGGGCGCCCAAGGCCCCGGCCCGATGCGGCTGCCACGGCCGGGCCGAGTCATGCTGTCCTCGGCAACTGGGCGGCGTGCTCGAGGCGGGCGCGAGCCGGATCGGGGTGCATGCGGCAGGCGGGGCCGAGCGGGGTGTGGCGGCGCTCATCGACCACACGCTGCTGAAGCCGGACGCCAGCCGCGCCGACATCGAGGTCCTCTGCGCCGAGGCGGTCGAGCATGGCTTCGCGAGTGTCTGCGTCAATCCGACGTGGGTCGCCCTGTGTGCGCGCCTGCTGCAGGGCCGTGCGAGCCGGGTCTGTTCGGTCGTGGGGTTCCCGCTCGGGGCGACGACCTCCGACACCAAGCACTTCGAAACACGGCGAGCCATCTTCGACGGCGCCAGTGAGATCGACATGGTCATCAACGTCGGCGCGCTGCGGTCCGGCGACCTCACGCTGGTGGAGCGCGACATCGAGGCCGTGACGGGGCCCTGTCGGGACGCGGGCGTGGTCTCCAAGGTCATCATCGAGGCGGCCCTGCTGACCGACGACGAGAAGGTGGCGGCGTGCACGCTGGCCCGCGCCGCCGGCGCCGACTTCGTGAAGACGTCCACCGGGTTCGGCCCGGGCGGCGCCACCGTGGCCGACGTGGCCCTCATGCGTCGGACGGTCGGAGGCCAGATGGGCGTGAAGGCCGCCGGGGGCGTTCGCGACCTGGAGGGGCTGCAGGCGATGGTGTCGGCGGGGGCGACCCGCGTCGGGGCCAGTGCCGGCGTCCGGATCGTGCACGAGTCGCTGGGCCGCACCGTCGAGACGTCCCGTGGGGGGTACTAGCCGCCCCTGCGCCGGCACCGGGCGGGAGCCGGCCTCCGGTCTCGCCGCGGGGCGTGGCCTGCCGGGCGCCGGGCCCGCTCAGGCCTCGCGGCTGGCTGGACGGGCCGTTCGCCATCCTCGGAGCCGCCCGCCGGTGCACGCCCTGGCTGCCCGCGCCGTAATCGTCCTGATCGTCACGTGCCTGGGAGTACCTCAGGCTTTTGCCCAGGGGCCTTTCGACGCCCCGCCAGGTCCGTACGCGGTGGACCTTGGCGTGGGGACCACGGCGTTGCCGGCGGAGGCCGCGTTCTATCCGCCCCTGGCCGATGGCGCATTCGTACCCGCACGCGGGCTGGGACTGGCCGTCGGTGCCCATGTCTACCTGTTTCACGTCGGGCCAGGACGGCTCGGTGTCGGCGTGGCCGTCCTCTCCGCGTCGGGGCACGCCACGACACCGGTGGCGGAGGCCGGTTCCGAAGGCGAGAGGACAGAGCCCAGCGTGGCGCGTGTGAACGGCACCTACCGGATCGTGGCCCCCCAGGTGTCGCTGAACTTCGGCACCGCGCGAGGCTGGAGCTACGTCAGCGGAGGGGTGGGCGCTGCGCGCTTCACGTCGACCATCACGCCCGGGCAGTTGGAGGCCGGCAGCGGCTGGGTGCGCGGGCTGAACGTCGGCGGGGGCGCCCGGTGGTTCCTGCGGGATCGGGTGGGCGTGGGCTTCGACCTCCGGCTGCATGGCCTGGGCAGCTCTGCCCAGGCCGGAACATCCGGCGCCGTGACCTTCGCGGCGGTGGCCGGCCTCACCCTGCGCTGAGACCAGCGGGGCTGAGAGTAGAGGCGCTGAGACGGAGGGCGCTGAGACTGGAGCGGGAGACGGGGATCGAACCCGCGACATCGAGCTTGGGAAGCTCGCGTTCTACCGCTGAACTACTCCCGCCTGCGGTGTGCAGCCGAGGGGCGGTTCCCCCGGCATCAGGACCCAGATTGTAGCACCCCTACGCGCGAATCAGGGCCAGCACCTCGTCCCGCCGCTGGGCCATCAGGGCCGGAGTTGCCGCCTCCAGATTGAGGCGGAGGAGCGGTTCGGTATTGGACGCCCGCACGTTGAAGTGCCAGTCCGGATAGTCGACCGACACGCCGTCGAGACGCGTGACCGAGGCGTCCTGATACCGCGCCTCGATGGCGGCGAGGCGCGCAGGCACCTCCGCCATGCTCGCCAGCGTGGTGTTGATCTCGCCCGAGATGAAGTAGCGCTCCCTGAACGGTTCGAGCAGCTGCCGCAGGGTGAGGCCCTTCTTGGACATCAGCTCCAGGATGAGGAGCGCGGGGATGAAGCCGTTGTCCGCGTAGAAGAAGTCCTTGAAGTAGTAGTGGCCCGTGACCTCGCCGCCGAACACGGCGTCCTCTTCGCGCATCCGGTGCTTGATGAAGGCATGCCCGACCCGGTTCATGAGGGCCTGGCCGCCGTACCGGGCCGCGACGTCGCGCACGGCATGGCTCGCCCGCAGGTCGTAGACGACCGTGGCCCCGGGCTGACGGAGCAGGAAGGCTTCCGCGAGGAGGGCGGTGATGAAGTCGCCCGAGATGAACTCGCCGCTGCCGTCGATGAAAAAGCAGCGGTCCGCGTCGCCGTCCCAGGCGATGCCGATGTCCGCTCCCGTCTGGAGCACGGCCTCGGTGATGTCGCGCCGGTTCTCCTCGAGCAGGGGGTTTGCCTCGTGGTTGGGGAAACGTCCGTCGATGTCGAAGCAGAGCCTCGTGGTCTGGCAGGGGAGCCGCTCGAACAGCTTGGGCGCCACCAGGCCTGCCATGCCGGAGCCCGCGTCGAGCACCACCCTGAAGGGCGCAACGACGGATGGATCGATGAAGCCCATCACCATGTCGACGTACCCGTCCACCACGGAGCGGGCGGTGACCGTGCCAGGGGTCGCCGCGGGCGCCGGCGTCGAATCGCCCGCCACCATGTCGCGGATGTCCCCGATGCCGGCGTCGCCGCTGAGGGGGAGCGCGCCCGCGCGCACCATCTTGATGCCGTTGTAGGCGCCAGGATTGTGGGAGGCGGTAATCTGCGCGCCGCCGTCCAGGCCGTCGGTGACGACGGCGTAGTACAGCATGTCGGTGGCCATCATGCCGTAGTCGAGGACGTCGGCGCCCTGCTCACGGGCGCCCGCGATGAAGGCCGCGGCCAGTCCCGGCGAGGACAGGCGCATGTCGCGCGACACCCCGATCCGCCGTGCTCCGAGATAGCTGACGAAGGCGCGGCCGATCTGCCGGACCACCTGCTCGTCGATTTCCTTCGGATACAGTCCCCTGACGTCGTAGGCCTTGAAGATACCCGGCTCGATCTGCATGCGGCTCCGTCTGCGCGCCCTCAGACGCGCGAGAAATCCGTGAGAATGGTCTTGTCACCGAGGACGGCACCGGCGCCGACCCGGACGCTGCGGCCGACGTGGCAGTTGCGGCCCAGGATCGCCTCCCGGACGGTGGCCTCGCGACACACCCGGCCGTTCGGCCAGACGACGCTGCCCTCGACCGTGGCGTCCTCTTCGACCAGGACCTGCCGACCCAGGACCGAATAGGGGCCGATGCGGGCGCCGGCCTTCACCGTCACCCCCTCGTCGATGAAGCACGGACCCTCGATGGTCGCCCCGGCCTCGACACGGGCATCACCGGCCAGCGAGACGCCGCCCTCCGGCGTCGGATCGAACGGCGCCGCCCTGAATCGCCCGTCCATGATGTCCCGATGCACCTGCACGTACTTCTCCGGCGTGCCGATGTCGATCCAGTAGCCCTCGTACACGTAGGCGGCGAAGGTGTCCCCACGCTCGATGAGCGAGGGGAAGTAGCTGCGCTCGATCGACCAGGCGACGTCGCTCGGGATGCGATCGAAGGTGTCGGGCTCCAGGACGTAGATGCCCGCATTGATGCGGTCGGTGGTGATCTCGTCCGGCGAGGGCTTCTCCACGAAGCGCTGGACGTTGCCGGCCGCGTCGGTCTCGACCAGGCCGTACGCGGACGGGTTCTCCACCGGCGTGAGCACGATCGTGGCGCGCGCCGCTCGCTCCCGGTGCAGGCGGATCACCGCGGCCAGGTCGAGTTGTGTCAGGACGTCGCCGTTGAACACCACGACGGATTCGGTCAGGCGATCGCCCGCGTACTTGATGGCGCCGGCGGTCCCGAGCGGCATCGGCTCCACCACGTACCGGATGCGGATGCCCAGGTCGCTCCCGTCCCCGAAGATCTCCTCGATGCGGCGGGGCTGGTAGTTGAGGCTCAGGATCACCTCGTCGATTTCGGGGACCTGTCGGATCAGATCCAGCTGGTAGTGCAGGAATGGCCGGTTGAAGATGGGGACGATAGGCTTCGGCGTATGGATCGTGAGGGGCCGAAGCCGCGTGCCCTTCCCTCCGGCGAGGAGGATCGCCTTCATGACAATCACCGATCTTACACGATAGAATGCGGCCGACTTCATGAACCTGCCCAACTCGCTGACGCTGGTCCGGATGTTCCTCGTGCCCCTGCTCGTGGTGGTGATGCTCACCGAGTTCGAGGGGCGCCTGGTACTCGGCCTGCAAAGAGAACTGGTGGGGGCCGGCATCTTCGGTCTGGCGTCGCTGACGGACTGGCTCGACGGCTACATCGCACGCCGCCGCCGGCAGGTGACCTGGCTTGGTCAGATGCTGGATCCGATCGCCGACAAGCTGCTCACGTCGGCGGCATTCATCTCGCTCGTCCAGCTCGGCCTGGCGCAGGCCTGGATGGTCGCGGTCATCATCGGCCGCGAATTCGCCGTCACCGCGCTCCGGAGTCTGGCGCACGCGCGAGGGTTCTCGATTCCGGCGTCACCACTCGGCAAGGCCAAGATGGCCTCCCAGGTGACAGCCATCCTGCTGCTCATCCTGGGAGGCGGCCCCATGCCGCAGCTCGCGCCGCTCGGAACGGTGGCGATCTGGGTCGTGCTGCTGACCGCCATGGTCTCGGCGGCCGACTACTACCGGCGATTCCAGCGCCTCACCGCGGCAAAGGTCGCAGACGTGAACGTGGTCAGGGAGCGCCGCCGCCGGGCGGGCTGACTCTCCAGCGGACGGGAACCCCGAAGGTGCCCGTGGCACCTGGGTAGCGGGCCCGGCAGGGGGGCCGCTTGTCGGGGAAGCGGGGAAGCGCGGGGGGAGGGAGACCGAAGGACGGGCAGAGGGTCCGGCGTCTCACCCGGCCCCCTCTGCGTCCTCGACGGTGTGCCCCGCCTGCTACTCGGGCCGTCGGAGGCCGACGAGATCGCCCGCCGACAGGACGTCGCGAGCCACCATTACCTGCAGCAGGGCGGACGACTCGGAGACTTCGAGCGCGACTGCTTCGCCCAGTTCGTACAGGAAGTTCTCGGGCTGATTCTTGTCGTGATAGATCACGAATCGGGAGCCCGGAGCCACGCCGTGGGCGCTGCCTCGGTCCACGATGATGTAGTCACCGTCCCCATACACTTGCCGGTTGTTGGCACCCGTGAGGATGCGGCCGTAGTCGCCGGCGGTGGGCTTGCCCGCATCGGTCGATGCGGGAGGCACCTCGGGGAGCGCGAAGGGCGCCAGGTGGTCGCCGATCTCGATCGTGTCGCAGGCATGGGTCACCGTAGCGAGCGACATGGTGGGGTCGACGGCGTAGACGCGAATCCAGCCGACGGTGTGCATCAGGTTCGGCACGCCCTGCACGCGGCCGTCCACGCCGGCGGCCGCCATCCGGCGCACGTAGAACTCCTGGCCGACCTCCAGACCCTGCTCCGTGCCGGCATTGAGCGTGATCAGGTCGCCCGGCGCATGGATGCGCCTGATGAACGAGTCCTGACCGCCGACGACGCTGAGCGTCCGGTCGGGCACCGATGGGGCCAGGCGCGGGGCGCACGCCAGACTGAGCACCTCGGCCGGCAGGTGCAGCTGGGACACGGCAGGGGCCCGCTGAGCGGCAGTGGGGACCGGCAGGGCGAGCAGGAGCGCTGCCAGCAGGGTGAAGGCGCAGGTTCCGCGTGGAGTCATATCTCTCCCGATAAGCTATTGAGCCGTCAGCTCTTGAAACCGCTTCCTGGCATCCTCGAGGTGTTCGCTCATGGGGAACTCGTCGAGGAGGCGCTGGAGGTACGGCACTGCTTCGGCTTGCTTATCGGTTCGAGCGAGAGACTCCGCTAGATGGTAGTACACGGCGTCCCGGCCGGAAAAGCCGGGGTCCTCCTGCAGGATTTCCTTGAAGCGATCGATGGCACCGGGGTACCACGACGCCCGGTAGTAGTAGAAACCGACCCGATATGACGACTCGCTCAGGCGGTCGCGGGCCTCGCGCCACTTCTCACGAACCTCGGCGGTGAGCATCGAATCCGGAAACCGTTCGAAGAACGCATCGAACTCGCGCAGCGCTGCACGGGTTTCCGTCTGGTCGCGCTCGGGTGCCCGCATCTGCTGGTAGTGGCTCATCGCGAGCTGATACTGCGCGAAGTCCGCCTTGGCATGGGTCGGATAGAACGACAGGAACTCCCGGAACTCGTTCTCGGCCAGGATCAGCGACTCGGCCGTCCCCTCGCCGAGATAGGTCTGTCCGATGCCGAGTTTGGCATCAGGCCGGACGGGACTCTGCGGGTAGCCATCGACAATCTGTCGGAAGTATTCCCTGGCGCTGAGCCAGCGTTGTTCCTGCAGGTTCTGCGTGCCCTGCTCGTAGAGGAATTGGTCGGGCTCCTGGCCGGGCCGCGCCGGGCCGGCGTTGCGTGCGGCGCCGCACGCCGCGAGCAGTACAGCCACGGTGACGACGGTCAGGAGCCTGGTGGCCGACGACCTGCCGATGAGCCTTCCAGCGGGGAATACGTCCATCCGAAGGGTCATTGTAGACGCGAATCGAGGCCGGTGGGGGATCACGTCCCGGGTTGCGCCGGGGGCGCGAACAGCGCCCGCACCCGTCCCGGCAGGCGCACGGGCCGACCGGCGGGCCCGGTGGCTGCATGGACGGTGTAGCCGATCGCGGCCTCGTGGCCGGCCGCCTCGTCGACGACGACCTGGTAGTCGAAGCGGATGCGTACCGGACTCAGCAGCGAGGCGGTCGTCCGAATGGACAGCCGGTCGTCGTAGCGCAGGGGCCGGCGATAGGTGCATGCCGCCTCGATGACGGGCAGAAACACGCCGTCGGCCTCCATCTCCCGATACGTCCATCCGGTCTGTCGTAGCCATTCCGTACGTCCGACTTCGAACCAGGCGAAATAGTTGGCGTAATAGGCCACGCCCATCTGGTCGGTCTCGGCATAGCGGACGCGGACGGACGCGGGCCGGCTCGACATCGCGCGGGACACGGCCATCACGCGCGAGACGCCGGAGCCGACAGGGCCGCCGCTCGCAGCGCCCGTGTGGCGCCGGCGGCATCCCCGGTCCCGAAGATCGCCTGACCGGCGACGAGTATCGTGGCCCCCGCCTCGACGACTGCCGCGGCCGTGCTGGCGTCGATGCCGCCATCGATCTCGATCGGCGCCGAGGAGCCGGCTTCCGACAGCACCTCGCGCACGCGGCGGAGCTTCCCGAGGCTGCCGGGAATGAAGGCCTGCCCGCCGAACCCGGGATTGACCGACATCAGCAGCACGAAGTCGAGGTCGGCCGCAATCTCGCGCAGCGCGCCGGCCGGTGTCGCCGGATTCAGCACCACGCCTGCCTTCGCGCCGAGCCGTTTGATCAGGTCCACGGTCCGGTGCAGGTGCGGAACCGCTTCCACGTGCACCGACACCATGTCGGCGCCCGCCTGCACGAACGTCTCGACATAGCGGTCCGGCTCCTCGATCATGAGATGCACGTCGAGCGGCCGGGACGCCACGCGCTTGAGCGCCCGCACGACGAGCGGGCCGATGGTGATGTTGGGGACGAAGTGACCGTCCATCACGTCCACGTGGATCAGGTCCGCACCCCCGGCCTCCACCGCCGCCACCGCGGCCCCCAGGGCGGCGAAGTCTGCCGACAACACCGAGGGCGCCAGGAACACCTGTCCCGGTCCTGGCAGCGTCATTGGCTGACCTCGATGGACACTGCAAAGGACTGGGACACCTGGAATCCTCCCTGCGGCTGCTGTCGTACGACCGTGCCCGGAGGCACGCCGGGATACGGCTGGGACCCGACAATCGTGATCCGGAATCCACGCGCCCGCAGGGCCTCGGCGACCGCAGCGCCGGGCAGCCCGATCAGGTCCGGCATGATGTAGGTCGCGGCCCGTTCACCGCGGTTGACCAGCAGCGACACGGTCCCTCCCGCTGCACCCGGGGGCGGATCCTGCGCCACTATCTCATCGGTGCCGTAGTCCGACGAGCGGATCTCGGCGACCTCACCGACCACCAGGCCGTCCTCGGGGAGACGCAACATGGTGCTGCGCTCGGCCTGGCCGGCCAGGTTCGGGATGCGGACCCCGGTACCATCGTCGTTCAGCCAGACGCGCACGGCCCGGCCGGGTCTGGCGCGCACGCCGGCCGGCGGGTCCTGCTGGGCGATGCGGTTGGCCGGGACATCCTGGGAGCGGCGGCGGTTCGGGTCCACGTTGACGGACAGCCCGAGGGCCGCGAGTCGGGTCGTGGCATCGGTGACCGTCGCGCCCACCAGCGTCGGCACCTCGACCTCTCGCGTGCGAAAGGCCATCTGCATCGACACGACGGCCGAGCCCACGAATGTGGCGCCGAGCAGGCCGAGCAGGAGCACGAGCTTGCCGGCGCCGACGACGTAGTTGCCCAGACGCATGCGGGGCGCGATCGTACCACGGCGGCGGGCCGGGTTCACGTCCGCACCAGGGCGGCGGCGAAGTACGCTTCGAGGTCGTCGCGGAAGGGGAGCGTGCGCAGCTGGCCGAGGTCGTCGACGAGACCGGCGAGCGCCGCGTGCCCCTCGCGCCGCAGGTCGAGGCGGACGAAGTCGGGGCGGGTCGCCAGCAGCCAGGACACGATCTCGTCGTTCTCTTCGGGCTCACTCGAGCAGGTCGAGTACACGAGCCGGCCGCCCGGCCGTACGGCCGCGGCCGCGTCGGCGAGGAGGCGCCGCTGCACGGCGGCGAAGGCCGGCAGGTCGCCCTCCTCGCGGCGCCACCGGATGTCGAGGTCCCGCCGCAGCGTCCCGAGTCCCGAGCAGGGCGCATCGAGCAGGACCCGGTCGAACACGGGACCGAACGGGAGCGGCCCTGCCGGCGCGATGCGCACGAGGTGGCCCACGTCGGCTTGACCGGTGCGGAGCGTCTCACGCAGCAGATCCAGGCGCGCCGGCCGCACGTCGCAGGCGACCAGCAGGCCGCGACCGTCGAGGGCCGCGGCAAGCTGCAGCGCCTTGCCGCCAGGAGCGGCGCACACATCCAGGACACGGTCACCCGGCCCTGCCCCGACCGTGAGTCCGACCAGCTGTGAGCCCTCGTCCTGCTGCAGGAACGCCCCCTGGGGATTCAGGCGCGCCGGATGCCCCACGCGCACGAGCACGCCGTCAGGTGCCCGCGCTGCCGGAGTGCCCTCGCAGCCGTGCGTCGCGAGCCAGGCCAGCACGTCCGCCCGGGCCGAGACCAGGGGATTGGCGCGCAGGTGCACCGGGGCCGGCGCGTTGTCGAACGCCACCCAGTCGCGCGCCGCGTCCACGCCGTACCGTGCGATCCAGCGGCGCACGAGCCACTCCGGGTGGGAGCCGGTCACCGACAGGTAGCGCGCCCACTCGTCGATCGTGGTGCCCCCGGGCGGCGCTGGAGGTGCGGTGCGTTCCGGCTGACGGAGCGCGGCGCGCAGCACGGCGTTCACGAAGCCGGCGGCCGAGGTGTGTCCCGTCATCCGCGCCAGGGCGACGGCATCATCCACCACGGCGCGCGGCGGAACGCGGTCGAGAAACCGCAACTGGTAGAGGGCCAGGCGGAGAATCAGCAGGATGTCGGTGTCCAGTCGGTGGAGGGGACGTCCCGAGACTGCCGTGAGGCCGGCATCCAGCTGCGCCTGCCAACGGAGGACACCCTGCACGACCTCGGCCGCCAGTGCGCGGTCCCTGGCGTCACGCAGCTCCGCACGGGTGCCGGCAAGAGCCGCTCCCAGATCCAGATCCCGCGCGGCGACGCGCTGGAGCGCGCGGAGCGCCGCCCGACGTGCCGGCGCGATCACGACACGTCGAAGGCCGCCCCCGGCCGCACCGTCGTGCGGCCGGCGAGGAAGTCGCGGATGGGCATGGCTCTCCGGCCCTCTGGCTGGACCTCGAGGAGTGCCAGCCGTGTGTTGTCCCCAGCCGCCACCACCAGGCCGTCGGCCTGCGCATCGACGATGGTGCCCGGGGCGATGGCCACGTCGGATGCGGGCAGGACGCGGGAGCGCAGAAGGATGAGGCGCTCGCCCGCGAGGTGCGTGCACGCCAGCGGCCATGGGTGCAGACCGCGTATGCGGTCGTGGATGACCTGCGCCGAAGCGGACCAATCCACCCGGCCCTCGTCCTTCGTCAGACGGGGCGCGTAGGTCGCCCGTGCCTCATCCTGTGGTACCTCGCGAGCGGTTCCCTGCTCGATCGCGTTCACGACGTCGAGCAGGAGTGCGGCACCGGCGACGGCCAGCGCCCGCTCCACGTCGGCGCTCGTGTCCTGGTCGGCGATCGGGATGCGTGCCGTGGCGAATACGGGTCCGGCGTCCAGGTCGTGCGCGACCCGCATGATCGTCACGCCCGTGTCCGGATCGCCCGCGAGAATCGCGCGATGGATGGGTGCCGCGCCGCGGTACTTCGGCAGCAGGGACGCATGGACGTTAATCATCCCGAGCCTGGGGACGGCGAGCAGATCATCCGGGATCAACTTGCCGTAGGCCGCCACCACGCCGAGGTCAGGCTGCCAGGCGGCAATCGCAGCGTGCGCCTCGGGCGTCCGGAGGGTCGACGGCTGGAAGACCGTGAGGCCGTGCGCGACGGCCCGGCTCTTCACGGGCCCCGGCGTGACGCGCCGGCCGCGCCCGCGGGGCCGATCCGGCTGCGTGACCACGCCGCACACGACATGGTGCGACCGCAGGAGGGCGTCGAGCGTCGGCACGGCGAACTCCGGCGTGCCGAAGTAGACGATGCGCAGGCTCACCATTTCCCCGTGCGCGACAGCTTGCGGATGCGTCGCACGATGAGATCCTTCTGCAGTCCGCGCAGCCGGTCGACGAACAGCGTGCCGTCCAGATGGTCCATCTCATGCTGGAAGCAACGCGCGAGCAGGCCCGTGGCCTCGACCTGCTGCGGCGTCCCGGCGCGGTCGAGACCGCGCAGCACCACGCGGGCCGGGCGGGCTACGGTGGCATTGAAGCCCGGCACGCTGAGGCACCCCTCTTCCTCGAGCTGCATGCCCTCGCGCGCCACCCATTCCGGGTTGATGAAGACCAGCAGATCGGCGGGTGCGCGTCCCAGCGACACGTCGGCGACGAAGAGCCGCAGCGGCACGCCAACCTGCGGGGCCGCCAGGCCGATGCCCGGCGCCGCGTACATCGTCTGGATCATGTCGTCGATGAGCTGCTCGATCTCCGGCGTCACGGCCTCGACGGGTCTGGCCGGGCCGTGCAGGACGGTGTCGCCGAAGCGGACGATCGGCCGGATCACGGCTCAGACGGTGGCGCGCGGCGAGAACCGGCGCTCGACGTGCTCACGGGTGGCCTCGTAGTGGCGGGCAATCTCTTCCACGGAGTCGGAGCCGAACTTCTCGAGAAAGGCGTCTGCGACGACGATGGCGACCATGGCCTCGCCGACGACCGCTGCGGCCGGCACGGCGCATACGTCACTCCGCTCGATGGCGGCGGGCGCATCCTCCAGGGTCTCGAGGTTGACGGAGCGGAGGGGCTGCATGAGCGTCGCGATGGGCTTCATGAAGCCCGTGATGCGGAGTTCCTCGCCGTTGGTGACACCGCCCTCGAGGCCGCCGGCCCGATTCGTGGGCCGCGCCGGGCGCTGGCGCCCACCCTCGGGGGGCAGGATCTCATCGTGTACCAGCGATCCCGGACGCACAGCAACCTCCGGACCGATCCCCAGGCCCACGGCCTTGATGGCATGAATGCACATCAGCGCCTGGGCCAGTCGCCCGTCCAGTTTCCGGTCCCACTGCGTGTAGGACCCGAGACCAGGCGGCACGCCGCGCACGAGCACCTCGAAAGCGCCCCCGAGTGTGTCGCCAGCCTCGCGGGCGGCATCGATGGCGGCCACCATGGCCAGTTGCAGCGTCGCGTCCACGCATCGGAGCGGCGAGTCGTCGGGCAGCGCCAGGGCCTCGTCGAAGCCGACATCTCGACCATCCGGCAGCACGTGAGGCCCGATGGCGGTCACATGACTCGTGATGCCGATGCCGAACTGCGCGAGGAGCTGGCGGGCGATGGCACCGATGGCAACGCGGGCGGCCGTTTCCCGGGCGCTGGCCCGTTCGAGCACGTCGCGGATGTCGTCGTGCCCGTACTTGATGGCGCCCGCGAGATCGGCATGACCAGGTCGGGGTCGGTTCACCGCAGCCCGACGCGCGCCGGTGGCGCCCTCCGGCATGTCGGGCTCGACATGCATCGTCTGCTGCCAGTTCACCCAGTCGCGGTTGCGGATGAGCAGCGCGATCGGCGCGCCGGTGGTGCGCCCGTGTCGGACACCAGCGAGGATCTCCGCGCGGTCGCTCTCGATGGCCATGCGTCGCCCGCGACCGTAGCCGCCCTGGCGTCGCCGGAGCTGGGCGTCGAGCGCGGGCACGTCAAGCAGCAGCCCCGCAGGGACACCATCCAGGGTGGCGACGAGCGCCTGTCCGTGGGACTCGCCAGCCGTGAGAAAGCGAAGCATGCGGCGTTAATTCTATACGAAGAATCTGCGCGGTTCTGGCAGGGTACAGCCGCCAACCGGCCGGTTCCGCAGGGCGGCGGTGCTTGCAGCACGCACCACGATGCCTACCAGTGGTCGCAGTGGAGCGAGGGACCTGCAGCGGACGGAGGGGCCGGCCGTGCGGTGGCCCAATCACGACGGGACGCCATGGACGGATCGCGCCCGGCCCATGCTCGGTCGTCCCGGGCCGGTCGACGCCAGTCGCCAGCGGGCCCTCGATCTCGTGGGGCGTGGACGTCACGCGGCGGCCGTGCGCCTGCTCCGGGAGGCCGCTGGCGCCTGCGCACGGCGTCAACGGCCGGGCGATGCCGCACGGCTGCTCGTGGACCTCGGGAGGCTGCTGCTCGAGCGTGGCCGTACCCGCGACGGACAGCGGACCCTCACCGAGGCCGGGGTGAGCGCCGATGCGGTCGGCGATGCGAGGCTGCAGTGGGAGATCGCGCTGGCGCGCGCCGCCGCGCTGCTCGACGATCTCGACCCGGACGCTGCCGAGACGATCTGTCGTCAGCTCGACCCGTCGACGGTGCCCGAGGCGCTGGACGCGTGCCTGCGCGTCGTGCAGGTGGACATCCTGCTGGTCCGTGGCCGCCTCACGTCCACCGTGGCCCTCGAGGCCCTGCAGGCCTGCGACGCCAGCCGCGACGCTGCCTGGCTGGACCACGGGCCGGCGCTGGCACACGCCCTCGTGGCGTGTGGCGAGGCCTTCGCAGCGGGCCGGCTGGCCCGTCGTCTGACGGAATACGCGGCGGCGCGGGGAGACGCGCGCGCTCTGAGCGCCGCGCACGTAGCGCACCTGCACGCCCTCACGCTCTGCGGTGATTCCGTCCTGGCCGGCGAGGCATTCGCGCGCGCCGAGGCGAGCGCCTTTCGCGCGCGGCAGGTCCTGCATCGGGCGTGGGCCCGCGTGTGGTGGATCGCCATGGTGCGGCGGCTGACGGGCTCTGCCCCAGCTGCCTTGATGCGGGCCGTCGGTCGCGTGGCGAAGACCGGCCCCGCCCGACTTCGGCATGCTGTGCAGCAGACGATGGGGGGCACGCGAGCCGGGCGGTCCCTCGCCACCGCGGCTGCGCCTGCCGACGGTCTCGACCCCGGTCTCGCCGGGCCTGGTATCGCCGGCCCCGACGCCGAGGTCGCCGGCAGCCTCGACCGAGCCGTGCGAGGCCCTGCCAGTCTGGAGCTGCGGATTGTCCGGCTCGTGCAGGAGCCCTCGCGCGACGACACTGCCGTCAGCGGCGTCCTGAGGGCTCTCGGGGAGCACTTTCGCTTAGCACGCGTCGAGGTGGCCCGAACGGCAGCCGGAGGCCGGGTGGAGCGGGTCGCGCAGTTCGGCGAGGGCAACCCCTGCGAGCGGGCCGTGCGCGTCCTGCTCGACGAGGATGCGGGCGGTCCTGACGGAGCGGCCGACGACGGCGGCGAGATCGGGGTGCCCATCCGTCTCGGCCGGTTGATGCTCGGTGCGCTCGCCGTCCGGACCCACCGCCCGTCGGACACATCCCCGCTCCTGCGATCGAGCCTGAAGTTCGCGGCGGCCGTCGTCGCACCCCGGCTCGACGGCCTGCTCGGCGACCTGCACGCGCGGACCATGACGGCCAGCCTGGTCCCCGACCTGGCCGGTGTGAGTGCCGCCATGGACCAGGTGCGCGCCAGCGTGGCCCGCGCGGCGGCCGCGCCCTTCACGGTCCTCGTCATCGGGGAGAGCGGTGCCGGCAAGGAAGTCGTCGCGCGGGCGATTCACGCGCTGGGTCCTCGCCGACACGCGCGGTTCTGCGACGTCAACTGCGCGGCGATCCCTGACGACCTGCTGGAAGCCGAGCTGTTCGGGCATGTGCGGGGAGCGTTCACCGGCGCCCTGATCGATCGTGCCGGCCTCTTCGAAGAGGCGGACGGCGGGACGCTCTTCCTCGACGAACTGCCGGATCTGTCGCGCCGAGGCCAGGCCAAGCTGCTGCGTGTCCTGCAGCAGCGCGAGGTCCGGCGGGTGGGGGAGTCAGGCAGCCGCGCGATCGACGTCCGCATCGTGGCTGCCACGAACCGGGACCTCGGGGCCGAAGTCGATGCGGGACGCTTCCGCGAAGACCTGATGTATCGCCTCGACGTCATCCGCATCAGGATCCCGCCGCTGCGCGAACGGCTCGAGGACGTGCCCCTGCTCGCCCGGCGCTTCTGGGCGGCGTCGGCCGAGCACGCAGGCACCCACGCCGTGCTTGGCCAGCGCGTGCTCGGTGCCCTCACCGCCTACCCGTGGCCGGGTAATGTCCGCGAACTCCAGAACGTGATGGCCAGTCTGGCCGTACGTGCACCCGTGCGTGGCGTCGTGGGGCCCGACCTGCTTCCATCGACCCTGCACCGTGCGGCGGCCCAGCCCCTGCCCCGGCTGGCAGAGGCCCGGGCCGCTTTCGAGCGGGGGCACCTCCGTGCGGCGCTGGCCGTCGCGTCCGGCAACAGGGCCCGCGCGGCGCGCGTCCTGGGCGTGTCACGCCAGGGTCTCCTCAAGGCGATGGCCCGACTCGACCTGCAGTGGTCTTGCAATGGCGACGACCAGCAGGAAGAATGACCGCGTGTCGCGGTATCTCGTTCGCCGGCTGCTGCTCACGGTGCCCGTACTGCTCGGCGTCACCACGCTGGTGTTCTCACTGATTCATCTCATCCCGGGCGACCCCGCACAGGCGATGCTCGGCGAGGCCGCATCGGTCGAGGACGTGGCAGACCTGCGCGCCCGCCTGGGCCTGGATCGTCCACTGCTCGCGCAGTACGCCAGCTTCCTGGGCGGGGCCCTGCGCGGCGACCTCGGTCGGTCGCTGCGGACCAGTCAACCCGTCACGGTCGCCATCTTCGAACGGGTGCCGGCCACGCTCGAACTGGCCGCGGCGGCGATGATCGTGGCCATCGGGGTGGCGCTCCCGCTTGGCATCGCGGGCGCCGTCTGGCGGGGGACGACCATCGATCACGCCGCCATGACGCTTGCGCTTGCGGGCGTGTCGATTCCCAACTTCTGGCTCGGTCCGCTGCTCGCCATCGTGTTCGCGGTGGAACTGGGATGGTTGCCCGTCGCGGGGCGAGGCACCATAGCGCACCTGGTCCTGCCGGCGATCTCGCTCGGAGCGGCGCTGGCCGCCATCCTGGCCCGCATGACCCGGGCCACGCTGCTCGAGGAACTCCGGGAACCCTACGTGCAGGCCGCGCGGGCGCGGGGTGCCTCGCGGTCGCGCGCCATCGTCCGCCATGCGTTCCGCAACAGTCTGATCCCGGTCGTCACGCTCGTGGGGCTGCAGTTCGGCGCGGTCCTGACCGGCGCGGTCATCACCGAAACGATCTTCGCGTGGCCGGGTGTCGGGCGTCTGCTGATTCAGTCGATTGGCTTCCGGGACTACCCGCTCGTGCAGGGCTGCATTCTGCTCATCGCGGTCACCTACGTGGGCGTGAACCTGCTCACGGATCTCGTCTACGGCGTGCTCGACCCGCGCATCCGGTATGAGTAGCCGCGCCGGGCATCGGTACACGAGGGGGGTGAGGCCGTGACGCGGGTCGGCGGCGCGCTGGTGGGACTCGCCGTCCTGATGGCGCTGTTCGGCCCCGCGCTGGCACCGTTCGATCCCGCCAGCCAGGAACTGGCGCTCCGGCTGGAGGGACCCGGTGCCGTGCACTGGTTCGGCCTCGACGAACTCGGCCGGGACATCTTCGCGAGGGTCCTGGCCGGCGCGCGCATCTCCCTGCTCGTCGGCGTGGTCGTGGTGTCGGTATCCGCATCGGTCGGCATCCTCCTCGGATCGATCGCGGGGTACTTCGGGGGACACGTCGACGACGCTATCAGCCGGATCATCGACGTCCTGCTGGCGTTTCCCGGGCTGCTGCTGGCCATCGCGCTCGTGGCCGTGCTGGGACCGAGCCTGCGGAACGTCGTGCTCGCGCTGACGCTGATCGGATGGGTGGGCTACGCCAGGCTGGTGCGGGGCCAGGTGCTCCGCGCGCGCGAACTCGAGTTCGTGCAGGCGGCGCGCGCGCTCGGGGCGACCGTCCCACGCGTGCTGTTGCATCACGTGATCCCCGGCGTGCTTCCGGCCGTCACGGTGCAGGCCACGCTGGGCATGGGTGCCGCGATCCTCTCGGAGGCTGCCCTCAGCTTCCTCGGGCTCGGCGTCCAGCCACCCACGCCGAGCTGGGGCACGATGCTGAACGGCGGGCGCGCGCACCTGCTCGACGCTCCGCACCTCACGATCTTTCCGGGGGTGGCGATCGCGCTGCTGGTTCTCGGCTTCAACTTCCTTGGAGATGGGCTGCGCGATTCGCTCGATCCGGTGACCGCCGGGACGACCGCGCCGGAGCCCCGGCGGGGTTAGCGGGCCCTGGACCCGCTCGTGCCGGGGCCGACGCTCCTCCCATCAGCGGATGGAAAGCGCCTCGAACGCCTTGCGCGCCTCGGCCGCCGCTGCGGGCCGGCCGAGCCGGGCCTCGGCCTGCGCCCGGTAGTAGTAAGCGTCGGGGTCGGCGGGCCAGGTGGCTGTGCCTCTCGCGAGGACGGCCACAGCGCGCGCGAGGTCGCCTCTCGCCAGGAGCGCGCGGCCGTACTGGGTCAGCACGTCGCTCGGGGCGGCCGGAGCGGTCGCCAGGGGGGCGAGGAGCGCTTCCGCGCGACTGAACTCCGCCGGGCCTCCGCCATCGAGCAGCAGACGACAGAGCGCCACCACCACGCGACGGTCCCCGGGGCTCCGGACGACCGCCTGCTCGAGCGCCGCCCTGGCGGGCTCTCGTTGCCCCATGCGGACGAGGACGGCGGCCAGCGCGACGTAGCGCGCCGCCGATGAGGGCTCGAGTCCCGTCAGCTGGCGCAGCGGCACCACCGCCTCGGCGAGCCGGCCACGCGCCAGCTGGAGCGCGGCGAGGAGTTCGTACGCGGCCACGAAGCCCGGGTCCGCCATCATGGCCGGGCGAAGCGCCTCCACGGCCCGCGCAGGCGCGCCGACCGCCTGCAAGGCGAGGGCGCGCAGGTAATGCACCTCGGCCGCCGTGGATTGCGACAGCACCGGCCGATCCAGCACCTCGAGCGCGTCCTGTGGCCGATCGTCCCGGAAGGCCGCGAACGCCAGCTTGTAGTGCAGTCGAGGTACTCGATCGTCCAGTTCGATGGCGCGCGTGTACTCCGCACGCGCCGCGGGGGCCTGACCCGCGGCGAGCAGGACGTCGCCTCGCAGCTCCCTCGGGCGGGGAGAGGAGGGATCGAGCCGCGCCGCCTGCTCGAGGTCGCGCAGCGCCGCCTCGGCTTCCCCTCGCAGCCGATAAGCATCGCCCCGCTTCAGGCGGCCCAGCACGGAGTCGGGGCGCAGGGCGAGCGCGCCCGAGAACATTTCGATGGCGGTGGTGAGTTCGTCCCCGGCCCGGGCACGGTCGCCCTGCACGAGGAGGCGCTGGAATTCGCGTTCCTGCCGGAGGGTGCCCCAGGCCAGCGCCCCGCCGAGCGTCGTGGCCGCGAGCGCCGCAATCAGGAGGGGGACACGTGCCATCAGCCCATCCGAACCGTCACCAACTGGAACATACGGGCGCGCCTGGGGTCTAACTCCGCGACAGCGTCACACGGCCCAGCCTGCGGTCCCCGTCACGCGGAGATGGTACACTACATGGCCAGTCCTGCTCACGGAGAGGTAGTGAAGAACGCCAGTTCCATCGGCTGGTCGGAGGTTGACGCTCGTGAAGCCTCGCTCATCGAGCGGTGCGTCTCGGGTGATTCGTCCGCGTGCGCAGACCTCGTGTCGGCGCACCAGCGCATGGTGTACGGTCTCGCACTCAATCTGCTCGGCGACCGGGACGAAGCGCTCGACCTGTCGCAGGAGGTTTTCCTCCGAGTCTTCCGGACGCTCTCGGCCTTTCGCGGGCAGTCCAGCCTGCGCACCTGGATCTATCGCATCGTCGTCAACCAGGCGCGCAACCGCCAACGCTGGTGGAGGCGGCGTGCCCGCTCGCTCCAGGTCTCGCTCGACGAGCACCTGCAGGCGTGCGGTGACCTGGCCTGCACGAACCAGCCGCTCCCGGATCGATTGCTGGCGAGCAAGGAGACAGCGGCCCGCCTGTGGCAGGCCCTCGAGCGCCTGCCTTTCGATCAGCGCACGGCCCTGGTCCTGCGCGAGATCGACGGACTGAAATACGACGAGATCGCCTTTTCGCTGGGCATCGCCGTCGGTACGGTCAAGTCGCGCCTGACGCGGGCACGGCAGGCCCTGCGCGCCGAACTGCTGGGGCTCCGGCCATGACGAACTGGCTTGGATGTGAGCGGGCGCGGGAGCGTCTGGAACCACTCCTCGACGGGGCGCTGTCGATGCAGGAGCAGGTGGAGGTCGAGGTCCATCTGCGGTCGTGCGCCGTGTGCGCCGCCCGTCTCGAAGACCTGCAGACCATCGGTGTCTGCCTGCGAGCCGTCGGCAGGGCGGGACAGGCCGACGAGGGCGCACCCCCCGGTCAGTTGGCCACCCTCCAGAGCCGTGTGCTCATGCGGATTGGCGCAGAGCGGGAGCAGGCGCTGGGCCCGCGCCTCCGGCTGCTGTGCCAGGACGCGCGGTTGTTCTGGCCCGCCATTGGTGCAACGACGGCGCTGGTGGCGTGCGCGGTCGCAGCCGCCTTGGTCCTGCGCGCCACCAATATCCAGCGGCCCGACTCGCTGGCCGACGTGATCGAGATCATGGCGAACCCCGGGTCCGACAGGAACCCGATGCCGCTTGGTGCAGGGATGCAGGCGCCCAGGGCATTGAACCTGGGTCTCGTCCTGGAGTCGATTCCGGCCGACGAAGCGGTGTTTGCGGTCGCAGCCGTGGTGACCAGGGAGGGTCGTGTCTCGGGCTACCAGTTGCTGCACCTCGACAGTGCGACCGCTGGCCGCAACGGCAGCACGGCGCCGGGAGCCGATGTGTCGAACCTGCTCGACGCGGTCGGGCAGTCGCGGTTCTCGCCCGCACAGCATCGCGACGGTGGAGCGGTGGCCGTCAACATGGTGTGGGTGGTGGCGCGCACCGTGGTGCGGGGGCAGGCCCCCGGGCCTGTCCTGGATGGCGCGCGGCGGGGAAGCGAGCCGGCGCCGGAGCCGGGCGGCCCCGTCGTCTGAGTCCGGACGCGACGCGACCGCGCCCCGCTGCGTCACGCCGATGCCGTGCTCCGGACGCTCCGAGAGACGGCTCCCGCCTGTCGCACCAATCCGCGGTAGGCCGTCAGCGCCGTCCGGCGGGCGGCAGCGTGCCGGTCACGCTCGTCACGTTGTTGGCCGTGTCGGTCACACGGATGACCACCGCCGCCGGATCCACCGTCTGTCCGAGCTGCAACTCGAAGCGCTCGGCGCCGGAGTCGGCCAGGCCGTCCACGGGATACACCGTGCGCCACCGTGCGCCGTCCAGCGAGTACTCCGCCTTCAGCACCGAGGAGTCCGCATCGCGTGCCTCGAAGGCGATGGTGGTGCGGTCAGCCGTCTGCTGCGCCGCCGTCACCGTGACCACGGGAGGGGCGTTGTCGATCTCGAACGCCGTGCTCTCCAGATAGCCCGTCAGCGCAAGGTCTGGCGCATTGGTGGCGGCATCCGACGCCGCGACACGCAACACGTAGCGACCATTCGGCACCGACGTGGTGTCCCAGACGAGCATGGGCTCAACCAGGTCCTGCCGGATCGCGCGCCAGACCGTCTCCCCTTCCCGTCGATATTCCACCGCGTACCGCAACTCGTCGCCGTTCTCGTCCTCGGCGCGCCAGATGAAGGTCATCAGCCCCTTCTGGTACATGCGCCGGCCGAGGGCCGGTCCGGCCTGCGCCGCATTGGCCTGATTCTGGGCGGCCGCCAGCCGCTGTTCGGCTGAGAGACCGTCGAAGCCGGCAATCTCGGGGTCGGCGGGGAAGGGGCGCTGAAAGACCGTTCCGGGCGGATGGATGGTGATGGTACTCACTCGTGGGCGGGCATTGCGGGGCAGGTAGGAGGCCCCGACCGAGGTCAGGACGGGCGACCCGCCGCCGCCCGCAGTCAGCACGGCGCGCCACTGCAGGTACCGCGCGCGAGGGCTCACGATGGCACTGCCGTCCGCCGTCGCGTAGGCCGGGCTCCACGGGCTCCAGGTCTCGTCCGGGGTGCGCGTGTTGCCCGATCGGGTGCTCACCTCGACGCGGCTGTCGGCCGGCGTGAGCGCATTCCAGCGGAGTGTGCCCCACGTGGCCACCGCCTGCGCATCCCGCACGTCCGACAGGTAGGTGCCAGCCGGCGCCTGCCCGGAGGAGAGGGCGAAGAGCTTCCCGGGGTTCGAGGTGGCGAAGAGGGTCTGCCCCTCGGACCCGCTCAGGAGCGTGGTGACCTGCTGGGCAGGCGCCCGCGCCACCAGGGTGGCCTGGAGCGGGTCGCCGGCAAGTCGGAAGATCCGCCCGTCGTTGCCCGTCGCGAGGACGAGCCCCCCGTCGGGCTCGACCAGCAGGTCGTAGGGCGCATCCTGCGTGGACTGCCAGATCGCATCCCAGCCGCCGTCGGTCTGAATGCGGTACACGGCACCCGCGCCGGTGCCCGCGCCGCCCGCCGGTGCCGCGGTGGTGGTTTGCGCGCCGGCGCCGCCCGCATCGGCTCCGACGACGGTCACCTCGGTCGAGACGGTCACGGTCGCCTGCCCGCCGGCCGGTTCCGTGGAGGCCTGAGCGGGCGCCGCCGCGGGTGCGCCCGCGCCAGCGGCACGCTCCCTGATGGCCAGGGCGTACACGATCCCGGCTGGGCCCGTACGCAACGTCCGGATCTCGTGCTGGGGCACGTCGAGGAGCACAAAGGGACGCCCGGCAGCGTCCACCCGGAAGACGCGCCCCGGCGAGGCCGTGCCGACCAGGAGTGCGCCGGCCCCGTCGAACGCGAGGGCCATGGCATGCGTCGCGCGCGTGGCGTAGAAGGGCTCGCCGGTGCCGTCCGGGCCGATGCGGTACACCGTGCCGGTGTCCCCGGTCGCGGCGAACACTACACCGGCGGCGTTCACCGCCAGGCTCCAGATGTAGCGGTCCGGCGGATCGAAGAACACCGAGGCCGTCCCGTCGGGCCCGATGCGGTAGATGCGTCCGTCCGGAGACGTGCCGGCATACAGGACACCCTGCGGGCCGGAAGCGAGGGCGTGCACTTCGAGCTCTTCCGAGTCGAAGAACACCCGGCTGGTGCCATCCGCCGAGACGCTGAGGACCTGCCCCTCGTTGCCCGTGCCGACATAGGTGGTCCCCGCCGGCCCCGGCGCCATGGTCCAGAGGAAGGGTGCTCCGCCCTCGTACAGCGGGGACACCGACGGGCCCAGCATGACGCGGCCGTAGCGATCCACCGTGAGGTTCTCCACGGTGCCCCTGAGGAATTCGGCTTCGGTGGCGACCTGCCAGAGGGTGGGAACGGCGGCGGAGAGGCTCATCGCCGCGCCGCCCATCACCGCAGTTGCGACGAGCGCGCGCGCGAGGGTTCGGGTCATGGATGTCAGTTCTGGCGGTCCACGGTCAACGTCAGGGTCCGAGTGCCGCTGATGACGTAGTCGGTTGAAATCTCCCAGTCGCCCAGCAGGGCGCTGCGAAGCGGACTGAAGCTGCCGCCGTTCCGGTCGGACTCCATCACGGCGAGCACCGAGGCCGGGAGCGACGAGAGCGGCTCGCCGCGCACGACGGCTCCACTGTCCGGGCTGACCAGCCGGACGTAGAGCCGGTTGTTCTTGCGCGTGTTGTTGAGCATCTGCAGCATCTGCGGTACCCCTCGCGTGTCGAGCGGGCGCACCTGGAGATCGCGGGCCTCGAGCTGCGACAGGCGGTTGCCGTCGGACACCATGATCGACACGGCGCCCTGGGCATTCGGCGGGATCGCCACCTGCAACGTGCGTTCGAGCTGCTCACCGCGGTAGGTCCGCAGCAGCAGCCGCAGATCCACCGTGCCGCCCGGGCGGACGCGTGGGGTGTCGGTCCAGACGCGTTCGAGGGTGGCCGTGCGGGGCTGCTCGCTGGCGTCGATCTCCAGGCTGATGGACTCGACGTCCACGTCCTCGAAGGTGTTTCGCAGCAGGAAGTTCAACGGGGCCACCACGTAGGCCGCGGCACCGGCCGAGGAGGAGTCGCCGGTGAAGACGTCCTCGAAGGCCAGTGGCTCGTGCCCGCGGATCGTGGCCGTGCCCCGCAGCACGTAGCTGGCGGCACCAGCCTGGCGCTCGTATCCGGTGAGCGTGTTGAGGATCGACACATAGGCCAGGAGCGGCGTGAAGAGCTGGTCCTTGACCATGCCCATGCGGAAGGTGTTCCGCATGCCTCGGTCCGAGGTGAGGGTGAGGGTGACCGGGATCATCGACGGCTGCACGCCCAGGGTGCCGGCAATGGTCGTGGCCCGATCCTGCTGAAAGGTGCCGATGATCTCGCCGGTGCTGGCGATCTTCGTGGAACTGGCCAGGCTCGGCAGCACCGTGATCACCTCGGCGCGCGTCATCGGGAACTGCGTCGGCCCCAGGTTGTAGAAGGGATGCCCGAACGCGTACACCCGGTCCCCGTCGACGGCGGTGACCGTTCCCGTGGCGCCAAGTTCGAGGTCGCCCGTCATCAGCGCCACCCCCACCGGATCGCCCGGGCGCAGTGGCGCGGGCGGCAGCAGGGCCGCGTCCTGGGCCGCGGCGCCCGCCATCACGGGCGTGAAGCCGAGGTCGCTGAAGGCGCCGGCCACCGGGGCGATTACCGAGGGTTCGAACCCGCCGAAGGTCAGCGGCGTGCCGATCGGTCGGAGCATGGCGCCGACCCGCCGATCGAATCCCTCGATGCCCGAGAACTGCACATCGGCCGCGCTGCCTGCAAAAGGCGCTATCCACGAGAACGCCTGGGCCAGCGAGCGCCGGAGCCCGTCCTGGGTGAGCGGGAGCGTCAGCTCCGCGCGGGCGGCCTGTCGCCGGCCGCCGGGCAGGGTGGCTGCCTCGCGCATCTCGTCGATGGGTGTGATGCCCGCGATGGGCTCCTTCGAGAACTGGCCCAGCGAATAGGACACCGCGCCCAGGAGGCGGCCGTCGATGTACACCGGACTGCCACTCATGCCGGCAATGACGCCGGTGTCGGCCAGCGGACCGCCTTCGAGCCTGGCGACGATGAGATTGCGCCGGGTACCGATGACGTTGCGGAGCACGCCGAGCACGTGCACGCGGAACTCCTCGAGTTCCCGTCCCTTGAACACCGTCCGGCCGACGCCGACCATCCCCGGCCGGAGCTCGTCCACCGGGAACGAACGCTCCTGCGCGAGCAGGCCAAGTCCACCGAACAGGGTCAAAGCAATCAGCGCGGACGCGAGGCGCATTCGCATGTGGGGTCTCCGCAGGAAAGGGTACGGGTTCACGGCACAAACTGCAAGCTGGCCACCCGGCTCCGTTGACAGCCGCGCACGGCGTGCGCTACGCTGCCGCATCTGCCGACGCCGTCCCATGCACAGCACTCCCTTCTTCGCCTGCCCGGCCTCCACCAGCTATTGGTGGCGCAGCATCAGTGCGGCTGAGGGGGTCGTGTCGGACGTGTAGCGCGCGAGACGCACCGGTCGAACGGTTTTGACGCCTCTTCAGCCTCTAGGGTTGGAGAGGCGTTTTGTGTTTATGGCTCCAGTCACACTCTGTGCAACCGTTTCGGGGGCGACGACCGCCGAACTCGTGGCTGCACGCGACCGCGTCGCGGACGCCGACATGGTGGAACTGCGCCTCGACGGCCTTGAGGATCTCTCCGTCGAGACACCGGCCGCAGTCCTCGCGGGGCGGCGTCTGCCGGCCATCGTCACCTGCCGCGCCGGCTGGGAGGGGGGGCGGTTCACCGGGCCCGAAGCGGCGCGCGAGGCCATCCTGCGACAGGCCCTGGCCGAGGGGGCGGAGTGGGTGGACGTGGAGTGGCGCGCGGGGTTTGCCGGGCTGGTGCGCGAGCACGCGGAGCGAATCGTGCTCTCCTACCACGACTTCGCGGGCGTGCCGGGCGACCTGCCGGCCGTTGCCGCAGCCATGCGGGCCACCGGCGCGGCGGTGGTGAAGGTGGCGGTCACGCCGGCGCGGCTGTCCGAGGTGCTGGCGCTACGTCACCTGGTCAGCGGCCCAGCGGTCCTTATCGCCATGGGGGATCGGGGGCTGTTTTCGCGGCTGTTGCCCTCGAGGATGGGCTCGCGCTGGACCTACGCCGGCGCGGCCGCGCCGGGACAGTTGTCGGTGGAACGGATGCGGACGGAATTCCGGGTCGAGACGGTCACCGAGACCACGCGTGTGTACGGTGTCGTCGGCAACAACGTCCTGCACTCGCTCTCGCCAGCCATGCACAATGCCGCCTTCGCCGCTGCGGGCGTGGATGCGGTGTACGTTCCCCTGCTGCCGGTGGACTTCGATGACTTCCTGCTGTTTGCCGAAGGCGTCGGCCTGGCGGGCGCGAGCGTGACGGTCCCCTTCAAGGTCGAGGCCTTGCGCGCGGCCGGGAGCGCCGATGCGGTCGCCGCGCGCGTGGGTGCGGCCAATACCCTCGCGCGGACGGGTTCCCAGTGGACGGCGACCAATACCGACGTCGATGGCTTCCTGTCGCCGCTGGCCGGCGCCGGGGTGGCAGTGCTGCCGGGCGTGCGGTGTGCGGTGCTCGGCGCGGGCGGGGCTGCACGGGCCGTGGTGGCGGGCCTGGTGGCCCGCGGGGCGATCGTGACCGTCCATGCCCGGCGGGAGGCCCAGGCCCGCGACGTGGCGGCCGCGTTCGGGGCCCTGGTCGGCGCCTGGCCGGTGCCCGACGGGAGCTGGGACGTGCTGGTGAACACCACGCCGGCCGGTGGCGCCACGGCGCGGGATGAGTCGCCGCTGCCCGGAGGCCCCTTCGGCGGGCAGCTCGTGTACGACCTGACGTATGGACCGGAAGAGCCGCGGCTGCTGCGCGAGGCGCGAGCGGCGGGGTGCCGGACCCTCGATGGCCTGCCCATGCTGGTCGCACAGGCCGAGCAGCAGTTCGCCTGGTGGACCGGGCGCCCGGCACCACCCGGGATCATGGCCGCCGCTGCCCGCGCACGCCTCGACGCGGCGCGGACCGTATCACCCGTGAGGCCGAGTTGACGATGCGTATCACGACGTTCGACGAATTCAAGGATCTGGCCCAGCGGGGCACCTTCGTGCCGGTGTGCAAGGAGATCGTGGCGGACCTGCTGACGCCGGTATCAGCCTTCCTCAAGATCGCCGAGCACTCCGACTATGCGTTCCTGCTCGAATCGGTAGAGGGCGGCGAGCAGATCGCGCGCTACTCGTTCCTCGGCAAGGATCCGTTCCTCATCCTGCGTGCCCGCGGCGGGCGCACCCTCGAGGAACGGGCCGGACAGGTGATCGAGCACGACACGCCGCTGGTCGACACCCTGCGGACGCTCATGGCGGCCTACCATTCGCCGTTCGTGCCGGGGCTTCCACGCTTCACCGGTGGCGCGGTCGGCTACCTCGGCTACGATGCCGCCGCGTGGTTCGAGCCGGTGGTCCTGCAGCCGACGGCCGACGAGCAGGATGAAGCCGGGTTCATGCTGTTCGACACCATCCTGGCGTTCGACCACGTGCGGCACCGGATCCTCGTGATCGCCAACGCGCGGGTCACAGGCGAGGACGATCTCGAGTCGCTCTACCAGTTCGCCTGCGCGAAGGTCGAGTTCCTCGAGCGGGAGCTGGAACGGGCGCTGTCGGCCCCGTCGAGGCCGCCGGCACCGCCGCTCGAGGTCACCGCGAACATGTCGCAGGAAGCGTTCGAGGGCATCGTCCGCACGGCGAAGGAGTACATCGCAGCGGGCGACATCTACCAGGTGGTGCTCTCGCAGCGGTTCGATGCCGAGATCGATGCGGACCCGTTCACGGTGTACCGCGCGCTCCGGCACGTGAATCCCTCGCCGTACATGTACTTCCTGCGCATCGGAGGCCGCTCCATCGTCGGCTCGTCCCCCGAGATGCTCGTGCGCGTGGAAGGCCGGCGTGTCGAGACCCACCCGATCGCGGGCACCCGCCCGCGCGGCAAGGGGCCGACCGAGGATACGCGGCTCGCCGACGAGCTCAATGCCAGCGAGAAGGAGCGGTCGGAGCACGTCATGCTCGTGGACCTGGGCCGCAACGACGTCGGACGCGTCTCCGACTACGGCACCGTCCGCGTTCCCACCTACATGGCCATCGAGCGCTACTCCCACGTGATGCACCTGGTGTCGATCGTGGAGGGACGTCTGGCCGAAGGGCGCGACCGGCTCGATGCCCTGGTGGCCTGCTTCCCGGCCGGCACGGTGTCGGGGGCGCCCAAGGTCCGGGCGATGGAGATCATCGCCGAGCTCGAACGCGACCGCCGGGGCGTGTACGCGGGCGCGGTCGGCTACCTCGATTTTGCCGGGAACCTCGACTTCTGCATCACGATCCGGACCGTGCTCATCGAGGGGCGGCGGGCCGCGGTGCAGGCAGGTGCCGGCATCGTGGCCGATTCCGATCCCGCGGCCGAGTACCAGGAGACCCGCGACAAGGCCCGCGCGGTGATCCAGGCCCTGGAGATGGCGCAACGCGGTCTCTGACCGCACGTCCGGTAGCACAGCCCGCGCAGGAAGCAGACATGGTTCTCGTCATCGACAACTACGACTCGTTCACCTACAACCTCGTGCAGTACTTCGGCGAGCTCGGCGCCGAGATCCGCGTGCACCGGAACGACGAGCTGTCGCTCGACCAGGTGGCGGAGCTGGGACCCGAGCAGATCGTGATTTCGCCGGGACCTGGCCGGCCGGAGGACGCGGGGATTTCGACCGACGTCATCCGCCGGTTCGGGCCGACCACGCCCGTTCTCGGGGTGTGCCTCGGCCATCAGGCCATCGGCCTGGTCTACGGTGGCACGGTGTGCCGGGCGCGCGTGCCCATGCACGGCAAGACGTCGGTGGTGGATCACGACGGGCGCGGGGTCTTCGCCGGCCTCGGGCATCCGCTCGTCGCCGGCCGGTATCACTCGCTCGTGGTGTCGCCCGACGACGTGCCCGAACAGCTCGAGGTCGCGGCCCGCACGACCGACGACGGCACGATCATGGCCGTGCGGCACCGCAAGTACCCGGTGCACGGCGTGCAGTTCCATCCCGAATCGGTCCTCACGGAGGAGGGCCGGCGGCTCCTGCGCAACTTCCTGGAGCTGTGATGTTCGGGCCGCTCATCGAGAAGCTCGTGCGCCGCGAGGATCTCTCCGCGGACGAGGCCGCCGGGGTGATGCGCCATGCCATGTCGGGCGAGGCGCCTCCGGCTGCCCTGGCGGGGTTTCTGGTGGCCCTGGCGATGAAAGGCGAGCGCCCGGCGGAGATCGTGGGCCTGGCCCGCGTCATGCGCGAGCATGCCGTGCGGCTCGCCGCCCCTCCAGGCGACGTCTTCGACACGTGCGGCACGGGCGGCGACCGCTCCGGCACCTTCAATATCTCGTCCACGGCGGCGCTGGTCGTGGCCGCTGCCGGCGTGCGGGTCGCCAAGCACGGCAACCGTTCGGTGTCGAGCCGCTGCGGCAGCGCCGACGTCTTCGAGGCGCTGGGCGTGGCCGTGGGCGCGCCGCCCGCCGTGGTCGAGGCCACGCTGCACGCAGCCAACATCGCGTTCTTCTTCGCCCCCACCTTCCACCCGTCGATGAAGCACGCCGCCCAGGCCCGGCGCGACCTCGGCGTGCGCACGGCGTTCAACCTGCTCGGCCCGCTCAGCAATCCCGCCGGCGCGCGGCGCCAGATCGTGGGGGTGCCCCGGCCGGAACACACCGAACTGCTGGCCAGGTCGCTGCAGATGCTCGGCACCGACCGGGCGTGGGTCGTGCACGGCGCTGACGGCATCGACGAGATCTCGGCGAGCGGGCACACGAAGGTGTCCGAATGCCGCGACGGCATCGTGCACACGTTCTACCTGCACCCCTCCGACGTCGGGTTGCCGCGCACGCCGCCCGAGGCGCTCCGCGGCGGCGATGCGGCTCAGAACGCCCGCCTCGTGAAGGGCGTGCTGGAGGGCGACGCCGGTGCCCGGCGCAACGTGGTGCTCCTCAACGCCGGCGCGGCACTCTTCGTGGCCGGCGCGGTCGAGAGCGTCCGGGAGGGCATCGCCGTCGCTGCGCGCGCGATCGACTCGGGCGCCGCGCTGGCCACGCTGGAGCGCATGGCGGCCGCCTCGCACGGAGCCCAGGGCTGATGACAGCGCCTGACCTGCTCGCCACCATCGTGGCGGCGACCGAGCGCATCACCGCGGGGCGTGCCGCGCACGAGGCTATCGGCGCGCTCGAGCGGCGTGCCCTCGCCCGTGAGCCCGACGGCGCCGCCTTCGAAGCGGGCCTGCGACGCGAGGACCGCATCAACGTGATCGCCGAGTGCAAGCGCCGGTCGCCCTCACGCGGTGTGCTGGCCCGGGACTACGACCCGGTGGCCATCGCCACGGCCTACGCGCGTGGCGGCGCGGCCGCCATCTCGGTACTGACGGAGCCGACCTTCTTCGACGGGGCGCTGGCACACCTGGAGGCCGTGCGGGAGGCCGTCCGCGTGCCACTCCTGCGGAAGGACTTCATCGTGGACGAGTACCAGTTGCTCGAGGCCAGGGCCAGCGGTGCCGATGCCGTGCTGCTCATCGTGGCGGCGCTGGCACAACCCGCGCTGGACCGCCTGCAGCAGCGCGCGTGGGACCTGGGGCTCGCCACGCTCGTCGAAGTGCACGACGAGGAGGAGCTCGATCGGGCCCTCGACAGCGGCGCACGGATCGTGGGGGTCAATAACCGCAACCTTCGCACCCTGCAGGTGGACGTGGAGGCCTCGTACCGGCTCGCTGCGCGGATGCCGCCGGGCGTGGTGGCCGTCAGCGAGAGCGGGCTCCGAAGCCGCGACGATCTCGCGCGTCTGGGCGCGGCGGGGTACGGTGCCTTCCTTATCGGGGAGCGCTTCATGACGG
Source organism: Vicinamibacterales bacterium (assembly GCA_050185275.1). Classification (GTDB taxonomy): domain Bacteria; phylum Acidobacteriota; class Vicinamibacteria; order Vicinamibacterales; family UBA2999; genus JABFRY01. The sequence continues at coordinate 496,414 of JBFWZN010000001.1, read as the reverse complement.
ACGCGGACCCTGCGACTGCGCTGCAGCGCCTGATCGGCGGCGCGCCATGAGCGAGCCGCTCCTCAAGGTGTGCGGCCTGACCCGTGCCGACGACGTGGCCGCGGCGGTGCGGCTCGGCGCCACAGCGGTCGGATTCGTGTTCTGGCCAGGCAGCCCGCGCCATCTGACGGCAGCGGACGCGGCCGCCCTGGTGGCAGCCGTACCGGACGACGTGCTCCCGGTGGGGGTGTTCGTGGACGCCTCCGTGGAGACGATTCGGCAGGTGGTGCGCGAGTCCGGCATCCGCGGCGTGCAGCTGCACGGGGACGAACCGTCGTCCTACGCCGACGCGCTCGGCCGGCCGCTGTGGCGCGCCGCCGACCTGGCGACCGTGGCGGCCGTGGAACGGGCGTGGCCGCCCGACGTGCAGCTGCTGCTGGACGCGGGGGATCCAGTCCGCCGGGGCGGCACCGGGCGCGTCATCGACTGGGCCGGGGCTGCGGCGGTGGCTGCCAGACGGCCCGTGGTGCTGGCCGGCGGCCTCGGTCCCGACAACGTGGCCGAGGCCATCCGCACCGTCCGGCCGGTTGGCGTGGACGTCTCATCCGGGGTCGAACGGACGCCGGGCACCAAGGATCACGATCGGCTCGCACGCTTCCTCATGGCGGCGCGACGGGCCTTCGAGGAGCAGGAGCGACCGTGAAGCTTGAACGTCTCGTGTTCGGCAGGCGCGACCCCGACGAGCGGGGCTACTTCGGTCCGTATGGCGGGCGGTTCGTGCCTGAGACGCTGGTGGCGCCCATCGAGGAGCTGACGGCGGGCTACATGGCCGCGCGCCGCGACCCGGCCTTCGCCGACGAGCTGCTCTCGCTCTTTCGTGCCTACGTGGGACGCCCCACGCCGCTCTACGAGGCGCGGCGTCTGTCCGCGCACGCCGGCGGGGCGCGGATCTTCCTCAAGCGGGAGGACCTGACCCATACCGGCGCGCACAAGATCAACAACGCGCTGGGCCAGGCGCTGCTGGCGCAACGGATGGGAAAGCGACGCATCGTCGCCGAGACGGGCGCCGGGCAGCACGGCGTGGCCTCGGCCACGGCCTGTGCGCTCCTGGGCCTCGAGTGCCACGTCTACATGGGCGCCGAGGACATGCGGCGGCAGGCCCTCAACGTCGTCCGCATGCGCCTGCTGGGCGCCACGGTCCGTCAGGTGGACGCCGGGAGCCGCACCTTGAAGGACGCCATCAACGAGGCCATGCGGGACTGGGTGGCCAGCGTCGCCGACACCTACTACCTGCTGGGGTCCGCACTCGGCCCGCATCCCTATCCGCTGATGGTCCGCGAGTTCCAGTCCGTCATCGGCCAGGAGGCGCGCGCCCAGATTCTCGAACAGGCCGGACGTCTTCCCGACGCCGTGATTGCCTGCGTGGGTGGCGGCAGCAACGCCATCGGCATCTTCGACGGCTTTCTCGACGACGCGCCCGTGCGGCTCGTGGGCGTGGAGGCGGGAGGCACGGCCATCGAGCCCGGACAGCATGCCGCGCGCTTTGCCGGCGGCAGTACCGGCGTCCTGCAGGGCACGCGGACGTTCGTGCTGCAGGACGCGGCCGGCAACATCGACGCGACCCACTCGATCTCGGCCGGTCTCGACTACGCCGCCGTCGGGCCCGAGCACGCGTGGCTGCGCGAGCAGGGGCGGACCGAGTACGCCGCGGCCTCCGACGCCGAGGCGCTCGAAGGCTTCCAGCTCCTGGCCAGGCTCGAGGGCATCATCCCGGCGCTCGAGTCGTCGCATGCGGTCACGTACGCCGTGCGGCTGGCAGCCGGCCTCCCGCCGGACGGCATCGTCATCATCAATCTGTCCGGACGTGGCGACAAGGACGTGCAGAGCGTGGCCGAGGTGCTGCGATGAGCCGCCTGCAGGTGACCTTCGACGGCATCCGGCAGCGGGGCACCCCAGGGCTCGTCACCTACATCACGGCCGGCGATCCCTCGCTGGCGCAGTCGGCCGAGATCCTCAAGGCGCTCGATCGCGGGGGCGCCGACGTGCTCGAAGTGGGGGTGCCGTTCTCCGACCCGCTGGCGGACGGCCCCGTGATCCAGCGCGCCACCGAACGCGCGCTCGAGGCCGGGACCACGCTCGTGCAGGTGCTCGACATGGTGCGGGCCGTGCGGGCCGCCGTCCGGGCGCCGATCGTCATCTTCAGCTACGCCAATCCGATCCTGCGCCTGGGTGAAGAGGCGTTCGCCGATCGCGCACGGGAGGCCGGCGTGGACGGCGTGCTGGCACTCGACCTGCCGATGGAGGAGGCCGGTGGCTTTCGGCGCACGCTTGCGGATCGGGGCATTGATACAATCCTCCTCGTCAGTCCCACGACCTCCGACGAACGGCTCCGTACCGCGGCCACGCTCGGCAGCGGCTTTCTCTACGCCATCTCGCGCCTCGGCGTCACGGGGGCCCGGGATGCGGTCGCGCCCGGGGCGCGGGAGATGGTGGAGCGGATCCGGGCCGTCACCGATATGCCGATTGCCCTGGGGTTCGGCATCTCGAGACCGGAGCACGTGCGCGACGTGGGCCAATGGGCCGACGCCGCGGTGGTGGGCAGTGCGCTCGTGGCGACGATTGCCGACGTCGGCGATTCCCCGGAACTGCCGGCACGGGTGGAGGAGTACGTCCGGTGGCTGAAGTCCTGACCATTCCCGCGCTCCGCGACCGGATCGACGCGGTCGACCAGCAACTCGTGGCGCTCCTCAACGAGCGTGTCGCCTGTGCCGTCGAAATCGGGCGCATCAAGCACCAGTCGGGCCTGGCGGTCTACCAGCCCGATCGCGAAGCGGAGGTGCTCGGCGGCGTGCGCCGCCGGGCTGGCGAACTCGGCGGACCGCTCACGGCCGACGCGGTCGTACGGATCTTCGAGCGCATCATCGACGAGGCCCGTCGCGCCGAGCGCGTCGCCAGCGCGCAGCGGCACGACGGCGACCCGTCGGGAGAGTAGGACGTCATGGTCGTGGTGATGCAGGAGCGGGCGACCGAGGCGCAGGTGGATGCCGTGATCGCCCGGTTGCTGGAGCTGGGCATGGACGTCCATCGCTCCTCGGGTGCCACCCGGACGGTGCTGGGTGTCGTCGGCCACGGCAAGCTGGTGGAGCCCGCGCTCATCGGCGTGCTCGACGGCGTCCACGAAGTGCTGCGCATCTCGGAACCCTACAAGCGGGCGAGCCGGACCTTCAGGCCCGAGAACACCGTGGTGCAGGTGGGCGACGTCCGGATCGGCGGCGAGGACGTCGTCGTGATGGCAGGGCCATGCTCGGCGGAAACCGAGGCGCAGGTGCACGCCTCGGCGGCGGCCGTGGCGGACGCGGGCGCTCACGTGCTGCGGGGCGGCGCCTTCAAACCCCGCAGCTCCCCCTACAGCTTCCAGGGACTGGGTGAGCAGGGCCTGCAGATGCTGCGCCGCGCGGCCGACGCGCACGGGCTGGCGCTCGTGTCGGAGGTGATGGACGCCAGCCAGATTCCCGTCGTGGCGCGCTACGCCGACATCCTGCAGGTCGGCGCGCGCAACATGCAGAATTTCACACTGCTCCGCGAGCTGGGACTCCAGCGTCGGCCCGTGCTCCTGAAGCGGGGCATTGCGGCCACCGTCGAGGAGTGGCTCCTGTCGGCCGAGTACGTGCTGGCCGGTGGCAACCAGGACGTGATCCTCTGCGAGCGGGGCATCCGGACGTTCGAGACCGCGACCCGCAACACCCTGGACATCTCGGCGATCCCGGTCGTGCACAAGCTCAGTCACCTGCCGGTGATCGTGGACCCGAGCCACGGGGCCGGGCGCCGTGACATGGTGGCGCCCATGGCCCGCGCGGCCGTGGCTGCGGGCGGCGACGGCGTGATCATCGAGGTGCACCACGATCCCGACCACGCCCTCAGCGACGGCGCCCAGTCGATGTTCCCCGACCAGTTCTCCAGGCTGATGGCGGAACTCGGGGTCATCGCTCCGGCCATCGGGCGACGCCTGCACCCATCCCGCCAAGCACGCGGATGACCAGCGCCGGCGCACCAGCACCCGGAGACGGGAACGGCGGACGGGGCCTCGAGGGGCGCGGCGACGGCCGTGACGCCGTGGAGGCTCCGGTGTTTCCGGACGTGGCCGTGGTCGGCACGGGTCTCATCGGGGGCTCGGTGGCCCTCGCGGTCAGACGGCGCTGGCCGGCCACACGGCTCGTGGGGGTGGACGTACCGCACGTCGTGGCGCAGACGCCCGACCTCACCAGTGCCTTCGACCACGTGGCCACGGACCTGCGCGCCATCGCGGCGGCCAGCCTCGTGGTGCTGGCCGCGCCCGTGCGCCAGAACATCGAGGTGCTCACGGCACTGGCCGGCACGCTCGCCTCATCGGCCGTCGTCACCGACGTGGGCAGCACGAAGGGCGCGATCGTGGCCGAAGCCGCCCGCCTTCGGACGCCGTTCGTGTTCGTCGGCGGACATCCCCTGGGCGGCGCCGCGCACGGCGGCTTCGCCCATGCGTCGGCGAGCCTGTTCGACGGACGGCCGTGGATCCTGACCCCGGGGGACGACGTGCCCGACACGGTGGTGGCGCGGTTGCGGGCGTTCGCCGAGGGCCTGCGGGCGCGGCCCGCGCAGATGACGGCCTGGGACCACGACCGGCTGATGGCCTTCGTCAGCCACCTGCCGCAGTTGACCGCCAGTGCCCTCATGGCCTGCGTGGGCGGTGCGGCCGGCCCCGCCGGCCTGGCGCTGTCGGGGCGGGGCCTGCTCGACACCACCCGGCTCGCGGCGAGCCCGGCGACGGTGTGGGTGGACGTGTGCACGTCCAACGCCGACGCGATCCGTGACGCCCTGGACGCCCTCATCGACCGGCTCACCGAAGTGCGTGCCGACCTCGGGCGGGGGCATGCCATCGAGGCGCTGTTCGCGGACGCGGCCAAGTGGCGGGAGGAACTGCTCAGGGAACCCCGGTGAACGCGACCCACGATCCGACGCGGGAAAGCTGGGTGGCGTCCGCCCAACGGCATCGCCACTTCCCGCTGCAGAACCTGCCCTTCGGCGTGGCGCGGCGCGAGCCGCGCGGCGAACCGCGGGTGATGGTCGCGATCGGCGACGCGGCGCTCGACCTTCCGGCCTGCGTCGAGGCACTGCCTGACCTGATCCCCGCACGCGCCGCGGAGGCGGCCCGGGCCGGACGCCTCAACGCGCTCATGGCCCTGCCGGTGGAGACGCTCTCGGCGGTGCGCCGCGGGCTGCACGACGCGCTGCGGGCCGAGGCCCCCGCGCACGTCCGTTCGGCCCTCACGCCGTGCCTCGTCTCGCAGGCGTCGCTCGCGCTCGAGTTGCCCGCCGACATCCGCGGCTTCACCGACGGCTTCACCTCGGCGCACCACGCCCGGCACGTGGCGGAGATCTCGGGCGACGCCTTCGCCGTGCCGCCAGCCTTCACCGAGATGCCGCTGGCCTACCACGGCCGGGCATCCACCATCGTGCCGAGCGGCGTGCCCGTCCGCCGGCCCTGCGGTCAGCGGCGATCGCGGGAGGGACGGCCGATCTTCGGCCCCTCCCGGCGCCTCGACTACGAGGTCGAGATCGGCGTCTTCGTGCGGGGCGGGAACGCCATCGGCACGCCGATTCCCGTCGACCGCGCGTGGGACCACGTCTTCGGCGTCGTGCTGCTGAACGACTGGTCGGCGCGCGACCTGCAGGCGTGGGAAGCACAGCCGCTCGGCCCATTCGCGGGAAAGAACTTCGCCACCAGCATCTCCCCGTGGGTGGTCACGGCCGAAGCGCTCGACCCATTCCGCATCCCGGCGGCGCCACGCGCCGTGCGACCGCTCGACTACTTGTGGAGTGCCGCCGACGGTGCGCGCGGGGGGCTGCAGATCGAGGTCGACGCCTGGCTCTCCACCGCGTCCTCACGCGCCGGGGACCGGCCGCCGGTGCGCCTCACCACCGGCCCCGTCGGCGAGGCCGTCTGGACCATCGCTCAGCAGATCGCGCAGTACACCGCCAATGGCTGCCGGCTCGAGCCCGGCGATCTCCTCGGCAGCGGCACCATCTCCGGGCCGGCCTTCGAGCAGGGAGGGTGCCTGCTGGAGCTCACCCGGGGCGGGCGGCACCCGCTCGCACTCCCGGGTGGCGAGACACGCACGTTTCTCGAGGACGGCGACGAGGTGGTCCTCGTCGCGCGGGCAGAGGCCGCGGGCGCCATCTCGATCGGCTTCGGCGAGTGCCGCGCGATCGTGGAGCCCGCCCACGCGCCCGCACACCCCTGACCCGTCCGAACCCGCCAGTACCGCCGGCGCCGGTTGGTTCAGCGCCCGGATGCCCGCGCGCGCTCGAGCAGGGCTTCGATCCGATCGAGGACGATCGGCCAGCGGTACTCGCGGTCCACGTACGCCCGCCCCTGGCGCCCGAGCGTGTCCCGTGCGGCGGTATCGTCGAGCAGGAAGCGCAGCGCCTCGCCGAACTCGGCGGGCGAACGGTAGTACAGCCCGCCGTTGGCGCGTCGCGCCTGTCCCGCGAGCACGTCGCAGCGCGCGTTCACAAGCGCCGGGACGCTGCGGTTCCAGGCTTCGAGGAGCACGATACTCAGGCTCTCGTACGGAGACGGCACGACGAGTGCCCGCGCGCCGGCGAGCAGCGCGTCGCGCAGCACGTGGCTCACGTACCCCAGGGCGCGGATGCGCGGATGTTGCGGTACGACCAGCGTCGATGGTCCCGCGAGCACGAGTGTGGCGGAGAGCCCGTCTGCCTGTGCGATGAAGTCGTCCAGCAGGGTCTCGCACCCCTTGTTGCGATCGACCCGCCCGAGATACAGCACGTAGGGTTCAGGAATGCCGTGCTCTGCACGGACCCGGTCGGCGTCGGGGCAGGGTGCGGCAGGCTCGAGCCCGATGCCCACCACCGCGGAGGGCTGGAGCGGCTGCCCGGCACGCTGTCCGACGAGCGCCTCTTCTTCGGGCGTCATGAAGAGATAGCCGGCCGCCCGGGGGAAGTAGTCGCGCAGCACGGTGAGGTCGATCGCGGGATCGTGTTCGGCCGTCGGCACGAGCACCGCCCGGTCGGCCACGAGCGGCGAGCCGAAATAGGAGGGTGCGTAGCGGTATGTCCAGAAGAGCACCAGGTCGTAATCGCCACCGCTCCGACCGAGATGCTCGAGCAGCCCCGGACAGTCCGGGCCGTTCTGCCGGAACCACTCCTCCTGCCGATCGACGGGGGTCGGGCCGGCGAAGACCTCGTCGCTCAGGTCGGCGAAGCGCTTCAGGTCGCGCGGCCGCACCACGGGAAACCGGTGCACCGTCACGCCCCGCTCCCGCGAGACACCGGGCGGGAGCGCGTTCGCCCAGGTGACATAGTCGCGCGCACACGTCGTGAGCACCGTCACCTCGTGGCGCGCGGCCAGGCGCTCGGCCACCTCGCGGCAGTGCGCCTCGGAGCCGCCCGCGATGTCGGCGCCGTACCGCTGGACCACGCACGCGAGCTTCACGGCCGGTCGGCGGAGGTCGTGTCCGGCACCGACGCCGGCGTGGTGTCCAGACGCAGGCGGGCCAGCTCGAGCGCCAGCTCCTCGACACACGTCATCAGGACGAGGTTGAGTCGCTGCTGCCGTTCGAAGTTGTCGCGGCTGTACTCGAAGAGCCAGCGGAAGGCGGGCATCAGAAGCCGCCGCTTGAGGCCGATGATCAAACGCGCGCCGAGGGGCGTGCGGTGCGACTGGTAGCTGAGCGCCGTGCGCAGCCGCCACGCAGCCGGATCGCCGAGCAGGTGGGGGAGCAAGAGTTCCCGTGGCTCGCCCGGCTCCACCGCCCGACTCAGCAGATCCTCGACCTCCGAGAAGAGGCGCGGGTCTTCGTAGTCCCGGCTGCCTCCGCGCCGGAGCAGGTCGGCGCGGATGCGCTCACGCACGCGGATGTGGAGCTCCGCCATGATCGCGTCGACCGACAGCGGGGATTCTGTGGACAAGACGCGCATTCTACCGCAGCGTCCAGGCGCGTACGCCGCGCTCAGAAGGCGTCGCGGGCACCGGGCCGGATCTGGAGCTGGGCGTTGGCCGCGGCCACGATGCGGCTCTTCTGCTTCAGCCGGATGTAGACGCGAAAGTTGCCGGACTGCCGGTACACGTGCTCGGCGCTGAACCGGCGTCGGATCTCGCTCGTGCCCGCGACATAGGGCTCGCAGTCTTCGGAGTTCTCCGATACCGTGCCGTCGCCCCAGTCCCACTCGACGGAGACGCAGTAGAACTCGGCGTAGTCGTCGGCGCCGCCGCGGATTTCGGCGACGGTGCGGACCCGGAGGGGCGAAAGGCCCACGGGCGGGTTCGCGCGCAGTGATAGACTTGGTTTCCTCTCGTCGGCCTCCCGTTGCCCCCCCTGCGCCTGCACGACAGGCAGCGTGAGAGTCAGGAACGCGAGCGCCGCGCACCACGCACGTCGAGCAGGTGTCATAGGAGCTTTCACCACACAGCAGGCGAGCTGATTCTACGGTCAAGACCAGCGCCCGAACAAGGTGCAGCCGGCAGCACTGCGCCACCAGCCGCACCGTGAGACCCTGGCCCCGGGGTCGGCGGGCACGACCCGGAATGCCCGCACGAGGAGATATCGTTGATGGCCACAGACCATAGGACTCCGGCGGTCACCGTGACCGCACTGGCCCCGCTCGGGCTGGAGGCCGACCTCATCGCGGTTCAGGTGTTCGAGGGGGAGAACCCTGCCGATCAGGCGGCGCTGGACGCGGCGACCGGGGGCGAGGTGACGCGCGCCATGGCCCGGGGCGAGATCTCCGGCAAGCACTGCAGCTGCTTCGTCACGCCGCTCCTCGGCGAGTTCGCAGGGCGGCTCCTGGTGGTCCTCGGCGTCGGTCCGCGCGCGGAGTACTCGACCACCGCCACGCGGCGCGCGGCCACCGCCGCCGCGCTGACGGCCCGCCGGCGACGCCTGGCCCGGCTGGTGGTGAGCCTCCAGGGTCTGCCTGCGCTGCCGCTGGCCGATCTGGTGCAGGCCGCCACCGAAGGGGTGACCCTCGGCAATTTCGAGCCCGCCACGTACAAGACGGATGAGCCTCCGACCGCCTGGATCGAGTCGTGTCAGCTGCACGTCGCCGATGCCTCGGTCGCGGGCCTCGACGCCGCCCTTGACCGGGGCCTGGTGCTCGGGGAGTGCTCGAACATTGCCCGCTCGATGGCCAACGAGCCCGGCAACCGGCTCACGCCCCGGCTGCTCGCCGCGCGCGCGCTCGAGGTGGCCCGCGACACCGACCTGCTCGCCGAGGTGCTCGACGAACGGAAGCTGGCCGAACTCGGCATGGGCCTGCTCATCGGTGTGGGGCAGGGAAGCCAGGAGCCGCCGCGCCTCATCGTGCTGCGGCACGATCCGCCGAACGCCGCCGCCGATGGCCCCGTGCTGGCGCTGGTCGGCAAGGGCATCACGTTCGACACCGGGGGCATCTCCATCAAGCCTGCCGAGCACATGGAGCGGATGAAGGAGGATATGACCGGCGGCGCCTCGGTGGTCGCCGCGATGGCCGCCATCTCCCGCCTCGGGGTCGGGGTCCGCTGCATCGGCCTCGTGCCCTGCGCCGAGAACATGCCCGGCGGCAAGGCCATCAAGCCGGGCGACGTGCTCACGAGCGCCGCGGGCACGACGGTCGAGGTCATCAACACGGATGCCGAGGGCCGGCTGGTACTGGGGGACGCGGTCTGGTACGCGCGGCAGCTCGGCGCCACGCACCTGGTGGACGTGGCCACGCTCACCGGCGCGTGCATCGTGGCGCTGGGCCACTCCACCACGGGTCTGTTCGGCCGGCCCGCGCCGTGGGTGGAGCAGGTGCGCCGAGCGAGTGAGCGGGCGGGCGACCGGAGCTGGCCGATGCCCGTGTTCGACGACTACCGCGAGCTCCTCAAGAGCGAGATCGCCGACATGACCAACACCGGTGGCCGCGCGGGCGGTGCCATCACCGGCGCGCTCTTCATCGGAGCCTTCGCCGGGGACCTGCCGTGGGTGCACCTGGATATCGCCGGCACGGCGTGGGCCGAGGAGGCCAAGCCCTACATGCCCAAGGGCCCGACCGGCGTGGCGGTCCGCACGCTGGCGCAGCTGGCCCTCCACGCGGCCGAGTGGGGTAAGCTCTAGGCCCAACGAACGATGCAGTCTCCGCCCACGGATCCCATCGTCGTCGAGGTCATCAAGCAGCCTCCCATCACGCCAGAGCTGACGATGGGTGATGTGGTGCTGGGCGCGGTGGGGTTCACCGGCGCCGTGATGATGGCTGCGGCCGTGGCCGGCCTGCTGGCGGGCGCGCTGTTCATCTGGTTCCGTCGCCGACGCAACCAGGCCATCGAATTCACCGACCCGGGACACGCCCGCTTCCGCATCTGACGGACGGCGTGTCGGCAGCTACTCCTGCGCGGCCACGGTGGCGCTCGCCTTGAGCGAGCGCTGATACGCAGCCACCCCCTCGAACAGCGCCTCGGCGAGCTGCTGTCGATATCCTGCCGTCCGCAGGAGCCGGCCCTCGCGCGTGTCGGTGATGAACGACACCTCGGCCAGCACGCTCGGCATCGTGGCGCCGATGAGGACCACGAACGGCGCCTGCTTCACGCCAAGGTTGCGGGTCTGCGGATGCACTTTCCGCACCTGCTGAAAGAGCGACCGCTGGACCATCGTGGCGAAGTCGCGCGACTCGTCCAGTTTGTTGTTCAGTGCGATCGCCCTGACGATGTCGGGCAACTGCGCCATCGTGCGGGCCGACCCGGCGTTCTCGCGGGCCGCGATCGCCTCGGCCGCCGGATTGGTGGCGAAGTTCAGGAAGTACGTCTCGATGCCGCTTCCGGCACCTGACGCGCTGGCGTTGGCGTGGATGGAGAGGAACAGGTCGGCCTCGGCCCGGTTGGCAATGGCCGTGCGCTCCTCCAGCGGCACGAACACGTCCGTGCGACGCGTCATCACCACCTCCACCCCAGGCTGCGCCAGCAGGAGTGTCTCGAGGCGCAGCGCGATGTCGAGCACGATGTCGGCCTCGACGGCACCGTTGCTGCGGGCGCCGGGGTCGCGGCCGCCGTGTCCGGGGTCGATCACCACGCGTGAAACGCCGAGGCCCAGCTGCCGCGACATGGAGAACCCGCCGGCGCGGTTGGCCGCGGGTGCCGTCGGCGCGCCCGGCGCGGTACCAGCGGCGCTGGCGGTACTGCTGGCAGCGCCGCTCCCGGTCGCGGCGGCGGCCGCCGTGGACGCTCCGCGTGAGGGCTGGCTGGCTGGTGTGGCCGGGCGCCCGGGGGCGGCGGCCAGCGAGGGCGGGCGCTCGAAGTCCACGACGACGCGGTACGGGTTGTAGAGCGCGTAGACGCTGTGCCGGGGCGCCTCACCGCCGAGGCCCAGCACGACGCGGACGCCGGAGCCGCTTGCCGGCACCACCTGGATTTCGCGCACGACGTCGTCGTCGAAGGCGAGTCGGGCATTCTCGAGCGCCTCGACTGCGCCCACCGCCTGCAGGTCCACGAGCACGCGTGCGGGGCTGGCCTGGCGCTCGTCGCGAAATGGCGACTCCCGCTCCATCTCCAGCGTCACGCGCAGCACATCGGGCAGCACATCGCGTCGCACGGAGGTGAGCCGCGGCAGCCCCACGGGCGCGGCGGACGTGGATGCCGCCGGTGCAGGCGCCACGAGCCGCGCACCCACCGGCGCCGAGGCCGGCGGCGCAGCCGCCGACACAGGAGCCGCCGCAGGCGGCGTGGAGACGGTGAGCGCGCCCGCGGTCTCTGCAGACGCCGGTGCGGCGGTTGTCGCGGAGGCCACGGTGGTCCGCCCGGCCGGCGCGGGTATCGCCGGCACCGGCGGTGCAGGTGCGGAACGGTCTGTATCAGGTGCGGGCGCGGGCACAGAAGCCGTGCGCACCGCATCGTCGGCGGAGCGCGCCGCCGGGCGCGCGGCCGCCGCGCGGACGTCCGAACGTTCGCGTTCCAGCCGGGCGGACGCCGTCCGCGCCTCCGGCACGAGGGAACTGGTGGGGTACTCGCGAACCAGCCAGGCCAGCAGGGTCAGGGCGCGCTGACGATCGGCGGTGGCGTTCGACCGGATATACGCCTCTTCCGCAAGCTGGGCGCCCTGCCACAGCGCGTTGTCGCTGTACCCGCTGCGTGGAAACCTGCGAGGCACGCCTTCATACTCCACCGCGAGCGCGCGAAGGTCGGCCACTGCCTGAGACTGGGGACGCGACGCCAGACGGGCACGCAGGGCCTGCTCCCGCTCGAAGGCGGCCGTATACAGGGCCTGGTCGGCGCCGGGGGGCGGTGTCGTGAGTCGCGCCCGCTCCGCGTCGATCTCCCGCGCCAGCGAACTCGACGGATACTCCCGCGCGAGCCAGTCGAACATCGCCAGCGCCCGCGCGCGGTCGGCGGCCTGTCCACCGCGCGCCCAGACGTCGGCCGCGAGCTTCGCACCCTGCCAGAGGGCGTTGTCGCTGTAGCCGCTGCGCGGGAAGGCCCGCGGCACGCCCTCGTAGGCCGCGATCACGCTGCGCACGCGGCGCAGCACCGCCGCCGTGGGCGCGTTCGACTCCAGGGCGCGGCGCACCGCACGCTCCTGCTCCTGCGCGCGCTCGTAGCGCTCCTGGGCGGAGGGCGACTGCGCCACGGCGGGCACGGCGAGACCGGGCGCGCCGTGCACGACCACCGCGACCGTGACGATCACCGCGAGCCTAGCGAAGCTGCGCATCGACTTCCTCGAAGTAGTTGCGATCCACGAGCACGTCGCGCGGCTTGCCGCCGGCGCCGGGCGAAACGAGGCCCTCGGCCTCCATCATGTCCACCAGACGGGCGGCGCGGCTGAAGCCCACGCGAAGCCGGCGCTGGAGGTACGAGATCGAGACCTGGCCGCTGCTCACGACGATGCGGGCGGCCTCGTCGTAGAGCTCGTCCTTGTCGAACTCCACCCCGCCGGGACCGGTCTTGTCGTCCTCGGCCGTGATCGTGTCATCGAACACGGGCTTGCCCTGCTTGCGCAGGAAGCTCGCCAGGCGGGCGCTTTCCTGTTCAGAGATGTACGGGCCGTGCAGGCGGATGCACCGCGACGAGGCCGGCGGCATGAACAGCATGTCGCCGCGCCCGAGCAGCTGCTCGGCCCCGTTGGCGTCGAGAATCGTGCGCGAGTCCACCTTCGACGACACCCGGAACGAGATCCGCGAGGGCAGGTTGGCCTTGATGAGGCCCGTGATGACGTCCACCGACGGCCGCTGCGTGGCCAGAATCAGGTGGATGCCGACCGCGCGCGCCATCTGGGCGAGGCGGGCGATCGATTCCTCCACCTCGTTGCTCGCCACCATCATCAGGTCGGCCAGCTCGTCGATCACGACCACGATGAAGGGGAGCGGCCGCGGGGCTTCGGGCTCGGCGTCGGCCTCTTCGCCGCGTTCCTCGATCATCCGGCGGACGTTCCGGTTGTACTGCTCGATGTTGCGGACACCTTCGGCGGCCAGCGTCTTGTACCGCTCTTCCATCTCCCGCACGGCCCAGCGCAGGGCGTTGGACGCCTTCTTCGGGTCCACGACCACGGGCGTCAGCAGGTGCGGAATCTCCTCGTACATCCCGAGCTCGAGGCGCTTGGGGTCGATCATGATCATCCGCACGTCGTCCGGGGTGGCCCGGTAGAGGATGCTGGTGAGCATCGAGTTGAGGCCGACGGACTTGCCCGTGCCCGTGGAGCCGGCGATGAGCAGGTGCGGCATCGTGGCGAGGTCGGCCATGTAGGCCTCCCCGTGGATGGTCTTGCCGAGCGCGATGGTGAGCTTCGACGGCGAGCGGAGGTAGGCGTCCGACTCCAGCAGTTCGCGCAGGGAGATGGCGTCGCGGTCCACGTTGGGAATCTGGATCCCGACGGTCGACTTGCCAGGGATGCGGTCGATGAGCACCGACTCCGCCTGCATCGCCAGGCACAGATCGTCGGCGAGCCCGGTGACCTTGCTGTACTTCACGCCCGCTTCGGGCTTGAACTCGAAGGTCGTCACCACCGGTCCCGGGTGGATCTGGGCCACCTGGCCCTCGACGGAGAACTCGCGGCACTTCTGCTCGAGGTGGCGCGCCGACTCCATCAGTTGCCGTTCATCGATCGTGCGCTCCGCCTTCGGGGCATCGAGCAGCGTGAGCGGCGGCAGCGTGAAGGCGCCGAGCCGGCGAGGCGTGGCCCGGACCGGCTCCGCCTCGGGCAGCGGGAGGGGCGGCGTGGACGGCTCCGGCCGCGGCCGGCTCACGACGGCCCCGGACCCGCCCGCGGGAGCCGCAGGCGCGGGACGGTTCACGCGCGGCCGCACGACCGGGGCATCGGGCGCCGCGCCCGTGCCGGTGCCTCCGGCGACGCCCTGGGCCGCGGCCGCCTTCGCCTGCCGGGTCATCACCTCACGCCGCTGCCGTAGCTTCCGGCGTTCCTCGAGCGCGGTCCGGACACGGACAATCGTCGCACCCGTCAGGCCACGGAGCCCCTGGACCGCCGAGGTCGAGAGACGACCGAACGAGAACTGGGTGGACAGGATCACGGCGAGCACCGCGAGGGTGAGCAGCACGATGACCGAGCCGGTGCGGTTCAAGTACGCCGCGAGCAGGTCCGCCAGCCATGTGCCGATGGCCCCGCCCGGCACCACGCTTCGGCCCGCCGTCTCGGCCGGCGCGAGCATCAAGCCGAGGAAGGTGCTCAGGCACCCCACGAACAGGATGGCCCCGACGATCTTGGTATAGGCCGCATCGAGCGGCTGGCACCAGAAGTAGCTCCACCCGGCCACCGCCACCACGATCGGGATGAGATAGGCGGCGTACCCCACCATCTGGAACGACAACTCGGAGAGGAACGCGCCCACCCGCCCCGCGAAGTTGACGGGCGGCTGGTCGCCTCCCGTCGTGAAGAACCAGGCGGGGTCGGTCGGCTCGTGGGTGATCAGGGAGATCAGCCACAGCAGCGCCAGCGCAAAGAGCGCCACGCCGACGAATTCGCTGACGCGCCGGGAGATCACGGAGGTCGCCACCGCTACACCTCCATCAGCACGGGCAGCACCAGCGGCCGGCGGCCAGACCGCTTCTTGAAGAATCGCCGCATCTCGACGCGCAGCCGTTCGCCCATCAGCCCTTCGTCGGCGCGCTCCTCGACACTCGCGGCCATGATGCACTCGGTGGCGACCAGGGCCGCCTCGCGGAACAGCGCCCCGGCGTCGTCGTCCTCGAGCACGAAGCCCCGGGCCACGATCTCCGGCGTGCCCGCCAGCAGGCCCGTTTGCCGCGCGATGGCCGCCACCACGACCACGATGCCGTCGCCGGCCACGTGCCGCCGATCGCGGAGGGTGGCGTCGATGACCTCGCCCGTGCGGGTGCTGTCGATCAGCGTGCGGCCGACGGGTACCCGTCCCGCGAGCCGGGCGCCCGTCGCGTCGAAGTGGATCTGGTCCCCGTCCTGTGCCAGCAGGACGTTGACTTCGGGGGTGCGGCCGGCCAGAACGCGTCCGGCGAGACGCGCGTGTAACGACAGCTGGCGATACTCGCCGTGGACCGGGATGAAATGCTGCGGACGGGTGAGCGCCAGCACCAGCTTGAGTTCCTCGGCGCTGCCGTGGCCGGAGACGTGCACGTGCTTCATGTCGCTTGTGATCACCTCGGCACCGCGCCGGGCCAGGTGACTCATCGTCCGCGCAATGGCTTTCTCGTTGCCGGGGATGGCCCTGGCCGAGAACACGACCCGGTCGTCGGGGCCGAGCGAGATGTAGCGGTGATCGTCGATGGCGATGCGCGAGAGGGCGGCCTGCGGTTCCCCCTGCGAACCGGTCACCAGGCAGAGCACGTCCTGCGAGGCGAGACCGGGCACGTCCGAGTCGCGGACCTGCAGGCCCGCCGGGATGCGCAGGAAGCCGAGGCGCTGGGCGATCTCGGTGTTCTGGACGAGGCTCCGGCCGATGAAGGCCACCTTGCGATCGAACTGCGCCGCCAGGTCTACGAGCACCTGCACGCGGTAGAGGCTCGACGAAAACAGCGCCACCACGAGCTTGCCCGTCGTGCTGGTGAAAATCTCCTCGAACGCCTCGACCACATCGAGTTCGGTGCCGGTATAGCCCCGCCGATCGACGTTGGTGCTGTCGGAGAAGAGCGCCAGCAGACCCGCATCACCCAGCTGTGAGAACCGCGGCAGGTCGAAGGGCACGCCATCGATGGGCGTCTGATCGATCTTGAAGTCGCCCGTGTGCAGCACTGTGCCGAGCGGCGTCGTGATGGCGAGGGCCACGCAGCCGGGAATGCTGTGGGTGACGCGGATGAACTCGATCTCGAACGGTCCCACGCGGACCAGATCGCCCGGGCCCACCGGGCGCAGCCGGCCGGCCGCCGGCACCCGGTGCTCGGCGAGCTTGGGCTCGACCAGTGCCAGCGTGAGCGGGGTGCCGAAGACCGGCCCATCAAAGAGCGGCATCACGTAGGGCACCGCGCCGATGTGGTCCTCGTGCCCGTGCGTGAGAAGCAGGGCCTGCACCCGGCTGCCGCGCCGCTCCAGGTAGGAGAGGTCGGGGATGATCAGGTCCACGCCGAGGTGATCGGGGTCGGGGAACATGACGCCGGCATCCACCAGGAGGGTCGTGTCCTCCCAGGAGATGGCCATCATGTTCATCCCGAACTCGCCGAGCCCCCCGAGGGGCACGACCTCGAGGGTGCCTGACGGCACGGACGATTCGCCAACCTGATTCATGTAAAGCCCAGCATTCCGCGTACGCAGACCGGCACCAGTGCCGTACTCGCCGAACGTAGCTCACGCGGCACCTGCAATGAGGCGCTCGAACGTGATGGGGTGCAAGGCACCGTCAGGCCGCTGGGAGCGCCTGCAAATACAGGAGGGGACGACCGTTCGAAGTTCGCACTATAGCACAGCTCTCGCAAGGCTCACCATCTCGGCGAGGGTCAGCGTCTGGGGTCGGCGCTGGGGATCGATCCCCGCTCGGTGCAGCATCCCGGACGCCGTGTCGCCCAGCCCGTGCGCCACCGGCTCGAGGGCGTTGCCGAGCATCTTGCGCCGTTGGAGGAAGACGCCGCGGGTCACCGTCTCGAACACCGTGCGGTCTCCGATGTCGAAGGCCGGCGGCCGGAAGCGCAGGCGTACCACCGCCGACCGCACGGCGGGCGGGGGCCTGAACGCCCCGGGCGGCAGGACGAGCAGGCGCTCCACGTCGGCCACCAGGGCCACCTGCACCGCCAGCGCGCCGTAGTCGGACGAGCCAGGGGTGGCCACGAGCCGGTCGGCCACCTCCCGTTGCAGCATCAGCGTGGCGTCGGAGAACACGGCGCCGTCCCCGGCCAGGGCGATGAGGCGGAACAGGATGGGGGTGGACAGGTTGTAGGGGAGGTTGCCCACCACACGCACGGGCCGAAGGGCGGTGCCGAGTGTGTGGTCGATGTCCACCCGCAGGAAATCGTCGCACACCACGACCACGTTGGCGGCGCCGAGCGCGGTTGGCAGCGCGGCGGCCAGTCCACGGTCGATCTCCACGGCCACCACGCGCGACACGCGACGAGCCAACGGACGGGTGAGCGCGCCACGGCCGGGCCCGATCTCGAGGAAGGTATCGCTCGACGCGGGGGACAGCGCCTTGACCAGCTTGTCCACCCAGGCGGGTTCGAGGAAGTGCTGGCCGAAGCGCTTCTTCGCGGGCGCGTACTTCACTCGTCGTCCTCGGTCAGGGTCTCGCCCCGCCAGTACCGCTCCTCGATCGCTTCGATCTCTTCCTCGCTGAGGCCGAAGTAGTGGCCGATCTCGTGAATCAACGTCTCGCCGATCACCGCGCGCACGTCGTCCGCGTCGTCGCAGTCCTCCTCGATGGGGATCTGGTAGAGCGTGATGCGGTCCGGCAGGTCGTTGCCCTGGTCCCACGACCGCTCGGTGATCGGCGTGCCCTGGTAGAGGCCGTAGAGCGAGTCCGGCGGCTCGATCTCCATCTCCTCGAGCAGCTCGGGCGACGGCTCGTCCTCCACGACGATGGCGATGTTGCGCATCTCGTCGCGAAAGTGGCGCGGCACGAGGGCCATGGCCTCAACGACGAGGCGTTCGAACGCGTCGCGGCGCATCGGCAGTGGCAGGGGGGTAGCGGCAATCGGTGCGGGCGGCGCAGCGGCTGCACAGGGGCGTGGTGGGACGGCAGACGCGCCGGCCATGAAGGATGAGGGCGTCCGACGCCTGCGTCCACAGCCTCGCCGGCAACGCCGCGCACAACTGGGCTTCCACCTTCACCGGGTCGGTGCCGGAGGCGAGCCCCAGGCGCGTCGCCACCCGCAGGACGTGCCGATCGACGGGAAAGCCCGGCACGCCCAGCGCATGTCCGAGGACGACGTTCGCTGTCTTCCGGCCCACGCCCGGCAGCGCCGTGAGCGCGTCCATGCTCGCCGGCACCTCGCCGCCGTGATGCTCGACGAGCTGAGCGGCCATGCCGAGCAGCGCCCGCGTCTTCTGCCTGAAGAAGCCCGTGGAGACGATGAGCGCCTCGAGGTCCTCGGGAGCGGCCTCGGCCAGGCGGCGGGCGTCCGGATAGCGGGCGAACAGCGCCGGCGTCACCAGGTTGACGCGGGCGTCGGTAGACTGCGCCGAGAGCATCGTGGCGACCAGCAGCTCGAACGGGGTGCGGAAGTGCAGCTCGGTGTCGGCGCCCGGATGCTGACGGAGCAGGGCGTCCACGATCCGGCGCGCCACGACACCGTCCGTCGCCCGCGCCGGGGGCGGCTCGGGCGCAGCCACTGACGGCCGTGCAACGCCTCGGCGACCGCCCATCAGTGCACGGGGTTCTGCTTGGTCCAGCCCACGTTGGCGTACGAGTCGGCGAACACCCGCATGTGCTCCTGGAGCGCCGTGATGAGCGTTGGCACGAACTGCACCGGCACGACGACCCGCGCCCGCACGGGCGCCCGGACCACGTGATCCTTGGCCGCCTCGCGCACGTCGCGGTCCGACAGCGGCATCACCTCGCAGAAGGTGAGCGTGACATCGAACGGTGTATGGGCGACCGAGCAGAAGTTGGCGTACGTCCGCGCGAGATCGGTGGGCTCGTCGGGGACGATCGTGAAATTGATGGACTTGGACTCGTCGGCCATGACACCTCCAGCACCGGCGCTGGCCGGCGGCACGGTCAGTATCTTCGCATGACGCCGACCACCACGCCCTGCACCTGGACCTGGTCCGGATCGAACAGCATCGGCTGCATCGCGGGGTTGGCCGGCTGCAGCCGGACGCGCCCGCCCTGTTCCCGATAGAACTTCTTGAGGGTCACGTCGTGGCCGCCGATGAGCGCGATGACCATCTCGCCGTCGTCGGCCGACTTGCGGTCCTCGACGATCACGAAATCGCCGTCGCGGATCTGCTCGTCGATCATCGAGCTGCCGCGGACGCGCAGCACGTAGCTGTCGCGCTTGCCGACGAGCGCCTCCGGCACGGCGATGGTTTCGGTCCCGGCGATGGCCTCGATGGGCGCGCCCGCCGCCACGTACCCGAGCAGCGGGAGTTCCTGCGCCCGGCCTGCCACGCGGGTCGGCACCAGTTCCACGGAGCGACTGCGGTTCCAGGCACGACGGATGAAGCCCTTCTCCTGCAGGTTGGTGAGGTGCTTGTGCACCGTGGCGAGCGACGACAGGTTGAACCGCCGGCCGATCTCTTCGAGGCTCGGCGCGTAGCCGTGCTGCTGGATGAAGTCGTTGAGGTAGTCCAGGATCTCGCGCTGACGTTTGGTGAGCGGCTGCACAGGGCCTCCTCGGGCTCGCCCGCCCCGGCAGAAGGCCGGGCCGACTGGAGGCCGACTATATGCGAACGAAAGGCGAAGATCAAGGATTTCGGTGCTACACTGCGGCCCTGACCGCAGGCATCGTCCGGGAGGCGCCCATGCACATACGACGTCACGCCGCCAGCGTCGCCCTCGGCATCGGGCTCCTGCTGGTGCCGGCCCTCATGGCGGCGCCCTCGCGCAGCCTGGTCCCCGCATTCGAACGCAAGCTGGACGACATCTCGACCCGGGGTCCGCGGGCTCCGGGCGGGCCGGCGGTGCGGACCATCGTGAGCCAGGACGAGGTGAATTCCTGGCTCCTGTACGGATCCCCCGCCGAGGTGCCCGAGGGCGTCACCGAACCGCAGCTCACGTTCGAAGGGCAGGACCGCGTCACCGGCCGAGCGGTGGTGGACCTCGACGCGGTGTCGCGCAGCCGATCGAGTGGGGGCCTCTTCGATCCGTGGAGCCTGGTGGGCGGCCGCCTGCCCGTCACCACCAGCGGGGTGCTGCGCACGGGCGGCGGACAGGCGCGGTTCGAGGTGGAACGCGCCGACATCGCGGGCATTCCCGTGCCGGCGTCCATGCTCTTCGAGATCGTCGCTTTCTATACGCGGTCGCCCGAAAACCCCGGCGGCACACAACTCGGCCGTCCGTTCGACCTGCCGTCCTCCATCGAGCGCATCCAGATAGAACGGGCCCGCGCCATCGTGGTGCAGTAGCGCTTGCGCGGTGACGTGCTCGCCACTTCGCTCCAGTACCTGAAGGGCGTCGGCCCGCGCAAGGCCGCCGACCTGAAGCGGGCGGGCCTGTCGACCATCGACGATCTGCTGCTGCGGCTACCGTTCCGCTACGAGGACCGCAGCCGGATGCAGCCCATTGCCACGCTGCGGCCCGGGCAGCGGGTGGCCGTGCTCGGACGCATCATGAGCGCCGGCGTCACCACCACGCGGCGACGCGGCTTCCGCATCTTCCACGCCGTGGTCGGCGACAGCAGCGGCGCCATCAAGTGCACCTGGTTCAATCAGGCGTTCCTGGCCGACGTCCTCCGGCCGCCCCAGGACGTGGTGATCTTCGGCGACGTGAAGCTCGACTCGAGCGGCCTCCACTTCCTCAACCCCGAACACGAACTCATCGGCGGCGACCTGGCCGGCGTCCACACCGGGCGCATCGTGCCCTTCTACGAGAAGACCGGCTCGGTGACGCCCAACATGCAGCGCCGCCTGGTGCGCGCGGCCATCGACGCGCTGCCCGCCGACCTGGCGGATCCCCTGCCCGAGGACCTGCGCGCGCGACTGGGACTGGTGGGCCGGCGCGAGGCCTTCGAACAGGCGCACTTCCCGTCCACGGAGGTGGCCGTGGAGGTGTTGAACGCGTTCCGCGCGCCCGCGCAGCGCCGGCTGATCTTCGAGGAGTTCTTTCTGTTCCAGCTGGGGCACGCCTGGCGCCGCCGTGCGAGCCACGACCTGCGCAAGGCGCACGTGCCCGTGGTGGACGACCGCATCCGCCAGAGCGCGGCGCGCGTGCTGCCGTTCCGGCTCACCCCGGGGCAGAAGGTGGCGCTCAAGGAGATCGTGGAGGACATGCTCCGCCCCGCGCCCATGCACCGGTTGCTGCAGGGGGACGTGGGCTCGGGCAAGACCATCGTGGCGCTGCTCGCGGCGCTCGTGGCCATGGAGAATGGTCTCCAGGTGGCGTTCATGGCGCCCACCGAGATCCTGGCGGTGCAGCATTACGGCACGCTGGCCCGGCTGCTGGCGTCCTCGCGCTTCCGCGTCGAGCTGCTCACCGGGAGCCTGGGCGCGCAGAAGCGCCAGGGTGTGCTCGCCGACATCGCGCGAGGGACCTCGGCTCTCGTGGTGGGGACACACGCGCTCGTGCAGGACGACGTGCGCTTCGCGACGCTCGGTCTGGTGGTGATCGACGAGCAGCACCGCTTCGGCGTAGCGCAACGGGCGGCGCTGGCGGGGAAGGGCCTCATGCCCGACGTGCTGCTCATGACGGCCACGCCGATTCCGCGCACGCTGGCCCTGACCGACTACAGCGAGCTGGACGTGTCGAAGATTCCCGATCGTCCGCCAGGGCGCACGCCGGTCAAGACCACGGTGGTGCCCGATGCGCGGCGCGAGGAGGTGTACCGGCTCATACGGTCGCAGCTGGCACAGGGACGGCAGGCGTACGTGATCTATCCGCTGGTGGAAGGCTCCGAGAAGGTGGACCTGCGCTCGGCGACGGACATGGCGGAGCACCTCCAGACCGCCGTCTTTCCCGACCTGTCGGTGGCCGTGCTGCATGGACGCATGCCTCAGGACGAGAAGGACCGCGTGATGCAGGCCTTCGCAGCAGGGCGCACGCAGGTGCTGGTGTCCACGACGGTGATCGAGGTGGGCATCGACGTGCCGAACGCCACGGTGATGGTCATCGAGCACGCGGAGCGCTTCGGGCTGTCGCAGCTGCACCAGCTCCGCGGACGGGTGGGTCGCGGGGCGTGGGAGTCGCACTGCGTGCTGCTGTACCAGGCGCCGTGGACCGACGAGGCGCGGCAGCGGCTGCAGGCGCTGGCGGCTACAGACGACGGTTTCGCCATCGCGGAGCGCGACCTCGAGCTGCGCGGACCTGGCGACTTCTTCGGCACCCGCCAGTCTGGCCTGCCGCGACTGCGGACCGGCGACCTGGTGCGCGACCGCGACATCATGGAAGACGCGCACCGCGAGGCGCGTGCGCTGGTGGCGGCGGGACTGCCGGACGCGGAGCTGCGACGGTTCGTCGAGGACGGATGGCAGGCGCAGTTCGGGCTCATCGAGGTGGGGTAGGCCCCCGGGCGTGGCGGGCCACCCGTCGCGGAGACTGGCCTACCAGAGCGCCGGGGGCGGACGGGGGCTTGTTGTGGTGTGGAGACATGTGTAGACTTCTACACACCGAGGTACACATGGCTACGAATCTGGCGCTCGATCCCGACCTTCTTGATCGCGCCCTTGCCGTGAGCGGGGAACGCACCAAGAAGGCGGCCGTGACCAAAGCCCTGCAGGAGTTCATCGCTCGACGCCAGCAGAAGGGGGTCCTCGACCTCATGGGGAAGCTCGAGTGGGACGAGTCGTTTGACTACAAGGCCGAGCGTTCCAGGAAGTGACGCTCTTCGTTGACACGAGCGTCTGGTCGTTGGCCCTACGACGAGATGCCGTGTCCGACCAGGCCGAAGTGGCCGTCCTCAAGGAGGCACTTGCCGGCACCGCGGTGGTGGTCACGACCGGGCTGGTGCTGCAGGAACTTCTTCAGGGCTTCCTCGGCGCCAAAGCCCGCCAACAGATCGTCGATCGCTTCGCCTCGCTGGCTCTCATTCAGCCGAGTCGGGACGATCACGTGGCGGCGGCGGACCTGCGAAACACCTGCCGCCGGGCTGGCGTGCAGTTGGGAACGGTTGATGCGCTGATCGCGCAGCTCTGCATCACCCACGACATGATGCTGCTGAGCACCGACGAGGACTTCGCGCATGCCGCCAGGCACTGCGGCCTGAGGATATGGTCGCCGCGCGGCGCGCGGGCACGGTAGCCGCCGATCGTCGTACATGGCCGCGATCGACTGTCGCGACGCCCCGCCCGTTCCCGGCTCGCGCGCCTAGGGTGCCGGCGGCTGCCGCGACAGGAGTTCGCGCAAAGCCCGTTCCTGCATCACGACGTGCGTGCCGCCAATCACGGCGAAAACGCGGTCGCCCTCGCGCACCTTACCTGCCAGGGTCTGCAGGATGCGCCCGTCGCGGAACTCGTTCTCGGCCTTCGCAAACGCGTTCAGCCACGTCGGCGGCGGTTCAGGAACTGGGTCGAACCATGCGGGGTCCGGACGCCGCCAGTCCGAGCCGAGCGGCACCAATCGGGCCGCGTGTGCCGCGAAGTCCTCGACGGTAGCAGGTGGCCCTTCGAGGCCCGACGTGCGCGACACAATGGCCAGGACGCGGGCTACCTCCGTATCGATATCGGCAAGACGGAACTGCACGGCCCGGCGCCCGTCCTCGGCCAGGCCGCGGAGGACCAGCGCCACCTTGATCCGTCCAGGCGTGAAGCGCGGGGCTAGGGCGGCGACCACCTCTGCCCGCGAGGGCTCGAACGTCTGCACGGTCACGCCGTCGCGCCGCGCGAGCCATCGCACCAGGGCTGCTTCGCCGTAGCGGCTGACCGTCTCCTCGATCGTCGCCAGCACTGGCGGGGCTCCGCCCTCATTCAGCGCGGTGGTTGGCCGGAACTCCGCCCAGAGTCGCTGAATCTCCGCCACCTGGGGGTCGCAGGATCGTTCGTGTGCGCGGCACCGTAGTAGAGCAGCGAGCCGGTGCGGCTCTGGAGTCGAAGCACCACGGGGAAGCTGTGTTGTTCCGCCGCGTACTCGCGGAAGGACATCAGCCTGGCCTCTCGGGGCGCACAGGCCAGGCTCAGGATGGCTGACGAGACAGCAAGCCAATAGCCCCCTCGCATCGTGGCCAGTATAGTCGGGGGACTCTTCCCCGGCGGGCCTCGGCGAGGTTGGCCCGTCCGTCGCGGCGAGATACTTGGCACCGCCCGTACAATGGCCGAGCGTGCGGCACATGAGGATCATCGCTGTCACCCTCCTGGCACTCCTCCTCTGGATGACGACTGTCGTCGCTGGCGCCCTGTTCGGGTGGTGGCGCGGGCCGGTGGCACCCGCCGGCGATCCGCAGGCCTTCATGCGCGCGGCGGTTGCGCTCATCGATGCGTCCAACAAGGGCAACACTGCGTTCCTGCTGATTGAGGACGGACAGGTTGCGGCAGAGTACTACTCCGCGACCGCTGACCGGATCGAGCGCGACACGGTGTTCGCCACGGCGTCGATGAGCAAGTGGATCACCGCGCATGCGGTGATGGCGCTCGTGGAGCAGGGGAGGCTCGATCTTGACCGCCCGGTCGAGGACTACCTGACGCGGTGGCGGCTGCCGGCCAGCGGGTTCGACCACCGCGGCGTGACGACCCGGCGTCTGCTCAGCCACACGGCCGGACTCACCGACGGGCTGGGCTTCGGTGACTACGGGCTGGATGAAACGGTACCCGCCCTCGAGCAGTCGCTGGCAGCGCCCAGGTCGTCGTCCGGACTGCCGGTGGCCATTGCCGTGGGGCGCGAGCCCGGCACGGAGTGGCAGTACTCCGGCGGTGGTTACCTGGTGCTCGAGTTGCTGGTCGAGGAGGTGTCGGGGGAGCGCTTCGAGACGTTCGTCACGCGAGCCATCCTCCAGCCGCTCGGCATGACACGGTCCGGGTACTCCGACTTGGGCTCGGTTGAGCCCTCCGCGAAGTCCTACGACCGCTCCGGCCGACCAGCCACCATCTACCGCTATGCGTCCAAGGCGGCGACCGGCTTCACTACGTCCCCGGGCGACATGGCCACGTTCGTGCTGGCGCAGCTGGCCGGGGATTCAGTGCCGTGGCTGACCAGCGAGACACGCCGTGCCATGCGCCAGCCCGAAGCTCGCATTCAGGGCTTTGCCATCTGGGGCCTGGGAACCATGCTGTACGCGCCCGCGTCGAACGGCGAAGTCGTCTTCGGCCATGACGGCGCGAATGAACCGGCTGTGAATGCCACGGTGCGGATCAACCCCGAGACGAAAGACGGCATCGTGGTGCTCGTCACCGGCAGTCCGGCCCTGGCCACCACCATCGGGTCGCAGTGGGTGTTCTGGCAGACAGGGGCGCCCGACTTCCTCAGCGTGCCGGAGGAGGTACGACGGGTCGTGCCGGCCCTGTTCGGTGGGACGGTGGTCATCCTGCTGCTGGCGATCGTGTGGCACAGGCGTGCACGCAGAAGGAGCGCGCACGCAGTAGCCTGACGAAGTCTGGCGCTCGATCAGGGCGGCCCTCCGATACGTAAGCGTGGCGGGTGCCAAGGGGTGGTTTCCAACCATGACCAGCAGCGACAAGTCTCTTCGCGCCAGAATCACGAGTGCCGTGTGCGGCGCGCTCGAACCGCTGCCGTCGGTCCTGGCGGCGTGGGAGGGCGGCAGCGCGGCATTCGGTGCGGTGGACGAGTACTCGGACATCGACCTGAACGTGCTGGCGGACGACGACGTCCCCCTCGACGGGCTCTATAGGGCGGCGGAGGCGGCGCTCGAGGCCGTGTCGCCCATCACGACGAGCCACGTATCGCCTCCTGGCCGCTACTACAAGCTGAAGGAGAGCGGCGACTTTCTGCTGGTGGATCTGATCATCCTCAGGGCTGGGGCCAGTGCTCAGGCGCTGGAGGTCGAGCGGCACGGCATGCCGCGGCGTCTCTTCGACAAGGGAGACTGGCTGCGTCCGCGGCCGCTGGACGAAGACGCATTGGCGGCGAGGCGGGATACGAGGCGTCGGGAACTCGACGCCTGGTTCGTGGTGAGCCAGAATTTCGTGCGGAAGGCAGTGTGAGGTGGAGGCGCTGGCGAGCTTCTGGGGCTACACTCTGAAGCCGCTGGTCGAGCTGCTGCGCATGCGGTACTGCCCCGCACGCTGGGACTTCGGCATGCGCTACCTCGATCGCGATCTGCCGCCGGACGCCTACAGCCAGCTGCGGTTCCTGATGTTCGTGCAAGACCTCGCGGGGATTGAGGCGCACCTGCCAAAGGCCACTGCGTGGGGTGGATCGCTGCTACGAGAACTGGATGGGCCTGTTCGGTAGCGGGACGCTGATGGGCTCCTGGGGACGAGTGCCATGGCCGCAGACGGACGGGGTTCGACCATCCGACAGATCTGGCCGCTCCTGACCGTCCAGAACCTCGAGCGCTCCCTCGATTTCTACGAGCGCGCGCTGGGGTTCTCCGTCGTGGGGCGCGCGGATATCGGGGGGAGGGCATTCTGGTGTCGCCTCGAACGCGGCGGCGCATCGCTGATGCTGCAGCAATCCGACGACGAGGACGGCCCCGTGGACGGCCGGGGCCGTGGCGTGGCCTTGTACGTGGTCTGCGACGACGTGGAGCGGCTCCGCGCGGAGTTCACGAGTCGAGGCCTGCAGCTGCCACCCGTCTCCATCGCCGAGTACGGAATGAAGCAGTTCGTCGTGTCCGAGCCGGATGGCTACTCGCTGTGCTTCGAAAGCCCGACCGAGACGTGGACAGGCTGACACGCTCCGGCATTCGTCCAGAGGTGTCCATGCACAGAGCACTGATCATCACGGGTGACGGCCAGCCAGAGGAGGTGGCGCGGGCCATCCTGTGGCTGCTCTCGAGCGAGGCTTCGTTCACGACCGGTGCGTTCATCGACGTCACGGGTGGGAAGTAGAGAGATGGCGACGCAGTACTTCACGGCGACGAGTCTCGACGGCTTCATTGCCACGGAGGACGACTCGCTCGACTGGCTGTTTCCACTGGGCGACATCAACGACACGGGCTACCCGGACTTCATCGCCCGGGTGGGCGCACTGGCGATGGGCTCCGCGACCTACGAGTGGATGCGCCGTCACGGCGACACGATCGCCTCCCAGACCGGATCGCCCTGGCCGTACACGCAGCCCACGTGGGTCTTCTCCACACGGACGCTGCCGGCGATCGCGGGAGCCGCGGTGTCCTTCGTGAAGGGGAACGTGGAGCCGGTCCACGCCGCCATGCGTGCGGCCGCCGGGGACAAGAACATCTGGATCGTCGGCGGGGGAGACCTGGCCGGGCAGTTCCACGATGTGGGACTCCTGGACGAGATGCTCGTGCAGGTGGGGTCGGTGACGCTGGGCTCGGGCAAGCCGCTCTTTCCCCGCCGGCTCACGCGGCCGCCGCTGGTGCTGGTGTCCGTGCGGCAGGTGGGTACCGGGTTCGCGGAACTGCGCTATCAGGTGCCGGCGCGGGCAGGAGCCGATCCCGATTGACGGCTCACGTGCCACGCGGGACGCCTGCCGGGGCGGGGGCAGGACAAGGACCGGGCGGACTCGGGGAATCCCTGAGAGCCGTCCACGCGACCCGCTGCTGGCCGAGATGGGCCCGGACGGACCCGAGTGCGGCCGACGCGTCTCAGGTGGTGCGCGTCACCGGCGTGTCCACACGCTGTACTGCCCAAGCGAGTTCTCGATGACGAGCCGGCGGTTGTCAATCGTGACGCGGGTGGGGATGGGCGTGTTGACGACCGCCTCAGGGTCGCTCGTGCGGATCACCAGGGTTGTCCAGTTGCCGGCGTCGAACTGGAGGAAGCCGACGTAGCGCAGGACCACGCCGCCCTGCGAGAAGTCGGTGACCGCCATCGTGAACTCGTACCCGCGCCCGCCGTCGAGTGGCGCCAGGCCCAGCTCGCCCGAGATCGGGTACTCGACGCCCTGCAGCCGGTAGCCGGCAAGGTCGTACATGCCTGCGAGGTTCCGGGCGTCGCCGCCTACGCCATCGCCACCAGCCGCAACCCCCGGACGCGCGGGCCGTGCCGGCGCCGGCGCGTCGGGAGCGGAATCATCGGGTGCGGGAGCCCCGTCGACGACCTCGACGGGCGCCGCGGCGTCGGGGAACGGCATGTCGTCCGGCGACAGGCCGCCCCGCTCGGAGAGTGTCGCAGTCACCACCACGAGGGCGACCATCGCAATCCCGAACGATACCCAGAGGCGGAGCGATCCGACGCCGAGTGAGAACCAGCCCGTACGCCGGGGCGTCGGCTCCTCCGGAACTGGCGCGGCCCCTTCCCGCGCACGCTGCTCCACCCACGCGAGCCGGCTCGCCGCGTGCGCGTGCTGCCGGTCGAGTGAGAGCACGGAGCGCAGCGTCTGGCTCGCGCTCAGCCAGTCGCGCCGCGTCACCGCCTGCTCGGCGCTGTCCATCAGGCGCCCAATCTCCTGGTCTCGCGCGCCGACGCTCTCCACGTGCGGATCGAGGCCGGGCTCGACCAGCTGCTGTTCGAGGGCCGTGACGAGGCGGGCGGTGTCGTGGTCGAAGTCGTCGTCGTCCACGCGCAGCGCCTGCCAGGCGCACAGCTCCGCGATGTCCTGGGGCAGATCCTCCCGGTTGGGCATCGCGGCACCCGAGACCAGCAGCGGCACGACACGTAGCTTCAAGCGGAGGGCCGCGCGGATCTCGGCGCGGGTGGGATCGGCGTCCTCATCGATCCGCCGCGTGCCGCCCGGCGGCGCGTCCAGCCAGCGCTTGCCGATGAGCACGACCGCGACCTCGCACGACCGCAGGGTGGTATCGATGACCTCGTTCCAGCGGGTGCCGATGCCGATGCTGGCCACGTCCATGAACACGCGGCCCGGAAACCGCTGGTTCAGACGGTCGTAGAGGCGCCCGGCGTGCCCTGCCGAGTCCTCGCGCCGGTAACACACGAAAATCTTGCCCTGTGCCACAGGAGTATCCGGGCCGAGTCTACCTCCGCGGGCTGCCGCGGTGAAGGCGAAATCCTCCGACAGCGCATCTCCCGCACGTTGCGGTAGGATGGCGGCCGATGGCTTGGCCTTCGACGCGCTCCCTGGTGCTGCTCGTCGCCCTCATTGCCGGCAGCGCCGCCGTCGTGTCTGCGCAGCGCGGCGGGCTCAGGGGGTTCGGGCTGCTCGGGGCGGGCAGCGGGACCGCACCTGCGGCGCTTCCCGACCGCCACTTCGTGATCTGCCGGCTGGTCTACCCGCAGGGACGCCAGTTTGCCGCAGGCTGGCGCACGGACTATCCGCTTGGCGAGACCAACCTGTCGATTCGTTTCGGCGAACTGACCCGCACCCGGGTCAGCACGGCATCCGACGGCTCGCCCAATCACTATCTCGTGCGTCTCACCGACGAGCAGCTGTTCCAGTGCCCCATGCTGGTGGCGGGCGACATTGGCTCCATGCGCCTCTCGGACGAGGAGGCGGGCCTGCTCAGGACGTACCTGCTCAAGGGCGGCTTTCTCTGGACGGATGACCAGTGGGGGTCAACGCAGTGGGCCGTCTGGATGGAGGAACTGGCCAAGATCTTCGATCCCTCGGAGTACCCGATGGTCGAGGTGCCGCTCTCCGATCCCCTGTTCCGCGCACAGTTCGAGGTGGAAGCCGTGCCCCAGATCCCGAACATCCAGTACTGGCGGGCCACCCACGAGACGTCGGAACAGGGCGCCGACAGCGCCACCGCGCACCTCAGCGCGGTGCGCGACCACGACGGGCGGATCATGGTCCTGAGCAGCCACAACACCGACATCGCCGACGCCTTCGAACGGGAGGGCGAGGACCCGGACTACTTCTACCAGTTCTCGCCGAAGGGGTATGCCTTGGGCGTCAATATCCTGCTGCACGCCCTGACGCACTGACGGCACTCGCCGTCGCTCCCGGGCGCCCCGTCATCCGTCATGCGCATCATCGCCGGCACCCTGAAGGGACGACGCCTCACGCCGCCCACGTGGGCGGGGCTGCGTCCCACCTCCGATCGCCTCCGGGAAACGCTGTTCAACGTGCTCGGGACCCGCGTGCAGGGCGCGCGCGTGCTCGATGCCTGCGCGGGCACGGGGGCGGTGGGCATCGAGGCCATCAGCCGGGGCGCGGCGCACGTGACGTTCGTGGACACCGACCGCCGGGCGGCGGGGCTGGTCCGCCACAACCTCGACGCCTGTGGCGTCGGAGGGGGCTATACTATCCGGGTCGGGAACGTCGTGACCGTGCTGCCAGAGCTGGGCGAGGCGGCATTCGATCTGGTCTTCCTCGATCCTCCATACGATGCTGGCACCGTTGCTCCCATGCTGGAGGCTGCGGCCCGCTGTGTGCGTCCAGGGGGGCTCGTGGTGCTGGAGCGGGCGACTCGGGCCGCGCCGGAGATCCCCGGTTCGCTCACCCGCACGCGTGACCTGCGTTCGGGCGACAGCAGCCTCACCGTTCTCGTGCCGGCCGCGCCGGCCGCGTCCGGGAGGGTGCCCGGCGCGGGCGCCGAGGAGAACTGACGATGCTGACGAGCCCTCCTGATGGTCGCCTCGCGATCTTCCCCGGCTCGTTCGATCCGCTCACCAACGGCCACGTCGACATCATCCTGCGCAGCGCGCACCTGTTCGAGCGGATCGTCGTCGCGGTGCTGGTGAACGCGGAGAAGAAGCCGCTGTTCGACGCGGACGAACGGATGGCGATCATCCGTGAGGTGTTCACCGAGTACCCGAACGTGGAGGTCGAGTCGTTCGACGGTCTGCTCGTGGACTACGCGCGCCAGCGGCGGGCGAGCGCCATCGTACGGGGCCTGCGCGCGGTGTCCGACTTCGAGTACGAGTTCCAGATGGCCCTCATGAACCGACACCTCGAACCCACGCTCGAGACGGTGTTCATGATGCCGGCCGAGCAGTACACCTACCTGAGTTCGCGCCTCATCAAGGAGGTCTACCAGCTCGGTGGCGAGGTCCGCGGCCTGGTGCCGCCAGCGGTGGAGCAGTGGATGCAGCGCAAGCAGGCGCGAAAACCGTAGCGCGGACCGACAGGGCGCGGGACCGGGGCAGGGCCGCGTTTGCCGCCAGACGCAGAACGGACACGGAACGGATCCCGGAGCAGACCGGGGGGAGAGCCGGAACCGACACGGACCGGACAGGGACAGGCAGGACAGGAGAGGACACGCGCATGTTTGCAGATCGGCTAGCCAGGGTATCGGGATCGGGGACGCTGAAGGTGGCCGCCGAGGCGGAGCGTTTGCGCCGCGCCGGTCACAACGTGGTGGACTTCGGGGCGGGCGAGCCCGATTTCCCCACGCCGGAGCACGCGAAGGCCGCGGCCAAGGCGGCCATCGACGCCAACTTCACGCGGTACACCGTGGCCGCGGGCATTCTCGAGCTGCGCGAGGCCATCTGCGCCCGCTACAAGACCGACTACGGCGTGGACATCACGCCCGGGGAGGTGCTGGTCACCAATGGCGGCAAGCAGGCGCTCTTCAACGCCGCGCTCGCGCTGTTCAACCCCGGTGACGAGGTCATCACCCACGCGCCGTACTGGCCGACGATCCCCGAGCAGATCAAGCTGGTGGGCGCCGAGCCGGTCATCGTGCAGACCCGCTCGGACGATGGCTTCGCGGTGCACGCCGAGGCGATCGTCGCGGCCATCACGCCGAAGACGAAGGCGATCGTCATCAACTCGCCCGCCAACCCGACCGGTGCCCTCGTGGACGAGGACACGCTGCGCACCATCGCGGACGCGGCAGCGGCACGGGGCATCTGGGTGATCGTGGACCTGTGCTACGAGAAGCTCATCTACGAGCCCGTCCCGCACAATTTTCCGCGGGTGCTGTTCGAGCGACACCGCGACCGGACGGTGATCGCGGGCTCCGCGTCGAAGGCCTACGCGATGACGGGCTGGCGCTGCGGCTGGACGATTGCCCCGGCGGCATTGACGTCCGCGTTCAACACCATCCAGGGTCACTCGACGTCCAACGTCACCTCCATCACGCAACGCGCCGCGGTGGCCGCCCTCAACGGGCCGCAGGAGCCGGTGACGCAGATGCTCGAAGAGTATCGTCGCCGGCGCGACGCCATTCACGGCTGGCTCACGGCGCATCCGGGCATCAAGTGCGTGAAGCCCAAGGGGGCGTTCTACCTGTTCCCGGACATCTCGGGCCTGCTCACGAAGGCCGTCCCGACGTCGGCCGACTTCGCGCAGGCCCTCATCGAACAGGAGCACGTGGCGGTCACGCCGGGTGAGGCGTTCGACGCGCCCGGATACCTGCGGATCTCGTACGCGACGTCGATGGAACAGCTCCGCGAAGGGGCCACACGCCTCCTGCGGTTCGCCGAGACGCTGCAGCCCGCCAAGGCGGAGCGCTGACGCCACAGCCTCACGCGGCGGGGTCCGGGTCGCCGGACCTCGCCGCGAGACCGACACCATGGTCACTCCCGCTTTCCTCGCCGCCCTCCGGGCCAGCCTTGGGGACACGCCCGTGCTGGTCGGGGCTGACGAACGGGCCGCCTATGCCCACGATGCGCTCGGCGTTGGCCCGCTGCCGGACGTCGTCGTCCGTCCCGCGCACACAGCCGACGTCGCGGCCGTGGCGCGCCTCTGCCACGAACACGGCGTCCCCCTCATCGTGCGCGGCGCGGGGACGGGCTACACGGGCGGGGCCGTGGCAACCCGGGGCGGTGTCGTCCTGGCGATGGATCGCCTGAACCGCATCATCGAGATCGACGACGTCAACCTGCTGGCCGTCGTCGAGCCCAACGTGATCACGGCCGACCTCCAGCGGGCGGTCGAGGCACGCGGCCTCTTCTATCCGCCCGACCCGGCCAGCCTGGAGCAGAGCTCGCTCGGCGGCAACGTGGCCGAGTGCGCCGGCGGCCCGCGCGCGTTCAAGTACGGGGTGACGCGCCGCTACGTGCTCGGCCTCGAGGCGGTGCTGCCGACCGGCGAGATCGTCCGCACCGGATCCAAGGCCGTGAAGAACGTGGTGGGGTATGACCTGACGCAGCTGCTGATCGGTTCCGAAGGCACGCTGGCCATCGTGACGCGCATCACCCTGCGTCTCATTCCCCGACCCGCGACCGCGATCACGCTGCTGGCCACCTTTGCCACGATCGACGCGGCCGTGGATGCCGTCACCGCCCTGATCCGGCACCGGCTCGTACCGGCGGCGATCGAGCTCGTGGACGGCGAATCGCTCCGCGCCGTGGCGCGGCACGTCGGCCAGGCCCTGGTGCCGGAGGGCTGTGATGCGGCGCTGCTGCTCGAGGTGGACGGCTCGGCCGCCGCGGCGGCCGAGGATGCGGTGAGCGCAGCGGCGGCCTGCGCCGAGGCCGGCGCGCTGTCGGTGGACCGCGCCGCCACCGAGGAGGAGCGCCAGCGCCTCTGGACCGTGCGGCGCCAGCTCTCGCCGGCGCTCAAGGGGCCGGGCATCGCCAAGGTCAATCACGACGTGGTGGTGCCGCGGGGACGCATCCCGCAACTGTTCGCCGAACTGGACCGGTTGCGACAGCGCCACGGGCTGCGCATTGCCGCCTTCGGTCACGCCGGCGACGGCAACATCCACGTGAACCTGCTGGTGGACGAACGCGACGAGGCCGCCGTGGCGCGCGCGCACGTGGCCGAGCGGGAACTGTTCGAGCGGGTCGTCGCCCTCGAGGGGTCCATCAGCGGCGAACACGGCATCGGCTTCGCCAAGGCGCCCTATCTCGGCATCGAGCTCTCGCCCGATGAGATCGCGCTGATGCAACGGGTCAAGCAGGCCTTCGACCCGAAGGGCATCCTCAATCCGGGAAAGATCTTTCCGGAGCCGACCCCGCCGGCACGTTCGTGACCAGGAGCACCGTCTCCACGTCCCGCGACAGGTCCGGCTGCAGGATGGCCCCCACGCGCAGCGCCGCCCGGTTGAAGTAGCCGACCGACGCGAGCGGGTGCAGCGGCACGCCGGAGGCGCGCTCGAGCACGGCACGGTCCCGGGCGCGCACGACCAGGAGGACCCGCTCGGGGCGGCGCACGAAGTCGATGGCTCGCTGTTCGTCGAACAGGTCCTCGTGGCGCCGCCCCGTATAGAACACGAGATTCCTGACGAACACCTGGTACTGACCGACCGCCTCACCGCCGGTACGGTGCGCTTCGACGAGCGTGGCCATCTCCTCCACGGCCGACGGCCTCGCGCCCGTGAGCAGCCCCAGTTGTGCGGCCAGCACCAGCGCCGCCGACGCCAATGCCACCGTCACGGGCAGCTCGCGCCAGGCCTGCCGGATCGCCAGCCGGATGAGGCCGCCGGCGGCCACGGCCAGGAGCACGATGGCGACGATGCGGCCCGCGCTGGCGGCGTCCGGCAGTCGCACGAGCACCACGGCGAGCGCCGCGCTGAGTGCGGCCACCAGCCACACGGCCACCGCGAGGCGCCGTGAGGCCGGCCGCCCCTCGAGGCCCTGGGCCTCCTCCATGCGCGCCGCGATGGCGTGCGCGAGCAGGATGGCCAGCGGCGGCAGGATTGGCAGCACGTAGCGTGGCTGCTTGCCGATCGACACCGTGAAGAAGAGGAGGGGGGCCATCGCCCAGCACCACAACCGCCACGTGCCGGGGTCGAGCGCGTGCCGCCAGCGGATCGCCAGGCGTCGCCACGGCAGGGCCACCAGGAAGGCCGACCACGGCATCAGGCCGCCGGCCAGTACGGGCAGGTAGAACCAGACGGGCCGCGGCGCGTTGAAGCGGTCCGTGGCAAATCGCTCCAGGTTGTCCCCGATGAAGAAGCTCTCCACGTAGGCCGCGCCGTGTTCCAGCGTCATGGCGACGTACCAGGGGAGTCCGACCACGGCGAAGACCGCGCCCGCCACCGCGGCTCCGCGCGCCAGGTCCGCCATCGCCGGACGCTCCCGCCACCAGACGGGCACCAGCACCAGGGCGGGTACGACCAGCGCGAGGGGCCCTTTCACGAGGAAACCCAGGCCGGCACCCAGGCCGGCCAGCGCCCACCAGGCCAGAGACCGGGGCGATGCCATCCCCTCCGGGCTGGCCGCCCTGAACACCGCCCAGATCGTCAGGGTGGTGCAGAAGGCCAGCGGCAGGTCGGGCAGTGCGCTCCGCCCCAGGTTCACATAGCCGAAGCAGGTGGCCGCGATGGCAGCGCCCAGAAACGCCACACCGTGGACGGTGCCGGCAGTGCCGGCCGCAGCGGTGCGACCCGCGGTGGCGCGTCCGCCGGTGCCCCCGGCCACGCGACCGGCCGCGAAGGTGAGCAGCACCAGACCGACACCTGCGGCCGACGACCAGAACCGGGCGCCCCATTCGGACACACCCGTGACCAGGAAGGTGGCGGCCGTGAGCCAGTAGTAGAGCACCGGCTTCTGCCAGCGGAACTCGTAGTTGTAGTGGGGCGTGAGCCAGTCGCCGCGCTCCACCATTTCGCGCGCGGCTTCTGCGTAGAACGCCTCGTCCGCGTCGGCAATCTCCGGCGCGCCCAGGCCGGCGCCGAAGGTCAGGCAGGCCAGGACCAGGAGAAGGAGCACGAGCCGCTGCACGGCTGGCATTGTACAGAACGCGCCATAATGGGCCATGCCGACCGTGGCCATCGTGGGGGCGTCGCGCGACCGACAGAAGTTCGGCAACAAGGCGGTGCGCGCGTTCCAGGCGCGCGGCTACACCGTCTACCCGGTCAATCCCCACGCCGGCACCGTCGAGGGGCTGGCGGCCTTCGCCTCGGTGGCCGACATTCCCGGGCACCTCGACATGGTGTCGATCTACCTGCCGCCCGACGAGGGCCTGCGGGTGCTACCCGATCTCGATCCCGACCGCATCGGGGAGGTGTGGTTCAACCCCGGTGCGTCGAGCGAGGCACTCGTCCAGGCGGCGCGTGCGCGCGGCCTCACCGTGATTGAGGCGTGCAGCATCGTCGGCATCGGTCTCAGTCCCGCAGGCTTCCCGTGACACCGCCCGCCGATGGCCCCCCGGGGCCCGCGGTCACCATCCGGTTACGACCGGGCGGGCCCTATGTCGTCGAGGGCCCGGCTCGCGTAATCGACGGGAACGGCGTCGAACTGACACCGCGCCGGCTCCCTGTCGCCCTCTGCCGCTGCGCCCGGACGGGCACCCCGCCGTTCTGCGACGGCAGCCACCGGGCCGAGGAGCCGGGTCGGGCGGCCTGCGCAGCCCCGGCTGCCGCAGCCCCGGCCGACGCAGCGCCCCCCGAGGCCTCGCCGCCTCACGCCACGCCGCACCGGGCCGGCGCCGACCGGCTACGGCAGGGGACGGCCACGCCGCCGGCAGGGGAGGGCCCAGGCCGGTCCGCTGCCGGACCGCAGACGCCATCGGTCCTTCGCTCCAGTGGGCGCGAATAGCCCATCATCACATTCGGTTATGTTGTGCGAAGGACTATCAATTTGACTGATATCCTGCCACGGCGCACACTGTCAGACATGCCTATGCCACGTACCGGCGCACAGATTATCTGGGAGTGCCTCGTCCATCAGGGTGTGAACACGGTGTTCGGGTACCCCGGTGGCGCAATCCTTCCGGCCTACGACGCCATGCTGGATTACCCCATCCGGCACGTGCTCGTCCGGCACGAACAGGGCGCCACCCATATGGCCGACGCATACGCCCGCGCCAGCGGCGGGGTGGGGGTGGCCATGGCCACGTCCGGGCCAGGTGCCACCAACATGGTCACCGGCATTGCCACCGCCATGATGGATTCATCGCCCCTGGTGTGCATCACGGGCCAGGTCGCCAGCAAGCTCATCGGATACGACGCGTTCCAGGAAACCGACATCAGTGGCATCACGCTGCCGATCACCAAGCACAACTACCTGGTGACGCGCGTGGAAGACATCATGCCGAGCATCAAGGAGGCCTTTCACCTGGCCAAGTCCGGCCGGCCGGGCCCCGTGCTCGTGGACATCACCAAGGACGCCCAGCAGGCGACCATCGACTGGGAATGGGATCCGAGCCCCGTCAAGCTGCGCGGTTATCGCCCGCGCATGCGCGCCAGCCGCGACGACCTGGCGCGGGCCATCGCGCTCATTCGCGAGTCCAAGCGTCCGGTCATCCTGGCCGGGCAGGGCGTCATCCAGAGCGGCGCCATGGACGAGCTCCGCACCTTCGCCGAAATGGTGGACGTCCCGGTGGCGCTCACGCTGCTCGGGCTCGGCGGCTTCCCGGCCAGCCATCCCCTCAACCTCGGCATGATGGGCATGCACGGCGAGGCCTGGGTGAACACGGCCATCCAGGAGGCGGATCTGCTGCTGGCCTTCGGCATGCGGTTCGACGACCGCGTGACGGGCAACCTGGCCACCTACGCCCAGCAGGCCAAGAAGATCCACGTGGAGATCGACCCGTCCGAGGTCAACAAGAACGTCAAGGTGGACGTGCCCATCATTGGCGACCTGCGCGAGACGCTCCGCGAGCTGCTCGACCTGCTCGAACCCATGGATCGCGAGACCTGGAACACCTACATCCGCTCGATGAAGGGGGAGACGGCCGTCCGCGACATCCAGCGCCTGCCCGACAATGGGCACCTCTACGCCGCGCACGTCATCAACGACATCTGGCGCATCACCGGCGGCAACGCTCTGGTCGTGACGGACGTGGGCCAGCACCAGATGTGGGAGGCGCAGTACTACCACCACGAGTCGCCCCGGTCGCTCATCACGTCGGGCGGGCTGGGCACCATGGGCTTCGCCGTGCCGGCTGCCATCGGCGCCAAGATGGCCCGGCCAGAGGCCGAGGTGTGGGCCATCGTCGGGGACGGCGGCTTCCAGATGACGCAGTGCGAGCTCACGACGGCGGCCCAGGAGGGCATCAAGATCCACATTGCCATCATCAACAATGGCTACCTCGGCATGGTGCGACAGTGGCAGGAGTTCTTCTACGAGCGGCGCTACGCCGCCACGCCGCTGCGCAGCCCCGACTTCGTCAAGGTGGCCGAGGCCCACGGCCTCACCGGGTTCCGCGTCGATCGCCGGGGCGACGTGACGGACGTGGTGCAGCGGGCACGGGCGAGCGAGGGCAGCGTGCTCATCGACTTCCGGGTCGAGCAGGAGGACGCGGTGTACCCGATGGTGCCCGCCGGTGCGGATCTCCATGCGATGATTCGCCGGCCGGAGCCGTCCGTGCTGGTCGAAACGGCGACCGATCCCAACTGACGTCGTCGTTCGCGTCACCGACCAGCACAGGCAGGACAGGATGCATCACACTCTCGTGGCACTTCTCGAAGACAGGCCCGGCGTACTGAACCGGGTCACCAATCTCTTCCGGCGGCGCGCGTTCAACATCGAGTCCCTCACGGTCGGGCGCACGTCCGAGCCCGGGGTTTCCCGCATGACGCTGGTCATCGACAGCGACCAGGCGAGCGCCGAGCGCGTCACCGCGTATCTCTACAAGCTGGTCAACGTCATCGAGGTCGAGGACCTCGGCGTGGTACCGGCCGTGTCGCGCGACCTGGCGCTCGTGAAGGTGGCCGTCACCGGACACGACCGCGCGGCGCTGATGCGGGTGGTGGACGAGACGCGCGCCCACGTCGTGGACACCGGCGAGCAGACGATCACCCTGGAGGTGGCCGGCGAGCCGGGGCACGTGGACAGCGTCATCGCGCGCCTCGAGCCGCTCGGGATCATCGAGATGGTGCGCACGGGCCAGGTCGCGATGCGGCGGGGCGACACCGCCCTGTCGGCCGCCCAGTACACGTAAGGCGGTTCCCGCCATTCCGCGCCGCGTACGGGCACCCCCGTCGCGGCACCACCAGTTTTCAGAGGAGTGAACGATGGCACGGATGTACTACGACACGGATGCGGATCTCGAGCTCGTGCGCGCGAAGAAGGTGGCGATCATCGGCTACGGCTCCCAGGGGCACGCGCATGCGCTGAACCTGAAGGACAGCGGCGTGGACGTGGCCGTGGGGCTGCCCGCGACGAGCCAGTCGGTGGTGAAGGCGCAGGCCGCGAGTCTCCGGGTCGTATCGGTCGCCGAGGCGTCCGCGTGGGCCGACATCATCATGGTCCTCATTCCCGACACCCGCCAGCGGTCGGTGTACGAGGCCGAGATCCGG
The DNA here is from genome assembly GCA_050185275.1 of Vicinamibacterales bacterium. GTDB lineage: Bacteria > Acidobacteriota > Vicinamibacteria > Vicinamibacterales > UBA2999 > JABFRY01. Next base: position 457,317 of record JBFWZN010000001.1, on the reverse strand, counting down.
CCCAATCTCACGGCCGGCAAGATGCTGATGTTCGCGCACGGCTTCAACATCCGCTTCAACTGCATCGTGCCGCCGACCGACGTCGACGTGACGATGATCGCCCCCAAGGCCCCGGGGCACCGCGTCCGCGAGGTCTTCACCGAGGGCGCCGGCACGCCCGGCCTGCTGGCCGTGCACCAGGACGCCACCGGGTCGGCCAAGGCCCTGGCGCTGTCGTACGGCCGTGGCATCGGCTGCACCCGCGCCGGCGTCATCGAGACGACGTTCTCGGAGGAGACCGAGACCGACCTGTTCGGCGAGCAGGCCGTGCTCTGCGGCGGCGCGAGCGCCCTCGTCAAGGCCGGCTTCGAGACGCTCGTCGAGGCGGGCTACCAGCCCGAGGTGGCCTACTTCGAGTGCCTGCACGAGCTGAAGCTGATCGTCGACCTGTTCTACCGGGGCGGGCTCGGCTACATGCGCTACTCGGTGAGCGACACGGCCGAGTGGGGCGACTACGTCGCGGGGCCGCGCATCGTGACCGACGCCACCAAGGAGGCCATGCGGCAGCTGCTCCGTGAGATCCAGTCCGGGAAGTTCGCCGCCGACTGGATTGCCGAGAACGAGGCCGGCCTCCCGCGGTTCAAGGCCATCCGCGAGCAGGAGCGCCATCATCCCATCGAGGAGGTGGGCGGCAAGCTGCGCGCGATGATGCCGTTCCTCGACCCGGTGCAGCTGCCCCAGCCGGCGTCGGCATGAAGAACCGGTACAGCGCGCGCGTCACGCAGCCCAGGAGCCAGGGCGCGTCCCAGGCCATGCTGTACGGCGTCGGGCTCACCGACGCCGACCTGCAGAAGCCCCAGGTGGGCATCTGCAGCATGTGGTACGAGGGCAACACGTGCAACATGCACCTCGACCGCCTCGCCGCGCACGTGCGCGAGGGCGTGCAGGCGGCTGGGCTGGTCGGCCTGCGCTTCAACACCATCGGCGTGAGCGATGGCCTGTCGATGGGGACGGAGGGCATGAGCTACTCCCTCCCGTCCCGCGACCTCATCGCCGACTCGATCGAGACCGTGGTGGGCGCGCAGTGGTACGACGCGCTCGTCACCGTGCCGGGGTGCGACAAGAACATGCCCGGCAGCGTCATCGCGATGGCGCGCCTCAACCGCCCGTCGCTGATGGTGTACGGCGGCACCATCCGCGCGGGCCAGGCCCTCGGGGAGCCCCGCGACATCGTGTCGGCCTTCCAGTCCTACGGCGAGTACCTGGCGGGGCGGATCACTGACGCGCAGCGCCTCGACATCGTGCGGCACTCCTGCCCGGGCGCCGGGGCGTGCGGCGGGATGTACACGGCCAACACGATGGCGGTGGCCATCGAAGCCCTCGGCCTCAGCCTGCCGGGCAGTTCGTCGATGCCGGCTGAGGATCCGGGCAAGGCGGACGAGTGCCGCCGTGCCGGACAGGCGGTGAACCTGCTGCTCGAGCGCGACCTGAAGCCGCTCGACATCCTGACGCCGCAGGCCTTCGACAACGCGCTCGTGATGGTGATGGCCCTGGGTGGCTCCACCAATGCCGTCCTGCACCTCATCGCCATTGCCAAGGCGGCCGGCGTCCCCCTGGCGCTCGACGACTTCCAGCGCGTGAGCGACCACGTGCCGCTGCTCGCCGACCTCAAGCCGAGCGGCCGCTATGTGCAGGAAGACCTCCACGGCGTGGGCGGCACGCCCGGCGTGATGAAGTACCTGCTCGAGCGCGGTTATCTCCACGGCGACTGCATGACCGTCACGGGCCGGACACTCGCGGAGAACCTCTCCGATGCGGCACCGCTCACCGTCGGACAGCAGGTGATCCAGCCGCTCGAGCAGCCCGTGCTCCCGCGTGGGCACATCCAGATCCTCTACGGCAACCTGGCCCCCGGCGGGTCGGTGGCCAAGATCACCGGCAAGGAAGGCAGCCGGTTCGAGGGCGTCGCGCGCGTGTACGACGCCGAAGAGGACATGCTCGCCGGCCTCGAGCGCGGCGAGATCGGCACGGGCTCGGTCGTCGTCATCCGCTACGAGGGTCCGAAGGGCGGTCCTGGCATGCCCGAGATGCTGACGCCGACCTCCGCGATCATGGGGGCGGGGCTGGGCAAGGATGTGGCGCTGCTCACCGACGGGCGCTTCTCCGGCGGGTCGCACGGGTTCATCGTCGGCCACGTCACGCCGGAGGCGCAGGAGGGTGGTCCCATCGCACTGGTCCGGACCGGCGATCGCGTGGTGATCGACACCGACACCCGACGCATGGACGTGCTGGTCAGCGACGAGGAACTGGCGGCACGGCGCGCAGCGTGGACGCCGCGTCCGGCGGCCGCCACGCGCGGCGTGCTCGGCAAGTACGTGCGGCTGGTCCGGTCCGCCTCCGAGGGGTGCGTCACCGACTGACGCCGGACGGCGGCGCATCAGTCGCAGCCGGAACAACAGCGGGAACAGTGGGGGAGCGGGCCGCATCGCGGCCCCGCCCCGCCCCGCCCGCCGTCTGCCGATACGACTTGCCGGTCTCAGCCTTCGGCTCGGCCGATTCACACCGTCTGCGGCTGGCCTTTCGTGAACCGCAGCCCCTCCGCCCCGGCATCCACGACCACGCGGTCCCCTTCGCCGAACTCGCCTTCGAGCACCCGGATGGCCAGCGGGTCCAGGACCCGGCGCTGAATCGTCCGCTTGAGCGGCCGGGCGCCGTACATCGGGTCGTAGCCCTCCTGCACCAGGAACTCCCGCGCCGCGGCGGTGAGCTCCACGTGGATCTTCCGCTCCTCGAGGCGCTTCAGCAGGCCCTTCACCTGGATGTCGATGATCGACGCCATGTGCTCGAGCCGCAGCCCGTGGAAGAAGATCACCTCGTCGATCCGGTTGATGAACTCGGGCCGGAAGTGCTGGCGCAGCGCCTCGGTCACCTTCCGGCGCACCCCTTCCGAGAGGTCGCCGGAGTGCTCGGCGATGAACTCGCTCCCGAGGTTCGAGGTCATGATGACGACCACGTTCTTGAAGTCGACCGTCCGGCCCTTCGCATCGGTGAGGCGCCCGTCGTCGAGCAGCTGCAGCAGCACGTTCAGCACCTCGGGATGAGCCTTCTCCACCTCGTCGAAGAGGACCACCGCGTAGGGCCGGCGGCGGACGGCCTCGGTGAGCTGTCCGGCCTCGTCGTAGCCCACGTAGCCGGGAGGCGCCCCAATCAGACGCGAGACGGTGTGCTTCTCCTGGTATTCCGACATGTCGATGCGGACCATCGCCTGCTCGTCATCGAACAGGAACTCGGCGAGCGCTCGCGCCAGCTCCGTCTTGCCCACGCCGGTCGGGCCCAGGAAGATGAAGCTGCCGAGCGGCCGGTTGGGGTCCTGCAGACCGGCACGGGCCCGTCGAATGGCGTTGGCCGTCGCGGTGACGGCCTCGTCCTGGCCGACCACGCGCTGGTGAAGCCGCTCCTCCATGTGAATCAGCTTCTGGATCTCACCCTCCATCAGCCGGCTCACCGGGATGTTGGTCCACTTGGCCACCACCTCGGCGATGTCCTCCTCGTCCACCTCCTCCTTCAACATCCGCGCGGCAGCGGGGGTCTCCGCCAGGGTCTCCTGCGCCTGGATCTGCTTCTCGAGTTCGGGGATCCGCGCGTACTTGAGCTCGGACGCCTTCGCGTAATCGCCCACGCGTTCGGCCGCCTCGAGGTCGCGGCGCGCGTCCTCGAGCGCCTGCTTCACCTCGCTCGTGCCACTGATGGCGGCCTTCTCCTGCTCCCACTGCGCCTGCAGGCGCGTCTGCTCCTCCTTGAGGTTAGCCAGCTCCTGTTCGAGCTTCGCCAGCCGGTCGAGCGACGCCTTGTCGGTTTCCTTGCGCATGGCCTCGCGCTCGATTTCGAGCTGGAGCACCCGGCGCCGCACCTCGTCGAGTTCGGCCGGCATCGAGTCGATCTCCATCCGCAGCTTCGAGGCCGCCTCGTCCACCAGATCGATGGCCTTGTCGGGCAGGAAGCGGTCGGCGATGTAGCGGTGCGAGAGCACGGCCGCAGCCACGAGTGCCGCGTCCTTGAACCGTACCTTGTGGTGGATCTCGTAGCGCTCGCGCAGGCCGCGCAGGATCGAGATCGTGTCCTCGACGGTCGGCTCGTCCACCAGCACCGGCTGGAAGCGACGCTCGAGCGCCGCGTCCTTCTCGATGTGCTTGCGGTACTCATCGAGCGTCGTGGCGCCAATCGTGTGGAGTTCGCCGCGGGCCAGCATCGGCTTGAGCATCTGCGATGCGTCCATGGCGCCCTCGGCGGCCCCGGCGCCCACCACGGTGTGCAGCTCGTCGATGAACAGGATGATCTGTCCCTCCGATTCGGTGATCTCCTTGAGCACCGCCTTGAGCCGCTCCTCGAACTCGCCCCGGTACTTCGCCCCGGCCACCAGCGCCCCCATGTCGAGCGCGAAGATCTTCTTGCTCTTGAGCCCCTCTGGCACGTCTCCGCGAACGATGCGCTGTGCGAGACCTTCCACGATGGCCGTCTTGCCCACGCCGGGCTCGCCGATGAGCACCGGGTTATTCTTCGTGCGCCTTGACAGCACCTGGATGACGCGCCGGACCTCTTCGTCCCGCCCGATCACCGGATCGAGCTTGCCGGACCGGGCGAACTCCGTCAGATCCCGCCCGTAGCGGGTGAGGGCCTCGTAGGTCGTCTCCGGATTCTGGGAGGTCACGCGCTGGTTGCCGCGCACCTGCGTCAACGCCGCGTAGAGCGCGTCCTTGGTGGCCCCGAGCTTCGCAAGGAGCTGCGCGGCGGGGGAGCGTCCGGCTTCGGTCGCCAGCGCCAGCAGCAGGTGCTCCGTGCTGATGTACTCGTCCTGCATCCGCTGCGCCTCGGCCTGCGCCGAGTCGAACAACAGCTTCATGCGGGGCGACAGGCGGAGGTCGGCGCCGTAGGCCTTCGGCAGGCTGGCCAGCAGCGCGCGCGCGTCGGCGGCCGCCCGCGAGGGCTCGACCCGCAGCCGACTGAGCACCGACGGGACGATGCCGCCGGCCTGCTCGACGAGCGTCACCAGCAGGTGCTCGGGTGTCACTTCCGCGTGCGACTGCTCCCCGGCCAGGGTCTGCGCCGCGACCACCGCCTCCTGGGCCTTCTCCGTGAACGAGTTCATGTTCATGATGTGCGTGCCTCCGTCGTTCCCTGTCTCTCTCCGGTCACTCCTGCGGCCCGGGTTGGGTGTGATCCCGCCCGGCAAGCGCCGCCAGCGCCTCGTAGTGCGTCCGCGCCTCTGGCGTGAGGACGGACGGCATCTGCACCTCGACGCGCGCGTACGCATCGCCCGGGCTCGTATCCCGCCCGGAAGCGGGCATGCCGTAGCCCTTCAGCCGGAAGAGCTGTCCGGCCTGGGTGCACTCGGGGATGCGCAGTCGCACCTGCCGGCCGCTGAGGGTCTGGACCTCGACCTGCCCCCCGAGCACAGCGGTCGTCACCGGCACCTTGAGGCGCGAATAGATGTCGCGCCCCTTGCGTTCGAACTGTGCGTGGGGCGCCAGGCGAACGCGCAGATAGAGGTCGCCGGCCGCTGCGCCGCCGCTGCCGGGCTCACCTTCGCTCGACACGCGGACGCGCGAGCCGTCACCCACGCCGGCGGGAATCCGGACGTCCACGTGGCGGACCTCGCCGTCGTGCGAGAGGGCCAGGCGCCTGGTCGCGCCGTGAAAGGCATCCTCGAGCGTCAGCTCGATCTCGTGCTCCACGTCGCGCCCGCGCCGCTGGGCGGCTCGCCGGCGGCCCGGACGGCCGGCGCCGGGCGCCGCACCCCCGCCCCCACCGCCGCCGAAGAAGGTCGTGAAGAAGTCCGAGAAGGGGTTGCCGCCCCCGAACAGCTCCTCGACCTCCTCCTGGGTCATCGTGCGATAGCCGCGCTGTCCCCCGGGTGGGCCGCCGGCGCCCCACGGGCCGCCCGGTCCGCCCTGGGCGGCCTGCTGTTCGTACATCCGCCAGTTGGCGCCCAGCTCGTCGTACTTGCGGCGCGTCTCGGCAGTGCCGAGCACTTCGTAGGCTTCGTTGACGTCCTTGAAGCGGTTTTCCGCGGCGGCATCGCCAGGGTTGACGTCGGGATGGAACTTGCGGGCCAGCTTGCGGAAGGCCTGCTTGATCTCCTTCTCCGTCGCCGTCTTGGCGACGCCGAGCGTCGCGTAGTAGTCCTTGAATTCCATGACGTCAGTCCACCATCCGCGTCCGGGGCGCTCGTGTGCCGGAGCCAGGCACTAGAGTCCCACCAGGTCGTGCAGCCGCCGCATCTCGGCCACGAGCTGACGCCGCGTGGCACCCGAGCCGAGGGCGTGTTCATCCATGAGGGGATGCATGCGCTGCAGCACCTCGGCGATGGAGAGCAGGCGCTGTACGCCAGCGAGGTTGATCCCCATCTCGTCCACCAGGCGCTTGATCAGCCGCAGCCGATCGACTTCCTCCTGGGAGTAGAGCCGCATGCTGCCAAGCGTCCGCGTCGGCCGCACGAGGCCGAGCCGCTCGTACTTCCGCAGCGTCTGCGGATGCATCTCGAGCATCTCGGCCGCCACGCTGATCAGGAAGACCTCACCCTCGATCGCCATGGCCCTCCACCCCTGACTCTATGCGACTCACATGCATGATACGTATCGAGTGTAGGCCTTGATATGACTCGTGTCAACTACGAACTCTCGCAAGGGAGACGGCATGCAGTAGGATCGTGGGCGGCTTGGACATTCAGGCGGCAGACTTCCTTACCATTGCACTGCTGGTCGCGCTCGAGGGCCTGCTGAGCGCCGACAACGCGATGGTGCTCGCGGTGCTGGTGCTCGGCCTCCCGAAGCACGAACAGCGCAAGGCCCTGCGCTACGGCATCCTGGGCGCGTTCGCCTTTCGCATCATCGCCATCGTCCTGGCGGCGTACCTCATCCGCATCCGGTTCGTCATGCTGGTCGGCGCGGCCTACCTCCTCTGGCTGCCGTACAAGCACTTCACCGGGTCCGAATCGGCGGAGGAGCGCCGGAAGCCAAAGCCGGCCCGGCCATGGCTCGGCCTGTCCGCCTTCTGGGCGACGGTGGTCAAGGTCGAACTCACCGACATCGTGTTCGCCATCGACTCCATCCTGGTCGCCGTGGCGATGTCCGACAAGCTGTGGGTGATCATCACCGGCGGGGTCATGGGCGTCATCGCCATGCGCCTGGTGATCGGGCAACTGCTCACGCTCGTGACGCGCTACCCGCCACTGGTGGACGGGGCGTTCGTCATCATCGCGTGGGTGGGCATCAAGCTGCTGCTCGAGTTCCTCCACGGCGCGGGCTACATCCATCTGGACGTGCCGACGTGGTTCTCGCTGGGGCTGATCGTGGTGATCTTCGTCGTGGCCCTCGTCTACGCGCGGGCGGCGGGCCCGGTGGACGTGGACGAGCACGCGGCGGACGTCGGCGATGTCCTGCTCGACGAGGCCGGCGCGCCCCGCGCGGCGCGTCCGGCGCCGAGCCGCCAGGAGGCGAGCCGCCAGGAGCCGGGCGCCGACGAGCGCTGAGGCGCGTGGTACCGTCGCGGTTGGCCGCTCAGCGTCTGGCGGCCGGCACCAGCTGCACTTCCCGGCGCTGCCCGTCCCGCACGAACGCCACCGTGACGGCCTGGTCGGCTCGGAGCAGCTCGAGGGCGTAGGTGTAGTCGTAGATGTTCGCGATGGTCTGACCCGCAATCTCCACGATGATGTCGCCCTTGGCCAGCCCGGCACGTTCGGCGGGGCCGCCGGCCACCACGCCGCCGAGCAGCAGACCGCGCACCTCGGTGGCATAGTCGGGAATGGTGCCGGTTGTCACCCGCACACCCGCCATGCTGGCCCTCGACTGCGGCTGTTCCACCCTGGTGAACTGTGGCGCCTCCGGGGCGGCCCCGATGCCGCGCACGATCGTCTCGGCCAGGCCCACCACGCGATCGAGATCCTCGTAGTTGATCTTGTCGGCTGTGTCCGAGGGCTTGTGGTAGTCCACGTGCGAACCCGTCGTGAACGACAGGCTGGGCACACCCGCCTGGTTGAACGTGGCCACGTCGGTGGGCTGGTAGGGGTCGGCCTGTACGGTGAGGTCGAAGCCGGCCAGTACGTTGGCACGCTCGAGCAGGCGCGGCCAGACGGGGCTCGTCCCGGTGGCCTGCGCCACCAGCTTGTTGTCGCGCATCCGGCCGACCATGTCGAAATTGATGTACGCGGCCACCTCGGCGAGCGGCAGCGGTGGGGCCGCGACGAAGGCCGCAGAGCCGAGCAGGCCGATCTCCTCGGCGGACCAGAGGGCGAGCACCACGTGCCGCGGGCGCGGCACGCGCGCCAGGCGGGCGCCGAGCGCGAGCACGGCGGCCGTCCCCGACGCGTTGTCGTCGGCGCCGTGGTGGATACCGCCCGCCTCTTCCTTCGACGCCAGGGAACTGCCGTGCGCGCCACGGCCCAGGTGATCGTAGTGCGCACCGACGACGATCCAGGGGCTTGCCGCCCCGGGGGTGGTGTCGGTCGCGGGGAGATAGGCCACCACGTTGCGCGCTTCCTGCCGTACGCGAACCACGGATGTCGTGAGGCGGACCTCACCGGCCGGGAGCGCCAGGGCCGGCACGTGCGGGTTGCCCGAGTCGAGGTCCCGCTGCACATCTGCGAGCGTCCGCTCCGCGCCCGCGAAGAGCGCCTCGGCCACATCGCCGCCCACGCTGGCGGCGGGAATGCCAGACCCGGCCAAGGCCGTATCAAAGCTCATCGGCACGATGCCCCCGGCGCCCGGCGAGCGGGGGCCGGTGACGACGAGCAACGCGCGCGCGCCACGCTGACGTGCGGCCATGGCCTTGTAGCGCAGGCCGGCGTACCGGGCCAGAGCGGCCCTGGTGCGCGGCTCCGCGTCCTCGGGCACGTAGTGCAGCACCACCACGATCTTGTCGGTGACGTCGAGGCCCACGTAGCTGTCGTACTCGACCTCCTGGGACGGGGGCACGACGAGGCCGTACCCCGCGAACACGACCTCGCCGGCGACCTCGGCATCGTCGGAGAAGGAGAGGGCCTGCACCGAGGTGCCCGCAGCGAACCGCCGCGCCTGTCCGTTGCGCGTCACCACCACAGACGACCCGCCGTCACGGGTGCCGGCGGTGAAGCCGAACGGGTGAAAGACACTGTCGTGACCCGGCAGGGGTTGCGCGCCCATCGCCGCGAGCACGCCGGCAATGTAGTCGGCGGCCTCGCGCTCACCGGGCGAGCCGGCCATGCGCCCATCGAAAGCCGGCGAGGCGAGACGTTCCACGTGGGGCCGGCTGAGGGCGGCTTCCTGCGCGGCAGGCAGGCCCTGCGCGCCAGCTCCGCCACCCGCCGCGAGCCAGAGCAGGCCGGTGGCGACCAGCCCTCGTACCGACGTCGATCCACGCTGTCGCATCCTTGGTCTCCTTGGTCCGGGCATCCGGCCTGGCCTGCGGTCTCAGGGCCGGCGTCCGCGACGGGGTCAGGGTTGGGGCGCACCGCCCGGGGTCCTCACGGGCGCGCGCCGGACGGCCTCGAGCGCCTGCTCGTGGTTCCACTGTGCCAGGAAGATCTGCCCTTCGCGACCACCGGCCCGGTTCGACGTCCAGGCCAGCTGCCGGCCGTCGGGCGAGGGCACCGGCAGCCCGTCGAACCCGTCGGTGTAGGTGACGCGCACCGGCTCCTTCGTGCCGGCGACATCGACGAGGAAGACCTCGAAGTTCTCGAAGCCCAGCTTGTTGGACGCGAACAGGAGGTACTCGCCCGAGGGGTGGATGTAGGGCGCCCAGCTCATCGCACCGAAGTCGGTGACCTGCCGCGGGTCGCTGCCGTCCGGGTTCATGGTCCAGATGTCGGCGATGAGCCCCTGTTCGTCGAAGCGACGCCACACGATCCGGGCGCCATCGGGCGAGAAGAACGGCCCGCCGTCGTAGCCCGGCACCTGGGTGAGCCGTCGGACATCCGAGCCGTCGGCCCGCATGATGTAGATGTCACCGAACAGGCTCGGGTCCACGTCGAGTTGCCGCGATTCCTCGGCCGACAGCGTCCGCGCGTACGCATCGCGGGTCGAGGAGAAGACGATCCACTGGCCGTCGGGCGAGTAGCTCGCCTCGGCGTCATAGCCGCGCGCATCGGTCAGCGCGCGCAGGGCGCCGGTGGCCTCGTCGAAGGCGTAGATGTCCATCTCGGGGTCGTAGTCCCACGCGTAGCGCCGCTCCTGCCCCGACGCGCGGAACGCCAGCTCTTCGGCCTGCAGCGCCGCGGAGCGGCTGTCGTGATGCGTGGAGGAGAAGAGAATCTCCCGTGAGCCGGGCCGGAAAAACGCACACGTCGTCTTCCCCAGGCCGGGCGACACGCGGCGCGACTCGCCGGTCGAGAAATCGAGGACGTAGATCTGGTAGAAGGGGTTGCCGGGCTCGCGTTCGCTCTGGAATACGAGACGCCGGCCGTCCGGCGACCAGTACCCTTCACCGGCCCGGCGCCCCTCCACGGTCAGCCGGCGGATGCGGGAGAGGAAGCGCGACTCGCCGTCGGGGGGCACCTGGGCCATCACGGACGTGCCCGACAGCAGGCCCGCACCACGATTGAGGCCAGGCCCGAAGCCAGACGACAGGCCAGGCCATGCACCAGGGCCGGGGCCCAGGCCGGCGGAGACAGCGGCGCAGACGCCAAGGCCGGCGCCCAGGCGGACGATCAGACGGACCGCGCGCCGCAGAGGGATCAGGACGAGAGCCGGGATGCTGCCCCGGCGTGTACCACCGCGCTGCATGCAGGGGAGCGTAGCATACGGGTTACGCCGAACGCGGGAGAGGCTCCGAGCCTCCTCGGCTGGCTGACGAATCTGTCGGCGTGCTGACTCCGTGCCGCCCCGGTGCCGTCTCCGCGTGGTCCCTGGGCCGTCCTGCCTCAGTCGCGCAGCCGGATGGACCGGCGTACCTGGTCGAAGGCCGTATCGTAGTGGGCGGCCTCGGCCTCGGGGCTCACCGCGATCAGGTAGAGGAGCGACCCGTCGCGCAGGCGCGACGTGGTGAGCGTCACCACCTCGGCCGCTCCCGTCACGTCGGACCGGTTGCCGAGGCGTGTCACCAGCGCCGCACGCCCCGCGACGCGATCGCGCCGTGTCGCCGCCGCCCGTCGCAGGTTGGGGTTCGACCGGGCCAGGCCGGTCAGCAGCTGCTCGGTGTCCCGCTGCAGATTGCCGCTCCCGCCCGTGACCACGCCCAGTTCCACCCCGTGCGTGAATGCAGACTGTCCCTGCGCGCCCTGCACCACGGCGCCCTCGGGCGTGTAAGTCACACTCCCGCGACCGCTGGCGGGTCGCCAGTTCGCGGGAACGGCCAGGCTGATCGCGTCGTGCGGCGTGTAGGTGGCGAACTGGCTGGCAGGCGGTTCGATGCGGCGTGCGACCGCCGTGGCGGGCGCCGGGCCCGTCCCTGCGGCGCCTCCCGCCGGGGCCGCACCGGTGCCGCTGCCGCGCGCATCCGCGGCCGGCGACGGCGCGAGCGTGTCGAGCCGTGCCTTGATGCCGTTGAAGCGCGTGTTGGAGCGGGGCGTCGGCGTCACACGCAGTGACGCGGCCTCGCGCATGATGGCGTCGTAGCGGTTGCCGGGATTGGGATGGCTGCTCAGCCACTCGGGCCCGGCACTGCCGCCCTGCGCCTCGATCGTGCGGAACATGTTGGCCATCTGCCGCGGATCGTAGCCGGCCCGCGCGAGGATCCGCGCGCCGAGCAGGTCGGCCTGGCGCTCGTAGTCGCGGCCGTAGCGCAGGAAGTACGCACCCAACCCGAACTGTGATCCCTGCGCGATGAGGCTGCCGGTGGTGCCCCCGACGATGGCGCCCAGGACCTGTCCCGCCAGCGCGCCAATCTGGAAGCGCTGCCCCTTGGTCGCCTGCGCCGTGCCGTGGCGCAGGGCCACGTGCGAGATCTCGTGCGCCATGACACCCGCCATCTCCGCCTCCGTGGCGGCGGCCTCGATCATGCCGCGGTTGAGGAACATGGGCCCGCCAGGCAGCGCGAACGCGTTGATGGCCTCCTGGTCCACGACGTCGAAGGTGTAGCGGAATTCCTCGAAGCGAAACTCCGGCGGAATCTGCGCGACGAGATCGCGTCCCACATCCTCCACGTAGTCGTCCACCATGCCGTCGTCCAGCATCGGCAGTTCGCGCGTGGCCTCGGCCGCGGCGTCGCGCCCGAGCTTCACGTCATCGGCGGGCGAGTACTTGTTCTCGTCAGGCGTGATCCGCGTCTGGGCGGTGGGAACCGTCAGGGTGGTGCTGAGGGCGAGGGCCAGAAGACACCCGGCCACGCCGCGGGGAATCATCGCTGCGCGCATGACCGCATGCTACCGCAGCTTCCGGGGGCGCGAAGCGGGACCGGACGGACCGGACGGGCGCGGGACCGGAGCGGCCGTGACGCCGCAAACGGGACGCGACAGCGGGCGGCCGCGTGGAGCCAGTCTTCATGATGCGGTCCCGGCGTGATCGCGCGAGCGGACCGCACGACCGCGCGACACCGGCACGCACGCCGCGTCAGGCGAGCGCCTGCCGGGCGTCGTCGAGCAGCCCAGGGGCCCGCGCGGTCACGTCCGTGAGCCAGTCAGGCGTGACGCCGAGGGTCAGGCAGATCGGGTCGTCGAGAATGGCGACGGCGTCCCTGGCGGGCACGCCGAAGCCGAAGAGGTGACTGAGCTGGTTGGCCGTGTAGGCCAGTGCGGCCGCCTCCTGATTGGCGGTGGCCTCGAGCGGGTCGTGGTGCCAGCGGATGGGGTCGCGCAGCGCTCCCGGGAGTCCCCAGTACTGCATGGCGAGGCCCCCGACCTCTGCGTGCCGCTCGGCGACCACGCGCGCCACCTCGGACGCCGCCGGGGTGGCATGCGCGCGACGCACGTGCTCGGCCCGCAGCTTCAGCAGCAGGAGCTTGCCGATGTCATGGATGAGACCCAGCACGAAGGCTTCGTCCGGATCCATCGCCGCGAGCGGGGCCACCAGACGAGCGACCATGCCGGTGGCCAGGCCATGTTCGGCATGGTTCACGCCGTCCTCGCCGTGCAGGCCCGCGGGCTGTGCCCACGAGGCGTAGCACGCAGAGAGCACGGCATTGCGGACGCCGCTCGTGCCCACGCGCACCACGGCCTGCTGCACGCTCGTCACCTCGCGCAGGGGTGCGCTGGCGGCGACGTTGGCGAGACGGAGTACGCGCGCGGTGAGGGCCTGGTCGCGGGAGACCAGGTCCACGAGCGGCCGAATCTCGAGCTGCGGGTCCGCGGCCAGGCGCAGCACCTCGCCGATGCGCTGTGGCATCACGGGCAGCGTCCGACCCTCCGCCGTGAGCCACGTGCCAGACACCACCCACGCTTCGAAGTCGCCGTCGGCCGGCGCGGCGTCGGGGCGGGTGGACGCGGACGTCGGCGTCCGGTGAAACGCGGATCGGGCGCCGGGGCTGGCGGTCACGGGCATGCTGGTATGCTGTCGGTCGCGACGCTGCCAGGCGCAGCGTCCATCGCCTGGGCAATCGGCCCGCACGGAGGAAGGTTTAGGTGGCGGAACCGACGGACGGCCACGCGGCCGCACTTGCGGGTCTCAGCCGGTCGGCCACGGCCGCCCGTCTCTGTGGGAGCGTGGTGCACGACGCCAACAACGCCCTGCAGGTGATTGCGTCCACCGTGGAAATGCTGCAGTTGCAGCCGGACCTGTCGCCCCGCGTGGCGACGGCCCTCGAGCGGCTGGAGCAGCAGACGTCCCGCGCGGCCGTGGCCCTGGCCAGCCTTCTCCCGTTCACACGTCCCCTCGCTGGCGACACCGAGCGGGTGAGCCTGCACGAGGTCGCCGTGCGAGCCGCCGGGCTGCGCCGGTATGCCGTGGAGCGCGCGGGACATCCCCTGATCGTAGTGGCGGCGCCCGACGTGTCGTACGCCGTGCGGGCCAGGCGCGGCGCCCTGGAACAAGTGATCGTCGATCTGATCCTGCAGATGGAAGAGTGGCTCGCCGAGACGGGGGCAGACCGCCAGGCGTCTGGGGGCGCGACGGAGGCCGCGGCGGGGCGCGAGGCCGCGGCGAGCGATCGGCCCGAGGGCCTCGTCCTCGCGCTCGACGGTGGCGCCGGACTGGTCACCCTGCGTCTCTCGCTGTCGGGGCGGCGCGCCGCGCCGGGGGAGATGGAGCGGTGCTTCGAGCCGTTCCACGCGGGGGAGCGAGGCGGCGCCGGGCTCTGGGCGGCTCGGCGCATCGCTGAATCGCTGGAGGGCACGCTGGTCGCCGACGCGGACGGTGCGGACGTGGCCCTCGTACTGGCGCTCCCGCACGCCTGACACGGACGGCGCCGTTTCGCCCAGCGTGAGGCCCGACCCGGGAGTCCGGTGAGCCCTCACGCGGCCGGCGCGACGCTATGCGGTCCGGGCGGCTGCGCCGGGCGCGGTCGCCGGGGTCCCGGAGGCCGCGCCGATGGTCCCGATGTTCAGGCGCTGCATCTTGTCGATCAGCGTGGTGCGACTGAGGTTGAGCAGGCGCGCGGCCTGGCGCTTGTTGCCGTTGGACTTTTCCATCGACCGCTCGATGAGATCACGCTCGAGCTGGGCCACGACCATGTTGAAGTTGAGGCCCTCGTCAGGGATGGCCATCGTGGCCACGGGCACCGTCACTGCCGACGCCGGCCGCCGCACGTCCTCGGGCAGGGCTTGCGGGCCGATCTCGCTCGACGTGAGGCTCATGGCCACCGCGTGCTCAATCGCGTTCTCGAACTGGCGGATGTTGCCCGGCCAGTCGTACGCCATCAGGACGCGCAGCGTCTCCTGCGCGATGGGCTTGATGGCCACGCCGTTTTCCTGGCACGACTTCTTCACGAAGAACTGCGCCAGCAGGGGTACGTCCTCCTGTCGATCCCGAAGGGGAGGCAGCGTCACCGGGATCACGTTGAGACGGTAGTAGAGGTCTTCCCGAAACTGGCCGTCCTTCACCATCCGGCGCAGGTCGGTGTTGGTGGCGGCAATCACACGGATATCGAGCTTCACGGGCTTCGATTCGCCGAGCCGCTCCACCTCGCGCTCCTGGAGGGCCCTGAGGAGCTTGGTCTGCAGGGGCAGACTCATCGAGGCGACCTCGTCGATGAAGAGCGTGCCGCGGTGCGCCAGTTCGAACCGGCCGACCCGTGACGCCACGGCCCCCGTGAACGCCCCCTTGATGTGCCCGAACAGCTCCGCCTCGGCGAGGCCTTCGGGAATGGCGGCCGCGTTGAAGGCGACGAACCGGTGCTCGGCCCGGGGCGAGTTCATGTGGATCGTGCGCGCGATGAGCTCCTTGCCGGTGCCCGTCTCCCCCTGGATGAGCACGGTGCTGTTCATCGGCGCCACCAGTTCGAGCGTCGAGAACACGTGCTGCATCGTGCTGTCGCGCCCGATGATGCTGTCCAGCCCGAAGCGACCGCGCAGCTGCGCCCGCAGTTCCGCGTTCTCGACCCGCAACTGGCGCTCGGTGATCGCCGTCTCGAGGACGCGCGCCAGCTGACCCATCTGGAACGGCTTGATCAGGAAGTCCACGGCGCCGTGCTTCATGGCCGCCACCGCCTCGCTCACGCCGCCGTAGCCGGTGATGACGACGGCCTTGATCCCCGGATAGCGCCCCGTGGCGTCCTCGAGCACTTCCATCCCGTTGGCATCGGGCAGGTTCAGGTCCACGACGAGGGCGTCGTAGGCGAACGCCTTGAGCCGCTCGAGGGCGTCGAGCCCGTCGCTGGCCTGCGCGGCGGCGAACCCGGCCGACTCCAGGGCGTCGGCCAGCATCTGGCGCAGTTCGACGTCGTCTTCGACCACGAGCACGGAGGGGGGCGGATAGATGTTCATGGTATCGGGGGCCTCTTCGGGGTGACGGATATCCGACGAGGGTATCGGTCCGTCGTGCGCGACCCTTTACTGAAGTTCCCGTCACCTCGTGCCGATTCCCCTGTGGGCGGGAGCCGCCCGCCTGCCATGCCACCCACACCGACCGACGCGCTCGACGTATTGATCGTGGACGACGAGCCGGACACGCTCGATCTGCTGGCGGAATTCTGCCGTTCGATGGGGCACTCGGTTGCTACCGCGCAGGACGGTCGCGCCGCCATCACCGCCATCGAGAGGGCACCTGCCCAATTCGATTTGGTGCTCACGGACCTTCACATGCCGGGGGCGGATGGATTCGAGGTCCTCCGCGCGGCACGCGCGTCCAACGCCTCCAGCTACGTCGTGATGATCACCGGCTACGCCACGCTCGACAGCGCCCTGCGCGCCGTGCGGGAAGGCGCGCACGACTATCTGCCCAAGCCCTTCGCTCTCGGACAGCTCGACATCGTGCTCCGGCGCGTACGGGATCGGCGGGCGCTCGAGGCCGAGAACCGGCGGCTCGTACGCCAGGCGAGCGCGCGCGGCGGGGAAGTCACCGGCAGCACCTCGTCGGTCGGCTGGCGGCTGGACGCCATCGAGGAACGGCTGGCGAACATCGAGGCATTGCTGCGAAGAGCCGTGAGCCGCTGACGGCTGCTCGACGCCTGGCCGAGCTGGGCGTCGGCGGCCTGACACCTGCGAGGGTGGGCTTCGGTGGGCAGCCACGTGCAGACGGACGCAGGTCCGCAACGGCCGGCACCGGGCACCGCTCTTGCGATGGAGCAGCCGGGCAGCCAGTCACCGCGGTCAATCGGCCGTGGCGGCACGGTCTCCAGTGCTGCCGGGAGGACGTGGGATGGGCGAAATCAGCGATACCGCACTCATCTCCGCGCTGCGGCGCGGGATGACGGTCGCCGTGGCGAAACAGGTGGCCTCGGCGGGCAATCTGGCCAACGTGGACACGCCCGGCTTCAAGGCGAAGCAGGTGACGTTCGACGACACCCTCGGGTCGCAGCTCGAGGGGCTCCGGACCACGCACCCGCAGCACCTCCAGGCCGGCCCCGGTGGCGCAACCGTGCGGGAGTCGGACGCCCCGGCCCGCCGCGACGGCAACAACGTGCAGCTCGATCACGAGCTGCTGGCGATGTCACGGGCCGCGGGCGACTTCGCCGCGGCGCAGACGGCGCTGGCGGCCAAGTTCCGCCTCGTGCGCTACGCCATCAACGAGGGCCGCTAGTCATGCCGACGCTGTTTGCCGCCATGTCCGCCGCCGCCAGCGCGCTCACCGCCGAGCGCACGCGCGTCGAGGTCGCCGTGTCCAACATCGCCAACGCGGAGTCCACGCGGGGCCCGGACGGCCGACCCTACCGCCGGCGCGACGTCGTGCTGGCGTCCGACCAGGTCGCCTCCTTCGATGCGGCGCTCGGACGCGCCAACGCCGTGGGTGTGAAGGTGGCCGCCATCGTGGAGGACCAGGCCCCGTACCGGAAGCGGTACGAACCATCGCATCCCGATGCCGACGCCGAGGGGTTCGTGGAGCTGCCGAATATCGACGCCCCCGAACAGATGGTCGACATGCTCGGCGCGGCGCGCGCGTATCAGGCCAACCTCACGGCCATCAACCTCATTCGGGAAATCGTGAGCAAGTCGCTCGAGATCGCGAGGTAGCGCATGGCTGATGCACTGGCCGGCCTCACGTCCGCCATCGGATCCGCCGTCTCGACCGGATCGCCGCTGCGCCCGGCGGCTTCCGCCGGCGTGGACGGCTTCGGGGACGCTCTCGGGCGCCTGATCGAGGGCGCCGAGCAGGCGTCCGCGGATGCCAACACGCAGGTCTCCGCGATGCTGAACAAGACCGGCGAAGTCCACGACGCGATGATTGCCCTGCAGCGCGCCGACCTCGCCCTGTCGCTCACCGTCCAGGTCCGCAACAAGCTCGTGCAGGCCTACCAGGACGTGATGCGGATGTCGGTCTAGCCGGGCCCGCGCTCGCCCACTGAATTTCCGCGCGCACCAAGGAGACAGGTCGCTTCACCGTGGATCCACAACTGCTGATGTCCCGCCTGCGGACCCTGCTCGGGTCGATGACCCCCTCCCAGCTGGTGACGCTGGTCATGACGTTCATCCTCGTCGTGGCCGTCGTCGGCGGCTCGAGCTGGTTCCTCACGCGCCCGAACTTCGCGCTGGTCGCCGTGGACCTCGACCCGGAGACCGCCTCGGGTGTCGTGGCGCAGCTGCAGACGCTCAACGTGCCCTACCAGCTCGATCCCGGGGGCCGCAATGTGCGGGTTCCGGCGGAGCGGGTGGACGAGTTGCGGCTCGCGCTCACCGGCAGCGGTGTGCTGACGTCGGGGCAGGTGGGGTGGGAACTCTTCGATCAGACCAGCTGGAGCCAGACCGAGTTCCAGGAGCAGGTCCGGATGCTGCGCGCCCTCGAGGGCGAGATCGGCCGCACCATCACGTCGATCGGCGAGGTGAAGGCGGCACGGGTGAATCTGGTCATCGGCAAACGGTCCTTCATCGGCGAGTCCGAGCCCTCGAAGGCCTCCGTGCTGTTGTCGCTGCGTGGACGCGACCTGCCGGCTTCGTCCATCAGCGGGATCGCCAACCTGGTGGCCGCTTCCGTCCCCGGCCTGCGTCCGGAGTCGGTCGTCATCATGGACAGCCAGGGCCGGGCGCTCCTCAGGCCCGAGGGTGACGGGGACGATCCGCTGGGCCCGGCCCAGTTCGAGCGTCAGCAGCGCATGGAGCGGCAGATGGAGACCCGGATCGTCGGGCTGCTCGAACCCCTCGTCGGCACCGACCGGGTAAAGGCCATCGTCGCCCTCAAGCTGAACCCGGAGACCAGCGAGGTGATGACCGAGGAGTACGACCCCGACAGCGTGGTCGTCCGCAGCTCGTCGGAATCGAACCAGCAGGCCACCTCGCCCAACCTGCCCATCGGCCTGGCCGGGTCCGGAGGAAACGTCCCGCCGCCCGCTCCCGGCACACCGCAGGGCGAGGCGCTCGCCCAGGCGGCCGAGGCCGCCGCCGCGGCCGGCGTGGCGCCCGGGCCGTCACAGTCCAGCACCAGCAGCACCGTAAACAACGACATCAGCAAGACGATCACGCGCCGCGTGCTGCCGGCCGGCGCCATCGCGCGCCTCTCGGTGGCGGTTGTCATCGACGACACCGAGGTGGCGACCGAGGCGGAGGACGGCACCCGCACCGTGACACGCCAGCCCCGCGCCCCCGAAGAGATCCAGAAGCTGGAACTGGCCGTCCGCAACGCGATCGGCTTCGAAGCCGACCGCGGCGACGAGGTGTCGGTCCAGAACATCTCGTTCAACCAGCCCATCGTGGAAGAGGTCGAACCGCCGTCGATGCTCGAACAGTACTCGCCGGAGATCTGGCAGGGTGCACGAATCGGCGGGGTGGTGATCGTCGGGCTGGTCGCCCTGCTCGTCTTCGTCCGGCCCATGATGCGGCGCCTGGCGGGGCCGACGGGCGTGACGGGCTCGCTTCCGGCGTCCGGCGCCGTCATGCCGGCGCCTGGGCAACCCCTCAAGACGGTGGCCGACATGGAGAGTGAGATCGACGCGCAGATCGACGCCGCGGCCGCGCAGCGGCTGCAGGAACGCAAACTCCCTGTGCTGACCAAGAAGGTCAGCGCCCTCGCCCAGAAGGAGCCGCAGAACGTCGCGAAACTCCTGAAGGCCTGGATCGCCGAACCGGAGCGCTGACGTGGCCGTTACCACCGTTCTCTCGGGCCTGCGCAAGGCCGCCATTGTCACCTTGCTGCTCGGCGAGGAGGCCTCGATCGAGGTCTTCCGTCACCTCACCGAGGGGGAGGTCGAGGAACTCGCCCGCGAGATGGCCGCCGTCGAATCGGTGCCCACGGGCGTCAGCGAGGACATCCTCGACGAGTTCCACCAGACCGCCGTCGCGGCGGAGTACATGACCCGCGGCGACCTCGAGTACGCCCGGCGCATCCTGCGTCAGAGCCTCGGCGAGGACGCCGCGCGCCGCATCATGGATCGGGTCTCGCACTCGTTCCAGAGCACGGCCGGCTTCACGTCGCTGACCAGGGCCGACCCGGAACAGCTGTCGAAGTTCATCCTGGGGGAGCACCCCCAGACGATCGCGCTCATCCTCGCGCACCTCAACCCGACGAGCGCGGCGCATCTCATCACGCTCCTGCCCGACGACCTCCGGCCGGACGTGCTGACGCGCATGGCGTTGCTCGACGAAATCTCGCCAGAGGTGGTGGCCCGGATCTCGGCCGTCATCGAGCAGCGGCTGCGCACGCTCGGCGGACCGAGCCGCGAGCAGCACGGTGGCGTCCGCGCGGTCGCGGAGCTGTTCAACCGCCTGGAGCGGACGATCAGTGCGTCGGTGCTCGACGGCATCGAGTCCATCCAGCCGGACCTCGCGGTCTCGATCCGCAACCTGATGTTCGTCTTCGACGACCTGCTGCACGTGGATGACAACGGCATGCGCGAGATCGTCCAGCGGGCTGACAAGAAGGGGTTGACCATCGCGCTCAAGGGCGCCAGCGAGGAGATCCGCCAGCGGTTCTTCGGAAACATGTCCAAGCGCGCCGCGGAGATGCTGCGGGAGGAGATGGAGGTGCTCGGCGCCGTCCGCCTGCGGGAGGTGGAGAAGGCCCAGCAGGACATCGTGGCCATCACCCGGAAGCTCGAAGAGGAAGGCCTCATCGCCACGGGGGCCGCCGCGGGCGAAGCGTATGTCGTCTAGGGCCAGACGGCTCCCGGCTCCCGGCGCGGTGACACCCTTCGTGTGGGGCGAGTCGCGCGGCGACGCGCCCCGTGCGCCGGCGCGGGGCGCGGCGCGTGAGGTGGAGCCGGATGCCGCGCACCAGGAACGCCTGGCGACGCTGGAACGCGACGCGTTCGCCAAGGGCTTCGCGCAGGGCGAACGGGCGGGCGCCGAAGCGGCGGGCCAGCGCGGCGAAGCCATGCTGCGCCGGCTGGCCCAGACGGTGGAGGAACTCACCACGCTCCGTGCGCAGATGATTCACGAGACGGAGCGTCAGCTCGTGCAGCTGGCGCTGGCGATCGCGCGGCGCATCGTGCACCGCGAGGTCACGCTCGACCGCGATCTCCTGGTGGCGATTGCCCGCGTCGGCCTCGATCGGCTGGGCGAGAGCGCGCAGGTGACCGTCCGGCTCCACCCCGAGGAATACGAGGCGGTCGGCGCCGCGCGTATCGCGCGCATCGGCGGCAACAACGTCCAGGTCGTCCCGGACGAGCGGGTCGGTCGCGGAGGGTGCCGCCTGGAGTCGGATCTCGGCATGCTCGACGCCGGCGTGGACGCCCAGATCCAGGAACTCGCGCGGGCGCTGCTCGGCGAGGAGGAGCCCGCGCATGCCACCAGGCGCTGAGACCTTCTCCCTCGAGCCCTACATCTCGCGCGTCGCCACCGCCGACACATTCTCGCTGTGGGGCCGGGTCGAGCGCACCGTGGGGCTCCTGATCGAGTCGGCCGGGCCGCGCGTCAGCGTGGGGGCCATGTGCGAGATCGTCGGCACCGAGGGGGCACCGCCGCTGCCGGTGCAGGTCGTGGGGTTTCACGACGGCACGGTGCAGCTCGTGCCTCTCGGCGACACGAGCGGCGTCCGGCCGGGTGACCGGGTCGTGGCCCGAACCCGCGCCCTCGAACTCGGCGTGGGTCCGGCCCTGCTCGGCCGTGTGATCGACGCGCTGGGCCGGCCCATCGACGGTGCCGGTACCATCCACACCGACGACCGCTACCCGCTGCATCCCCCGCCGCTCAACCCCATGGCGCGGGATCCGGTCGTCGCCCCCATTGGCACCGGTGTCCGCGCCATTGACGCCCTGCTGACGTGCGGGCGCGGCCAGCGCGTGGGCCTGTTCGGCGGATCCGGCGTCGGCAAGAGCACGCTGATGGGCATGCTGACACGCGGCACGGTGGCCGACGTCGTGGTCGTCGCGCTGGTGGGAGAGCGCGGTCGCGAGGTGCGGAGCTTCATCGAGCACGATCTCGGCGCCGAGGGCATGAAGCGGGCAGTGGTGGTGGTTTCCACCTCTGACAATCCACCCCTGCTCCGGCTTCGGGCGGCCTACAGCGCCACGGCGGTCGCCGAGTACTTCCGCGATCAGGGCCTGAACGTGCTGCTGCTGATGGACTCGGTCACCCGCTTCGCGATGGCGCAGCGCGAGGTGGGCCTGGCGGCGGGAGAGCCGCCGACCACGAAGGGCTATCCGCCATCGGTGTTCGCGCTGCTGCCCACGCTGCTCGAGCGCGCCGGGGCCGTGCGCGGTCGCGGGAGCATCACGGGCATGTACACCGTGCTCGTGGACGGTGACGACCACAACGAGCCGGTGGCCGACGCCGTGCGTGCGATTCTGGACGGACACTTCGTGCTGTCGCGCGATCTGGCGTCCCGGCACCACTATCCACCCATCGATATCCTGCAGAGCGTGAGCCGAACGATGCCCGATGTCACCGAGGTGGACCACCGGCGCAAAGCCGCGCAGGTCCGCGAATGGATGGCTGCGATCCGCGACAGCGAAGACCTGGTGAGCGTGGGGGCCTACGTGCCCGGCAGCAATCCCGCAATCGACGATGCGCGCAGCCGCCGCGACGCGATCGAACAGTTTCTCTGTCAGGAATCCGACCAGCTGTGCGGGTTCCCGGACGCACTCGACGGCCTGCGGGCCCTGTGACGACGCCACGGTCGCGGCGTGATCCACGGCGGTTCTGAGCGGCACTCATGGCACGCTTCCTCTTCCGGCCACAGGCCGCGCTCGAACTGCGGCGACGCCAACTGGAGGCCGCGCAACGGGATCTGGCGATCGCCGAGCGTGATCGCCTCGCCGTGCGGCGCCGGGTGGAGGAGGCGGACGTGGCCATCGCGTCCGCCGCCGCGCAGGCCGCGGCCGCGCTCGGGGCGGCGGGCAGCGCCCAGGACCGCGAGTGGTATCGGTTTTGGATTCACCGGCTGCGTCGGGAGCGGGACGGCCATGCCGCGTCGCTCACGGCACGGGAGAGCGCGGTGCAGCGCGCCACCCAGGCCCTGATGGGAGCCAAGCAGCGGTGCGAGTCGCTCGAACGCCTGCGCGCGCACGCCCGGCGCGCGTACGACGAGCAGCTCGCGGCCGAAGAGCGCAAGTTGATCGACGAGCTCGCGACGCAGCAGTTTGCGGCGCGGGCCCGCCACAAAGGAGCCACCCCGTGACTGATCCCGTGTCGCAGACCGGCGCGTCCACGTCCGCCACCAGCGCCGCCACACCGCGCAGCCGCGAATCCGAACTCGGGCGGGACGCGTTCCTCAACCTCCTGGTGACGCAGCTGCAGCACCAGGACCCGACACAGCCCATGGCCGATGCGGAGTTCGTCGCGCAGCTGGCGCAGTTCAGTTCGCTCGAGCAGCTCACGCAGATGCAGTCCACCCTCACGGAGATTGCCACCGCGCTGGGCGTGCCCGAGAAGGCCTGACCCCGCGTCCGAGCAACCTGGCGGCGGCCACGCCCGCCCCCGCGTCCGGATCAGCGCAGTGATCCACAGTCGAGGACTTACGAATGGCACTTGGTTCCTTCTCCGCCGGCCTGTCGGGACTGAACGCGAACAGTCTCTACCTGAACGTCATCGGCAACAACCTGGCGAACATCAACACGGTCGGCTACAAGGCGAGCGCGGTCAGCTTCATGGATCTGGTGAGCCAGACGGTGGGCGGTTCGAGCTCCGCCCCCATGCAGGTGGGCCTGGGCGTCGTGACCGGCTCCATCGCGCCCGTCCTCAGCCAGGGCGCCATCGAGGACACGCGCGAGTCCACCAATGTCGCCATCCAGGGCAACGGCTTTTTCGTGGTCAGCGGCCCGAACGACGAGGTGAACTACACGCGCGCCGGCAACTTCACGCTGGACCGGGACGGCCGGCTGGTGACGCAGGACGGCTACTCGGTGCAGGGCTACACGGAAGTGGACCCGCTGACCAACGAGATCATCACGGCCGGCGAACTCAGCGACATCATCATTCCGCCGGGTGTGCTCCGGGCCCCGCTGGCGACCAGCACGTTCCGCACCCAGACGAACCTCGATGCCGACGCGCAGCTCGGGGACACGTTCACGACCGCCGTCCAGGTCTACGACGCGCTCGGCTCGGCGCACGTTGCCACGATCACCTACACCAAGGGGGCGGCTGCCGGCGCCTGGGCGTACGACATCACGGTGCCCGGCGATGAGATCACGGGAGGCGTGGCCGGCACGCCGTTCTCGGTGGGCACGGGCACCGCGGTGTTCGACGGCACGGGCACGCTGACGACGCTCAACGGAGCCGCGCCGGCCGACGTCGCCATCGTGACGCCGGCGTGGCTCAACGGCGCGGCGGCGAGCGCCTGGTCGTGGGACGTCGTGGACGACAATCTGGATGCGTCGCTCACCGGCTTCGCCTCGCCCTCGACGACGGCCGCCATCAGCCAGAACGGCACCTCGCCCGGCATGACCGAGAGCATCTCGGTGTCGTCCGACGGCAGCATCTACGCCACCTTCGGCGCCGGGCAGGTGGTAGCGCTGGGACAGCTGGCGCTCGCCAACTTCAACAACCCGAAGGCGCTCTTCAAGCTGGGGAGCAACCGCTTCGGCGCCACCGAGGAGGCCGGCGTGCCCAACGTCGGCGTGCCGGGGACCGGCGCACGGGGCGCCATCATCGGATCCGCGCTCGAGCAGTCGAACGTGGACATCGCCCACGAGTTCACGCAGATGATCCTCGCGCAGCGCGGGTACCAGGCCAACTCGAAGACCATCACGGTGTCGGACGAGCTGATGCTCGAAACGCTCAACCTGAAGCGGTAATCCGCGATGCGCGCACAGGTGTTTCCCCCGGGGCCGGCGCCGGCTCCCTCGGCGACCGCGCGCCGGAAGCCCGACGCCCCTGGCGCCCGGTTCGCAGACCTGCTCGACGCCGCCCCTGGCCCGCAGGCCAGGGCGGCGGGCGGCGCACCGTCCGCGGCTGGCATCCTGCTGGGCCCGCGGCCACGCCCCGCGCACACCGGTATGACGGCGGCCGGGGCCGGTTCGCGCCCCGGTCGTCCATCCAGCCCGGGCACCGCACCAAGCCGCACGCCTGCCGCCACCGACGTCCGGTCGCGTGAACGGGCACGCCAGGCAGGCTCCGCACGCCACGACGGGGCGTCTCGGCCCTCGGCTGCACCCGACAGCCGCCCCGCACGGGAATACGACACGGCCGGGGCCGTCGCCGGCGGCCCCGGCGGCAAGGCCGACGACGCCGCCGACGAGGGCGCGGCCAGGACGAGCCAGGTCGCTCGCTCGGGCCTCGACGCGGGCGTCGGCGCCGCCGCTGCCGCGCCCACCGAGACGGGCCATACCGACGCCGCGAACGGAGCCGCATACGCGGCGGGGGAGGCCGAGGGTTCCGGCGTGGCGACGGGTGCCGCGGGCGAAGCGCTCCAATCCGAGCGCTCCGCGCAGAGCGGCGACGCTGGGCCGGACGCGGACGGCCGGCGCGCGGGCCAGCAGCACGGACGTGCCGTCTGGGCCCATGGCGTCGGAGACGAAGCAGGGGGCGATACCCCAGGGCCCGGCACCCCTGCCGGGAGTGCCGGTCTGGCGGGAGCCGTCGAGACCGACGGGACCCTGCGGGGCACCGGCTCGCTCGGCACCGGCACCGCGCTCGCTGGCGCCGGGGAGGCCGGAACTGGGGCAGCTGGTGATGGGACAGCTGGCGCTGCGGCAGGTGGCGCCGACCCGGCCGTCACTCCAGAGGCCAGCGGGGCCGTGGATCGTGCCGGGGACGCCACCGACGCACGTGCCGCGATCGCTGGTAGCGCGGAATCGGGTCGTGCCGGGCGCAGATACGACGTCCCGCGCGGCACCGATGACAACGCGCCGTCTTCCGACGCGCACGCGTGGCGCACGCCGTCCGCGCGCGCCTCCGCTGCGGCGGAGCGCAGTACGGAGAATCCAGGCCTTGCGACCGACGGGACCGACTCCTCCAACCTGCCCGAGTGGGCACAGGGCGCACTCGACACAGGCGGCGGTTCGGAGCCGGACCTGGCAGGGGCGGACACGCCATTCGGGCAGGAGGCGAGCGGGGCAGGGGCCGGACCCGGCGCCGGCCATGCAGCCGGCTCCGTAGCCAGCGGGGACGAGGGCGGTCCCGCCGATGCCGCCGCCTCTGTCGGAGGCGGCCGGACCGGTACGCCGGGCGTGGTCGCCCCCGCCCTCACGCCCCCCGGCCTGGCGGGTACCTCGCTGGTCGTACCGGCGACCGGACACGTGCCGGCCGGCGCACCGCCTGACGCCGGCAACCTGGACCGGCTGGTCCAGTCGATGCGGCTGCAGGCCCGGGACGGCATCGCCGAGGCCACCATCCGTCTGCGGCCGGATCACTTCGGCGACGTCACCATCTCGGTACGGGTCGAGCGCGGCGTGGTCACGGCCAGCGTGCTCTCGGACTCGGCGGACGTGAAGGCGTGGCTGCGGGAGCACGAGGCCTCCCTGCGCGCCGGCCTGGCCGAGCAGGGCCTGGAACTGGGCGACCTCGTCATCAGCGACGAGGACCGTCCCCGCGAGCGTCACGACGCACCACGCCAGCCGCGCCGCTCCTGGACCACCACACCCGATCCCGACGCGCCGCGCTTCGACGTCGTGGTCTGACGCCACGGTCGATCCACCGTCCGCCTGTCGGGCTCCCGGCCCCTGTCGGAGCACCGACACCTGTCGGGGCGCGCACATCCCTGAAATCGGCCTGAAATCGCGCGTCGGGGCGGGCACCCCGCTTGCTCACCTGGTATGGCAGCAGCCTTCGCTGCCCATACACCTATGTCAACAGACACTCCAGCCGCTGCGGCGGCCGCCCCGAAGAAGTCGAACAAGACCCTGATCATCATCGCGGCTGCCGTGCTCCTGCTGGGCGGTGGCGGTGGTGCCTACTACATGCTCGTGATGCGGGCCGCGCCAGAGGCCGCGACGGCCGAGGGCGAGGACGCCGGCGAGGAACACGCCGAGGCCGAAGACGAGGGCCCGTCCGGGGTCGTCCCCCTCGATCCGTTCATCGTGAACCTGGCAGACCCGGGCGGAAAGCGGTTCCTGCGCCTGTCCGTCTCCCTGGTCATCCCGGGCGAGGAGGCGGCCCTCCACATGAGCGAGGACGCCGTGGTCAAGACCCGGATCCGGTCCGCCGTCCTCGAGCACCTGACCCTGCAGACGGCGGATCACCTGGTGACGCCGGAGGGCAAGGCGGAACTCAAGGAGGCCATCTCCGAACTCGCCGCGCACGCGGCGCACGGGACGAAGGTGTCCGATGTCCTCTTCTCCGAGTTCGTTGTCCAGTTCTGAGCCCGTGGAGACGGCCGTCGGCGGGCTCGATCTGGAGCCCCTGTCGGAGGTCGTCTGCCACGTGGACGTCCTGCTGGGGACCGCGACGATGTCGGTGCGCGAGACGCTCCGCCTGAAGCGCAACACGGTGATCCGCCTGAGCGAACCCGCCGGCGACGACATGCACGTGGTCGTCAACGGCGTGGAACTCGCCCTGGGCGAGGTCGTGATCATCGACGACAGCACCGCCGTGCGCGTGACCGAGATCGTCGCGCCACCGGTCAACGAGGTGGCCGAATGACCGGCATCGGCCTGCAGAGCCTGCTGGCGGTCGTCATCGTGCTGGGGCTGGTCGCCGCCCTCGCCTGGCTGCTGCGGCGGGGCACGTTCGGACGGCCGGGTGGGCGAGGGCCTATTGCGATCGAGACCGCCGTGCCGATGGGTGAGCGGCGCTCACTGGTGATCGTCTCGGTCGAAGGGCGCCGCCTGCTGCTCGGCATGACGCCGTCGCACGTGTCGCTCGTGGCCGACCTCGGGGCGGCCGCGACGTTCGAGCGGGAAGTGAGCACGCGCGTATGAATCCCGGCACGCTCGACATCCAGGTGGACGGCATCGGCGCGCTCTCCGCGCCGCTGCAGATCGTCCTCATCCTCACGCTGATCTCGTTCCTGCCGGCGATTCTCGTGACGATGACTTCGTTCACGCGGATCACGATCGTCTTCCACTTCCTGCGCCAGGCGCTGGGCACGCAGGAAATGCCGTCGAACCAGATCCTCATCGGGCTGGCCCTGTTCCTGACGATGTTCATCATGGCGCCCGTCGCCACCGAGATCAACGCGGTCGCCGTGGAGCCTGCGATGGCGGGCACCGTCACCGTCAGCGAGGCACTCACGCTCGGGGCGCCGCCACTGCGACGCTTCATGCTCCGGCAGACCCGCGACGCCGACCTGGCGCTCTTCGTGGAGCTGGGACGTCTCGACACCCCGCGGCTTCGTGATGACCTGCCGATGCGCGTGGTCATTCCCGCGTACGTCATCTCGGAGCTCAAGACGGGCTTCCAGATGGGGTTCTTCCTCTTCGTGCCATTCCTGCTCATCGACCTCGTCGTCTCGACCACGCTGCTGTCGATGGGCATGCTGCAGCTGCCCCCCGCGATGATCTCGCTGCCGTTCAAGGTGCTGCTGTTCGTGATGATCGACGGCTGGAACCTGCTCATCGGGTCAATCGTGCGCAGTTTCGCCGCCTGACGCCATGCCTGAAGCCCTCGTCGTCGGCATCGTGCGCCAGGCCATCGAAACGGCCATTGCCGTGAGCCTGCCCATGCTCCTGGCGGGCCTGTTCGCGGGGGTGCTCGTCAGCATCTTCCAGACGGTCACGTCCATCCAGGACAACGTCCTGTCGTTCATTCCGCGTGCGGCGGCCATCTTCGCCGTGTTCGCCGTCACCTTCCCCTGGGCCCTGCGGGTGCTCACGACGTTCTCCGCAGACCTGATCCGGCGGCTGCCGGAGCTCATCCGCTGATGGACTTCTCGATTGCCGCGCGGCTCGGCCTGCTGCTCGTGCGGCCCGGCATGCTCCTGGCGGTGGCGCCCGGACTCGGCGGCACGTTCCTGCCCACGCAGGCCAAGATCGGCCTGACGGTGCTCATCGCGATCGGCCTGCTGCCGGCCGTCCAGATGCCGGCGGCGATCGACGGCGTCACGCTGGTCGTGGTCGTGGCCCGCGAGGCCGCCGTGGGCCTGTCGCTGGCGTTCGCGGTGCGCGCCCTCGTGGCCGGGGCCGAGTTCGCGGGCAACCTGACGGGCTATTCCATCGGCTTCTCCTACGGGGCCACCATCGACCCGCAGAGCGGCGTCCGCAACGTGGTGCTCGCCACCTTCTACGGCCTGCTGGCCACGCTCGGCTTCCTGGCCATCAACGGCCACCACGCCGTGCTGCGTGCGCTGGCCGCCTCCTACCAGAGCATCCCGCTCGGCGGAGGAGGGCTGAACGCCTCGATCGTGGCCTCGGTCCGCGAGATCCTCGGCATGGTGTTCGTCGTGGCGGTGCGCCTGTCGGCGCCCATCATCGTGGCCCTGCTCATCGTGGAGGTTGCCGTCGGCCTCATCTCGCGTTCCACGCCCTCGCTCAACTTCATGGTCATCGGGTACCCGATCCGTCTGGTGGTGGGTCTGGCGCTCGTGGCGGTGCTGGTGCCGACGGTGCCAGGCGTCATCAATTCCCTCGTCGAGGCGGCCATCGAGATGTCCGGCCGCCTGGCACTGGCCTTCAGGTAGACGATGGCCGGCGATCGCACGGAGAAACCCACTCCTAAAAAGCTGCAGGACGCCCGCAAGAAGGGGCAGGTGGCCCGCAGCAAGGACCTGGCGGTCGCGGCCGCCACCATCGCGGCCACCATCGCGCTCGCGCAGTCGGGCGGACGACTCGTCAACGGACTGGCGGCTGACCTGGCGTCCGCGCTCGCCCACGTGGGCGATGCCCCGATGCGCACGGTCACCGGAGGCGACCTCCAGGGCATCGTAGTCACCAGCCTCGCGACCATGATCTCGCTCGTCGCTCCGGTCGCACTCGCCACGATGGTGGTGGGCGTCGGCGTGCATGGCCTCCAGGGGGGCTGGAACTTCTCGGTCGAACCGCTCCAGCTCCGATGGAACCGCCTCAACCCCGCCGAGAACGTGAAGCGCTTCGCGCTCATCAACTCCGGCGTCGACACCCTCAAGACGCTCGTCGCGGCGGCCGTCATCGCCTACGTCTCGTGGCGGCTCATCGAGGACCTCTTCGAGAGCGGCGTCCGGATGGCCTGGCTGAGTCCGTTCGGCGCCGCCAGCCTCGGCTGGGACTACGGCCAGTCGCTGCTCTGGCGGGTGGGGCTGGCGCTCGGGGCCCTGGCGCTCGCCGACTACGGCCTCCAGATCTACCGGTTGCGATCGTCACTGCGCATGACGAAGCAGGAGATCCGCGACGAAGGGAAGCAGAACGAGGGCAATGCGGAGGTGAAGGGCAAGATCCGCCGCATCCAGCGCGAGTTCTCGCGCCGCCGGATGATCCAGGACGTCGCCCGCGCCACCGTCGTCATCACGAACCCGACCCACTACGCCATCGCGCTCGAGTACCGGCGCGGCGAGATGGCCGCGCCGATCGTGCTCGCCAAGGGACAGGACCACCTGGCGGCGCGCATCCGCGAGGCCGCGCGCGAGCACGGCGTGCCCCTGGTCGAGAACAAGCCACTCGCGCAGACGCTGTACCGGTCCGCCGAGATTGGCGAGGCCATTCCCGCCGATCTGTTCGGCGCGGTCGCCGAGGTGCTCGCGCAGCTCGTGCGCCTCCGGCAGATCACCCTCTGAGCGCGACCAGGACACGCGACATGACCACCGCCCGCACACCGGCCAGCCACCTGCTCGCCCCCGCCGCCGTGATGGCGGTGGTGGTGCTCATGATCGTGCCGCTTCCGGCCATCATCCTCGACCTGCTGCTGTCGGTGGACATCGGCCTCGCGATGGTGCTGCTGCTCACCGCCATCTACGTCAAGAGCCCGTCGGAGTTCTCGGTCTTCCCGTCGCTGCTCCTCCTGCTGACCCTGCTGCGGCTGTCGTTGAACGTGGCCTCCACCCGGCTCGTGCTGATGGAGGGACAGGACGGGGAGTCGGCGGCCGGCGCGGTGATCATGGCGTTCGGGCAGTTCGTCGTCGGGGGCAACTTCGTCGTCGGCGTCGTGATCTTCCTGGTCCTCATCGCCATCCAGTTCATCGTCATCAACCACGGCGCGGTGCGCATCTCGGAAGTCACCGCGCGGTTCACCCTCGACGCGATGCCCGGCCGGCAGATGGCGGTGGACGCGGACCTGAACGCGGGCATCATCGACGAACACGAGGCCAGGAGCCGCCGGGAGCGGATCCGCCGCGAGGCCGACTTCTACGGCTCGATGGATGGTGCGATCCGCTTCACCCAGCGCGATGCGCTCGCCGCCATCCTGATCACGGGCGTGAACATCGTGGCCGGGCTCATCATCGGTGTGCTGCAGCACGGCCTCGACCTCGCCACCGCCGCCCGCACCTACACCATCCTGACGGTGGGCGAGGGCCTGGTCACGGCCATCCCGGCGCTGCTCGTCTCGATGGCCGGCGGCCTCATCACCACCCGGGCGGCGTCCGACGCGAACCTGGGCGAGGAAGTGGCGACACAGCTCTTCGCGCGACCGCGTCCACTGGCCATTGGCGCCGCGGTCCTCACCTCGCTGGCCCTGATTCCCGGCCTGCCGAAAGTCTCCTTCCTGACCGTGGCCGCCATCCTGGCCGGTGCCGCCTATGCGGTCCGCACGCGTCCGGAGGCGCCGGTCGAGGCGTCCGATACCGCGCCCCAGCCGGAGCTGCCAGAGCCGGTCACCGGCGTCGACCCGCTCAGCGTGGAAGTGGGCTACGCCCTGGTGTCGCTCGTGGACGAGAAGCAGGGGGGCACGCTCCTCAGCCGTGTCCGCGCGATCCGCCGGCAGATCGCCACCGAGACCGGTCTCATCGTGGCGCCCGTCCGCATCGCCGACAACCTGCAGCTGGGTCCGCGGACCTACAGCATCCTGATCAAGGGCGTCGAGGTGGCCCGTGGCGACCTGTTCCCGGACCGGCTGCTCGCCATCAACCCGGGCACGGCCACCGGCGCGCTCGAGGGGGTGCAGACCAAGGAACCCGCCTTCGGCCTGCCGGCGACGTGGGTTCCGCAGGAGCAGCGCGACGTGGCCGGTGCCGCCGGCTTCACGGTCGTGGACCCGACCACCGCGCTCTCGACGCACCTGTCGGAGACGATTCGCAACTTCCTCCCCGAGCTTCTGAGCCGCCAGCAGGTGAAGGAGATGCTCGACACGGTGGCGCAGACCTCCCCGAAGCTGGTGGAGGAACTGGTACCGAAACTCGTGTCGGTCGGCGACGTGCAGCGGGTGCTGCGGCAGCTGCTGCGCGAGCGCGTGCCGGTGCGGGACCTCGTGACCATCCTGGAGGCCCTGGCCGACGCGGCCGCGGTCACCAAGGACTTCGATGCGATCACCGAAGCGGTGCGGGGCGCCATCGGCCGCGCCATCTGCAAGCCGTATCAGAACGACAAGGGCGAGCTCTCGGTCATCGGCGTCACCCCTTCGCTCGAAGAGCGCCTGATGGCTTCGCTCGTCAAGACCGACCAGGGCACGATGCTCGCCCTCGACCCGCAACAGGCCCAGACCATCGCGGGACGCATCGGTCGCGCCGTGGAACAGGCGATGGCACAGCCCGTGCTCTTGTGTTCGCCGGCACTGCGGCCGCACATGTGGCGCCTGTTCGCGCGGGTGCTGCCGCACCTCGGCGTGCTCTCGCATGCGGAGGTGCCCGCGCACGTGAGGGTCGTGCCGGTCGCGACGCTGGACTGATATGCATCTCAAGCGATATCAACGGAAAACGGTCAGGGAGGCGCTCCGCGCCGCCCGCGAGGAGCTGGGCCCGGATGCCATCGTCCTGTCCACGCGCGAGGTGAGCGCCGGCGGACTCCAGGGCTTGCTGGGCCTGCGCCTGGTGGAGCTGACGGCGGCGGCCGAGCGGCTGCCGGCGTCGGAGGACCGACACGCGCGACAGCGCCCCGTCGCCGTCCGTGCGGCCGACGAGATCGCGGCGCGTCTGGCGGCCGCGGGCCTCGACGCCGACCTCGCCCGCGATGTCGCCCGCGCCGTCCCGACCGACGGCCGGCGCGCCGCCACGCCCGAGAGTCTGCGACGCGCCATGGCCACCGAGCTGGCACCGCTGTCGGCCGGCGCCGACACGTTCGTCCCCGTCGAGGTCTTCGTGGGCCCGCCGGGTGCCGGCAAGACGACGACGATCGCCAAGATCGCGGCGCAGGAGTATGCCGGCCGTGGCCGACGCCTGCACCTGGCCTCCGCCGATGGCTTCCGGGTGGGGGCCGTCGAACAGCTGCGCCTCTACGCCGACATCCTCGGCACCGGCCTGGCCGTGGCCCGCACGCCCCGCGAGCTCGACGCGGTGCTCTCGCACACGCGCTACCCGCTGCTGCTCGACACGGCCGGCCGCTCCCCGCACGACCGCACCTCGCGCGAGATGCTGCACGTCATCGGGGAACGCCCCGAGGTGCGCACCCATCTGGTGCTGTCGGCCGCCACCGCCCCCGACGTGGCGCGGCGGACGCTCGACCTGTTCGCCCATGCCCGTCCGTCGCGCCTCGTCCTGACGCGGCTCGACGAAGTGGGCTCGCTGAGCCCCTGGGTGTCCCTGCTGCGGGAGCGCGGGATTCCGCTGTCGTACCTGGGCACGGGGCAGAGCGTGCCGGAAGACCTCGAACGGGCCACCCCGCCGGCGGTCGTGTCGTGGATCACGGGTGACGGGGTGGGACGGGAGGTCAGGGCATGACGGGCGGCAGGAAGCGCGCGAGCGTCCTCGCGGTGGCCAGCGGCAAGGGCGGGGTGGGGAAGACGAACGTTGCGGTGAACCTGGCGGTGGCGCTGGCGCGCCGCCGGCACCGGGTGGCCCTGCTCGATGCCGACTTCGGGCTGGGCAACGTGGACGTGCTGCTCGGCCTGGCCCCGACCGGACACATCGGCGACGTCATCCACGGACGCCTCGGCCTGGAGGACATCCTGCTCGACGGGCCTGGGCCAATCCGGATCGTGCCCGCCGGCTCGGGCCTGCGCGACCTCACGGCCTTCACGCCGGCACACCGGCGCACCCTCGCCGACACGATCGCCGACCTGCGCGCCCGGCACGACTTCCTGCTCATCGACAGTGCCTCGGGCCTGAGCGACACCGTCATCGAGACGCTGCTGCTCGCCGAGCGCATCCTGCTCGTCAGCTCCATGGAGCCGGCCTCGGTGGTCGATGCCTACGCGACGGTGAAGGTGCTCTCGGCGGCCGACCCCACCCGGGAAATCGGCCTCATCGTCAACGGCGTGCGCGACGCGGGCGAGGCGCGCCAGGTGCACCGGCAGCTCGACGTCGCGGCCGGCCGCTTCCTGAAGCGCACGCTGCGCTACTACGGATTCATCGCGGAAGACGCGGCCCTGCGCGCGGCCGTGCACGTGCAGCGTCCCGTCGTCGAGTACCTGCCCGACGCCGAGGCCAGCCGGTGCTTTCGCATTCTTGCAGCCCGACTCTCACGACTCGGGCCCTTGCCGGCGGCGGCGGTGCTGCCGCTCGCACCGTCGGCACACACCGCATCGTTCGAGGAGGTACCGCAGTGCGCATGACAGCTGCCGATGCCGGGCTGGACCAGCGCGACAAGCTCGTGATGGAGCATGTCGCCCTCGTCAAGACCATGGCCCAGCGACTGGCCCAGCGACTTCCGTCCCAGGTCGAGCTCTCGGACCTCATCAGTGTCGGCGTCATCGGCCTGATCGACGCCGCCGGCCGCTACAAGCCCACACTGGGCGTGCCGTTCGATGCCTTCGCCCGGCGGCGCGTCCAGGGTGCCATGCTCGACTCGCTGCGCGATCTCGACTGGGCACCGCGCTCGCTGCGCCGCCTGCGCCGGGAGGTGGACTCGACCATCGCCCGCCTCCGGCACGAACTCGGGCGGGAGCCCGAAGAGCGCGAAATCGCCTCGGGCATGTCCCGCAGCGAAGCCGACTTCCAGAAGGCGATGGAACAGCTCCGGTCGCTCGAGCTGGGTGCGGTCCGCTCGCTGGAGTCGGTGACCGAGGACGGCACGTCGCGCCTCGAGCTCTGCGTGGATCCGGGCGAAGGCGCCGCGGCGCAGCTGGAGCGCAAGGAACTGCGCGAGCAGCTGGCCCTGGCCATCCAGGAACTGCCCGAGCGCGAGCGTCACATCCTGGCGCTGTACTTCGACGAGGAGATGACCCTGGCCGAGATCGGCGAGGTGATTGGCGTGTGCGAGTCGCGCGTCTCGCAGTTGCGCTCGCTGGCCCTCTCGCGCCTCCGCGCCCATCTCCGAACGGTCCTCGGCGTCTCGGAGCGTGCCTCGTGAGCCGCATCCTGTCGCAGGAGGAGATCGACGCGCTGCTGGTCGCGGCGAAGGGGACCGGTGATGCCGACGACGCCCCGACCGAGCAGTCCGCGGCGAGCGTGTCCACCTACAACTTCCGGCGTCCGGACCGGGTATCGAAGGAACAGCTGCGGTCGCTGCACTTCCTCCACGACCGGTTCGCGGTGAACCTGTCCACGTCACTGTCCGCCTTCCTGCGGGCGGTGACGGAGGTGAGCATCAGTTCGGTGGAGCAGTACTCCTACTCCGAGTTCCTGATGTCGATGCCGGACCTCACAGCCTTCTACGCATTCGGGCTTGCGCCGCTCGATGGACAGGGCGCGCTCGAGATCAGTCCGGCCGTCGCGTTCACCATGGTGGACCTGATGCTCGGTGGCAACGGCCAGTCCGCCACGCCCAACCGTGCCCTCACGGAGATCGAGCAGAACGTGCTCGACAGCGTCGTGAAGCTCATGCTCGAGCACCTCACCGAGACGTGGCGCCCGATCACCGAAGTGCGGTTCAAGATTCAGGGCCGCGAGACGCGCCCGCAGATGCTGCAGGTCACCGGGCCCAACGAGATCGTCATTCCGTTGGCCTTCGACGTTCGCCTCGCCGACACGCGCGGGACGCTGAGTATCTGTATCCCCGCATCGGCCATCGAGAGCATGGAGGACAAGGTGCAGGGCTGGCACCGTACGCGTCGCGAGCCCACGCCCCTCGAACAGGCGCGGCTGCAGGCGAACATCGGACGGGTGCCGCTGACCGTGAGCACGCGGATCGAGACCCGGCTGGCCGCGCGCGAGCTGCTCTCGCTCCAACCGGGCGACGTGCTGTCGCTCGGCTACCCCGCCCAGCAGCCGGTTGACGTCCAGGTCGGGCAGGTGCGCCGGTTCGCCGGCCGCCTGACCACGGTGGGCGCCAACGCCGGCGTCACCATCGAAGGGCAGCCGCACGGTACCCACGCAGACGGGGGCCACGCATGAGCACGCCGCTCGACACGCTCCGCACGGTCCTGGTCGAGGAGTTCCTCGCCAGTTTCGCGCCACTGCTCGACGCCGCGCCCGAGGCCGGACCGGGGGCCGTCCCGGCCGGCCGTGTCTGGACCGCCACGCTGGCGGTCACCGGCGGGCTCGACGGCCGGCTCGTCCTGCTCCTGGACGAACCCGGGGCGGAGGGCCTTGCCGGGCCGGCGCTCGGCGGGGACCAGACCCCCACCGAAGCGGCAATCGGCAGCACGCTGACGGATCTTCTGCAGCAGGCCGCAGCCACCAGCATGGAACGGCCCGATGTCGCGGGCACGACGCTCAGCCTCGAGGGTCTCGAGCTGACCGAGGCGCCCTCGGTCGAGGCCCTGCAGGGCTGGGCCGTCTCGATTGCCGGTCTCACGGCGCCGCTGGCCCTGGCCGTTGGTGGCGGGGTGGCGACACGCGACGCCTCCGACACCAGCGCCACGGCGGGGACGGGCGCGCCGGCGGACGCCTCCGCGGCCGGCGCCGGTGCCACTGGTGCCGCGGACAGCCCCGCACCCGCCCCGCCCCGGGCTGCGCCCGGGCGGACGCCCGCGACCAGCATATCGGGCGGGCCGATCGACCTGAATTCGCGCATCGGCGTGATCCTCGACATCGACCTGCCGGTGGTCGTGCGGTTCGGACAGACGGACCTGCCGGTGCGCACGCTCGCGCGCCTCGGTCCTGGTTCGGTCATCGACCTCGGGCGGTCGCCGGACGACCCCGTGGAGTTGCTCGTCAGCAACCGGGTCGTGGCGCACGGCGAAGTGGTGATCGTGGGCGGGAACTATGGAATCCGCATCCTCGACGTGGTGAGCCCGTCGGAACGGATGCCGTCGATGGAGGCCTGATTGTGACCCTGACCGTGGCCCTCGCGGCCTCTGCCGCCGCGCTGTCCGTCCTGCTCATCGTCGCCGCCGTGGCCTGGATCGATCGACGCCACCGGGGCACGATCGAGCGCCTCGAAGACCGCGTGGCGCATCTCGGGGCGGGCCTCTCGCTGCTGACCGACACGATGGAGATTGGCCTGCAGGACGTCGCCCGCGAGCTCGAGCGCCGCTCCGCGCCGCCACCAGCACGCGCCCGGAACGCGGGCGACCGCCGCAGCACCACCCTGAAAGGCGCGCGCGCCAAGGACATCGTCCACGACGCGCCGCGAGCGGCCGCGGCCTCCGCGGCGCGGGCCCCGGAATCCGACTCGGCACCCGGCTCGGCGTCCGCGGCACTGCCTGCGACAGTGGCCGCCAGGGTGTCTTCCACCGTGTCCGCCAGAGTGTCAGGCGCCGGGCCTGCACCGGAGACCCGCCACGTCCGGCCTGGACCGCGGGCCGTACCGCCGCGCGGCGAGGCCCGCCCGGCCGCCGCCCGACGGACGCGGGGAGACGCTCCGGCCACCGACGGGGTGGCGGAAGGCGAGGTCCACCTCCGCGCACATCTCGATACCGCGCTGCGACGGACGTCCACCTACCGGCGTCAGCTGAAGGTCGTGGAGGAACAGACCGGCCATGCCGACCTGGTCGTGCTGCTCCTGCAGTACGACGCGCACGACCGTACGTTCTTCGAGCGCCGGGAGCGCCTGGATGTCATTGCCGCCCGGATGACGACGCCGGCTCGCACCGTCACCGTCCTGCGCGACGAGCCGAACGAGGCTTTCCGCCTCGCGGTGGAAACCACTGGCCGGCACCGCACACAGCGCACCGACATCGGTCTCGACCTGGTGCAGTCGGACGACTACCAGGCCTTGCTCGACGCCTATCGGCAGTCGCAGATGGAGGTGCCCGATGCCGCGGTGTGCTGATACGACCTGCGGGCGCTGGCGTCCCGAGCGGCTCGCACCGCGCTGGGCCATGGGTCTGCGGTTCAACGGCGACTGGTACTGCTCGCGCGTGTGCGTGCAGCACGCCGCACGGCACGTGCTCGATGCCGACGTGCCGACGTCCCCGCGCGTGGGCGGGCTGCCGCCGATGCGCCTGGGCGTCCTGCTGCGGCACCTGGGTGGCCTGTCGGAGGCGACCGTCGCCGACGCGCTGGATGCTCAGGCCCGGACCGGGCGCCGGATCGGGGAGGAGCTGGCCTCGCGGGGCCTGGTGGAGCGCGACATCGTGCTCCGCGCGCTGGCCGCACAGGCCGGCACCAGCTACTTGACGGCGCTCGATCTGTCGCGGGTCCGAAGCGGGCCGTCATGGCTCGGGCCTGGCACCGTCCGCGCGCTCGGGCTGGTGCCGTTCGAGGTGCTCGAGCGCCGCCGGCAACTGCGGGTCGTGTGCACGGCCCCGGTGCCCCGCGCGTCGTTGCGGGCGCTCGCCCGGCTCACGGGCTGGACCGCCGAGCCCTACCTCGTGCACGAAGACGTGTTCGCCGCCGCCCTCGACGCCTATCGACCCGCACCGCTCGCGGGCACCGACGTGCGCGAGGCCGTCCGGCTCCCGGACCTGTCGGCCGCGGCCGCGCGCATCGCAGATGCCGCCGCCGAGGTACGCACCATCACCGCACGGCACGCCAGCTGTTCCGACTGCACGTGGGTGCGGGTGGAAGGCCCGCACCACCTGTCGGACATGCTCGTGGACGGCGCAGGGGAGGCACGCTGATGCCCGGAGGCGTCTACGCCGCCGTGAGCGGCATGCGGACACGGCTCGAGGAACTCGACCGCATTGCCGCGGACCTGTCGAACGTGGATACGGCCGGCTACAAGATCGAACGGTCGTCCAGCTACGCGTCCGAGCGGGACCTCTTCGAGCAGGCGCTCGACTCGGCCGTCGACGTGGTCGGCGGCGGCACCCGTGTCGACTTCCGGGGCGGAACCATCGCCACCACCGGGCGCGACCTCGACCTCGCGCTCGAGGGAAGGGGTTTCCTGGTGGTGGACACACCCCGCGGCGAGCGCTTCACCCGCAACGGCAGCCTCACGCGCCGCACCGACGGCGTGCTCACGACGGGATCGGGGGATCCGGTGCTCGGCGAGGACGGACCGATCACGCTTCCCTCGGGCACCGTGGCCGTGAGCCAGGACGGCACCATCCGGGTGAACGACACCGTGGTCGGACGCATCCGGATCGTGGAGTTCGCCTCGGGCTCCGACCTCCTCCGCGAGTCCGGGGCCGTCTATCGCGCCGTGACCGGCGCGGAGCCGGGACCCTCGAACGCCCGCATCGTGAGCGGTGCCCTCGAGGAGTCGAACGTCGCGGCCGTGGACCGGATGGTCGCGCTCACCGAAGTGACCCGCACCTTCGAATCGCTGCAACGAGGCATCTCCGTCCTGATGAACGAGCTGGACGGACGAGCCATCACCGAGATCGGACGCCGGTAGAGACGGCCGGCGCGCCCGCGCGCCGCCCGGGGGAGCACTGACCGTGATTCGAGCACTGTATACGGCCGCCAGCGGCATGAACGCGCAGCAGGCCAACATCGACAACGTCGCGCACAACCTGGCCAACGTCAACACGACCGGCTTCAAGAAGAGCCGTGTGGAGTTCGAGGACCTCGTCTATCAGCAGGTCCGCTCACCGGGCTCGCCCACCTCCACCGAGGGCGAGGCGCCGGTCGGATTCGAAACCGGTCTCGGCGCACGTGTCGTGGCTTCGGCCCGCAACTTCTCGACGGGCAACCTCCGCTCCACCAGCTCGCCGTTCGACCTGGCGATCGAGGGGCCCGGCTTCTTCCAGGTGCAGCTGCCCGGTGGCGAAATCGGCTACTCGCGCGCCGGTGCGCTCCACCTGAGCGGGCAGGGGCAGGTCGTCACGGCAGAGGGCAACGCGCTGCTGCCGGCGCTCACGATACCGGCCAACGCCACCAGCATCAGCATCTCCAAGTCGGGCATCGTGTCGGTGTCGGTGCCCGGACAGCCCCCGCAGCAGGTGGGCACGATCGAACTGGCCAACTTCCAGAATCCGGCGGGCCTCGAGGCACGCGGCGGCAACGTCTTCGTGGTCTCCACCGCGTCGGGCGACCCCACGACGGGTGCGCCAGGCACCGACGGAATCGGGACGGTCGTGCAGGGCTTCCTCGAGGACTCCAATGTGAGCGTCGTCGAGGAGATGGTGAACATGATCCTCGGCCAGCGGGCGTACGAGGCGAACTCGCGGGTCATCCGCGCCGCCGACGAGATGCTCCAGCAGATCAACAACCTCCCACGCTGATGAGAGAGACCATGCATCGAGGCGCACGCCTCCTGAGCCTGCTGGGTGTCGTCGTCCTGACGTCGTGGAGCGTGGCCGGCGCCGCCCAGGCGCCGGGCGACACGGCACCGGCCAGCGCGGAGACGGCGGCCGTCGTCACCCCCGAGCAGGCGATCCTCCGTGCGATCGAACGCCGCCTGGGCGTCGAGGGCTCGGCATCGCTCGACAACCTCTCGACGACCGTCCGGGCCATGCCGGGGCTCTCCGCGCTGCTCGACCCGGCGGCACGCCTCGGCCGGCCGGCGCGCTTCACGCTCGTCGCCGGCGGCCGCCGGCAGGGTGTGGCGATCGCGACCGTTCGCGCCCGCGTGCGGCATGCCCGCACCGTCCGCGCCATCGACCGCGGCGACGCCATCGCGGCCGACGACCTGGAGATCGTGGAGGCGGATCCGGGCACCCTCCCGTTCCGCCGCCTGCCGGACCCCGCCAGCGTCGCGGGGCTGGTGGCACGCCGCCCCATCCTGACCGGAGAGGTCATCACCTCCGCCGTCGTCGATCTTCCGCTGCTCGTGCGGGTGGGTGACGAAGTCGAAATGCTGGCCACCGTCGGCGTCGTCGAAGTACGCGACACGGCCATCGCCACGGGCAGCGGACACCACGGTGACGTGATCCGCGTCAGGCCGCATCAGCGTCCGCTCGTCAAGGGCCGGGTCATCGGACCAGGGCTCGTGGAGGTAGTGCGATGAACGACAGGACCACGCGGCGCGCGCGCCGTGCCGGTGTGCTCTGGGCGATCTGCCTGCTGGCGTCGCCGGCGGTCGCCCAGGAAGCCCCGGCACCCGCCAGGCCGGACAACTACGACGAGCAGCTGCGCCAGTACCTGCTGGCCGCGCGGAGCCTGCCCGATCCAGGCTCGCTCAACACCAACTACTGGATGACGGGCCTGCTGGCCGACCTGCGCGCCCGCCGCCTCAACGATCTCGTCACCGTCCGCGTCACCGAGTCCGTCTCGGCGCAGGGCAGCGCCGACTCGAATCTGGACAAGAGCAGCAACGGCACGGCCGCACTCCCGAGCATCTTCGGCCTCGACAGCAAGTTCCCCAGCTTCATCAACCCCGCGAACCTCGCGACGGGCAGCATGAGCACCACGTTCCAGGGGGGCGGCAGCACCAACCGGGCCGGCACGCTCAGCGCCGTGCTGACGGCACGCGTCGCCGAGGTGCTGCCCACCGGAGATCTGGCCATCGAGGGCATTCGCGAGATCGACATCAACGGCGACCGCCAGATCATCGTGCTGACCGGGATCGTCCGCCCCGTGGACATCGGCCCGGGCAACGTCGTGCTGTCCACGTCGGTCGGCCAGATGCGGATCCGATACTTCGGACAGGGTCTGATTCGCGACAACCTCAAGCCGGGCTGGCTGGTCCGTCTCCTCAACAAGCTGTTCTGACATGACACGCATCCTGATCACACTCGGCCTGCTCTTCGCGCTCGCACCCGCCGCCTCGGCGCAGATCGCCGCCAGCGGCATCTCACGACTCAAGGACGTGGCCAGCATCCAGGGGCCGGTCTCGACGCCGCTCGTGGGCTACGGCCTGATCGTGGGCCTGAACAAGACAGGCGATCGCCGCCAGACCATCTTCTCCGCGCAGACGCTGGCCAACATGCTCCAACGGCTCGGCGTGGCGGTGGACCCCAACGTGATCCGCATCGAGAACGTGGCCGCCGTGCTCGTGACGGCGCAACTCGGCCCGTACGCCCAGGCCGGCGCGCAGCTCGACGTGACCGCGTCGTCGATCGGCGACGCCAGGAGCCTGCAGGGCGGCACGCTCGTACCCACGCCGCTCCTCGGGCCGGACGGGCGGGTGATGGCGCTCGCCCAGGGGCCGCTCTCGCTCGGCGGCTTCGGCGCCGCCGCGGGCGGGGCCAGTGTCCAGGTCAATCACCTCACGGTCGGACGCATCCCCGGCGGAGCCTTCGTGCAGGCGGGACAGGACACCCGGCCGCTGCCGACCGATGTGATCCGCTTCGCGCTCCGGGATCCCGATTTCGTGTCGGCCAACCGGGTGGCGGCGGCCATCAACCGCGAACTGGGCGAGTCGGCCGCCCGCGTCCTCGACCCGGCGACCGTCGCCGTGCGCGTCCCGGCCGAGTACCAGACGCTGCTGCCCGACCTCGTGGCCCGGCTGGAACCGCTGCTCGTCGATCTCGATGCCGCCGCCCGGGTCGTGATCAACGAGCGCACCGGTACGGTCGTCCTCGGCGGTGACGTACGGCTGGCGCCGGCGGCCGTCGCGCACGGCAACCTCTCGGTGCGCATCGCCACCCAGTTCGACGTGTCGCAGCCGGCGCCGCTCTCGGCCGGGCAGACGACGGTCGTCCCGCAGACCGAGGTGGAGGTCGAGGAGACGCGGGCCCAGCTCGTGATGCTGGAGGCCGGCGCCACGCTGGCCGACGTCGTGCGAGCCCTGAACGCCATCGGGGCGACACCGAGGGACATCGTGGCGGTGATGCAGGCGCTCAAGGCAGCCGGCGCCCTGCGCGCGGAGATCGTGATCCTGTGAGCGACGGACTCACGGTGACGGCGGCGCCGGCTGTCGGCCGCGAGGACTCCGGGCGCGAGGCGCAGCGTGCCCAGCTCCTGGCGGCGGTGGCCGAGTTCGAGGGCATGCTGCTGTCGCAAATGCTCAAGAGCATGCGCGACGCCGGCTCCTGGGAGGACGGCGAGGCGGAGGGCGAGGGCGGCCTCAAGGCCGACGCCCTCTTCGAGACCATCGACGCGGAGCTGGCAGCCACGCTCTCGAAAGGCCGCGGGCTTGGCCTCTCGGGCCAGCTGCTCGACGCGTTCGAGCGTCTGGCGGACGCGGCGAACTCACCGGCCGCAGCGCCGACAGTGGCACCCGCTGGTCCCCCGGTTGGCCCCGCGGGCACCGGTCGCGGAGATGACGCCGGCGCGCGCCAGGCTCGTCTCCCTACACCGGGGGTGCGTGGAGAGGCGGACGTCACGTCGCCGTTCGGCTGGCGGCGCGACCCCTTCACCGGCACCGCGCGGTTCCACCGGGGCGTGGATCTGCGCGCCGCCTACGGCGAACCCGTGGCGGCGGCCGCCGCCGGGCACGTGGCGTTTGCCGGCCAGCAGGGCGGCTACGGCACGACGGTCGTGGTGGAGCACGCCGACGGGACCCGCGCGCGCTACGCCCACCTGTCGGCAACGCTCGTGCGCGAGGGCAGCCCCGTCGCCGCGGGCGACCTGCTGGGCCGCGCCGGACGCAGCGGACGGGCGACGGGCCCGCACCTGCACTTCGAGGTGACGACCGCCGACGGGCAGCCGCTGGATCCCGCGGGGTGGGCCACACCGACCGCCGGGGACTGACGAGGTGGCCTGCGCCAGGGGGGACGGTTTCCCGACACGATCCCTAAAGGGGATCAGGCGCCGTGCCGATGCTGCAGGGTGAGAGAAGCGCCGGAATTGTGGGCAGTGGAGCAGTGTGATGAAGATTGACGGATACCGGCCAGCCAACGAAGCCGACGCCGCCGAGGCCGCGCGCAGGGCCGAGACCGAGCGCGAGCGCAGGACCGAGCGGGCCGATGGCGCGTCGGGGGCACAGGCACGCGACCGCGTCGAAGTGTCGAGCGACGTCCAGTTCGCCGCGCGCGCCGTCGAGCAGGCCAGCGCTGCGCCCGACATCAGACCCGACGTGGTCGAACGCGCCCGCGCGCAGCTGGAGTCCGGCACCCTCGGGCAGGACGCCCACCGCCTGGCCGACAAGCTGATCGACAGCCTCCTGCCATGACCACCACGGCCGACGCCCGGCACGCGCTGACCCGGCTGAGGCTGGTCCTCGACCAGATCGCGACGGCCTGTGCGCGACCCAATCTCGAGCACCTGCTGGCGGGGGAGGCCGCGCTCCAGACGGCCCTGGCCGCCCTGCCCACGCCCGCAGCGCTGCCGCGCGACGACGCCGTCGTACTCCGCGCCGAGCTCGACGCTGCCCGCCTGGCGCTCATGCGCTGCCAGCAGGCCGGTCGGCGCCTGCAGGGCTTCCTGGATGCCGGTCTCCAGGCCTTCGCGCCGCCGCCCGAGTACGGCCCCGCGCACGCCGCGCCACAGGACGTCGCACGACACAGCGTGCAGGTGAGGGCCTGATGAGCACGGGCCTCTACGCCAGCCTCGGCATGGCGACGCGCTCGCTCCACGCGCAGGAGTACGGCCTCAACGTCACGGGCCAGAA
The DNA here is from genome assembly GCA_050185275.1 of Vicinamibacterales bacterium. Lineage (GTDB taxonomy): Bacteria > Acidobacteriota > Vicinamibacteria > Vicinamibacterales > UBA2999 > JABFRY01. The sequence continues at coordinate 412,896 of JBFWZN010000001.1, read as the reverse complement.
CATCGCCAACGCCAACACGCCGGGCTATGCCAGGCGCGTGACCGATCACTACGCGGTGCCCGAAGGGGCCGGTGGGGGCGTCAACGCCGCAGACGCCCGCGCGATCCGCGACGACCTGCTCGAGCAGCGCCTGCGGCGCGAAGTGCCCCAGGCGACCAAGCAGGCCGCGCTTGCCGAGTCCCTTGCCGTGGTAGAGACCGGCATGGCCGCCTCCGGCGCCTCTCTCGACTCGGCGCTCTCGGGCTTTCTCGACGCCTTTTCCTCCCTGGCGGCCGAGCCCACCTCGGCCGTGCATCGCCGCGACGCGCAGCTCCAGGCCACGGGCCTGGCGGCCGCCTTCAGTGATGCCGCAACCCGGTTCGAGTCGGCCCGGCAGAGCGCCGACGCGCAGGTGCGGGCGACCGTCCAGGAGATCAACTCGCTCGCCTCGCGGATCGCCTCGCTCAACGACGCCATCGGCTCATCGGCCAACGGCTCCAACCTGGCGCTCCAGGACCAGCAGGCCGACCTCGTGCGCCAGCTCACGGAACTGGCCGACGTGAACGTCCTGCCGCGTGGCGGGGGAGGCGTGGACATCAGCATCGGCAGCGGACGCCCCCTGGTCGTCAACGAGAACGCGTACACGCTGGACCTCGACTCGGTGCCGCCCAACGGCTACGCGGACGTGACCTCCGGCATCTACACCATCACCGGAGAGATTGGCGGCGGACGCCTCGGCGGCCTCCTGCAGGCGCGGGACACGACGGTCCCCGCGTACCAGGACGCCCTCGACACGCTCGCCTGGGAGACCGCGCAGCAGGTCAACGCGCTGCATACGGCGGGCTTCGACCTGCAGGGCGTGGCCGGCACGGCCCTGTTCACCTTCACGCCCGCGCTCGGCGCGCCGCCGGTCGGGGCCGCCTCGGCCATCGGCGTGAACCCGGCCATCGAAGCCGACCCTTCGCTCATCGCCGCCGCCGGCGTCGCGCTCCCGGGCGACAACCAGGTCGCGCAGGCCATCGCGGACCTGCGGACCGCTCGCGTCCTCGACGGCGGCACCGCGACGCTCTTCGACGGATACGCCAATCTGGTCTACGCGGTGGGCCGGGACAGCCAGGCCGCCTCGGCCAAGGGCCAGAGCCTCGGGGACGTCGTGCGGCAGGTGGACGCGCTCCGGGACCAGGTCTCCGGAGTCTCGCTCGATGAGGAGGCACTCAACATGCTGAAGTTCCAGCGCGCGTACGAGGCCAACGCGCGATTCTTCCGGGCGGTGGACCAGACGCTGTCCATGCTCTTCCAGGCCCTCGGGAGCTGACGCCCATGCGCATGACCATGGCGTCGATCTACCGGGACTCGGAGGTCAACATCCAGCGGACCTCGGGGCGGATCCTCGAGTTCCAGCGGCAACTGGCCTCCGGCAAGCGGGTGGAGCGGCCGAGCGACGACCCGTCCGCCGCCGCCGGCGCCGTCCGCGCCCGCTCCGAGCTCGATTCGCTCGAGCAGTACACGCGGGTGGCCGATTCGGCGTCTTCGAGGCTGACGCTCATCGACACGATCCTCACCGACGTGGTGAACAAGCTCGAATACGCGCAGACCACGGCCCTGAGCGCGCGCGGCGCGGGCAAGACCGACGCGCAGCGCGAGTCGGCCGCGCAGCAGCTCGAAGGCGTGCGGCAGGCTCTCTTCGAGAACCTCAATACCTCGTTCAACGGCGCGTACGTGTTCGCCGGCGCCGACGTGCTGGCGCCGCCCTACGTCCGTAACGGGGACGGCAGCATCAGCGCCTATCAGGGCTCCACGACCGAAGTGCGCGTGGACATCGACAACGGACGTACGGTGACGACCAACGTGGACGGGTCGGCCGTGTCGCAAGGCACCGCTCCCGACGACGTGTTCGCCGTGCTCGATGACCTCATCATCGCGGTACGTGCCGGGAACAACGACGACATCGGCACCGGGCTCCAGGCCCTCGACGCGGCGTTCGACCGGGCGACCACGGCACAGAGCCGCCTGGGCGGCGACATGGCCACGGTGGACACGCAGCGCACCAGCCTCCGGCAGCTCCAGACCGCGGCGCGTACACGCCTGGCGACCCTCGAGGACGCCGATTTCGTGCAGGCGGCCACCGGCATGACGCAGGCGGATGCCGCGTACCGGGCGGCGCTGCAGTCCACGTCACAGATCGCCAGGAACTCGCTGATGGACTACCTCTCATGAGTCATGTCGATACCGCCCCGACGCGCACCACGGTCGGCGAAGGATCTCTCCGCGCGGGCGTCGGACCCGCCGGCGTCGAGCCGGCCAGCATCATTGCGTTCCCCGACGGCATTCCCGGCTTCGAGTCGTGCCACGAGTTCGTGCTCGTGGAAGCGCCCGACGTGGCGCCCCTGCGATGCCTGCAGTCGGTCAGCGGCCCCGGCACGTGCTTCCTGGCCATCGACCCCACCGCGGTGCTCGCCGACTACCGCTGCTCGCTCGGTCCGGCCGACCGCGCGAAGCTCGATGCGCCCGATGGCACGCCGCTCGTGTGGCTCGCGCTCGTCATGGTGGGCGCCGACGACGCGGTGTCTGTGAACCTCCGGGCACCGGTCGTCATCAACCCGGCCAGGATGATCGGCCGCCAGGTGGTGCCGAACGACACGATCTATCCCTTGCGCTACGTCCTGCAGGACCAGGGCTAGTCATGCTGGTCTTCACCCGGCGGCGCCACGAAGCCGTGATGATCGGCGACGGCATCGAGATCCGGGTGCTGCGCGTGGGCCGGGACGGCGTCCGCCTGGGCGTCATCGCCCCGCCCGACACCCCGGTGCACCGGCTCGAGGTCTACGAACAGATCCGCGACGCCAATCGTTCGGCGGCCACCCCCGGCGCCGACGGGTCGAACCCCCTGGTGAGCACCATCGCCAGACGGCTGAGGCGCTCGTCGTGACCACCGTCCGCGACTGGTCCACCGTCCCCGTCGAGACCCTCGCACTCCTGTTCGAGCGCGAGCGCCGGCGCTGGCGCCACACCCTGCATTGGGACGTGTCGAGTGCCTGGGCGGAAGTGGAAACCGCCAGGACCAGCTGGGGGCTTCCCGGACTCGTGGCGCTCGACGACGGGGGCCACCTCGCGGGCGCGACGTTCTATGTGATCGACGGCGGGATCCTGCAGGTCGGCGGTCTCTTCGCCGACACGGCGCACGCCACCTGCGCCCTGCTCGACGGCCTGGTGAGCGCCGCCGAGACGGCCGGCGCGACGATGCTGTCCGTGTTCGTGTTCGAGGGCGCGCCCTCCCTCAGCCTGGAGCTGTCGCGACGGGGCTTCGAGATCGAGCCGTTCCTGTATCTCACGCGGGCGCTGCCCGGAGACGCGGATCACGGATCCGACGAGGCCGTCTATCCGGCCGACGCCACCGTGCAGTCCTGGAACATGCACGATGTGCCCGGCACGGCGGCCCTGCTGCGGGAGGCTTACGGGCCGGGCGCCGGCCGCCACTTCGCGCCGACGCACACGCCCGCGGAATGGGAGCGCTACGTCCGCAATCTCGTGCAGCACACCGCCTGCGGTGTACTGCACCCGGGGGCGTCGCAGGTGCTGCGGTCGGCACAGGGTCGCATCGTCGGAGTGGTGCTCGTCACCACCATCGCACCCGAGGTCGCCCACGTGGCGCAGGTGGCGGTACATCCCCTCCTGCGCCGGCAGGGCGTCGCCGATCGCCTCCTGGCTCGTGCCTGCGCGGTCGTGACAGGGCAGGGCTATCGCCAGGTCACGCTGCTCGTCGGCGCGTCCAACCGTGCCGCGCGCGATCTCTACGGAACGATGGGATTCGTGTCGGGTGCGGCCTTCGTCGCCGGCAGCGGTCAGCCGCGCCGGTTGACGAGAGACGCGTTGGCGACCGGCGGCGCGAGCACCCGCCGGTAGGCGGCCAGCGTCGTCTCCCCCCGTTCGAGTGCGTCGGCGGCGACCCGGCGGGCCAGGTTCAACTCGTTGAGCGCCTGCAGTGAATCGCGGTCGAGGGCGAGGATGTCGGCCACCAGCGCCGCAGCCCGACCGTGCCGCGCGAGGACCGACTGGAACGCCGGTGTCTCCTCGATGGCCGCACGCTGCGCGAAGAGGGCGAGGCGCAGGGGCTTGAGGTCTTGTTCGAGCGCCACCAGGCTGTCCATCACCTGGGCCCGCAGGTCGGCCACCTCCGTGAGATCCACCGGTTCCCCGCCACCCGTGGCCCGTTGCAGGCGCGCCGAGAGCTGCTTGAGCTGCTCGAGCAGGTGCAGTTCGGCATCGAGCCCCGCGTCGTAGGGGGAGAACACCGAGGGGACGGCGGTCGCGGTCATGCGCCCGCGGCCATCGAGAGCGCCGGCGCGGCGATCTGGGCCCAGCCGTCGCGCAGCGTCGCCAGCAGCCGGTGCACTTCGTCGATGGCCGTGGCGTCCTTCTTCGTGGAGACCTCGAGCAGCCGCATACCCATGTAGGCGTAGAGGCGGTCGAGTTCGACGGCGATCTCGCCGCCTTCCTGCATGTTCAGCGTGCTCTGGAACTCGGCCAGAATGGCCAGCGCCTTGTTGAGGCTGCGGCCCCGCGCGACCATGTTGCCCTGCTGATGGGCGGCCTTGGCCTCCACCAGGAAGCGGAGCGCCCCGTCGCAGAGCATCACCGTCAGCTCGAGCGGGGTGCGCCCCTGTACCTGCGTCTGTTGATAGGCGGCGGCGCCGCGGGTCATGGGAGTCACGGGTCTCTGAATCCTCGGCGTCAGAACGACGCCCCGATGGCGGACAGGGAGTTTCGCTGGCTGTTCAGCTGGCTCATGAGTCGATCGGCCGCGGTGAATTCCTGCTGCAGCGCCGCGCGCCGGACGGCCAGCTGCTCTTCGAGGCGAAGCATGCGGCTGCTCAGGCTGGAGACCGACTCGGTGAGGCGCTGACGCACGTCGCCCAGCACGCCGCCGGCCGAGGTGTAGTCGGCAATCCGCTCCGTGATGGCGCCAAACGCGCCACTGCCCGCCGCCTGACTGAAGAGACTCTGCACGCCTTCACCGTTGGCGGCCACGGCAGCGGAGAAGACCGAGGAGTTGAGCTGGAGCTTCCCCTGTTGCGTGAACTCGATGCCGATTTCCGCCAGGCGTGTGAAGTCGCCGCCCGCGTACTCGGCCGACAGGACGTCCCGCAGCTCGCGGCTGAGGCCCCGGACCAGCGGATCGCGGGCGATGCTCGCCTTGCCCGCCGTGGCCGAGGTCCGCTGCTCGCCGACGAAGTCCACGAGCGCGTTGTAGGCCGTGACGAATTCGTTGATGACGCCCTCGACCGCCGACGCGTCGGCGGACATGCCGACGAACACGGTGGAGCCAGGGTCGGCCTTGCGCAGCGAGAGCGTGGCACCCGGCACGACGTCGGTGACCGTGTTGCTGGAGCTGGTGATGGGGATGTTGTTGACCGTGAGCAGCGCATCCTGCGCCTGCACCGCGTTGTCGGCCGCCGTGTCCCCGTAGACGTTGTCGCCGTCGGTGTCGGTGAACGCCACGCCGGATCCGCCCGTGAGCGTGCTGGTCAGCGTGAACGCGTTCTCCGAGCCCGAGCTGCGCCCGGTGAGCACCAGGCGGTAGGTGCCCGGGGCGGCCTGGACGATGCTCGCGGTGACAGGGGAGTCGGCAGCGGAGTTGATGGCGTCCGCGATGTCTTCGAGGGACGTGGCCCCGGTGATCGGTACGTCCACCGGCGGCTGGCCGGTCGCGAGCACGGTCAGGGTGCCACCGGTCGCCACGATGTCGCTGGTGGAGGCGTAGGTGGACGTGCTGGCCGTCACCTGCGACTTCGCGAGCTGCGAGACCACCACTTCGTAGGACCCCTCGACGCCGCCGCCGCTCGTGCTGACGTCCACGGCGGTCGTATCGCTCGAGGTGGCCGCGACCAGCGAGAGCGAGCCGGCCTTGGACAGGGCCGAGGCCGCGGCCTCGACGGCGCCCAGCCTGGTGGCCAGCGTGCCGAATGCGGCGTTCTGGGTCTCGTACGTCTTCTTCTGCGTCTCGAGACTGCGCAGCGGTGCCCGTTCCTGCTCCATGACGGCGTTCAGGATCAGGTTGAAGTCGATCTGGTTGAAACCGCTGAACGTGATGGGCGATCCCATGGTGTGCCTCCCGCTGCCGGTCCCCGGAGGGAACCGATGAACTCCCCGGCGCTAAGCGAAATTCGCGCCAGGCCCGCCTCCAGCGTCGAGGCGAGGGCGCGGCGGCCCCGTGGGACCGCCGCGCGCCGTGTATTACCGGAGGAGCGACAGCAGCGACGCGCTGCTCTGGTTGGCCTGCGCGAGGGCGGCGATACCGCTCTGCGTCAGGATGTTGTAGCGGGTGAGGTTGGCCGATTCCTCCGCGACGTTCGCGTCACGAATCCGGCTCTCGGCGGCCTTGGTGTTGACGACCTGGGACGTGGCGAGACCGACCGCGAACTGCAGCCGGTTCTCGAGGATACCGACCGAGTTCTGCACGTCACCGAGGTTGGCGATCGCCGTCTGGACCTCGGTCAGCGCGGTCTGGGCGTCGGTCGCGGTCGCGAAGGACGTGGTACCCAGACCCAGCGTGGTCGTATCGGCCGCGCCGATCGTTCCCGACACGACGCCGTCGCTGGCCGTCGCCTCGCTGGAGATGAACACCGAGAACCCGCCGGCCGTGTCGAGTTCGGCCACCGAGATCTGCCGGTCGATTTCCGTCAGGATCTCGCCGTATTCGTCCGACAGCGTGCCGATGTTCGCGCCGTTGCTGGTGGACGATGCCTGGGTGGCCAGCGTGGCGAGTCGATCGAGCAGGTTCGACACGTTGTTGAGCGCGCCGTCCTTGATCTGCAGCGTCGACAGACCGTCGTTGGCGTTTCGGATGCCCTGGTTGAGGATCGCCACCTCGCTGCGGTAGGTGTTGGCCACCGCGAGACCGGCGGCGTCGTCACCGGACATGTTGATGCGAAGGCCGCTCGACAGGCGCGTCAGCGCCTTGTTGAGGCCCATGTTGGCCGACGACAGGTTGGTCTGCGCGTTGATCGACGCGATGTTGCTGACAACTGAGAACGAAGCCATGTGCTATTCCTCCATGAACCGATTGACCCCGCGTCCTTGCGGGTGTGGCGACCCGTGTGGCCGCCGTGCAGGGGAGTAATCGGGCACCTCGGCGGGGTCTTTAACGGAATCGCGACGCTGCACCGGCCGGGGTGTCGGCGGCCCGTCACGTCGCCGGATGCCGGAGCCCGCGACCCGCAGGGCGCCGGTGCAGAGCCCGAGGGGCCCCGCCACGGCGTCGTGGAAACGGCGACCCGCGTTGCGGCGTGTGCGTCCCGCTCTTTCCACGCGAACGCGCGGAGGGCGGCCACGGCCGGGATCGTCAGAGGGCACCCCTCCCCGCCACACGGCGTCGTCAGAATGTGGTATCGCGGTTGCACTGGGCCTTGCCCAGGTCATGGCACACGCACACGTTCAGGCGCCGGGCATCCCCCCACAGGCCTCCGCGCCGTCGTCGGTGACGGCTCCGGCAGCGCTTCCGGAGGCAGCCCAGGCCCACGGGCCATCGGCCTCGTCCGACCGGCGCCCGGCGCCCGTGCCCTTCGCGCCCCCGGCCCTCGGCCTGCACGAGCTGGCCGACGTGGTGGCCGCGCTCGAATCCGGCTGGCTGTCCACGGGACCGCGCGTCGCGGCGCTCGAAGCCGCGTTCGCCGCGTATACCGGTGCCCCGCATGCGGTGGCGGTCAATTCCGGCACGGCGGCGCTGCATCTGGCCCTGCTGGCTGCCGGCGTGGGGGCGGGTGATGAGGTCGTGATGCCGCCCCTCACGTTCTGCGCCACGGCCAACGCCGCCATTCATGCCGGTGCCACTCCCGTGTTCGCCGACGTGCAACCGGACACCTTCAATCTCGACCCCGCGGCCACCGAGGCCGCCATCACCGAGCGGACGCGCGCGCTGCTGCCGGTGCACTTCGCCGGACGCCCCGCAGACCTCCGCGCACTGGGCGGCCTGGCCCGGGCGCGCGGACTGATCCTCGTGGAGGACGCGGCGCACTGCGTGGAGGGTGTGTCCGCCGCCGGGAAGATCGGCAGCGTCGGGCACTTCACGTGCTTCAGCTTCTACGCCACCAAGAACCTGACGACGGGGGAGGGGGGCATGCTCACGACGGCCGACGAGGGCGCCGCGGCGTTTGCCCGAACGGCGTCCCTGCACGGCATGAGCCGCAACGCCTGGACGCGCTACGCGCCCGGCGGCGCGGCGCAGTACGACGTCGTGATGGCGGGCTTCAAGTACAACATGCCCGACATCCTGGCCGCGCTCGGCCTTCACCAGCTCGCCGCAATCGGGGCCCGGCATGCGCGGCGCACCGCGATCTGGGAGCGGTACGATGCCGGCCTCTCCTCATTGCCGCTCGGGCGCCCGGCGCCCGCGGCATCCGGCGAGACCCACGCGCGCCATCTCTATACGATCCTCGTCGACGAGGCGGTCGCGGGGATCGGCCGTGACGAACTCCAACGCCGGCTGCAGGCGCGCGGCGTCGCGACGAGCGTGCACTTCAAGGCCCTGCACCTGTTTCCCTACTACCAGCACCGGTTCGGCCTCGCCCGCGGGATGTTCCCCGTGGCGGAAGCCATCTCCGACACGACGCTCTCGCTGCCACTGTCGGCCGCCATGCGCGACGAGACCGTCGACCGGGTCATCGAGGCCGTTCATCATGCACTCCGCTAGTCGCCCAGTCGAGCACGCGGGCTCCGGGCTTCGTATCCTCTTCCGCGCGCCCGCCGGCCGTCGGCGGGGCTTCGGCCATCTCGTCCGCTGCGTGGCCCTGGCCCGCGCGGCCGGGGTCCGGCCGCTCGTGGCGTTGCGCGGCGGGCACGACACGATCCTGGCGGCCCTGCGCCTGGGCGCCGACGTGCTCGACAACCCGTCGCCGGCGGTCGTGGCGGCGCTCCGACCGGATGTCGTGGTCATCGACGACCCGGTGCCGGGCCACGCGCGAACCTGGGTGCGAGCCGCCCGGGCGGGAGGCAGCCGGGTGGTGACGGTACACGACCTGGGCCTGGGCGCGCCCGAGGGCGACCTGGTCGTCGATGGCTCGCTGTGCCGGCACGCACGACCCCGACGGCCCGGACTGGGGCTGCTGGGCACGTCGTACGCGGTGATCGATCCGACAATCGCGGCCCGCCCGCGTGGCGGCCCGCGACCACCGGCCGCTGAGCCGCCGTCGATCCTGGTGTCTCTGGGCGGCGGCCCCCATGCGCGGCGGGCTGAGGCGCTCGTGCAGGCACTCCGGCGCGAGGTTCCGCAGGCGCGCATTCGCGTGGCGGCAGGGTTCGTGACGCCAGCACGCCGGACCGCCGACACGCATGTCACCTGGATCGTCCCGGCGCGGGGCCTGGCCGACGAGCTGCGGTCGGCCACCGTGGCCGTCCTGGCCGGCGGCGTGTCGCTCTACGAGGCCTGCGCCCTTGGCACGCCGACGGTGGCGATGCCGGTGGTGCGGAGCCAGGCACCCACCGTGCGTGCGCTCGCCGCACGGCGCGCCATCGTCGGGTTGCCGTTCAACGCGGCGGCCGCCAGGTCCGCCCGCGACATCGCCCGCCTCCTGGATGACGAGGGCCGCCGCCAGGCGCTCTCCGCCACCGCGCAGCGCCTGATCGACGGGCGCGGGGCGGCACGCGTCGCGCGCGCGCTCGCCGCGCTGGCAGAACGGCGGGCGGCGTGATGTGGCACGCGCCCGCCCGCGGCGTGATCTTCGACCTCGATGACACGCTCTATCCCAGGCGACGCTTCGTCCTCAGCGGCTTCGCCGCCGTGGCCCGCCACGTCGAAGCCACCAGGGGCCTGCCCGCCGACCGCTTCTACACGACGCTGTGCGCCGCGCACGACCTGGCACGGACGGGCCGCGAACTGCAGGTGGCGTGTGCGCATGCCGGGCTCGACGCCTCGATCATCGGGGAGCTCGTGTCCGTGTTCCGGCAGCACACGCCGCGTCTGTGGCTTCGTCATGACGCAACCGCCGCCCTCGGGACGCTCCGGGCGCAGGGCTGGCGCGTCGCCATCCTCACCAACGGCTCTCCCGACGTGCAGGCACGCAAGGTGGACGCGCTGGGTCTTCCCGCGCTCGTGGACCACATCCTGTACGCCAGCGCGTACGCGCCCGAGGGCAAGCCGGCGCCCGCGGCGTTCATGGCGGCGCTTGCGCGTCTCGGCCTGGCCCCCGGCGCCGCCGTCATGGTCGGTGACGACCCGCAGGCCGACATCCTGGGCGGTCGCCAGGCGGGGCTGCGGACGATCCGCATCCGCCGCCGCGGCATCGACACGCCCATGGAGGAAGCCGACGCCGTGATCGACACGCTCGGCTCCGTCCCGTCCACCGCCGCCGCGCTTCTCGAAGGAGTCCATCGCCATGCTGCGTGAGATCGGAGGACGAGCCATTGGCGCCGAGGCGCCCGTCTTCGTCATCGCGGAGATCGGCCTCAACCACGGCGGCTCCGTCGACCGCGCGCTTGCGCTGGTCGATGCCGCCGCCGACGCCGGCGCCAGCGCCGTCAAGCTGCAGACACTCACCGCCGAGACGCTGGTCGCCCCGTCCTGTCCGGCACCGGCGCATGTGACGGCGACTTCGCTGCAGGCGTTCTTCGCCACGTTCGAGCTCGACGACGCGGCGCACCGTCGCATCGTCGCCCGCGCGAGGGCCCGTGGGCTGGCGGTGCTGTCCACCCCGTTCTCCGAAGAGGCGGTGGACAGGCTCGAGCCGCTCGGACTCGATGCGTACAAGATCGCCAGCGGGGACCTGACGTGGGACGGCCTCATCCGTCGCGCCGCGCGGACCGGACGCCCCCTCGTCCTGTCCACGGGCATGAGCACACTGGACGAGGTCCGCCGCGCCGTGTCGGTGGCACGCGATGCCGGCTGTGCGCAGCTGGCCGTGCTGCACTGCGTGTCGGCCTACCCGACGCCGGCCGCGTCGCGGAATCTCCGGGCCATCCAGACCCTCGCCACGGCGCTCGACGTGCCGGTCGGCCTCTCGGACCACGCGCAGGGCGTGGTGTCGGCCATCGCCGCCGTGGCACTCGGCGCCCACCTGTACGAACGGCACCTCGTCCTCGACGACGACGTCGACGCCATCGACCGCGCCGTGTCGAGCACGCCCGCTGCACTCCGGCAGCTGGTCGCGGATCTCGCGGAGGTGAGGGCCGCGCTCGGCACGGGGGACAAGGTGTGCCAGCCGGCCGAGGCACCGAACGTCGTACCCAGCCGTCGCGGGGTCTACGCCAGGCGCGCGCTCCGCCGGGGCACGCGCGTCGCGCCAGGCGACCTCATCGCCCTGCGGCCTGCCACCGCGCTGCCGCCATCTGCCATCGACACGCTGGCGGGCGTCCGGCTCGCACAGGACATTCCGGCCGGGGCCGCCCTGCGGGACTCGGACTTCCTGATGGAGCAGGCCTCGTGAAGACGCTCAACATCCTGCTGACGGCCGCCTCCCGCCGCGTGGCGCTCGTCCAGGCGTTCCGCCAGGCGCTACGGTCGACCGGCGTGGCCGGGTCGGTCATCGTCACCGACGTCAACCCCTTGTCGCCCGCCGTGCACGTCGCGGATCGTGCCTACCGCGTGCCGATGGCCTCCGACCCCGAGTACCTGCCCGAGATCATGGGCATCTGCGAGGAGGAGCGCATCGGGCTGCTCGTACCGACCATCGACGACGAACTGCCCATCATCGGCGCCGCGCGGGATCGCCTGCACGAGGCCGGCACCCTGGTGGCCTGCTCCTCCGAGGCCACCTCCGCGCTCTGCAACGACAAGCACGCCACCTGCCGGCACCTGGCGGCGCTCGGCATTCCCGTGGCCGAGAGCTGGCTGCCGGCAGACCTCCCGGCAGCGCCCCGACTTCCGCTGTTCATCAAGCCCCGCACGGGACGGGGAGCGGTCTCCGCCTTCCCGGTCCGCAGTGCGCGCGAGCTGGCGTTCTTTCTCGACTACGTTCCCGATCCGGTCGTGCAGGAGTACCTCGACGGCGCGGAGTACACGATTGACGTCCTGTGCGACTTTGCCGGACGCCCGCTCTCGATCGTGCCGCGGGAGCGCGTCGTGATCCGCGCGGGGGTCATCGACCGCGGGCGCACGGTGGCCGATCGACGCCTGATCGAGCTGGCCGAGCGCGTCTGCGCGACCGTCGAATTCGCCGGCCCCCTGAACATCCAGTGCCGGATGCGGGGCGAGCAGCCCGTCATCTTCGAGATCAACCCGCGGTTCTCCGGCGGGATCCCGCTCACCATCCAGGCAGGCGCCGACTTCCCGCGCATGCTGCTGCGTCTGGCGATGGGACGTCCCGTGGAGCCGGCCGTGGGGGCGTTCCGCGACGGTCTGTGGATGACCAGCTTCGAAAGCTCGTTCTTCCTCGACGGGCCGGATGGTGGCATGCGTGGGCTCGGGCGGCTGCCACAGGTGGTCGACGAGGTCGCCTGATGCGCACGCGCGCCGGCATCGTGCTCCAGGCGCGAGTGGCGTCCACGCGGCTGCCCGGGAAGGCCCTGGCGCTGCTGGCCGGCCGGCCGCTGCTCGAACACTGCCTGCGTCGTCTGGTGGCCGCCGGCGTGGCGCATGTCGTGCTGGCCACCACCGACCGGCCCGAGGACGCGCCGCTGGTCGCCATCGCCCGCCGCCTGGGCCTGGGCGTGTACTGCGGCGACGGTGACGACGTGCTGGGACGCTACGTGGCGGCGGCCGCCGCCTTCGAGCTGGATCCGGTCGTGCGCGCCACCGGCGACAACCCCGGCGTGGATTCGTTGGCCGCCGGCCGGACGCTCGCCGTCCTGCGTGAGACCGGCGCCGACTACGTCTGCGAAGCCGGCCTCCCGGTGGGCGCCGCCGTCGAGGGCATCCGGGCCGACGCGCTGCGGCGCGCGGCGGCGCTGGCGAGCACGGCGTACGACCGTGAGCACGTGACCACGTTCGTGAAGAGCCACCCGGATCTCTTCCGGCTGGTCGTCACCGACGCCCCCGTCCCGCTCCGGCGTCCCGACCTGCGCCTGACGGTGGATACGCCGGCAGACCTGGCCTGGATCCGCGAGCTGTGGGCACGCACCGGGCGGGAGCAGCCGGCCCTCGCCGACCTCATCGACGTGGCCGGACGGCATCCGGCCCGGGACGTGGCCTGATGGCGCCTGCGCCAATGGGCGGCACGCGCCCCCGCCGGCTCGACGTCGGGTCGATGCTGGTCGCTCCCATCGGTCTGGCCTTCGTCGGGCTCGCCCTCTGGCTCGAGGGCTCGTCCCCGGGTTCGGTCCTCCAGCTGCAGGCGGCCCTCATCGTCATGGGGGGCACCGTGGGCGCCGTGCTCGTGAGCTTTGCGCCGGGCGAAGTGGTGCAGGCGGTACGGGCGGCGGCCGGCACCTTCTACCTCGCCGACGACGACCTCGAGCCGCTGGCGGCCACTCTGGTCTCGCTGGCACTGCGCGCCCACCGTCACGGCGTCGTCGCGCTCGAGGCCGATGCCGAAGACGTCCGGGAGCCGTTCCTGCGCGAAGCCCTGCGGATGGTCGCCGACGGCACCGACACCGAAACCCTCCGCGACTACTGCCGTGCGGAGCAGGCCACGCGGGAGGAGCGGGAAGACCTTCCGGCGCGCATCTTCGAGGCGGCCGCCGGGTACGCGCCAACGCTCGGCATCCTCGGCGCCGTGATCGGGCTCATCCACGTCATGGAGAACCTCGCCTCGCCGGGTGCCCTCGGCCCGGGCATCGCGGTCGCCTTCGTCGCGACGGTGTACGGCGTCGGGGGCGCCAACCTCGTACTGCTGCCCCTGGCCGGCCGCCTCCGCCAGGCCGCGGCCCGCACCCAGACGCGCTACGAGCTGATGACCCAGGGCATCTTCGGCATCCATCAGCGCACCAACCCGCGGCTGCTGGCGCAGCAGTTGCGCGCCTTTGCCCTGGACATGCCGCGGTTCGAGGTGATTGCCGCGCGGACGTCGATGCGGGCGCCCCGCTCGCCGAGGATCCCCGCGTGAGACGTCGGCGAGGCGGGCATCGGGCCGGACACGACCGGTGGCTCGTGTCCTATGCCGACCTGGTGACACTCCTGTTCGCGTTCTTCACCGTCCTCTACGCCGGATCCCGCATGGACGCCGACTCGATGGCGCCGGTGGCGTCATCGCTGCAGCAGGCCTTCGACGCGCGCCCGGCGACGCCCGCGGCGGCCGAGACCGGGGCGGGTGACCCGGCCCTCACGGTCCCGGTGGAGGTGGTGCGGCGCGAGCGCTCGCTCGACGTGCTGCAGGAGCAGCTGCGGCAGGACCTGGCGGACGCCGTGGCGCAGCAACAGCTCGAGATCGTGCGCGACAGCCGCGGCCTGGTCCTCACGCTGCCGGAACGCGCCACGTTTCCGGTCGGCACCGCCGATGCGTCCGAGGCCGCGCTCGCCCTCATCGGCCGGGTGGCCGAGCCGCTGCTCGGTATCCCCAACGGCCTCCGGATTGAAGGGCACACCGACGACGTGCCGATAAGTACGGCGCGGTACCGATCGAACTGGGAACTGTCCACGGCACGGGCCGGAGCCGTGGTGGCATTCCTGCTCGATCTCGGGTTCGAACCGGCCCGCCTGTCGGCGGCAGGCTACGCGGAATTTCATCCGCGTGCCGCCAACGACACGCCGGAGAACAGGGCGCGTAACAGACGGATCGATATCGTCGTCCTCGGCGAGGGAGACCTCCTCGAGGCGGCCAGGCAGTAACGATGACGGGACTGGACCGGACGATCGAGGAGCGACTGCTCGGACGCGGCACGCGGGACGTGCTCGCGCCTGCAGACCGGTCCGCCTTCGCCGGCCAGCGCATCCTCATCACCGGCGCCGGCGGGTCGGTGGGCCGCGAACTGGCGCGGCAGCTGGCCGCGTGCGGCCCGGCCCGCCTCACCCTGCTGGACCACTGCGAGTACGCCCTCGTCCAGGCCGAGCGGGCGCTGCGGGGCGATCATCCCGACCTTCCCCTGGACGCGGTCCTCGGCGACGTGAGCCGGCGGGTGGACATCGTCACCGCCTGCGGCACCGCGCGGCCCCACGTCGTCTTCCACGCCGCCGCGTGCAAGCACGTGCCGGTCGCGGAAGCCGCGGTCATCCAGGCCGCCCGGACCAACGTCCTGGGCACGGTGGAAGTGGCGCGCGCATGCCGGCGGGTGGGGGCGCGCCTGGTGCTCATCTCCACGGACAAGGCGGCGCAGCCCGCCAGTGTGATGGGAGCCACCAAGCGCTTCGCCGAGCTGGTGGCCCTCGATCGGGCCGGCCTGACGTTCCGCCCCGTCGTCGTCCGCTTCGGCAACATCCTGGGCAGCAGCGGGAGCGTCGCGGAGATCATGCTCCGATCGATCGAGGAGGGGCGCGCCATCCCCATCACCGATCCGGACGCCACCCGCTTCTTCATGACGGCGTCGGAAGCCGTGGCACTCGTGCTCAAGGCCGACCGCATGGGTCGGCGACGGGACGTGTACTGGCTCGACATGGGCGACCCCCTGCGCATCGGCGACCTGGCCGCACGGATGCTGGAGCACGCGACCTCCCTGGGATTCGCCCGCGTCCCGCTGACGATCATCGGCATGCGACCGGGCGAAAAGATGCGCGAGGAGCTCACGACGCAGGGGCTGGCGATGCAGGCCACCGCGCACCCGCGCATCTGGCGCGCGCGCCAGCGCGCGGTGTCGCGTCCGGTTCTCGACGCCGCGGTCCGCGCCTTGCGGACGGCATGCGCCACCGGAGACGCCCTGCGCGCCCTCGAGGCCGTCTGCGCCGCGGTGGACGACTACACGCCGAGCGGGGCCGCCGTGGCGTCGGCGCGCGTGGCCACCCTCTCAAGCCCCGGTCGCGCTGCCGGCGCCGCCACGCGCCTCGTGGCGGTGGGCGGGTAGCGCCGTGCGGGTGCTGCACGTCACCGCCGGCCTCGGCGAGGACGCGGGTCAGGCGCTCGTCGACCTGGCGCTGGCCCAGCGCCGCGCCGGACACCAGGTGACGATCGCGGCCGACGCGGCGCAGGGGCGTACGGGTCGCGCCATCGAGCTCTCCCTGGCCGGCATTCCCACCTACTGGGTGAGCGACCTGACGGCGCACGACCTCCGCCGCCTGGCGCGGGCAGCGGTGCAACTGCGCGACCTGCTCGCGCCGCGGCATCTGGACGTGGTGCACGCGCATGCCGTGGCGCCGGCCGTGGCGGCCCGCCTGGCCCTGGGCGACCGGCACGGCGTCCCCGTCGTGCAGACCGTGCACGGCTGGGGGCCCCGCGCGCGGGCCGCCGCATCCACCGACGCCGTCGCAGCCCTCAACCTCGCCGATGCCGTCGTCACCGCGTCGGCGACCATGCGCGACACCCTCTGGGGGGCCGGCCTCACCCAGGCACCCGTCTCGGTGGTGCCGTGCGGCCTGCCGGCACTCCCGGGCGACACGTCCGACGCGCCGGCCAGCCCCGACACGGCAGCCACCGCCGCCACGTCTGCCTCCTGGACCACCCGGGCGCGCGCCTCGGACGACGAGGTCCGCCACGTGCGCTGCCTGGGGACGCCGCACGGGGAGGGGCGCGCGCTGCTCGGCGAGGCCCTCGGCACGGGGCTGCTCGACCAGGTGCGCCTTCACGGGGAACCCGGTGGCGTCTGGCGTTGCGCGCCCCTGTCGCCCGCTGACGCGCTTGTGATGACCGGGTGCGACGACGACTCCGCCTACACGGTGGTGGGGGCCCTGCGGGCGGGCCTGGCGCTGGTCGTGCCCGACGAACCGGAGATCCTGGAACTGGTGGACGCCGACACGGCCTACGTCTTCCAGGCGCGATCGGCCGAGTCGCTGGCGGCCGCACTGGCCCGGGCGCTGGGCGAGCCCCCCATCGACGCCGCCGGGCGCCGTGCGCGGATGCGGCGGCGCTTTGCCGCCGCCTTCTCCCTCGACGTGGTGAGCGCCGGGTACGCCCGGGTCTACGACGGCGCGCGCGCCGAGCGCACCCGACGTCAGGCCACCGTTCCCGCCCTGATGGCTGCCCGCTAAAGCCACGGTCCCGCGGGCCGATGACCTGTTCGGCCTTCGCCTGGCGCCGCCTCCGTCGGGCCCGGCGATTCACGTCCGCAGGGGACGGGCCGAATGCAGGCAGGGACCGCGCGTCCCGTGGCCCACACGTTCCGGAGACTCGCATCCATGCTCGTAATCGTTGGTCTGGTGGTGGTGTTCGGCTCGGTCGTCGCCGGGTACCTGATGGCCGGCGGGGACCTCCTCGTCCTCAACCAGCCGTCCGAGTTCATCGTGATTGGCGGCGCGGCGCTGGGCAGCCTGATCGTCAGCACGCCGCTGGCGGTCATCAAGCTGACGCTGGCTCAGATCAAGGGCCTGCTCGGTGGCGGCAGCGGCAAGTCGGACTACGTCGACCTGCTGTCGATGCTGTACCAGATCTTCAAGCAGATTCAGCAGTCGGGCGTGATGTCCCTCGAGGCCCACTTCGAGGATCCGTCCAAGAGCCCGATCCTCACCAAGTACCCGAAGTTCATGGCCCGGCACGACGCCCTCGACTTCCTCGCCGACTCGGTGAAGGTCATCATCGTCGGCGGCATCGCACCGCACGACCTCGAGGCCCTGATGGACGAGGACCTTAAGGTCCACCACGAGCAGGAACTCAAGCCGGCCGGCGCCCTCACCAAGATCGGTGACGCGCTGCCGGGTCTCGGCATCGTGGCCGCCGTGCTCGGCGTCGTGATCACGATGGGCCACATCGATGCCCCGCCGGCCGAGATCGGTCACCACGTCGGCGCGGCACTGGTCGGCACGTTCCTCGGCATCCTGCTCTCGTACGGTGTGGCCCAGCCCGTGGCCGGCGCCATGGAAGCGCGGGTCGGCGCCGAGAGCTTCTACTGCATCTGTATCAAGGCCGGTTTGCTGGCTGTCTATAAGGGCAACCCCCCGGCCATCGCCATCGAGTTCGCGCGGCGCGTGCTCCCGCACGAGGTCCGGCCCTCGTTCAACGAGACCGAGGAGTTCTGCCGCGCGGCGACATCGAAGGCTGCCGCGGCATGAGCGAGAAGAACCAGCCCGTCATCATCATCAAGAAGGGTGGCCATGGGCACCATGGCCATCACGGCGGCGCCTGGAAGGTGGCCTATGCCGACTTCGTGACCGCGATGATGGCGTTCTTCCTGGTGATGTGGATCGTGGGCCAGAGCCAGGAGATGAAGTCGGCCGTCGCCGGCTACTTCCGCGACCCGGTGGCGTTTGAAGAGGCCGTCGGCCGCGGGATCCTTCCGGGTGCCGACAGCGGCCTGACCGGCGGGGGCCTGCCGGTCGGCACGTCCGACGACCCGACCCTCGACGCCGCCGAAGAGGCGCTGCGCCGGGCTGCCGACCACCTGCGCGAGGCACTGGAGGACACGGTCGGCTTCTCGAACCTCAAGGATCAGGTGGAGATCCGCGTCACCGACGAGGGGCTCCTCATCGAGCTCGTCGAGGCGCCCGACGACGGCTTCTTCGACAGCGGGAGCGCCATGCCGAAGATGGAGGCCCTCGGCGTGCTCGAGGTGATTGCCGCCGAACTCGCCGCGCTCGGGCACCCGGTGGCCGTGGAGGGGCATACCGACAGCCGTCCGTTCGTCTCGACCGTCGGCTACACGAACTGGGAGCTCTCGGCCGACCGCGCCAATGCCGCGCGCCGCGTGTTGCAGGCCGCGGGCGTGGACGAGAGCCTGATTGAAGGGATCCGCGGGTACGCCGCGACGCGCCTCCGCCTGCCCGGCCAGCCGTTCGACGCCTCGAATCGTCGGGTGTCCATCGTCGTGCGCCGGGAGACGCGGTCGTCCAGTCCAGCCGCCGCCGGTTCCGTCGGCCCGCCCACGCCCCCGGGGGACAGCGCGACGCTGGAAGACGCGACGCTGGAGGGCGCCCGTGCGGCCAGCCCGGCGGCAGCCGGCCTCGCCGCGGCACCCGCCCCGGTGGCCGGCGGCACGCACTGACACACGCCGGGCGTCGCCCGACTCAAGCCCCCTGGCAGACGGTCGATTGGCAGGGTGAACCGCGGGCAGTCTTCGCCGCCCCGGGCACCCAGACATGAGCACCGGCGTCCTCTCGCCCGCACCGCCGCACACCACGGCCGATGACGCCAGCCTGGCGGGACTCGCCATGGGCCTGGCGCACGACTGCCGGAACCTCCTCTTCGTCATCACCGCCCACTGTCAACGGATGCGTCAGGTGCTCCAGGACGACCATCCCGCGCGGGCCGACGTGGACGCCATCATGGACGCCTCGGAACGGGCCGCCGCACTGACGCGCCAGTTCCTGGTGACGGGTCGCGACCGCAGCGCACCGGCCCCGCCCGTGGATCTCAACCGGGTCCTGCATGGACTCGATGGGCTCCTGCGGCGGCTGGCGGGCCCCACCGTCGATCTCGACCTGCGGCTGGACGCGGAGGTCTGGCCGCTGGCGGTGAACACCACGCAGCTCGAACAGGTCGTCACGAACCTGGTCGTCAATGCCCGTGACGCGATGCCCAGGGGCGGACGCCTCACCGTTTCCACCGCCAACGACTGCACCGCAGACGGACGCGAGTGGGTGGCCCTGACGGTCACCGATACCGGGATGGGGATGACACCCGAGGTGCGAGCACGAATCTTCGAACGCTTCTTCACCACCAAGCGGTCATCGGGTGGCACGGGTATCGGGCTCGCCACGGTCCAGACCATCGTGCAGGCCAATGGCGGACATCTCGCCGTCGAGACCGCGCCAGGCAAAGGAACCACGATGCGCATCGTCTTTCCCCGCGGGGACGCGGCCGCCGTCCTTCCTGACGCCGCCGCTTCGGCCACCATCGCCGCAGAGTCGATCGACGGACCGTCGTCGGATGCGCCGCCGAGCGGTGCCGCGCACGCAGGCGCCCATCCCGCCGTGCCCGGGACGCCCCCGACGCGGGGACTCGCTTCGGCGGGGGGGACGACCACGGGTCCTGCCGTCTCACCCGCGCGCATGCGCGCGCTCGAAGCCGCGCCCGATGCCGAACGCATCCTGCTGGTGGACGATGAGCCGGCGATTCGCGAGCTGCTGCGCCAGAGCCTGCAGTCGCAGGGGTACCAGCTGGTGCTCGCGTCGAGTGGCGGGGAAGCCATCGATCTCTGTCAGGATGAGGGGCAACGCGTGGACCTGCTCGTCACCGACCTGCACCTGCCCGACATCCAGGGGTCCGACGTGGCCACGCGCATCCGCGCGCAGCGTCCGGACCTGCAGGTCATCTTCATCTCCGGCGCTGCCGAGCCGACACCCGGCATGGGGGCCGCGCCGGTGCTCACGAAGCCGTTCTCCATCGCCGACTTTCGCCGTGCCGTCCGCTCGGCACTCGATGCGAGAGCCGCCTGAGTGGTGTGCCGCAGGCTCAAGGCACTCGCGGGCCGGTCGATTGGCTGGGTGAGATGCACACTGGACTGCCCGAGGAACACGTCGCCGGCGCGAGACCGTTCGTGAGCCTTGCCGAGCGCCGGCCCACCCACCGTGTCGAGCCGCCCGCCGACGTCATGGACGCGCTGCGGGCCCTTCGCACGGCGCAGGCCCTGATGGACGATGAGGTCCGGCATCTGGCACCCCGGCGAGCCCTCGACGGGGTGGCCACGCTCGTGACCTCGGCTGCGGCCTCGGCGGAAGTGCTCGCGATCGAGACGCTTCCCGCGGTGGCTTCGGCCCTGGTGGCGCTGGCCAGTCTGCCGCCCCTGGCCCGCGAGACCTACGACGACGTGCCGGAGACGCTCGTCCGCGGCCTCGACATCATGTCGCTGCAGATTCTCGATGCCTGGCGACAGCGGCTGGGCCACGCGCCAGCCCTCCTGACCGACGCCGTCACGACCCTCCTCGAGCAGATCGACCGGGCCCACCCCATCCGCTGTGCAAGCGCGGGCACCCCCGGGAACTCACGGCCGAGCTAGCACCACTATAATTGCCGGCCTCCGAGCCCGTCCGCAGTGGACGGTCAGCGGATCCGGCCATGCCTCCTCAGTCCTGGAACGGTCTTCGCCTGTTGCTCCTCACGGCGCCGCCCGAGCCGGGCGAGGAGCCCGCCCTGTCGAACGACCTCGATGCGGTCGTCCTCGACAGCCCGTCGCCGTCCGTGTCGGTGGCCGCGCTGGCCGGCGCCAGGCCCGACCTGCCACTCATCGTCATCGCGGACGTGACCGAGCGCCGGGCGGCAGAGCTGGTCGCCCAGGGCGCACATGCCGTGTTGCCGCGCATCGCAGCCGGCATGTCGGCCGTGCTGCAGGCCGTGCAGACGGCTCGGCCAGCCGCCCGTCAGATGCGGCCGTCCGACACCGCCACCCCACCACGAGCCTCCGACACCGAACCGGTCCCCGCGTCCTCGTCACCGTCGGCGATGGTGTCCGGACCGCTGGCCGCACCGCCATCCGAATCGGCGTCAGCACCGCCGTCCCTGGCAATCGTCGGCCGCCTGGCTGGCGGCGTGGCGCAGAACTACGCGGACCTGCTGCATGTCATCGAAGGCGAGGCGGATCGGCTCGCGGCGCGCCTGCCCCACGGGGACCCCCTGCGCCAGTGTGCCCAGGCGATTACCGCCGCCGGCCAGCGCGCGGCGGTGCTCACCCAGCAGTTGCTGGCGTTCGGCCGCCAGCAGCGGCTGCTGGCGACCCCGGTGAACATGAGCACGCTGGTGGTCGAATCGGAGGGCCGCCTGCGTGCGGACCTGGCCGACACGGTCGCGCTCAGCCTGCACGTGACACAGGGACTGCCCTCGGTGCTCGTCGACCGCGTGCAGCTCGCCACCATCCTGCGAAGCCTCGTCGCGCACGCCGGCACGGGCATGCCCGAGGGAGGCACCGTCTCGGTCACGACGGGCCTCTGCGAGGTGGACGAAGCCATGCGCGCCAGTCGGCCCTGGCTCGCGCTTGGGCGATTCGTCCGGCTGACCGTGACGGACACGGGACCCGGCCTCGACCCCGAGGCGCTACCGCACCTGTTCGAGCCCTTCTTCGACCCGCAGGAGCACGGGGCGGGTCCAGGACTCGGTCTCGCAGCCGTCTACGGCATCGTCAAGCAGAGCGGTGGCTTCATCTGGGTGGACAGCGAACTCGGACGGGGCACCGCCATCACGATGCTCTTCCGCCCCTCGGCGTGGCCCCCGGCCGACCGCGCGCCAGCGGCTGGGGAAGCCGCGCCGGCGCGATCCGGCGCGCGGATACTCCTGGTCGAGGACGACGACGACCTGCGGGAACTGTTGCGCACGACGCTCTCGCACAGCGGTTTCGAGGTGCATCCCGTTGCGAGCGCCGAGGCGGCACTCGGCCTCGAACCGGATCAGGACTTCGACCTGCTGCTGACCGACGTCGTGTTGCCGGGGCGCAGTGGACCGGACCTGGTGCGTGCGGTGCGCGCGATGGCGCCCGGCCTGCCCGTGATCCTGATGTCGGGAGACGGCGGCCGCGTGGCCGTGGACGCCGACCTCCAGTCCGGGGCGGGCGTCCTGCGCAAGCCCTTCACCGTTGTGGAGCTGCTGGAAACGGTGCGCGAGGCTGCCCGGCACGTCGTGCGTCCCGCGGAGCGCGGCGCTGACGGGGGTGCCCTCGACCCGATGCCCACGCCCGGCGTGGCCGCGGGGCCGCACGTGCGGGCCAGCACGCCTGCGTTCCCTCTCGTCACGGACGACGGTGACGACGAGACCCTCCCGGCGGGGGCGCTCGACACCGTCGCGGTGGACACGCGCGACGCCCTCTCCGCCAGCGGGCCGCATGTCGAGTCGGTCCTGCCCGCGTCGGACACGGCGGGCCTCCCTCCGGCGGGGGAGTCGTGGCAGGCGCTCGGTCGCACCGAGCGCGAACTCGAGCTGCTGGACGCCATACGCGATCGCCTGCGGCAGGCGGTCCTGTCGGCCACGGGCCCGGCACGCGCACGCCTCGAGAGCACCCTGCACAAGGCCACGGTCCGACATACCGCCCTCAGGCGGGCGCGGGCGGCGCAGGCCCGAGACGCCGTGCTGGCCCTTCGGGAGCTGACCACGCGCGACGAGTCACAGGCAGCCGCATCGCCGGCGGGCACCGCGCCCGTCCTCGACGTGGCGGCCCCCAGGGCCGCGTCGGGTGACGTGGCGTCCGGTGACCTGGCTTCCGGTGGGCTGGCCGCGCAGCACGCCCGCCAGCTCAGCGCCCACGCCGCCCGCGAGACGTCGCTGCGGGAGGAGGTGGCACGCCTCGAGACGGCACGACGCACCCTGGCCGACAGGGTGCGTGCGCTGACGGTTCGCCTGGGAGCCTGCGAGACGGCACGTGACGCGGCCCGTCGTGCATTGCTGGTCGAACAGCAACGCCACGTACTCGCGCTCGAACGGGCTGTCGTCGAGGCCGAGACCCGTGCCGGCGCCGCACAGGCCGACGAACGGGCCCAGCTGGCCCGTCTCACCCTCGAGGTCGCGCAGCTCCAGTCACTGACCGACGGCTACGAGCGACGGCTCGCCGGTCTGGCCGACGAGCATCGGCGCGACCGGGACCGCCTGCTGCACGCGCTCGACCGGGCCGGCGCCGATCGGGAGCGGCTCCTGGAGACGCTCGCCGAGCAACGGCTCGAACTCGACAGCCTCGAGGCCTTCGCCCGACAGGCGTCGCCACTGGTGGCCGCGGGACGCATGGCCCGGCAAGTCGCGCAGGAAATCGCGGAGAGGCTCCTGCACGTCAACGCGCGGGCCAAGCGCCTCGTGGCAGACACCGCGTCCCCGGGGCAGCTCGAGCAGGAGATTCGCACGCTGCGAGCGGACCTCCTGTCGGCGCACCTGGTGGTGGGACAGCTCCTCCCCGGTCCCGTTCCGCCAGGCGCCACCGCTCCGCCGGCGGCCGGCGGCCGCCACGGCGACTGACACGCGCACGCCGCCCCGTCGGGCAGCCGCGCATGCGCGGACCAGGGACACGCGCCCTGTGCATGCCATTGGCACGCGTGTTCGCGTCCTGTTCGCGCCCGGTGTTGTTCCCTCGTCCGGCGTGCGGTCCCGCTCGCTGCCGGGAGCCGGCTCCGTACAGGCACCGCATATAATGCGGCGTGCGGATGCGGCGGGTGCCGTGGTCCGACCCAATCGGCAATGCCTCAGGCCTCCTGGAGTGGTCTTCGACTGCTCCTCCTCACGGCTCCACCCGACCCGGTAACCGAGGAACTCGTGTCGGCCTCGGCCGACGCCATCATCCTCGACTGCGTGGGCGAGCCCGTCCCCGTGGCCGCAGTGGCCGCCGCGCGACCCGATCTGCCCATCGTCGTGCTGGCCGACGTGGACCGGGCGCGTGCGGAGCAGATGGTGACCGAGGGCGCCGAGACCGTGCTTCCCAGATCAGGCGCCCGCATCGAGGACGTGCTTCGCGCCATCCGGAGTGCCGCCCCCCGGCCCGCGCCGATGGCGCCCACCGGGGAACGCCTGGCGCGGGACAGCGAATCCCTGCTGGCCAGACCGATGACCGATGCCCCGCAACTGGAGGCGGTCGGTCGCCTGGCCGGGGGCGTGGCCCACGACTACAACAACCTGCTCCAGGTGATCGGCGGCAACGCCGAGCACCTCGTGGCGCACCTGGCCGCCGACAGCCCGCTGCGGGGTGCCGCCGACGCCATCGCGACCGCCGGACGACGGGCCACGCAGCTCACCCAGCGCCTGCTCGCCTTCGGTCGCCAGCAGCGGCTCGTCACCACGACGTCCGACCTCAACGCCGTGGTGACGACCGCGATCCCACGGCTCCGGGAGCAGCTGGGCCGTCACGTGCGCGTCGAGACCCAGCTGGGGACGGGACTCCCGCCCGTGCGGGTCGATCGCGATCAGATGGTCACGGTGCTCACCAACCTCGCCATCAACGCCTACGAGGCGATGCCGGAGGGCGGCACTTTCACGATCACGACCGATCTGTGCGCCATCAGCGACGACATGCGCGCGCATCGGCCCTGGCTCGCCACGGGGCGCTTCGTGCGGTTGCAGGTGGCCGACACGGGCTCGGGCATCGAGGAGCAGGCGCTGCCGCACCTGTTCGAACCGTTCTACACGACCAAGCGGGCCTGGCGGGGCGGCGGCCTCGGCCTCGCGGCCGTGTACGGCGTGATCAAGCAGAGTGACGGTTACATCTGGGTGGACAGCCGGATCGGCGAGGGCACGCGCATCACCATCCTGTTCCGGCCGGATTCGTCCGACCTCGCCCAGGCGCCCGACGACGCGCGCGTGGCGACGCCCGTCACGCCTCCTGCCATCAAGCTGCTCGTGGTCGAGGACGATGACGGCGTGCGGGAACTGCTCGAGAGCATGCTCGAGCATCATGGGTTTGCCGTGGCCACCGCGGCCAGCGCGGAGGATGCCCTGGCCTTCGAGCCACATCGCGACTTCGATCTCCTGCTGACCGACGTCGTCCTGCCTGGCAGGAGCGGACCCGAGCTCGCGCGCGACCTGCGCACGCGCGCACCCGATCTCCCCATCCTCTTCATGTCGGGTCACACCGGCAGCGTGGTCGGTGCCGGAAGCGGCGGGGAAGCCGAGGCCTTCATTCAGAAGCCCTTCACCTCCGCCATGCTGGTGGCCCGCATCCGGGAGATGCTGGCCGGACGGTGAGCCGCGGGGCGGCGGGTCCACCGGCTCGGCAGCCTCCCGGTATAATGTCGCGCTGCGATGCGAATGGCCCGACGGTTCCTCATCCGCGGACGCGTGCAGGGTGTGGGCTTCCGGGTGTTCACGCGTGATGCCGCGCGCCTCGAGGGCACGACCGGATGGGTGCGCAACCTCTCCGATGGCCGGGTCGAGGCCTACGTCGAGGGCGATGCCGAGGCCGTGGTGCGCGTCGAGCGTGCACTGCGCGCGGGACCGCGCGGGGCTCGCATCGAGTCGGTGGATGCCCTCACCGAACCACCGAGCGGATCGTTTGCCACCTTCGAGGTCCGCTGATTCCCGATACGCACGACATCCAGGACGCGGCCGCGAGCCGCGCCACCAACCAGAGACATGGACCTCAAACAGCACATCCGCCACGTTCCCGATTTTCCGAAGCCCGGCATCCTCTTCTACGACATCACGACGCTGCTGCGCGACCCGGCCGGGTTCCGGGCCACCGTGGACCAGCTCGCCGCGCCCTACCGTGACACACCCATCGACGCCGTGGTCGGGATCGAGAGCCGGGGATTCATCCTCGGCGCAGCCGTGGCCCAGACCCTCGGGGCAGGCTTCGTGCCCATCCGCAAGCCCGGCAAGCTGCCGTCGGCCACACTCCAGGAATCCTACGCGCTGGAGTACGGCACCGACGCGCTGGAGATCCATGACGATGCGGTGGACGCGGGCCAGCGCGTGCTCATCGTGGACGATGTGCTCGCCACCGGCGGCACCGCGGCCGCGGCCGCGCGGCTCGTGAAGCGGGCCGGCGGCCAGCTCACCGGTCTGGCGTTCCTCATCGAGCTGACCTTCCTCAGCGGGAAGGACAAGCTCCCCGGGGAGCAGGTGTTCTCGGTGTTGCACTACTGACCCGCCCCGGGCGGGCCCCGTCCGTCTCGTCCATGCCCGGCGAGGCGACGCCACTGGTCGTCCGTGCTGACGGTGGCCGCGATGCCGTGGCATCCAGGGGCGCGTCCGGCGCTGGCCCCGGTCGGTCCGGTGGTGATAAATTACAGCGGTTGTTCAGGTTAGGTCCCCGTAGCTCAGTTGGATAGAGCGCGCGCCTCCTAAGCGCGAGGCCGGCAGTTCGAATCTGCCCGGGGACGCCACGCGTCCGATGGCGACACGGAGCCGGCGATGCCGCCAGCGATGCCGCCATCACGAGAGGATTCCGGGTCACAGACATGAAGACCAGAGAACGTCACCATCTCAAGGAGAACGAGCTCGCCCACTGGGTCGCGGCTGCGCGCGAGGTCATCGAACCCCGCGCCCGGCAGCTCGTGATCGCGGTCGCGGCCCTGGTCGTGCTGGGGCTGGTCGTCGTGGGCATCCGGCAGTTCCGCCAGGGCGATGAGCGGGCCGCCGAAGCGCTCCTCGGCGATGCGATGGTGGCACTCAATGCCCAGGTCCTCCGCGTGGAGGACGGCGGGGCGCCGGCGGGAGAACTCCCGGCAGCGGCCACGATCGGTGCGGTGGGCACGTTCAGTTCCGAGGAAGCCAAGCTGACGGCCGCCCTGCCACGGTTCCAGACCGCCGCCGATGCCTACCCCGACACGCAGGCGGGCATCACCGCGCGCTATCACCTCGGCTCGGTGCTGGCGCAGCTCGGCCGCGCCGACGACGCCGCCGCGGCGTTCGACGACGTGATCGCGCGCGCGGGCAGCGGCAGTCTCTACGGGCAGATGGCGAGCCTGGGCAAGGCTGACGCGCTCGCGCGGCAGGGGCAGTACGATGCCGCGATTGCCGCATGGCAGGCCCTCGTCGCGGGCGGCGCGACGAGTCTTCCGACCGAAGCCATCCTGATGGACCTGGCGAGGGCCTATCTGGCGAAGGGGGATACGGAGGAAGCCCGGCGGACGTTGAACCGCATCGTGGAGGAATTCCCGCAGTCGCCGTACTCCGCCGTCGCGCGCCAGGAGCTGCAGACCCTCACGAGCTAGGGTGCCGAGCTGGGCGCGCGTGGTCCCTTGCGCACGTCCTTGAGCGCCAGGAAGCCGGCCAGCGGGCCGAGCCGGACGTTGCTGAGACGCCGGCTGGCGACGGCCACGTTGGTGCGGTTCCACAGGCTGACGTACGGGAGGTCCTCCGCGATGATCTGCTGTGCCCGGCCGTAGTACGCCTGCCGCTCCTCGATCGTGGTGGCCGACGTGGCGAGATCGAGCAGGCGATCCACCTCGGGATTGCTGTAGTAGCCCCGGTTGAAGCCGGCCGGCGGCACCTGCTCCGAGTGGAAGACCCGGCGCAGGATGTCGGGATCCACGAGGGCGCCCCCCACCCACTGCAACGAGAACAGCTGGAAGTTGCCCCGGAGCACATCCGCGAAGAGGGTCGCGAACTCGTACGTCCGGACGTCCAGGTCGATGCCGATCCGCTTGAGATCCTCCTGGATGACCGTCGCCTGGAGGCGGCTGAACTCGTTGGTGGACACCTTCAGCGACAGGGCGAAGCGCGCCTCGGGTCCAGGGCCGTCGGGGTCGGGAAACCCGGCTTCGTCCAGCAGCGCCCTGGCGCGGGCCGGGTCGAACGGATAGGTCCGGACGTCGGGCTCGTACGCCCAGGCCTGCGGGGGCACCAGGCCGGTTGCCGGACGCGCCAGCCCGCGCCGGAGGTGCTCGACGATCGCCTCGCGGTCGATGGCGTGGGCAATGGCGTGCCGCACGGCCGGCCGGGCCAGCAGCGGATCCCGCATGTTGAAGCCGACGTAGGCGTAGTCGAGGCCCTCGCCCTCCGTCACCGTGAGTGCCTCGTCCTGCGCGAGCTGGTGCACGATGTCCGGCGTGATGTCGTTGAAGACGAGATCCACGCTGCCCTTGCGCAGTTCGAGCCCGCGCATCGTGTCGTCCGGCACGATCTTCAGACGGATGCCGGAATTGAGTGGCAGCCCGTCGAAGTAGCCCTCGTAGGCCGCCAGTTCCAGCATCTCGTCCACAGCGTAGGAGACGAAGCGGTACGGTCCGGTTCCCACCGGAAACGTCCGGAGCGACTCACCCGCACCCTCGGGCACGATGGGCAGCACCAGCTGCACCGGGAACGCCCCGAACGGCTCCCGGAGCCGGAAGACGACCGTGTACTGGTCCTGCGCCGACACCGACGCGACCATCCGGTACGCCCCCTTCCACGGTGAGATGGCGTCAGGCGCCAGGATGCTCTCGAACGTGTAGACCACGTCACGTGATGTGAGCTCGTGCCCGTCATGGAACCGCACGCCGCGCCGGAGCACCGCGATGTAGGTGAGCGGATCCGGATGGTCGAGACGCTGGGCCAGCGCGGGAACGACCTGCAGGCGATCGTCGATCCGCATCAGGGGGCTGTAGATGAGATCGGCCACGCGCTGCGTCATCTCGTCGCTGGCGACGCGGGGGTCGAGACTGTTGGGCGCCGTCGGTACGGCGAGCGTGATCACCTGCGGATCGACAGGGACCTCGGTCCCGCAGGCGGCCACCAGCCACCCGCCGAGGCACAGCGTCGCCAGGCGGCGCCACAGGGTCGTCATGCGCCACCTCGCGTGGGCGTGTCGTCGTCGCCGCCCCCGGCCAGCGCCTTGAGCTCCGCGAGCAGGTCCAGGGCCGCGCGCGGCGTGGTACCGTCCACGTCGAGCGCGCGCAGCCGGCGGGCCAGCGCGCCGTCCGCCGGCGGCGATGCCGGCGTGGGCACCGCCGCCTCGGGCGCCACCGGCGGCGCGAAGAGCGCGAGCTGCGCCGCATCGAAGGTGCCACCGGTCACCGACAGGGACGGACGGCCGCCACGCGAGAGCTCGTCGCGCTCGAGCCCGTGCAGGATGTCGCGGGCGCGGGTGACCACGCCGCCCGGCATCCCGGCCAGCCGCGCCACCTGGATGCCATAGCTGCGATCCGACCGGCCGGCCACGATCTTCCGCAGGAAGATGATGTCGTCCTTCCATTCGCGCGCCGCCACGTGGGCGTTGACGACGCCCGGCAGCAGGTCGGCCAGGTCCGTCAGCTCGTGGTAGTGCGTGGCGAACAGGGTCTTCGGCCGCGCGCGGGTGTTGGTCACCAGGTATTCGGCCACGGCCCACGCGATGCTCAAGCCGTCGAACGTCGATGTCCCGCGCCCGATCTCGTCGAGCACGACCAGACTGCGCGACGAGGCGTTGTGCAGGATGTTGGCCGTCTCCTGCATCTCGACCATGAAGGTGGACTGGCCGCGCGCGATGTTGTCGGAGGCGCCGACCCTGGCGAAAATGCGATCGACGACGGGCAGCTTCGCCTCGCGCGCGGGTACGAACGACCCGATCTGGGCGAGCACCGGCAGGAGCGCTGTCTGGCGGAGATACGTGGACTTGCCGCCCATGTTCGGCCCCGTGAGCACCATCAGCTGGCGCGAGCCCCCGTCGAGCGCCACGTCGTTGGGCACGAACGCATCCGAGGCGAAGCGCTCGACGACGGGATGGCGGGCGTCGGTCACCAGCATCTCGTCGCCCTCGTGGACGTGGGGCTTGGTGTAGTTGGCGACCGACGCCGTCTCGGCCAGCGCCGCCAGTACGTCGAGGGCCGCCAGCGCGCGCGCCGTGTCCTGAATGCGCGGCGCCTGGGCCGCCACGTCGCGGCGCAGCGCCTCGAAGATCTCGAGCTCGCGCGCCAGGATGCGCTCGTCGGCGCCGAGCACCTTCTCCTCGTACTCCTTCAGCGCCGGCGTGACGAATCGCTCACCACCCGCCACTGTCTGCCGGCGATGATAGTCGTCGGGCACGGCGTGGAGGTTGGATTTCGAGACCTCGATGTAATACCCGAACACGCGATTGAAACGGATCTTCAGGGACCCGATGCCGGTCCGCTGGCGCTCCCGCTCCTCCATGCCCGCGATCACCTGCCGCCCGGATCGGCTGATCGCCTTCAGCTCGTCGAGGCCCGGGTCGATCCCGTCGCGCGTGAATCCGCCGTCTCGGGCCAGCGCCGGGGGTTCCGACACCAGGGTGGCCTCGATGCGGTCGCGCAGATCGGGCAACTCGTCGAGCTCGGCCACCAGACTGCGCACGAGGGGCGCCTGGCTCTCGGTCAGGCAGTGTCGCAGCCGCGGAACGGCCGCCAGCGACGCCTGCAGGGCCACCAGATCGCGGGGACCGGCCGTCCCGAGGGCGGCGCGGGCCACGAGCCGCTCCATGTCGTGCACGCCCTTGAGTGCGTCGCGAAAGCGCCCGCGGTCGGTCGCCCGGAACGCGAGATCCTCCACGGCATCCAGCCGGTCCCGAATGCGCTCGAGCGCGGCCAGCGGGCGCAGCAGCCACGCGCGCAGAAGCCGGCCGGCCATCGGCGTCACGGTCCGATCGATCTGATGGAGGAGGGAGCCCTGCACACCGCCCTCGGTTCCGGCCACGATCTCGAGGTTGCGCAGCGTCACCGGGTCGAGCACCAGGTGGTCGGCCGTGGGCCGGCACGTGAGCGACCGCACGTGGGCGAGGTCGGCTTTCTGCGTCTCCCGGAGGTGGCCGACCAGTCCGCCGGCCGCCTGCACCGCGGCCGGCGCCGCGTCGAGGCCGAAGCCGCCGAGACCCGCCGTCCGGAGCTGGTCCTCGAGCACCTCGGTGGCGCGCGGCAGATCGAACATCCACGCGTCGGCCACGGTCACCGGCACCTGCAGTCGCGCGATCTCGGGCAGCCGTGCCGCCACGGCGGCGTCACCCGGCACGACGATTTCCCGCGGGCGCAGCGTGGCGATCTCATCGGCGAGCGCCTGCCATCCCGACGGGCCGACGTACTCGGCCGCGGTGAACTCGCCGGTGGACACGTCCATCAGGGCGGCGCCGAATACGTCCTCGCCCCGCAGTGACAGGGCGAGCAGGAAGGCGGGCTCGCGCGCCTCGAGGTACGTCGCGTCGGTCAAGGTACCAGGCGATACCACGCGCACCACCTCCCGACGGACCAGCCCCTTGGCCTTCTTCGGATCCTCCACCTGCTCGCAGATGGCGACCCGGAACCCCTTCTTCACCAGGCGCGTCAGGTAGCCGTCGGCGGCGTGATAGGGGATGCCGCACATCGGGATCCCGGCGCCACCGGCGTCCTTGGACCGCGAGGTCAGCGTCAGGTCCAGCGCACGGGACGCCACGAGCGCGTCCTCGTAGAACATCTCGTAGAAGTCGCCCATGCGGAAGAAGACGAGCGTGTCGCGGTACTGGCGCTTCACGTCCAGGTACTGCCGCATGGCGGGCGTGGCGAGGGGGGGCGTCGGCGTGCTGGAAGTCATGTGTCCCGGTGGTGCCTTCAATTATCATCCAGGGCATGTTGATCCTCGCCCTCGACACCACGACGCGTGCCCTCAGCTGCGCCGTGACGAGGGGACACGTGCTGGTGCACGAGCGCGCCGGGGATCCGGCGCGTTCGGCGGCCGAGCAGCTGCCGCGCCTGGTGTCGGAGCTGCTCGCCGAGGCAGGGCTCTCGGGCGCCGATGTCGAAGCGCACGCGGTGGCGGCCGGGCCGGGTTCGTTCACGGGACTCCGGGTGGGCATCGCGACCATGCAGGGGCTGGCCTTCGCGGCGGGCACGCCGCTGGTCGGCATCTCCGCGCTCGACGCGCTGGCGCATGTGGCCCGCGCGCAGCACCCCGGCCTGCCGGTCGTCACCTGGATGGATGCCTGGCGCGGTGAGGTGTACGCCGCGCGATACGACGCCGGCGCGCCGCCCGAGCCGATCGTGACGTCGCCTCAGGCCTTCCTGGCTGCGCAACCGCAGGGCCCTGCCTGCTTCGTCGGCGACGGGGCCTGCACCTATCGCGCGCTGATTCACGCGGAGCGGGCCGCCACGCTTGCCGATCCCTGCGCGCCGCCGCTCGCCGCAGCCGTCGCCCGGCTGGCCGCCACGGTGCTCGATTCGGGCGCGCGTCCGGAACCCGCCGGCATCACGCCGGTCTACGTGCGGCGGCCCGACGCCGAACTCGCCCGCGATGGCCGGCCCGCCTGACATGCTGCAGGGCACGATCGAGGCCCTGCGCGACGAGGCCGACCTCGACGGCGTCCTCGAGGTGGAGGACGAGTCCTTCACCAATCCCTGGACCCGGCAGATGTACGAGTGGGAGCTCCGCAACCGCGAGGTGTGCCACATCCGGGTGCTGCGGACGCCCGCGTACCGGGTCGCCGGCTTCTGCGCGTTCTGGCTGGTGGCCGGCGAGATCCACATCAACAACGTGGCGGTCCGCCCCGTCCTGCGAGGCCGGGGTCTCGGCACGGCGCTCCTGCGCGACGTGCTCGATGGGGCCGCCGCCCTGGGTGCCGCCCGCGCGACGCTCGAAGTGCGCGCCTCGAACGAGGGTGCCAGACGCCTGTACGAGCGGCTCGGCTTTCGTGTGGAGGGGATGCGTCGGCTCTATTACACCAACCCGGTGGAGGACGCGCTGATCCTCTGGTGGCGGGCGGCGGACGCCCCGCCTTGAAGGCCTGGAACGTGTGTGCTAAGGTCGGCCACAGTTCGTCCACCGACGTCACAGCGTCTCCACAGGGAGGGCGGCATGAGCACAGCGGACGCGCAGGAACTCCTGCGGCAGGATGACGGATATCGTCGACTTGCCGAACAGCACCACGAGCTCGACGATCGACTTCACGCACTCACCGAACGACCCTACCTTTCCAGCTCCGAACAACTCGAAGAAGCCAGTCTGAAGAAGCAGAAGCTGGCACTCAAGGACCAGATGGAGCAGATCGTGCGCCGGTATCACGCCCATTCCGCGTGAGAGCCCGCCGCGTCACCGCGTTCCCATGGCCGGACGACACCGTCCGGCCCGTTTTCTGTACGATGAGGGGATGCGTATCGACCCGACGGGCTGGGCCTTCGTTCTTCCGGCGGCCGCCCTGGCATTCGTGGGCTGGCTGTTCATCGGCGCGCCGTGGGGGGCGGTGCTGCTGGCACTCCCGGCGTTCCTGCTCTTCTTCTTCCGCGACCCGCACCGATCGATCACCGAGGGCCGCGACGTCGTCCTCTCGCCGGCCGATGGCCGCGTGATGGTCGCCGGCGCCACGACGGGAGAGCGCACACCCCCCGGCGACTGGGAACAGATCACGATCTTCCTCTCGCCGATGGACGTCCACGTCAACCGCGTGCCGGTCTCCGGGCGCGTGCTCAAGGTCGAGTATCATCCTGGCCGGTTCCTGCCGGCCTACCGGCACGACGCGGGCGACCTCAACGAGTACACCGAGATCACGCTCGACCACGACGGGGTGCCCATCGTCTTTCGGCAGGTGGTCGGCGTGCTGGCGCGCCGCATCGTCTGCCGGGTACGGGAAGGCCAGCAGGTGCAGACGGGCGACCGGTTCGGGGTCATGAAGTTCGGCTCACGGATGGACATCTTCCTGCCGCGCGGCACACGCCTGCTCGTCAACCCCGGCGATCGGGTCGTCGCGGGCGTGACGGTCCTGGCATCGCTCGCTCCGGTTACCCGCCCGACGGAACCCCGATGACACGGACCGAACGTGACCCCGGCGCCTCGTTGCACGTGCTGCCCCCGGAGCGGCGGCGCACCGACGCCGCCCGCACCCGCATCCGCCGCGGTGTCTACCTGCTGCCGAGCCTGTTCACCATGGCGAACATGTTCTGCGGGTACGCGTGCGTGGTGTACGCGATGCGCGGAGACTTCGCCACGGCCGCCCCGTTCATCGGCTTCGCGATCGTGCTGGACATGCTCGACGGCCGCATTGCCCGGCTGACCGGCAGCACGAGCGACTTCGGCATCGAGTTCGACTCGCTGGCTGACGTGGTCTCGTTCGGCGTGGCACCGGCGATCCTCTGCTTCGCCTGGGGTCTGCAGCCTCTGGGGCGCCTGGGCTGGGCCGCCGGCTTCGTCTATCTCGCAGCGGCGGCCGTCCGTCTGGCCCGTTTCAACATCCAGTCCGCGGTGCAGGACAAGCGCTACTTCGCAGGCATGCCGAGTCCGGCGGCCGCGGCGGTACCCGCCGCGACCGTCTTCGCCTACCCGGCCGGATTCAGCGGCATGGCGAGTGCCCTGCCGGCCCTGGCCCTCATGGTCGTGCCAGCGCTGCTGATGGTGAGCACGATCCGGTTCCGCAGCTTCAAGACCATCGACCTCCATTCGCGGCGCAGCTATCCGGTCCTCCTGCTGCTGGCGCTCGGCCTGGCCCTGCTCACCGCGCAGCCGGAGCTCGTGCTCGTGGCCATGGCCTACGCCTATCTGGTATCGCCGGCCGTGGGCTTCGCCTGGTCGCGCCTGCGCCAGCGGCCCCCGGCGGCGGAGACCCACGACGCCCCGGCGCCCTGAGGGGCGCACACCACGCGCCTCCGGTCCGCGCCTCGCCGTCGTACGCCGACGGGCCCGGCCTCAGGTCGCTTGGACCGCCACAGGCGCCGCCGGCAGCGTGATGTCGAGGGTGGTGCCGGCTCCGGGCGCGCTCGCGATGGCGATGGTGCCGCCGTTCAGCTCCACGTTGCGGCGCGCGATGGGCAGGCCCAGCCCCGTGCCGGCCGTCTTGGTCGAGAAGTAGGGCTCGAACGCCCGCGCCCGCGCGGCGTCGTCCATGCCGATACCGGTGTCGGTGATCCGCACGTGCACCGACCCGTCCCGACGGTCGGCCTGCACACGGAGCGTGCCGGCGCCGGGCATCGCGTGCAGCGCGTTCTCCACGATGTTGACGAGCGCCCGCGTGACCAGGGTGCGGTCCACGTGGAGGGGCGGCAGGTCGGGCGCCAGATCCAGCTCGATCGCAATCCGTCCGTGCAGCGCCACGCGGTACGGTTCGACGACGCCCCGCAGCAGGTCCGCCGTCGCCACCGCCGTGGGCACGACGACGGGGGACGACGCGAAGCTCGAGAACTCCGACGCAATCCGGCGGAGCAACTCCACCTGCTCCAGGATCACCTGCACGCATTGCTGCACGACGGGACCGAGCGGCTCGCCACGGTCGGTGTGCAGCCGACGCAGGTGCTCGGCGTTGAGCTGGATTGGTGTCAGCGGGTTCTTGATCTCGTGGGCCACCTGGCGCGCCATCTCGGCCCAGGCCTCGAGGCGGTTGGTGCGCTCGAGCTCCCGGCGCTGGCGCTCGAGGTCGCGGGCCATGACGTTGAAGTCTTCCACCAGACGCCGCAGTTCATCCGACGACGTCAGGGCCACACGGGCGTCCAGTTCCCCGCGCGCGAGACGCCGCGTGGCACGCGTCAGGCGGTTGATGGGGTCGGCAATCCGCTCGGCGAGCGAGTAGCCGAGGCCCGTACTGGCCACGATGAGGAGCAGCGCGGCCAGCAGCACGCGGCGATCGAGGGTATCGATCTCCTCCTCGATGTCCCGCTGTCGTGAGGTGAGCGGCACCACCAGCGTGGCCTCGGGCAGCGCCTGTACGCGCAAGGGGGTGGCCGCCACCATGTACTCGAGACGGCCGATCGTCTCTGTCGTGACCGTGGCCATCTCGTTGCGCAGGCCGAGGGCCCGGTATACATCGGCGGGCATCCGCGTCGGCAGCAGACCTGACGCGAAGAGGTTGCGCTCGCTCGTGGCCACCAGCCGGGCGTCGCTGAAGATGTTCACGTCCTGGTCGATGAGACGCCGCACCCAGACCATCAGGTTGTCGTCCACCAGGGCGCTCTGGGCCGCGGCCCTCGGGGCCACCAGATCCTCCACGACGCGCCGTGCGGCGAGCGCGGTGCGCACGGCCTCCTCCTCGACGGCCAGACGCAGCTCGCCGGCCATGTAGTTGCGGGTGACGACAGCCAGGGCCACGACGGGCACGACCGAGGCCGCGACGAAGGCCAGCAGGAGCTTCCGGTAGAAACTCGCCCGCACGTCACGCAACAGGGCGCGTGCGCTCGTCGTCCGGCCGCCGGTGGCTCCGGCCAGGGCCAGACCGGTGAGCACCGCGAGGTAGGTCACGATCGCCAGGACCACCACCTCGGCGAGGTTCATCAGGTGCCCGGGCAGCGAAACGACCGGATAGCCCACGGCGTGCACGCCCCCCCGGTCGCTCGCGAGGTACACGTCGAAGGAGGTCCCACCCCGCGGCAGCACGGCCCAGAACGGCTCGCGCGACTGCACGAGCCGGTCGAACACCGCGTCGTCGAGATTCCACGCCCGGTCCGCAGACGAGTAGAGCGGGGTGCCGCTCCAGCCGTAGAAGGCATACTCGACGTCGCGACCCGACAGGCCCTCGCCCCGCAGCGGGTCGGCCGGACGCAGCAACTCCACGTAAGGGCTGCGCGACGTGATGAACGGCAGGTTCTCGTAGTCGAGCATGGCATGCACGACCACGGCCCCGACCGGCTCGGGGCCCGCCGCCCCAGGCTCGCAGATGGCGCGGCCCGCGTGGAGCACCCGCCGATCCTCCGCAAAGAAGGGAGAGACCTCCTCGTAGAGCACCCAGTCACAGCTGGCCTCCTGCCACCGCTGGTTCGCCAGGTCGTCCGGCAGGCTCAACGCGAAGCGGCTGACCAGGCCGCCCGTCCGGTCGTAGAGCTCCACCGACGATGTCAGGGGGTACTCGGCCATGCTCGTGGAGCGCCACACCTGGAACGCGCGATCGACCCGGTCTCCGGCCTCGGCCGGGCCGGCCCCGTTCCGTGTGAGGCTGGCGAGGCCTGGGAAGCCGTCGATCTCGTCGAGACTCCTGACCAGCAGCGCCTGTACGGTGGAGCGCTGGTCGAGCGCCTGTGGAGCGAACCGCGACTCCACCATGCGGGCTTTGGCGTCGCGGCCCGCCTGGAACACCACCGGATAGCACGCAAGCGCCGGCACCACGATCGCGGCCGCCGGCAACACCAGTTGCAGTGCCTGCGAACCCCGCCGCAGCCGGCCGGCAAGGGCCCGCAGGGCAACGGCACCGGCACCCGCGCATGTCAACGCCACCAGCGTCGGCACGGCACGCACGGGGCTCTCGCCCGAGAGCGCCCACGCTCCGAGCAGCGGCACGAGCCAGAGGGCCGGGGCGAGACGGGGAAGGCTGCCCCACCGCGCCGGCCGCCCGCCCACCACGACCGCGAGGTGCAGGATCCCCGCGCCGATCGTCAGCGCCGCGGCATGCCAGACCAGGAGCCCCACCTGCACGGCCAGCCGGGCCGAGCTCCAAGGGTGGAGCGAGAAGTGGAGGAGGTCGAGCGCGGTATGTGCCACCGTGTCGCGCACGAGGAGCCGGTGTCCCAGCAGGACCAGCACCACCAGGGCACCCGCCAGCAGGTGTGTGGCGAGAAACCGGGCGTCTGGTCCCGTGGCGCGCAGACGGGCCCGCCGCCGCGCCGCGGCGCGGACCACGCCGAGTGGTACGCGCGCGCCAGCGACGGTCGCCAGGAGCGCACCGGCGGCCAGCGCGGTGAGCAGGAAATCGGCGGGCGACGCCAGCAGGGGACCGAGGAGCGGCGAGGCGTAGCTCGCGCCGGAGAAAACCGAATCGGGTGCCCATGGCCCCGCCACGGCCAGTCGAGCCACGCCGCGGGCGGCGGCCACGATCGCCGCCGCGAGCAGCGTCCAGGCCCAGGCCTCCCGCATGCCGGCGCCGCGCCGGAGCTCGGCGACCGGCCCGAGCGCCAGCAGGAGGGCGGCCACCAGCACGGCCCACGCCAGCGACCGGGAGAGACGGCGCACGGCGAGGCGCGCCCCGGCCAGCTCGCCCTCCGGGAGCGACGCGCGGAACAGCGGCGCGCCCGCGGGGTCGTCAACCACGAATCCGTCGGCGTTGGGGCCATCCACGGCCGTCGCCATGGGCTCGACCAGCAGCCGCGCGCGGGATGTGGCGAGCACGAGGTCCGTCGATCCATCTGCCGCGTCAGGTTCGGCGTCGGCGAGAATCCATTCGGCGACGATTGCGCCAACCGCGCGCGGTCCATCGGCCGCGCGCACCGGCCGTATGTGGACCAGGCGAAGGCCCAGGGGACCCTGTGCGAGAAACCAGCGCTCATCGGCGGCCTGCAGCCGATCGGCCGGAAGCTCCGATGCGCGGCCGCTCCAGGCGAGCGGCTGTCCGGTTGCCGAGTAGACCGTCAGGGCCACCGGTCCGGCGCCGGCCTCCGCCACGGCCCTGTCGGCGTCCGTGAACAACGTGCGGAGCGCGTCGGCGTCATCCTCGGCGGCAGCCTCCAGGCTCGCGGGCACGTCGAGGGCCAGCGCCATGTCGCGCAGCACGAGGCCGGCCGCCGCGATATCGGTGCGCACGTCCTGCTCGACCAGGACGGCGGCCGCCTCGTCCGTCCAGCCGAAGCGGCGCACCTCGACGACACGCCCAATGGCCAGGACAGCGGCCGCACACAGCGCGCCGAGGACGACGGCCCTGGCGACGGCCCGCACCCGGCCGCGCTGCAGACGTCCCGCGTCATCCCTCCGCGTCACGAGCTCATTGTAGGGGCGGGGCAGGGCGCGAGGCCGAATTCATACGCCTGTGAGTCCGCCGACCCCGGCGATGCGCCATACTAGGGGCGCCGTGCGTCACGTCCTCAGGCTCGCGCTCGCCAGGGGCGCGGTGGTCACTCTGGCCAATTGGCCGGTGGCAGTTATCCAGGCCACCGCCGATGCGCTGCTCAAGCTCCTCGTCCTCACGCCGGCCGTGGGTGGACTGTTCCTCGTCGCTCTGGTGGTGGACACGGCGCCGGGCGAGCTCGTCTCCCTCGACTGGCGCCCCATGGCCACCGCCATTGCCGCCGCACTTCTCGCCCATCCCCTCGTGCTGGTGGCGTTCCTCGCGGCCGTGGCCGTGTCGCTCGTCGGGGGCACACTGTTCGTCCTCCTCGCAAAGGGCGGTACGCTCGGCGTCCTCCTAGCGGGGGAGCGGGCCAGTCTGGAACACGAGGGAGAGCCCGCGATCGAGTGGCTCCCCGGGTGTGCCCGGTTCACGGTGGACCGCTTCGCCGCGTCGGCCACCCGGCTGTTTCCACGCTATGCCATCCTTGCCGCCCTGCTGACCGCGGTGTACGCCGCGTGCGGCGGCGTCTACCTCGCCTCGACGCTCGGGCTCCCCGACGGGCCGGCGGGCCTGCCGTGGGTCGCGCTCGTCACCGCCGCGTTCGTGCTGGTGATCACGGCAGTGAACGTCTGCTACCTGCTCGTCCAGATCGTCGTCGCGGCGGAGGACTGTCCGCTGGTGCCGGCCCTCCGCCAGACCGCGCGGTTCCTCCGGCATACCGCCCGCGACGTGGGCGTCGTCGCTGGCGCGACGCTCGCGCTGATGGTCGCCGCGAGTGCCGCCTCGCTGTTGGCCGCGGCCGCCGTCGGCCTCATCGGATTCGTCCCCGTCTTCGGGCTCGCCCTGCTCCCGCTGCAGCTGGGCGCCTGGGTCCTCCGATCGTGGCTCTTCCAGTGCCTGGGCCTGACGGCCGCAGGCGCCTATGCCACGCTCTACCGGCAGTTCGCCGAACGCAGGCCGTTGGCCCTGGCGTCCCCGACGCTGGGCGCCGCGATCCTGCCTGGACACTGAGCATGACCACCGATTACCGACAGTTCCTCTCACGCGGCGGCGCCCACCTGCACCAGTCCGCGATCCGGCGGATGGGCACGCTGGCCGCCCGCGTGCCGGATCTGATCACGCTGGCCGCGGGCTTCCCGGATCCCGCCACCTTCGCCTGGACCGACCTTCGCGACATCGCAGGCGACCTGCTCGCGGGCACCGATGCGAGCGTGCTGCAGTACGGGCCGACGCGGGGCTACGGCCCGCTCGTCGAGGCCGTGCGCGGCGTGCTCGACAGCCGGCACATCCACGCCTCCCCCGACGAGATCGTCGTCACCAGCGGCTCGCAGCAGGGCCTCGATCTGGTGGCGCGCGTGCTGCTCGATCCTGGAGACGTCGTGCTCGTCGAGGAGCCCACCTACACCGGCGCGATCTCGGTCTTCGTCAACGCACAGGCCGACGTGGTCGGTGTGCCACAGGACGGGGAGGGTGTGGACCTCGACGCGCTCGAGGCCGTGACCCGACAGCTCCGGGCGGAGGGCCGCCGCATCAAGGGCTTCTACGTCGTGCCGAACTTCCAGAACCCCACCGGACTCCTCGTCAGTCCCGCCCGCAGACGTGGCCTGCTCGCCTGGGCCGCCCGGCACGATGCCCTGCTCATCGAGGATGACCCCTACGGCGTGCTCTGGTTCGAGGACTCGGCGGTCGAGGCCGACACGCGGGCCATTCGCGCCGACGACGACGAGGGCCGGGTGCTGTACCTCTCGACCTTCTCCAAGACACTGGCCCCCGGCCTGCGCGTCGGCTGGCTGGTGGCCCCGCCGATGCTCGCCGAGCGCATCGATACCGCCAAGCAGGCGATCGATCTCTCGACGGGCGTCCTCGACCAGCGGGTCGTGTACGAGGCCCTGCGCCGTGGCGTCATCGAGCGCGCGCTGCCACACCTCCGGCAGCACTACCGCGCCAAGCGCGACGTGATGGAGCAGTGCCTGCACGAGTCGTTCGGGAACCAGCTCCGCTGGCGATCACCGCGCGGGGGATTCTTCCTCTGGGCCACGCTTCCGCCGGGCCTGACCGACGAGGGCCTGCTGGAGCACGCCGTGGCACGGAAGGTCATCTTCGTCACGGGACGGGCGTTCTTTGTCCGCGAAGACGTGCACGACCACATCCGCATCGGGTTCTCGACACCCACACCGGAGCGCATGCGCGAGGGGGTGCGCCGGCTGGCCGATGCCCTTAGCGCGGCGCGGGAGACCCCAGCGGCGCGGCCGTAGCGGGCGGGCCGGGTGGCGGCCCTGGCGGGGCCTCCGCACCGGCTGGCGCGGGCGCCACGCCAGCCGGCGACGCCTGGTCGCCCGTGGGTGCGTCCACATCGGCGGGTGGCGGGGCAGGTGGAACGACGGAGCGGAGCCCCTGCAGCGTGCCGGCCCGCGTCAGAAGCACCATGGTGACGTTCGACCCGTCCGGCCGCGGGGCGAGCACGAGCGGGGCGCCCATCAGTTCTTCAGGCGCGGTGAAGGTGCCCGCGTCGTCTCCGGTTTCCTGCTGCACGGCATCGATTCGCGGTGAGATCCCGCCAACCACGAGGACGCCCCGCGCCGCCACGGGCGCAAAAGCCGGCCGGCCTGAGAGTGCCTGCATCCATCGTTGATGGCCGCGGTCCGCTTCGAGCGCGCGCAGGACGTTGTCGAGCGACACCACGTAGACCAGCCCGGCCTCGCCGGTCGCACCCACCACGTCGCCGCCCGTGCGCCAGCGCCAGAGGAGGCGGCCGTCAGCGGCCCGAAGGGCGTAGAAGAAGTTGTCGCTGGAGCCCACGAACACGCGGTCCGCGGTGATGACTGGCGGACCGAGCACTCCTGGCAGGGCCGTCGTCCAGCGCGTGGCGCCAGACGCCCGGTCGAGTCCGACGACATGCCCGTCGTCGAGCGCGGCCGCGAGCAGATCCTCACCGTCGCTCGCGACCGGATGCCGCACGGGGCGTCCGAGCAGGTGGCGCCAGACTGGCGAACCCGCCAGATCGTGGGCGACGAGGTGACCATCGGCGAGCGGGACGATGACCAGGTCGCCGGCCAGCGCCGCCGGCGCGACGGGCGGCGCCTCGAGGGCCCGGTGCCACCTGATGCCGCCGCTCGTGACGTCGAGCGCCTGGAGCTCGGCCTCGCCGAGCACCAGCAGGCCGCCGGCCGACGGCAGCGTGCGCCACGCCGTGGCCATGGAGGCCTGCCAGTGCGGGGCGCCATCCTCGACGGCGAGGGCCCGCACCGTGCCGTCCTGCAGCGGGACGTAGATCAGCCGACCGTCTGTCGACGGACCCGCTGTCGGTACACCATCGAGGGTCTGGGTCCACGCGGGCTCGGCCGGAAACAGCGGCCCGCGAGACGGCGACGGCGTCTGCGCGGTGGCGCGAGCGTCCCCGACGATCGTCGCCAGAACCAGCAGGCATCCACAAGATATTGTGGTTCGACGGTGACGATCCACGCCTTATAATAGCTCGTCCTCGTCACCTCGACCTTCCCGAACGGGCATTCCAGGCGTGCAGCATCAGACCATCCTCGTGCTCGACTTCGGATCCCAGTACACGCAGCTCATCGCGCGGCGACTGCGCGAGCTGTCGGTGTACTGCGAGATCGTCCCCTTCAACACACCCCTCGACACCATTCGGGCCCGGCGACCCGTCGGCGTCATCTTGTCGGGTGGACCGATGAGCGTGTCGGACGTCGGGTCCCCGCGCTGCGATACCGGCCTGTTCGACCTCGGCGTGCCGGTGCTCGGCATCTGCTACGGCATGCAGCTGATGACCGATGTGCTGGGTGGGGCGGTGCGCCCCTCGGGGCACCGGGAGTTCGGTCACGCCACCATCCAGGTCGCCGCTCAGGCGCCGCGCCTGTTCGGCGGCACCCCGTCCTCGTTCCGGGTCTGGGCGAGCCACGGGGACGACGTGGGGACCGTGCCCGAGGGCTTCCGCGTGGCGGCGACCAGCGCCACCGCCCCCATCGTCGCGATGGAGGCGCCGGCGCGCGGACTGTTCGGACTGCTGTTCCACCCCGAGGTGGTACATACCGAACACGGCGGCGCGATCCTGCGCGCGTTCGCCTTCGACGTGTGCGGCTGCACGGGCGACTGGACCATCTCCTCCTTCGTGCAGGAGGCCACGACCCGCATCCAGCACCTGGTCGGCGATGGACGCGTCGTGTGCGGCCTCTCGGGCGGCGTGGACTCCACGGTCGCCGCGCTGCTGCTGCACCGGGCGATTGGCGATCGGCTGACCTGCATCTTCGTGGACAACGGCCTCCTCCGGTACGAGGAGGCGGCGCAGATCCGGCGCCGGTTCGCCGAACGCATGCACCTGCCGCTGGAGTTCGTCGACGCCACCGACACGTTCCTCACCCGGCTCGACGGCGTCGTCGATCCCGAGCAGAAGCGCAAGATCATCGGCAGCACCTTCATCGACGTTTTCGAGGAGCGGTCCCGCGAACTGGGGGAGTTCGACTTCCTCGGCCAGGGCACGCTCTACCCGGATGTCATCGAGTCGGTCTCGGTGCTCGGCCCGTCGGCCGTCATCAAGAGCCATCACAACGTGGGCGGGCTGCCCGAGCGGATGCGGTTCCGGCTGGTCGAGCCACTGCGCGAGCTGTTCAAGGACGAGGTGCGGCGCGTCGGCGAGGAACTTGGCCTCGAACGCGAGTTCGTCGTGCGGCAGCCCTTTCCCGGTCCGGGGCTGGCGGTGCGCATCCTTGGCGCGATCACGCGCGAGCGCCTCGACCTGCTCCGGCTCGCCGACCGGATCGTCGCCGACGAGGTCCGCCGCAGCGGCTGGTACGAACGCCTCTGGCAGAGCTTTGCCGTGCTCCTGCCCGTGCAGAGCGTCGGCGTGATGGGGGATGCGCGCACCTATGAGTACACGGTGGCGATTCGGGCGGTCGAGAGCCTCGACGGCATGACCGCGGACTGGGCCCGACTGCCGCACGAACTGCTCGCGGCGATCTCCTCGCGTATCGTCAACGAGGTCCGGGGCATCAACCGCGTCGTCTACGACATTTCCTCGAAGCCGCCGTCCACGATCGAGTGGGAGTAGGGCGTGAACGAGTTCGTCCACCTCCACCTCCACACCGAGTTCTCCCTCCTCGACGGCGCCTGCCGGATCGACGAACTGCTCGACGAGGCGGTGCGTCTCAAGATGCCCGCCATCGCCGTCACCGAGCACGGCAACATGTTCTCCTCGGTGGTCTTCCACGACCACGCGAAGGACCGTGGCATCAAGCCCATCCTGGGGTGCGAGGTCTACGTCGCGCCGGGCAGCCGCTTCGACAAGAGCGGCTCCATCAGCGAGACGAACAACCATCTGGTGCTCATCGCCGAGACCGATGAGGGGTACAAGAATCTCATCAAGCTGGTCTCCGCGGGGTACACCGAAGGCTTCTACTATCGGCCCCGCATCGACAAGGAACTGCTCGCCCAGCATTCCAAGGGCCTCATCGGCCTGAGCAGCTGCCTCAAGGGCGAAGTGGCGAGCGCCCTGAAGGTGGAACAGCAGCGCCAGGCCCTGGATGCGGCCGCGCGCCTCGGCGACATCCTCGGGCGCGACAACTTCTTCCTGGAGATGCAGTACCAGGGCATCGAAGAGCAGCGGATCGTCAATCGCGGCATCATCCCCCTGGCCCGCGAGCTGGACATGCAGCTGGTCTGCACCAACGACGTCCACTATCTGCGGCAGGGCGACTCGCAGCCCCACGACATCCTCCTCTGCATCGGCACGGGCAAGACCGTCAACGACACCCATCGCCTGCGCTACCACGGCGACCAGTTCTTCCTGAAGACGGGCGAGCAGATGGCGTCGGTCTTCAAGGACAACCTGGACGCGGTGCGCAAC
Source organism: Vicinamibacterales bacterium (assembly GCA_050185275.1). GTDB lineage: Bacteria > Acidobacteriota > Vicinamibacteria > Vicinamibacterales > UBA2999 > JABFRY01. Next base: position 368,174 of record JBFWZN010000001.1, on the reverse strand, counting down.
ACGCTGCTCATCGCCGAGCGATGCAACGTCACGATCCCCAAGGGACAGAACCACCTGCCCTCGTTCGGCGTGCCCGAGGGCTACACACTCGAGCGGTACTTCGAGCACGTCGCCCGGGACGGGTTCGCGCAGCGGCTGCCGCGACTGCGACAGCTGGCCGCGGAGGGCCGTCTCCATCACACGATCGAGGAGTACGAGCGCCGGCTCGACTACGAGCTCGAGATGATCCGGACGATGGGCTATCAGGGCTACTTCCTGATCGTCTGGGACTTCATCCGCTACGCACGCGAGGAGGGCATCCCGGTCGGTCCGGGGCGAGGGTCGGCCGCCGGGTCCCTGGTCGCCTGGTGCATGCGGATCACCGACGTCGACCCCATCGACTTCGACCTGATCTTCGAGCGCTTCCTCAACCCGGAACGCGTCTCGCTGCCCGATATCGACGTGGACTTCTGCGAGCGTCGACGCGGCGAGGTGATCGACTACGTCACGCGCAAGTACGGCCGCGAGAACGTGGCCCAGATCATCACGTTCGGCACGATGAAGGCCAAGGCGGTGATTCGCGACGTCGGCCGGGCCCTCGACATGCCGTTCGCCGACGTGGACCGGATCGCCAAGCAGATCCCGCCGGCGCTCGACATGACGCTCGACAAGGCGCTCGCCGAGAACCCCGTCCTCAAGGACATGGCGGCGAAGGACGGCCGGGTCAAGGAGGTGCTCGACATCGGCCGGCGGCTCGAGGGGATGTCGCGTCACGCCTCGGTCCATGCCGCGGGCGTGGTCATCGCGCCAGGCCCCGTCACCGACTACGCGCCCCTCTACAAGGGGGCCCGCGACGAAATCACGACCCAGTGGAACATGAAGGAGATCGAGCGTGTCGGCCTCCTCAAGATGGACTTCCTGGGCCTCAGCACCCTCACCCTGATCCGGGATGCGCTGGACGAGATCCGCCGCACGGAGGGGATTGACCTCGATATCGACGCCGTTCCGCTCGACGATGCGAAGACATACCGGCTGTTCGGCGACGGACAGACGTACGGCATCTTCCAGTTCGAGAGCTCGGGCATGCGCGACCTGCTGCGTCGCGCCAAGCCGGAGCGCATCGACGACCTGATCGCCCTCAACGCGCTGTACCGCCCGGGCCCGCTCAAGTCGGGCATGGTGGACGACTTCATCGCGCGGAAGCAGGGGCGCACCGAGATCAAGTACGAGCTGCCGCAGCTCGAGCCCATCCTGGCCGACACCTACGGCGTCATCGCCTACCAGGAACAGGTGATGCGCATCGCGCAGGCGCTTGCGGGCTTCAGCCTCGGGCAGGCCGACGTGCTCCGCAAGGCCATGGGGAAGAAGGACCCCGTGGTGATGGCGAAGCAGCGCGACGAGTTCATGAACGGGGCCCGCGCGCTCGGCATCAACGAGCGGAAGGCCGCCAAGATCTTCGACCTGATGGAGTACTTCGCCGGGTACGGCTTCAACAAGTCGCACTCGACGGCCTACGCGTTTCTTGCGTACCAGACGGCGTACCTGAAGGCCAACTACCCCTGGCACTTCGCGGCCGCCCTCCTGACGATCGAGTCGCAGAACACCGACAAGCTCGCGATGTACCTCGCGGAGTGCCGAGACCGCGGCATCCCCGTCCTGCCGCCGGACGTGAACCAGAGCCAGCTGCGCTTCTCGGTCGAGCCGGGTAAGGGCGTGCGCTTCGGGCTCACGGCCATCAAGGGGCTGGGGGAGGGCGCCGTGGCCGCGCTCCTGACCGCACGGACCGAGCTGGGGGGGCGCGTCGCCTCCCTGCACGCGCTGTGCGAGGTCCTGGACCTCCGCACGGTCAACAAGCGCGTGTTCGAGGCGCTCGTGAAGTCGGGTGCGTGCGACTCCCTGGTGGACGGGCGCCAGCCGGAGCCCGCCCGGAACCAGTTGCGCGCCAACCTGTTCGCCGCCATCGAGGGCGCCTGCGATTACGGGGCCCGCACCCAGCGCGATCGCGACCTCGGCCAGGCCGACCTGTTCGGGGGGGCGACCCCGGGCGCGCCGGCGGTCGTGGCCGTGCCCCCGGATGCGCCACCCTGGACGGAAGTCGAGCAGCTCCAGTACGAGAAGGAGTCGCTCGGGCTCTACTGGAGCGGCCATCCCATCGATCGCTACGCGGCGCACCTGCTCGAGTACGGCGCCAGGACGACCGCCGACATCAATCCGCGTCCGGAGATCGTCGACGCAGCCGAGACCATCCTCGCCGAGGCCCCGACCGGGGGCGCCCTTCCCGTGGAGGCGCCGGATCGTCCGCCTGAAGAGGTCTCGACCGGCGGCATCGTGTCCGGCCTTCGCGCGCTCAAGACGCGCAAGGGAGACCGGATGTGCGTGTTCATGCTGGAGGACGCGGTGGGCAGCATCGAGGTCGTCGTCTTCCCCGAGACGTTCCGGCAGCACGGACATCTGGCCGAGAACGGACGCATGGTCCTGGTTCGTGGCAAGCTGGAGCGCGACGACGAGACCGGCCGCATCATGGCCTCGGAAATCGTGCCCATCGAAGCCGTGGTCGAGCGCCTGGCCCGGGCCGTGTCCATCTCGCTCTCCACGCCGCCGCACGGGAAGGCCACGTTCGAGAAGCTGTGGGACGTGTTCTCGAGGCACAAGGGCGATCGGCCGGTCGCTTTCCATCTCGTCGTGCAGGAAGCCGACCGGCGCCTGCGCGTGCGGGTGGACGTGAACAACCAGATACGCGTCCGTCCCTCGGAGGGCCTCGTGGCCGCCGTGGAGGACATCTGCGGCGCGGGCTCGGTGAGCCTCCGGTGAGGCCGCCTCCGCCCACGCGCCGACACGAGAGCTGACGATGCCACCAGACACGCTCGAGTTCGAAGAGCCGATCGCCGTCCTCCTCAAGGAGGTCGAGGCGCTGTCGATGATGGAGTCCACGCCCGAGCGCATCCGGGAGATCGAGGCGCTCAACCGGCGCGTGGAATCGATCAGGGGCGACCTGTACGCGAGGCTCACGCCCTGGCAGCGCGTCCTCGTCGCCCGGCATCCGGCCAGGCCCAGCGTGCTCGACTACGTAGGCCGGCTGTTCACCGAGTTCACCGAAATCTACGGGGACCGCCGGTTCGCGGACGACCACGCCATCGTCACCGGCATGGCCCGCTACAAGGACCAGCCCGTGCTCGTGGTCGGGCACCACAAGGGAGGGCGCGACACGAAGCAGAAGATCTTCCGGAACTTCGGCTATGCCCGGCCCGAAGGCTACCGGAAGGCGCTGCGCGCGATGCGGCTGGCGGAGAAGTTCAGGCGTCCCATCATCGCATTCATCGACACGCCGGCCGCGTATCCCGGCGTCGAGTCCGAGGAGCGCGGCATCTCCGAGGCCATTGCGCTGAACCTGCGGGAGATGTTCGCCCTGGAGGTCCCCATCCTGGTCGTCGTCCACGGGGAGGGCGGCAGTGGCGGCGCGCTGGGCATCGCGATCGGCGACCGGATCCTGATGCACGAGTTCGCCATCTACAGCGTCATCCCCCCGGAGGGCTGCGCCGCCATCCTCTGGCGCGACTCCAACCGGAAGGTCGAGGCCTCGGAGGCTCTCAAGCTCACCGCGCCCGACCTGATGGCTTTGGGCATCATCGACGAGATCGTGCCCGAACCCATCGGGGGTGCGCACACCAACCTCGACGCGGCGGCGTCGCTCCTCGACACGGCCCTCGACCGTGCGCTGCGGACCGTGTCGTCGGTGCCGGCCGACGAGCGGCTCGACGCGCGGTACCGGAAGTTCCGGGCCATGGGCAGCGTCGGCATCGTCGAACAGGGCGCATGATTCAGAAGCTCTGGGAGTCGCGCCCCTACGATGCCCCCTCGGCCCTTCGCCTCGCCGCCGAACTCGGCGTCTCGCCGCTGACGGCCCGGCTGCTGTGCATGCGGGGCCTCCAGGAGCCCGAGCAGGCCCGACGCTTCCTGTCGCCTGCCCTCTCCGACCTGCACGACCCGTTCGCGCTCGTGGACATGCAGGCGACGGTGGAACGGATCTCCGGAGCCATCGCCAGGCACGAACGCATCGCCGTGCACGGCGACTACGACGTGGACGGCGTGACGTCGACCGTCATCCTGCGCCGCGCGCTCGAGCTGCTCGGCGCCGACGTCGTGCACTTCATCCCCGAGCGGCTGCGCGACGGGTACGGCCTGCAGCCGGCGTCCATCGATCGGCTCCACGCGGAGGGCGTGCGACTCGTCATTTCCGTGGACTGCGGCATTCGTGGGGTGGAGGCGGCGGACCGTGCGCGTGAACTGGGTGTGGATCTGGTCATCACCGACCACCACGAGCCCGATACGACACTTCCACGGGCGCTGGCCGTCATCAACCCCAAGCGCCACGATTGCGGGTACCCCGACAAGAACCTCGCGGGCGTGGGCGTGGCCCTCAAGCTGGTGCAGGCGCTCTGTATCCGCGCGGGCCGGGAGCAGTGGCTGCCGGCGTTCGTCAAGATCGCCGCCATCGGGACCCTCGCCGACGTGGTGCCGCTCACCGGCGAGAACCGGGTCATCGCGAAGCTCGGCCTGGCGCTGCTCTCGAAGGGGCCGCACCGCGTGGGCCTGCAGGCCCTCATCGACGTCTGCGGCCTGACGGGGCAGGAGATCGACAGTTACGACGTGGGTTTCGTGCTCGCGCCCCGCGTCAACGCGGCGGGGCGCATGAGCACGCCAGACCTCGCCGCACGGCTCCTGCTCGCCTCGGATGAGTCGATGGCGGAGGAGGCACGAGTCCTGGCCGGGCAGCTCGACGCGGAGAACCTGCGCCGTCGCCAGGAGGAGGCCGAGATCGTGGCCCGTGCCAGGAAGGCCATCGAGGCGGACCCCGACATCGGGGCCCGGTCCGTGCTGGTGGTGTGCGGCGAGGGCTGGCACCGGGGAGTCATCGGCATCGTGGCGTCCAAGCTCGTGGACGCGTTCCACCGCCCCGCCATCGTGCTGTCGATCGACGGGGACGTGGCGCATGGTTCCTGCCGGAGCATCCCGACGTTCGACATGCTGGCGGCCCTGGAATCGTGCGGCGGTCTGATGACGCGGTTCGGCGGGCATCGACAGGCGGCCGGTCTGACGATCGAGGCAGGCCGCATCCGTGAGCTGCGGCAGGCCGTCAACGTCTGGGCCGACCGCCTCATCCAGCCCGACGACCTGCGCCCCCGCTTGTGGCTCGACGGCCCGCTCCAGCTGCCCGCCATCGGGGCGCACGTCATGACCGAGCTGTCCACCCTTGCACCCTTCGGCGCGGGCAACCCCTCGCCCGTGTTTCACGCCAGCGGCGTCGAGGTGGTCGACGGCCCGCGGGTGCTCAAAGAGCGGCACCTCAAGATGTCGTTCCGACAGGAAGGCCGGGTGCTGCGCGGCATCGCCTGGCGGGCCGCGGACCGTGAGGCCTTCGTGACCCAGCACCGCCGGGCCATCGACGTGGCCTTCTCGGTGGAGCAGGACAGCTGGAACGGCGAGCAGTACCTCCAGCTGTCGGTGGCCGACTTCCGGGCCCCTGTCTGACGGCCGGCCGGGGCAGGCCCCGGTCGACCGCGATGCTATCCTCAGTCGATGCACTGGCAGAAGCGCGGCCGCCTGGTCGTAGGCCTCTTCGGCCTCGGCTGCGCGGCGGCGGTCTACCTGTCGATTGGGGAGCGCCCCGACCCCGTCGTGTCCGCGCCCCCCGAGCGCACGGACCCGGCGGCGATGATCGAGAGCACCGGCAACGTGGTTCAGCAGGTGCGAGGGCTCCGTCAGGAGTATCTCGTCGAAGCCGAGCGGCAGCTCACCTACGAGGGGGGAGCCGCCACGCTCTTCGGCGTGACCGTCACGCTGCGCGAGCGGGCGGGCCGGGACTTCGTCATCTCGGGACGTGAGGCGCGGACCGGCCGCGATCAGCGCACGCTCGAGCTGACGGGCGACGTGCACATGGTGGGGAGCGACGGATTCGAGATGCATGCCGAGGAGGCCAGCTTCACCGCCGACGACGGCATGGTCCGCGTGCCGGGGGCCGTGACGTTCGGCCGGGGCCTGCTGAGCGGCTCTGGCACCGACGTGTCCTACGACCAGCTGCACGACCTGCTGGTGATCGCGCACGCCTCGCGGGTGACGCTCGAGCGGGAGGACGGCGGGGTGGCGACCGAGTTCACGTCCGACGGCGCCGAGTTCGACCGCGCCATGCACCAGCTGCGGCTGTCGGGCGGTGTGGACACCCAGCGGGAGGACCACGCGCTGTCCTCCACGCGACTGGTGGCCGTCCTCGGTGACGACGACTCCCGGCTGTCCTCCATGTCGCTCCGCGGCGACTCCCGCGTCACGGCGACGACCGGCGCCCTCGAACGCCTGGTCGCCCGCGACATCGACCTCGGATACCGGGACGACGGCGACACGATCGAATTGGCCCGGCTGACTGGCGACGCGTCGGCCGAACTGCGGGCCGACGGGGGCCATGCGGCGCGCGCCCTTACCGGGGAGATGATCTATTTCGAGTTCGCCGCCGACGGCCAGCCCACGCGGGCCGAGGCCACTGGTGGGATGCGGATGGTGCTCCCAGGCGGCGCTCCCGGCGCGGATCGGGTGGTCAGCGCCCGGCAGTTCGATGCGACGGGCCGGGCCGGCGACGGACTCACCGACGCGCGCTTCGAGGACGACGTCGTGTACACGGAAGGACGCCGCCAGGTGCGGGCGGAGGCGCTGACCATGGCGCTCACGCCCGCTGGCGTGGGCGCGGCGCGTTTTGGCGGAGGCGTCGCCGTCGAGGACGGCAGTGTCCGCACGACGAGCCCCGTCGCCGAGTACGACCCCGACGCGGGAAGCCTCCGCCTGAGCGGCACGGGCAGCGCGCGACCGCACGTGTCCGAGACCAACACCGACATCGAAGCCGATGTCGTGGACGTCGCGCTCGACACCCGGCGCATCCGCGCCACGGGGCGCTCGGTGACGACCCTGCGCGGCGGCGGGAACGCCGGCGACCCCGACACGAACCTGCCGGGGCTCCTGGCGGCTGACACCCCGGTGACCGTCACCGCCGACGCGGCCGCCTACGACGGACGCGACGCCGGCGCCACGTTCACGGGCCGGGCCACGCTGTGGCAGGGCGAGACCGCAATCCGGGCGGAGCAGATCACGCTCGACCGCGCAAACGGCGCGCTCACCGCCACCGGCGACGCGCGCTCGACCCTGCGCCTGGAGGACGGGGTGACGTCCGGACGGGCGGCCACCATCCGCTACGACGACGCCAGCCGCCGCGTCACCTACACGTCCGCACCGCCCATGCCGATTACCGGGCTGGCACCGACGGCCGGGGGGCCAGCCGCCCAGGTGAGCGGGCCCCAGGGAGACCTGACCGCCGGACGCATCGACCTCGTGCTCGCGCCGGGCGGTGGCGGAGCCGAGCAGCTCGAGGCCACCGATCGTGTGCGGGTCGTGCTCGATTCACGCGTCGCCACCGGCGGGTCGATGATCTACCGGGCGTCGGAGGGTCGGTACGAGATGACGGGAACACCGGTGCGAGTCGTGGAGCAGTGCCGCGAAACAGTGGGCCGTTCGTTGATCTTCTTCAGGACGACCGATAGGATCGTCGTGGACGGCAACGAGCAGGTCCGCACGCGGTCCACTGGCAGCGATGCCTGCCAGGAGCCCCCGCGCCCGTGACGTCACGGCTGCAGACGGAGGGGCTCACCAAGTCCTACGGAGGCCGCACCGTGGTGCGGGGCGTCAGCCTGGCCGTGGAAGCCGGGGAGGTGGTCGGCCTCCTGGGCCCGAACGGCGCCGGCAAGACGACGACGTTCTCGATGACCGTCGGACTCACCGCGCCAGACTCCGGGCGGGTGCTCCTCGACGGCGAGGACGTCACCGACGATCCGATGTACGTCCGGGCGCGCAAGGGCATCGGCTACCTTCCGCAGGAGCCCTCGATTTTCAGGGGCCTCTCGGTGGAGCAGAACATCCTGGCGATCCTGGAGACGCTCGACCTCGGCGCAGCCGCGCGGCGATCGCGGCTGGCCGAGCTGCTCGACGAGCTCCATCTCACGCCGCTGGCGAAGTCGCCAGCGCATACGTTGTCCGGAGGAGAACGCCGACGAACGGAGATCACGCGCGCGCTGGCAGTGTCGCCGAGGTTCATCCTGCTCGATGAGCCCTTCGCCGGGATCGATCCGATTGCCGTGGGAGAGATTCAGAACATCGTCTTCCATCTGAAGTCGCGCGGGATCGGTGTGCTCGTCACCGATCACAATGTCCGCGAGACGCTGAAGATCACGGACCGGGCATACATCGTGCACGACGGAACGATCTTCAAGAGCGGCACGCCAGACGCGCTCGCCGCAGACGAGGATGTTCGCCGGATTTATCTCGGGGCCGACTTCCGGTTGGACTAAGATGACGAATCCGGCCGACGCAGAGAGCTGAACGATCGACGCTATGGCGATTTCGCAGAAACTGCATACCAAGCTCGTCCAGAAGCTGATTCTGACGCCGTCGCTGCAGCAGGCCATCAAGCTGCTGCCGATGTCGACGCTGGAACTGTCGGAGTTGCTCAACCAGGAGATGGTCGAGAATCCGATGCTCGAGGAGGTCCCGACCGAGGACCTCCAGCCGGCCGAGGCCACGCCCGAGAAGGCCGAAGAGAAGCCCGCGACCGAGAAGACCGACTCCTGGGACGATCAGGACTACGAGTACTTCTTCGGCGACTATCTCGACGACGGGTACCGGCCGCGTACGCCCACCGAGGTCAAGGAGCTCCCCCCGATCGAGAACACGCTCTCGACGTCCTCCTCGCTGGCCGATCACCTCCTCTGGCAGCTCTCCATGCAGACCGACGACCCGCTCTCCCGCGAGATCGGCGAGGCCATCATCGGCAACCTCGACGACGACGGCTACCTCGTGGCGACGGTCGAGGAACTGGCGAGCATGGGGCCATGGCGCACCGAGGAGGTGGAGCGGGCCCTGCGGCTCGTACAGTCGTTCGACCCGATCGGTGTGGCCGCCAGAGACCTGCAGGAGTGCCTGCTGCTGCAGCTGCGCCATCTCGGGCTGAACGGCACCCCCTGCGAAACCATCGTGCTCGAGCACATGCGCCTGCTGCAGAATCACCAGGTGCCCGAGCTGGCGCGCAAGCTCGGGGTGACACTCGACGAACTCAAGCAGCACATCGAGCTGATCCGGGGTCTCGACCCGAAGCCGGGGAGCCGGCTGAACCCGACGCCCTCGCAGTACGTGATTCCCGACGTGTACATCGCGAAGCTCGAAGACCAGTACGTCGCCGTTCTCAACGAGGAAAGCCTGCCGCAGCTCCGTATCAGCCCCGTCTACCGGCGCCTCCTCGACAAGGGAGCCTCCGAGAACACGGACGAGACGCGCGCGTACGTGAAAGACAAGTTCCGGTCGGCGCTGTGGCTCATCAAGTCGGTGGAGCAGCGCCAGAAAACAATCCACAAGGTCGCCACGAGCATCATCCAGTTCCAGCGGGACTTCCTCGATCACGGCATCGAGTACCTCAGGCCCCTGGTGCTGCGCGATGTCGCCAACGACATCGGCATGCACGAGTCGACCGTCAGCCGCGTCGTGACCAACAAGTACATGCACACGCCGCAAGGCGTGTTCGAGATGAAGTACTTCTTCCACAGCGGCATCGCCAGCTCGTACGGCGAGGCGGTGTCGTCGGTCACCATCAAGCAGCGCATCCGCAAGATCATCGAGCAAGAGGACCCGCGCAAACCGTTGAGCGACTCGAAGATCGTCAGCATCCTGCAGCGCGAAGGGCTCGAGCTGGCGCGCCGCACCATCGCGAAGTATCGCGAAGAGCTCAAGATCCCGACGTCCAACCAGCGCAAGGTGCTCTACTGAGGTCATGCGTCTCGAACTGACAGGCAGACACATCCGCATCACGGCGGCCATTCGCTCCCTCGTCACCGGGGGACTCGACAAGCTGGACCGCCTCCTCCACGACAACGCCGTCTCCCTGCAGATCGTGCTCTCGACGGAGCACCACGCCTGCCACGCCGAAGTCACCCTGCACGCCCGGGGCGACCACGTCCTGCACGCCAGCGGATCGGGCCGCAACTGGTCGGAAGCGGTCCAGCAGGCGCTGGTCAAGGTGAACCGGCAGGCCCGGCGTCTCAAGGAGCGGTGGACCGATCAGCGCCGTCGCCGCGAGTCCGGTCCGAAGGTCACCGCGGCCCGGCTCGCCAGCGCCCCTGCGCCTCGCGATCCGGCCGCCGGTCCGCGCATCGTGCGCGCCCGCCGGTACGCGGTGAAGCCGATGACGGTGGAGGAAGCCGCCCTCGAGGTCGGCGCTGATCGGTCGGCGTTCATCGTGTTCCGGAACGCCACCACAGACCTCGTGAACGTCCTGTTTCGCAGGCCGGATGGACATCTCGGCCTGATAGAGCCGGACGCATGACGGCAGCCCAGCGCCGGCGCGCCCTCTGGGCTCTCCGGAGCGCGACGACCGTGCGCCTCCCATGAGCGAGCAGCAGGTCGTCACCGTCGAGCACCTGCTGCGAAGCCGGCTGGATGCGGTAGGCCTGCCTCTTCAGGTGATGGCCGGTGCCAGCAGCACCTGGCGCGTCATCGCGAGCCCGCACGTGCAGAAGACAGGACTCGCCCTCGCCGGCTTCCATGAATACCTGCAGCCCGGACGGATCCTGGTGCTGGGCGAGAGCGAAGTGCGCTTCGTCGAGAGCCTCGCTCCTGACGTCCGAACGGGCACCCTGCAGACCGCGCTGGCGCACGATCTGCCGTGCGTCATGGTGACCGGGGGGTGGGGCGCTCCAACAGAGCTCATCTCGGTGTGCGAACGCGCCGGGGTGCCGCTCCTCAGCACGTCGGTCGCCACACCCTTGGCCATCGCGAAGGTGACCGGCCTGCTCGACGACATGCTGGCGACGCGCGAGCACGTGCATGGCGTGCTGCTCGACGTCATCGGTCTCGGCGTGCTGCTCATCGGCGAGAGCGGCATCGGCAAGAGCGAGTGCGCGCTCGACCTCATCGTGCGCGGCCACCGGCTGGTGGCCGACGATACCGTCGAGATCAGGCTTCGGGGCGAGACCGTGCTCATTGGGACGTGTCCCGAACTGACACGCCACCACATGGAGGTGCGTGGGCTCGGCATCATCAACATCCTGGAGCTGTTCGGCGTGGCGTCGATCCGTGCGTCCAAGCGTGTGGAACTGGTGGTGCGGCTGGAGCGATGGGACCCCGAGCGCGAGTACGATCGGATCGGGCTCGATCGTGAAACCTACGACATCGGGGGCCTGCGAGTCCCCCTCATCTCGCTGCCCGTCCGGCCGGGCCGCAACCTCGCCATCCTGGTCGAGGTGGCGGCGCGCAACGAGTTGCTGCGCAGCCGTGGACACGACCCCGCACGGGAGCTGGTGGCACGGCTCGATCGGCTGCTGGCGGAACGCCGCGAGGGCGATGGCATGAGCGTGGAGGAAGACGCGTGAGTCCGGCCGCGCGGAAGCGCCCGCGCCGATCGCCGGTGCGCCGGGCGCCGGAACGGGGCACGCGGCGCTTCGTCATCCTGACGGGACTCTCGGGCGCCGGGAAATCGCACGCGATCCGGGCACTCGAGGACCTCGGGTATTTCTGCATCGACAACCTGCCGATCGCCCTGATCCAGACGATTGCGGAGCTCGCGGCGAGGGAGGAAGGCGGCATGCAGAAGGTCGCCCTCGTCGTGGACGTGCGGGAGGGCGCCCGGCTCTCGGAACTCCCGCGCATCTACCAGCGGTTGCGCGGCACCGCGGGCGTCGAGCCGATGCTCATCTTCCTCGAGGCCAGCCAGGCGGCCCTGCTGCGCCGCTTCAGCGAGACGCGGCGCCCACATCCGCTGGCACCGGATCGCTCGGTGCGGGAGGGTATCCGGGAAGAGCAGAAGCGTCTCGACCCCATCCGGTCTGTCGCCGATCTGATCCTCGATACGTCGAACCTCACGGTGCACGAGCTGCGGAACGTCTTCATGCAGCTGTCACGCGACGGCGGCGACAAGGAGATGGTGGTCAATCTCGTGAGTTTCGGATTCAAGCACGGGGTGCCGCTCGACGCAGACCTGGTCTTCGATGTCCGGTGCCTGCCGAATCCGCACTTCGTGGACCGGCTGCGAAAGCTCACCGGACGGGACCAGCCGGTGATCCGCTTCATGCGCCGTCATCCGGAAACGCGCGCGTTCATCGAACAGCTGTCCGCGTTCCTGACCTTCGCGCTGCCGCAGTACGTGAAGGAGGGCAAGAGCTACCTCACAGTGGCGATTGGCTGCACCGGTGGGCGCCATCGCTCGGTCATGGTGGCCGAAGCGCTCAAGCGCCCCCTGTCTGCGGTGGAGGGCGTGACCGTACGGGTCGCGCACAGGGACTCATGATTGGCGTGGTCGTCGTCACGCACGGCCAGCTCGCCAGCGAACTGGTGAGCGCCGCGGAGATGATCGTGGGCGATCTCCCACGGTTCGCCGCCGTCTCCATCGGATGGCACGACGACACCGAGGATGCCCGCAACGAGATCGCGCAGGCGATCGGCCGTGTCGACGAGGGGGACGGCGTCCTCATCCTGACCGACATGTTCGGCGGAACGCCGTCGAATATCGCGCTGACGTTCATCGGCACCGGCAAGGTCGAGGTACTGACCGGCGTGAACCTGCCGATGGTGATCAAGCTCGCGGGTCCCGGCGACCGAACGGACCTGCTGGCCACCGCGCGCGACATGCGAGAGCATGGACGCAACGCCATCTGGGTGGCGTCCGATCTCCTCCGCGCCGAGCAGATGTAGACCGGCACCGTACCATGACCAGCCGCACCGTCACCGTGCCCAACCCCCTCGGCCTGCACGCGAGGGCTGCCGCGCGGTTCGCCCAGCTCGCGGGACGCTTCGAGGCGCACATCCGCATCGGGCGAAACGGCCGCACGACCGATGGCAAGAGCATCATGGGCATCCTGTTGCTCGCCGCGGCGAAGGGCACGTCGGTGACCGTGTCCGCCGACGGGCGGGACGAGGTCGAAGCCGTCGGCGCGCTCTGTGCGCTCATCGAGTCAGGCTTCGGGGAAACCTCGTGGAACGCCTGAAGGGGATCGGCGTCTCGCCGGGCGTGGCCGTCGGCCCCGCCATCGTCGCACTGCAGCGTACGCATGCGCTCCGGTTCCCCATCAGCGAGGCGCACGTGGACGAGGAACTGGTCGCTCTCGAGCGGGCCCGCCAGCGGTCGCACGAGCAGCTGGCGCAGATCCGCGCGCGTATCGCCGCGGCCCATGGTCCCGACCTCGCGGCCATCTTCGACGCCCAGTTGCTCATTCTCGATGACCCGCTCTTGGTGGGACGGGCGGCGGTACTGGTACGGGAGGAGCACATCAACGCGGAGTGGGCCGTGCAGCAGGCCGTGGACGAACTGGCGTCCGTGTTCGACGATGCGGCGGATCCGTACCTGCGCGAGCGGAAGGGCGACGTGCAGGACGTGGCCGGCCGGTTGCGCATGAACCTCTCTGACGAGAAGGGCGGTCCGCGAGACCTGGGCCACCACCTCGACACGGCCTGCGTCCTGGTCGCCGATGAGCTGACGCCCTCCGTTCTCGCGCAGCTCGACTGGAGCCGTATTCGAGGCTTCATCACCGACGCCGGCAGTCGCACCTACCACACGGCCATCCTTGCGCGCTCGCTCGGTGTTCCGGCGGTGGTCGGGCTCCACGACGCCAGCCGACGGGTGCCGGCGGGTGAGTGGGTCATCGTCGACGGGCAAACCGGAGACGTGGTCATCGCACCGACGCCGGCCGAGCAGCAGGAGGCGGAAGCCCGGGCACGGGTCCGCTGTCAGCCGGGCCCGGACGCCACGGACCTGCTCGTGCCGCTCACCACCCGGGACGGTGTGCGTATCACGCTCCGGGCGAACATCGACCGGCCCGACGACGTGGGCGCGGCGCGCACCGCGGGCGCGGAGGGTGTCGGTCTCTACCGGTCCGAGTTCCTGCTGATGGGAGCGGCACCGCACCTCGCCGGTGAAGAGGAGCAGTACGAGCTCTACCGGCAGCTGGCCGAACGCACGGCACCCGACCCGGTCACGGTCCGCACGTTCGACGTGGATGAGGAGCAGGCCGCACGCGGACCAGCCGACTCGTCACTGGGAGGCGGGTGGTCGCCGGATGCCGAGCGTCCTGGTCGTGGCGGATTGCGCGGCATCCGCCTGGGACTCTCGCAGCCGGACGTCATGCGCACCCAGCTGCGCGCGCTGCTGCGCGCCGCGCCGTACGGCGCCCTGCGGATCATGTTCCCGTTCGTGGCGTCGCTCCACGAGGTACGCGCCGCGAAGGCGCTGCTCGACCAGGCGAGAGCGCAGCTCGCAGCCAGGGGGCTGCAGGCCCCGGACGTGCCGGTCGGCATCATGATCGAAGTCCCGTCGGCAGCGTTCACCGCCGCCATCCTGGCGCGGGAGGTGGACTTCTTCACGATCGGCACAAACGATCTGATCCAGTACACCCTGGCCGTGGACCGGACCGACGCCAGCGTGTCGGACCGTTACGAGCCCCTGCATCCCGCCGTGCTCCGCCTGCTCCGCCACGTGCGCCGGGGTGCACGTCTCGGACGCATCCCTGTGTCGATCTGCGGCGAGATGGCCGCCGACCCCACGCTGCTGCGCTTGCTCATCGGCCTGGGCCTCACCGAGTTCAGCATGACGGCCGGCGCCATCGCCCTCGCCCGCCGCGTGGCTCGGGACACGAACGCCGGAGACATGCGGCGCATGGCCGCACGCGCACTCACCCTCGGCACGGCCGCCGAGATCGAAGCCCATATTCTCGAAGCACTCGGGGACCTGGCTCCGGGAGACGAGGTCACATCGCGATGAGCAGCGACACGCGCGGCCACGAGGCCGTCACAATCGTCCACAAACCGTGGGGCCACGAGGTCCACTGGGCCGTGACCGACCGCTACGTGGGCAAGATTCTCCACGTGAAGGCCGGACAGAAGCTCAGCTTGCAGTATCACGAGGTGAAGGACGAGACGATTTACGTGCACTCGGGCCGGCTGCTCTTCGAGGTGCAGGAGGACGGCGTGCTCGTGAAACGCGAGATGCAGGCAGGAGACGCGGCGAGGGTCCGCCCACTGACCGTGCACCGCATCACGGCGATCGAGGATTGCGACGTGCTGGAAGCGTCGACGCCGGAACTGAACGACGTCGTCCGCGTGAAGGATGAATACGGCCGGGAGGGCACGACCCAGCCGTAGACGCGGCGGGCCACAGGCGCTGCGGGCACCGGCCCGGCGGTGGCGCCAGGGCCGGGCTCGCCGGTCGACTAGAACGGGATATCGTCGTCGGTCATCGGCTCCATGGGAGGCTCGTCCGCGCCGCCCCCGGTCGAGCCGCTGCGCTCCATCCCCCCGCCGCGACCCGCTCCGCCCCCCCCGAGCAAGGTGATGCGATCCGCCTTGATCTCCGTGGTGTAGCGCTTGTTGCCATCCTTGTCGTCCCACTGCCGGGTCTGCAGGCGGCCCTCGACGTAGATCTGCTTACCCTTGGTCAGGTACTCCTGCAGGCTCTCGGCCTGCTTGCCCCAGAGCACCACGCGGTGCCACTCGGTCTTTTCCTGACGCTGGTTGCTCTTGTCGTTCCAGACCTCGGTGGTCGCGAGGTTCAGTGTTGCCACCGCCGCCCCGCCCGGGGTGTAGCGCAACTCGGCGTCACGCCCGAGGTTGCCGACCAGAATGACCTTGTTGACGCTCCCCATCTGTGTGCTCTCTCCCTGAGGCTGCTGGAACGCACCCCGTTGCCACGAGTTCCGCCCTCGTGGCCTACCGTATCAGCTGCGGCGGACAGCCCAGGTCATCGCCGTCCGAGGCGATCGAGATTCTGCCGCGCGAGTCGTCCGGCGTCCGAGTCCGGATAGGTCGCGATCACCTGCTCCCAGGAAGCACGTGCGGCGTCCGGTTCCCCCAGGCGCTCCTGCGCCAGCCCACGCTTGTAATAGGCCAGCGGGAGGGAATTGGAGCCGGGGTAGCCCTGGATCACCTGATTGTAGGCGGCGACCGCCTCGGCGAACCTGTTCTGTGCGAAATGGGTTTCCCCCACGTAGAACTGCGCTTCGTCGGCCATCTCCGATCGGGGAAACGTCTTCAGAAACGCCTCGAACCCCGTGATTGCGAGCGACCACTGTCCCGCCGTGTAGTCGGCCCAGGCGGTCTCGAACATCCGGGTCGGGGACAGCCCGGCGGTGGATGGGACGATCGGCTGCGCGGGCTCGAGCGCATCGGTGGGTGGGGCGTTCGGGTCCGCGGGGTCGACCGGGAAGGGCGCCGGCGGCATGACCGGAATCGACGTCCGCAACGCCTCGATCTCCTGCCCGAGCGTGGACACCCGCACTGTCGTCTCGTCCACGCGTTCGCGGACCACGCGCAGGTCGGTGCCGACCCCGTCGAGCGCCAGCTTCTGATCCGCGAAACTGCGCCTGGTCAGCGCCTCGGCCTCATCCAGCCTGGCATTGATGGCCTTGAGCGCCTCCTGGAGCGTGGCGCCGAGCCCGGCAAGCGTCGTGGCCAACTGCTGCGCCTGTTCCTGCATCATCCGAATCTCGGCCATCATCTGCAGGTGCTCGCGGTTCTGCGCGTGCGCCGTCCCGGCGCCCCCGAGCAGCACGACCAGCATCGAGACCGCGATTGTCCTGTGCGTCATAGATCAATCCCCTGGCTTGGCGCGATCGAACCAGCACCTCGTCCCGTGACCGCTGTCTGTCGGCGAATCACCGGGCGGTGATGACGAAATGCGCCCGGCGGTTCTGCTGCCAGGCGGCCTCGTCGTGCCCGGGATCGAACGGGAACTCCTTACCGTAGCTCACCGTGCGGAGTCGATCCGCCGGGATGCCCAGCGAGACGAGGTACGCCTTGACGGCAATCGCCCGCCGCTCGCCGAGCGCCAGATTGTACTCGGCCGTGCCTCGTTCGTCGCAGTGCCCTTCGACGGTGACGACCCAGGCGGGGTACCGCCGCAACAGGTCGGCGTTGGCGCTGGCGATGGCCCGTCCCTGTTCATCGAGCTCCGAGCTGTCGAGGCCGAAGAGTACCGGCGCGAGCGGCGAATTGCGGTTGAGTTCATCCAGCGAGCGATTGGCGATGTCGTCGGGCGGTACCGGGATCGCCGTGACCGCCGACTCTTCGACTCGCTGCGGCGGGGGAGCGGGCGCCGGCTGCGGTCTCGCTGGCGGGGCCGTCGTCGTAGCGCCTGCGGACGCATCCGGTGGCGGCGCGGGTTCGGTGTCCGGACCGATGCGGCGGCCACACCCGGCGGCGACCAGGAGGCAGAGCAGACCGGTTGCAAGCACACTGGTTCGAATCATCTCAACTATTCCTCTGGAGGTGGTCCATCTGCCATACGGGCCCGGCCTGCGTTACTGCGACCACGCCGGGGTGTAATTGTTGCCTTCGCGCGTCACCTGTCGCAGGCCGCGTCCATCTCGACCGATCGTGAAGACCTGCACGCCGCCGGCGCGGGTGGACGTGAAGGCCAGATGCCGCCCGTTCGGGGAAAACGCCGGGCTCTCGTTAGTGCCTTCGCTGAACGTGATCTGACGGGTCTGTCCGGACGCCAGGTCGTGGAGCTTGATGTCGTAGCCCCGTCCCGTCCGCGCGGCGTACGCGATCTCGTTGAAGGGCGGAGGCGACCACGTGGGCCGGTCGGCATACGATTCGCCCGTCGTCAGGCGCCGGAGATTCAGGCCGTCGGCATCCACGACGTAAATCTGCGGCTGCCCCGAACGGTCCGAGGTGAAAGCGATCTGCGTGCCATTGGGCGACCAGGTCGGCGTGGTGTCGATGGCGGGGTGATTCGTCACCCGCCGCACACCGGACCCATCCGCGTTCATCACGTAGAGCTCGGCATTCCCGTCGCGGTTCGACGTGAAACAGATACGCCGGCCGTCTGGCGAGTAGACGGGCAACCAGTTCTGAAACCCTCCGGCCGTTGGCGTCTCCTGCACACCCTCGTAGATACGGGCGATGAAGATGTCGGGGAAGCCTCGACGATACGAGGTGTAGGCAATGGCGCGCGCGTCGGGTGCCCAGACAGGCGTGATGTTGAGCTGACGGTTGGCCGTGATACGGCGCTGGTTCGCGCCGTCGTAGTCGGCGATGTAGATCTCCTTGACGTCACGGTTCACCACGGTGTTGGTGACGCGCTCGCGGCTGCGGTCCGAGGAAAACGTCAGCCGGGTCCGGGCGACGCCACGCAGCGCGCGCTGCTGCTGATGGATTTCATCGGCGATGGTGTGGGCGTACGCCCGTGGATTGGCGAGGCTGCCACTGTATTCCTTCCCGAAGACCAGCTGCCTGGAGCGCACGTTGAAGAGCCGCACCTGGACGCGCACATCGGTGCCCGTCACCGCGACCGACCCGATCACCACCGCGTCAGCACCCACCTCGCGCCAGGCCTCGAAGGGCACCTGCCCGGGTACCGTCGCCGCGGGCACGGTGGCCGCCACGTCGCGGGGAATCATGTAGAACTCGCGCTCGAAGTTGAGATCGTCCCACAGCACCTGCGCGATGACTTCACCGGCCTGGGCGCCGTCGGCCGTCGGGCTGGTGAATCGCGGCACCGCGTAGCGGGGCGGGGTACCCGGATCTCCACTGATGACGAGCTGAACCTCCGAGGGCTGCTGGCTCTGCCCGCCCGGAGCCCCGGGAGACGGGGCCTGTCCGGCGACGAGCACCGAGACGGCCGCAACGACGGCGAGGACCGTGAAGAAGTGTCTCATCAGCGCTGATACTCGAATCGCATGTGAACGGTGAGGGTTGGATTGGGAAACGCGGCCGGCAGCGCCGGCAGGCGAGCGGTCAGGAGGAGTGCGCGCTGCGCTGCGAGGTCGAGGGCGACGAAGCCACTCGGCTGCTCGACCTGCACACCGGACAACTGGCCGCTTCGTTCGATAGTGAACTTCATCAGCGTCACTCCCGCCACGTTGTGTTTGGCCTGCCAGTTCTGCTGGACCAGCTGGATCATCTGCTCCAGGTATTCGGGGCAGCAGAAGTCCCCGACATCAAGATACGCGCCAGTGCCCCCACCCCCTCCTGTCGTGAGGCCGAAGCCCTGCCCCCTGGCGCCTGTGTCTGCACGCGCATCGCCCCGCTGCGGGACGTCTCCCGTCGTCGGCGTCCGGCCGGTGGCCTCCGCCGGGGCCTCTTCCACGGGGGGGCGTGGCCGCGGCCTGGGAGGCGCGGGTGCCGGCTCGGTCACGGCCGGCGTTCGTGCCGCGGGCGGCGTCTCGGGCCGAGGTGTCGGTTCGGGAGGGCTGGGCGCCTGCACGGCGCGTCCCCCCATCGGGGTCATCCCTCCTGCCCGAGGACCCGGGGCGCCGCCGAGGCTGATCGTCATCACGGTCCGTGGCGGCTCGTCATCCGCCCCGAGCCATCCCCCGGGCTTCAGCAGCACGGCAGCCAGCAGCACCAGGTGCGCGGCAACGGACCACGCCAGCATGTGCCGCATGCCTCCCTCGGAGGTTGCACGGGAGTCCAGAACCTGGCTGACGCTCTCGTTCATCGAAACTCGACCATCGATCGCGCGACGCCTCTAGCGTTCGCCCGGCAGGCGGGACAGAATGGCCACCTCTTCGACACCTGCCTCCTTCAGACGATCCATCACGTCGAGCAGCTCCTGCAATTCGACGCCGCCGTCGCCACGCAGGTAGACCTGCCGGTCCGTACGACTGACCATCAGCTGGCGGACCCGCTCCGCGAGCAGGTCGAGCCTGACGGCGTCCTCGCCGATGAACACCTGTCGATCGTTCCGGAACGACAACGGGACACTGACGAACACCCGCTCGCTGGCGATCTCGGCTGAACGGGTGGCGACAGGCAGGTTGACCTCGACGCCGCGCTGCAACATGGGCGCCGCCACCATGAAGATGATGAGCAGCACCAGCATCACGTCCACGAGGGGAATGATGTTGATTTCCGCCAGGCTCGTGGAGACGCGATGGCCGCGAGCCGCGCGCCCCGAGGGCGGGGCATTCTGCATGATCTTCGGCACGTTCGCAGTCCCGGGCTCAGGTGAAGTTGCGTTCCGCGATGTTGAGGAACTCGAGGGAGAAGTCGTCCATCTCGGTGGCGAACACCTTCACGCGGCTCGTGAAGTAGTTGTAGAAGTAGACCGCTGGAATGGCGGCGAAGAGGCCCGTGGCCGTGGCGATGAGGGCCTCGGAGATGCCGGGGGCCACGACCGCGAGGTTGGTCGACCCCGTCACGCCGATGCGCTGGAAGGCCACCATGATGCCCCACACCGTACCGAACAAGCCGATGAAGGGGGTGATGCTCGCCGTGGTGGCGAGAAAGGTCACCCGCTGCTCGAGCCGACCGAGTTCCGCTGCCGAGGCTCGAAGCAAGGCGCGGTCCACGGCGGTCAGGCTCTTGAGCGTGGGACGGGCGGCTGCCTCCGCCTGCGCTGTCGAGCCCTGGCGCAGCTGTGCGTTGAGCTCCGCATAGCCGGCCTGGAACACGCCCGTCAGCGGGCTGGCCTTGACCGAGGCGCATACTGCCTGCACCTCGGAGAACTTGCTGCTCCTACGAAACACGTCGAGGAACAGTCGGGTATCCCGCTCAGACAGCCGGAACGCCCAGGCCTTCTGGAGCACCACGGCCCAGGACACGACGGAAAAAAGCAGCAGGACGACGAGGACGGCCTGATTGACAGGGCCGGTCTGGGCTACCAGACCGATGATGTCGCCGGAACCGGCCAGAGGAACAGCTTCGTCCGGCACTTGGAGTGCCAGGACCAGGGGACCAAGCGTGTGCAACGAAGCCTCCGGAACATGGGTAAGGGCGCCGCTGGGACAGCGCAGGTCACGGCAGGGTAGCACGGCCCATGAGACCTGTCAAACATATGATACGATGGCAGTTCCGTCTACATGCTGCGCCTCCTCCGCATCCGTAATCTGGCCGTGATCGAAGCTGCCGAGGTGGAGTTCGCCTCCGGCTTCAACGTCCTGACGGGGGAGACGGGAGCAGGCAAGTCCATTCTGATTGAGGCCGTCGGCCTGCTGCTCGGCGGGCGCGCGTCGGCGGATCTCGTCCGCACCGGAGCACCGGCGGCCATTGTCGAGGCCATTCTGGACGCTCCCGACGGCTCGGATCTCATCGTGCGCCGGGAGATCAACAGCCAGGGACGGAGCCGCGCCACCATCAACGGCGATCTGGCGACCGCGGCCCAGCTCCGTGACGTCGTCGGCCCCCTGGTGGACCTGCACGGGCAGCACGAGCATCAGGGCCTGATGGACCCGGCCACGCACCTTTCTCTGCTGGACGGCTTCGGGAACCTGGATCGCACGGCAGAGCCCGTGGCCGCCGCGTGGGCCGCCCTGCGAGTGGCCCGGCAGCGCCTCGAGCAGGCATCGATGGACCGGCGGGAGCGCACGGCCCGGCTCGATCTGGTCGAGTTCCAGCTTCAGGACATCGGGCGCGTCGGCCCTCGGCCTGGGGAGGACGAGGAACTGGCAGCGCTTCGCACGGTGCTTGCCAGTGCCGAACGTGTCCAGCGCCTCTGCGCCGAGGGCTACGAGGCCCTGTATGAGCGTGAGGGAGCGGTCCTTGAAGGCCTGGGGCAGGTCTGGAAGCGGGTTGCCGAACTCAGCGAGCTGACGCCTGAGTTCACGCCGTATCTCGATGCCCGCGCGGGTATCAAATCGCAACTGGAGGAGCTCGCCACGGCCCTCCGCCGGTATGGGGACGGCATCGACGCGTCTCCGGAACGCCTGCAGGCCACCGAGGGACGGCTGGCCGCCCTTGAGGGACTGAAGCGCAAGTACGGGCCGGCGCTCGACGACGTGCTGCAGCGACAGGGCGCACTCGACCAGGAGCTGAAGCAGTTGACGGATCCTGGGGCCGATGCGCAGGCCCTCACGCAGCTGGTGGCGGATGCCGAAGGTCACTTCCTGAGGGTCTCGGAGTTGCTGTCCGGCGCGCGCGCCCAGGCCGCGTCGGCATTTGGGGCCGCGATGCAGTCGGCGCTGCAGGATCTCGCCATGGGACGGGTGCACTTCGAGTTCCGTTTCGAGCCGCTTCGCGGCCAGCCTGCCCGCTGGAGCGAGCGCGGCATCGACGCCGGAGAGATCTTCATCTCGCTGAACCCCGGGGAGGCCCCCAGGCCTTTGGCTCGGGTGGCGTCGGGTGGGGAACTGTCCCGTATCATGCTCGCTCTCAAGACCCTCCGCCTCGAAGCTGCGAGTCCACACACCATGATTTTCGACGAGGTGGACGCCGGCATCGGCGGGCGGGTCGCGGACGTCGTCGGCGGGCGGCTGCGCGAGCTGGGCACACGCGCGCAGGTGCTCTGCATCACGCACCTGCCCCAGATTGCCGCCAGGGCCCAGCTCCAGTTCCGCATCGAGAAGGCCACGGCCGGCGGACGCACCACGACCACGGTCAGCCGCCTGGATGAGGCCGGTCGGGTCGGCGAGATCGCGCGGATGCTGGGAGGGGACACCATGACGGAGGCGGTGCTGGCGAGCGCGCGCGATCTCATCGGGCACGCCAAGGCGAAACGCAAACAAAGACCAAAAGGCGAAAGCGAAAGTCCGGCCTGTGGCTAAGCGATACCTGATAGACACCTACGGCTGCCAGATGAACGTCCACGACTCGGAACGCATGGCGGGCCTGCTGGAGCAGGCTGGCTATGAACCGGCGACCGACGCCTCCGAAGCCGATCTGGTAATCATCAACACCTGCAGCGTCCGGGAGCACGCGGAGGACAAGCTCTATACCCGGCTGGGAGAGCTGCGTGTCCTCGGAAACCAGACATCCCGCCCGCCCGTGGTCGCCGTCACGGGTTGCGTGGCCCAACAGGAAGGCACGGCTCTGCTCAGGGGCACCAACGGGCAACTCATCGACGTCGTCGTGGGCACCCAGCAGATCAAACGACTCCCCATGCTCGTCGCGGAGGCGGAGGCGAGAGCCGACCGCTCAGCGATCGTCACGACGGCCCCGTGGGACGACGTGACATTCCCGCTCGGCCTGACCCGCCGAACCGATGCCGTCAAGGCGTACGTGACGATCATCGAGGGCTGCAACGACCACTGCGCGTTCTGCGTGGTGCCATCGACGCGTGGGCACGAACGCATGCGGAGCCGACAGGAAATCCTCGCCGAGGTCGCGGAGGCCGTCGCCTCGGGGCGTCCGGAAATTCACCTCCTTGGCCAGATCGTGAACCACTACCGCGCGCCGGACACGCCTGCCTACGGGTTTGCCGATCTGCTCGCTGATGTTGACCGCACCCCAGGCGTGGAGCGAATTCGCTTCGCCAGCCCCCATCCCCGGCACACCGATGCCGCACTCATCGAAGCCATCCGGACGCTGCCGCGCGTCTGCAAGCATCTGCACCTGCCGGTGCAATCAGGGTCGTCCAGAATCCTGCACCTCATGCGCCGGCGCCACGATCGCCAGGCGTATCTCGACCTCGTAGCCCGGCTCCGTGAGCAGATCCCGGGCATCGCCCTCTCGACCGACATGATCGTCGGATTCCCGGGGGAGACCGAGGCGGATTTCGAGGACACCCTGAGCCTCACGGAGCGCGTGCGATTCCAGAGCATGTTTTCGTTCAAGTACTCACCGCGACCGGGGACGCTCGCGAGCAGACGCATGCCGGATGACGTCTCCGAGGCGGACAAGACGCGGCGCATCGTGGCGCTGCAGACCCTTCAGCGCCGTATCCAGACCGAACTCCACGAGCGCGCCGTCGGCACCACGATCCCGGTCCTCATTGACTCGGCCAGCCGGAAGCGCGACGGCGACATCTCCGGACGAACGATGGGCAACATGGTCGTCAGCCTCGAGGCGCCCTCAGGCAGCAATCCGGAACACTGGATCGGACGCACACTCCCCGTCGTCATCGAACGGGCCGGACCACACAGCCTGCGGGGACACGCCCTGGATCCCAGCCCCCCGCATGCCACCCCCCTGCAGCATGAGGACGTCTCATGAGCGCCACCTCGCCGTCACCAAGGGAGACACCATGCCAGTCGAGATGACCGTCAAGGGGTTGATGCTCGACCCCAACACCCACGGCCCGATTGTGATTCTCAAGGACGCGGACTCGGAGCGGGCACTCCCCATCTGGATCAACATGGCTGAAGCCAGCGCCATTGCCTCCCAGATTGAGAACATCCCAACGGCTCGGCCGATGACTCACGACCTCCTGCGCAACGTGATCACCAACCTCGACGGACAGGTCGAACGCGTCGTCGTGTCCGACATCCGCGAGAGCGTCTTCTACGCGCGCATCCACCTCCTGGTCCGGGGAGAGCCGGTCGTCATCGACTCGCGACCCAGCGACGCCATTGCCCTGGCCCTTAGAACCCGAGCGCCCATCCTCGTGGAGGAGCACGTGCTCGAGAGCGCGGAAGGGTCAGATACGGGCTCCGAGCCGTCAGAAGACGAGCGCCTTCAGAAGTGGCTGGAGGGGCTCGATCCGGACGCGCTTGGCAAGTACAAGATGTAGGACGCGCCCGATGTCGGCCGGCCGACATCGGGCCTTCCCGACGCGAGTCCGGGGACCGTGTGGGCGCGAGGTCCAGGTTCCGAGCATTGTCGGCCGGCCGACAATGCTCGAAATCGCATGAAAACTCGTGCGCGCGCACGCAGTGATTGACACCCGCCAGTCCGGTCCCTAGAATGGCCGCTCGCTCCCGTCTCCACCAATCCGGACACAATGATCGTCGCCATCGCAAACCAGAAGGGCGGAGTGGGTAAGACCACGACGGCCGTCAACCTCGCCGCGGCTCTCGCCATGCGGGGCAAGAAGACACTCCTTATCGATCTCGACCCCCAGGCGAACAGCAGCATCTCCTTTCTCGATCTCACCGCCGTCGGCAAGAGCACCTACGACGCAATTTCGGACAGCGCCTGCACGCTGGCCGACATCGTGATGCCCGCATCAGTCGACAACCTCTGGGTCGCTCCGGCACGCATCGCCTTGGCAAAGCTCGAGGCGAGACTGGTGGGCGAACTCGACGCGCACTTCCGCCTGAAGGACAAGATCGAGCAGTTGGCAGGGGAGTATCCGAACATCGTCATCGACTGCCCGCCAGCGCTCGGCCTGCTCACCGTCAACGCCTTGGTCGCCGCCACCCACCTCCTCATTCCCATCCAGTCCTCCTACTTCGCGCTCGAAGGCACGGACGACCTGCTGGAGACCATCGAGAAGGTCCGTCAGCGACCCAACCCGGGCCTTCGAATCCTCGGCGTCGTGATCACCATGCACGACAAGCGGACATCCCTCGCGCGGGACATCCGCCTGCAGATTCAGAAGGTCTTCGGAGGGAAGGTGTTCCGCACGGTCATCAGCAAGAGCGTCCGGCTCGAGGAGAGTCCGGCGTACAAGGAATCCATCTTCAGCTTTGCGCCGGACTCCAGCGGCGCCACCGATTACTACAGCCTGTGTGAGGAGGTCATCGAACGTGTCGAAGCGCGGCCTGCCTGAAACCCTCCGCATGCGCCACGACGAGCATTACGTCGAGGCGCTCGCGGCCTCCGCTGCCGATCCGGTCGGCCGCCTGGTCCCGATCGATATGCTGGACCCCAACCCGAACCAGCCCCGTCAGGTCATGGGCGACCTCTCGGAACTGATGGCATCGGTGGGCGAGAAGGGCATCATCGAGCCCCTGGTGGTGCGGCAGCTTGCCGGCCGGTATCAGATCATCGCGGGAGAGCGTCGCTATCACGCCGCTGTGCAGGTCGGCCTCCGCGAACTGCCGGTCATCGTGCGCGAGTGCTCCGACGAAGAGGTCATGGAACTGGCCCTCGTGGAGAATCTCCAGCGCAAAGACCTGACGGCATTCGAAGAGGCCGAAGCCCTTCAGCAGCTCGCCCAGCGCCGTGGCTATACCCACGAAGATCTGTCCCGCAAACTCGGAAAGTCGAGGACGGCGATCACCGAGTCCCTGAGCCTCGTGCACATGCCGGAGGATGTCCGAAACCTCTGCCGGCTGGCGGACATCACCTCGAAGTCCACCCTGCTGCAGATCGTCAGGCAGCAGGACCCGGCCCGGATGATGGCGCTCGTCGAGCGTCTGACGACACAGGGCAGCGTCACCCGCCAGGACGTCCGGAAGGAAACGACCCGCCCGGATGCCGACAGACCCAAGCCCTTCGTTTTCGCGTTCAAGCCCGAGACGAAGCGGTTCAGCCTCAAGATGAGTTTCAGCAAATCGAAGGTCGAGCGGAGCGAGATCATCGCGGCGCTCGAGGACATCATCCGCGAACTCCGCGAGAGTCGCTAGACGCCCTTCGACGTGCCCGACCCACGGTGCCGCCGCGCGGCGGCCGTGCAGAGCCCGTAGCCAGCCCGGTCGCCGCTGCGGATCGAAGAGCGCGACCCATACATCCATCACCGGCGGTCCCAGCGCCACGCACTCAGGCTCCGTCAGCGGCAGAGGCGGCGTCTGCCATGCACCTTTCGCGACGGCTGCATCCGGTGCCACCGGAAGCCCACCGAGGACAGCGAGATGCGCGGCCCAGCGTCCAGGGCCGCCGCCCCCAGGGCACAGGCCCAAGCCAGGCCCTCCCAGATCTTTTGGTTAACATAACGCTGATTATGCGACCTTGATGAAAAGGCCAATGAACACGGGCTGTGGATGAATTGTGCGGGCCTCCGGGGGCCCGCTGCCGCCAACCGCCGCCCGGCCCTACCGCTGGCGGTGTGCCGTTCCGACATCGCCCAGAGAACAACCCTCGGCCCGAAGCCGCGCCGGGGGCATAATGACGAAACCGTGCGCATCATCGACCGTTACCTGGCCCGCGAAGTCCTTCTGCCGTTCGGCATCGGGCTGGTCGTGTTCACGTTCATCCTCATCCTGCCGTTCCTCATCGGGCAGGCCGAGGCCCTCATCACCAAGGGCGTGGCGGCCTCGGTCATCCTTCGGGTCCTCGTGACGCTGCTCCCGCAGGCACTCGCGCTGACCATTCCCATGGCCCTGCTCCCGGGGCTGCTCGTGGCCCTCGGGCGCCTCTCGTCCGACCGGGAGTTCGTGGCCATGCAGGCCTGCGGGATCAGCCTGTCGCGACTGCTCCGGCCGGTGGGAGCCCTGGCCCTCCTGGCGTGGGCTGCCACGTCCTACGTGATGCTCGTGGCCCTGCCATCGGCGAACCAGTCGTACCGCGAGATCACCTACAACGTCGTGGCGGCGCGCGCTGAAGGTGAGGTCAAGCCCAGAGTCTTCTTCGAGGACTTCCCCGACCTGGTGCTCTATGTGCGGGACGTTCCCCCGAGGGGCGGATGGAATCAGGTCTTCATGGCCGACAACCGACCCGGCCAGACGCCCGCCGTGTATCTGGCCGAGCACGGCCGCGTGCACCTCGACCGGGAGCGTCGGACCGTCGAGATGGTGCTCGACAATGGCTCCCGGCACACGGCGCAGCCAGATGGCCCGTACGAGGTCGTGACGTTCGAGCGGCTCACACTCAGCCTGAATCCCGAACTGGTCTTCCCGCGCACGGGACCCCAGAAGGGTGAGCGGGAGATGTCCATCGCCGAACTTCGGACACGGTCTGCCGAGCTGGAGGCGCTGGGACAGCCCACCCATAGTCCGCAGATGGAGATCCACAAGAAGTTCTCCATCCCGGCGGCCTGCCTCGTGTTCGGCCTGCTCGGCCTGGCCATTGGCGCCACGAACCGGCGCGAGGGGTGGACCGCCAGCTTCGTACTGGGGCTTGCCGTCATCTTCGCCTACTACGTACTGCTGTGGTTGGGCCAGGCACTGGCGAAGGGCCAGGCTGTCTCCCCATGGCTGGCGGTCTGGCTGCCCAATCTCGTCCTGGGAGCACTGGGAGCGCTCCTGCTGGTCCGGCGCCGGAAGTCGGCCGATCAGCCGCTCCTGTCTCTGGCTGGGCTGTCCCGGTTCTTCCCGCGGCGGGCGCCCGCCACGCACTCGGCCCGCCATCCGCGCCCCGTCGGTCGTGCCCTGGCGTGGCTGCCCGGTCCGAGTCTGCTCGACCGGTACGTCGTGGCCACCTACGTCCGAGTCATGCTGCTGGCCGCCGCCTCATTGGCGGGGCTGTTCTACATCGCCACGTTCCTGGATCTCTCGGACAAGCTCTTCAAGGGACAGACGACCTGGAGCATGCTCGGCCTGTTCTTCTGGTATGCCACGCCGCAGTACGTGTACTACGTGGTCCCGATGGCCGTGCTGCTGGCCGCGCTCGTCACCATCGGCCTTCTGACGAAGAACTCCGAACTCATCGTCATGAAAGCCTGCGGCATCTCCCTCTACCGCGTTGCCCTCCCGATGCTGGCAGTGGCCCTGCTGGCGGGGGGCCTGCTGTTCGCTCTCGAGGAGAGCGTGCTGGGGCCTGCGAATCGGGAGGCCGGCGCGATCCGACACCAGATCAACGGTGGCTCGCCACAGGCGTTCGGAGTCCTCAGCCGGCGCTGGGCGGTGGGGAGCCACGATGCCATCTACCACTACACGGCGTTCGATCCGGCTGCCCGGACACTCACGGGCATCACGGTCTACGGATTCGCCGACAGCATGGCCAGACTCGCCAGCCGCACATGGATCGAACGCGCGGCCGCCGTGGAGGAAGGCGCAGCCGACTGGCAGGTGTCCGACGGATGGCGACGGGAATTCGAGCCGAGCGGCGACACCAAGGCGTTCGAGCCCCTGGGGGCCCGCCGGATGACACTCGAGCCGGTCTCGTTCTTCTCCACCGAACGTCCCGACCCGGCGTTCATGAGCTACACACAGCTGCGGCACTACATCACGCAGCTGCAGGCCAGCGGATTCGACGTGAGCCAGCAGCAGGTGGCACTCGCCCGGAAGATCTCCTTCCCCTTCGTGACGCTCATCATGACGCTCATTGCCGTCCCCTTCGCGGTGACGACGGGGCGGCGCGGGGCCATGTACGGCGTTGGCGTGGGCATTGTGCTGGCCATCTCCTACTGGACGGCCATCAGTGTCTTCGCCGCGCTTGGAGGCGGAGGCCTCGTGGCGCCGGTGCTGGCCGCGTGGGCGCCAAACCTGCTGTTCGGCGCCGGTGCCGGCTACCTGCTGCTCACGGTTCGTACCTGAGCACCATCAGCGCACCAGGGCCACGTCATCGACCCACACGCGTCCCGCGGAGCCAATCCGCGTGTTCACGGTGTCCACCACGAACATCAGCGAACTGACGTCGACGCCCGACAACGCGTCACCGGACCCGGCGACCCGCGTGAGGCCTTCGAAAGGAATCACCACGTCCACCGGCCTCTCGTCCAGGTACACTGATCGATTCCACCGCTCCTCCACCCCGTCCCGCAACCCACGCAGCTGCACCGATACGCGCATCGGTTTGTCCGCGCGCGCCGAGAACCTCAGTCGATCGAATTCGGGCAGGCGAGCGGGCGTGGGAAGGACCAGGGCGACATAGGGGCCTTCCGATTCACGACCGGACAGCGCATACCGGAACAGGACCTCGGTGCCTCCGACATCCGCCACCACGTCCACGGCCCCCTCGGCACTCGCCCGCCGCTCCACGCGCCAGTCCACCACCCCCTCGTCGGCGAACAGCGTCAGCGACTCCGTGATCGGTGAAGCCTGCGGCGGCGCGACGCCGCCCCTGGGGAGGCCGACGTAGACGGGGTTGGAGACGAGCCACGGCACCGGCGGCTCCCCGGGCGCGCCGGGGAGCCGAGCCTCCGCGCGGTACACGGCCCGGACGCCCTCGACGGCGTAGGTCAGGGACGTGCCCTGCGCCATGGACACCGTCTCACCGTCGCGCACCAGGATCAGCGTGGCCTCCGGGACTCCGCCCCGCACCGTGATCGACACGGGACCGCCCAGTGGCAGCACGTCCCCTCCGGCCGCCGCATGTTCGCCGCTGGCGACCTGGAGTTCCAGCATGCCAGGGCCCGCCAGCGCGTCGACGGCGGAGACCACGTGTCCCGCCGCGATGGCGGCGAGCACCGCGCGCGCGTCCGCGACGGGGTCCAGCGTCAACGTGACACCGGGCAGCGTCGTGACGAATGCGGGGAAGACGGACGCGTACGACGGAAACGGCAGCGTCAGCGCAGAGTCGAAGGGCTCACCCACGCCTCGCGGCCCCAGCCGTGCGTGGGCATCGGCGCCGGCCACGCCCACGACCTGGCGCGTCCGGGTCAGTTCATCCCAGCGACGCAAGGCGTCCTCCGGCCGATCGAGCAGCCGCGCCACCGACTCTGCCGGTCTGGCCGGATACGTGAGTAGAGCGCTGAGCATCGCCCGCCACGACTCGTCGCGCCACTGACTATCGCCGTTCAGCCACTCAAGGCCGTCAAGGGGCAGGTCCCAGTCGTCCCACCGCAGCTCGGCCTTCGAAGACTCGGGATGGGCCGCGATGGTGAACGCGCCGAGCCGCCGCACGTCCTGCACGACATCCCGCGCTTCCCCACCAAGTGGATACGGGGCCGGGGGAAGGCCCAGCGCCACGACGTGCCCGTGGTCGGTGCTGATCTCCACCGCGTCGATCAGCAGGACGCCCTCGACGTATCGCGGCGCGTCGGACGGTCGCATGCCGTCGCCGTGGTCGGTCAGGACCACGAAGTCGAGGTTCGCCTGTCTGGCCGCGCGTGCCACCGCCTCGACGCTGCCGGAGCCGTCCGATCGCACCGTATGGACGTGCATGACGCCCCTGGGCGCCGGCATCCCCACCGGGGCATCCAGGACCCGCCGAGAAGGAGGCAGCACGGCCACCACGGACACCGCCACGGCCGCTGCGGCCGCCAGGGTCAGCCGGCCGAGCACGGACACGGCCTCCCCTGTCTACGCTCTCGGATGGAACTGGTCATACAGCGCGCGCAGTCGCTGCTCGAGCACGTGCGTGTAGATCTGCGTGGTGGACAGGTCTGCATGTCCGAGCATCAGCTGGATGGCTCGCAGGTCGGCGCCCCGCTCGAGCAGATGAGTAGCGAAAGAATGGCGAAGCACGTGTGGGCTCAGTGCCGCCGACAGGCCCGCCTGGATGGCGTACTGCTTCAGGATCTTCCAGAAGCCGACGCGCGAGAGAGCACCCCCTCCGCGGGCGTTGACGAACAATCGGGGGCTCGGCGCCGCTCCGAGCAGCCGAGGCCGGGCCTCCCGCTGATAGCGAGCCACCCACTGCGCTGCCTGGTCCCCGATGGGCACGAGCCGCTGCTTCCGTCCCTTGCCGATGCACGTGAGATACGAGCCCTCGAGATTCACATCCGGGCCGCGCAACGACAGCAGTTCCGACACCCGCATGCCCGTGGCGTAGAGCAGCTCGATCAGCGCGCGATCGCGCAGGCCACGCGGCGTGGAGACATCGGGCTGCGCCATCAGGCGGTCGACATCCTCGACCGACAGGTATCGCGGCAGCGTCTTCCAGGCGCGGGGGGGCCGGAGGTCGGCAACCGGACTGTCGGCCAGGTGCCCCTCCACGACGAGGAACCGGTAGAACCCCCGATAGCAGGCCACCGCGCGCGCCACCGAGCGCGGCGAGCGGCCTTCCGTCATCAACTCCCGCACGAGGGCATCCACCTGCTCGCGTCCGAGTGCGGCGACTGGCGTGTCGGCCCGCTCGGCGAACCGGGTCAGCAGCGTGAGATCCCGGGCGTAGCTCTCCACCGAGCTCGGCGCGAGCCGCCGCTCCACCGCGAGATGCGTCACGTACGCATCGACGAGCACACCGCTGTCCAGGTGGGAAGGCACCGCTGGGGTCCGCTGACCTGTAGAATTGTAGGCGAACTGTCGACACACCGTAGGACATCCATGCCCCTTCACTCCAAGTGGCAGTCGCTGCCGACCGAGGCCATCAATCCGTCAACGCTCGCGATCGACAAGTTGTCGGCCGATGAGATCGTCGACTTGATGATCGCCGAGGACTGGAAGATGCTCTCGGCCGTCCAGCGCGAACGCGAGCGGATTGCGCTCGGCGTGGAAATGGTCGCCACGGCGCTCCGCAAGGGCGGCCGCATCATCTTCGTGGGCGCCGGTACGAGCGGGCGGCTTGGACTGCTCGAGTCGGCCGAGATGCCGCCCACCTTCAGCACCGATCCGGATCTGGTGCACGCGATCGTCGCCGGCGGACGCGACGCGATCTTCGGCGACAAGGACGGCGTGGAGGACCACTACGAGGACGGCGCCCGCGCGATGAGCCGCCTCCGCCCGACGAAGAAGGACATCGTCATCGGCGTCTCGGCGAGCGGCATGACCCAGTTCGTGCGCGGAGGCCTGACGCGCGCGCGCACCGCCGGGGCACGCATCCTCTTCGTCACCTGCGATCCCGCCAGCGAACTGCAGACCTTCGTCGATCTCAGCATCTCGCCCAACGTCGGCGCCGAGGTCATCGCGGGTTCGACGCGGCTCAAGGCCGGGACGGCCACCAAGCTCGTGCTGAACATGCTGACCACGGGCGCGATGATCAAGATCGGCAAGACCTACGGCAACCTCATGGTGGACGTGCACACCGGCTCCGACAAGCTTCGGGACCGCGCGCGCCGCATCGTCAACATCGTGACGGGGCTGGAGTACGACGAGGCCGACCGCCTGCTGAAACGGGCACACTGGAACGTCAAGGCCGCCATCGTCATGCAGAAGAACGGCGTGTCCTACGCCAAGGCCCTCACCGGCCTGCGAAAGGCGCACGACTCGATGCGTGACGCGCTCGGCGAGGACATCGAGCCCCGCCTGCGCACCCTCATGGACGACGCGCCCGTGGTTGCCGAGCCTCCGCGATCACCCGAACGCGTCACGGCGTCGCGCACCCGGCGGCGCTAGCGGCACGCCAGCCCCCGGACAGCCCACCCCGCCCCACCCCGTCCCCTGCTCTCCGCCCTCGGGCCCTTTCGTTGGCCGTGTGGCAGGCGCACGGGACCGGTCTCCCGGGCTCCGCCACCTTCGAGCATGCCGTGCAGCAACGTTCAGGCACGTGCAGTCCTGCGCGACGAGGCGGCCCTGCGTGATCCCGGAGCGCGCCTCAAGACTCGCCGCGCCGCGACGATTACGCAGCAGAACGGGCGGGCCGCGTCCGTTGCCCGTGAACAACCGACACAAAGGACTGCCATGCGCTTTCTCGTAGTCGACGATTCGTCCACGATGCGGCGGATCATCATCAACACCCTGAACAAGATCGGATACACCGACGTCGCGGAGGCCTCGAACGGCAAGGAGGGCCTGGCAGCCCTCAACGCCGCAAAGGCCGACATCGTCATCACGGACTGGAACATGCCGGAGATGAGCGGCATCGACTTCACGAAGGCGATCCGCGCGCGCGAGCAGGGTTCCACCATCCGCGTCCTCATGGTGACGACGAATGCCGCACACACCGACATCGTGGAAGCCCTGAACGCCGGTGTGGACAACTACGTGGCCAAGCCTTTCACCCCGCAGGCGCTCAAGGAGAAGATTCAGGCCCTGCTCGAAGTGGCGGCTGCCTCGTGATGGCGTCAGGCACCGCCATGGTGGAGGCGCTGGCCGAGTCGGCACGGGAGGTGTTCGAGACGATGGTGTTCCGGCCGCTCACCGACGGGCCGGCGCTCGACGTCTCGGATCTCCACGGCGACTACACCCTCGGCGTCGTGGGCTTCACGGGCTCGAAGAGCGGATCCATCACGGTGATCCTTCCGGGCGAATCCAGCCTGGCTGTCGCAGCCTCGATGCTCGGCCTGGAGCCGAGCGAAATGGACTCAGGCTCCGGCGACGTCGCCGACGCCGTCGGGGAACTGGCGAACCTCATTGGCGGTACGTTTCGGAATCGGATGGCGGAAGGGCAGGATGTCTGGCGCATCAGCACGCCAACCATCGTGACCGGCAACAACCTCAGGACCCGCTATCCAGCGGACGCAACGCGGTCGGTCCTCTCCTTCCGCGTCGATCAGCACCTGGTCGTGGTCGAGCTGGCGCTGCACACCGGAGACACGGTCCAGGACCACGGCGGGCAGCGCGCGGGCGTCGGCGCACACCCGGCAGGCCAGCCGGCGTAGGCTGCGTGGCGCGTCTCACGGGACGGACTCCCGATGAGCCACGCCAGCACCCCGCGTCGCCGCAAAGCACGGGCTCCCGGGGGTTCCCGCCTTCGTGCAGGCGCCGCCCGCCGCGAAGCGGCCGGCGACGCCGGCCGGCCCTCGAGGGGCCGGCACCTCACATCAGGATGCGGCCGCCGTGGTCGCACCTGCACCGAGGACCGAGACCACGAACGGACGGTCCCCGCACGCAAACTGCAGCCGCTCGATGACCTGCGTGCCAGGAATGCGCACCGAGTAGTCGGCTCCCTCGACCACTGCGGGCAGGGACAACGTGCACTCTCCCGGCATCAGCGCCTTGAGGTTGCCACCGGTCATGTTGGTCAGCTCTCCGAGCGCGTCCTGCACGTCCGCCAGTTCGGGCTGTCGGTCCCCGAGATTGAACATCTGTCGGGCCGCCTCCTCGGCGAGGCCCCGGTCGCACTGCAGGACCACGACACCCTGCCACCCCCCGCTGATCGTGATGAGGCCGTCGATGGTGCGCCCGTGAAGTGCGGCTGCATCGGCGCCTGCCACGCGATGCACGGGCAGCCCGGCCGCCGACAGCCAGATTTCCTCGGTCAGGGTGACGATGTCGTCCTGCGCCATCAGGTCCATGTTGGTCTCCAGAAATCCGTGGTTCAGGCCGCCGCAGGTCGGTAACACGCCGTCCGCCCGAAGGCGACCCGCTGGAAGGATGCCGTCACGTTGAGCGTCGTCTCGGCGGTGCCCAGGAACAGATAGCCGTCGGGCTCCATCGTGCGCTCGAGCTGCTGGAAGATGCGTCGCTTCGCGTCGAGATCGAAGTAGATCATCACGTTTCGCAGGAACACGATGTCCGCCTTCGGGATACCCACCCATGTCCGGTTGAGATTGAACTCCTGAAACTGGAGCTGCCGCCGAAGCGCGTCGCTCACCTTCCAGTGCAGGCCCTTCTTCTGGAAGTACTTCGCCAGATACAGGGCTGGCAGACCCCGATTGACCTCGAACTGCGTGTACTCCCCCTCGCGTGCCTTCGCAATGACATCCTTGGAGATGTCGGTCGCCAGGTGCGTCACGTTCCACGACGCGAGCTGTGGAAAGTGCTCCGCCAGCAGCATCAGCATCGAGTACGGCTCCTGTCCGGTCGAGCAGGCGGCATACCAGAAGCGCAGCTGTTTCGTGTGCTGGCGCGCCTGGATGAGCGCTGGCAGAATGTCGTTCTTCAGCATCTCGAACGGTTCGTGGTCGCGGAAGAACGTCGTCTCGTTGGTCGTCATCGCCTCGACGACCTTCTGCTTCAGGCGTATGTCTCGCGCGATCTGCCCGATGAGGCTCGAGGGGGACTCGTGGCTGGTCTGCTTCGCCAGCGACTGCAGTCGCGACTCCACGAGATACTGCTTGTCGTGCTCCAGCACGATGCCCGCCTCGTCGAAGGCCAGCTTCCGCACCAGATCGAATTCAGACTGGGTGATGCTCATGTCAGCGTCCTTCGCCTCTCACGCCCGGAGGCGTGCCGCCGCCGTCGCAGCCGTTCCACGCGCAACACGCCTGGAGATCTCGCCTGCCATGTTCGACAGACTCACGACTGAGTCCGCGAGGCCGGCACGCACGACGAACCCTGGCATGCCCCAGACCACGCTGCTCTCTTCATCCTGCGCGACCACCGCACCGCCGGCGTCCCGGATGTATTCCGACCCCCGCAGCCCGTCCTGCCCCATCCCGGTCAGTACCACCCCGAGGCTCCGGGCGCCGTAGACCGCCGCCACCGAGCGAAACAGCACATCCGCCGCCGGGCGGCACGAGTTCTCGGGAGCGTCCTGGTTCAGGCGGATGACGAGTCGTGTCCCTTCGCGGACCACCGTCATGTGATGATCGCCTGGAGCGATGTAGACCTTGCCGGGCACGACCGCCATGCCGTCGCCGCCCTCGACGATGGTGAGGGGCGACTGCGCGTCGAGCCGCTCGGCCAGCATGCGCGTGAACATCGGCGGCATGTGCTGCACGATGACCACGGGTACGGCGAGGCTTGCCGGGAGCTGAGGCAACAGGCTGGCGAGGGCATTGGGGCCCCCAGTGGACACGGCGACGGCGACGATGTCCGGGGCCAGCAGGTCCCGAGATCGTGCCGGCATCGCGTACACCGCCGCGGCAGGCTTGGGTGCCGTGATCGGCGTCGGGGCGGGCGAGGCTGGAGGGGCGCCACGCCCCGCCAGGGCCGCGCCGGCACCCGCCAGCGTCTTGATCTTCGGCACGAGCTCGTCGCGCACCCGCTGGATGGCCAGCGAGACGCTGCCGACATTGGCCGGTTTGGTCACGTAGTCCGTGGCCCCGAGTGCCAGCGCGTCCAGCGTCGCGGTCGCGCCCCGCTCGGTCAGGGTGCTGAACATGATGACGGGCAGACGAGGATAGATCTTGCGGATCTCCCGCAGGGCCTCGAGCCCGTCCATCTCCGGCATCTCGACGTCGAGGGTGACGACGTCCGGGTTGCACTGCGGGATCTTCTGCAGGGCGATGCGCCCGTTGGCGGCGATGCCCACGACCTCGACATCGGGGTCCTGGCTGATGGCGTCGCTGACGAGTCGTCGCACGACGACCGCGTCGTCGACGATGAGGATTCGGATTTTTGGCACGTGATGAACCCTGACGTCAGTTGCCGACGCCGAGCATGCGCAACTTGTCCTGGATCATGTCGCGCGTGAAGGGCTTCATCACGTACTCGTGGGCACCGGCCTCCAGCGCGCGCTGCACCTGTCGTCCCTCGTTCTCCGTCGTCACCATCATCATCCGTAGCGACTGCAGGCGGGGGTCGTTGTGGACGGCCTCCACCAGCTCGAGGCCGTTCATCTCTGGCATGTTCCAGTCGATGAGCGCCACGCTGGTGTCCTGGTTGTCACTGAGGTACGCGAGCGCCTCCTTGCCGTGGCCGGCCTGGCCCACCTCGAAGCCCAGCTCCTTCAGCATCTGCGACAGGATCAGGCGAATGGCACGTGAGTCGTCGACGACGAGAGCCTTCATGACGGTCCTCTGCAGCGGTCTCACGCTGCCAACGGTGAACGATACGAAGCCGAAGGTCTGGTGGCCCGGCCGCCGCGCGCCGGCAGCCGGGGCCCGTCCGATGGCCGTTCGCGGAGGAGCCGCGTGGCCCCTCCGCGACGCTGACCGACTACTTGTCCCGCGCGACCAGCGCCTGCAGGTCGGCCGCCATCCGGGCGAGCTCCGCAGAGGCGCGCAGTGACTCAGCCGATCCATCGGCCGTGCTCTTCGCCGTCTGCGCGACGGTCGTGATGTTCTGAGCGATCTCGGCGGAACCCTTCGCCGCCTCGGTGATGTTGCGGCCGATTTCGTTCGTCGTGGCGGTCTGCTCCTCCACGGCGCTGGCGATGGTGTTCGAGATGTCGTTGATCTGGTTGATGATGCTGCCGATCTGCCCGATGGCTTCGACCGCACCCTTCGTATCCGTCTGGATCGCCTCGATCTTCTGGCCGATGTCCTCGGTCGCCTTGGCCGTTTCCTTGGCGAGCTCCTTCACCTCGTTGGCCACCACGGCGAATCCCTTTCCGGCCTCACCGGCGCGGGCCGCCTCGATCGTCGCGTTGAGCGCGAGCAGATTGGTCTGCTGCGCAATGGAGGTGATGACCTTGATCACCTTGCCGATCTCTGCGCTGCTCTCGCCCAGCTTGCTCACCGTCTGGTTCGTGGTGTCCGCCACCCGAACGGCCGCCGTCGCCACCTTGGCCGCCTCGTTCGCGTTCTTCGCGATCTCGCGAATGCTGGCGGTCATCTCCTCGGCGCCGGTCGCAACGGTCTGCACGTTCCGGCTGACTTCCTCCGACGCCGCGGACACGACGTTGGCCTGTGCTGCGGTCTCGTTGGCGTTGGAACCCATCTGCTGGCTCGACGCGGTGAGCTCCTCAGACGCGGCGGCGAGGGCCTCGGCCACCTCACGGGTGCGGTTCTCCACGTTGAGACGGTCGGTGATGACCGACCACGTCGCCATCGCACCGAGATAGACGTTGTTGGCGTTGAAGATCGGACTCACGAGCAGGTCGAGGGTCTCGGGCCCGACGCGGATGTGGGCATTGCGCGGCAGGTTCGACGGATCGCCCAGAAGTCGGCGCTGATGGTCCGGGTTCCTGTGGAAGATGTCGATCGACTGCCCGATCATCTGGTCGACCTTCACCGGCAGGTACTGCTCGAGCTTCCTCAGCGTGCGCATCGACGCGGGGTTGAGATACTGGATCTTCATGTCCGGTCCGGCGAACATCACGTTGATGGGCGCGCTCTCCATCATCGATGAGTACCGGACGTTGACTTCCCGCTGCTTGACCATCTCGGTGATGTCCGTCGCGTACTTCACGACCTTCACCGGCCGGCCGTCGGCATCGAACACGGGGTTGTACGACGCCTGAATCCAGATCTCACGGCCGCCTTTGCCGAGCCGCTTGTACTCGGCCGTCTGGAACTCTCCTCGGTTCAGCGTGGCCCAGAACTGCTTGTACTCCGGCGAGGCGGTGTAGGCGGGCTCGCAGAACATGCTGTGGTGATGCCCCCGCACCTCGTCCAGGGTGTACCCCAGGGCACCCAGGAAGTTGTCGTTGGCCGTGAGAATCGTTCCATCGAGGCCGAACTCGATGACCGCCTGGGCCCGATGGATGGCCTGAATCTGCCCCCTGAGGTCAGCAAGCTCCCGCGCGGAGATCTCGACCAGATCCTGCTGGCCTTCTTCAGCCCGCGCCGCAGCGGCCGTGGCCCTTCCAAACCTTCCGTTCGACATCGTGTTCTCCTTGTTGCCTTCAGTGGGGGTGTTGACAATCTGGCTGGCCAGCGGCGCCACGGCGCCAATCAATTCGTCGATGAGGTCCCGAGGCACCCGCAGTTCGGTGAGCGCGTCCACGAGATGGGCGGCCACCTGGTCGAAGTGCCGGTGCTCGATGGGCAATTGCGCGTGCGCGCGGCGCATGCTCCGCCCCTTGTAGACGGCGGGGCCGCCAAGTGCCTGGATGAAGAAGGCGTTCTGCCGGCCCTTCAGCCACCGCATGTTGACGCCCTTGAAGAAGGGGGCGAGCATGGGGTCCGCCAGCACGCGGTCGTAGAAGTTCTCGACGGCCGCCTTGATGGCGGGCACGCCTCCGATGCGTTCGAACAGTGAAGCGGGCGTTCCGACGACCGCCGAGCTACGTGCCATTCCCTTCGTCCTTTCCGTCCTTCACGCCTGCATCACGACCTGGCTCGGTGTACCGCTCTCAGGCCGCGCCGGCCAGGGCGCCGTCCACGGCGCACGTCTTGGCCACATCCAGCTCGAGGAGCAGGCGTCCTCGCAGCTTGTACACCCCGACCACCAGGCTGCTGATCGGTCCGCCGAGCGTCTCCGGCGCGGACTCGAACTGCGACGCCTCGACCTCCATGACGTCACCGATCTCGTCCACGAGCAGACTGACAACGCCATCGTCGGTGCGAACGACGACATTCATCGGCGCCTCGTCGGCTGGCCTCGGCGTCAAGCCGAGCCGCTCCCGCATGTCGATGGCCGTGACGATCTGGCCACGCAGGTTGATGAGACCTCGGACGACGCCTGGAGCGCGCGGCACTGGAGTCATGGCCTGATACCGGATGACCTCCTGCACCTTGAGCACCTCGACGCCGAAGTACAACGAGTCCACCAGGAACGTCGCGACCTGTGCGCGTGACGCTTCCATGCCGACCGGTCCCGTCTCGAAGAGCTGAATGGACATGTGACTACTCCGGGCCGCTACGCGGCTTCGGACTCGACCAGAGTCGGGTCGAGATCCTGAATGACGGCGTGGACGTCCAGCACGTCCGTTACCTTCTGCTGCAGGATGGCGGCACCGAGGACACCGCGCCGCGACGTTCGCTCGGTGATGCTGACGGCCTCGGTCACGATGTCGAGGATCTCGTTCACGACCAGGCCCACGCTCCGCCCATTGCGTGAGAACACGATCACCTGCCGCGGGGCGTCGCCTGAGGTCTCGGACAATCCGAAGTAGGAGGAGAGGCAGATGAGAGGGAGGATCTCGTCTCGGTACTGCACGACGTCCCGGCCACCCGACCGCTCGATCATGGCCGGCGAGAACTCCTCGAGCCGCGCAACCATCGACAGCGGCAGTGCCATCCGCTCCTGGTCGCCCACGTGGAAGACGAGAAGCGTGCGCTGTTCGCCCCCTCCCTGTCCCTTGGCCGGGGCCGCCTCGGCGTCGCCGGCGCCCGCCTCGCGCATGGCGGAGACCACCGCCGCCTGCTGGGCGAGACCGAGGACGTCAAGGATCAGCGCGACGCACCCATCACCCATGATGGTGGCGCCGGCGAAGACCTTCACGAGCTTGAGCTGCTTCCCAAGCGGCTTGACGACGATCTCTTCGGTGTCGTTGATGGCGTCAACGACCAGCCCGAACTGCCGGCCGTCGGCCTTGAGAACCACGACGTTCACGACATCTGCTGGTCCGGCGGGTTCGAGCTCCAGTTCCCGATGCAAGTACACCAACGGCAACAGGTTCCCTCGAAGCCGATAGAACGTGGACCCGCCAATCCGCTCCACCCCCGCACTGACCTGCGCACCCTCGAGGCGCACCAGCTCGACGAGGCTCACCTGCGGAATGGCGAAGCGCTCACCGCCGGTCGTCACCATGAGTGCCGGAATGATGGCCAGCGTCAGGGGGATCTTGACCCGGAGCGTGGTGCCCTCGCCCGCCTTGCTGTGAATGTCGACCGTTCCGCCGATCTTCTCGATGTTGGTCTTCACGACGTCCATCCCGACGCCTCGGCCCGAGACATTCGTGATCTTCTCCGCCGTGGAGAAGCCCGGAAGGAAGATGAGCTTGAGGACTTCGTGATCGGTGAGGCGGGCGGCCTGTTCGGCAGCGAC
Organism: Vicinamibacterales bacterium; assembly: GCA_050185275.1. Lineage (GTDB taxonomy): Bacteria > Acidobacteriota > Vicinamibacteria > Vicinamibacterales > UBA2999 > JABFRY01. The sequence goes on along the minus strand of JBFWZN010000001.1, from coordinate 327,405 downwards.
AATGCCGCGCTGCACGGCCTTGGCCCGCACCTTCTCGGGGTCGATGCCGCCGCCGTCGTCGCTGATTTCGATGTTGATCTGCCCGCCTTCGTGGAAGGCTCGCAGCGTCAGGACGCCCTCAGGGTTCTTGCCGGCCGCCAGGCGAGCCGCTGGAAACTCGATGCCGTGATCAACAGAGTTCCGCACCACGTGCGTCAGCGGGTCCTTGATGGCCTCGATGATGGTCTTGTCGAGATCGGTTTCTCGGCCGTGCATCTCGAGCCGGACCTGCTTGCCACAGGCCGTGGCAAGGTCGCGCACGACGCGGGGGAACTTGCTCCAGATGTTTCCGATCGGCTGCATACGCGTCTTCATGACGCTTTCCTGCAGCTCCGATGTCACGAGGTTCAACCGCTGGCTCGCGCCGAGGAAGCCGGAGTCCGTCTGCGTCGCCTTGAACTGCAGGATCTGGTTGCGTGCGAGCACGAGCTCGCCCACGAGGTTCATCAGCTTGTCGAGCAGGCCCACGTCGACGCGCAGCGACGAGTCGGCCAGGGCATGCCCCGGAGCGGGGGCCTGGCGCCGGTCCTCGTTCGTCCGTCGGTCGTCGCCTCCGCGCCGATCCGACTCGGCCTGGCTCGGCTGGGCACTGACCGGCTCGACCTGGCGGGTCGAGAGGGCCGGGTCCTCCGTCGCGGCGGGCGCGGCGGATCCCTCGGCAAGCGAAGACCCCGCCGGGGCCCCGCCGTCCTCATAGCGCCCGTTCACCCGGACGAGCTCGTCGACGAGGGCGTCGTAGTCTCCGTCGCCTTCGTCCGCCGTCTCCTCAATGGCCGCGAGAATCTCTCTGATGGCGTCGATCATCCGCAGCAGCGCGGTCGTTCGCGGCGCATCGAGGGTGATCTCACCGTCTCGCAGCCGGCTGAGAAGGTTCTCGCCCACGTGAGAGACCGACTCGAGCTTCGAGTATCCGAGGAAACCGCACGTGCCCTTGATGGTGTGGATGGTGCGAAAAATCTCGGCGAGCTTGTCACGGTCGCGGGGATCCTTTTCGAGATCCACGAGCGTCCGGTCGAGACGATCGAGGTTCTCGTGACTCTCGATCAGGAACTCCTTCACGAGTTCCGACTGCTCATTCATCATTTCGAAGGCGCTCCTGCGGTCCGGAGAGGTGAGGACGCTGTCCCGATCCCGGATATCGGCCAGGACGGCTCGACACTTCAGAGGGTTGGCGATCCGGTCAGGCCACCGCTCGCTGCACGCCGGACCCGTCGTCGCTGGAGAGCGCGACCCAGACGCTGCCGGTGTGTTCGCCGAGGGCGATCTCGAGGGAGACGCTGACGGCAGAGTCTCCGTCCGCCACGACGGGCCCGGCGCCGACGCTCTCACACACCGGCAGGCCGAGCCTGGCCGGGCACCCCGCCGACGAGAGCTTGGCCTGGAGGCGACCGCCCGCGATGTTGGCGATCTCCTGGAGCACCGACGCGACATCCTCGGCGGTGATGTCGGCGGGCGCAGCGCCCGTGATGCGCTCGGCGAGCAGCGTTCCGGTGGCCTGGGGAATCCTGATGGTGAGCCGCAAGGCTTCGCCACGCTCCGGCACGTCGAGGGGCACTCGGGCGACCGTCCCATCGGCATGCTGCTCCGACGAGGCCACGGCCCAGGCTTCTGCCTGTACCATGACGCCCATCACCTGCTCGATGCTCTTGGCCAGCTCGCTCCGCAGGCTCGGCATGACCGCCAGCACGCGCTGCATGGCGTTGGCCTGCTCGAACATCGACGTGAACTGGGCGAGGAAGACGTCGGGCACGAACGACCGCGCGACCACGTGGTCGTAGAGACCCGCGATCTTCGTGGCGCGGACGCGGTCCCGCTGCACGGCGGCGACCAGCCGCGTGCTCGTGGGAGGGCAGAGGTCGCGCAGCTTGCGCGCCATGAACTCCGGACGGATGACCCCCACGTCCTCGCCGATGAGGATCAGGTCCGGCGGCACGCCCTGCCCCGCCATCAGCACCTCCGCCGCCGAGTCCGTGGCCGCCACGCGGCACCGGGGGCTGAAGACGTCCATGCAGAAGTGGCGGAAGTCCTCGTCCTGGTCCACCACCAGGACCGCGGAGTCCCTCGTCAACGGCTTCGGCGCCGGCCCGGTGCTGCCGGTGCCGGCCATGAGCAGCCGCGACAGGCGTGCCCGCATCCGGTCCACCTCGCCGGACTTCACGAGGAAGCCGTCCACCCCCAGCTGGAGCACGTCGCGCACCACCTTCTCATCGCGCATCGCGGTGAGCACGATGACGGCCATGGCGTCGTGCCTGGGTGTCGAGCGCAGCTCGCGGAGCAGTTCCACGCCGTCGATGATCGGCATGAAGAGATCCACGAAGGCGACGTCGAACGACTGCTTCTCCAGGTACCCCAGCGCCTGGAGGCCGTTCTCGGCCTCCACCACGTTGTAGCCGAAGTCCTTCACCAGGATGCGCCGAAGGAAGTTGCGCATCGCGGGATCGTCGTCGACGGTCAGCGCGATCACGCGTCCTCCCACAGCGGCAGGGTGAAGTACACGTGCCGAACGCCGGAGGGGCCGTCCGCGGTCCAGAGCCGGCCGCCTAGGCGCTCCACGAGAATGCGGGCCGTGGACGGGTCCCCGTCCCGGCCAGTGCGCAGGAGCGGCTCCGACCAGTCCCCGTCAGAGGCCGATCCGCCCGCCACGGCTCGGATACCGCTGGGCGAGGCGTTGAACTCGACGACGGCCACACCGTCCGCTCCTGATCGCACGACGTACGCCAGAACGACGGCCGTCTCGCCAGCTGGCACCGGCCCGGCCGCCTCCACGAGTTCCTCGAGGAGCATGGCGACGAGCGCTCCGTCGGCGTGCACGCGTGGGCAACCCGTTGCGACCCGCACCACCGGTGCACCACCAGACGCGTGATCTTCCGTCAGGCCATCCGCCGCCCGCGACATCTCGACGGGACCCGGCACCACATCGACACGTGCAGCGCGGTACTGGCGCTTCAGGGCCTCGAGCATCCCGCTGAAACGCCGCATGTACTGAAGGATGTCGTCGAAGCCCTTGCGGTGCGCGGCGGGCAGGTCGCCGGCCTGGTCCTCGCCGAACAGCTCCAGACTGAGCTGCAGGCTCGCTGCCGCACCCGCCACGTCGTGCGCCATGTGGCGAACGAAGCGCTCACCGGCCGCACAACGCGGACACGAGGACTCCCCCCCGGGCACCGGCCGGGGACGGCGTCTACGCGCGTTCAGGTCGACGATGCTCAGGGTGGCCTCTCGTACTCGCAATCGGCCCTCGCCCCAGCCGCCTTTACGGCCCATGACCGTAGGATGTTGTCCTACAGCCATTTGCGGTCGCATTCTCGAGGCCTCATGCGGCCGACTGCGCGGTTTCGACCTGGGCGGCAGCGCCGAGCACGACCACGAGTTCGCTGACGGCGCCGCCCTCGTGCGCCACCGAGAGCGTCACGCCGATGCCCTCCTCCGCGCGGGGCATCGGTTCGGACGCCATCGGTTCACACACGGGCAGGCCCATGCGGGCCGGAACGCCGGACCCGACCAGCTTGTCCTGGACGCGTCCTCCCACCATGTTGGCCAGCTCCTGCAGCACCGCGGTCACGTCGTCGAGCGTCACGGCATCGGCCTCGAGCATCAGCATCTGCTGTGCCAGCCCGGCTCCCCGCGCGAGCGTCGTCCGCACGGTGAGCTGCAACGCCATGTCGAGCCCCGTCAGCGCGATGCGAACACGGGCCCCCGGCCCCTCCGGGCACTCGGCCGCCGACTCCACGAGCGCAACCTCCGCCTGGAGCATCATCCCGATCACCTGCTCCACGCTGCTGATCAGTTCCAGCCGCAGACTGGGCACGGCGTTGAGGGCATGCACGAGCGCGGTGGGCTGGGCGAAGATGTCCCGGAACTGCGCCATGTAGGTCTCCGGCACGAACGACCGGTAGACCACGGCGTCGAAGACCCCGACGGCACGTGCCTCCTCCACGCGGTCCTTGGAGACCGAGGCCACGATCATCGTGTTGCCGGCCGGGTCTGCCTCACGGAGCTTGCGAGCAAAGAACTCGGGGCTGACGGTGCCCACGTCGGTCCCGATCAGGACGAGGTCCGGCAACGACTTCAGCCGGGTCTTCAGCACTTCGGCCGCCGAGTCGGCGACGCCGACGCGGCACTTGGCCTGGAAGACGTTCATGCAGAAGTGGCGGAAATCGCCATCGCGATCCACCACCAGCACCGACGACTGACCATCGAGGATACGGCGCACGCGCGCCCCGTCCTCAGCGTGGGCGGCCCTGATGCGGCGCCGGCCGGTGCCCGACAGCAGCAGCCTCGACAGCCGTGTCCGCAACTGATCCACCTCGCCCGTCTTGGCGAGGAAATCGAGCACGCCGAGCTCGATGATGTCCTTCACCACGCGTTCGTCGCGCACGGCGGTCATGACGACGATGGCCAGCGTGTCGTGCTTCTTCGAGCGCCGGATTTCCCGCAGCAGCTCGACACCATCCACGATTGGCATGTGCAGGTCGACGAAGGCCACATCGAAGCTGTGACGGTCGAGGCATTCGAGAGCCTCGACACCGTTCTGGGCCTCGACCACGGCGTATCCGAAGTCCTTTACCAGGATGCGCCTGAGGAAGTTGCGGATCGCGGGATCGTCGTCAACGACCAGCGCTCTCATGACTCCGTCACTCCCGGCAGAATGAAGCGGACCACCCGCGCGTGGCCGTCGCGCGTATCCACACGCAACTCGCCGCCATGTCGTGCCACGACCGCCGAGGCCAGGGCGAGCGCTTCGGCCTCCTCGTCGATGGAGGCGCGGGGCATCGGACCAGGCGGGGCGGGCGAGAGCTGCAGTTCCAGGCTGCGGTATCCAGACGGGATCAGCCGGGTTCCGACCGGGCTCTCGCGAAACGTCGCCTGCGCGTGCGGGCGCCGCGCGGCCAAGCGCAGCAGGTCCTCCAGCATGAGACACAGGAGCTCGCGATCGACCAGCACGTCCAGTCCGCCCGCGGGGCCCTCGACGTCGAGCGCCAGGTCGAACAGACGGTCTGACTGCCGGGCCGCGTCCACGGCGTCGGCCAACGAGGTCGCCTGCAGCACAAGTTCCTTGCGCGAGGCTCGGTGCTGGCGCGTCAGCGCATCGACCAGCCGCAGCATCAGCCTGGCTTGCTGGCGCAGTTCGGACAGCTCGGCCGCACCGTCCTCGGACAATCGCATGCCGTGCTCGTCCGCGAACATCTCGAGACCAAGATGCAGTCCCGTCGCCGCCCCCGCCACATCGTGTGCGGCCCGACGAGCAAACGCGTCTCCTGCACGGCAGCGCCGGCAATCCGTCGCGACGTCGGATGGTGCACACGAGCCCTTCGGGTCGGCGTGACCGGAGGGCGCGTCGTGGATAGGCGTCAAGGGCAGGAACTTGGCAGTCATGAACGCTCGGTGATTACGCATGCATTCGGCATGCAGCGAACGGTTCTTTACTACCGCTCGTTCGCGCTAACCTGCTGTCCTGCTTGCACCTACAGCGAGCAGCCCGCTGTGCCAGAAGCGCACGCTCTATGGAGCCGGCACCGTACGACGGCGGGTCGTCCGGACGCTTCGCGACGCATGCCGGCTGAACCGTGCGTGATAGAGTGCTCGGATCGTGCCGCATCTGCCAGCCGTCACCCGGTCCCGCACACGCTCGCGCGCCGGGACCAACGCCGCCACGGCCGTGACACTCGTGGCAGTGACCGTCGTCGGACTGCTGCTCCTGCTGGCCGGCGGCATCCGCGCACAAGGCCAGCCCCGCGAGGAGTTTCGAGCGCTGCTCGTGCCGGCGCGCAGCATCGAATCGGCCGAGGCCGTGAGCCGCATGGTGCAGGCAGCAGCCCAGGCGGGCTTCAACACGCTGCTCGTCGAAGTGCGGGGACGCGGCCAGGCCTATTTCAGGAGCGGGGTGGAAGGCATGTCGCCCGCGCTCGGCCGCGCCGGCGACGGATTCGATCCTCTGGCGCAGACGCTGGTCGAGGCGCACGAGGCTGGGCTGCGAGTCCATGCACTCGTGCAGGTCAACCTCGTCGCCGGGACGGACGGGCTCCCGGCACGACGCGACCACCTGATCTACCAGCACCCTGAATGGCTGATGGTGCCGCGCGACCTCGCGGCCGATCTCCGCACCGTCGATGTCCGGGATCCGGATTACCTCGGACGGCTGGTGCGCTGGACCAGGCAGCAGCGCGCCACCGTCAGCGGCCTGTATGTGTCGCCGCTGCATCAGGGCATGCAGACCTACCTCGCGGCGCTCGTGAGCGACCTCGCGCGGCACTACGAACTCGACGGCGTGCACTTCGACTCGGTGCACTACCCCACGCCGGACTTCGACGTGAGCCGCGGCGCGCTGGCGCTGTTCCGGGCCGACGTCCGCGGTCGAGTGGAGGCGGACGCCCGTGCCGAGGCGGACGTACTCGAACGAACCGACCCGCTGGCGTACCCCACGCTGTTTCCCGACGAGTGGAACCGGTTCCGGCAGTCACGGCTCACGGCGCTCGTCACCCGGCTGCGCAACGTCGTCCGCAGCATTCGCCCAGGGACCGTGGTGAGCGCCTCGGTGACGCTTGGCTCGGAACGGGCCCAGGCGGAGCATCTGCAGGACTGGCGCACCTGGGTGAGCAACGGCTTCCTCGACGCCGTAGCCCCCGTGGTCGGCGGCCGGGAGTCGTCGCCCGCCCTCGATGCCGACCTGTCGGAGATCCGGGCACTCGCCGGCACGCTGCCGGTCTGGGCGGGCATCGGCACGGCTGCGCGGACCACAGCCCAGACGGCGCTCGTCGTGGATGCGGCGCGCCGACGCGGGCTGGACGGGCTGTTGCTGCTGTCCTACGACAGCCTGATCAGCCCACCGAATACGTCCGATTACCTGCTCACGCTGGCCCGCACCGTCTTCACACCCGGACCCTGACGCCGTGGCGGGCTCCGACGCTTCCCCGAGCGCCCGCCTCTTTCCGGCCGCGCGCCTGGCCCTCGAGCGCGCAATGGCCGACCGTGTCTGCCCGGGTGCCGTGATCGAGGTCGGCACGGCCACCTCCCCGATCTGGCAAGAAGCCTTCGGGCGTCTGTCATACGACGGCCCTGCCGCGACGCTGGCGACCGTGTACGACCTCGCGTCGCTGACCAAGGTCCTCGCCACCTCCGCACTGTTCATGCAGCGGCTCGAGCGCGGAGAGTTCGGGCTCGACGACACCGTGGCCGAGAAGCTGGCCACGTGGGTGGGGCCGGACCGGGAGGCGGTGTCGATCGCCGATCTCCTGACGCACCGCTCGGGACTGCCCGCGCATCGCCCTCTCTACCAGCATCTCGTGGGCCGACGGGCGTTCGAGGCGGCCATTGCCGCATCACCCCTGACGGCGCGGCTCGGCACGCGCGCGGTGTACAGCGACCTCGGCTTCATGGTGCTGGGGTTCCTGCTCGACGACGGTCCGGGCCTGGCGGCCCGGTTCTCCACGCTGCTCACGCAGATGCGCGTGGTGGACGACCTCCAGTACCTGCCGCCCGTGCGGTGGGCTTCACGCATCGCGCCCACCGAGCACGACCCGTGGCGCGGACGTCTGCTCGTCGGGGAGGTGCACGACGAGAACGCGTACGCGCTGGGAGGTGTCGCCGGGCACGCCGGCCTGTTCGGCACCGGCGCTGCGGTCGGCGCGTATGCGCGCCACCTGTTGCAGGTCCTCGACGGGCGCGCTGGAGCGTTCGGCCGCGCCACGCTGGAGGCGTTCATCGCGCGGGACCATTCGGTCCCCGGCAGTACGCGGGCTCTCGGCTGGGACACGATGCAACCGACGTCCTCGTGCGGCACCCGCCTGTCGGCGCGCGCGTTCGGGCACACCGGCTTCACCGGCACGTCGCTGTGGATCGATCCGGAACGGAACCTCTACATCGTCCTGCTCACCAATCGCGTGCATCCCACCCGTGCCGGGACACCGGGCGCGGCAGGGATCGGTCTCCTGCGACGGGCGCTGCACGATGCGGTTGCCCACGGCCTCGACGCCGGTGCGGCCCGCGTCGCGCCGTGACCGGAAGGGCGAGTCTGCACGTCGACAGGACGGGAGAGGTCGAGCGGACCGACGATGCCGGCCGGCGGATGGATCTGGAGGACCGATCTGGACGCGGCATCGGCGCGCCCCCCGCCGGGCCGGCCTCAGGGGGCCGTCTGTCGCGTGCCGCCGAATGGGGACACCGGACCGCCGCGCCCACCGCCCCCCTGCCGGCCGGCCGGACCGCCACGGCCCGGGATCCCCGGGGTCGCGGCGCCTCCGCGCCCGCCACGCACGCCGGGCGTCGCGGTCCCGCCGCCGGGTGCGCCGGCCTCGGTGGAGGCCTGCAGGGCGATGAACGCCCACTGGTCGTAGCTGCCACGCCCGTTGTACTGCCGGAGCGAGGTCTGCGTGCTGCGGCTGGCCACGCCCATGATGCCGCCGCGCCCGCCGACGGCACCGATTGGCGCGAACCCCACCGCGCCCGCGGCTCCTCCGCCCTGACCGCTACCCGGAGAGTCGGCGCCACCGCCCCCTCGACCCGCGCCCGGAACCGCCGGGCCGCCCGTTCCGCGCCCTGCCCCGCCCGGCTGGCCGGCCGGACCATTCTGCAGGGTCTGTCCCGCCGGCAGCAGCCGGAACTCTCCTGAGTCGGTCATGGGATCCCGATACTTCTTCCGAAGGAACCGCTCGCGGACCAGCACGTCGAGGTCCGGGGGAAAGGCGTTGGCGTACCGGCGCTGGTACAGCGCGATGGCCCGGGCGTACTGCTCGCCCCGAAACACGAGTTCGGCTTCCTTCTCGCGGCGAATGAAGGTCTGCCAGCTCGGAAGGGCCACCGACATGACCAGGGCCATGACAGCCATGCCGACAAGGAGCGCCGCCATCGCGTAGCCCGACTCGTGACGTCTGTAACCGCCTTGACCGTGCAAGTACATGACAGTAGGATGTTTAGAAGATTTCGATGATACCACGATCGCTTCGTCCCGTCCCCGGCCCATCCCGGCTGGTTTCCCATCTCTGCACGCTGTGGCTGCTGGCACTCGTGGCCCTGGTCGCGGCGTGCGACAAGGTGCCGTTGCTGGCACCCTCCCAGTCGACAATCACCTTATCGGCGAGTGCCACGCAGGCGCCGCTCAACGGTGACATCGAGATCCGCGCCACCGTGCTCGAGCAGTCGGGCTCCACGGTACAGGACGGCACGCTCGTGACGTTCACGACGACTCTCGGCACCCTGGAACCGCGGGAGGCGCAGACGACCCGCGGCGTGGCCGTGGCCCGGCTGCAGACGGGCTCGACGTCGGGGACCGCGCGCGTGAACGCCACATCGGGCGGCGCCTCCACGTCGGGCGCCGACGCGGCCAGCCTCGAGATCGTCATCGGGGCGGCGGCGGCCAGCTCGATTGCGTTGTCGGCCGTGCCCTCCGCCGTACCTGCGTCCGGCGGTACCGTCACGCTCACCGCCGTCGTGCTCGACGAAGCGGGCAACCGCCTCGTCGGGATCCCGGTCTCGTTCAGCAGCACGGCGGGCGCCCTCTCCACCACCTCGGCCTCGACCGATGCCACGGGAGAAGCCCGTGTCCAGCTCACGACGAGCCGGGAAGCAACCGTCACGGCAACCTCCGGCTCGCGGACGGCCACGGCCACCATCACGGTCAATCCCGCGGTGAGCTTCACGCTGGCCACCAGCGCGAACCCCGCCGTCAACCAGCCGATGTCGCTCACCATCACGCCGGGCACCGGCCCCGCACCACGCGTGACGATCGACTGGGGCGACGGCTCGAACGACGACATCGGCTTCGTGGCGGCAACGCGCACCGTGGCGCATACCTACACGGCCGTGGGCTTCTACACCATCCGCGCCACGGGCACCGCGGAGGGCGATACGTTCACGACGTCGCTCAACATCACGGTCTCGCAGCGTCCCCCCGTGGCGGTGACGGCCAGCCCGACGACCGGCACGACGGCCACCGACTTCTCGTTCACGATCACGCCGACGGCGGGCGCGCTGATCCAGAACGTGCGCATCGACTACGGCGACGGTGCTGTGGAGGACCTGGGCGCCATCGCGGCCAACACCGTGCGGGTGCACCGGTATGGATCGGCCGGCGTGCGGACGGTCACCGTCACCCAGACCGAAACCAACAGCAATGTCACCACGGCCAGTGTCACCGTCACGGTGAACTGACGTCTCCTCTCTCGGGGTCAGCCGCCGGCGGGGCCGGCGGCCTGACCCTTCGTTCCCCTGCACACCGGACGCGATCTGCACGGGGGGACTCCTCACGCCCGCCGCTCTCCCATCCGCGCAGTCCCGCCTCTCGCGTCCGTTCGGTCCCACCGTCCGCTCTGTCCAGGACTCGCCTCAGCTCAATGTCGAGCACCAGATGCGTGGTGAGGCGCGCGCCTCGATCCTGCTCGTGTGTACCCCTTCCCAGACCGACGCCATCGCGGCGCGTGCGTCGGAGCAGGCTGAACCGCAAGCCGGCACCCGCACGGCACACGTGCGCCGGAGACCAATCGACGGCATGCGCGTCTCGCGCTGGCCTGGCGGCACCTGGCGGAACACCGCGCACGGTGGCGTGAGCGCGGCGTCGTGAGCGCGGTGACGCCGCACCAGCGGTGCGCCACTCATCAGTGACGCTGCAGAGACTGGTGAAGAAGACCTGTGGCGGTGGGCGTCTGGGAGCCGCGTGCGGCCCGGTACGGCGTACACGCGAGGCGACGGCATCTGCCTGACGAGGCGGCAGTCAGGCGCCACCGAGGAAGAGACAGCGAGGCCGGCGCCCCGCAGCGGGCGCCGCCTACCAGTCGGCGTAGGGCGTGCCGTCGAGCGCCAGCAGCTCGGAGCCGCTCTTCACGTCGAAGACGCCGGGCGCGAGCGCTCCGGCATCCAGGGGGCCTGCTTCGGCCATCACCGGCCGCCAGCTGTCGGCGGAGTTGGTGAACGGATCGACCGGCATGGCGCGGATGTACTGCATCTCGACGAGCGCTGCGAGCGAGTCCGGGTAGCGGTTCTGGTCGGCGTAGTACTGATCGATGGCATCACGCAGCCGGAAGAGATCCTCCTTCAGGACCGCCTCCTTGGCGCGCGTGACGCTGTTGGTGTACGTGGCCAGCCCAATGCCCGCGAGGATGACGATCAGCGCCATCACGACCATCAGCTCGATGAGCGTGAAACCGCGCTGCCTGCGCAGCCAGCCCGCGAGGCCCTCCGACCGTCCCATTCGTTCCCGCACGCTGCCTCCCGGTGCCACCCGTCTCACCAGTCCCGGTACATCGTCCCGTCGAGGGCCGTCCCGCTGCTCGACGAGTACACGTCGAACACGCTCTCGCCACCCCAGGAGGTGGCATCAGGTTCATCCTGATAGGAACGCAGGCCCCATTCGGTACTGCTCGTCATCGGGTCCACCGGGATGCGCCGCAGGAACCTGAGCTTACGCCCCGTCGCATCATTGGCCGGCGTCACGCCTTCGACAAGGATCTCCAGACTCGGCGGGTAGCCCTCGCTGCCCGGCTCCAGATCGGTGGTCGGAATGCGGCCCTGATCGACCGCGTCCTTGAACGCGTCGATCGCGGTGCGCACCTCGCGCAACGCGCGGCGCAATTCGGCCTCGCGCGACCGGCGCGCCGTCACCTGGAACAGCGGCATCACGGCCGACGCCAGGATGAGCAGGATGGTCGTGACGACCAGCAGCTCGACGAACGTGTAGCCGTCAGTGGTGGGTCGTCGCAACACCACGCCCCGTTTCGTGTCCTGCGTGTCCGCGCCTACTGCGCCGCAACGCCCGGCACCTGCAGGGCGTCGAGCGACAGGGCGGCTCCGTCGGGTGACGACGCGGTGCCGGTTACGGACAGATCGGCACTGCCCGCACCAACCACGTCGAAGAGCACTGCGGCGAGCAGGCCCGCGCCCGCCACGCCGGTTGCGTCGCCCGACCTCGCGATGGCGATGTCGATGCGACCCGTGCGCGCATCCACCTGCTGGGTGAACGTCGCCATCGCACCACCGAGACGCATGAAGCTGCCTTCCTGCACCGAGCGCACACGCAGGACCGCCGGGTTGTACGTGAGGCTCACCGCCACCGTCGAAATCTGCGACGCGCCGGTGATCGAGACCGGCACCAGGTAGGGACCACCACCCACGGAGAACTGGGCCGCCGGCGGGGTCACCACGAGCTGACCGCCAGCGAGAATCGACGGTTGGCCCTGCGGCTGCCCCTGAAGTTGGCCCTGGGGCTGGCCCGGTTGTTCCTGCGGCTGTGCGGGGGCGGGCACGGTCGTGGTGCCGGGCGTGGTGTTGCTGCCAGCCGGCACCGTCACCTCACCGGACCCCGCGGGCACCACCACCTGGCCGCCCTGTCCGCCGTCCTGCGCGGGCGCCACCTGCGGGGCCGCCACGCCAGGCTGTTCGGTCGCTGCGGGCGCCGGTGCCCCATCGGGGACGGCGATGAGTGGGGGTGGACCGCCCAGGCCGAGGTTCTGCTGCGTCCCGATGAAGATCGGGCTGACGCTCTCCTGCGTGAGTTCGTGGGTGCGGACGATACGGGGCGTCAGCAGCATCACGATGTCGGTCTGGTTGGCGTCGCGGTCGTTGGCCGCGAACAGCTGCCGCAGGATGGGAATGCGCAGGACACCCGGCACCCCGCTCATCGAGCGACGCTCCTCCTCGCGCAGCAGGCCCGCCAGGAGGTTCGACTCCCCGTCCCGCAGGCGCAGGCGCGTGTTCACCCGACGCGTGCCGAAGGAGGGCAGGTTCTGCCCGGCGATGTTCACGTCCTGTCCGCGCGTGCTGTTCTCCACGATGAGGTCGAGGATGACCTCGCCCTCGAACGTCACGCGCGGCGTCATTTCGACGTTCACACCCACCGAGCGGTAGGTGAACGAGGTCAGCGGGTTGACGTTGGCGCCCCCCTGGGCCACCGGCGTGAACACGGTGGAGGGCACGGGAATCTCGTCGCCCAGGTTGAGCGTGATCTTCTGGCCCTCGGCCCCTCGCAGCTGCGGCTTCGCGATGAGCCGCGTCTCGGAGTCGCTCTCGAGGAACCGCACCACGGCCGAGGGCACCGCGAGGTAGAAGTCGGCCGTCGACACCCCACGGCTCACCGTGTTCAGGTTGAAGGGGGCCGGGCTGAACGTGCTCGCGTTGTTCGCCGTCCCGCGGGGATCGGTCTCGGGCGAAAAGACGCCGGTAATCGAGTAGGACGAGAGGTCGAGGCCGTAGCTCTTGGCCCGGCCCCGGTTGACCTCGAGGATCTGCACGTCCACCACGACCTCGGCGCGCGGCTTGTCGTTGGCCTGGATCATCTTCTCGATGATCGACGCGACGTTGGACGTGGCGCGAATCGTAATGGTGTTGCTCGTCTTGTTGGCGGCGATCATCGGCGCCACGGCGAGCGCTGGCACGCGGATGATGGTGTTCACCAGCTGGGCCAGCTCGGTCGCGTCGGCGTGCGAGATGAAGAAGGTGCGGATCACCTGCTCCTCGTACTGCGCCCGCTTCGGCTGGGTGTCGGGAATCACCATGATCGTCCGCTCGTTGACGACCTTGTAGAACAGCAGGTTCGCCGAGAGGATCTGCCGCAGGGCGTCCTCGAGCGTGACGCCGTCGAGCAGCACGCTGTAGCTGCGGTCCTGGAAGTCGCGGTCGTAGGCGACGTTGATGCCGGAGGCGGTCCCGATGAAGTTCAGGATGTCGCGGATGCTCGCGTTGTTGAACCGGAGGGTGAGCGGCTCGCGCGACGCCGGATTGAGGAGCGGCTCGGCCGACTGGCGCGACGCTTCCGCCTGCAGCTGGGACACCGACGACCGCGGACGCGCGGCCTCGGCCTCGTCGCGGATCCGGCGCTCGATCTCGATCGCCTTGGCAGCCACCTGCCGATTGGGCGGGTCGAAGTCGGCCGCCCGGCGATACTCGCGCAGGGCGTCTTCGAGCTGTCCGCGGGCCTCGAGGAGCCGCGCCTGGTCGAGGTGCCGGGTGGACGCGCTGATCATGGCGCGTTCGAGCGCAATCCTGTAGTCGGTCCGATCCGGCTCCTGCAGGACCGCCTGGCGGTAGTGCTCCACCGCTGCGTCCCAGTCGCCGTTGCGGGCCGCCTGGTCGCCCCGGCCGTACGATCGGCCGGCGCCGCAGGCGGCGAGCAGGAGCGACGCGCCGAGAACGACGGCCATGACCGCGCGGGACATCTTCGCTGGGTGCTGTAGTCGCATCATTGCCCTGAAAGTCGAATCGTCTGTCGTCCACGCCCGTCGGCGTAGGAGAGCTCGGCGGACTCTTCGCCAATGCTCACGACTCTGTATCGGCCCTCGACCAGATCTCCCGCGCGGCCGTGGAACACATTGCCACGGGCATCGCTGAGGATGGCCACCTGGCCGCCGAGCGAGGCGGCGTCGAGTACGCCGATGAACTTGAGCGGAATGGGCGGCGGCGGTGGCGGCCCGGTACGCACGGGCATGGCGGGCGCCGACGGGGCGACCGTTTCGACGCGCACCGGTCTGGCCACCGGGCGTTCGACGAACCGGAACGGATCGCGTCCCCCCATCCCTGCCTCGCCGCGTCGCGCCTCGAGGCGCTCGAGTCGAAGGCCGGCATCGGCAGCCGGCGTCGCCGGGGAGGACGGAGCGGCGGTCGCCTCGCTCGTGCGGGACGCGGGAGCCGCCGTCGTCGTGGGGAGCGCCGGACCACGCAGCTGCCAGGCCAGCACGGCCACCAGGACCACCACCAGCCCTGCCAGCACGGTGAGCTTGCGCCGCGAATCCGCGGTCATGGCAGGTTCTCCGGGACGCGGTAGTAGGTAGACAGCTCGAGGACGACCGCCAGCGCGCCAGTGCCCTCGGCCCCTTCCCTGAGCTGCACGTTGTCGAGCACGACGAACTCGGGTGCCGTCTCCACGGCATGGATGAACGCCCGCATGTCGGCGTAGCTCCCGCTGAGCGTCATGCTGCTGCGCAGCCGCCTGAGGGCACTCCCCCGCTCCGTCTCCTCTTCGTACTCGGCCCGTTGATAGCGCAGACCCGACCGTGCCGCGAGCTGCGGAAGGCGAAGGTGGGTCAGACGGCGTGCGCCCGCGAGATCCGGCGGCAGGATGTCCGCGTAGAAGGTCCCGAGTTCCGTCGTGGCGCGATCGGTGCCCGTCAGGGTGCCGGCGGCGGCAGCGTGCTCGGCCCGGGCCGACGCCAGCTCACGCTCCGACGCGGCCTCGCGCTCGGTGACGTTGGCCACCTGCCGGCCAAGCGGCGACACGACCGCGACGTAGACGGCCACGTTCGCCACCAGGGCCGCCAGCAGGAGCAGCACCGTGCGTCGACGCTCCGCGAACACGCGGCGCAGCAGGGAGAAGCCGTGCTCAGTCACCGCCACCTCCCGCAGGTGCCTGGGCGGCCAGCGCGGCATCTGCCGGCGCACCCTCCGGGCTTCGGGCTGTGGTGCCCGGCACCGGCAGCACGTAGGCGCCCTCGACGGCGGCCTCGACCAGGCCGTCCTCGGTCACTTCCTCCTGCACCGCGAGGACACGCTCGAAGGACGCATCTGCCTCGAGAGCTTCGATGAAGGCATCCAGGTCCTCGACCCGGCGCGACTCCACGCCGATCGACACCACGAACCGGCCGTCCCGGTCCAGCCGGGGCTGTACCGCCGTGATCCGGGCGTCGGCGGGCAGTGTCCGTTCCAGGCCCACGAACAGCTCCGTCCACGAGAACGCCCGCTGGTCGATGATGGCGTTGGCCTCACGCGCGGCGGCCTGCACGCGGTCCACCTCCTGCGGATTCAACTGCGCCCGCACCCGGGCGGCATCGGTCCGCAGGCGTGCGGCTTCGGCCTCGGCTTCGCTCGCCTGCGCACCCACGGTGCGCTCGAGGGCCGCCAGCCGGACGTACTGCACGACGTTGAGCGCGGTGGCCAGCAGCACGACCGCGCCAAGGGCTCCGAGCACGAGCTGCACGGCCCGGGCGTGGGCGAACGGGCGCGTGGACAGGTTGGTCTTCAGCACTCAGGCACCCACCCCTTCACGGCAGGCGCGAAGCGCCATGCCCACCAGGGGGGCCAGCACGTCGGCCGTGTCCGAGTCGTTGGCCAGCCGGCCGTTCAGCGTCGCCGCGCGCGTGGGATCCACGGCGGCCACCTCGACGTTCAGCCGCTGTTCCAGTTCGGCCCGCGCGGCCTCGACCACGCCGGCCACGCGACCGGCGCCGCCCAGCAGCACGCGCGCGAAGCCCTGCCCCCCGAGGCGGTCCTGGTAGTACATCGCCGTCTGGTGCACGAGGTCGGACAACGTCTCGTCGTCCCCCTCGGCACGGTTCCGGAAGAAGATCACGTCGGAGCCGCGCAGGATCACCAGAGACGTGTACTCGGGCCGCATGTGCACGAGCAGCCAGTCGCCGGCCGGCGAGTCCGCCGCCGCCAGGTAGAGATTGGCCACGCTGAACGTCGCCAGGTCGACAAGACCCGCGTGCATGCCCAGATCCTCGCAGACGCCCTCGTACTCGCGCAGGGTGGCCTCCCGGGCCATTGCCACGACGAACTCCCGGCCGGCACCGTCGGCCGCGTCACCGGCCGAGAAGGTCACCACGGCGTCGTCCACCGCGAACGGGGCGGACTTGCGCACCTGCCAGCGGACCAGCTGCTCGAGGTCCTCTCCGCGAGCGGGCACCTGCTCGAAGCGCACCAGGGACACCTTGGCCACCAGGTCCGGCACCACCAGCGCCGCCCGGGTCGGGGTGGCCCCGAGACGCTCGCAGGCCCGCTTGAGCGCGCCCGCCACCGCCGCGCGGTCCACGACGTTCTGCCCCGTGAGCGAGGCCACCAGCGCGCCCTCGGGCAGCCGCTCGATGGCGCAGCCGGCGATGGCCACGTCTCGCCCGCGACGCGACAGCAGCGCGGCCGACACGCGGCCGGGCGCCAGCTCGATGGCCGCCTCGGGCACGGGTCCCGACAGGAGGGATGTCAGCAGGCTCATTCGACGAACGTCACCTTGTTGATTTCACGCAGGGTGGTGAGACCGGTCAGGACCTTCTCGATCGCCGACTCGCGGAGGAAGCGCATGCCCTCCTCGTGAGCGGCCTTCTTGATCTCGGAGGCCGGTCGCCGGTCGAGGATCATCTCGCGGATCCGGTCCGAGAGGTCCAGCAGTTCGCAGATCGCGGTCCGCCCCTTGAAGCCGGTCCCGCCGCACTCGATGCAGCCCGCCCCTTCGAAGAACTGGTGGGTCGAGGCCAGCGCCGGATCGAGGGCCGACTCCTCGAGCAGGCGAGGGTCCACGGTCGCCGGCCGCTTGCAGTGCGCGCAGATGAGACGTACGAGGCGCTGAGCCAGCACGCAGTTGAGTGCCGACACGAACTGGTAGGGTTCCACGCCCATGTTCAGGAACCGGCCCAGCACGTCCACCACGTTGTTCGCGTGCACCGTGGTGAAGACGAGGTGGCCCGTCAGGGCCGACTGGATCGCAATCTGGGCGGTCTCGGGGTCCCGGATCTCGCCCACCATGATCTTGTCGGGATCGTGGCGCAGGATGGAGCGCAGCCCCCGCGCGAACGTCAGACCCTTCTTCTCGTTGATCGGGATCTGCGTGATGCCCCGCAGCTGGTACTCGACCGGATCCTCGATGGTGACGATCTTGTCCTCGACCGACTTGATCTCGGACAGCGCGGCGTAGAGCGTGGTGGTCTTGCCGGAACCGGTGGGGCCGGTCACCAGGACCATGCCGTAGGGCTCACGGATGTACTTGCGGAAGCGCCCGAGTTCCTGCGACGGGAACCCCAGAATCTCGAGCCGCAGCTCGGTGAACTGCTCGCTGATGGATTCCTTGTCGAGGATGCGGACGACCGCGTCCTCGCCGTGCACGCTGGGCATGATCGACACACGGAAGTCGATGGTCTTGCCGGGCATCCGCACCTTGAATCGGCCGTCCTGCGGCACGCGCTTCTCGGCGATATCGAGCTCGGCCATCACCTTGATGCGCGAGATGATGGAGCTGTGGAACTGGCGCGCGATCGGCCGCATCGCCGGCTGCAGCACGCCGTCGATGCGGTACTTCACGTGGACCGCGTCGTCGCCGGTCTCGATATGGATATCGCTCGCCCGCCGCTGAATCGCGGTGAAGAGCGTCGAGTCCACGAGGCGGATGACCGGGCTCACGTCGCTCGTGAGCTTCTCCACGGTCAGGTTGTCCTCGGCGCCCTCGTCATCCTTGAGCACCTGGAGCTGGAAACCCTCGGTGGCGTCCTCCAGCACACGCTGGCTGCTCTCGCTCTTCTTCAGGATCGACTGGATGGCCGACGGCGCGCCGACGGTGACCTTGATGGGCGTGGCCAGGATCACGCCGAGTTCGTCGATCATCGGCAGGTCGGTGGGGTCCGACACCACGATGACGAGCGCTCGACCCTCGCGGCGGTGCGGCACGAAGCCGTACCGGAGCATCACGTCGGCGGGAATGGCCCTGAAGAGCTCCTGGTCGATCCGGAACTCGTCCATGTCCACGAAGTCGAGCCGGTACCGGGATGCCAGGGCGCGGGCACGCGCCACTTCCTCCGAGCGGTCCTCCGGTGACTGGATGAGGCCGGTTGCGTTGGCGGAATCCATGCGTCTCCGATTGCCTGTCAGCCCACCACCGCGCTCAGCTCGAACAGCGGCAGGTAGAGCGCCACCACGACCAGCGCGATGACGACGCCCATGATCACGAGGAGCACCGGTTCGATGAGCGTGATGAACCGGGCGACTTCGGTCTCGATTTCCTCGTCGTAGAAATCGGCCAGGCTGCTGAGCATCTCCTGCAGCGCGCCGGTGGACTCGCCCACTTCGACCATCTTGATCGCCACGTCGGGGAAGACCTCGCGCGCGCGCAGGGCGCCCGCGAAGCTCTCGCCCTCGCGCACGCGCCGGCCAACGGCGTCCATCTCGGCCGCGACGTGCCGGTTCGCGGTGGCCTGCACCCCGATGTCGATCGCGCTCACCAGGGGAATGCCGCCACCGAGCAGCGTGCTCAAGGTGCGCGCCAGCTGTGCGGTCGTGAACTTGTGCAGCGTATGCCCCACGACCGGCAGGCTCAGCAGCCACCGATCCAGGCGCCGCCGATCGCCCCGCTTGAACCAGGTCACCGCGGTGGCGACGACCGCACCGGTGACGAGCAGGACCAGGAGCAGGTTGCCGGCCAGCACGGACGACACGCCCACGATGACCCGCGTGGCCAGCGGCAGCTCGCGATCGAACGTGGCGTAGAAGTCACTGAAGGCCGGCACCACCCTGAACACGATGATGCCAATCAGACCCAACATCAGCGTAACGAGGATGGCGGGATAGATCAGGGCGGAGATGGTCCGGCGACGAACGGCCCCCGAAATCTTCTCGTAGCTGACGTACCGGCGGAGGACCCCGTCCAGACTGCCGCTGCGCTCCCCGGCGGTGAGTGAAGCGGCATATACCGGGGGGAACAGGTCGGCGTGGACGGCGAACGCATCCGAGAGCGCGCTGCCGGCCCGGACCTTGTCGTGAACCCCGTCGAGCACGCTCTTGAAGGTGGGCGTGGCCACACGCTGGCGCAGGATGTCGAGCGACTGTACCAGGGGCATGCCGGCCTTCAGCAGGGTGGCCAGCTCCTGGTTGAACATCAGGAACTCCTGCCGGGGGATCCGGCGCCGACCGCTGAACGGGAGGCTCAGGCCCTGCAGGCCGGCCTTCGGCCGCAGCGAGAGGACGAGCAGGCCCTTCTCATCGAACTCGCGGCGCAGACGGGCTTCGTCCTCGGCCACGTAGATCCCTTCCAGGATCTCGCCACCGGGCGTGCCGAGCCTACAACGAAATTCCATCGTAAGACACTGAAGAACCTGACATTACGGTGTGCAGTCTACAGCAAGTCCCGGCAGTCCTGAGCGCCGCGGCAGGCGCCGGCCGCCCCCCTTGGACGACGGCGAGGGCCCGCAGGTCGGCGGCGGCCGCACCCCGCACCTGCGACGGGTCTATTCCTCTTGTTTCGGCTCGACGGCCGCCCGGAACACCCTCAGCCCGAGTTCCCGCCGATCGGGGCTGTCGAGGGCGGGCAGGTCGGCCGGGACGACCGTGGGCGCGACCCCGAGCTGGAGGTCGATGGTCTCCCCGGGCTCGCCGTTGCCGGCGAGGTCAGCCGCGAGCGGAATGTCGAGGACCTGCCGGCGCCCGGGCGTCACCTCCACACGGCCCACCACCATCCCCCCGTGACGTACCTCCACCTGCTGGGCGGGGAACGCCGGTGGTTGCTCGGCGTCCAGGTACAGGGTGCCGCCCTCGGGCAGTGCCCGAACGGTGAGGGTGCCCTCGCGGGTCGACCAGTGCCACGCGGAGCCGGGCCGCCCGTCGCCGGGTTCCGGGTCGTGCCAGCCGTCGCCGAAGATGACGCGCGTGGCACTCTGCTGTGGGCCGAGTTCGAAGGCGCCGACCCGGTAGGCTCGCAGTCCGACGTCCTCCCCGCCCAGCAGGGGGGCTCGCGCGCCCGTGGCCGGGTCGTACAGGCCCACGCGGACCTGCACCGGGCCGAGCGCGGCGGACTCGGGCACGATGACCGTGCGCGAGTACTCGACGACATCGCCCCCGCGCCAGGTCCGTGGCGCCACGGGGGGTACGTGGTCGTCGGTGAACAGCGTCTCGCCGACGTCGCTCAGGAAGTGCACGAAGACCTGCGCATCGCCCGGCGAGGGCGCCCGTTCGGGCACGGTGAACCGATAGTCCATCTTCAGCGCGCTGCCGGCGGTGACGGCGCTCCGATCGAGCTCGACGGCCACGCGCGCGACGGGCGCGGCGGGCCCATCTTCCCCCGCACAGGCAGGCAGCATGGCCAGCGTGAGCATCAGGGGGTACACGCGACGCACACGGGAGAGAGCCGACGGCATGAGTGGCATGATACTCCGCAAGTCTGCTACAGTTCGGCCCGTACGATGACAACTGGCGACGCGCTCGGCATGATTGAAACCCGTGGCCTCATCGGGTCGGTGGAAGCCGCCGACGCGATGGTGAAGACCGCCAACGTGCTCCTCATCGGCAAGGAGTACATCGGTGCCGGATACGTGACCGTCCTCGTGCGAGGCGACGTCGGGGCGGTGAAGGCAGCCACCGACGCCGGCGCCGCCGCCGCTCGGCGGGTGGGAGAACTCATCTCGGTGCACGTCATCCCGCGTCCTCACGCCGAGGTGGAGCGGATGCTGCCGAAGGCCTGACCGGCCTGGACACCAACGGGCACATGGCCGGCCAGAGCCCCGCCAGACACACCGACCGCGACCTCATCTCGATCGCCGACGCGCGCAGGCTGACACGGGCGGCCGCGCAGGCCCGCGGCCCCCTCGCCGAACTCTCGCAGGACCGGATCGACGCGATCGTCACCGCGATGGCGGACGCCGTGACCCCGCACGCAGAGGCCCTGGCCCGGCTCGCGGTCGAGGAAACCGGCTTCGGCGTCGTGGCCGACAAGGTTCAGAAGAACCTCTTCGCCTCCAGGCGCGTGTACGAGTTCATCCGGCCGATGCAGACGGTCGGCGTCGTGCGGCGGGACGAGGCGAAGAAGATCGTGGAGATCGCCGAGCCCTTCGGCGTGGTCGCCGGCATCGTACCCTCGACCAACCCGACCTCCACCGCGATCTACAAGGTCCTCATCGCCCTCAAGGCACGGTGCCCCATCGTGCTCAGCCCGCATCCGTCAGCCGCGGGCTGCATCACGCGGACGGCGGAGATCCTCGCCGACGCGGCGCGCGAGGCCGGCGCCCCCGCATCCGCCATCGGGTGGATGACGACGGTCACGCTCGAGGGCACGCAGGAACTCATGCGCAGTCGCGACGTGGCCGTGATTCTCGCCACCGGGGGGCTGGGCCTGGTGCGGGCCGCCTACAGCGCCGGCAAGCCCGCGTACGGCGTCGGCCCCGGCAACGCGCCCTGCTATGTCGAGTCGAGCGCCGACCTCGTGAAGGCCGCGCGAGACATCGTGGCCGGCAAGACCTTCGACAACGGCCTGCTGTGCTCCTCCCCCAACTCCGTCGTGGCCGACGCGGCCGTCGCCGAGGCGTTGCGCCGGCACCTGCAGGCCGAGGGCGCTGTCTTCCTGAACGACGAGCAGGCCGGCCGTCTCGCCGCCGCACTGGTCACACCGCAGCGGCTGCCGAATCCCGCGTTCGTCGGGCGCTCGGCCACCGACATCGCCCGCGCGGTGGGCATCGAGGTCCCCGCGGCGACGCGGGTGCTCATCGCCACGTTGACCGGCGTGGGCCGCGACTACCCGCTGTCCATCGAGAAGCTCTGCCCGGTGCTCTCCTTCTACACCGTCGCGGACTGGCGAGAGGGATGTGAGCGGTGCATGCAAATCCTCCGGTATGGCGGGATGGGGCACACCATGTCCATTCATTCCCGTCACGAGCCCGTGATTCTCGAGTTCGGGCTCAAGAAGCCGGCGTTCCGCATCGTCGTCAACACCCCGACCACGCACGGCTCCATCGGGCTGACGACGGGCCTCGACCCGGCCATGACACTTGGCTGCGGAGGCTGGGGGGGCAACATCACGTCCGATAACATCTCGCCGAAGCATCTGCTGAACATCAAGCGGCTGGCGTGGGAGCTCCACCCCCTGCCCGCCACAGCCCGTACCGGGGTGGCGGCCGAGGCCACGGGGAGCGGCACCGTGCCCGCGGCCCCGGGCGCTTCCGGCAGCAGCCGGCTTCCCGAAGGGCCCCGGCGTCCGGCGCCCGAACCTGGCATCGCCGCCACGGCCCTGGCCGAGCACGTGGGTCGCTTTCTCGCGTCGCGCGGCCTCGCGGCGCCTGCCGCCGGGTCCGCGTCGGTGAGGGCGTCCGGCCCCGGCCTGGTCGACCAGCCCGTGCCGGCCCTCCCCCGCCGGGAGCCTGCCGGGTCGCCCTCTCCCGCCGCACCGACGGCAGCACTCGAATTCATCTGTGAGGACGACGTGCGCACGGCGCTCCGCGAGGGCCGCACACTCCGCATCGGCGAGCGCACGATTGTCACACCCGCGGCGCGCGATCTTGGAGAGGCGCACCGGGTGTTCGTCGAGGAGGGGTGGCCGTCCGACCGGCACTGACGGCGGCCCGCCCTGGCGAGGGCCCTCACCGGCCGTCACCAACGCCCCGGTGCCAAGTGCTGACAACGCAGGACTTGCGGTTTGACCGCCGCGAAGGCCCGATGGTAAGGTGGCCGCTTATGCCGAGCCCCTGCCGCGCGGTCGTCGCGGCTCTCGTCGGTGTCGTCCTCGCTGCCGGCTGCGCCACGTCCGGCCGTTCCTCGACGCCGGCCGTGTCCCCCGCGCCAGCGACCGTGACCCCGGCGGCGTCGGCCACGGCGCGTGCGGAGCTGCCCCCCCGTCAGGGCGGCGACCCCGTGCTGGCTCTCATCGCTTTGTCGCAACGCCACTTCGCCCTGGGCGAGTCGGAACTGCAGGTCGGGCACCTCGACACCGCCCGGGCTGCCTTCAACGACGCCGTGCACGTCCTGCTCGCCTGGCCGGCGGGCGCCCGTGGCGAGCCGCGCCTCCGCGAGCACTTCGATCGGCTCGTCGAGCGGATCAGCGCGCTGGAAGTCGTGGCCCTCACCGAGGGTGACGGGTTCATGGAGCCGCAGTACGAGCCCGCCACCAGGGACGAACTGCTCGCCATCACGTTCGACGACGAGGCCACGGGTGCGACACAGCAGGCGGTCGTCGCCGATCTTGCGCAAGGCGTGCACGACATCGACATTCCGCTCAACCAGCGGGTGCTGTCGTACGTGGACCTGCTCTCGGGCCGGATGAAGGGCCACATGGAAGACGGGCTCTCGCGGGGCGTGCGCTATCTCCCGATGATCTTCGAGGTGTTTCGCGCCGAGGGCCTGCCGCTCGACCTGGCGTACGTGCCCCTCATCGAGAGCGCCTTCAAGCCGACGGCGGTCTCGAGGGCCCGCGCCAGGGGCATCTGGCAGTTCATGAGCGCCACGGCCACCGAGAACGGACTGAAGCAGGACTGGTATCTGGACGAGCGCGCCGAGCCGGAAAAGGCCACCCGCGCCGCCGCCCGCTACCTGAAGACCCTGCACGGCATGTTCGGCGACTGGCATCTGGCACTGGCGGCGTACAACGGCGGCCCTGGCCGCGTGCAGCGGGCCATGCGTCGCTCCGGCCTCTCGTCCTTCTGGGATCTGAGCCGCTCCAGCCGCTTCCTGCCGCAGGAGACGCGCAACTACGTCCCGCTCATCCTGGCCGCCGCCATCATTGCCAGGAACCCCGAGCAGTACGGCCTCCAGGTGGTCCCGGCCGGGGACAGCTACGTGGAGCGGATTGCGCTGCCCCATCCCGTCGATATCCGGCGTGTCGCCGAGTGGATCGAGACGCCGGTACAGGTGTTGCGCGAGCTCAACCCGGAACTCCGGCGCTGGACCACACCCGTCCGGGACACCGGGTTCGAATTGAAGGTCCCCGACGGTACGGGCTACCTGGTGCGGGACCAGCTCGCGCGCGCCAACCCCGAGAGCCTGGCGACATTCCGCTGGCATACGGTCAGGAAGGGCGAAAGCCTCGTCTCGATTGCCAGGACGCTGAAGGTGAATCGACAGGAACTGGCCGACGCCAACTACCTGCCGCTGAACGCGCGGGTGCGTGAAGGAGAGCGCCTGATCGTCCCCCGCGAGCCCCCGCTCCTGCTGGCGTCGGCGAGCGGACCGGCGGCGCAGGTGGATGCCGTGCCTGCCGCTGCCGCCGGCCCTGCCGTGGCGGGGCCGTCCGAGCGCGAACGCCTGATCTACCGGGTCCAGCGCGGGGACACGCTCTACTCCATCGCCCGCACGTTCCGTACGACCGTCGCCGCCATCAGGGACTGGAACCGCTTGAGAGGCACCCTGATTCGCGTGGGCGACCGGCTCACGATCTACACGACGTCGTCGGCACGCACCGACTGACACCGCCGGCATCGTCGCCGCTGCGCCGGACGCGGAGGTACGCGTGGGCGGATCCTGCCACCGTCCCAGACCGCGCGCGGTGTGGTCCCTGCAGACACACCCGCGTCACCAGACCGCCATCAGGGCCAGGAGCGCACGGGGGTGCCTCCTCCCGGCCGATAGCCGGCCTGCACGCGGTTTGCACGGGACGATGACATGCTGTCGGCCCTGCACAGCGCGGCCCTCGTGGGCGTGGAGGCGTGCCTCGTACGCATCGAGGTGGACGTCAGCTTCGGCCTGCCCATCTTCCTCATGGTGGGCCTGCCCGACACGACGGTGCGTGAGAGCCGGGACCGGGTCCGCTCGGCGATTCGCAACTCGGGCTACGAGTTCCCGCCGCACCGCATCACGGTGAACCTCTCCCCGGCCGACGTGCGCAAGGGAGGCTCCTGGTTCGACCTGCCCATCGCCGTCGGTCTGCTGAGCGCAGCCGGCGTGCTCTCCCGGCGGGATCTCCTGGACACCCTGGTCCTCGGGGAACTGGGCCTCGACGGAACCGTGGCCGCGGTGCCCGGCGTGCTGCCCGCGGCGATGGCCGCGCGCCGCCTCGGCGTCACGCGACTCCTGGTGCCCGAAGCCAATGCCGGGGAGGCCGGGGTGGTCGAGGGTCTCGCCGTCGCCGGCGCGAGGACCCTGCAGGACGCCGTGGAGGCGCTGGGTGAGGGGTGGGACGCACGCCTGGCCCGGACGGCGGAACTGCGGGGCAGCCCGGCACGCCGAGCCTCCCGTCGGCTTCCCGACCTGCAGGACGTCCGCGGCCAGCACGCCGCGCGGCGCGCCCTCGAAGTGGCCGCAGCCGGGGGACACAACCTCCTGTTCTCCGGTCCGCCCGGTGCCGGCAAGACGATGCTCGCCGAACGCCTGCCCGGCATCCTGCCGGCGCTGGCCCCAGCCGAAGCCCTCGAATGCACGGCCATTCACTCGGCGGCCGGTCTCCTCCCGGCCGCGGCGGGCCTGCTCACAGAGCCCCCGTTTCGCGCCCCCCACCACTCGGTATCGGCCGCGGCGCTGGTGGGAGGCGGCAGCCGGCCACGCCCCGGCGAGATCTCGCTCGCCCATCGCGGAGTCCTCTTCCTGGATGAACTGCCCGAGTTCGATCGTCGCGTGCTGGAGCTGCTGCGCCAGCCCCTCGAGAGCGGGCATATCGTGGTGACGCGGCTCCATCAGGCCGTGCGCTTTCCCGCGCGCTTCGTGCTGGTGGCCGCCATGAATCCCTGTCCCTGCGGGCATCTGGGGGACGACCGCCGCCCCTGCCGCTGCACGCCGGCCCAGGTGGACGCCTATCGCGCGCGGCTCTCGGGCCCGCTGCTGGACCGGTTCGACCTCTTCGTCGAAGTCCCCCCGGTACCGCTCGCCACCCTCGATGGGCCCGGCACCGCGTGCGAGGACTCCGAGGCCGTCAAGGCGCGCGTCGGATCGGCGCGGGCCCGGCAGGCGGCCCGGTCCGCGGCCTCGGGCAGCGACGGCACCGGCGAGACCAATGCCGGGCTGCGGGGGCCCGCCCTGGCCCGCTGGTGCACGCCCGACGCGGACGGGCGGCGGCTGCTGCTGACGGCGGGGGAACGCCTGGGCCTGACGGCGCGGGGGCATGCCCGCGTGCTGCGCGTCGCGCGCACCATTGCCGACCTGGCCGCCGCGGACTCGGTCGGCGCGGAGCACGTGGCCGAGGCCCTGCAGTACCGGTCCACCGCGGCCCCGCCAGGAACGGAGGCCGGACCGTCCCCCTGACAGCCCCCGAATGGACGGGCTGGCCCGCCCGGTGCATTTGGCCACCCCGTCCGTTCGGGGTGTGTGCTAGCCTAACCACTCGTCCGTCTGCCCGGTCATCCCCCCACGGATTCCGGTCAACCCCTTTTTCGATTCCGCATGCTGCCTCGACGCTACACCCTCGTTCTGCAGGACCCGCGCACCGGCACGGAGCACCGGATGACCCTGGCTGTCCGCCCGGTGCTGCTCGGTGCGTGCGCCGTGCTGGCGCTGCCCGTGCTCATCGGCCTGGGTGCCGCCTGGAAGTCGTACAGCGACGTGTCGGGCCTGCTGGCGAACTACCAGTCGCTCAAGGTGGAGAACGACAGCTACCGAGCGGCCACCGAGGCACTGACGGGCCAGATCGAGTCCCTGCAGGGCGCGATGGCGGATCTGTACGCCCGGTCGGCGCTCGAGCCGACTCTAGCGCGCGCCATGGAGCGCCTGCCGGCCCTGGTGAAGGCTCGTGCGATGGGTGGCAGTACCGCCGCCGACAGCACGGCGCGGCAGACCCTCTCGGCGCTCACGTCGCCCGAGGACACGTTCGGGTTGCTGCGCACCATCCTCGAGGGACTCGAATCGAAGCTGCATGCGGTCCGACAGGATGTCGAACGGCGTACCGCGCTGGCCGCGGCAACGCCCTCGATCTGGCCTGCCCACGGCTGGCTCTCCTCGACGATGGGCTCCCGCGTGGATCCGATGACCGGGGGCGACGACTTCCATCCGGGACTCGACATCGCCGGGGAGCGCGGCCAGCCGGTGTACTCCACCGCGGCCGGCACGGTGCGATCCGCGGCGTATCGCGGCAACTACGGGAACCTCATCGTGCTCGACCACGGGTTCGGCCTCGAGACCCGCTATGGCCACCTGCTCGACTTCACCGTCAAGGCCGGCGACCAGGTCAAGCGTGGCGACATCATCGGACATCTCGGCGCCACCGGGCGCGCCACCGGCTACCACCTGCACTACGAGGTGCTCGCCAACGGCGCGCTGCTCAACCCGCTCCGCCTCCTCACACAGCAGCGGCCGCGCGCCGAATAGGGGCGCGACGCGCGCAACGGCGCGGTGTCCTTGCTGATCGGTAGCCGCTTGGCTACAATCGGCTCTTACAGGTCGTGCGGTAGACCCTCTCCTTCACAGCATGCTCGGCCAACTTCTCGCCAAGGTCATCGGCACACAAAACGAGCGTGAGCTCAAGCGGCTCCGTCCGCGCGTGGCCGAGATCAACGCCCTCGAACCCTCCATCGAATCGCTCACCGACGAGCAACTTCGGGGCAAGACGGTGGAGTTCCGCGCCCGGTTCGCCGACGGCGCCACCCTCGACGACCTGTTGCCCGAGGCCTTCGCCGTGGTGCGCGAGGCCGGCCGGCGCGTCCTGCACATGCGGCACTTCGATGTGCAGCTGATCGGCGGCATGGTCCTGCACGGCGGCAACATCGCCGAGATGAAGACGGGCGAAGGCAAGACACTGGTGGCGACGCTCCCGGTCTACCTGAACGCCCTGGCGGGCAAGGGCGTGCACGTGGTCACGGTCAACGACTACCTCGCCCGGCGCGACTCGGAGTGGATGGGTCGTCTCTACCGCTTCCTTGGCATGAGCGTCGGCGTCATCCAGCACGAGCTCCGGGACGACCAGCGCCAGGCGGCCTACGGCGCCGACATCACGTACGGCACCAACAACGAGTTCGGGTTCGACTACCTCCGCGACCACATGAAGTTCGACCTGGCCAACCGCGTGCAACGCGGTCACCACTTCGCGGTGGTGGACGAGGTGGATAGCATTCTGGTGGACGAGGCCCGGACACCGCTCATCATCTCGGGCCCGGCGGAACAATCGACCGACCTGTATTACGAGGTCGATCGCATCATCCCCCGCCTCAAGGCCGGTGCCGTCACCCAGGGCAACGTCAAGGCCGAAGACCGCGAGCAGCTGGAGACGACCGGCGACTACCTTGTCGACGAGAAGCACAAGACGGTCACCCTGACCGAGAGCGGCATGGCCAAGGCCGAGGAACTGCTCTCCCAGCGCCTGGTGCCCAACTCGGGTGGCCTCTACGACCCGGTCAACATGCCCTTGCTGCACCACGTGCAGCAGGCCCTGCGGGCCCACGCCATCTTCCGGCTCGACGTCGACTACATGATCAAGGATGGTCAGGTCGTGATCGTCGACGAGTTCACCGGACGCCTGATGCCGGGGCGCCGCTGGAGCGACGGGCTGCACCAGGCCGTGGAAGCCAAGGAGAAGGTCAAGATCGAGCGCGAGAACCAGACGCTCGCGACCATCACCTTCCAGAACTACTTCCGCAAGTACGCGAAACTGTCCGGCATGACGGGCACGGCCGAGACCGAGGCCGCCGAGTTCAGCAAGATCTACAACCTCGAAGTCGTCGTCATCCCCACGAACCGGCCGCTCGCCCGCATCGAAGAGCCGGACCTGGTCTACCGGACGGAGCGGGAGAAGTACGAGGCCATCGTCGCCGACATCCTCGAGAAGCAGGCCACCGGGCGGCCCGTTCTCGTCGGCACGGTCTCGATCGAGAAGTCCGAACGTCTCTCGGGCATGCTGCGCAAGCGCGGCATCAAGCACGTGGTGCTCAACGCCAAGTACCACGCGCAGGAAGCCGAAATCGTGGCCCAGGCCGGGCGGCACGCCAACGTGACCATCGCGACCAACATGGCCGGCCGCGGCACCGACATCCTGCTCGGCGGCAACGCCGAGCACATGGCGCGGCAGCAGGCCATCGCGGAACAGGTGGCCGAACGGCTGGCCAAGGGCGACGAGCGGTTCGTCGATGACGAGGAGTTCGTCTACTTCTTCCACGTGGATGGCTTCTTCCGGGTGCCGCGTCAGGACTGGGAACGGATCTTCACCCATTTCCGCACGGAGACCGAAGCGCAGCACGACGAAGTCATCCGGCTGGGCGGACTGCACATCATCGGCACCGAGCGCCACGAGGCGCGGCGCATCGACAACCAGTTGCGCGGACGCGCCGGCCGGCAGGGCGACCCTGGGTCGTCACGCTTCTACCTGTCCCTCGAGGACGACCTGATGCGCATCTTCGGGTCGGACCGGATCTCCGGCCTCATGCAGCGCCTGGGCATGGAGGAAGGCGTCCCCATCGAGCACGGCATGGTGAGCCGGGCCATCGAGCGCGCGCAGCACCAGGTCGAGGCCCAGAACTTCTCGGTCCGGAAGCACCTGCTCGAGTACGACGATGTCATGAACAAGCAGCGTGAGAGCGTCTACACGCTGCGCAGCGAGATCCTCGAAGGCCGCGTGCACCTGACCGAGGACGAGGTGGTGGACACCCGCGCCTACGTGCTGGCGCTCGCCGAGGACCTGGTGGACGACATCGTCGAGCGCTACGTGGCCAAGGACGCGGACGTCGACGACTGGGACGTCGCCGGCCTCGAACGTGAAGCCACGCGGCTCTTCGGTCTGTCGCCGGAGGACGTGACGGCGCTCGGCCTGGCCGACCTCGGCCCTGAGGCGATGGCCGATACGCTGTGGAAGGCGGCCCGCGAGTCCTACGAGCAGAAGGAAGCCGTGGTCGGCGACGTGCTGCGGCGCGTGGAGCGTGACGTCATGCTCCAGATCGTGGACACGCAGTGGAAGGACCACCTGTACTCCCTGGACCACCTCAAGGAGGGCATCGGCCTCCGCGGGTACGGCCAGCGCGATCCATTGGTGGAGTACAAGAAGGAGAGCTTTGCGCTCTTCCAGGACATGAAAGCGCGGGTCGAAGAGGAGTGCGTGCGCTTCCTCTTCTGGCTCCGTCCCGTCGCCACCGGCGAGGCGCCGGCGCTGGCTGCCCCCGCGCCGCGGAGCCGGACCCCGCTCACGATGAACAACCCGGCCGAGTCCGTGCCGGCCTTCGCGGGCGCGCGACAGGCGGCCCAGGCGCCGGCCGGTCCGGTGGCGGGCGCCGCGCCGGCGCCCGCGCGCACCGGCGGTGACGACGCGGTGAAGACGATCCGCCGCGACGAACCCAAGGTCGGGCGCAACGATCCGTGCCCGTGCGGCAGCGGCAAGAAGTACAAGAGGTGCCACGGCACCGCGGCGTGATGCCCGGCGAGGCCGACCCCTGGGGTCGGCCTTTTGTGCATTCGGCGCCGGACGCGAGCCGGCAGGAGTCCGAGACGACGATGGAACTCAAGACCGACGTCCCTTCCTTCACCTTCGGCATGACGGACGATGCCGTCGCCACGGCATTGACGTTCGACGACGTCCTCCTCGTCCCGCAGCACTCCACCGTGCTGCCGGGCCAGGTGGACGTCTCGACACGCTTCAGCCGGAACATCCGGCTGAACGTGCCGCTGGCCAGTGCCGCCATGGACACGGTCACCGAGTCGCGGCTTGCCATCGCCATGGCGCAGCATGGCGGCATCGGCATCATCCACAAGAACCTCCCCATCGACGAGCAGGCCTCGGAGGTCGACCGCGTGAAGCGCTCGGAGAGCGGCATGATCGTGAACCCGATCACGCTCTCGCCGGTCCAGCGCATCTACGAAGCGCTCGACATGATGAAGAGCTACCGCATCTCGGGTGTGCCCATCACCGAGGACGGCAGCAAGGAGGGCCGGCTGGTCGGCATCCTCACCAACCGCGATCTGCGCTTCGAGACCAACGTGAACCGGTCGATCGCCGAGGTGATGACGAAGGACTCGCTCATCACGGTCCCCGTGGGCACGACGCTCGACGAGGCGAAGGCCATCCTCCACCGCCACAAGGTCGAGAAGCTCCTGGTGGTGGACAGCGACTTCCGCCTGAAGGGCCTCATCACCGTCAAGGACATCCAGAAGATGATCAAGTACCCGAACGCGTGCAAGGACGCGCTCGGGCGCCTGCGGTGCGGGGCGGCCATCGGCATCGCGAAGGACTCGGAGGCCCGTGCCGAAGCCCTCGTCGCGGCGGGCGTGGACGCGATCGTCGTCGATACCGCGCACGGACACTCACAGGGCGTGCTCGACATGGTCGCCCGGATCAGGCGGCGCTTCCCGAACACCGAATTGGTGGCCGGCAACGTCGCCACGAGCGAGGCGACGCGGGCCCTGGTGGATGCCGGCGTGGATGCGGTGAAGGTCGGCATCGGCGCCGGATCCATCTGCACGACCCGCGTCGTGGCCGGCATCGGCGTCCCGATGATCACCTCGATTACCGAGTGTGCCAAGGCCGGCGCGCGTGCCAACGTCCCGGTGATTGCCGACGGCGGCATCCGGTACTCGGGCGACATCGTCAAGGCCCTGGCCGTGGGCGCCAGCTGCATCATGATCGGCAACCTCTTCGCCGGCACCGACGAGAGTCCTGGCGAGCTCATCCTGTTCCAGGGC
Source organism: Vicinamibacterales bacterium (assembly GCA_050185275.1). Taxonomy (GTDB): domain Bacteria; phylum Acidobacteriota; class Vicinamibacteria; order Vicinamibacterales; family UBA2999; genus JABFRY01. Next base: position 295,413 of record JBFWZN010000001.1, on the reverse strand, counting down.
CGCAGCTACAAGGAATACCGCGGGATGGGGTCGATCGGCGCGATGCGGCGCGGGAGCCGCGACCGCTACTTCCAGGACGACTTCGACCTCGAAGGCGGGCGCGCCGCCGACAAGCTCGTGCCGGAGGGCATCGAAGGCCGTGTCGCCCACAAGGGCAGCGTGGCGGCGATGATTCACCAGCTGGTCGGCGGGCTCCGGGCCGGCATGGGCTACTGTGGCGGCGCCACCATTCCCGAGTTGCAGAGCCGCGCCAGGTTCGTGCGCGTCACGCCGGCCGGCGTGCGCGAGAGCCACGTGCACGACGTCCAGATCACCAAGGAAGCGCCCAACTACCGGATGGAGTGAGGACGGGCCGGCCACGGCCCCTCGAAGGTGAGCTGCCGCGAGGTCTCGTCGAGCACCTCGAAGCGCACCCGCAGCGCACCGGGCACGTCCCTGGAGAGGCGCTCGGGCCACTCCACGGCCAGCACCCCGCTGGTCATCCGCTCATCGTCGAGGCCCACATCGGCCGCCTCCACCTGTGACAGGCGATACAGATCCGCATGGAAGAGCGGCAGGCGGCCGCCGGGGTGCTCGTGGACGAGCCCGAAGGTCGGACTGCTCACCTCCCCGGGTTCGATGCCCAGTCCACGGGCCAGCCCGCGGACGAACGCCGTCTTGCCGGCCCCGAGACCTCCTGACAGCAGCACCACCGCCCCGGGCTCGAGCGCCGGCGCCAGGGCGGCGGCCAGCCCTTCGGTCTCGCCCTCGGAGCGGGTGAGGCAGCCGGGCGGGACCGTAGGGTCCGGCATCGGGCTCAGGGGGTGGACTCGGCGACGTCGTCGCGTCCGGTGACGTGACGCAGGGCCGGCCCCAGCCTGGCGAGGATGTCGGTGGCGGTCATCGCGACCTGCCCCTCCGTGGCTTCGGCGAGGTCGCCGGCGACACCGTGCAGGAAGACCGCCAGCCGGCAGGCCGCGTCGGCGTCCAGCAATTGCGCCAGCCAGGCGGCGATCATGCCGGCGAGCACGTCGCCGGAACCCCCCGTCGCCATGCCTGGATTGCCCGTGGGGTTGATGTACACGTGACCGGCCGGGGTCGCCACCACCGTCCGGTGGCCCTTGAGCACGACGTGGACGCGCCGGCTCGTGGCGACGTCGAGCGCCACGCCGATGCGGTCCCGCTGGACCTGCTCCACGGTCCGCCCGACCAGGCGGGCCATCTCGCCCGGATGCGGCGTGATGATGACGTCGCGCTCCTCCCCTCCGGCGAGCAGGTGCGCGTCGTCGGCCATCACGGTCAGCGCGTCCGCATCGAGGACCAGCGGAACGCTCGAGCGCTCGAGGAGCGCGATCACGAAGTCCTTCACGCCGGCGTCGCGTCCGAGACCAGGGCCACACGCGATCACGTCGCTCTCGACCGCGAGCACGGCGTCGAGCGCGCTGATCCCGACCGTGCCGTCTGCCGACTCCTCGAGCCACGCCGTCATGTACTCCGGCGCCATCGAGGAGACGATCGGGGCGGCCGAGGCGGGGGTCGCCAGCGTCACGAGCCCGGCGCCCGAGCGCAGCGCCCCCATGGCCGACAGGTACGCCGCACCGGTCCGGCCCCTGGAGCCAGCCACCACGGTGACCCGGCCGAAGTCGCCCTTGTGCGACTCGGCGGCACGAGGGGCGACGAGCATCCGCATGGACTCCGGCGCCAGCAACTCGACCCGCGGTCCCTCCAGCGCGTCCACCAGGCCCCGGGGAATCCCGATGTCGGCCACGACCACGTCACCGGCAAAGGCCTCTCCGGGCGGCAGCACGAGGGGCAGCTTCGGGGCCGCCAGCGTGACGGTCATCGAGGCGTCGATACAGTCACCGATCAGGTCGGGGGTATCCGCGGACAGCCCGCTGGGCAGGTCGATGGCGACGACCGGAATGCCCGACGCGTTGACGTCGGCCACCACGGTCTCGAACATGCCGCTCAGGCCTTCGCGCAGGCCCGTGCCGAAGAGGGCGTCCACGATCAGCGTGCACTGGGAGATCTCCGAGAAGTGGAGTTCCCAGGTCTGTTCGTCCGCCACCTCGACGACGGACGTGCCCAGACGCCCGAGGATGTCGAGGTTGAGGCGCGCATCTCCCTTCACGTCGGCGAGGCGCCCCACCACGAACACCGAGGCATCGATGCCACGCTGCAGCAAGGTCCGGGCGACGACGAAGCCGTCCCCGCCGTTGTTGCCCCGGCCGCACAGCACGGCGACGCGGCCGTCGAGCGCGGACTCGAACGAGCCCTCGATGGCCGCCACGACCTGCCGGCCGGCGTTCTCCATCAGGACCACCGACGGCACACCCACGTCCTCGATGGTCTGCCGGTCGGCCTCCCGCATCTGTGACGCGTTGAGAATGCGCATGACTCAGGTGATCGTGTCCACCGGAGGGCAGCTGCAGAAGAGATGACGATCGCCGTAGGTATTGTCGATCCGGCCGACGCTCGGCCAGAACTTGCCGCGCCGGACGAAAGGAAGCGGATACGCCGCGGTCTCCCGCGAGTACGGGTGTTTCCAGTCGGACACGGCGATGGCCTCGGCCGTGTGCGGTGCATGCTTCAGCACGTTGTCTGTGCGATCGGCCCGGCCCGTGACGACGTCCTCGATTTCCTGGCGGATCTGGATCATCGCGTCGCAGAAGCGATCGAGTTCCTCCTTCGATTCGCTCTCGGTCGGCTCCACCATCAGCGTGCCGGCGACCGGGAACGACACGGTCGGCGCGTGGAAGCCGTAGTCCATCAGCCGCTTCGCGACGTCCATCTCCTCCACCCCGCCGCTGCGGAAGCCGCGCAGATCGAAGATCAGCTCGTGCGCCACGCGCCCGTTGTCGCGGGCGTAGAGGACGGGATAGTGCGGCTCGAGCCGCGCCTTCACGTAGTTGGCGCCGAGGATGGCGTGGCGCGTCGCGTCCACCAGCCCGTCGGCCCCGAGCAGCCGGATGTAGCCGTACGAGATCGTGAGGATGCTGGCGCTCCCCCATGGAGCCGCGGCGACCGCGTGCGCGCGGCCATCGAGTGGATGCCCCGGCAGGTAGGGCGCCAGGTGCGCCGCCACGGCGATGGGACCCATGCCGGGCCCGCCACCGCCGTGCGGAATCGCGAACGTCTTGTGCAGGTTGAGGTGGCAGACATCGGCACCGATCGCGCCCGGGGACGTGAGCCCCACCTGCGCGTTCATGTTGGCGCCGTCCATGTACACCTGCCCCCCGTGGTCGTGGACGAGGCGTGTGACCTCGAGGACCGCATCCTCGAACACGCCGTGCGTGGAGGGATAGGTGAGCATCAGGCAGGCGAGACGATCGGCGTGTTCCCGGACACGGGAGCGCAGGTCCTCGAGATCGATACTGCCGTCTCCCGACGTCTTCACGACCACCACGCGCATGCCGGCCATCGCGGCGCTCGCCGGGTTGGTGCCGTGGGCGGAGGCGGGAATCAGGACGACGTCGCGGACCGCACGCCCGGTGGCCCGGTAGTAGGCCCGCACGGCCAGCAGCCCGGCCAGTTCGCCCTGTGCGCCGGAATTGGGCTGCAGCGACACGGCCGCCATGCCCGTAATCGCCTGCAGGGCCCGCTCGAGCTCGCCGAACAGCTGGAGATAGCCCGCGGCCTGATCGATCGGCACGAAAGGATGGAGACGGCTGAAGCCGTCCCACGTCAGCGGCAGCATCTCTGCGGCCGCGTTGAGCTTCATGGTGCACGAGCCCAGCGGAATCATCGACGTATCGAGTCCCAGATCCTTCCGCTCGAGGCGCCGGATGTAGCGCATCATCTCCGTCTCGGAGCGGTGCGCGTGAAACACCTCGTGCGTCATGAACGGGCTGGTCCGCCGAAGCGCGGTCGGCAGCGTCCAGGCGATGCCTCCCGCCCCGGGTGCCTCCGTGAACGACGGCCCGGCCGGCGCCGGCGGCGCCGCCACGGCGGTGGCGGCAGCGCTCGATGCGCCCGTGCCCGCTGCCACGGCCTCTGCCTGCCCGCCGACGACCGCGCCCGCCTGCGCGAGGACCGCGAGGGCCGGGACCGCGTCCACGCCCTCGGCGGCAGCGAACGCCTCCACCAGCGTGCGCAGGTCGTCAGCCGTGACCGTCTCGTCGAGCGCGACGCCGATCGTGCCGTCGTCCCGGTAGCGGAGGTTGATGCCCCGCGCGAGCGCAGCCGTCCTGACGGCCTCCGCGCCAGCCGGCACCCGGACGCGCAGCGTGTCGAAATACTGGCCGTTGAGTTCGCTGATGCCCAGCCGCTGCAGCGCACCCGCCAGCGAGGCGGCGTGGCCGTGCACCGTGGCTGCGATGCGGCGCAGCCCGTCCGGTCCGTGGTACACGCCGTACATCGCGGCGAGGTTCGCCAGCAGGGCCTGTGCGGTGCAGATGTTCGAGGTCGCCTTCTCGCGCCGGATGTGCTGCTCGCGTGTGGCCAGGGCCATGCGGTACGCCACGTGCCCCTGCTCGTCCTGCGAGACGCCGATGATGCGTCCCGGCATCTGGCGTACGAACGCCTGGCGGGTGGCGAAGAACGCCGCATGCGGTCCCCCGAAGCCCAGGGGCACGCCGAACCGTTGCGAGTTGCCGAACACCACGTCCGCCCCCATCTCGCCGGGCGGCGTGCAGAGCACGAGGGCCAGCAGGTCGGCGGCGACGGCCACCGCCGCGCCCGCACGGTGGGCCTCGGCAATCACCGGCGCGAGATCCTCGAGACGGCCATCCTCACCGGGGTACTGCAGAAGCGCCCCGAACACGCCCGGCTGAAACGTCCAGTCCGACGGCGCCCCGACCTCGACGGCGATGCCCAGCGGTTCGGCCCGCGAGCGCAGCACGTCCAGCGTCTGGGGCAGACACCGGTCGCTGACGAGGAACACCGCCCCCGCGGCCTGGGCGGCTGCCGGCTGCACGCGGCGCAGGAGCGTCATCGCCTCGGCCGCGGCGGTCGCCTCGTCGAGCAGTGAGGCGTTGGCGACCTCCATGCCCGTGAGGTCCGCCACCATCGTCTGGAAGTTGAGCAGCGACTCCAGCCGGCCCTGGGCGATCTCGGACTGGTAGGGCGTGTAGGGGGTGTACCAGCCAGGATTCTCGAACACCATCCGCCGAATCACGGCCGGCGTCACCGTGTCGTGGTACCCCAGGCCGATATACGAGCGCAGCACGCGGTTCCGGCCGGCAATGCCGGCCAGTTCGCGGTGGTACTCGTGCTCGTCGAGGGCGGGGGGCAGGTCGAGCGGGCGGTCGAGCCTGATCGACGCGGGGACGGCCTCGGCCATCAGGGCGTCGAGCGTCTCGGCGCCTGCGACGCGAAGCATCTCGTCGCGGTCGCGGGCGGACGGACCGATGTGGCGCCGGGCGAACGACATGCCTGCGCTCAGCCGACCAGGGCCTGGTACTGGGCGCTGTCGAGCAGGTCCGCGGAGGCGCCCGCGACCCGCACACGGATCATCCAGGTGCCGTGGGGGTCCTGGTTGACCCGCTCGGGATGCGCGGTGACGTCCTCGTTGACGGCCACCACTTCCCCGCTGACGGGGGCGAACAGCTCGGAGACCGCCTTGACCGACTCGATCGAGCCGAACGCGTCGCCCGCGGCGATGGTCTGGCCCACGGCTGGCAGCTCGACGTACACCACATCACCGAGCTGCGCCTGCGCGTACTCGGTGACGCCCACCTCGGCGGTGCCGTCTGCCAATCGGACCCACTCGTGGTCCTTCGTGTACTGCAGATCCTCCGGATACGACATCCTGCCCCCTCTGGCGGCCGTGGCCGCCGACGCTCACCGCGCCCGTTTGTAGAACGGCAGCGGTACCACCCGCGCCCGCGCCCGACGTCCCCTGATGTCCACCTCGAGTTCGGTGCCCGGTACGGCTGCCGTCGCCGGCACGTACGTGAAGCCGATGGCCTTCTTCAGATACGGCGCGTAGGTGCCGCTCGTCACGACCCCGGCCACGCCCCCGACGGACACGGTGTGCCCATGGCGGGCGATGCCGGCATCGACCATCTCGAACCCGACCAGCCGGCGAGCCGGCCCGCGCTCCCGCTCGGCTCGCAGCGGCTCGTGTCCCACGAAGGACGCCTTCGACCAGCCGACGATCCAGCCGAGGCCCGCCTCGAGCGGCGTCGTGGACTCGTCCATGTCCTGACCACAGAGCCGCATGGCCGCTTCCAGCCGCAACGTATCGCGCGCGCCGAGGCCACAGGGACGGACGTCGGCCTCGCGTCCCGCGTCGAGCATCGCCTGCCAGACGCCGGCCGCCGAAGCCGGTGGCACGAACACCTCGAACCCATCCTCGCCGGAATAGCCGGTGCGCGAGATCATGGCGCGCGCGCCCGCCACCTCGCCATGGGCGAACGCATAGGTGGCCACGTCGCCCAGGGGCACACCCGTCAGGGGCTGCAACACGTCCATGGCGGCAGGCCCCTGCAGCGCCAGCAGCGCGTAGCGCGCGCTCGAGTCCACGATGGCCGCTTCCCCGAACCTCGGCGCCTGTTCCAGCAGCCACGCGACGTCGCGTGCCGCGTGCGCCGCGTTCACCACCAGCAGGAAGTGGCTGCTCGCCAGGCGATAGACGAGGATGTCGTCGATGAAGGTGCCCTGCTCGGTGAGCAGCGCCGAGTACTGGGCCTGGCCCACCTGCAGTCGGCTGGCATCGTTGCACGCGAGCGCCTGCACGGTGCGCAACGCGTCGCGCCCGGCGATCTCGACCTGACCCATGTGGCTCACGTCGAAGAGCCCGGCCCTGGTCCGCACGGCCAGGTGTTCATCGATGATGCCGCTGTACTCCACCGGCATCTCCCAGCCGGCAAACGGCACCATGCGCGCTCCAAGCGCCCGATGTCGGGCAGCCAGAGGCGTGCTGCGAAGCGAAGGCGTGGACGGGTCTGTCATCAGAAAGCCGGTGCGTGAGGCAGGTCGAGCGCGTGCGCCGCCACTCGAACGCACAACCGTACTATGGCGCCTCGACGGGGGTCAAGAATGGGTGTCAGGAGTGCCGCGACGGTCCGGACATCCCGTGCCGCAGCCGCTCCAGCGTGTCGGCGAGCTGGGCCGCGGTGATGGCGCCATCGTCGCAGACGGCCGCGGCGGGCAGCAGCAACGCCCGCCCGCGGTGCAGGAGCAGATAGGCGTCACAGAGGCCGGCCAGGTCGTGCAGCCGATGGGACGAGACGACGACCGCCGCGCCCTTGTCCCGCTTGGCCTCGAGGGTGGCACTCAGCCAGCGGGCGCCGTCCGGATCGAGCCCTTCCCAGGGCTCGTCGAGCACGATGAGATTCACCGGCACGCGGCCGAGAACGGTCCGGAGTCCCAACAGCTGGCGGGCGCCGCGCGACAGCGTCCGCAGACGCCGGCGCTCGGCGGTGGCGGCGTCGCCGCCGCTCAGTCGTCCCCAGGCGCTGGCGCGCACCGAGCCGGGCAGCGACGCCTCCCCGGCGAAATACGCCAGTCCGGCTCTGGCGCGCGACGACTGTGGAAGGCGCCCGTGCACGCGTATCTCCCCATCGGCCGGTCGTATCAGGCCGGCAATCGTCCGCAGCAGGGACGTCTTGCCCGAACCACTCGCGCCGACCACGCCAAGTGCGTGGCCGGCAGGCAGCTCCGCACTCACGCCGTGGAACACCTCGCGTCCGCGATAGCGGACCGCCACGGCCCGGAGCGACAGCACGGCCCCTGTCACTGCGAGGCCTCGAGGCGCACGTCGGTGCGGCTGATCCAGGCGACGCCCGCGCCAGCGCCGATGAGCCCCAGTCCCACGATGCCCAGCACCGCCGCCGCGGTGGCCTGGGGCAGCGGATTCCCCACCATCTCGAGGGGCCGCACCAGGACGTCGAGCGCGCTCTGGCGCGGAGGGGGAAGGCCGGCTCCCTCGGCTGGCCACACCGCCGTCACGGCAGCGACCAGCAGCCACAGGACCCCTCCCGTCAGACGCGGCAGCGGCACGCTGATCGCCCAGGGCAGCGTCGAGGCGAGCGCCAGCGTGGCCACCGTGCCGCCCGCCGACACGATCGCCGGACGGTCCGCCCGCAGGAGGGCCTCGGTCACGGCCAGCGCGCTCCAGCAGGTGACGCCAGGCGCCACCGACATACCCCAATGCGCCGCGGCGACGGCCGCGCGGGACGCGGATCCGGTGAGCAGCCAATCGTAGTGGCCCCGCCGCGCCGGCACCGCAAACCCCGACGACGCAGCGCAGCCCTGCAGCATCACGAGCGCGGCGACGAGTGCGCGCGTGAGATCGGAGCCCAGCACGAGCGCGACCAGTGCGACGCCGGTCGTGACGGCCAGGCAGACCCGCATGAGCGGAGAGACCACCGTGACGATGGCGAAGAACGCGAGTGGTCCGGCCGCAGAGGCCACGGGGGCGCTCACGGTTCGCCGTCCCCGTCGGCCACGCCGGCCGCGTCGCCTGGCCGTCGTACCGGCCCGCTCACCGACGCGCTCCCCGTTTCTGGCGGTATCGCGGCGTCGGGAGCTGTCTCTGGCTCCGGCTCTGTCTCTGTCTGCGTCCTGGTTTCTGGCCCTGCATCCGGCTGTGCCTCCGGCCCGCGCGCCCACGCCGGAAACTGCTTGGGCAGGGGCCGCAGGCTGTGCCGGTCGAACCTGAGGTAGGCCTCGAGCGTGTGATAGCTGATACCGAGTGCCCGGCAGGCCCGCCGCTTGTTCCGCCCGCAGCGCTCGAAGACCAGGCGGGCGTAGCGACTCCCCCAGGCCCGCAGAGTCTCGCCCGCGGCCATCGAGGGCGCGAGCAGTTCGGCATACTCACCCCGCACACGCGGAGGCAGGTCGGTGAGCTCGATCCGATCGGTATCGACAAGGGCGACGACGTGCTCGATGACCCGTTCGAGTTCCCGGACGTTACCCGGCCACGCATAGAGCTGGAGCGCATCGACCGCGGCATCCGCAATCTGGAGGTCGCGGGTGCGTCGATGCCGGGCGAGGAAGTGATGGACCAGTTCGGGGATGTCTTCGCGCCTGGCCCGCAGCGGCGGTACCTGCACGTCCACACCGCTGAACCGGAAGAAGAGATCGGGCCGGAAGACCCCCTGCTCCACGAGCCCGGCCAGGGGACGGTTTGTCGCGGCGACGATGCGCACGTCCACGCGCCGCGTGCCGTGTCCGCCCACCCGCTCGACGGCAAGGTCCTGGATGGCGCGCAGCAGTTTGGCCTGTGCCGACGGCGACAGGTCGGACACCTCGTCGAGGAACAGCGTGCCCCCGTCAGCCAGCTCGAACTTGCCGCGGCGCCCGCGCACGCCAGTGGCCGTCCGGTCCTCGATGCCGAACAGTTCGGCCTCGAGCAACGACTCCACGATGGCGGCGCAGTTCAACGCCACGAACGGTCCCCCGGCCCTGCGGCTGCTGCCGTGCAGCTGGCGGGCCACGAGTTCCTTGCCGGTGCCGCTCTCCCCTTCCACGAGCACCGTGAAGTCGGTGGGTGCGATGCGGCCGATCCGCGCCCGCAGCTCCCGGATCCCGGCGCTCGACCCGACCAGTGGCGGCGGACCGCCGTCGGCGGGACGTGGCACCGGATGGCGGATCCGATCGGCGGCCAGGACGAGACCGCCCAGCTGCGCGGCAGCCTCCAGCAGGGCGGCGGCGTGCGTGCCTGGCGGCTGACCGGGCTCGAAGTACGCCTCGAGCACCGCCTGGCTGCGGCCACCCGTCGTCGGCACCCCGAGGACCAATGCATCGGAGGTGCGGGTCGGGGTCACGAGGCGGGCCTGATAGCGGGTGGGCACCTCTCTCAGTCGGACGCTGCGCAGCGACAGCAGGTCGCGCAGGTGCATCTCGAACGTGGTGGCGAGGTTCTGACCGGCCGCTGGCGTGACGAGCGCCGCGCCGAGTGCGGCCACGACACGCTGCAGGCCTGCGGCGGCTGCGCCTGGGGATGAGTCGTCCGTCTTGTACACGCGGGTGTCTCCTGCCTGTGATGAGCGACTGTGAAGTGCCGGGCACTCCGTGACCAAACCGTGTGCCACCCGGTCGAATCGCGCCAACCTGCTGGGACATTGCGCCTTGCCGCGCTCATGTCACGATCCGACGGCGCGCCCGGCGGGTAGGCGACGGCACGCGCCCATCGCGGTGAGTAGCCGCTACCCGTCCAGTCCGCCGACCAGAGGAACCCCGAACGCGACCGCCGCGCGGTAGACGACGGCACCCCCGGCAGGGAGCGCGCTGACGACGCACCGGACGATCCGCGTGCGGACAAGCTGCCGCTGGCCGTCGGGGTAGAAGTGAATCTCATGGTGTGTGCCCGGCAGCAGACGCACATCCGACTCGATGAGCGCCCCGATCGCCGACAGCTGGACGACGGCGAGTTCGCGGCCCGTGCGCAGTCGCGCGCGGCCCGCAGCGACCCCGAGAGTCGGTGTGATCCGCAGGGCGTGCCGGCGCTCGGTACGCTCAGTCACCGACCCACGCCCCGTCCCGCGGCGCGTAGCGCAGCACCCGCACCCGGGCCGTGGCTCCGAGTACGCGCACCGCCCAGGCATCGCCCGACGCCCCGGAGAGGTACAGACTGCCGGACGTTGCGGTGCCGTGGGGTGTGAAGCTGAAGAGCCCTGCCTCGGCACGTGCCGCCGCACCTGGCACCGTCGGGTCCGTCTCGCTGATGACGACGCCGGGAAATCGGTCGCCCAGCACTACGGGAGGTGCGACCTGGGGGTCGATCCCGGCGGCGATGTCGAGGCGGCGCACGCCGTTACCGTTGCCGTCCTCGAAAAGGGCGAGGCTGACGGCCGGCCCCGATCCGTCGAGCCGCAGCGCCACGTTGGCGGCGCGGTGCACCGCCAACGCCCGCGCCGCGGCCAGGCGCCCGGCCAGGTAGTGGGCTGCAGCCCTGGCGCGCTCGTGGTCCAGGCGCCCGCGGCCCACAGCGGCCGTCGCGGATAGCACGATGGCGAGGATGGCGGTCACCGCCAGTAGTTCCACGAGGGTCACCCCCGCGACGCCCCGGCCCTCCCGGTGCCGTGGAGGGCCGGGGGACGGTCCCTCCCGCGGACCGTCTCCCCGGCCTGCCCTCACTGTCCCGGTCCCCCGGCCTCGGCGCGCGAGGCGGCAACCGACACCAGGGGTCGGATACGAAGGAAGCTCCGCTCCCCGATCCCCTGGACGTTCATCAGGTCCTCGATCTTGCGGAACGCTCCGTTCTTCTGGCGGTACTCGATGATGCGTTCCGCGGTCCTGGCCCCGACACCGGGCAGCGTTTCGAGTTGGGCCTGGCTGGCGGTGTTGATGTTGACCGGCGTCGGCGCCGCGGGCGGCGTACTGCCGGACGTGCCGGACTGGCCGGCGAGCAGCGGAAGGGGAGCGAGCAACAGCACCAGCAGTGCCGTCGCGAGTCGTCGAGTCATGCGGTTCTCCTGTCGTGAGGCGATGCCCGTACGCGGCGTCCGGGACACCCGGGGCGCAGCGCGCCACGCGCACCGTGGCGATGGTCGAATGGCTGGTGCGCGGCGGGCCAGTCAGCACGACGGGGTCGGATGCGCACTGCCCGGCACCCGCCGGCACCGGGAGGACAGGAGGCAAGGCGGTGGCCGACAGGATGGAGCACGCGTTGTTCAGCTATCTGCCTGAACACTCGGGGGTTGCACGGTAGCCGGACCTCCGGGCAAAGACATCGGTGCGCCAGATGCCATCTCCAGTTCACGGCGGAGAGGGCGGGGCAGGCGCCCAACGACCCCGGTCCCAACAGGCGGACCGCCAGACGGCGGATGGGATCGGGGTGGATGGCCGGCAGGACGGTGCCAGGGTTGGCGGCGGCCCGGCGGGGCCGAACACCGCCCTCGCCTGTTCGTGCCCGGCGAGACGTGTGAAGCGGGCGTCAGGCCGCGTGGCCCGACTGCGATGGGGAGGACTCGCCTGGCCCTAGGGGCGGCCGACCGCGACGGAACTGCCGCGGTACCACGCGACCGTCTCCTTCAGCCCCTCGTCGAAGCTGGCGATCGGCTCGTAGCCCAGCACCGCGCGCGCGAGACCGATGTCCGCCTGGGAGTCGCGCACGTCGCCGGCCCGCGCGGGCCCGTAGACGGGTGTCACGTCCGCACCGATCAGATCGCGCAGCGAGTGGAACAGGTCGTTGAGCGAGATGCGGCCACCGGTCGCGAGGTTGATCACCCGCCCGCTCGCCTGTTCCGCGTGGCAGGCACGCAACACGCCGTCCACCACGTTCTTGACGTAGGTGAAGTCGCGCGTCTGGCCTCCGTCACCGTGGATGGTGGGACGGCGGCCTTCACAGAGCGCGCTGATGAACAGGGAGATGACACCGGAGTACGGCGAGGACGGGTCCTGACGGGGGCCGAACACGTTGAAGTACCGGGTGGTCACGGTCTCGAGGCCGTACAGGGCCGTGAACATCTGGCAGTACTGCTCGGCCACGAGCTTCTGCAGCGCGTAGGGCGACAGCGGCGCCGTGGGCATCGTCTCGACTTTCGGGAGACTTGCAGAGTTGCCGTAGGCCGACGACGACCCGGCATAGACCACCCGGCGGACGCCCGCGTCCCGCGCCGCCACCAGCACATTCAGGGACGCATCGATATTTGCCCGGTTCGACGTGACAGGGTCCTCGACCGAGCGCGGCACGGAAGGAATGGCGGCCTGATGCAGGACGTACTCGACCCCGTCCACGGCCCGGCGGGCCACGTCGAGGTCGGCGAGGTCGCCCTCGATGAACTCCACCGACGGGAGATGCGCGATGTTCTGTCGCTTTCCCGTCACCAGGCTGTCGACAACGCGGACACGCTCCCCCTTCGCGACGAGCGCTTCGGCCAGGTGGGAGCCAATGAATCCGGCACCGCCGGTGATCAGGTAGTGAGACATGGGTTCGCGTTTAGCAAATTCCCTGCCCAAGGGGCGTTGAAGAGGCCGCAGCGGGCCTGTAAGCCGAATTCTGTCGCATCCGCCGACGACGACCGCCGGCGCACGCGTAACGACCATTCCTCTAGGCGCGCGATTACTCGCACGCTCCAGCGACCTACCCGGTGGCATCGGACGGGCCGTCCTGTCGCGCCACCCTATTTGGTCTTGCTCCGTGCGGGGTTTTGCCTGCCACCGACGTTGCCGCCGGCGCGGTGCGCTCTTACCGCACCATTTCACCCTTACCCGCCGTTCCTTGCGGACGCGACGGGCGGTATATTTTCTGTGCCACTGTTCCGTCAGGTTGCCCTGCCCGGGCGTTACCCGGCGCACTGCCCACTGGAGTTCGGACTTTCCTCCGGACGGGCACTTCGCTTGCGCGGTTACCCGACCGACGGTCGTCCAGCCTGCTGCGGCCCGAGCGATTATGGCAGAAATGCCGGGTGCGCTCTCACCCGTCGCTTTCCTGCCGGATCCCGTACTGTTCGAGCTTCTTGTACAGGTTGCTGCGGGGCGTATCGAGCACCTCGGCGGTCTTGGAGATGTTCCAGGCCTGCTCGCGCAACTTCTCGACCAGGAACGCCCGCTCGCTGGCTTCCTTGAAAGCCCTGAGCGTGCCGGCCGCGGCCGCGGCCGCGGCCGGTCCTGGCATCGTGTCCGGCGTGACCGGCACGCTGGTGCCCGGGTCGGGCGGGGCCGCGGCATCGGTCCGGAGGTCGATTGGAAGATCGCCGACCCGGACGACATCGCTCGTGGCCATGATGAGCAGACGCTCCACGGTGTTCCGCAGCTGGCGGATGTTCCCGCGCCACCGCAACCGCTGCAGCACCGCCAGGGCCTCGGGGGCGAACCGCACCGGTCGCAGATTGTGCTCCTCGCTGCTCCGTCTCGCGAAGTGCTCCACCAGCGCGGGGATGTCCTCTGCCCGGTCCCGCAGCGGCGGCACGTGGATGGGGATGACGTTGAGGCGGAAGTAGAGATCCTCCCGGAAGCGGCCCTCCTCGATGGCCTGTGCCAGGTCCTTGTTCGTGGCGGCGACGACACGCACGTCCACCTTGATGGTGCGACTGGATCCCAGGCGCTCGACTTCCTGCTCCTGGAGCACGCGCAGCACCTTCGCCTGGGTCTTCGGGCTCATGTCGCCGACTTCGTCGAGGAAGATCGTGCCGCGGTCGGCCTGTTCGAACTTGCCGACCTGCTTCTCGGTCGCGCCGGTGAAGGATCCCTTCTCGTGGCCGAAGAGCTCGGACTCGATCAACTCCTCGGGAATGGCCGCGCAGTTGACCTGCACGAACCGCTGCCCGGCGCGCGGGCTGTTGCGATGAATCGCGCGGGCGACCAGCTCCTTGCCCACACCGCTCTCCCCCAGCAGCAGCACCGAGGCGCTCGTCGGGGCCACCCGTCGCACGACGTCGAGCACGGCGCGCAGCGCGGGACTCTCGCCCACGAGCTCGTAGCGGGACTCCATCGCGAGCCGGAGTTCGCGGTTCTCACGGCGAAGGTCCCGGAGTTCGAGCCCCTTGCCCACCGTCACGAGGACCCGTTCGCTCGTGAAGGGCTTTTCCACGAAGTCGAACGCGCCCAGGCGGGTGGCCTGCATGGCGTCGGTGAGCGTGCCGTGACCGGACATCATCGCAACCGGCAGCGACTCGTCGGCCTGCCGCAGCGCGGCCAGCGTCTCCAGCCCGTTCATGCCGGGCATCTTCATGTCGAGCATCACCATGTCGGGATGCTCCCGGGCCGCCAGCGTCACGCCGTCGGGGCCCGAGGCGGCGCCGAGGAACTCGTAGCCCTCGTACTCGAGGAGCATGCGCAGGGAGTCGCGGATGGCGGGCTCGTCGTCGATGACCAGGATGCGGCGCTTCATGCGGGGTGAGAGGAGCGGGTGCGAGCCCGTGCGAGCGCCCACGCGGCGCCCGCCGGGCGTGCCAGGGCCCTCGACTAGCGGTCGTCCACCTTCACGGTCAGCAGCGTGCGCTGGTCGATCTCCGGTTTGTAGATGTACAGCGTGAGGACATCACCGGGACGTGCGGCGGCCACCAGCCGCCGATACTCGTCCACGTCGAGCACGGGCTGCCGGTTCACCTCGAGCAGCACGTGCCCACGCTCGATGGCGGCGTCGAAGGCCGGGCTCGTGGTTTCGACCCGGGACACGATGACACCGCGCGTGCCGTCCGGCAGCCTGACCCGGCTGGCGAACGCAGGGTCGATGTCGCGCACCGACAGGCCGATGGCATCACGCACGCGTCCCGGCCTGGCCGGCGTGCGTGCGCCTTCATCGTCGTCGCCGGCAGCCTCACGACTCGGTCGCTCGGCGAGCTTGACCGGCACGTCCAGCGCCCGGCCGTCGCGCACGACCGAGAGCGTCACGGTCGCCCCGGGCCGCGTCGCCGCGATGCGCTGGATCAGTTCGTCGTTGTCGGCCACGGGCGCCCCGTCGGATCCAACGATGAGGTCGTAGGCCCGCAGGCCCGCCCGTTGCCCGGGTGACCCGGCCGTCACGTCCTGCACGAGGGCGCCGGCGCTCGAGGGCAGCCCGAGTGCCCGCTGCAGGTCGGGGTCCACATCGCGCAGCGCCACGCCGATGTAGCCTCGCACCACGCGCCCGGTCGCCTTCAGCTGCGGCAGGATGGCCCGCGCCTGGTTGATGGGCACCGCGAAGCCGATGTTCGCGGCCCGGGAACTGATGGCCGAATTGATGCCGATGACCTCGCCCCGGGCGTTGATCAACGGTCCGCCGCTGTTGCCGAAGTTGATGGCCGCATCCGTCTGGATGTAGCGGTCGAGCGAGCTGTCGAACAGCTTCCGGCCGATGAAACTCACGACGCCGACGGTCACGGTGTGCTCGTAGGCCAGGGGGTTCCCGATGGCGACCACCCACTCGCCCACACGCAGGGTGTCGGAGTCTCCGAGGGCGGCCTGCACGAGCGGCTGGCTCGAGGTGACGCGGATGAGGGCGATGTCGGTGTCCGGATCCGAGCCCACGCGTTCCGCGCGCAGCACCCGTCCGTCGGCCAGACGCACCATGATGCGGTCCGCGCCGTCGATCACATGGTGGTTGGTGAGAATGTGCCCGTCGGCGTCGATGACGAAACCCGTGCCGGCGCCGCGGCGGGGCCCGTCGGGATCGCGCTCCTGAGGACGCTGGAACAGGTCGGGACTGCCCGGCGGCTCGATGGCGCTCCCACGCCGCCCGCGCTCCGGCCCACGCGCGGTGGCATCGATGTTCACGACCGCGGGATTGAGCCGTTCGGCGACATCGGCGAACGACACGACACCCGGCGTGTCCGGGCGGAGGGCCGTGTCACGCTGCGCCGCCGAGACCTGGGGTACGACGGCCGTGGTCGCGGTGGCCGGTGCGGGGCTCATGGAGCCTGCGACGATGAGGCCGACCAGGAACGCGACGGTGGCGCTCAGCCCGACCGTGACGACCAGGAACCGACGCGTCATGACGGCCATTATAGGCACAAGGGCGTCCGTCAGGCGCGCCCGCCCTCCGGGCGCTCACCGTCGTCGCGCGCGGTGGCCGCCGGCCGCCCGACCAGCGCCAGGAACGCCGGCTCATCGAGCACGGGGATGCCCAGAGCCTGGGCCTTCTCGGCCTTGCTGCCGGGATCCGTTCCCACCACCACACCGGTCGTCTTGCGGCTCACCGATGACGTGACCCGCGCCCCCAGGGCCTCGAGCGCGGCCGTGGCCTCCTCGCGCGACATGGCCGCCAGGGTACCCGTGACCACGTACGCCCGCCCCGCCAGCGGTCCCGGCCCGGCCGGGCGCGACGCGGCCGGCGCGTCGAGGCGGACACCGGCATGCCGCAGGCGCCCGACGAGGGCCCGGTTGTGGGGCTCGTCGGCCCAGCGTCGGATCGAGGCCGCCAGCACCGGGCCGACCTCCGGGGTGGACTGGAGCTGTTCGACCGTGGCATCCAGAATCGCGTCGAGGGACGGGAAGGCCCGGACGAGCACCTGCGCGCCGCGCTCCCCGACATGCCGGATGCCCAGCCCGAAGACCACGCGCCACAGCTCGTTCTCGCGGCTCCGCGCGATCTGCGCGACGACCTTGGCCGCGGTCTTCTCGCCCACGCGCCGCTCGATCACCCGGCCGTCCCCCCGCACGGTCGTACTGGTGAGGTCTGCCAGGGCCGGGACGTCCAGGTCGTACAGCCCGGCGAAATCGGTGACCAGGCCGGCCGCGATGAGCGCCGCAATGAGCGATTCGCCGAGACCCTCGATGTTCATCGCCGCCCGCGACACGAAGTGTTCGAGACCGCGCTGCAGACGGGCCGGGCACGACATGTTCTCGCACCGCCACACCGCCTCACCCTCTGCGCGGTGCAGCGGCGCCTGGCAGCGCGGACAGTCGGTGGGCATGCGCCAGGGACTCGTCCCGTCGGGTCGGCGTCCCGGCACGGGTCCGACGACGCGCGGGATGACGTCGCCGGCTTTTTCGACGAACACCCAGTCGCCCTCCCGGATGTCCTTGCGGGCGATGTCGTCGGCGTTGTGCAACGTGGCCATCGAGATCGTCGACCCGGCCACCGTCACCGGCTCCAGCACCGCAAAGGGCGTCACCGCACCGGTGCGCCCCACGTTGACCGCAATCTGTCGCAGTCGGGTCGTCCGCTGTTCGGCAGGAAACTTGAAGGCCACGGCCCAGCGCGGAAACTTCGAGGTGTGCCCCAGGCGTGCCCGCTGCGACAGGTCGTCTACCTTGACGACCACGCCGTCGGTCTCGAAATCGAGGCGGTGGCGCGCCTCCGCCCACTCGTCGCAAAAGGCCACGACCGCGTCGATGTCACCCAGCAGGCGCGCGTGGGACTCGACCGGGAGTCCCCACGAGCGCAACTGCGCGAGCACAGCCACATGCGAGGAGATCCCGGGATGGCCGATGCACTGATAGAAAAAGGCGCCGAGACCACGACGGGACACGAGCGAAGGGTCGAGCGTGCGGATGGTGCCGGCCGCAGCATTGCGCGGGTTGGCGAAGGGTGGCTCGCCGGCCGCCTCGCGTTCGGCGTTCAGCCGCTCGAAACTGCGGCGTGGGAGATACACCTCTCCCCGTACCTCGAGCGATCCCGCCGGGGCGCCGGTGAGGCGCAGGGGCACGGCGCGGATCGTCCGCACGTTCACCGTCACGTCCTCGCCACGCGCCCCGTCTCCACGAGTCGCCGCCCGCACCAGCCGGCCGTCCTCGTACGTGAGCGCCATGCTCAATCCGTCGATCTTGAGCTCGGCCACGTACGCCACGTCCCCCACGACCGCCGCCCCGTCGCCCCCCGCCAGTCCCCGGCGCACGCGCTCGTCGAACGCGCGCAGATCCTGTTCGGAGTACGCGTTGTCGAGGCTGAGCATGGGCTCCGCATGCGACACCGTGGCGAAGCCCTCCGCCACGCGGCCGCCCACACGCTGGGTGGGCGAATCCGAGGTGAGCAGCTCGGGGTGCCGCGCCTCGATCGCGCGCAACTCCGCCATGAGCGCGTCGAACTCCACGTCCGCCACTTCCGGTGCCTGGAGCTGGTAGTAGCGCTCTTCGTGATGGCGAATGAGACGGCGGAGCTCTTCGGCCCGGAGGGCCGGCGGCACGTCCATGATGGGTGATGCCCTGCTGCGCGACGCGGGCCGCGTCAGCGGTCCCGCGAAAGGACGTAGTCGGGCAGGGCCATCAGCGCGTCGCGCTCCCCGCCCGGGGGGAACACGCACAGGGCCTGCTTGGCGTGCTCCACGAACTCGACAGCGGTCCGATAGGCGTAGTCGATCGACTGGTGCTGAGCCAGCAGCGCCCGGATCTCGCGCCACTCGTCGATGGAGGCCTGCCGGTCGTCCACGATCTTGCGTACGAGCCGGGCGGCCCGCTCGTCGCCGGTATCGAGCAGATGGATGATCGGCAGGGTCATCTTGCCCTCGCACAGATCGCCCCCGACCGGCTTGCCAAGCGCCACTTCCTCGCCCGTGAAGTCCAGCAGGTCGTCCACCAGCTGAAACGCCATGCCGATGTTGTACCCGTACTCCCAGAGGCCATCCTGCTGCTCGGCGGTCGCCGTGCCCAGCATGCCCCCGATCTTCGCGCACCCGGCGAACAGGTAGGCCGTCTTGCGGCGGATGATGTCGAAGTGCTCCTGCTCGGAGAGCTCGACGACGCCGTTCTTGGTGAGCTGGTAGAGCTCGCCCTCGATCATCCGAAGCGTCACCTCGCACAGGAGGCGGATGACGTCGAGGCGATCCTGCGTGAGGGCGAGCGACATCGACTTGATGTACAGGAAGTCGCCGAGCAACACCGTGATGTCATTGCCCCACCGCGAGTGCACGGCCTGTCTGCCGCGCCGCAGTTCGCTCTCGTCGATGATGTCGTCGTGCACGAGCGTCGCCGTGTGCACGAATTCGACGACGGAGGCGTACAGCACCGCGCGTTCGCCGGAATATCCGCTCATCCGGGCCGCCATGAGCAGCACCGCCGGCCGGATCCGTTTGCCGCCGCTGTTCTGGATGTAGTTGCCGATCGTGGGGATCAGCTCGACCTGCGACTGCACGTGCTGCGCGAACTCGCGCTCGACCCGTTGGAGGTCTTCGCGGATCGGCTCGAACATCAGCGCGAGGGCAGCGGCGGACGGTTTGTGCGCGGCAGGATTCAAGCTGGTCAATCTCACCACATCCCCAAGCGGGGTGTCAACGAAAGTGGCGCGGCAACCCGTGATTCCAGTTGCAGTTACGGGACGAACAGGCGGGTGAAATTGTCCGAGGCGGCCGCGCAGACCGTCTCGGTGGGCTCGCCTCGCAGTTCCGCCACCACTTCCGCGACCCGGAGGGCGTGCACCGGTTCGTTCCGGCGCCCCCTGAACGGCACCGGTGCCAGATAGGGACTGTCGGTCTCGATCAGGAGGCGGTCCAGCGGCACCATCCGGGCCACCTCGTGCAGTTCGGTGGCGCGGGGAAAGCTGACGATGCCCGACAGCGAGATGTGGAAGCCCGCGTCGAGGGCGCGTCGCGCCATGGCGCGGTCCCCGGTGAAACAGTGGAAGACACCCCCGACCGACGACGCCTGCTCGTCCTCGAGGATCCGGAACGTATCGTCTTCGGCCTCGCGCGTGTGCAGCACGATCGGCAGCCCGACCGCGCGGGCCAGGCCCAGCTGCGCGCGAAACACCTGCTGCTGCGCCTCGCGCGGGGAGAAGTCGTAGTGGTAGTCCAGCCCGATCTCCCCGACGGCCCTGGCCGAGGGCTGCCTGGCGATGGCCGCTGCCACATCGGCCGCGCACCGTGCACCATCGTCGGCGTACGACCCGGCGGCATGCGGATGCACGCCGATCGAGAAGCGCACAGACGGCCAGGCGGCAGCCACCGCCCCCGCCCGCACCAGTTCGCCGGCGTCGTCGGCCGCGAGGATCACGAACGCGCCCTGAAGGCCGCCCGTCGTCGCACGCGCCACGACCTCCACGAGATCGTCGGCGAACTCCGGCCCGGCGAGGTGGCAATGACTGTCGATCACCTCAGCTCACCGGACCCGGGCCCCGGGGGCCACCGGGCCTTCCACACCGACCAGCGTCGGCGGCTCACCGTCGAAGCTCGCCGCGAGCACCATGCCATTCGACTCGATGCCCATGAGCTTGGCGGGTTGCAGGTTGAAGACGATCACGATGGTTCTCCCGACGAGCTGCTCCGGCGTGTACGCGAGGGCGATGCCCGCCACGATCGTGCGCTGTTCGTGCCCGACGTCCACGCGCAGCTTGATCAGCTTCTTGGACTTCGGGACGGCCTCGGCTTCGAGGACCCTCGCGACCCGCAGTTCGACCTTCAGGAAATCGTCCATGCTGATGAGGGCCGCTGGCGAACCCTCGCTGGCCGGCACCGCCCCGGTCGGCACCGCCCCGGCCGGCACTGTCTTGGTCGGCACTGTCTCGGACGGCACCCTCTCGGACGGCACTGTCCGGGCCAGCACTGTCCCGGACGGCGTCGACACCGGTACGGCTGCCGCCCCCTGGGGCATCGTCCCCACGGCGACGGGGGCATCCGGCTGGGCCCGAGGCCACAACGCCTCGCCCTTGCCGATAAGACGGTCACCGCTGTTCCGCCAGACACCCGCGTCGTCCAGGCGCAGCGCTGCGGCCGACGTGGGCTCGCCCATGCGCCGGAGAATCTCGGCGGCGGACGTGGGCATCACGGGCAGCAGCAGCACGGCCGCCACACGCACCGCTTCGGCCACGTCGAACAGGACCGCGTCCAGCTGGTCCGCCGCGCCCGGGTCACGCGCCAGAGCCCAGGGGGCCGCGCTGGCGATGTATTCGTTGGCCGCGTCCACGATTCGGTAGGCCGCCGCCACGCCGTCGTGCAGCGCCAGCGCCTCCATCGCGGTGCGGTACGCGGACAACGACTCGCCAGCCACCTCGGCCAGTCGCCCGCCGGCACCTGCGGGCCGCAGCCGGCCCGCACGGTACTTCTCCGCCATGGCCGCGATGCGGCTCACGAGGTTCCCCAGGTTGTTCGCGAGGTCCGCGTTGTAGCGCTCCTCGTAGCGCTCCCACGTGAAGTCGCCGTCTCCCCCGTAGGAGATCTCCTTCACCAGGAACAGCCGCAACGGGTCGGCCCCGAACCGCGCCGCCACGTGCACCGGGTCGAGGCTCGTGCCGAGCGACTTGCTCATGCGCTCCCCGCCGAAGTTGACCCATCCGTGCCCGAAGACCTGCCGCGGCAGGGGCAGCCCGGCACTCATCAGCATCGCGGGCCAGACGACCGTGTGAAACCTGGTGATGTCCTTGCCGACCACGTGGAGGTCCGCGGGCCACCACCGCGCCATGGCCTCGCTGTCATCGCCGTAGCCGAGCGCGGACACGTAGTTGATCAGCGCGTCCGCCCAGACGTAGGCCACGTTCTCGGGCGCGAACGGCAGTGGAATGCCCCACGCCTGGCCCGCACGGCTGACCGAGATGTCCTCGAGCCCGGACTCGAGCAGCCGCAGCATCTCGTTCCTGCGGACGTCGGGCCGCAGAAAGCCGGGATGGGCCGCGAAGTGCTCGAGCAGGGGCTCCCGGTACTTCGAGAGGCGAAAGAAGAAGTTCTTTTCGCGGATCCACTCCGGGGTGAGCGTCGGATGCAGGGGACACTTGCCGTCCACGAGATCGCGGGTCTGCTTGAACGCCTCGCACGACACGCAGTACCAGCCCTCGTAATGGCCCTCGTAGATGTCCCCGCGATCGAAGCTGGCCTGCGTCAGCTTCTGCACCGCCCGCCGGTGCCTGGGCTCGGACGTCCGGATGAAATCGTCGAAGGACACATCGAGAGCAGCCCAGACCGCGCGGAATTCCTGCTCCATCCGGTCGCAGTAGGCGAGCGGATCGAGCCCCTGCTCGACGGCGCGGCGGTAGACGTTCTGCGAATGCTCGTCGTTGCCCATCACGAAGTGGGTCTCGACGCCGCACAGGCGCTTGTAGCGCGCGATCACGTCGGCCGTGATCTTCTCGTAGGCCGTGCCCAGATGGGGCCGGCTGTTGACGTAGTCGATGGCAGTGGTCAGGTAGAAGCGCATGGATGCGGTCCCGGTCAGGCGTTCATGTAGGCGTGAAGGGCGGCAGCCTGCACGTCCTTCACCGGCCGTCCGCTCGTCTCGGCCAGCCGCAGGCACTCGTCGAACTCTGGCGCGACGTTCGTCACGGACCCGTCGCGTCGCGCCACCTTCACGTGCACCGGGCCGAACGGCGTCTGCACCTGCACGCGCTCGCGGGCCAGGCACTCGCGCTGCATCTCCTGCCAGCGCACGCCGATCGAGGTCGTCTCCCGGAACAGTACGGAGGTAACCGCCTCGCGCAGCGCGGGCGGCACGAGCACGCTCACGAGCGTGCCAGGGCGATGCTTCTTCATCTGGACGGGCGTGAAGAAGACATCGAGCGCACCCGCCCCGAAGAGGCGGTCCATCAGCGGGCCGAACACCTGCGGGTTCATGTCGTCGATCTCGCACTCGACGCTGACGATGGTCTCGGTGCGGGCGTGGCCGCCGTCATCGCCCACGAGGACCCGCAGCACGTTCGGTGTGTCGGGGAAATCCCGGGTCCCCGCGCCGTACCCGCTCCGGGACAGGCGCATGGCCGGCGGAGGCCCGTAGCTCGTGGCGTACCCGGTCACCAGCAATGCCCCGGTCGGCGTGACGAGTTCCGCCACCTGGGCGCCGGCGTAGATCGGCACGCCCTCGAGCAGCCGGACCGTGGCAGGCGCCGGTACGGGGTAGAGACCGTGGGCCGAGCGCACCATGCCGCTGCCGACGTTCAGCGGCGACGCGGAGAAGCGCCGGGCGCCGGTGAGTTCGAGCGCGTGCACGGTGCCCACGATGTCGATGATCGAGTCGAGGGCGCCCACCTCGTGCAGGTGGACGCGGTCGAGCGTCGTGTCGTGCATCTCGGCCTCGACCGTGCCGAGCCGGGTGAACAGCGCCTTGACGCGGTCTCGCGCATCCCCGCTCAGCCTGGAGCGGTCCACCAGTCGGAAGATCTCCGCCAGCGTCCGGTGCTCGTGGTCGTGCGTATGGGTGTGGCTGTGAGCGTCGGCGTCGGAGTGGGAGTGGGAGTGGGAGTGGGAGTGGGAGTGGGAGTGGCCAGGGCTGTGGCTCTGCCCCTCCCCGCTGTCACCGTGGCTGTGGCCGTCGGCATGGCCGTGCGCGTGCGCGTGAGCGTCGTGGTCGTGGTCGTGGTCGTGCGAATGAGCCTTGCCATGCGCGTGGTCGTGGACATGACTATGGCTATGGCTATGGCCGTGGCTGTCGTCGTGGGCGCGGGTCGAATCGTGGCCGGCGGTGTGCTGCACGGCAGGCACGTCGGCATCGGCGCGGGCGTCTTCGCCCCGCACGCGCAGGCGCGTCGCCCGGAGGCCCGCCCGGAGCACACGCTCCACGCGTACCGCGTCCCGGTCGAGCGCCAGACTGCCCAGCGCATCCCGCACCGCGTCGAACGGCACGCCCGCGTCGATGAGCGCACCGAGCACCATGTCGCCCGCGGCGCCCGAGAAGCAATCGAAGTAGACAACGGTCACAACCGGACATCTTATCCGTTCTCTACGATCCGTTCTCCGACATCGCCACGCCGCCTGTCCAGGCCGCGCGCCGCCCACGCGACACCGGAGACCGACCGCGCACGGGCATCCGGGCCCGGCACCGGAGCCTCATGGTGTCATCGCGGCGGCAGCCGTCCCGCTTCCACGAACGAGAAGTAGCGGTGGTCGGCGAGGATGATGTGATCGACGACCTCGATGCCCATGATCGCACCGGCGTCCACCAGGCGGGCGGTCAGGGCCACGTCGTCGGGGCTGGGTGTCGGGTCGCCCGACGGGTGGTTGTGGAAGAGCACGATGGCTGCGGCGGCAGCCGACGCCGCCTCCCGGAAGACCTCGCGCGGATGCACGACCGTGCTGTCGAGCGAGCCGGTCGAGACGATGCGGACGCGAATCAGCCGATGACGGGTGTCCAGCATCACGATGCCGAACTGCTCGACGGCTCCCGTACCATGCAGCGACAGCAGGTAGCCGGCCAGGGCGTGCGGACTGCTGAGGCGCTGTCGCTCGGAGGCGGCGCGCGCAAGCGTCCGCCGGCCGAGTTCAATCGCGGCCAGCACCCGCGCAGCGCGTGCCGCGCCGATCCCTGGCACGTCGCACAGCGCGGAGGGGCCGCGTCGTGGCAGTTCCTGCACGCCGCCAGCCTCCTGCAACAGGCGGTTCGCGATCTCGAGCGCGCTCGCGTCCCGGAGCCCCGTGCCGATGACGAGGGCCAGCAGTTCGTTGTCCCCGAGGCCGGACGCGCCGAGCCGCTCGAGCTTCTCGCGCGGTCGATCGTGAGCGGCGAGGTGCTTCACGCTTGGCGTCATAGCAAACGGCCGTCCATCCCGGCCGCGCACGGCCGTGTGACGGTGTGCGTGCAGCTATACTGTCGGCGATGCGCATCTCGCCCCTGCTCCCGATCCTCCTGACGGTTGTCCTCGCGGCGTGCGGCGCTCCGCCGAACAAGGAGATGGATCAGGCCCAGGGGGCAATCGACGCCGCGAGAGCCGCGGGCGCAGCCGAGTACGCGACGACGGAACTCACGGCGGCCACCGACGCCCTGCAGAGTGCGAACGGGGCCGTCGCCCAACGAGATTACCGGCTTGCCCTGAGCTTCGCGCTCGAGAGCCGGGAGCAGGCGCAGAACGCCGCTCGGACCGCTGCGGACGAGCGCGCCCGCGTGAGGGGCGAGGTGGAGCGCACGCTTGCGGAGGTTTCGGGACAGCTCGCCCCGTTGCGGGCGCGGCTCGACGACGTGGCGCCCGCACTGGCGAAACTGCCGGCGCACGCCGAGGCCCGGGCCGCCCTCGAAGCGGTGGAGGCCGAGGTCGCCGGCGCCCGCGCCTTGCTCGAGACTGCCGACTATCTGGCCGCGCGGACGTCGCTTGACGGACTGCGCAGCCAGGCGGCCGACGTGGAAGCCCAGGTCGAGACGGCCACCACCCCGCCGACGCCACGCCGACGCCCCTGACGCGTCCCGCGCGCCGACTCAGGCGCCATCGGCGACGTGCGCGTGCCCATCCAGCACGATCTCGGCGGAGCCGGTCAGGAACACCCCGTCATCGGTCCAGTCGACCCACTGCGCGCCCCCGGGCGACACCACCTCGCACCGGCGCGATGCCCCGCCGTGGGCGGCCGCCGCCACGGCGGACGCCGACGCCCCGGTGCCCGACGCGCTGGTGGGGCCCACGCCGCGCTCCCAGATCAGGATCCGCAGCTGCCCGGGCGTCTCGACATGGACGAATTCGACGTTGCTCCCCGCGGGGAAGTGCACGTGCGTGGCCAGGGCCCGTCCGAGCGTGGCGAAGCGTTCGCTGTCCGGCAGAGGACCGAGCACGATGCACTGGGGATTGCCCATCCACAGGGTGACGACCCGGACCACCTCCCCGGCCACCGGAAGCTCGATCTGGCGCACGTCCGTGGGCTGTCCCATCCCGGCACGAAACGACCACTGCGCGCCGTTCCGGCCGAGCAGCTCGAGCACCTTCGGCCCGGCGTCGGTCTCCACCCTCAGGCTCGCGCCGACGGGCAGATCCTCGTCACGCGCGCAGAGGGCGGCCAGGCAGCGCAGGCCGTTGCCCGAGATCTCGGCATGGCTGCCGTCCGCGTTCACCAAGCGCATGGTCGCCCCCCGTGGCCTGGTCTCGTAGAGGATCAGCCCGTCGGCACCCACACCCCGATGCCGGTCACAGAGCCGGCGGGCGGTGGCTGCCGGGTCGCCGGGGACCGCGCTGGCCGGCACCAGCAGGAAGTCGTTGCCGTAGGCATGCGCCTTGACCACGGGACACGACGACATCACGGCAGCCTGAACGCGTTGAAGACGTACGTGAACCCTGCGGCCACGCCGAACCCCGGGTCCGACGCGGCCACCCCGATGAGCATGGCGCCATCGGCACGCCAGGCGCCCACGGTGTACCGGCCGCCCAGTCGCACCGTGCCGCGCGATTCAGTACCTGGGGGGGGCTCTCCGCTGCGCGTGTCGAGCCGGCCGTTGATCTCGCCCACGACCTCTGCCCGATCCGTCAGGGCGCGCGCCATCGAGAGCCCATAGGTGAGCACGTCGTTCTGCCGGTCCCCGCGTGTGGGGTCGGCGAGGATGCCGAGACCCAGATTGCCGACCGTGCGCACGGACCGGACCGTCTTCGCCATGAGCATGGCCACGAAGAAGTCGGTGGTGTCCAGCCCGAGGCCGCTCTCGTTCGAGGCGTTCGGCAGGCGCGTCGCGAAGCGGATCCCGATGGACGGCCGCGTGCCGCCCTCAGGCGCCAGGCGGATCTTGGTGGCCACGACGAGATCCTCCACCGCGGTTGTGGACGCTCCCGTTGCCGTCACCATGTCGGACAGGGCGCCGTCGCGGCGCTCGGTGATGGCCAGCCGGTTGTGGAATCCGCCGTCGATCTGGAGTTCCGCGATGGCGCTCAGGCCCACGCTCACGCCGACCAGCGGGACGCGCAGCAGGTTGCCCTCCAGCCCGGACACGGGGAACAGCTGGCCCCACGCGTGATCGAACCCGGCCTCGATCAACACCCGTCCCTCGCCGACCGTCTCCGGGTCCTCGGTGACGAGCGGGCGCTGCTGGGCCCGTGCGGGCGTGGCCATCCACAGCAACGCGACGGCCAGCACCACGCCAGGGAAGGCCATGCCGGTCCGTGACGGACGGCGTCCGTTCCCGGCCCCGCCGGAACTCCTCTGCTGCGACCCGCTGTTACGCTTCACGCGCCCACCTCCGTCGTGCTGTGATCCGCCGCGCCGTCCGCGGAGGAGGTTTCCAGGAGAATCGTGACGGGGCCGTCGTTGACCAGCTCCACCTGCATCGTCGCCTGAAACTCACCGGTCGACACGGCGAGCCCGGCATCGCGCAGCAGGTGGACGAGCCGCTCGTACGAGGGTCGGGCCTCTCCCGCGGGTGCGGCCTCGTCGAACGACGGCCGGCGTCCCCGCCGGACATCCCCGTAGAGCGTGAACTGGGAGACGACCAGCACGCCGCCCCCGGTCTCGGCCACGGAGCGGTCCATGTCGCGCCCGTCGGGCCCTCTGAACAGGCGCAGATCGCGGATGCGCCCGGCGAGCCACCGCGCGTCGGCCTCGCCGTCGCCTCGTCGGATCCCGACCAGCACCAGCAAGCCGGCCGATCGCTCCGACGACGCGCTCGTCCACGCGGACGCGCGCCGAGCGGACCCGCTGGACCACCGCGCGCACGTCAGTGACGGATCTGGATGAGCGGGGGCGTCGCCTCGTCCTCGAGGCGCAAAGCCATGCTGTCTCGCAACTCCCCGCTGGGGTTCAGCCGCATATCGAGCAGGTGCCGCGGCATGACGTTCCCCAGGGCCTTCAACATCGACTGCTTCACGCCCGGGTGCTCCTGTTCGAGGTCGAACAACAGACGCTTCACGCGCTGGCGCTGCAGGCTGAAGTCGCCGCACGCGGGACAGCAGCAGCCGATCACCGGCAGCTCGCGCTCCTTCGCGTAGGCCCGCGCCTCGTCCTCGCTGACGTAGACGAGTGGACGGATGACGACGTGTTCGCCGTTGTCGGACACCAGGCGGGCCGGCATGGCCTTGAGGGCGCCGGCGAAGAACAGGTTCAGCAACACCGTCTCGACGAAGTCGTCGAGATGGTGGCCAAGGGCGATCTTGGTGGCCCCGACCTCCTTCGCGATCCGGTACAGGACCCCGCGACGCAGCCGGGCACACAGCGAGCAGGGCGTGGCGAGCGGATCGAGGACGTCGTCGATGACCTCGCCGATCGAGGTGTGCTCGATGTGGCACTCCCAGCCGCGTGCCGCACAGGCCTCGCTCACCAGGTCGTGCCGGTATTCCTTGTAGCCCGAGTTCACGTTGACGGCGATGAGCGTGAACCTGATGGGCGCGCGCCGGCGCAGCTCGTCCAGAATCTGCAGCAGGGCCCAGGAGTCCTTCCCGCCCGACAGGCCCACCATCACTCGATCGCCATCGGCAATGAGTCCGAAATCGATGATGGCCTTGGTGGTCTTCCTGGCGATGCGGGCCTCGAGGGGTGAGCGGTACGACATGCTGGCCAGCCAGTGTAACCCAGCCGGGTCGCCCCGCCAGCCGGGCCGCCAGGCCGACCGCGCTAGCCCAGTCGTTCCACACCGGCGGCCCCGTCGGGCACGCCGGCTCCACGCTCCCGGGCCACGTGGTACCAGGGCTCTGGCAGGGCGTGCGCCTCGCGGGCCGCGCGGCGCATCAAGCCACGGAGACGGACGAGATCGGCCAGGACCCGGAACGTGCGTGACAGACCGTACTTCGATCGGCCGAAGCGGCGGGGCCGATGGCCGACCACCACTTCCGCAATCCGGGCCCCCCGCGCGCTGGCCAGCGCCGGCAGGAACCGGTGCATGCCGGGACGCAGCGCCAGCGGGCGCACGAACTCGGTCCGGAACACCTTGAGCGAACACCCGTTGTCGTGAATGCGTACGCCGCTGACGAGCCCGAGCAGCCAGTTGGCGACCGTGGACGGCACCGACCGGGTGAGGAAGGCATCCTGCCGCTGCCGGCGCCAGCCGCACACCACGTCGAACCGGGACGCCAGGTCCACGAGGCGGGGGATGTCTGCAGGGTCGTTCTGAAGATCACCGTCGAGGGTGACCACGAGACCGCCCCGGGCACGCGCGAACCCCGCGGCAAAGGCGGCGGTCTGCCCGTAGTTCCGGTCGAAACTGACCACGCGCACCCGCGGGTCGCGCGCCTGCACGGCCTCGGCCGCCGCCAGCGTGCCGTCGACACTGCCGTCGTCCACCAGAATCAGCTCCCAGGCGCGCCCGGTGCGCGGCATCACGGCCGACAGTTCGGCATGCAGCAGCGTCACGCTGGGCTCTTCGTCGCGCAACGGCACGACGATGGAGATCTCGGGGGTCACCGGCGGGCATTGTACCGCCGCAGCGCCCACCAGCCTGCGGCGCCCAGCAGGATCAGCCCGACCACGGCGAGTGCCACCTCGGCGCCGCGTGTGCGCATCAACTCGAGCGCGGCATCACCGTAGTAGATCGCGAGGACGCCCAGGGCCAGGTAGCGCGCGAAGCGCGCGGCGAACACCGCGCCCACGAAGGCCGCCGGACGTACACCCGCAACGCCCGCCATCAGCACGAAGAGCTTGAACGGAGCCGGCGGGGGCAGCAGGGCCGGGACGACCAGCGCCAGCAGCCCCCACCGCCGGTATGCGGCGAGGACCCGGTCCACGTGTCCGGCCCGGACGCGACGCCGCAGGAAGGCGTCGCCGCCGCGACCGGCCAGCCAGTACAGCACCCAGCAGCCGGCCACCGATCCGAGCGACGCCATCAGCGCGTAGTACGGCATCCACGGCTTGTCCTGCACGACCATCAGCACGACCAGCACGTCGTTGATCTGGGGCAACGACACGAAGGACGAGTCGAGGAACGCAATGACGAAGAGCCCTGCGCCGCCGATGGACAGGGCGAAGCCGTACAGCCAGGTGATGAACGATCGCACTCGCCGCAGTCTCGATGAGGGAAGGAGCCGGAGGGCCGGACGCCCGGCGGGAGGCGATTATAACGCGCCGGACGGGGCCATGCCCATCCGGCGCGACGCTCAGTTGAACTTCACGCCGAAGGTGACAGTGTAGGTCCACCCGCCCAGGTCGAGCCGGCTGCCGAGGAAGTCGGGACCGAGCTCGGCGTCGGCACTCGAGTAGCGCACTTCCCCACCGCCGACGAACGTGTCCGACGCGAACCGGATGCCGCCCAGGACCAGAGGCCCGGCCGATGTGCCGCTCGCCACGAACGTGTCGCGGAAGATGGTGTTCCTGCCGCTCGAGAAGTCCACGAACTCGCCGGACTCGCTGTAGCGCCATCCGGTCACGCCGACACCCACGCCCACGTAGGGCTGCACGCCGCGTTCATGCCCGAACGGCACCACCCGCACCGAGAAGGCAACCGGGACGAGCCGAAGCCGCAGGTCCTGTTCGATCTCGGTCCCGTCGGCGTCGATGAAGTCGGCGTACACGCTGGGTACCGTCCGGCGAGAGAAGCCGATGCCGGCTCCCGCTTCGAAATATCCCGCGAAGGGCACCAGCCACTCGGCGCCGACGTAGGGGCCGTTGAACTCCTCGATATCGAACGCCAGCAGTTCCCGGTTCGCGTTCAGCACGTCGCCCTCGACACGCGCATCCTCACCACGGACCGTGAAGCCGCCCACACCGAAGTTCAGCGTCTGCGCACCGGCCGCGCCGGGCAGCATCCCCGCGCTGACGGCCACGACCAGCCATACGAAGAGGTGTCGTCTCATGCATCCTCCGCAATGCCCCACCAGGGCGAATGGCCCGAGCCTTTGCAGGAGCGATGCCAAGCTGCACCCGTCGTGAATCGGGGTGTGGGCCGCCTGCCGCAGGTGCGAGTGTGGAGATCCCGGGATGGGACGTCCGCTAGAGAGGGCGGTGCGTCCGGATGACGTCGAGCATCTGCGCGTGGATGCGGCCATTGCTCGCCACGATCTCCCCGTGGCCGGACGCATAGGGATCACCGGCGAGACCGCTCAGCCGCCCACCGGCCTCCTCGACCATGAGCGCACCGGCAGCCACGTCCCACGGCCGTAGTTGCTGCTCCCAGAACCCGTCGAACCGTCCGGCCGCCACGTAGCAGAGATCGAGGGCCGCCGATCCCAGCCGTCGCACCGCACGAGCCGACTGAAGGAACCCCCCGAACAGGCGCAGCAGGTCGTCCCAGCCCATTGGCGCGTCGTACGGAAAGCCGGTGACGAGCAGCGCGTCTTCGAGGACTGGCGTCTCCGATACCCGGAGCGCCTGACCGTTGAGGAACGCGCCCTGCCCGCGCTCCGCGGTGAACAGTTCGCGCCGGCTCGGATCGTAGATGGCGCCCACCTCCGCGCGACCATCGATCTCGAGGGCCAGCGACGCGCAGAAGATGGGCAGTCCATGCGCGAAGTTGGTGGTGCCATCGAGCGGATCGAAGACCCATCGGGCGGAAGCCGTCGACGTCACGGCGGGTCCGGGGCCGAGTTCCTCGCCGAGGATCTCGTGATCCGGGTAACGCGCCGCGAGCACGTCGCGGCACATGCGTTCGCACGCGAGATCGATCTCCGTCACCAGATCGATGCGCCCCTTCTTCTGCACGCTGAAGCCCGATGCCCGGCCGGCCAGCTGCATCTCCCCTGCACGCAGAACGATCTCGGTAGCGGTGGCGAGGTAGGCGGCGTTCGACACGATGTGCGTGCTAGAGCCCGGCCGCGCCGGCGTGGGCGCGCTTGACCATCACGACCTCCATGCCGCCCTCGGGAGCGCGGCGCAGCGTCGTCTCGTCCATGAACGTGCGAATGAGGAAAATCCCGCGGCCGCTGGCCTTGAGCAGATTGTCGGCGGCAAGGGGATCGGGCAGGGCTCCGGGGTCGAAGCCCTCGCCCTGGTCGCGGACGCGAATCGACAGGCCGTGCGGACGGCCGTCGAGGGGCGTGAACTCCACGAAGACCCGCTTCCGCTCGTCGTTGCCGTTTCCGTGCTTGATGGCGTTGATGACCGACTCGCGCACGGCCACGGTCACCCAGTGCAGGTCGTCTCCGTCGAGGCCGGAGAGCCGCCCAAGGCGCTCGCTGACCAGCTGTACGAAGTCCAGCATGTCGAACGCGCCGCAGAAGTCGAGACTGACGCTCGTTCCGCCCATGAAGCCCACGGGATTATACGACCTCCCCGCACACCACGACAGTCCGGGAGTCGCCGGCCTGCTATAGTGCTGTGCGATGCGCTCAACGTTCGCGGTCACGGTCCACCCTGCGGCCCGCGTCCGGGGCCGGGTGCGGCCTCCGGGCGACAAGTCGATCTCTCACCGCTATGCCCTGCTGGCTGCCATCGCCGATGGCACGTCCCTCATCGAGGGGTACTCGACCGGCGCCGACTGCGCGTCCACGCTGGCCTGCCTCCGCGCGCTGGGCGTACGCGTGGAGGAAACCGGGCGCGACGCGGCGGCCGGCCTGTCCCTCGCCATCGAGGGACGCGGCCTTGGCGGTCTCGAGGTCCCCCGCGCGACGCTCGATGCCGGCAACTCGGGCAGTACCATGCGCATGCTCGCCGGCGTGCTGGCGGCACACCCCTTCGCGAGCCCCATCACCGGTGACGACTCGCTCCGGCGACGGCCGATGCGCCGCATCATCGTGCCGCTGGAGCGGATGGGCGCGCACATCGACTCGGTCGATGGACTGCCGCCCCTCGTCGTGCGAGGCGCCGATCCGCTCAGTCCCATCGTCTTCGCGCCGGAGCACGCCAGCGCCCAGGTGAAGAGCGCCGTGCTCTTCGCCGGGCTCCATGCACCGGGCGTCACCTCCGTCGTCGAGCCGCTCAGAACGCGCGACCACTCGGAACGCGCGCTTCGAGCCTTTGGCGCGACCGTCGAGGAGCACGGGACCACCGTGTCAATCGCGGGACGCCAGCGGCTGACGGGCGCCAGGCTCACGGTGCCCGGCGACATTTCCTCCGCCGCGTTCTGGCTGGTCGCCGCCGCCGCGCTCCCCGGCTCGGAGGTCGTCGTGGAGCAGACCGGCCTCAACCCCACCCGCACGGGGATTATCGATGTCCTCAGGCGGATGGGCGCGCAGCTCGACGTGGAGCCGGACGCCCAGGGGCCGGGTGAACCGCTTGGACGCATCGTGGCCCGCCACGGCGCGCCCCGGCCGGCCGTGATCGCACCGGAGGAGGTGCCCGGTGTCATCGACGAGTTGCCCGTCCTGGCGGCCCTGGCGACGCTCGGCGGGGACTTGCAGGTGAGCGGGGCGGCGGAACTTCGCGTGAAGGAAAGCGACCGGATCACGGCCCTCGCCGCGGGCCTCCGCGCCATGGGCGGGCACATCGAGGAGCGCCCGGACGGCTTTCACGTCCAGGGCGACCGGCCTCTGCACGGGGGGAACGTCGACGCGCGCCACGATCACCGTCTGGCCATGGCCTTCGCCATCGCGGCCCTTGGCGCCACGGGCCCGACCACGATTCACGACGCCGGCGCCGCTGCGGTTTCGTACCCGGAGTTCTTCTCCGTGCTCGAATCGCTCTGCGCGTGAGGACGGACAAGCTCTATCTGGTCGGCTTCATGGGCGCGGGCAAGACCAGTGTCGGACGCGCCCTCAGTCGCCGCATCGGCTGGCGGCTGGAGGACGTCGATGAGCGCATCGAGCACCGCGAACGACGGACCGTGGCCGACATCTTCGCCTCGCACGGCGAACCCTACTTCCGTCAGGTGGAACGCACCGTGCTCCGCGACCTCCTGCCCGCCCGCGAGGTGATCGTGGCCACCGGTGGCGGAACGTTCGCCGAGCCGGACAACCGCGCCCTCATGCTCTCCGACGGCGCGGTCGCCTGGCTCGACCTCCCGTTCGAACGCCTGGTGGCGAGGATTCCAGCTGACGGCCGCCGTCCGCTCGCCGCGGATCGCCAGAGCATGGAACAGCTGTACCACCGCCGCCTGCTGTCCTACTGTGAAGCGCACGTGCGCGTCGACGCCTCACGACCGCTCGAGGAGGTGGTCGAGCGCCTCCTGGCCTGGATCGGATTCTGATGCGCTACCTGGTTCTCAGTGACATCCACGCGAACCTGGAGGCACTCGAGGCCGTCCTCGAGGCCGCCGCGCCGTGGGACCACGTCCTCGTGCTGGGCGACCTGGTCGGCTACGGTGCCGATCCCAACGCCGTCGTGGAGCGGGTGCGGGCCCTGCCGTCAGCGACGGTGATCCGCGGAAACCACGACAAGGTCGCGGCGGGCATCGCCGACGTACGCGCGTTCAATCACCTGGCACGCCAGGCGATCGCGTGGACGAGCAGCCAGCTCGCGCCTGACAATCTGCAGTGGCTCACCGACCTCGCCACGGGCCCGCTCGACGTGGGACCGCTCATCGAGATCTGCCATGGCACCCCCTTCGACGAGGACGTCTACGTCTTCGACGAATACGACGCCACGCGGGCCCTGCGCAGCGCCCGCCGGGCCGTCTGCCTGTTCGGACACACGCACGTGCCGGCGGTCTTCCGCTTCGATCCGCAGCGGCACGCGGTCGATGTCGCCACCGCACGACCGGGCGCGCTGGCGCTCGACGGGGAATCCCGGTACCTGGTGAACGTGGGCTCGGTCGGGCAGCCGCGCGACGCCGACCCTCGCGCGGCGTTCGGCATCGTGGACTCGTCGGCCCTGACCATCACCTTCGCCCGCACCGCCTACGACATCGCGGCGGCACAGGCGAAGATCCTCCAGGCCGGACTGCCCGAGATGCTGGCGCAGCGACTCGGTCTGGGACGATAGCGTGGCTCAGGCGGGCGGGCCGCCGCCCTTCTGCTGCAGGCGGCGAAGCTGGGCGGCATACGCATCGGCGGCAGCGCGCGAGCCCAGAATCCACCCGATGACGATACCGATGAGCAGGATGCTCGGAATGTAGAGAAAGTGCGCCGCTGTCACGTGCGACGGCCCTTCGCCAGGTCCGACTCCAGCCGCTCCACCTCCTGCTGCACGCCGCGCAGGCGCCTCGCAATGGACACGAGGTAGGCGAACACGGCCACCCACACGAAGGCATAGGCGGCGACGAGCAGCGGCGCGGCCGGGAGCTGATCCTGCGGCGGCAGCTCCGAGATGGGCACGAACTCGTCCTGCGCGGCGGGCTGATCCTGCGCGACCGGCCCGGCGGGAACGGCCGCCACCAGGGCGAGCGCCAGGCACCACATCGCAATCACACGTCTCGGGAGCGTCATCGAAGTCATTCGTCCAGCGCGAGATGAAGGGCATCGAGCCTCGCGTGCGCCTCGCCGAGCCGCACACGGAGCCGCAGGAGGAGTACGAGCAGCAGGAGGAACGTGGCGAAGCAGAACCACAGCGGCCCCCCCATCGAGGTCGGCAACGTGGGCACCACGCTGGTCGTGGGGTGGATGGTCCGCCAGTAGTTGACCGAGATGTACACGAACGGCACGTTCGCCATGCCGAAGAGGGCGAGCCCCGCGGCCAGCTTCTCCGACCCGGGTCCGCCGTACTTGCGGACCAGCAGGTACGCCACGGCGACCATCCAGCCCATGAGACTCGAGGTCAACCGCACGTCCCATTGCCACCACACCCCCCAGGCCTTGCGCGCCCAGAGCGGACCGGTGACGAGCGCGATGATGCCGAACAGGACGGTGAGCTCCGCGGCGGCCCATCCGAGCCGGTCCTGTGCGGGGTCACCCCGGAAGAGGAAGCGGGCGCTCGCCACCCCGCAGATCACAGCTGACACCAGGAACATGACGGCTGCCGGCATGTGAAAGTAGAAGATCTTCTGCACCAGCCCCATGGTGGACTCGTAGGGCGCTCCCGCGATCACCACGGGTGACGCCACGAACATCACGCCACAGAGGGCGGCGGCTGGGAGGAACCACTTGGGCATCTTCTCCTCGGTGCCCCGGAGACCGGGGCATCAATCCGTCATCAGCGGCTCGAACGTCCACAGCGCCAGCGTGACGAAGACGACATCGAAGGTCACGAGCAGCGCCAGCCAGAAGCGCAGGAGCGCCACGTCGAGTTCGGGCTCCAGCAGGAGCGCCGTCCCACGAACCCCGGCAATGATGACCGGAACGGTGATGGGATACAACAGGACCGGAAGCAGCACGTCGCGCGTACGGGCACGCACCAGCATCGCGGCGAACAGAGTCCCCACGGCCGCAAACCCGAGGGTGCCGGTGGCGAGGATGCCCGCCAGCCAGAACGGATGCCCAAGCAGTGGCGCCTGGAAGAGCAGGGCAACCAGCGGCACCAGGACGCACTCGGTCGCGAGCAGCAGGGCCATCATCCCCAGGAGCTTCCCCGCGTAGATGGCCGGGCGATCGACCGGTGCCAGCAGGAGTGCGCGCAGCGTCTCGGCCTGTCGCTCCCGCTCGAACGTCCGCCCGAGCGCGAGCGTCCCGGCAAACGCGATCGCCACCCAGAGCACCGCAGGCGCCGCCTCGTCGGGCGCCCTCCCCTCCCGCACCAGGGCGAACGCGAAGATCAGGACGCACGAGACGGCGAAGAAGAGCGTGGTGTAGGCGATCTCGCGGCTGCGCACCTCCACCGTGAGGTCCTTGCGCACCACCAGCCAGACGCCTCGCAGGAACATGCTAGGAGACCGGCCGCGCCATGAGCTGCCGATAGGTGGCGCGAAGCGCCGACGGCTGGGCGACCGTATCGACGAGCCGACCGTCCTTCAGGAACACGGCCGCGTCCAGGAGCCCGTCGGCGACGTCGAGATCGTGCGTGGCGAGCAGAACGGCCGTCCCCGCGTCGCGCAGCCCTTCCAGTCTCGACACCAGGCGTCCCGTCGAGGCATCGTCGAGCCCCGTGAACGGTTCATCCAGCAGGACCAGGCGTGGCCGGTGGATGAGCGCCCGCTCCAGCGCCACACGTTGACGCATGCCCCGGGAGAAGCTGCCGACCGGGTCGTGCGCACGCGCATCGAGCCCGGCGTGCTCGAGCGCCTCGAGGGCCGCGCGATGCGGATGGGCCACGCCGTGCAGGCCGGCGAAGAAGGTGAGGTTCTCGAGGGCACTGAGCTCCGGATAGAGGAACAGGTCGTGTCCGAGCACGCCAATCGCCGCGCGCAGGGCTGCGCCGTGCTGCCCGGCGGCGTGGCCCGCATCGACCACGAGCCGTCCGTACCGGATGAGTCCTGACGTGGGCCGGATGAGTGTGGCGAGCAAGCCGATCATCGTGGACTTGCCCGCGCCGTTCGGCCCCAGGAGACCGACGATGCTGCCGGCCGCGACGCGGAACGTGATGCGGGACACGGCCCGCCGGCGGCCGAAATGTCTGGAGAGCTCCTCGACGCCCAGCTCGTCGAAATCGGCCCTCACGCGGCGACGCCCTCGCCGCCTCCCTGCGGCCCGGAGGGCGCGGCCTCGTCGAGCTCACCGTAGATGTGCTCCAGTTCCGTCAGCAGGCGCCGCCGACGCGCGGCTTGCGCCTCGGTCTCGGTGCCGCTGCGGTGGCGGGCTTCGAGCGGCGCCAGCTGCGACAGGAGCGTATCCCGACGCCGGATCAGCGCGGCCCGATCGCGGACCTCCACGACCGGTCGATGGGTTACCGACAGCCACACACCGAGTGCGAGGGCCGCGGCGGCCAGCATGAGCGCCACGTTGCGAGGCGTCTGGCTGTGCACGGGCAGGTTGCCGAGTTCGAGCACGAGGGCACCGCCCGCCGGCAGGGCTGGTCCGGAGGCCATCAGGTAGGCGGTGCCGTCGTCGGCCCGCACCTGCGAACTCTCAGTGAGCTGGGCAGACTGGAGCGTGAGCGCACCGACCTGCTCGACGGCGACCGTCACGTTCTGGAAGGGCACCGGAAACGGCTGCTCCATCACCACGGTCGGCGAATCGTAGGGCATCTCGAAGCCCAACTGCACCGAGGTGGCGCCCGGAGGAAACGGTCCGGTGACGGTCAGGCGGTCGCCCCGGATGGTGGCCAGGGGCGACGAGCCCTGCAGGGTGGCCGCACCGGATGCGCCCGTGGGCAGGTCCAGCAGGAACGGGCCGCCGATGTCCACGCGCGAGGCGGCACCGTTGACGATCTCCAGCAGATAGAAGACGCGAAGCGCGTCCTCCTGAAATTCCATGATGATCCGCGAGTTGCCACCGAGGACGACCGAGCCCGGCACGGCAGGTTCGGACGCGAGCCGTGCCTCCTCTGCAGCCCGTTCGGCGGCAGCCTCCGCGACTCCCGAAATGAGAATGACGCGAAGCCCCCCCGACGCCGGAACCACGAAGGGTTCGGACACGAGGCGCTCGCCGTCGACCTCCACTTCCGCCCGCCCCTCGGCCCCGGACGGCAGTCCGGGGAACTCGGCGCGTCCGGCGCCATCGGTCTCTGCCGCCGCGGGCGCGGCTCCAGCCACCGAGACCTGAACCGACACGCCCGGCACATCGTTGCCAACCGCCTCACGCATGACCCGCACCGTGACCGTACCCGTCGGCAACTCCGGGGCCGGCAGGGCGCGTCCGGCCATCAGCGACGGATCGGGCATGCCGGCCTGCGCCAGAGCCAGTGGGGGTGAGGCGATCCCCCACACCACCAGGGCGTACAACGCCCACAGCACGCCAACCAGCCGTCCCCCCGTGCTCATGCGCGCTCCATCCGCGTTCCGCAGTGCTTGCAGAACCTGGCATCCGGATCGTTGTCGGCGCCGCATGCCGAACAGGCGGTCATCGAAGCCGGCACAGTGACAGCGGCCGCCGCGCCCTCGGGCGGGCCGGTGAGCGGGACCCTCGCGGTGGGTGCTGCCGGAGTCCCGTCCGGAGCCGACCCGAGGGCGGCGGCCGCGGGCGGAACACCGCCGGGTGCCGCGGGGAGCCGACGCTCCAGCTCCCGCTCGATGGCCTCGCGGTACCCTGCGCCGGCATCGAGCTGACGGATCAACCGCACGGCCCGCGCGCGCAGACGGGTGGTCATCTCGGCGAAATCGCGATCGGAGACCTTCCCCATCGCGCGATCGAACTCGAGTTCCTTGATCGACCGGAGTGCGAGGGCCTTCTCCCGCTCGAGCGCCGCACGTGTCCGCCCGCCCAGCGTCCGCTGCGCCGCCATGTCGTCATCGCCGGCCAACGGACCAAAGGTGCGCCACGCGGCCGCGCCGACGGCTGCTGCCGCGAACACCGTGAGGCTGAGGAGCACGATGGCGGCGGGCGACTGCCCGGATGCCAGGAACACCACCGCCGTGGCGCCGATCAGGCCAGCCAGCGTGAAGAGCTGCCAGGGCTGGAGGGCGTCAGGCTCAGTCGAGGTTCCGGAGCTCATCTTCGAGGCGAGCCTCGAGACCGGGCTCGAGTGGCGTATCGGGTGAGGCGAAGGCAGGAGCGGGGGCGGTCCAGCGACGGGCCGCCACGAAGACGCCCACGAGAGCGCCACCGGCGACGAGATACGGGACGAGCCAGGCGAGGCGGTTGAACCCTTCATCGATCGGCGAGGCGAGCACTTCCTGGCTGCCGTACTTCGTCACGTAGTAGTCGAGAATCTGTTGCTTGCTCATGCCCTGCTCGACCAGCCCGGCGATCTCCGCACGCATCGAGGACGCGTATCCGCAGGCACACTCCCCCGCCAGTTGCCGGCCGCACGTGCCGCACATGCACACGAGGGCACCGCCCACCTCGCGTTCGAGCGGCGTTCGCGTCACGACAGGGCCATCGGAGGGGCCTTCGACATGCTGCGCGGACGCGGTACGCGGCCCGGCGAGCAGGGCGCCCAGCAGCAGGAGCATGGTGGTAGCCGCGTGTGCCGGCACACGCGCGACCGCCAG
Source organism: Vicinamibacterales bacterium (assembly GCA_050185275.1). GTDB lineage: Bacteria > Acidobacteriota > Vicinamibacteria > Vicinamibacterales > UBA2999 > JABFRY01. The sequence continues at coordinate 255,828 of JBFWZN010000001.1, read as the reverse complement.
GGCGAACATGGTCTCGGGCAGCAGGGCGATGCCCGTGCCGAGCGCCATGATGCCGAACCCGAACCAGATCCAGTTGACCAGCGGGTTGATCACTATCTTGAGGCTGGCCGTCTGCGTCTCGAGGTCGAACTCGGCGAGCACGATGTAGATGTCTTCCGCAAACCCCCGGCGGATGGCCACCTCGGTCGTGGGTTCCTGCTCGTGCTTCCGGAAGTACCACCGTGCCGGGTACATCCGGGCCACTTCCTCGCCGTCGCGGAGGACCACGGTGTCCGCCGTGATCATCTGCTTCTGGCCGTCGTCGGTCACGCGGACGCCGTTGTTGCGCACGGTCAGATCGCCAACTGTGGCTTCCTGCCCTGGGCGCAGGGCCGCCTGTTCCTCCTGCTTGAACCCCTCGCCCGCGAAGCCGAGGAACATGAGCACGATTCCGGCATGGACGATGTAGCCGCCGTACCGACGCTTGTTCCGCCCCACGAGTCCGACCAGGGCCGTGAACACGTCGGTCCCGGTCGTCTGCTGCCTCACCCGCGCGCCGCGCCAGAACTCCTGGCCGATGGTGCCGGCCACGAATCCGCTCAGCGCGAAGCAGATGCCCGAACTCCACACGCGCACGCCGAGGGCCACCACCACCCCGCCGACGATGATGCCTGCCGACACGGGGATGAGGAAGGAATCGCGCAGGTTGACGAGCGTCGACTTCCGCCAGGCCAGCAGCGGTCCAACCCCCGTCAGCCCCAGCAGGATGAGCCCGATCGGGAGCATCCACCGGTTGAAGAACGGCGGGCCGACGGTGAGCCGCTCGCCGGTGACGGCCTCACTGAGGGTGGGGAACATCGTGGCGAAGAGCACGAAGAGCGCCGCGAAGAGCAGGATCCAGTTGTTGACCAGGAATGCGGCCTCGCGGGACACCCACGAGTCCAGCTCGTTGCGGGCCCGCAGCATCGGCAGCCGGTGAATGACCAGCCCGAAGCTGACGACGACGATGGCCACCATGAAGATGGTGAACAAGCGTGCCAGCTGGACGTCCTCCCCGAACGCATGCACCGACTGGACGACGCCGGACCGCGTCATGAAGGTTCCGAAGATCGTCAGGAAGAACGTGGTGATGACGAGCGTCACGTTCCACACGCGGAGCATGCCCCGGCGCTCCTGCACCATGACCGAGTGCAGGAAGGCGGTGGCCGTGAACCACGGCAGCAGCCCGGCGTTCTCGACCGGATCCCAGCCCCAGTACCCGCCCCACCCGAGCTCCTCGTACGCCCAGATCATGCCGAGCATCAGGCCGAAGGAGAGGAAGAACCACGCAAACATCGTCCAGCGCCGGACTGCCCGCAGCCAGGCGTCGTCGAGGTGGCCGGTGATGAGCGCGGCCATGCCGAAGGCATAGGGGATGGTCAGGCCCACGAATCCCAGATACATGGTCGGTGGGTGGATGACCATGTAGAAGTTCTGCAACAGGGGATTGAGACCCTGCCCGTCCGTAGGGTTCTCCGTGAGGTAGGTGGCGAACGGATTGTTGTGCACCACCATCAGGAACAGGAAGAACATCTGCACGGTGGCGATCACGGCGATCACGTACGGGATGAGTTCGCGGTGCCGCTCCCTGTTCACGTACACGGCGGCGCTGCCGAAGAGCGACAGCATGAAGACCCAGAACATGATCGACCCGTCCAGGCCGCCCCAGTACGACGTGATCTTGTAGAAGAGGGGCTGCGCCGAGTCGGAGTACCGCTGGACGTAGCGGATCGAGTAGTCGCCCACGACGAAGGCGTGGACGATGATCGCCGAGGCGGCCGCCATGATGGCCGCGACCAGGTAGAAGGCGCCGACGCCGCTTTCCACGAGCCGCTGGGACCGCCTGCGGGCGCCCGCAACGGACATGGCCGCGGCATAGGCGCAGACCACGAAGGCCGCAAGCAGCAGGTACGAACCCAGGGTCGCCATCAGTCGCTACCCGCGGGCACCACGCTGGACGCGCCAGCTGCAGGGCCCACTGCGGGCGCTGCCTCGTACTTCGATGGGCACTTGGCCATGACACCGTCGGGCTGCACCTCGAACCCGTGCGGGGTGAGCACGCCCTTCAGCACGACTTCGGCGTCATCGGTGAACGTGTCGGGCACGATGCCCGTGTACGACGCCTGCACGACCTCGCCGTTGCTGTGGACCTGGAAGCGATACTCCAGGGAGTCGCGCTTGCGAAGGATCGAGTTGGGCACCACGTAGCCATGGAGTTGCAGGCGCTTCCCCTCCCAGTCCTGGGGCGCGACCATCACCTCGTCCACGTGCTTGTAGTACTCGGTGCCCTCGCTCAGTGTCGAGTACATCAGCCCGGCGAAGGCACCCACGAGCACCACGCCGGTCAACCCGATGCGCACAGTTTTTCGGCTCATGATTTCAGTGTCTCGACGGGCCTGATTGCCCTACCCAGAATAGTTCACAGTCCGGCTTCCCGCAACATGGCGTAGACCAGCGCGACCGGGAGACCGACGACATTGGCGTACGACCCGTCGACCCGGGCGATGAAGCGGGAACCGAGCCCCTGAATGGCGTAGCCCCCGGCCTTGTCGAGCGGTTCCCCTGTTGAGATGTACCAGTCGATCTCGTCGCGCGACAACGGGGCCATCTCGACCAGGGTCGTCGCCACCTTGACCATGCGCACGCTCGCCGGACGCGGAGCGCCACGCGGAAGCGTCGAGAGCGTGCCGCCGCTCATCAGTGCCACCCCGGTCAGCACGCGGTGCTGGCGACCGGACAGCATCCGCAGCATGGTCGCCGCATGCGCCGCGTCCCTGGGCTTGCCGAGCACGGCGTCCTCCACGGCGACAATCGTGTCGGCGGCCAGGACCGGACGGCCCGCGGCGTGTGGCAACACGGCCTTCGCCTTCGCCTCCGCGAGGCGGCGCACCAGCACATCGGCGGTCTCCCCGGGCTGGATCGACTCGTCGACCTCGGCAGAGAGCATGTCGAAGGCGATACCGGCGGTCCGGAGGAGTTCGGCTCGACGAGGAGAGGCGGACGCGAGGACGAGGCGACCGCCGGGTGACGCGATGGATACCGGGGGACTAGCGGACTCGCTCATCAATGGGACTCATCAGCACGCGACACTATACCGTTCCGCTCAGCACAATGCTATCGTCCCACGCGTGATCCCGGCTCGCGCCCTCATCCCCGGACTCCTCAGACATGTGCTGCAGCGGGCGCCCCTGAGCGATGACAAGGTGGCCTTCGCGTGGCATACGGTCGTCGGTACGGCGGTGTCCCGCGTCACGTCGGTGGCGCTCGCCGGGGATACGCTGCGTGTGCGGACTCCAGACGCCACCTGGCAGCGCGAGCTGCAACGCTCGGCGCCAGCCATCCTGGCGAAGCTGTCGGAGCTGCTCGGGCCAGGCGTCGTGGCCCGGCTCGACATCTTCGCGCCCTAGGCGCGCACGCCCGTACGGCGTACAACGAGGGACTGTTCGTGAATGACGTGGTCATCGTCTCGGCCGTACGGACTCCGACCGGCAAGTTCCTGGGAGGCCTCAAGAGCCTGACGGCGCCGCAGCTCGGTTCCCTGGTGATCCGGGAGGCGGTGCGCCGGGCCGGGGTCGAGCCCGGCACGATCGAGGAGTGCATCATGGGCCACGTGCTCTCGGCGGGCGCCGGCCAGGCGCCCGCACGACAGGCCGCCCTGGGCGCCGGTCTCGATGCCGGTTCCGCCGCGCTGACGATCAACAAGGTGTGCGGCTCCGGTCTCAAGGCGGTCATGCTGGCCGCGCAGGGCATTGCCACCGGTGACGTCGATGTCGTGGTGGCCGGCGGGATGGAGTCGATGAGCAACGCGCCCCATCTCGTGCCACGTCTCCGCGAGGGCCTCCGCATGGGCAACGGCGTGCTCATCGACTCGGTGCTGCACGACGGCTTGTGGTGTGCGTTCGAGCAGCATCACATGGGTGTGGCCGCGGAGATCGTCGCGGAGACGTACCACGTCACCCGCGAGCAACAGGACGTGTTCGCAGCCGAGAGCCACGCGAAGGCCGCTCGCGCCCTCGCGGCGGGAGCCCTCGACGCCGAGATCCAGCCCGTGGAGGTGGACCTCGGCCGTCAGGGGCGTGGTGTGGTCTCGCGGGACGAGTCGGTGCGTGCCGACACCAGCGTGTCCGCCCTGGCCGCGCTGCGGCCCGCCTTCAAGGATGGGGGCACGGTCACCGCGGGCAATGCCCCGCCGCTCAGTGACGGCGCCGCCGCGCTGGTGCTGATGTCGCAGGCGCGCGCATCCGCCCTTGGCGTGGCTCCCCTCGCGCGCATCGTCGCGCAGACGACGAGCGGGCTCTCGCCACGGCTCCTGCTGATGACACCGGTCGAGGCGGTCCGCAAGCTCCTGCGCAAGACCGGCTGGTCCCTGGACATGGTGGATCTGCTCGAGCTGAACGAGGCCTTCGCCGCGCAGGCCGTCGCGGTCCTCGGCGAACTCCGCCTCGACCCGGCCAGAGTCAACGTCCACGGCGGGGCCGTGGCCCTCGGTCATCCGATCGGCGCCAGCGGCGCACGCATCCTCACCACCCTGCTCCACGCGCTCACGCACCGTGGTCTGCGACGGGGCATCGCCACGCTGTGCCTGGGAGGCGGCAACGGTGTGGCGCTGGCGGTGGAACGGGACATCTGAACCGGGCACGCCTGCTCTGGCTGATCCAGCCTCTGACGTGCGGGTGCTGGCGGGCCATTCGCCGCGGATCGCTGAGACGCCCCACCGACGGGATTCGCCCCAGCATGGACGGCGCACATTGCGCATCGCCGCCGGGGCCGACCCGTGGCCGTACCTGAAATGGCAACTCAGCCCCCCTGTCGCGTCGACAGCCCTAAGTTATTGATCCATAACATCTGGATCCGTTCCAGGCGAGTCTATTTTCGCTTGACTTTCGCGTGGCATGTTCCTAGGATCGACCGCGGTCGTGACCTCCCCTGTCACCGGTTCACCACACACTGGCGTGCGTGCGGCATGGCGCCGTGCGCCCGGCAGATGCCGGGGCAATTCGACCTCTTTCGCCCGCCCTTAAGGAGCTTGCATGCCGCCCGAGGACACCAAGGAACGCACCAAGGCGCTCGACATCGCCGTTGGCCAGATCGAAAAGCAGTTTGGCAAGGGTTCGATCATGCGCCTCGGCCAGCGCCACGCCAGCATGCCGGTCGAGTCCATCTCCACCGGCTCCATCAGCATCGACTACGCCCTGGGTATCGGCGGCGTCCCCCGCGGACGGGTCGTCGAGATCTTCGGCCCTGAATCGTCCGGTAAGACCACGCTGGCACTGCAGATCATTGCTGAGGCCCAGCGGGCCGGCGGCATGGCCGCCTTCGTGGATGCCGAGCACGCCCTCGACGCCCAGTACGCGCAGAAGCTCGGCGTCGATCTCGAAAACCTGCTGGTGTCGCAGCCGGACAACGGCGAACAAGCCCTCGAAATCGTCGAGGTCCTCATCCGGTCGGGGGGCGTGGACGTGGTGATCGTCGACTCGGTGGCGGCGCTGGTGCCGAAGGCCGAGATCGAGGGCGAGATGGGCGAGGCCCAGATGGGCCTGCAGGCGCGCCTGATGTCCCAGGCCCTCCGCAAGCTGACGGGTGTGGTGTCGAAGTCCAACACGACGCTGGTGTTCATCAACCAGCTGCGCGAGAAGATTGGCGTGATGTTCGGCAACCCGGAAACGACCACCGGCGGGCGCGCGCTCAAATTCTACGCGTCGGTCCGTATCGACATCCGTCGCATCGCCAGCATCAAGGACGGCGATCAGGTCGTCGGCGGGCGGACGCGCGTGAAGGTGGTCAAGAACAAGATGGCGCCCCCCTTCCGTGAGGCCGAGTTCGACGTGATGTACGGCGAGGGCATTTCACGGGAAGGCGACCTGCTCGACATGGCCGTCGAGCGTCGCATCGTGGAGAAGAGCGGCGCCTGGTTCGCCTACGGCGGGGAGCGCCTCGGACAGGGGCGCGAGAACGTGAAGCAGTTCCTGAAGGCCAACCCCGAGGTGCGACAGACCATCGAGGACCGGCTGCGCCGGGAGCTGGGACTGGTCCGGGAGCCCGAACCCGCCAGCGTCTGATTCGTACCCGACCACCACGGACGCTCGTGAATCAGCCTGCCCGCGCTATCCGGGGCGGCGAGGAGGGCGCGACCTGCGCCCTTCCGTCGTCCCGGCGGCCTGACGGCCGCTTCAGGAAGTCTTCAGGTTCTGACCGGCCCGATGGTTCTAGTATGTGGCGACCTGTTCTCTCAAGAAAGGATGCCCATGTCCGCTTATCGCTCCGCAGGTACGAGGGCCGTGCTGCTCGTCACGGCCGGCATCCTGCTGACCCAGTGTTCGACGCCCCCCCCAGCCGCCGAGGTCGTCTCTCCCGCCGAGGCCGCCATCGCCCCCATCGTGTCGATCCGCGAGCTGATGACGTACATCATCGACCCGGCGTCTGACGGCGTGTTCGACGCGGTCGGGGCCGACGTGACCGACGCGGGCGTCGTGGAAACGTTTCCCGAAACCGACGACGACTGGGCCGAGGTCCAGCGGGGTGCGTTGACGATGGCGGAGGGCATGAATCTGCTGCGCTTGCCACGCCGGGTGGCTCCGGCTGACGACAACGTCGCCAAGAACCCGGGCGAACTGCCGCCGGCGGAGGTCGAAGCCAAGATTGCCGCCAGCCCCGAGTTGTGGGCGTCACACATCGACCGCCTGCAGCAGGAAGCCATGAAGGTGCTCGACATCGTGAAGGCCCGGCAGGGCGATCAGCTCTTCGACGCCGGGAGCGCCATCGACGCGGCCTGCGAGGCCTGTCACCTCGACTTCTGGTACCCGGGCGATCGAGAAGCGGTCGAACGCTTCAACAACAGCACCACGACGTTCGATCCGCCGGCGCCCTAGCGCCCCCCGGCGGAAGGAGCCCACGATGCATCACCCGAGACCGACGGCCTGGCGCGTGGTTCTCGTGCTGGTTGCCGGTGCGCTCGCGTGGCCGGTCCTGTCCGGCGGAGCGGCCCAGGCGCAGCGGGGCACCACCGGCATCATCGAGGGCCAGGTCCGGCTGACCGGCCCTGCCCCACCCAACCGCATCATTCGGATGGGCGCCGACCCGGCATGTGCGGCCGACGCGCGCGCCCGGGGCGGACGGCCCGTCCAGGAGACCGTCGTCCGCAGCGCCGACGGCGGACTCGCCAACGCGTTCGTCTACCTCTCAGGGGATCTGCCAGCTGCTCCGGCGCCTGGCCAGCCGGTGACGCTCGACCAGCAGGGATGCCTCTTCGTTCCTCGTGTCCTGGGGGTGCAGATCGGGCAGGTGCTGCAGGTGCGTAACAGCGATCACACCGGGCACAACGTCCACAGCATCACGTCGAAGGGCAATACGTTCAACGTCAGCCAACCGGTCACCGGGATGGTGACGCGCCTGCCGGTGGCCCGAGAGGAAGTGATGGTGCGCCTGCGGTGCGACATCCACAACTGGATGGTCGCGTACGTGGGCGTCGTGCCGCATGCCTACTTCGCGGTCAGCGCGCCCTCGGGCCGCTTCCGGATCACGAACGTCCCCGCAGGCACCCACACCCTCACCGTCTGGCACGAGCAGTACGGACGCCAGACGCACACCTTGCGCGTGACACCCGGCGGCACGACCACCCTCAGCCCCGCCTACACCGGTACCGAACGGCCCGACACCGCCGACATCCGGGAGTTCAGCGTGCCCGCCACGCAGATGGCACTGGCATTCGACGCCGGTCGCTGAGGGGCAGCTGACGTGGCCGGCACCAGCCGGGCACTGGCCGGATGGATCGCCTCGCCCGTGCCGGGCGTCGTGGGTCGGCGGCCACATGCGAGGCGTCCGGCGGCACGAGTCGGCAGCAGGCGTCCGGCAGGCGGAGTCGACAGCAGGACGCTGGAGCCGAAAGGGCGGCCAGGGAGTGGGGCGGGAGGAATGATGGAAGGGGCGGGAAGAGAGTGGTGCCGAGGGACGGAATCGAACCGCCGACACCGTGATTTTCAGTCACGTGCTCTACCAGCTGAGCTACCTCGGCACACCGTAATCACAGGACGGCCGACCCTCAGGTCCACCGCGACGCGTGCCGTCATCTGACGCCACACTCCTGTTTTCCTGCACACGCCTGGTTTGCGCATCACCGCGCGGCACGGCCACGCGACGGCAAGACCCGGAAGTATAACACGCACCCCAGCCGTTCAGCACGGCCCGAGGCCCACGCGACCGTCCGGATTGACCGACACGAAGGCCCGACGTACTCTTGTCGTCGCAACCCCGTGCAGACTCGACACCCGGACCATCCCCGCTCGCGCTCGACGGGCCTGCGTCCCCACCCTCGTCCCTCCTCTCTTGGAGTTACCGTGCTCCGACTGTTTCCGCTGCTCGTCGCGCTCATCTTCGTCGCCTGCTCAAAGGACAGGCCTGCTGCGGCCAACCTCGAACAGGAGCCAGGGCAGGCCGAGGCGGCAGCACCCGCGGCCGCCGAGCCGGTCAAGCCGGTTCCCGCTGAGCTCCCCGCAGTCCTGGCGCGGATCAACGGGGAAGAGGTCAGCAAGGCGGACTTCGAGAAGGCTCTGATGGCCATCGAGCGCCGCGCGGGCGCCTCGGTTCCGCCGGACCAGCGCGATGAGATCTACCGGGGTGTCCTCGATCAGCTCATCACCTACCGCGTCCTGCTGCAGGAGACGAAGACCCGCAACGTCAGCGTCACCGATGCCGATGTCGATGCGCGTATCGCCGCGATCCGCAGCCAGTTCCCGACCGAAGAGGCCTTCACCCAGACCCTGCAGCAGCAGGGCGTGACGCTGGCTGAGGTGCGCACTGACACCCGCAACGACATGCTGGTCTCGAAGATGATCGAGGCGTCGCTCGGCGGGCAGCCGCCAGCGGTGAGCCCCGAGACCGTGACGGCATTCTACGAAGAGAACCCCGACCAGTTCCTCGAGGCCGAGAAGGTCCGCGCGAGCCACATCCTGATTGGCGTGCCCCAGGGCGCGGACGCCGCCACCAAGGAGGCCGCGCGCACCAGGGCGGCGGGCGTGCTGCGCGATGCGAAGGCCGGTCAGGACTTCGGAGACCTGGCGCGCCAGCACTCGGAAGACCCGGGCAGCGCGCCGCAGGGCGGCGACCTGGGCTTCTTCACCCGTGAGCAGATGGTCGGACCGTTCGCCGAAGCCGCCTTCACCCTCCCCGCCGGCCAGACGAGCGAGCTGGTGGAAACGGAGTTCGGGTTCCACATCATCCGCGTCGCAGAGAAGCAGGCCGCCCGCACGGTCCCGTTCGAGGACGTGCGCGAACAGATCCGGGAGTACCTGGAGAACCAGAGTCGCCAGAAGGCGACACAGGACTTCGTCGAATCCCTGCGCGCGCGGGCCACGGTCGATATCCTGATGTAGCCCTGTGTCCGACGCGCAACGCCTCGACGTCTGGCTGGACGTGTCCTGCCTGTTCCGGACACGGTCGGAGGCCAAGCGTGCGTGCGAGGCCGGCAAGGTGGACGTGAACGGCCAGCCCGCCAAACCCCACCGGGTGATCCACGTGGGCGATCGCATCAGGGTGGCCCGCCCGTTTGGCCGCCACCAGGACGTCGTCGTGCTGGCCCTGGTGGAGCAGCACGTGCGCAAGGCTGAGGCCAAGGCGCTCTACGAGGACCACACGCCCCCGCCCACGGCCGAGGAGATCGAGGCCCGACGCATGGACCGGGCCTTCCGGGCTATCGCGGAGGCCGCCGGCACGCCCGACCGCCGTCACCGTCGGGAACTTCGCAGGATGAAGGGCACGCTCTAGTACCGGCGGATGCGCCTCCTTCGTCGGCGACACACTGACCGACGACATCCTGACGTCGCCAGCGGGCCGGCGCTCCCCACCGCGCGGTGTAGGATGAGCCGTGCCGCGCAATCAGGAAGTCATCCGCCAGTGGAAGATCCTCCACGCGCTCGAGTCGTCCCGGCGCGGAGCGTCCATCGATGCGCTGGCCGGCGAACTGGAGGTCACCACCCGGACGATCCGTCGCGATCTCGCCGCCCTCCAGGAGGCCGGCTTTCCGCTCTACGACGAGCGCGACGAACACGGGCGCGTCAGCTGGCGCATTGAAGGGCGGGCCTTCGGCGGGCTCGAGTCGGGATTCACGCTGGCCGAACTCTGCGCGTTGTATCTGGGCCGCAACATGCTCGAGGCCGTCGCGGTGGCGCCGTTCCAGCGCGACCTCGGGCTGGCCTTCGAGCGCATCGAAAAGATGCTCTCCCCGCGGATGCGCCAGTTCCTCGACCTCCTGCCCAGCGTGCTCTCCGCCAAGAGCGTGCCCGGTTCCGCCGATGGCGGGTCGTCACCGGACGTGGTCGCGCGGCTGCTCGAAGCCTCGTTGCAGCGGCGTGTGGCCAGGATGCGCTACCACTCGTTCTCGAGCGCCCGTGAGAAGGACTATCTCGTGCACGCCTACCGGCTGGCGTTCGCGCAGGGTGCGCTGTACCTGCTGGCATTCGTGCCGGAGTATCAGGACGTGCGCACGTTCGCGGTCTCACGGATCGTATCCGTGTCACTCGAGAAGCAGACCTTCGTGCCGGAGCGCGATGTGGCTGGCGACGTGTTCGGCAACTCGCTGGGCGTCAACACGGGCCCGGCCGTCACCGTCGAACTGGAGTTCGCACCCGAAGCGGCCGGCTACGTAAGAGCCCGCGTCTGGCATCCCTCGCAGGAGATCCGAGACCTGCCGGGGGGCGGGCTGGCTCTGACGATGCGAGTGTGCCACGATTGGGCGCTGCGAAGCTGGGTCCTGGGCTGGGGCGCTCACGTGCGCGTCGCCGCCCCGCCAGCGCTTGTCGCAGACATCGAACGGGACCTTCACGAGGCCGCGAAGCGCTACGCCGGCGGCGAAGGCGCGTCGCCAGGGCCCGGCGCGCGCACGCGCGGCCGCAGGACGCGGATGCTTGCCACATGAGAACCCTCCCGCTGCCCGCCCTGCTTGCCGTCCTCGTCCTCGGCCTCATCATGACCGGGCCCTCACTCCTGGGCTTGTACACCGACTGGCTCTGGTTCAGGGAGGTTGGCTTCTCCACGCTCTACGCCACCATGCTGCGGGCCCAGGGCCTGGTCTTCACGGTGGTCTTCGTGACCGGGATGATCTGGCTCACCCTGAATCTCCGGCACGCCGTCACGACCGTGACCCATCCCACCGGCACCGCGCATTTCCTCATGGGCGCCCGGGGCGAGGTCACCATCTCGGCATCGCGCCAGCGCCTGACGGGCATTGGCAACGTGCTGGCGCTGGTCATCGCGGTGCTCGTGGGTCTGCTCGCATCCGGCCAATGGGAGCGCTGGCTCGGCTGGTGGTTCGCGGCGCCGTTCGGCAGGACCGACCCCATCCTCGGTCTCGAGGCCTCGTTCTACGTCTTCTCACTGCCCTTCTACCGGCTGGCGCTTGGCCTCGCGCAGGCACTCCTCGTCCTCGCCGCCCTGGCCTCCGGCGGACTGTACTTCGCCGCCGGGCACCTGCGCCTGGGACAGGCGAGCCCGCTGGCCATGTCGGCGGGGGCCCGCCGCCACCTCGCCCTCCTGGCCAGCGTCTTCCTGGTGCTGCTGGCCGCCGGGGCGTGGCTGAGCCGTGCGAGCTATCTCATCGAGCCGTCGGGCATCATTCAGGGCGCGAGCTACGCCGACGTGCAGGCTCGCATGCCCGCAGCCCTCATCCTGACCGTCGTGGGCCTGGCCGGGGCTGGGCTCGCGCTCGTGCAGGCGTTCTCACGCCGCAACTGGCCGATCCCGGTGGCCGCGCTCCTCTACGTGGCGGTCTCGCTGAGCGGCGCGGGCTACGCCGCCCTGCTGCAACGGTTCGTGGTGACGCCGAACGAGCAGACGCGGGAGTCCCCCTACATCCAGCACAACATCGACGCCACACGCTTCGCCTTCAACCTGCACGATGTCGAGGAGCGCGAACTCTCGGGTGACGCGCTGCTCACCGCGGACGACATCGAAGCCAACGCCCAGACGCTCGAGAACGTCAGGCTGTGGGACCACCAGCCGCTGTTGCAGACGTTCGGGCAGATCCAGGAGATCCGGACGTACTACGACTTCGTCTCGGTGGACAACGACCGGTACACCATCGACGGACGCCTGCGTCAGGTCATGCTGTCGCCTCGGGAGCTGAACTCGTCCGCGCTGCCCAACCTCACGTGGGTGAACGAGCGCCTGACATTCACGCACGGATACGGGCTGACGCTGGGTCCGGTGAACCAGGTCACCGAAGAGGGGCTTCCGGTGCTCTTCGTCCAGGATCTGCCCCCCACGACCACGGCGGACATCACGATCGACGAACCGAGCATCTACTACGGGGAGCTCTCCAACGACTACGTGATCGTGAACACCGCGACGCGCGAGTTCCACTACCCGCGGGGCGACGACAACGTCTTCACCCAGTACGACGGCACTGGTGGACTGCTGCTCGACTCGCTCTGGCGAAAGGTCGTGTTCGCCCTCCGCTTCGGGTCGTACCAGCTCCTCCTCAGCGACGACATCGGGCCTGAGAGCCGGATCCTCTTCAACCGCAACATCCGCGAACGCGTCCGGCTGCTCGCGCCGTTCCTGGCCTTCGATCAGGACCCGTACATGGTGGTCGTCGATGGCCGCCTCTACTGGATCCTGGATGCCTACACGACCAGCGACCAGTATCCCTACAGCTCCTTCGCCGGGCGCGGGCTCAACTACATCCGCAACTCCGTGAAGTTCGTGGTCGATGCCTACCATGGCACGACGACGATCTACGCGGCCGATGCGGAGGACCCCATCCTCGCCACGTACGCGCGCATCTTCCCGGGCGTCTTCACCCCGCTCGACCAGATGCCGTCGGCGCTGCGGGCGCACGTCCGGTACCCCGAGGACATCTTCGCGCTGCAGTCATCGGTCTTCGCGACGTACCACATGACGCAGCCCGCGGTCTTCTACAACCGGGAGGACCAGTGGGAGATCCCGGCGCTCGACGACGGCGGCGAGACCCGTTCCATGCTGCCCTACTACACCATCATGCGGCTGCCGGGTGAACCGGAACCCGAGTTCATCCAGATGCTGCCCTTCACGCCGCGACGCCGTGACAACCTGGCGGCGTGGCTCGTCGCCCGCAGCGACGGTGAACACTACGGCCGCCTCCGCGTCTTCCAGTTCCCCAAGCAGAAGCTGGTGTTCGGGCCCCGTCAGGTCGTGGCCCGGATCAGTCAGGACCAGACCATCGCACCGCAGATCACCCTCTGGAACCAGCAGGGCTCCGAGGTGATCTGGGGAACCCTGATGGTCATCCCGATCGAGGAGTCGCTCATCTACGTGCGGCCGCTTTACCTCCGCGCGTCCGGGGGACGGATTCCCGAACTGACGCGCGTGATCGCGGCGTACAACAACCAGATCGTCATGGAGCCCACGCTGGATGCGGCACTCGTCCGCCTCTTCGAGGGCCGCGCGTCCCTGCCGGCCGAACCCGTCTCGGAGGACGCGGCCCTCGGCGCGGTAACGGAGGAACCCCTGGCACCAGGCGCCGGGACCCCGCCGCCCTCCATGGGAACGAACACGCTCGCCTCCCTCTCTGCGGAAGCCCAGCAGCGCTACGACAGCGCGATGGAGGCTCAGCGGAACGGCGACTGGGCACGCTACGGCGAAGAGATCCGCCGGCTCGGTGAGCTCCTGGCCCGTATGCGCGCCGCGCGGTGAGGTACCGGCTCACGCTCGAGTACGCCGGCACGCGCTACAGCGGCTGGCAGATACAGCAGAATGCGCGCACGGTGCAGGGCGCCCTCGCAGCCAGCGTCCGCGACGTCTGCGGGACGGATCGGTTCGAGCTCTACGGCTCCGGCCGCACCGACGCCGGCGTCCACGCGCTGGCGCAGGTGGCACACCTGGACGTCGGCACGACCCTGCCACCCGAGACGCTTCGGCGCCGGCTCAACGAGCAGCTGCCCTCCGACATCAACATCCTGCAGGTGGCGATCGTACCGCACCGTTTCCACGCGCGGCATTCCGCCATCGCCCGCAGCTACGTGTACGTGATCGCACGACGGCGTACCGCGTTCGGCAAGCCGTTCGTCTGGTGGGTGAAGGACCCGCTCGACGTCGAGCGCATGCGCGAGGTCGCCGCCCTGTTCGAAGGCCGTCACGACTTCCGCGCCTTCTCCGATCAGGATCCAGGCGAGGCGTCCACCGAGGTCGTGGTGGAGTCGTGCCGCGTGCATGAGGACGGCGATCTCCTGCTCGTCCACATCGAGGGCTCGCACTTCATCTGGAAGATGGTCCGACGCCTGGTCGGGGTGATGGTCGAGGTCGGGCGCGGCCAGCTCGCCGCCGTGGACGTCCCGGGCCTGTTCGCCGGCGGATCGGACCTGCCGGCCCGGCTGACGGCTCCGGCGGCCGGACTGTTCCTGGAGCGCGTCTACTACGAGGGCGATCCGCGTGACCTGCCCGTCGTGGCGCCCGTCGTCGTGCTCACACCCTAGTGCCTGCCCCCCGGGAGCGGCGCCGTGCGCGCGGGCCGCAGCGCGTGACCGGGACGGTGCTCAGAGACGTGTGCGCCGGAGGCGGAGGCTGTTGCCCACCACGCTTACCGAGCTGAGCGCCATCGCCGCACTCGCGAGGATGGGACTGAGCAGGATGCCGTATCGCGGGTACAGGACTCCGGCGGCCACGGGGATGCCGACCACGTTGTAGACGAAGGCCCAGAACAGGTTCTGCCGCATGGTGCGCATCGTCCGCCTGGACAATCGCACGACGTCGCCCAGCAGGCGGAGATCGGGACGCATCAGTGCGACGTCCGCGGCGTCGAGCGCGACGTCCGTGCCGGTGCCGAGCGCGATGCCGACATCGGCCTTCGACAGCGCCGGGGCGTCGTTCACGCCGTCACCCACCATCGCCACGACGTGCCCTCCCGCCTGCAGGTCGGCGACGGCGGCGACCTTGCCATCGGGCCTGACGTCCGATACCACGTGTGTGATGCCCACGGCATCGGCCACGACGCGTGCCGTGCTGGCACGGTCGCCGGTCAGCATGACGACGTCCAGCCCCGCCGCGCGCAGGGCTCCTACCGCGGCGCGAGCCGTCGGCCGGATGACGTCCGCCACGCCTATCGCGCCGGCCACCACGAGACCCGCGAGGGGGACGCCCGCGGGACGGGCCCCGGCGTCGGCGGGCGCGACCGCCACCACGATCACCGACCACGCCTGCGCCTGTGCCTGCGACAGGAACGGCGCCAGCGCACGCGTATCGACACCCGCCGCCCGTACCCAGGCCTCCCGGCCGACGATGACCTGTCGGCCGTCGACACGCCCGCTGGCCCCGTCGCCCGCCTCGCTCCGGAACTCGGTCACGGGCGGCAGATCGACCCCGCGGGCGCGTGCCTCGGTGACGAGGGCGTGCGCCAGCGGATGCTCGGACGACTGCTCGACCGCGGCGGCCAGCAGGAGCAGGTCGCGCTCGCCCATGGCCACCGGCATGCACGCGGCCACCGAGGGGGCACCGGTCGTGAGCGTGCCTGTCTTGTCGAGCACCACGGTGTCCACGTCGGCCAGCCGCTGCAGCGCCTCGCCGCCCTTGAGCAGCAGGCCCAGGCGACCGGCACGCCCCGTGGCGACCATCACCGCCGTGGGCACCGCGAGGCCCATGGCGCAGGGACACGCGATGATCAGCACGGACACACCGGCGGCCAGGGCGGTCACGATTCCGCCGGCGGGATCGAGCAGCAGCCAGGCGGCCACGGTCACCGCGCTCGCCAGCATCACACCCGGAACGAATACCGCGCTGACCCGATCGGCCACGTGCTGAATCGGCGCGCGAGAGGCCTGTGCGTCCCGCATGAGCCGGACGATCTGCGCCAGCGTGCCGTCGGGTCCCACCGCTGTCGCACGGCACTGGATCGCGCCCATCTGGTTGATCGTCCCGCCGACGACCGTACTGCCGGGACGCTTCGAGACCGGCATGGGTTCGCCGGTGAGCATCGACTCGTCCACCGCGGTCTCGCCCTCCACCACCTCGCCGTCCACGGGGACGCGCTCACCGGGACGGACCAGCACGACGTCCCCGCGGCGCACCTGATCGACCGGGATCTCGCGGACCCCGCTTCCCTCGACGCGCCGGGCCGTGGTCGGCCGCAGCGCAATGAGCCCCCGCAGGGCGTCGGCCGTCTGGAGCCTGGCACGGGCCTCGAGGGCCCGGCCGGCCAGCACCAGCGCGATGATGATGATGACGGCCTCGAAATACACGTCCGGCATGCGGTCGGCGCGCATCAGGACGCCGGGAGCTACCGTGGCGACGGTGGAGTAGGTGAACGCGGCCCCGGTGCCGACCGCCACCAGGCTGTTCATGTCGGGCGTCCGGCGTACGAGTGCCCGGAACCCGTCTCCGTAGAACCGCCGGCCCGCCCACGCCATGATGCCCACGGTCACGGCGAGCAGCGTCCATGTCAGCCACGCCTGAGGCACCCGATACAGCCATGGGGCCAGACGTTCGAGCCCTGGGGCGAGACGCTCCATCACGGCGTGCATGAAGGGGTCGCCGCCCATGGGCGCTCCCGCGCTCCCCGTCGGCGCCATCAGGGGCATGGACAGCACCATGGCCGCCAGGCCCGTCGCCACCGAGACGACCGCCCGCATCCGAAGTGCGTGGTACTCGTCCCGCGTCCGGGCATCGTGGGCCTGCTGTGCCGCGATCGCGGACGTCTCGCTCGCCTGCAGCGTAGCGTCGTACCCGGCGGCTTCCACCGCATCCACGAACCGCACGGGATCGACCAGCGCCGGATCGAACACCACCCGGGCCTGGCCTGTCATGAAGTTCACCGTCGCCTGGTGGACGCCGGGCTGCCGGGTGAGCGCCCGCTGGACGCTGGCCTGGCAGGCCGCACAGGTCATGCCCGTCACCACGAGGTCGGTCGTCGTGGTGGCGGGCGTCCCGACACGTGCCTGGCCGTCGGCATGGGCGGCCGCGTCAGGTGAGGGGGGAGACGCCAGCGGGTCCGGCATGGCGTCATGATGGCATGGCCGCGGGGCCGTCGGGTCGCGCCCGGCGGACCCGCCGGCCGCCGATACGTGCTACATACCCGCGCTGGCGGGAGGCACGATGTTGTTCAGACGCAGGTACACGACCATCTGCCCGTAGCTGTCCATGGCGTGCGACATCGCGAAGTAGGCGAGGCGCGCCCGGGTGGACCGGCCAAGAAACGGAGGGCCATCGACACCCTGCGCCATGGCGGCGTCGTTGAACTCGCGGATGACGGCTTCGCCGTACGTATAGGACTTGGCAAGCTCAGCCAGCGCCGCAGCCTTCGTCGTGGCCATGGTGTCGATCTGGGGAGCGGCGGTGCGGGCGCCCAGGGCGCGCAGGACCATCACGTTGATCTCGGCGATGTGCGTGACCTGCTGCGCGAACGAGCGCTGCGCTGGCGTTGGCTTGAACCCGAATGCGTCATCCGGCATCGCGGCCGCCAGGCCGCGGATCTGCTGCCCCTGGTCCTGCCAGTCCTTCAGCACGTCCCCAGCCAGGGTACCCGTCTGTGCCCGCAGTTGCACGGCCCCTCCACACACCAGGGCCAGCATGGCCACGATTCGAACTGCCTGCTTCATGGTTCTCTCCTTGATACCTGTCGGACGCCCGGATTCGGCCCTTCGCGCCACCGCGGCACGGAGCCGACCACGGATTGTACAGGAGGCGCACCGGGGCGGGCCGTCGTGGTAAGGTGCGGGAGGGAGCGACGGAATGCCGATCTACGAGTATCAGTGCCGTGCCTGCGGCCGCGAATTCGAGCAGTTGATTCGCACCGGCGACGTGGCCGCGTGCCCCGCGTGCCATGGGAGCGATCTCGAACGCCTGATCTCACGCTGCTCGGTCAGCTCCGAGGAGACGCGGCAGGCCAACGTCCAACGCTACAAGGAGCGCGCCAAGGGCGTGCAACGTGACAAGGCGGTCGCCGACGCCGAGGTGGTGCGACACCACGTCGAAGAGCACTATCCCGGCAGTCTCACCAACGGTTCCTGACCGCCACCGCGTCGGGTTCGACCGTCTCCGCAACGGGCTCGCTGCCCACGGCGGCGTCGAGCGAGATCGGGGTCTCGAACGCGATGCCGAGGTGGTAGCGAAGCGTCCCCTGCTTGTCGATGCCCGCCACGCCGCACCGGGCCACCTTGCCCTTGACCGACGTAGGGGTGAAGCCCCCCTCGAAGTGCACGGTTACGCTCTTGCCGGGGGCAATGCGCTTCGGGCATTCGGTGAGCACGCCGGTCGTGGACATGTTCACCAGCACGGCCTGCCCGCCCTCCGGCGCGATGCGGAGGCCGCTGATGGTCGGGAAGGCCGACGCCGGACGGCGCGGCGAGATCTGCACGATGATCATGGCCGGCTCCCTGCCTGACCGGATCGATCGTCGTCCGGTCCGTCCGACACGTCTTCCGACGACTGCAGGAGCTGGTGCGCGAGCCAGCTCGCGGAGATGGCGTCGGAGCGCAGCATCTCGATGTCGCGCCGACCGACGGACTCCTGCGGATAGTCGGTGAGCAGGCGCTTCGCTCTGGTATCCACCCGCCGCAACAGATCGCGCAGTTCACGGCCCACCTGACTCGCCAGGCGGCCGGCGGCCACCAGCGGCGACACGCGGCGCGCGTAGTCCACGAGACTCTCGAGTTCGATTGTCTGCTCGGCCATCACGCGGGCCAGCCTCGCCTGCTCGGCCACGGCCGCGTCGGAGAGCTGCTGCAGCCGCAGCCGCTCGGCGCTCTGCTCCGCCACCAGCTGCTGTCGCGCGGACTCGTGCAGCTCCGCCAGCGCTTCCAGCTGCTGTCGCTCGATCACGAGCTGATCGGCGCGGGCCTGTTCTGCCGCAAGGGCCTGCCTCGCCAGCCCCTCGGCGTCCTCGTGACGCGCGCGGAGGGTGGCGGCCTCGGTCCGCGCGGCCTCGATCAGGCGCAGACGCTCGGCCTCCTGCTCGGCTGCCTGGACCCGAGCGTCCTCTTCCAGCCGGCCGATCGCCGCCGCGAGCCGCGCCTGGGTCGCTGAGGACTCCTCCAGTCGCGCGACCAGAGCGGTGCGCTCACGTTCCAGGGTCTCGAGCCGTTCAACCCGCCGCACCGCTTCCTGCAGGTGCGACTGTGCCAGCTCGAGCGCCGCGTTCGTGGACTCGAGCCTCGCCTGGGTCTCGGCCGCGGTCGTGCTCGCCGCACGAAGGGCCTCGTCGCGCGTGGCGAGCTCGGCGGCGCGTTCGGCCAGCATGTGCTCCAGCCGGCGATTCGACGTCTCGAACGCCTCGGTCCGCGACCGGAGCTCGACGTCGAGGCTCCGCAGTCGATCGTCGAGCGCGTTCCACTGGCCCTGGAGGTCGGCCGCATGGCTTCTGGCCGCGTCGCGTTCCGCCCGCAGCGCCTCCGTTTCCGCCTGCCGCTCGGCTTCGACAGACCGGCTGCGCAGCTCGAGCTCCCGAGCCTGCTCACGCGCGGCGTCGAGCACCGTGCGGTGCTGCTCGGCCAGCGCCTGCAGTGCCTGCTCTGCGGCGTGCCGTTCGGCCTCGGCATCGGCCTGCAGGCGGGACAGCTGCGCCTCCGTCTCCTGCAGACGCCGGCCAGCCTCGTCACGCGCCTGCTCCAGCGTCTGCCGGTCGCCTGTCACGCGGCTGAGTTCACCCTCGAGCGTCTGCAGCCGCGTCTCTGCCTCTTCGCGACGGGCCTGCTCGACGCGTAGTGTCTGCTCGACCTCCAGACGCCGGCGCTCCTCGTCGTGCACACGGGATTCCAGTGCCGCGAACGCCAGCTGCCCGGCGTCACTGGCCGCCTGCAGGGACCGGAGGGCCTCGTCGTGAACCGCGCGCGCCTGCTCGGCCTCGATCCGGAGTGCATCAGTTGTGGCGAGGCGGGCCTCGAGGTCCTGCACGGCTTCGTCCTTCGCCCGCGCCTCGCGTTCGACGGACTCGCGGCGTTCGGTCTCCGCCCGCGCGGCCGCCTCGGCCTCCACGCGTCGGACCCGGGCGTCGTGGATCTGCGCCTCCAGGTCCCGGACCCGCGACTCGAGGGCTTCCCGCCCTTCCGCGTCCGCCTGCAGGCGTGCTTCGAGCGCTGCGCGGCTGGTCTCCGCATCGCGCACGTGCGTGGCCAGCACCTGCCGCTCGGCCTCGTCGGTGCGCAGGCGCTCCTCGAGGCCTTCGCGTGCCGCGCGCTCGGCGCGAAGCGCCTCGTCCAGGACGGCGCGCTCGCGCTCGGCCTCCGCACGCTGGGCTTCGAGCGCCTCGATCCGGGCCCTGGCCGCCGCCACGTCGGTCTCGAGCGCCGCGCACCGGGCTTCCGCATCCCGCGCGCGCTCGTCGAGCCCGCGCCGTTCCGCCTCTTCGGCCTGCAACCTGGCTTCGAGCTCCGCGCGGCTGGACGCGGCCTCGCCGACCCGCGTCGCCAGGGCCTGTCGCTCGGACGACTCGGTGCGCAGCTGCTCCTCGAGGGCTTCGCGTGCCGCGCGTTCGGCGCGAAGCGCCTCGTCCAGGACGGCGCGCTCGCGCTCGGCCTCCGCACGCTGGGCTTCGAGCGCCTCGATCCGGGCCCTGGCCGCCGCCACGTCGGTCTCGAGCGCCGCGCACCGGGCTTCCGCGTCCCGCGCACGCTCGTCGAGCCCGCGCCGTTCCGCCTCTTCGGCCTGCAACCTGGCTTCGAGCTCCGCACGGCTGGACTCGGCCTCGCCGATCCGCGTCGCCAGGGCCTGCCGCTCGGACGACTCGGTGCGCAGCTGCTCCTCGAGGCCTTCGCGTGCCGCGCGTTCGGCGACGAGCGCGTCGTCGAGCGCCGCCCTCGTCCGCTCGGCGTCCTCGCGCGCGGCATCGATTGCGCGCAGGCGCGCGTCGGCCTCGCGCACCGCCTCCTCCGCACGCTGGAGCCGCCCCTCGGCGTCGCGGTGACGCTCGTCCTGTGCAGCCAGGCGGCTCTCGGCTTCCTGATGCCGCTGCTCGGCGCCCTCGGCACGGCGTGTGACCTCTTCGAGGCTGGCGAGCAGGCGTGCGCGCTCCTGTTCCACGCGGTCGAGCGCCTGCAAGGCATCGAGCCTCGCCTGCTCGGCGCGCTCCACCGCCGCGGTGCACGCGTCGAGCTGGTCCTGCAGGGCCTGCAGACGCTGCGCGTCGTCCGCGGCAGGCCGGCTTGCCTCGTGCGCGCGCTGCAGGGCGGTCAGTTCGTCGAGCAGACGCGCACGCTCGCGCTCGTGATGCTCATGGGCCGTCTGGTGGTCGGCGGTGAGTCCCAGCACCGACGCCTCGAGCCGCAGCCGTTCGCCGTCCACATCCTCGAGCCGGGCCTGCAGCGCGGCCTGTTCCTGCTCGAGCGTCTGGAGCGTGGCCTCGCGCTCTGCGAGCGACGTTTCGAGCTGCCGGCGGCGCGGGCTGTCCTTCGCCTTGACCAGTTCGGCCCGGTGTTCCTCCGCGAGGGTCTGGAGCGCCAGCTGGAACCGTCCGCGCTCGACCTCCTGCTCCGTCGTCCGCTGCTGCAGCGTGGCCTCTGCCTGCTGTCGGCGGCCCTCGGCGCGCTGTCGCTCCACGTCGGCACGCGCGAGCTGCTCCTCCACCAGCGCGTGCTGGGCCTGCAGGTCCAGCAGGCTCGCCTCGAGCTGCTCCTGTCCGGCGCGTACCTCGTCGAGCCTGGTCTCCGCCTGGAGGCGGGCGTCGGTCAGTTCGGCCAACTCGTGATCGCGCTGGGCGAGTGTCTGGCGCAGCGTCTGCTGTTCGTCCCGGATGATGGCGAGCTGGGCCTCGAAGGCCGCGCGATCGGCCGCGAGGCGCTGGACCTCGAGTTCCCGTTCGCGAAGCGACGATTCGAGACCCTGCGCCGCCTCGGCACGCCGCACGGCGGCATCGCGCTCCCCGGTCAGCGCCTCGACGCGTGCCTGCAGGGCCTGGCAGGCCGTCTCCGCGGTGGCACAGGCGCGCTCGGCCTCGTCCGCCCTGACCCGCTCGCGCTCGCGTGCCTCGGCATGTTCGGGAAGCCGGCTGGCATCGGCGTCCAGCACGGCGACGCGCGCCGCCAGGCGGTCACGTTCCAGCACGAGGCCGGCCAGTTGCTCCCGCGCAGACGCCAGCTCACCCTCGAGTCTGGCGATCTCGCCGCCTACGTCGGTGCCGTAGGTGCGGCTCTCCGACAACTCGTGTTCGAGGCGGAGACGTTCCTGCGCGAACGACGTCTGCAGTTCGGCCTGCCGTGCCTCCAGCGCGGCAAGGGCCGCCTCCAGCCGGCGGCGTTCGTCATCGGCGCGCGCCAGATCGCCCTCCACGGCCGCGCGGTCCGACGCCCCGGCGTCCGCCTGCCGGGACAACGCCAGTACCGACTCCTCGAGCCGGCGTCGGTCGGCTTCGCCCTCGGCGAGCAGGAGCAGGTCGAGCTGGTGCTGCTCGGCGAATACCTGCAGGGCCTTCTGCAGCCGCTGCCGGTCGGCCTGGTGCCCGGCCACCAGCGAACGCTGGCTGGCTTCGATGCCCTGCACGAGGGCTTCCGCCCGCTCGCCGGCCGCCGACGAACCCGCATCGGGCACCGCGTTGGTCAGGGAGAAGTCGATGGCTTCGTCGCTGTCGACCGTGTCGCCCTGTCCGAGGTCCAGTTCGTGCTGCGAGGCCAGGGCGCGCAGGCTTCGGGCCGTCTTCGCCTGTTCGGTGATGTGCTCGGCGACCAGCGCCTGCTGGGTGGCCTCGAGAGCGGCGAGCAGCTCGAAGGTGCGCCGCCGATCCTCGACCGCGTCGTGCAACTGGATCTCGAGGGCCGCCCGGTCCGGGTCGGGTTGGCCCGAACCCGCCCCCGAGGCTTCGAGGGAGGTCTCGAGCCGATGGCGGTCCGAGAGGTCGCGGGCGGCCACCAGCACCGACCTGACGCCGTCGGGGTGCTCGAGCATCGGCACGCCGTGAAACAACGTGGGACGCAGCGAGCCCGCCGGCCCCGTGAGGTCGCACTCGAACGACGTCGGCAGCCCGCGCGAGACATGACCCGCGAACTCAGCCCAGCGCTGCTGGTGCGCGGGCACCACCCAGGTGTTGAGCCGCCGGCCCAGAGCCTGGGCCAGGCCCTCAACC
The DNA here is from genome assembly GCA_050185275.1 of Vicinamibacterales bacterium. Taxonomy (GTDB): domain Bacteria; phylum Acidobacteriota; class Vicinamibacteria; order Vicinamibacterales; family UBA2999; genus JABFRY01. The sequence continues at coordinate 232,802 of JBFWZN010000001.1, read as the reverse complement.
CCCAGCAGGCGGAGCGCGGCATCGTTGGCGGCCAGCACGAGGCCGTCCAGGGCCACCCGCAGGAGGCACCCCGGCTGCGTGTCGAGCACACGACGGAGGTGCTCGACCTCCACCGATGGCTCGAGCGTCTTGGCGGTCACGGCCTTGTCCACGGAAGGTTTGGGATCTGGTCTCGGACGTGCGACACGGGACATCCGTGCGGCACTCCTCCCCCGCAATATCGGCGGGGTCCCCCGCAATCTTGAGGTTGGGCGCTGCCCGATCCGCGAGTGCGATCGCAGGTGTCGGGACTTCGGTGGGCAGGGCTGTGTGTACGGGGCCGAGCAGTCTCGTGCAGTTCCAGGCACGCGGCCTCAAGCCCTCCCGCGCCGTGTCGATTGGCCCGGTCGGAGCACCGACCTGACCATGGCCATGGCATCTGAACGCCGACACGCCCCCCGGATCGAGATCCTGACCGAGCTGCAGGGGCACACCATCACCCTCGACGAGCCGGTGACGGTGCGGGAGGTCAGCGACGGGGGGCTGACGCTCGAAACCCGCTACCGGCTGCAACCCGAGTCGCGCCACGAATTCCGCCTGCGTCAGGACGACCAGCACGTCGTCGTGGCGGGCCGGGTGGTGCACTGGCGCGGGGAACTCGTGCAGGGCGAGATCCGCTACATCACCGGCATCCAGCTCGAGGCACTGTCCGACGTCGCCCGGGCCCTGCTCACCGGCATGGCGGCAGCACCGCAGCCCGCCAGGCGCCGCTAGCCCCTTCACGTCCCGGTGTCGCGCCCCCGCTAGCGACTCGCGGGGAACTTCGACAGCTTTCGCTGCAGGGAGCGCCGATGCAGCCCCAGCACGCGCGCGGCCCGGGACACGTTGCCGCCGCAGTCGGCCAGCACGCGGTTGATGTGTTCCCACTCCACGCGGGCCAGTGACGGCACGCCCGTCTCTGCGACTCCTCGCGTGCCGTCGAGGGCGGCCAGGATCTGGTCGGCATCGGCAGGCTTGGTGAGATAGTCCACCGCGCCGCACCTCACGGCCTCCACCGCCGTCGCAATGCTGCCGTAGCCGGTGAGCACGACGATGGCCGTGGTGGGATCGATCGCCCGCAGGCCACGCACGACCGCAAGCCCCGAGGCCGATCCCAGCCGCAGGTCCACGACCGCCAGTTCCGGGCTGTCCTGACGGGCCACGGCCAGCGCCTCCCCGTCATCGGCGACGCCGACGGCATCGAGCCCGCGATCGCGCATGGCTCGCACGAGCCGCAGCCGGAACGGCGCATCGTCATCCACCACGAGCAGCGTCCGGCCGTCCGGACCTCCCGCCCAGGAGGGCCCTGGCGAGGTCTCGGAACTCATGGCAGGCCGCCGGCCGCTGCGAGGACCGGCAGTTCGAGCACGGCCGTCGTGCCGTGGCCGCTCTGGAAGTAGAGACGTCCGCCCTCCTGCTCCGCGAGCAGGCGCGCGAGGAACACGCCGAGGCCACGCCCCCCTCCCGACAGCCTGGTGGTGAAGAAGGGCTCGCCCACCCGCGGCAGGACATCGGGCGGAATGCCGTGCCCGGCGTCGCGCACCTCGAAACACAGGCGCTGGTCGCGAAGGACCACCTGCAGGTCCACGACGCCGTCCGGGCCGCTCGCGTCGAATCCATTGCGCAACAGTGACACGAGGGCCTGTGCCACCTCGCCGCCGGACAGGGCGGGCACCGGATCGATGGCCTCCGCCACCACCCGCACCCGCGAGCGCTGGCCTTCGTCCAGCCGCGACACCGCCAGTGCGACGGCGGCCGAGGCCCGCATCGGTTCGGCCGACTCGCGGAAGCGTGGACCCGCACGGCCGCTCATGCCGTCGAGCACCCGATGGCAACGGTCCACCTCCGCCCGGATGAGCGCCGCATCCGCCCGGACGGCATCGCTGGTCGCATCCACCCCCAGTCGCGCAGCCGCGCGCTCCAGCTCCCGCGCCGCGACGGCGATCGTCCCCAGCGGCGTCGACAGCTCGTGGGCCGCGCCAGCGGCGAGCGTGACCAACGAGGCCGTCCGCTCGCTTCGAGCCGCGCGCGCGCGTGCCTCCTCCAGGTCGCGCTGGCGTGCGGCGAGCACCGCCGAGCCTCGACGCACGTAGTAGGCCACCAGATCGGCCGTCGCCAGCGCGGCCAGCCACATCGTGAAGAGGTGGGTCGGGAGGTCGTTGAGGCGATGGTGCACGGCGCCGGGATCGGCGCGCACGTGATCGATGACCAGCCACGCCCCGCCGGCCACGGCCAGCACGACCGTCGTCGCGAGCCAGAACCGGGGCAGGCGCACCGCGCCGAGCCAGACGTAGACGCCGTACATCACGAGGAACGGATTGAAGGGACCGCCCGTGATGTCGAGCAGGCCGGCGAGCAGGAGCGTGTCGACCGCCAGGCTCAGCCCGACGAGCGCGGACGGTTCGGCGCCCCCGCGCGCCTGCACGACGACGCGTGCCGTCTGGGCTACGGCTGCAGGCAGCAGCAGCCACCAGATCGCTCGCAGCGGCAGGTCCACGGTGGGCGCGAGCCAGGGCCCGAGGAGCGCGATCCAGTGAAGCCCGCACGTCGCGACGCGCGCCACGCGCACAGCGCGCTCGATCGACGCCGCGGTGTCTGGCGCCGCGCCGTCCGCTGCGACAACGTGCCGCACCTGCGAGAGGGAGATCTCCACCTACACTGGCCTCCTCGGCGCCGGCGCGGACCACGGTCCGGCGGGCGTCCGGTCAGGATAGCACCCGGTCCCCATGACACCTCGCAGACCACACGTCTTCGCCATGCACCACATCCTGCCGCTCCTGCATCGCACCATCATCGCTCGCGCCGGCGTTCCCGCCGCCGTCCTCGCCATTCTCGTCCTGCTCCTGGCCGATCCGGCAGGCGCCCAGGCGCCGGTCTCCACACCGGCGACCGTTTCGGGTGTGGTGACCGACCAGACGGGCGCCGCCCTGCCGGGTGTGCTCGTGGAAATCGGCGTGGGGGCCGCCGAGCAATCCACGACCACCGATATGGCCGGCCGCTACACCCTGGCCGGCCTGCCCTCCGGGAACGCGGAGATCACGTTCCGGCTGCTCAACTTCACGACCATCCGGCGCGGGCTGGCGCTGGCGCCCGGTGCCACGGTCGTGGAGAACGCCATGCTGCCGCTGGCGCTCAGTGCCGATGTCGTGGTCACCGCCGCTGCGACCTTCCGCAACATCGCCGACGTACCGAACCCCACCGAAAACCTGGTGGGCATCGCGTCGGCGGCGAGCCAGGGCGCGATCACGGCGGCGCAGCTGGAGGCGCGCCCGGTGATGCGCGCCGGCGAGGTGCTCGAGACCGTGCCCGGCATGGTGATCAGCCAGCATAGCGGCGAGGGCAAGGCCAATCAGTACTACCTGCGCGGCTTCAACCTCGATCACGGCACCGACTTCTCGATGACCGTGGCTGGCGTCCCGGTGAACATGCCGACGGGCGCACACGCGCATGGCTATGCCGACGCCAACTTCCTCATTCCGGAACTCGTGAGCGGCGTGCAGTTCAAGAAGGGGCCCTACTTCGCTGACGAAGGCGACTTTTCCGCCGCGGGCGCGGCCGCGGTCAGCTACGTCAACGTGCTGGCGGCCCCGCTCCTCGTCCTGAGCGGCGGGTCCCAGGGGTGGGGCCGGCTTCTCGCCGCAGCCTCCCCGCAGGTTCGGGGCGGAAGCCTCCTCGGCGCCGTGGAGCTGAATTTCAACGACGGCCCGTGGGACCGCCCCGACGGCCTGCAGAAGGTGAACACGGTGCTCCGGTACAGCCGGGGCGATGCCCGCAACGGGCTCTCGCTGAGCGGCATGGGGTACTGGGCCGACTGGCGCTCCACCGATCAGGTGCCGCGTCGCGCCATCGACGACGGGCGCATCTCGCGGTTCGGCCTCATCGACCGGAGCGATCGGGGTCAGGCCAACCGCCAGAGCCTCGCGATCGAGGTACAGCGATCGAGCGGACCGGCCTCGCTTCGCGCAACGGGCTTCGTCCTGCGGAACAGCCTCAATCTCTTCTCGAATTTCACCTACTTCCTCGACGATCCGGTGCGAGGCGATCAGTTCGAACAGGCGGAGCGTCGCGTCGCCGCCGGCGGGCGGGTGACGTACCGGCGCCTGGGACACCTGGGCGGCCGCCATACGGAGAGCGCGGCCGGCGTCCAGATTCGACAGGACTGGCTCGGTCCCGTCGGGCTCTATCGCACGACGCAGGCCGTGCGCTTTGCCACGACCCGTGAGGACGAGGTGAGCCAGGGCATGCTGGGCGCGTACGCGCAGACCGAGGTGGAATGGCATCGGTCCCTGCGTACCACCGTCGGTTTCCGCGCGGACGTGTACCGGTATGACGTCTCGGCCCACACGAACACCAATTCGGGCAGCGGCAGCACCGCCATGGTGAATCCCAAGTTCTCGGCGGTGATCGGGCCGTGGAACGGCACGGAGTTCTATGTGAACGCGGGCGGCGGCTTCCACAGCAACGACGCGCGCGGGGCCGTGATTGCCGTGGACCCGTCCACCGGCGAGGCTGCCGAGCCCGTCACGCCACTCGTTCGCGCCACCGGTGCGGAGGTGGGCCTCCGCACGGTGGCGATTCCGGGAGTCCAGTCCACCGTGTCGGTCTGGTATCTCGGCATCGCCTCCGAGCTGCTGTTCGTGGGCGATGCAGGCACGACCGAGGCCGGGCGGCCAAGCCGCCGCATCGGCCTTGAGTGGTCCAGCTATGCGCGCCTGCGCCCATGGCTTGTCGTGGACGGCGACGTGGCCTTCACGCAGGCCCGCTTCACCGACGACGACCCCGCAGGCACGTTCATCCCCGGTGCACTCGACCGCGTCGTCTCGGCCGGGGTGACCGTGGAGCCGACCCGGCGCCTGTTCGGCAGCCTCCGCGTCCGGCACTTCGGCCCGCGCTCACTCATCGAGGACAACAGCCAGACCTCACGCAGCACGACGATCTGGAACGCCGAAGCTGGCATCGCGCTGTCGCCTCGCGCGCGGCTCGTGCTCGAAGGCTACAACCTCTTCGACGCGGAGGCCTCGGACATCGACTACTTCTACGCCTCCCGTCTGCCCGGCGAGCCGGAGGAGGGGATCGAGGACATCCATACGCACCCCGCGATTCCGCGCGCGCTGCGGGTCGGCGTGCGTTTCTCGTTCTGACGAGGCTCTGTCCGTCAGGGCGGACCGTCACGACTCGCGTGCGCGCCGCACCCACTTGGCGGCCTCGACCGCCATCAAGGCACCCGAGGAGACCACCAGCGTCACGACCAGTTCGCCCGCGGTCAGCGGCTCGGTGCGGAAAATCGGGTTGAGGGCGGGCACGTAGATCGTGGCCATCTGCAGCAGGAACGTCACCGCCACGGCCAGCAGGAGCCAGGGATTCGACATCAGCCCGATCCGCAGGAGCGACTGCCGCTCCGAGCGCATGGCCATGACGTTGCCGAGCTGCGACAGGCAGAGGACGGTGAACGCCATCGTCTGCCAGTGCGCCAGGCCGCGCGCGGTCGCCCATGCCTGGACGCCCAGCACCAGACCGCCCAGCAGCAGGCCGAGCCAGGCAATCTGCAGGGCCATTCCCCCGGCGAAGACGCTCTCGTCGGGTGCGCGGGGTCGGCGCTGCATGACGTCGGGCTCGGCCGGTTCGCCCGCCAGGGCCAGCCCCGGCAGCCCGTCGGTCACCAGATTGATCCACAGGATGTGCACCGGCAGGAGCGGGATTGGCAGTCCGACGAGTGGCGCGAGGAAGATCGCCCAGATCTCCCCCGCATTGCTCGTCATCGTGTAGCGGATGAACTTGCGCACGTTGTCGTAGATCCGGCGGCCCTCGCGCACCGCCCCGACGATGGTGGCGAAGTTGTCGTCGAGCAGGATCATGGCGCTCGCTTCCTTCGCCACGTCGGTCCCGGTGATGCCCATCGCGATGCCGATGTCGGCGCGCCTGAGCGCCGGCGCGTCGTTGACGCCGTCGCCCGTCATGGCGACGCAGGCGCCGCGCGCCTGGAGGGCCGCGACGAGACGCAGCTTCTGGGCGGGTGCCACCCGCGCGAACACCCGTACCCGCGTCATGTGCTCCCCGAGGGCCTCGTCGCCGAGAGCCTCCACCTCTTCGCCCGTCAGGACCGGAGCGTCGGCCGCCGCGATGCCGACGCGGGCCGCAATGGCCCTGGCCGTGAGGGGATGATCGCCGGTGATCATCACGGGCACGATGCCCGCCTCGCGGCACGTGGCCACGGCATCGGCCGCAGCCTCGCGCGGGGGATCGATGAGCCCGACGAGCCCGAGCAGCGTGAGGTCCCGCTCCACCGCGTCCGGGGACACCGTCTCCACGGACAGCGTCTCAGGCGACGACGTCTCCGGCAGCGAATCCCAGGAACGCTCCGCGATGGCCAGCACGCGCAGGCCCTCGGCCGCCAGGCGGTCTGCCGCCGACAGGGCGGCCTCCAGGTCCAGCGGATGCACCCCATCGGCGCGTGCCTCGCGGGTGCACTGCCGGAGCACGGCCTCCGCCGCGCCTTTCGTCCAGGCCGACACGCGGTCCCCGTCGCGATGGACGGTCGTCATGCACTTCCGCTCCGCATCGAACGGCAGTTCGGCGATCCGCGGGTGGCGTGCCAGGAGGGCTCCGGCGTCGAGGCCGGCGGCCTCCGCCCCAGCCCGCAGGGCTACCTCGGTCGGGTCACCGCCCAGCGTCCCGTCTGCCTGAGGACGCGCGTCGCTGTTCAGGATGCAGCCCAGCAGGAGCCGCTCCCATGGCCCGTCCCGCCCCGGGGTGCTGGTGTCCACTCCGTCACACCGCCAGCGTTCCGTCCGCATGTGGTTGTACGTGAGGGTGCCGGTCTTGTCGGAGCAGATGTGGGTGACCGACCCGAGCGTCTCCACGGCCGGCAGCCGCCGCACGAGGGCCTGGCGCTGCACCATCCGCCGTGCACCCAGGGCGAGCGCGATGGTCACCACGGCCGGCAGCGCCTCGGGAATCGCCGCCACCGCCAGGCTCAGCGCGGTGAGAAACATCAGCAACGCAGGTTCGCCGCGCAGGAGACCCGCGGCGAAGACCACGGCGCAGATGGCGAGCACGACGATCGCCAGGCGTCGTCCGAAGTCGGCCAGGCGCCGCTGGAGGGGCGTACGCGTCACGTCCCCGTCCAGGAGGGCGGCAATCCGCCCGAACTCCGTGTCACGCCCCGTCGCCACGGTCACTCCGACCCCACGGCCGTAGGTGACGACGGTGCCCTTGTGCGCCATGTTGCGGCGGTCGGATACAGGGGACACCGGTGCCACGAGCGGATCGGTCGTCTTCTCCACGGGCGCCGACTCGCCGGTCAGCGCACTCTCGTCAATCCGGACGCGGGCCGCGTCGATGAGGCGCAGATCGGCGGGCACGATCGTGCCCGCCTCGATGAGCACCACGTCTCCGGGCACGAGGTTCTCGGCTGGCACCGTGTCGACGGCGCTGTCGCGCCGTACCACCGCGGTGGGCGCCGCCATGGCCTGCAGGGCCTGCAAGGCCCGCTCGGCCCGGTACTCCTGGACGACACCGATGACGGCGTTCAGGACGACGATGGCCAGAATCGCCACCGCATCGGTGGCGTCGCCGATGGCGAGCGACACGCCGGCCGCGCCGAGCAGCACCAGGATCATGACGTCGGTGAACTGGCCGGCCAGCATCCGCACCACCGAACGTCCAGGCAGCGCCGGCAGCGCATTGGGGCCGTGCTGCGCCAGACGCGCGGAGGCCTCGGCGAGCGCCAGCCCTTCCTCGGACGTGCCGAGTTGTGCGAGCACGTCGGCCACCGGCAGCGCGAACCACCTTGGGCGTTGGGGTGCAGACCCGCCGTCGTCCCGCGATGCGGCCCGGGATGTGTGGGAGGGCGCTGGAGGTACGCGGGATTCGGTCATGGACAGTCAGGTGCGCCATACGGGCGTCGGACGATTCGCAGCGAGCCCGTGCACGCCATCCTACACGCGACACCCCCGCAGCCGGGGCGCGGCCCCCGCGGGACGCCCGGGCTAGAATCGGCGCCATGACGCGCACGACCCTCTCGACCCGCCTGGTGGCCGCCACGCTCGCCGGCGTGATCGCGCTGCAGTACGACGCCGCGCCAGCGGCGCAGCAGGCCGGCGGTGTCTCGCAGCTGGTGTGGTTCGATCGGGCGGGCACGCGCCTCGGGGTCGTGGGCGGCCCCGGCGACTACGGCAACCTCGAGCTCTCGCCCGACGGCCGGCGGGTCGCCGTGGCGACCCTCGACGCATCGGCCGGGACCCGCGACCTGTGGGTGCACGACACGGAGAGCGGCGCACGAACGCGTCTCACCGCCACCCCAGCCGACGAGAACTGGCTCGTGTGGTCGCCGGATGGCGCACGCGTGGTATTCAACGCCTTTGCGCAGACGCTCGATTTGTTCGAATCGCGCCCCACGCCCGACGCGCCGCGCCGGCAGCTCCTGTCGGGCGCGACGGGCGTCTGGCCGGTCAGCTGGTCGCCGGACGGTCAGTACCTGCTGGTCGTCACCGACCACCCGGTGACCGGCAACGACATCTGGACCCTGCCGCTCGACACCACCCGCGAGCCCACCCCCCTGCTGCAAACACGCGCCGCGGAGAACTGGGCGGCGTTTTCGCCCGATGGCCGCTGGATCGCCTTCAGCGCGAGCATCACCGGGCGGTCGGAGGTCTACGTGATGCGGTTTCCCGACACGGGTCGGCGCTGGGCCATCTCGACAGGGGGCGGCAGTGCCGCGCGCTGGAGACGGGATGGCCGGGAGCTCTACTTCATCGCCCCTGACCGCTCCCTGATGGCCGCGGCGGTCACCCTCGGCCAGGACGACGTGACCGCCGACGCGCCGGTCCCGCTCTTCGACACGCGCTTCCCCTACCCGCCGTATCACTCGTTCGACGTGGCGCCCGACGGCGAGCGGTTCCTGGTGAACACGATCGTCGTGTCCCCGCGGGCACCGGCGGTCGTCGCCCGGCGATGACCGCGCTCCGCGCACCAGGCCGCAGGGCGCCACTGCCGCCCCTGTACCTGCGCCGGTCGCTCTCCGGTCGACCCGCGTAGTCCCACCGCTGCGTCCCGCCGGTCGCGGCCGCTCTGCCAGCCCCCACGCCCTCCTGGAGCGTCCGCGCCATCCTCGCGCGCCTGCCTGCGCCCGCGGTGTCGGCGCCCGCTGTTCGGTTTGTCCCCGCGGCGCGTTGTTAGCCCTGAGCACGCACGGGCACGGTGGTGCCGACCGGATCCACCGCGCCCGACGCCTGCCCCGGGGCCGCCGTGCGTGCTGCTGCGACATCACGACACGGCCCCCGCCACCACGGCACGCGATGGATGACTGGAGGCGACATCATGCAGAGACTCCTGTGTAGTCTCACGTTCGTAGGAACAGCCCTGTTGGGGAGTGCGGCATCCGCACAGACCTTTGCCGTTGACGCACGGATGATCGGCATGGGGGGAGCCGGCGACGACCCGAGCATTGCCTCGGGGATGGTGCCGTCGGGGTCCGGGTACCACGTCATCCCACTTCCCCTCTCCCTCATTCAGCTCTTTCGTGACCTCGACCAGTTCAACCCCGCCAGCGACCAGTTCAACCCGGTGCGGGCCGTCGAATCCGCGGCCAGCCCCTTTCACCTGAGAGCCGGGCGCGGGTCGGGTGTGGAGCGCCCCGAGTATCGGCTCGTGTCCGACCTCGTCAACGGTCGTGTGAGCCGCGACCTGTCCACGTATCGCGGCTTCACCTTGCCGACCACCACCGCCGTCGAGGGGCTGGCCTCGGGCGCCTTCGGCAAGACCTTCAGGTTTGCGAAGCAACCCACCGGCGCGTTCCAGGGGGTGTACGTCGGTGCCGGGCCCTACCTGGCGCTCGGCACGTCGCTCGACGTGGATCCCCGGTTGAGCGACGTGTTCTCGAGCAGCGCGCCGCGCTACTTCCCCGACACCGCGTTCGACATCCACCAGGAGGCCGCCGTGCAGCTGGCGATGTCGACGATCATTGGCTACCGCGCGCGCCTCGCGCTTCCCGGGGCGGCGCCGCCAGCGAGCGCGCCGCCGACGGGCGCTGGCCCGGAGCGGCCTTCCCGCGACGGCATCTACGTCGCGGCGAACTATCGCCACCTGACTGGCTTCAGGTACCTCGAACCCACCACGACGATCCGGCTCGACACCGATGCGCGGGGCCTCGTGGCAACGTCGTCGTCGGCTCCGCCCCTCGTCGTCGAGACGCTCCAGGCGACCAGCGGCAGCGGCCGTGCCGTGGACCTCGGCGTCCAGGTGGTACGGGGGCCCGTGGAAGTCGGCGTCGGCGTGAACGGCCTCGGCAACCGGATCCGCTGGACCGGCCTCTCCCGGACGCGCTACGCGCTGAGCAGCCTCACCGACGACGTGGAACTCACCGAGGAGGACCTGCCCATGCCTGGCACCGACGTGACCGTCACGCTCCCGGTCGTCACCAGCGCCAATATGCGCGTAAACGCGGGCGCGTGGTCCCTCAGCGCGATGGGCATGCAGGGGTACAACGGCGCGACCGTCCGCGGAGGGGTGGAGCGCCGCATCGGCTTCCTCGCGCTGCGGGGCGGGGCACAGTACCAGCGCGGGAACTGGAACCCGACCTACGGCTTCGGGATCGGGCGCCGCGTGGCGCTCGATGTCGCCTTCTTCGGCACGCGGGCCAACCTGCAGCGGGCGCGTGAGACCGCGGTGGCCGTGTCGATGCGCATCACGCCCGCGCGGTAGAGACGACAGCGGTCGCCCGCCGGCGTGGCGTCGCGGGCGGGCGGGCGTCACGGTGTCGGCAGGATGCGCGAGGATGCCTGCCCACAGGCGCGTCTGCATGCACGAAGGGCCGGTCCCTGTGGGTACCGGCCCTTGTGACGACGACTTGTTGGTCGGGGCGAGAGGATTTGAACCTCCGACCCCTCGGTCCCGAACCGAGTGCTCTACCAGGCTGAGCCACGCCCCGACGCGAACCGCGATTCTACCGTACTTCCTCGACCCCGGCCAGCGAGAGACCTTCCACGTACTTCAGCGCGTCGTACGCGGTCATGTCCGGCTGCAGCGGCGTGATCGAGACGTAGCCGTCGCGCACCGCCTGGTAATCCGACCGATCGTGGGGCTGCCACTCGTTCTCCCCCTCCTCGATCCAGTAGTAGGGGCGCTCCCGGGGATCCACACGCTCGGTGACCACGGTGACGTGGTTGCGCCGCGCCTGCACGGTGGCGCGGAACCCGCGCTGCTCACCGTAGGGCACGTTGACGTTCAGCAGCGTGAACTTCGGCATCGGGCGCTCGAACACCGTGCCGGCCACGGCGGCCGCAGCCACGGCCGCGCCCGCGAAGTCGAACTCGTTGCGACGGTTCTGCGTGGATACCGCGATGCTCGGAATGCCCAGCAGCGCACCTTCGAGCGCGCCGGAGACGGTTCCGGAATACGTGACATCGTCGCCCAGGTTCCAGCCCTTGTTGATGCCGGACGCAATCAGTGCCGGCTTTTCCTGCAGCACGTGCGTGATGGCGACGTTGACGCAGTCGGTGGGCGTCCCGTCCACGGCGAAGATGCCGGGACCGATCGTCTCGATCCGCAGGGGGCGCCGCAGGGTGAGGGCGTGTCCGATCGCGCTGGCTTCCTGGATGGGCGCCACGATGGTGACGTCGCCGAAGGGTCTGAGGGCGTCAGCCAGCGCTCGGATGCCCGGCGAGTGCACGCCGTCGTCATTGGTCACGAGAATACGGGCCATGAAGCGCTCAGATGGTAGCACGCGCCCGGGCCGGCCCGGTCTCGCGGCCGGCACACGGCGCCCGCACGCCTGACACCTATAATCGATGGATGCTTTCGGACCGCCTGGGACGGCCGCTTCGCAACCTCCGGTTGTCGGTCACCGACCGCTGCAACCTGCGCTGCAGCTACTGCATGCCGGAGGAGGACTACGTCTGGCTGCCCAGGCAGGACGTGCTCACCTTCGAGGAGACCGAGACGCTGGTCGATGTCTTCCTCGGCCTGGGCGTGGACAAGATCCGCCTCACCGGGGGCGAACCGCTGCTCCGGCGCGACGTCTCGCAGCTGGTGCGCCGCCTGGCCGGGCGGCCTGGCCTGCGCGACCTGGCCATGACCACCAACGGTGTGCTCCTGGCGCCGCTGGCGACGTCGCTCCGGGAGGCGGGGCTCCATCGTCTGACGGTGAGCCTCGATACACTCCGGCACGACCGCTTTCGGGACCTGGCCCGGTTCGACGAACTCTCTCGCGTCCTCGAGGGCATCCGCGTGGCCGCGTCGATCTTCGAGGGCCTGAAACTGGACATGGTGGTGATCCGGGGCGTGAACGACGACGAGCTGATCTCCATGCTCGACTTCGCCCGCGGGCACCGCGCGGAGCTTCGATTCATCGAGTACATGGACGTAGGTGGCGCGACCGGCTGGTCGTGGTCGAGCGTCGTCTCGAGGGCGGACATCCTCGACGCCATCGAGCGCCGGCACGGCGCCATCGAGCCGCTTGGCGGGCGGGATGCCGCGCCGGCCGAGCGCTTCCGTCTCGCGGACGGCACCACCTTCGGGATCATTGCCTCGACGACCGCGCCGTTCTGCCGCGACTGCGACCGGAGCCGCCTCACCGCCGACGGGCTGTGGTACCAGTGCCTGTACGCGACCACCGGCACCGACCTGCGCAGCCAGCTGCGGGCGGGCGCATCCCCCGAGCGGCTCCGCGCGATCGTCGCCGACGCCTGGGCCGTCCGGGCCGACCGCGGGGCCGAGCACCGCCTGCAGACGCGGGACCGCGCACCGCTCATCCCGGTGGATTCACTGCGCCGCGATCCCCATCTCGAGATGCACACGCGCGGCGGCTGACGCCACACACGGCTCCCGGCACCTGGCGAGAGGGCGGGATCCGTGTGCGTCCGAGAAACGCGGTGTCAGCCGTGCGTGGCGGGCGCGGCCGGCGCGCCCGCGTCGCAGTGCTCCTCGAAGGCGCGCGACAGCTGCTCGGCGATGCCGAGCGCGTCGCGGGTCTCGATGTCGCGGCGCTGCAGCAGGTAGACGAGTTTGCCGTCGCGCAGCAGTGCCACCGAGGGTGAGGACGGCGGATAGGGGGCGAACAGCTCCCGCGCGCGCGCGGTGGCGTCGAGATCGGCGCCCGCGAACACGGTGCCGCTGGCGTCGGGCCGCTTGCCGTGGCGCAGCGCCAGGGCGATGCCGGGCCTGGCCTTCCCTGCGGCGCAGCCGCAGATGGAATTGACCACGATCATCACGGTGCCCGGAGTGGACACCAGCCGATCGACATCGGCGGGGGTCCGGAGTTCGTCCATGCCGAGCGCCACGAGCTCGGCCCGCATCGGAGCGATGAAGGGTTCTGGGTAGGCCATGCGCTAGATTGTACTCGCATGGTTCCCTCTGTCCGCGTTCGCGCCTGCAATGACGCCCCGGTCCGGCAGGAGCGCGCCTACGTGCTCTACTGGATGACGACCCAGCGCCGGGCGGCCTGGAATCCCCCGCTCGACGCGGCCGTGGCATGGGCCCTCCGGCTCGACCGGCCGCTCGTCGTGCTCGAAACGCTGGCGTGTGACGAGCCGTGGGCCAGCGATCGCTTCCACCGCTTCATCGTCGAGGGCATGCGCGACAATCGCGAGGCCTTTGCCGGCAGTCCGGTCCAGTACTACCCCTATGTCGGGCAGGCGCCCGGCGACACCGACGCGCTGCTCCTGGCATTGGCAACCGAGGCCTGCGTCGTGGTCACCGACGACTACCCCACGCGGGTCGTGTCCGAGGCCATCGCCGCCGTGGCAGGTCGCCTCGACGTCACGCTCGAGGCGATCGACGGCAACGGCCTGCTCCCCATGCGGGCCACGACCCAGGTCTATCCGAGCGCGCACGCGTTCCGGCGCCATTTCCAGAAGACGATCCACGAGCACCTGCCCCACGGGCCGTCGGCGCGGCCGCTGCGCCGACTGACCGGTGCCCTGCCCGCCCTGCCCCTGGCCATCACCCGCCAGTGGCCGATCGCCGACCTCGAACACCTCGCGACGGCCGACGACGCGCTTGCCGCCCTCCCCATCGATCACGGCGTGCGGCCGGTCGCGACCAGGGGCGGCACACAGGCGGCCCGTGCCTGCCTGACGCGCTTCCTCGAGTCCGGCCTGCCGCGCTACAGCGAGGACCGCTCCCACCCGGACCGCGAGGGCACGAGCCGGCTGTCGCCCTACCTGCACACCGGGCACCTGGGCGTGCACGAGATCTTCACGACCGCGATGCGGCGGGCCGGATGGCTGGGCGTGCTGCCCGCCCGCGCCACCGGCAGCAAGGCCGGCTGGTGGGGCGTGGCGCCGGAACTCGAGGCCTTCCTCGACGAACTCCTGGTCTGGCGGGAACTCGGCTTCAACATGTGTGCGCTGCGGCCCGACTACGCGGAGTACGCCTCGCTGCCGGCCTGGGCCCGTGCCACGCTGGCCGCGCACGGCGACGATCCGCGGCCCTTCCGCTACTCGCTCGAGGAGTTCGAGACCGCGCGCACGCACGACCGGGTCTGGAATGCCGCGCAACGGGAACTGGTGCGCGACGGCCGCCTGCACAACTACATGCGCATGCTCTGGGGCAAGAAGATCCTGGAGTGGACGGACACGCCGGAGTCGGCGCTGACGGTGATGATCCAGCTGAACAACAAGTACGCCCTCGACGGGCGCGACCCGAACTCGTACTCGGGCATCTTCTGGGTGTTGGGCCGCTACGATCGGCCGTGGCCCGAGCGACCCGTCTTCGGGACGATCCGCTGCATGACCTCGGACAGCGCGGTCCGCAAGCTGGATCTCGACGCGTACCTCCGGCGCTATGGGCCGGACTCGCTCTTCGGCTGAGGCACGCCCGACACCGCCGCGCCGAACACCTGACGGACCTTCTCGAGCAGGTCCCGCGGCGTGAAGGGCTTCTGCAGGAACGGCGCCTCGTCGGCCAGCAGCCCGTTGCGTACCACCGCGTTGTCGGTGTAGCCGGACATGTAGAGGACCTGGAGACCCGGTCGGTGCGCGGCCAGGGTGCGGGCCAGGTCCACGCCGCTGGCGCCGGGCATGATCACGTCGGTGACGAGCGCATCGATCGCGCCGTCATGCGTGGTGGCCATCTCCACGGCCTGCTCGGCATCGGATGCCTCGAGGACGCGGTAGCCCGCCCGACGCAGCACGTCGCGCGCCAACTGCCGGATGGCGTCGGCGTCCTCGACGAGCAGGACGGTACCGGTCTCCGGCGCCTCGCCCCGGGCCTCGACGACGGCGGCCGGCCGCGTGCGGCCCGAGTCGTCGACCGGCAGGTAGACCTTCACCGTCGTTCCCACCCCGGGCTGGCTGTAGATCCAGACGTAGCCGCCGCTCTGCTTCACGATGCCGTACACCGTGGCGAGTCCCAGGCCGCTGCCAGTCCCTTTCTCCTTGGTGGTGAAGAACGGTTCGAACACCCGGGGTTGTACGTCGGCGGGAATGCCGACACCGGTGTCGCTGACCGCGAGCCGCACGTAGTGCCCGGGCCGCACGCTGACGTGCGTGTCGCAGTAGGGCTGATCCAGCACCACGTCGTCCGCTTCGATGGTGACGGCGCCGTGTCCGCGCACGGCCTCGCGGGCGTTGTCGAGGAGGTGATCGAGCACGGTCACCAGCTGACGCTCGTCCACGCGCACCGGGGGCACATGCGGTGGGGTGACGACCTCCAGCGTTGCGCCAGGCCCGAGTCGCTCCCGCAGGCCGGGCAGGGCCTCGCGCACGGTCGGCCCCACGTCCACCCGCGTCGGGTGCAGGATCTGGCGCTGGCCGAACGCCAGCAGCTGGCGGGTCAGGACGGTGGCGCGTTCGGCCGCATCGAGCACCTCGCGCGCACTCTGCGACGCGTCGCTGTGCTCCCGCACGGCCTCGGCGACCAGCGTGCCGAAGCCGACGATGGCCGTGAGGATGTTATTGAGATCGTGGGCGATGCCGCCGGCCAGGCGCCCGACCGCCACCATCGTCTCCGCCTGGTGGGCCTGTCGATCGAGCCGCAGCCGGTCGGTCACGTCGCGCAGGACCAGCAGCGCCGGGCCGTCGCCCTGGTCCGCGGGGGCCTGGCACTCGAAGAGCCGTGTCCGGCCGTCGGCCGCCGGCACCTCGACGCGGCGCAGCCCCCGCTGCGCGATCGCGGCCTGGAGCGGCTCGGGCAGGTGGCGGCCCGGCGATCCGCCCAGGTGCGCCAGTGGCGCCGAGGCGGCCTGGTTCACGGCGAGCACGAGCCCGTCCGCGCCGACGAGCAGCAGCCCATCGACGGCGCGGGCCCATGCCGTGTCGAGGGCATCGCCCGCCGGCCACGGGCCATCGGGCCCAACCGGCCCGACCCGTTCCGGACGACCCATCTCAGTGGACCGGAACGTCGGAAGGCGTCTTGAGCGTCTCGAGGAAGGCCTCGACGAACCGGCGCGAGAACTTGCCCTCCTCCATCTGCATGAGCAGGTGCTTGGCGGCATCCTCGGACGACCACGCGGGCCGGTACGGACGATGCGACGTCAGCGCATCGAAGACGTCCACGATGCCGACGATCTGCGCGAGGACGGGCACGTCGTCGCCGGCCAGGCCCTCCGGGTATCCGGAGCCGTCGAGGCGCTCGTGATGGCTCTTGACGATGGGGCGGACGCGGCGCAGCGACTGCAGGGGCGCGCACAGGGCATCGCCGATCTCGGTGTGCCGCTTCATCAGCGCGAACTCCTCCGGCGTGAGGGGCCCTGGCTTCAGCAGCACGGCGTCCGGCACACCGACCTTGCCCACGTCGTGGAGGTAGCCGCCGCGGTCCAGCGCGTGCAGGTCCTCGGGCGGAAGGCCCAGGGCGCGACCCAGCTGCACCGCATGCCGGGCAAGGCGCTCACAGTGCCCGTTGGTGTGCGGATCACGGGCTTCGATGGTCAGCGCCAGGGTCATGAAGGCCGCCTCGGCTGAGTCGAGGGCGTCGATCAGGTGCTTCATCCGGGTCAGCGAACCAACCCGCGCGCGCAGTTCGTGCGGATGGACGGGCTTGGAGAGGAACTCGTCGGCGCCGGCCTCGATGCCCTTGATCCGATCCGAGAGTTCGGAGAGCCCCGTCACCAGCACCACGGGCGTCAGCCGCGTCGCCGGATCGGACTTGAGCTGGCGGCACACCTCGAGGCCGTTGAGCCGCGGCATCGTCACGTCGAGCAGCACGACGTCCGGATGGTACTCGCGGACCGCGTCGAGAGCCTGAGCGCCGTCCTCGGCCGAGATCACCTCGTGCCCGTCGGTCGTGAGCAGCTTCTTGAAGAGCGCCCGGATGCTCTCGGCGTCGTCGGCCACGAGGACCCGGCTCTGACGCGGCGACTGTGACATGGACTCCATTCAGAACACCTGTGCGACAGCCGCCAGGGGGGCGCTGCCGCGGGGGGATGTCGGCACGCGCTGATGCAGCCCGTGCCGTTCGAGTTGACGATAGAAGGCGCGCCGGCTCACGCCGAGCAGTCGCGCCGCAACAGCCTTGTTTCCCCGCACCTGCTGGAGCGTGCGCACGATATGCTCGCGCTCCACCTCCGAGAGTGGCAGGGGCGATGACGCGTCGCTGCGCGGTCCCCGTGCCGGCGGAGCCGGCGCGGCCACGAACCGCTGCTCCACCATGCTGCCCGCCAGGTCGGCCTCGCCCACGAATTCCCCGCTCGCCAGGATGCACGCGCGCTCGATGACGTTGCGCAGCTGGCGAACGTTGCCCTCCCAGCTGGCATCGGAGAGCAGTCGCTCGGCGCCCGGTGTCAGGCCGGCTAGCGGTTTTCCGAATCGCTGCGAGAAGGCCCGCACGAATGCGGCAGTCAGGTACGGGATGTCCTCCCGCCGCTCCCGGAGCGGGGGCAGCACAATCTCCACCACGTTCAGGCGGTAGTACAGGTCTCCGCGGAAGCGTCCCTCCGCCACTTCGGCGCGCAGATCGCGGTTGGTGGCGGCCACGATGCGCAGATCCACCGTGCGGGGCTGCAGCGAGCCGACGCGCTGCACCTCCCCCGCCTCGAGCACGCGCAGCAGCTTCGCCTGCACCGTCAGCGGCAGCTCCCCCACTTCGTCCAGGAAGAGCGTGCCGCCATCGGCGGCCTCGAACAGCCCGGCCTTGTGCTCGGTGGCACCCGTGAAGGCGCCGCGCACGTGTCCGAACAGCTCGCTCTCGAACAGCGTCTCCACGACCGCCGAGCAGTTGACCGTCACGAAGCGGCGCCCGTTACGCGGCCCCAGCTGGTGCAGCGCCCGAGCCACCAGTTCCTTGCCGGTCCCTGTCTCGCCAGAGACGAGGGTCGTGCGCACGTGCGGCGCCAGGCGCCGGATCAGCTCGAACAGATCCTGCATGGCCGGACCGCGACCCACCATCCCGCAGAACTCGAGGCGCTGTGCCAGATCGCGTTCGAGCGCGAAGACCGCACGGCGCTGCGCCGCGTCCTCGCGCACGCTCGTCAGCAGGGCACGCAGCCGGGGCAGGTCGAAGGGCTTGGTCAGATAGTCGATGGCGCCCAGCTTGATGGCCTCCACCGCACTGTCGATCGTGCCGTAGCCGGTCATCAGCGCCACGCGGCAGCGGGGCACCAGTTCCCGCAGCGACCGCAGGACGTCGAGGCCGTCGGCACCCGGCATCCGTGAGTCGAGCAACACCACATCGGCCGGTGCGCGACGGATGCGCGCCAGGGCATCTTCGCCGGTGAGGGCGGTGCCCACGTCGAAGCCCTCGCCCTCGGCGATGCGCCCGACGAGCGTGAGGATCGACGGGTCGTCGTCGACGACGAGCAGGCGCGGTCGGTGTGCGTGCATGTGTGTGTCGTTCCTGCGAAGCTTCGCGTGTGTCGCGCAACCGTTGCCCGCATGTGCCGCTGGTGCCCCACGGTCGCCCACGAGTGCACGAGACGCGCGGCTCACGCGCTAACCCACTCTATCGGCGTCGGTTGGGCAATCTGCAGGGGAGGGCGCGCGAATGGGCCGCTGGGCTATCGGCGCGTCACGGGGACGTGGCCTGTGCGGTAGGCGCACAGGTGCCAGGCTGGGAAGGCGGGCGCAGCGGGTCGTGCGCGCGCGACGCGCGGACTACTCCGAGGGGTGCTCGCCCCAGATCTCGGCGAGTCGGGCGTCGCGACCACAGCCCCAGCGGTAGTAGCGATACTGCAGACCGTTCTTCTGGTAGTAGTCCTGGTGGTAGGCCTCGGCGGGATAGAAGGGGCCAGCCGGCGAGACCTCGACGACGACGGGATCGTCGAACTGCTCCTGCAGGCGTGCCTTCGACGCCTCCGCCGCCGTGCGCTGGGCCTCGTCACGGTAGAAGATGCCGGGCCGGTACTGGTTGCCCACATCGCAGAACTGGCGATGCGCCACGAAGGGATCGACGTGGTGCCAGAAGTAGCCGAGGAGATCCTCGTAGCTGACGACGTCGGGATCGTAGGTCACCTCGACCGCCTCGGTGTGCCCGGTTCCGCCGCGGGACACGTCCGCGTAGGTGGGGCTGGGGACGTCACCGCCGGTGAAACCCGAGATCGTCGCCAGCACTCCGGGCACCTTGTCGAAGTCGGCCTCGACACACCAGAAACATCCCGCGGCGAAGATCGCCGTGGCCGTTCGCGGATTGCCGGCGTCGGCCGCCTGGCCCGCGCCGCTCTGCGGGCCGCCCAGCTGGTCCGTCGAGCCGGTGCTCTCCGCAACGCCTTCCATGGCCGTGCCGGGCTCCACGGCGGGCCCCGAGGCCGGCTGACGTTCGACCCTCGGGGCGGGCGTCGTCGGCGTGCCGTCGGGCCACCACCCGGCGAATCCTCCACCGAGCCAGGCATACCCCAGGCCGAACACGATGGCTGCCACCAGAATCAGACGCTGCCGCATGACTTCCTCCGGTTGCTCATCCGCGCGGCACGAAACGGAGCGCCGCCCCGTTCATGCAATACCGCTCACCGGTCGGCGCCGGCCCGTCGGGGAAGACGTGGCCAAGATGGCCGCCGCACCGTGCGCAGTGCACCTCCGTCCGCACCATGAACCAGCGCCGGTCGACAGTCGTGCCGACGGCGCCCGCCTCCGGCCGGAAGAAGCTGGGCCAGCCGGTGCCGCTGTCGTACTTCGTCTCGGAGCTGAAGAGCTCCTGACCACATCCAGCGCAGACGAAGACGCCATCGCGCGTCTCGCCGTCCAGGGGGCTCGTGAAGGCCCGCTCGGTGCCGTGCTCGCGGAGCACCTGGAACTGTTCCGGCGTCAACTCGGCCCGCCACTGCGCGTCTGACTTGTCCACGGGAAACGTCCGGTCGGTCAATGCCCTGTCCTCCGTCGCATTCCAGATACGCGGCACGAGCGGCGCCAGCACGGCGCCGGTCCCGAGCACGACGAGCAGCTGACGGCGTGTGGTCATGAGGTGGCTCCTCGTTGCGCGACACCCGCGCGGACGGCCTGCCGCGTATCGCGACCCGCAGGGGGTTGGATGCCACCGGCGGCCATCAGGGTTCCAGCATTCCGGCGCGTGCCCGTCCGGGCGGGGCGGTCACCACGGCCGATGCTGACGAAGCCAGGTCTGCGCCGCCCGGTAATCGGGGCACGCGGCCGCGACGAGCCGCCAGAAGGCCGCCGAGTGGTTCATCTGTCGCAGGTGCATCAGCTCGTGCAGGATCACGTAGTCCCTGACGGCCGGGGGCATGAGCACGAGCCGCCAGTTGAGGCAGATGTGCCCGTTCCTGCCGCACGAGCCCCAGCGCGAGCGCTGGTCGCGCACGCTCACCCGCGCGGGCGACAGGCCGTGCATGGCCGCCAGCTCCCACGCACGCGCGGGCAGTTCGTCGCGCGCGCGCATCCGGGCCTCCAGCGAGTCCGGCATCCTCGGCCGCGAGACGACCGCGTGCCGGTGCGCGTCGAGCCACGTCGCGTTGGCCGCCGCGAACGCGGCCGCCTCGCGCCGGGACCCACCGCGGGGAATGGTGACGCGCACCTTCCCGTCGGGCTCCACGCGGAGTCGATAGCGGCGCGCCCGCGCATGCCGCACGAACTCGAGTTCGAGCGGCGGCAGCTCCTCCTTCTGCCCGAAAGGAAGTGCGCCCTGCATCGCGCTCAAGGATACACCCGCGACCCCCGACGGCAGGACGCGGCTCGTATAATCGGCGCGCACACATGGCTGAGGTCTTCGTGGTGGATCCCCTCCGTCCCCAGGCGGCGCCGCTCGTCCTGGCGGCTCGCTGCCTCGCACGCGGCGGTCTTGTCGCGTTTCCCACCGAGACGGTCTACGGTCTCGGGGTCAACGCGCTGGACCGGGCCGCCGTCGGGCGGCTCTTCGCCGCGAAGGGCCGACCCGCCAACGATCCGCTCATCGTCCATGCGGCCGACCTCGCGCGGTTGTCGGCCGTCGTCGGCGGGCTGCCGCCCCTGGCGCACCGCCTCGCGGCGCGCTTCTGGCCTGGGCCGCTGACGCTGGTCCTCCCCCGCCACCCCGACCTGCCGGACGAAGTGACGGCTGGCCTGGACACGGTCGCCGTGCGCGTGCCTGCGCACCCGGTGGCCCGTGCCCTGCTCGAGCGCTGTCCCGTTCCCGTGGCTGCGCCGAGCGCCAACCTCTTCTCCCGACCCAGTCCGACCACCGCCGCCCACGTGCTGGACGACCTCGCAGACCGGATCGACATGGTCCTCGACGCGGGCGCCACCGATGTGGGCGTGGAGTCGACGGTCCTCGATCTCACCACCGATCCACCGCGCATCCTGCGGCCGGGAGCTGTCAGCCTCGAGCAACTGCGGGAGGTGGTGCCGGGCGTGGCCCGGCGCGAACCGGTACCGGCGGGTGCCGCATCCGCTGACACCGCATGGGCCGTCAACGTCGCACCCGGCACCGCCGCGGCCAGCGCCATGCCCTCGCCCGGCATGCTGTCGCGGCACTACGCGCCCCGCACGCCCCTGACCCTCGTGACCGGCGCACCCGCGGAAGGCGGAGCGCGACTGCGCGCGCTGGTGGAAGCATCCCTCGCCAGCGGACACCGGGTGGGGGTGCTCGCCTACGACCCGGACCTGGCCTGGTGTCGGGCGTGCGGGGTCCAGGTCGCCGGGATCGGCCCCGACACGGATCCGGCCTTCGTGGCGCGCCGGCTCTACGGCGCCCTCCGCGAACTGGACGCCGCGGGTCTGGATGTCCTGTTCGTGCGCGACCTGGCCGCCAGCGACGGGCTCGGGCCCGCGGTGCGGGATCGCCTCCGCCGGGCTGCGGTGCGAATCGTCCCGGCGCCGTGAACGGGGGGACGGGAGCGAAGGCGACGGCAGCGAACGCATCGGGGCGGATCGTGCCGGCGCGTGCGGTCCGCGTTACCGCGGGCGCCGGACGGGTCGCCAGCCATCCTCGAAGCGGGTCTGCAGGATCAGGGTCACGACGGCGCCGTAGTTGCGGACGCCGCCGGGAACCCGGTTGGCCCGCAGGTAGCGGTCGTACACCTGCCAACTGCGCGTGCTCAACGCCGGGATGCGGCTCGCACGGACGCGTGCGCCGATGGCGGCCAGGTCGGCTCGCGGCCCCGGGTCGAGCGCGTCGGACATCCGCCCCGCCGCCCCGGCGCCGAGTGCGCCGCTCACCTGCGAGAACACGTGCAGCCATCCGCTGTACTGGGCGAGCGGTGCGGCACGCAGGCACGTCAGCCAGCCCACGAAATTCGCCTCCGACTCGTCGGCGTACCCGGCCAGGTGCGCCCACTCGTGGGCGGCGACGAACGGACGTTCGAACGGCAGGATCTCCGGGTTGGCCAGCACTTCCAGGCCGAACGGATTGATCATGCCGTCCACGCTCACCCAGGTGAAGTAGGGGCCGAGCATCGTCTGCTTCAGCCGCCCCGGTGTGGCGGGGGGCGCCTCCGACAGCGCCCGCTGCACCTCATCGAAGGCCGCACGCAACGGCGCATTCCTCCACGGTTCGATGTCGCCGTCGGTGGTCCGTGCGGCGGGCCACAGCTCGTTGAGCCGTGCCGCGGCGTCCAACCCGAGCTGCTCGACGGCGGCGGCATCCGGCGGGTCGCCGTCGAGCACGAGGCGGCTCGACATCGGTATCCGCTGGTAGTTGAACCCCCAGCACGTCAGGAACACGAGGTAGAGGGCGGCCGTCGCCACCACCAGCCATCCGACGTGGGAGCCAAACCCGACCCAGCCGCCCTGCCGGGTCGCCCGCCAGGCGCCCAGGGCCCATGCCGTCACCCCCGCCAGCGCCACGACGATCAGCCCGTCGAGCACGGCCAGGGGCAGCAGATTCGTCGCGGGGGTGAGGACGCGCTGGACGAGCGGGTACCAGGCGAGGGAGAACCAGCGCTCCACGACGTCCTCGGGCAGGGGAACCGCGGCACACACCACCGCCGCCACGCACACGGCCACACCCGCGGTGAGCCGTCCCGCGGACCGGCTCATGGTTCCCTGGCGAAGGCGAGCAGCGGTTCGAGACCCACCCGGAGTGCGCCCGAATGCGCCGGCACGATCGCTTCCACGGCGAGCCCCGCGCTCCGGAGGCGTTCGCCCAGCTGCACCAGAGAGGCCCGGTTCTGGACCTGGCTGTCACTGAACGGCCAGGGCGCGCCGATCACCTGGTCGCGGCTGTCCACGTCGGCCGAATCCCCCACGAACAAGACGCCGTTGATCAGGTACGCCGCGCTGCCGGGCGTGTGGCCGGGCACGGCGTAGACCCGCGCGTCCACGTCACCCAGAGACACGATTTCACCGTCCTGCAGCGGCCGAGACACCACGACGCCCGTCGGCGTCACGGGGAACAGGCGGGTCAGCGGACCGTGGGTTCCCACACGCCCCTCGACCACGTCCACCTCGGACGCGAGCGCCAGCACCTCGGCTCCGGGAAACCGCGCGATGGCACCCAGGTGATCGGCGTGGCCGTGCGTCAGCAGCACGGCGGTGACGGCCTCGGGGCCCAGCGCCTGCCGGCGAAGTTCCGCCAGGACGGCCTCGCCGGCGGGGTCGTTGCCGGCGTCCACCAGCGCCACGCGGCCCGCGCCGACAGGTACGATGGCCAGACTCGTGATGCCGTCCTGGACGATGTGGATACCGCGGATGTCCAGTCCGTCGGCGATGGGCTTGCGTCCCGCGAAGGTCGCATACGCCAGGACGGCCACGACGAGCACGAGCGCCCCCAGGAGGACGCCGGCGGCAATCAGGATGCGCTTGAGCACGGCCTCAGTTCTCCCCTGCGTCCACGTCCACGCACCGTCCGGCTCACCCGGAACGGATGGCGGCGGGCACGGCCCTCAGCATACCGCCGGGGCGGCGCGTGGGGCAGGTCACCCTCGTGGCGGGCCCAGCCCACCTCTGAGGAGCGGCAGGCCGTGACGCAGTGCATCGCCCACGCCGGGCGTGCGGCCACCGCGCGTGACTCTCGTCCAGGCTGCGGGACCTCGGTGAAAAGACTGTGGCAGGTCCAGCGCGGTCCGGAACTGTGTGATCATCGTGAGCCGCCATGCCCTTGCGCCCGCCGCACCCCGTGCGCCGTCTCGCCGCGCGCTTCAGGACCGTGGCTTTGGTCCTGCTGGCGGTGTGGGCGCCGACCCCGGCGCTTGCCCAAGGCACAGCCCCCTGCCGCGTGGACGGCCTCCTCACCAGCACGGGGCAGACCTTGCCCGGCGTCACCATCACGGTGCGCGACGCGGAGCGCGTCCTGGCCCTCACGTCCACCGGGGTGGACGGGCGCTATCGCCTGGCCCTGCCGGCCGGACGCTACACGCTCAGTGCCGAGCTCACCGCCTTTGCCGCAGTCACCCAGACGCTCGTCCTTGACGGTGCGCCCTGCGCGCAGGTCGTCGATATCGCCCTGTCGCTGGCGTCCCGGCTCCAGTCAGCCGGAGCCACCACGGCCACAGCCAGTGGCCGGGCCACCGCCTCCGGCACCACCGCCTCCGGCACCAGCGACGGTGCTGGCGCGGTGGTCTCTGACGGCCCTGCGGTAGACGGGGCGGGTGCTGCGCCTCCACCTGCGCCCGACACAGGAGCCCCGCCACAGGCTCGCGGCTCGGGTGGCGCGCGGGCGAGGGCGCCTGGCCCAGAAGCCGCCCGCGCGGGAGGCCGCGGCAGGGGCGCGGGATTCGAGACGCTCACGGTTCAGCGTCAGGACACGGCGGGTGCGCCCACCGACGAGGATGAGGCGGGCGACGCCGACGCGGCGCGCCTGCTGCCCCCGGGGTTCTCCATCGAGGCGTCCACCGAGGCCGTGGCCATCACTGGCGAGACCGCGCGTCTCGACCAGGGCGCATTGTCCGACCGGCGCGATGCCATCGAACGGGGCGACCTGCGCCCGGGCATCGCCGGACAGGCCGGCGCCTTTCAGGGCGGCTTCGGTGGTTTCGGCGGCGGACGCGGCGGATTCGGCGGTGGTCGCGGCGGCGGCCAGGAGCGATTCCAGGGCACGACGACGTACAACGTCACGGGGTCGGGGCTGACAGCGGCGCCCTATGCGCTGCGGCCGGGTGCGACGACGGACCGGGAATTCACCCGCCAGCAGTTCGGCGCGTCGTTCGGCGGACGCCTGCCGCTGCCGCGGGTCGGCCAGAACTTCCCCACCACCATCCAGTTCAACTACTCCGGCTCGCGCGGGCGGGACCTGCGCGACCAATACGCCACGGTGGCCTCGGCCGCCCTGCGCGAGGGCGACTTCTCCAGTCTGGCTGCGCCCGTGATCGACCCGGTGACGGGCCTGCCCTTTCCCGACAACCGCATTCCTGCGGACCGCATCGACCCGGCCGCCGTGGCGCTGCTGCGCGTCGTCCCCCTGCCCACCCTCGACGGCATGGCGCAGAACTACCAGAACGCGCGGACCGCGGGAAACGTGAGCGACAACATCAGCCTCCGCGTGACGCAACGCTTCCGGAATCCGGAGACGCCCGTCGCAGGCGGCGGCCGCCGGGGCGGTGGATTGGGCGGGGGCCGCGGGCGAGGCACGGCCGCCGGGGCGGCGTTGCCGACCAACGTCATCCTGAACGGGCAGGTCCAGTACCGGCGCAACCGCGCCGACCGCCTCGACGTCTTTCCGCAACTCGACGGGGTGACCCGCGGGACGACGCTCGCCGTGCCCATCCGGCTCGACGTCGCCAAGGGACCCCTGCTGCACGGACTGAACGTCAGCGTGACGCGCACCACGTCGGTCACCGCCAACCGCTTCGCCTTCACCCAGGACGTGGCCGGTGACGCGGGCATCGCCGGGGCCGCCGAGGATCCCTTCACCTGGGGTGTCCCGAACCTGTCGTTCGCCAGCGTGACCAGCGTGAGCGACACCGTGCCCTCGCGGCGCGCGGATCGCCGGCTCCAGGTCTCGTACACGGTGTCGCGTCCCTCCACCCGGCACACCCTGCGGTTCGGCACCGATGTCCGGCAGGACGCCGTGTCGAGCCAGACCGACGCCAATGCCCGGGGCACGTTCATCTTCACGGGTCTCTACGCGGGCGGGGGCGTGCCAGTCTCCGGACGAACCGGCCTCGACCTCGCAGACTTCTTGCTGGGTCTGCCGCAACAGGCCTCGGTGCAGTACGGACCAGGACTCGTGGAACTGCGGGCCCGCTCCTTCGCCGCCTTCGCGCAGGACGACTGGCGTCCCGGCGGTCCGGTCACGATCAACCTCGGCGTCCGCTACGAACTGGTGCAGCCGTTCACCGAGGCCGCTGGCCGCATGGTGAATCTCGACGCGAATCCCGGCTTCACGGCCGTGGCGCCGGTGCTGGCCGGGGGCGAGGGTGCCTTCTCCGGCACGTATCCCGACGCCCTGGTGCGCACGGACCGCAACAACGTCGCGCCCCGGGTCGGCGTGGCGTGGCGCGTGAATCCGCGCACGGTGGTGCGGAGCGGCTACGGCGTGAGCTTCAACAACGGCTCGTACGCCACCATCGCACGTCAGCTCGTCGCCCAGCCCCCGTTCGCTGTCACGGCCACCAGTCTCGGTACCGCCGAGGCCCCGCTGGCGCTCACGAGCGCGCTCACGGCGGTGACGCCGCAGACGACCACGAACAACTACGGCATCGCCGTGGACTACCAGCTCGGCGTGATCCAGACCTGGAACCTCGACGTGAACCGGAACCTCGGGCGGGGCTGGGCGCTGTCCACCGGCTACACCGGCACGCGCGGGTCCCACCTCGACATGCTCCGTGCGCCCAACCGAGGCCCCGACGGCCTGCGCATCGAGGGCGTTCAGCCGTTCACGTGGCAGACGTCCCAGGGGACCTCCATCCTGCACTCCACCACGGCGCGGCTGCAGCGGCGCCAGGCACGGGGCATCGGCACGCGCGTGTCGTACACGCTGGCCAAGTCGATCGACAACGCGTCATCGCTGTCGGGCGGCGGTGGCCTCGTGGCCCAGGACGATACGAACCTGGCCGCGGAGCGAAGCCTCTCCTCCTTCGATCGACGCCATCAGCTCACCGCGAACGTCTCGATCGATCTGCCGTTCGGCGATGGCCGCCGGTGGCTCACGCAGGGTGGGGCGTGGGCGGCTCTGCTGGGCGACTGGACGGTGAATGCCTCCTTCAGCGCACAGTCGGGGACGCCGCTCACCGCACGCGTCCTGGCCGCCGTCGCCGACGTCGCCCGTGGCACCAACGGCACGCTGCGTGCGGATGCCACCGGCGCCCCCGTGGCCCTGGACGATCCGACGCTGCTCCACTACTTCAATACGTCGGCCTTCGCCCTGCCAGCCGCCGGTGCCTTCGGCACCGCCGGCCGCAACACGATCATCGGCCCCGGCAGCGCGCAGCTGGACGCCTCGTTCTCGCGAAACGTCTCGCTGGGCGATCGGCAATCGGTGGCCCTGCGCCTGAACGTGACCAATATCCTCAACCGTGTCCAGTACGCCTCGGTGGACACGACGGTGAACTCCCCCTCGTTCGGACAGGTCACCTCCGTGCGCCCGATGCGCGCCGCCACGCTCGACCTGAGGTTCCGGTTCTGATGACGAGGCGCCTGCTCGTCACCGCGCTCGCCGTCGCGCTGGCACTGGCCGGCTCCGCGGCTCCCCGGGCCCAGGACGCCGTCTTCCGCGCCGACGTCGATCTGGTCGTCGTCGACGTCGTCGTACGGGACCGTGAGGGCCGTGTCGTGCACGGCCTGACGATGGACGATTTCGAGGTCCTCGAGAACGGCCGGCCGCAGCAGGTCCGCTCGTTCGACTTCGAGGAGATTGCCGCGGCACCCGCGCCGCTGGTCCTGCAGCCGCTCCTGCAGGCCGGGGCTCCTGTGCCCGTCGTCCCCGCGGCCACCCCGGCGGCAGGCGACACGCCCGCGCCACCGGCCGGCGTGCCGGCGGTGGATCTGGCCGGCCGTCGCCTGGTCGTCCTGCTCTTCGACCTGAGTTCGATGCAGCCCGAGGACGTCGATCGGGCCGGGCGCGCCGCCATCACCTACGTGGAAGAGCAGATGACCGCGGCAGACCTGGTCGCCGTCGCGTCGATCGACACCGTGTTCACGGTGCGGTCGGACTTCACGGCCGACCGTGAGCGCCTGCTCGAGGTCCTGGCGGCGTTCCGGCTGAGCAGCACCGCTGGGGCCACCGGGGCCGCCACCACTGCAGCCAGCGATGAGCTTGCCGCCACGACCACCGACCCGCCGGCCGACGCGCTGGGCACCGAGTTCGCCCTCTTCAGCAACGACCTCCGCCTGCGTGCCATCCGGCTGCTGGCCGATGCCCTCGCCCATGTGGAGCAGAAGAAGGCGGTGCTGTATTTCAGCGGCGGCCTCGACGCGAGCGGGGGCGACAACCAGGTGGAGCTGCGCGCGGCCATCAACGCGGCCGTCCGTGCCAACGTGGCGCTCTACCCGGTGGACTCGCGCGGGCTTCAGGCGGTCGTGCCCGGCGGCGACGCCTCACAGGGCAGCAGCGGCGGCATCGCGGCGTTCTCGGGGCGAGGCGTGCGCCAGCAGTTCGACTCGCTGTTCCAGTCGCAGGAAACCATCAACACGCTGGCGACCGACACCGGGGGGCGGGCGTTCACCGACACCAACGACTTCGGCGAGGCGTTCGCGCAGGTGATCGAGGATACGTCGGCGTACTACCTGCTCGGCTACGCCAGCACCAACGACATCGCCGACGGGCGCTACCGGCGTATCACGGTGCGCCTGAAACGGCCGGATTTGCGCGTCGAGCACCGGGAGGGCTACTACGCGCCGCTCGACTTCGCGCACGCCGGCCGGCGTGACCGCGAAGCGCAGCTCGAGGCCCAGATGGAGGCCGCCGTGTCGTCCACCGACCTGCCCCTGTCGGTGGCCGCAGGGTGGTTTCGGGTCGCACCCGATCGCTTCTACGTGCCCGTGTCGGTGGCGGTGCCCGGCTCGGCGGTGCCGGTCACCGGCAACCGCGTGTCGCTCGACGTGCTCGGGCTGGTGCGCGACGAGCGCGGCCAGGTCGTGGGGCGCATTCGCGACACGGTGCAGGTGCCACGCGAGAGCACGGGCGGGCTCGCCGCGCGCCAGGTGCTGTACCAGTCTGCCGTGACGCTTCCACCGGGCCGGTTCTCCCTCAAGGTCGTGGTCAGGGAGAACACCACGGGCGAGATGGGCTCGTTCGAGGCGCCGGTGGTGGTGCCCGACCTGTCCACGGCGCCTGTCAAGATGAGTTCGGTCACGTTCGGCACGCAGCTGCGGGAGGTGGGCCGGCGAGACGATCAGAGCCCGCTGCGACAGGACGGTGTCGAGCTGCTGCCCAGCCTCACCCACGTCGTCTCCCGCCAGCAGCGGATGTACTTCCTCTACGAGGTCTACGACGCGGGCCTCACGGAGGCCGCCCGACCGGAGCTCACGACGAGCCTGGCGTTCTACCGGGGCCGCGTGAAGGTGTTCGAGACGCCGGTTCTGGTACGGACCGACGTGGATGCCACCGACCGTGGGGCCACACGGTTCAGGCTCGAGGTGGATGCAGCCGGTCTCGAACCGGGGCTCTACACCTGTCAGGTGAACGTGATCGACGAGGCCACGGGGCGCTTCGTGTTTCCACGACTCGCCATCTACGTGCGCTGATCGGCGGCACCGGGCGGCGCGCCACGTGCGGCGCGTCGCAGACGTGGCGCGTCACTTCGGGGCGGCGCGGGCATGGCATGATATGTCCGGTCCCGAGGGTTTTCGACTCCACATGTCCCAGTCCGCCGGCCAGGCGCCGCCCCCACCGCACGCAGACCCGCAGGCGCAGGCCTGGCAGGCGGCGCTGGACGCCGCCCGGCTGGCGGAGCCGCTGGCGGCCGCCGCAGAGCCGGGGGCCTTTGCGTTCGGACCACAGGGCACCCTGCACGCCGTGCCGGCGCTGCATCCGGACGTCGCCCTCCTGTGGGTACCGGAGAGCGGGTGGGAGCTGCGGCTGGGAGACGGCGATCCGCGCCGGCCGCTCCTCGAGCTCTACCTCCCGATCTGCTCCGCGACGCGCGCGCATCGGGTCACGGTCGGGCACCTGGGCCAGTCGCTCGACGGCTTCATCGCGACCCACACCGGCGACTCCCAGTTCGTGACGGGCCACGAGAACATCCTGCACCTGCACCGCATGCGGGCGCTGAGCGACGCGGTGATCGTGGGGGCTGGAACCGTCGCGGCCGATGATCCCCGCCTGACCACGAGGCACGTGCCGGGGCCCAACCCGCTCCGCGTGGTGCTCGACCCGGGGCGTCGGCTCACGGACAGCTACGGGCTGTTTCGCGACACGTCGGCGCGCACGCTCTACCTCTGCGCGACGCACCTGGCGGGACACGACGAGCGCATCGGCACGGCCCTCGTGGAAGGCGTGGAGGGCGACGAGTCGGGCCTCGACGTCGCACGGGTGCTCGACCGGCTCTGGGACCGCGGCTGCACGCGGATCTTCGTGGAAGGCGGTGGGGTCACCGTCTCCGCGTTCCTCGAGGCCGACCTGCTCGACCGTCTGCAGGTGGCGATCGCGTCGCTCATCATCGGGAGCGGGCGGCCGGCAATCCGCCTGCCGGCCCAGCCCGTCCTGGGCGATTGCCGGCGTCCCCGGTACCGCGTGTTCCGCATGGGCGGCGACGTGCTCTTCGACTGCGAGCTGCGCGCGAGCGCCGAACCGCCCCTGGGCGGAGCGCCCGTCGCACGCATCATCTGAGGTGCGGGCCGCGCCTTCAGCGCGGTGGACGAGGCGGATGGGCGAGCAGGTCCTCGTGTCCCACCACCAGGCTCGATGTGCCCGCCTCGACGACCCGCCGGCGCCGGGCCGCCCAGGCCTCGATGCGCCCGGCGTGCTCGGGCGCGATGGACGCCGCGGCGGCCGCCCATCCCCGCAGCAGCGCCTCCTGCATCTCCCGATCGCCGGGGCCCAGCAGCCAGTCGCTCTGGTGCCGCTCGACCCGGTAGGCCAGGCGCTCCAGGCTCCTCGCGGTCTCCGACGCCGCGGATGGCCCGAGCGCCGGGCCGAATCCCTTGTCCGTCACCTGGTGCTCGTTGACGAGGGCCCGTACCAGCCCGTCGTCGGGATCCGCGGGGGAGCATTCGATGCGGCCATCGTAGCTGAGGGCCATGTGGACGAGTGCGCCCTGCGCGTGACACCGCACGGCCAGCGCCTCGACCCAGTGGCGTGACACCAGATCGAGCAGCGCCGAGGCCGTCACGAGGTGCTGCCCGGCGAACAGTTCCTCGTCATCGAGCGCGGCAAGACTGCCGAGCCTCGTGCGGATGTCCCACTGGTGGGCACCGTGCGACACCTCCAGCCCGTCGGGTGTGAACGTCGCGGTGTACCCGCACCCGGTGGCCCACCGGTACATCTCGTCGCCCACCTGCCCCAGGAGCGCCGGGTCCGCATCGGCCAGGATCCAGCGCTGCCGGCGTGGCAGGTACCCTGCCAGGTACCGCGTGTTCGAGCCGGTGCCGGCGCCCAGATCCAGCACGTGCACCCAGGCCGCGTGCCCGAGCGCCTCCCCGGTGGCCCTGGCCAGGTGGCGTGCACGCGCGGCCGCGTCCACGGGCTCGCGAAGCTGGAGCCACGCGGCACTGAACTCACTCATCGATCATCCTCCTCAGCACGCCGTCGAATTCCGCCGCGGCGGTCTCCCAGGATCGCCGCGCGCGGCGGGCGCGGCGGGCGCCGGCCCGCAGAGCAGTCCTGGCCGCCGGAACGGTGAGCACGCGACCCAGCGCAGCCGCGAACGCCTCCGCATCGTCCGGCGCCACGAGCAGGCCGGCGTCGGCGGGCACCAGTTCCGGGATCCCCCCGGTGCGGGTGGCCACGACCGGGACGGCGTGCGCCAGGGCTTCCGCCACGACCATGCCGTACCCCTCGTAGCGCGTGGCGAGGACGAACAGATCGGCCCGGTCGTACAGCGCAGCCAGTGCGCTCGTCGAGGCCTCGCCGGCCAGCGTCACCCGCTCGTCGAGACCGAGCGACGCGATGAGCGCCCGAATTGCCTCGGTGGTGGCCGGCGCGCGGTCGAGGCTGCCGGCGAGCGTGAGATGCCACGCGACGTCCCGGTAGGCGGCGAGCGCCCGCACCAGGATGTCGTGTCCCTTGCGCGGGGTGAGCGTGGCCACGCAGAGCAGGGACACCGTTCGTCCATCGCCTCCCCGCCCTTCGGGCGCCTCCTCGACGCCCGGACGGACACTGCTCAGTCGCGCCGCGGGGACACCGAAGTCCGCCATCAACCGATCCGCCGTGGCCTGATGGGTCACGACGACGTGGCGGGCCACGCGCAGCGCCCGCCGCTCGTCCGCGGCCAGGCGCTGTCGGGTCTGGTCGTCGAGACCGGTCTCGAGCGCGAGGGGATGGTGCACCAGGGCCACCAGGCGGAGGCGTCCGGACTCGCGAACGGCCAGTTCCGGCAGCGCGCCGAACGCCAGGCCGTCCACGAGCACCAGCCGTCCGTCCGGCACGGCACCGAACACGGCTCCGGCCGCGCGCCGGTCGGCCGGGGCCGGCGTCGGATAGGTCCCGTGGAGTTCGTGGACGTCCACGCTCCAGCCGAGGGTCCGTAACCGGGCCGCGATTTCGCGGTCGTAGCGGTAGCCGCCTGTCGCCGTGTCGAGGCGGCCGGGCACCACCAGGGAGAGCACGGGCACGTGTCTACTGCCTCGGTACCGCGCCCTCGAACGAGGCCCACGCGACGTGCGACTCGTGCAGCGTGACCTTCACGCCGGAGATGCCCAGCGCCTCGTCTCCCAGTTCCCCGCCGTGGAGGGCTGCCACGAACCGATCGAACACCACGCGTGCCAGGAACTCGGTGGTCGTGTTGCGCCCGGCAAAGTCCGGATCCTCGTCGAGGTTGCGGAAGCTGAGTCCCGCGAGGATGACGCGCAACACCTCCGTGGCCCGCCCGATGTCCACGACGATGCCGTCACGATCGAGGTCCGGGCGGCGCAGCTCCAGGTCCACCACGTAGGTGGCGCCGTGCAGGCGCTGCGCCGGCCCG
Source organism: Vicinamibacterales bacterium (assembly GCA_050185275.1). Lineage (GTDB taxonomy): Bacteria > Acidobacteriota > Vicinamibacteria > Vicinamibacterales > UBA2999 > JABFRY01. Next base: position 199,489 of record JBFWZN010000001.1, on the reverse strand, counting down.
AACACCGCACCCTGGAAGCTGTGCGCGATCATCATGTGGTCACGGACGACGACGGTATACATGGTGGCTCCCGGAAGTCAGTAGCGAATGCGGTGACAGAGCGTCGGGCGCGCGCCCGAGGCGAGCATCGGCATCACGGCAGGCAGTTCCTCGAACGAGCTCTCCCCGGTGACGAGGGCGTCCAGCACCGGATCGCCGAGCAGATCCAGGACCAGGCCCATGCGGCGCCGCGCATCCCAGCGGGCACGCTGGGACGCCGCGACGTGCCCCACCTGTGACGAGCGCAGGTCCAGCCGGCGCGAGTGGAACGCCTCACCGAGCGGCACCGGCACCAGCGTGCTCCCGTACCAGCTCAGCTCGAGGACCGTGGCCTCGAAGCCCGCGAGGCGCAGCGACTGCGCCAGCCCGGCGGGGCTGCTGCTCGCGTGCACGACGAGGTCCGCATCGCCCGTGGCGGTCTCCGGCGTGCGGAAGGGGACGCCCAGGGCGGCGGCCACCGCCGCGCGGGACGGATCGATGTCGATGAGTTCGACCTGACACCCGGCGATCCGCGTGGCCAGCCACCCCACCAGGCTGCCCACGGTGCCTGCGCCGACCACCCGCACCCGATCACCGACGCGTGGTGCGCCGTCCCAGAGCGCGTTGACGGCGGTCTCGAGGTTCGCCGCGAGGATCGCGCGTCCAGGGGGCACCGAATCGGGGACGACGTGCAGCGCCTCAGCCGGCACCACGAACGCGGTCTGGTGGGGATACAGTACGAACACCGTCGCCCCGGTCAGTGCCGGCGCGCCGGCCACGACACGGCCGACGCTCGCGTAGCCGTACTTGACGGGAAAGGGGAAGGCGCCGTCCTGGAACGGCGCGCGCATCCGCGCGAACTCACTCTCGGGCACGCGACCCGTGAACACCAGCGACTCGGTGCCCCGGCTGACGGCGCTGAAGAGCGACTCGACCAGCACCTCCCCGGGCCCGGGTGCGGGCAGCGCGGATGTGCGAATCTCGCCCACGCCGGGCGCCACCGTCCAGAATGCCCGCGCGGTCACCGCCTGTGTCGTCAGTGTGTCGCTCCCTCCGGCCGTCCATTCTGTGGCTTTGGCGCCCACGATACAATCCCGCATGGCGCTTCGAGCCCAGGCGGCAACGGCAGCACTCGCGGGCGCGGCCCTCATCGCCGCGACCTGGCAGGCCCTGGCGCCCCTTGTGGGACTGCCCGTGTGGCACCTGTACCGGGCGCAGGCGCTTCACGCGGCCGGCGTCATCCTGGTGCTCATCCTGGTGGGCACGCATGGTGGCGCGCGCTTCGGCTCGGCCAACTTTGTCACCATGCTCCGGCTCGCGCTCCTGGCCTTCGTGACGGCGCTCGTGTGGGAGGCCTCGACCCCGCCCCTCGCCTGGACGGCGGCCTGGATTGGACTCGCAGCGCTCGCGCTCGACGGCGTGGACGGCTGGCTGGCCAGGCGCGGCGGCATCGCCAGCCGTTTCGGCGCACGCTTCGACATGGAGGTCGACGCCCTGCTCGTGCTGGCGCTCGCCGCGCTCGTCTGGCATCACGAGAAGGCCGGCGCGTGGATCCTGCTGGCGGGCGTGCTCCGCTACCTCTTCGTGCTGGCGGGCTGGCTGCGTCCGTGGATGCGACGGGCGTTGCCGCCGAGCCAGCGCCGGCGGGTGGCCTGTGTCGTGCAGATTGGCGGCCTGCTGCTGGCTCTGACGCCGGCCGCCGACCCCGGCCAGAGCGTCGTCATTGCCGGCGTGGCGCTCCTCGTCCTGCTGCACTCGTTCGGAGCCGATACACTGTGGTTGTGGCGGGAGCGGCTCCTGCCCGCACAGCCCGCCGGCCATCAGGGGCCGACCGCGGGCTGGGGCAGGGCCTAGGCGACACGCCGGGCCTGCGCCGTGCCGGCAGGACGAGCGACCGGCAGCGGGGCCGCCGCTGGCGCGGGCGACGGGACGGGCTCCCACCCCCGAGCCGTTTTCGACTGTTCAACGCCGGCCGCGGTGAGCCGGCCTCCGAGGTGTCTCCGCGTGCGCACACCACACGTCCTGCTGCGCTGGGCTGCGCTGGTCGCCGCCCTGGCGGCCCTCAATGCCGCGGTCACGTTCTACAACGTGTGGCCGACGCCCAAGATCCGGTGGGAGGGCGACCTCTCCATCGAGCTGGCGCTCTGCCTGCTCCTGCTGCTGCTGACGCGCCGCTGGCATGCGGCCTGGCCGCGCGGCACCGCGTGGGCACTGGCCGGCCTGTGGTTCGCGCTCACCGTCGGTCGCTACGCCGACGTCACCGCGCGTGCGCTCTTCGGCCGGCGCATGAACGCGTACTGGGATCTCCCCCACGTCTCGAACGTGGCCGGCATGTTCCTCGAGGCCACGCCGGCGGCGACCGGCGCGGGCATCGTGGCGGGCGCGCTCGCGGGTCTCGTGGCGCTGCTGCTCGTCCTGCGGTGGGCATTCGGTCGCGTGGTCAGCGGCGTGCAGGTCGAGGGCACGCGTCGCGCCCTGATTGCCGTGACTGCCGCGGCTCTGCTCTTCTTCGCGGGGCAGCGGGTGTCGCCAGCGGTGCCCCGGGAGCCCGCCTTCACGGCCCCGGTCAGCCAGGCCTACGCGGTGCAGGCGCAGTTGATCGTGGAAGCCGTACGGTCCACGTCCGGCGCGCAGGTACTGCCCGCAGGTCCGCCCATGGTCACCGACCTCCGGCGGGCGCCCGGTGCGGACGTCCTGCTGCTGTTCCTGGAATCGTACGGGGCCATCACCTACGACCGGCCCGCCTTCGCCGAAGGACTGGCCGACAGCCGGCAGCGCTTCGCCGACGCCGTCGCGGGCACGGGCCGGCAGGTCGTGTCGGCCTTCGTGGAGTCCCCGACCTTCGGCGGCGGATCCTGGCTGGCACACATCAGCCTGATGTCGGGCCTCGAGGTCCGCACGGAATACACCAATGCACTGCTGATGACCCAGCAGCGCGACACCCTGCCCTCGGCCTTCGCCCGCAACGGCTACCGCACCATTGCGGTGATGCCGGGCCTGCAGCAGCAGTGGCCCGAAGGCCGCTTCTACGGCTTCGACCGCATCTACGACCGCGACGCCATGGGCTACCTGGGTCCCGAGTTCGGCTGGTGGGGCGTGCCCGATCAGTACTCCATGGCCACGCTCGATGCCCTCGAGCTGGCCCCTGCGCCACGGCGGCCGCTCTTCGTGTTCTATCCCCTGATCAACACGCACGCCCCCTTCGCCCCCACGCCCCCCTACCAGCCCGACTGGTCGCGGATGACGGGCGAGGCGCCGTTCGACGAGGAGGCCGTGAGCCTGGCCTTCGACGACTGGGCCGACTGGGAAGACCTGTCGCCGGGCTATGTGCGGTCCGTGTCCTACGAATTCCGCATGCTGGCCGGGTATCTCGAGGCGCACCCCGAGCGCAACCTCGTGATCGTGCTCCTCGGAGACCACCAGCCGCCCGCCGCGGTCACCGGGGAAGGCCAGTCGTGGAACGTGCCGGTGCATGTCGTGGCCACGCAGCCGGAGCTGCTCGACCGCCTGCGCGCCGCCGGGTTCGTGGACGGGATGCAGCCGTCACGTCCGGAGATCGCGCCCATGCACGAACTGCTGCCGACGCTGCTCGACGCGCTCGGCGACCCGGTCACGACCACGACGCCCGCCCGCTGACCGGCACCTCGACGCACACGTCCACCGGCACGTGGCTCAACGCGTGCCGGCGCATCCATCGAGGCGTGAACCGCGGGCGGACTGCCGGCGTGGCGGCTCAGTCCGCCGTGCCGCCCGGGGCCGCCAGCAGCGCGCGCACCCGCGCCTCCAGTTCGGCATCGTCGAGCGTGCCGGGGTGATAGAGCCGCACGATGCCCGCCCGATCGACCAGCACGAGCGTCGGGGTCGTGCTCACGCCGTAGCGCAGGTGGTTCTGCGGGCTCATGGGAATGGACTGGCCCACCAGGAAGCCGTAGTAGGTGCCGAGCACGCTCTCGATGTGGCGTCGCTCCTCATCCGGGGCCGCCGTCTGCCCTCGCGTGACATACCCGTAACGCTGCGTCGGCGCCACCACCACCAGTCCCTGATCGGCGTAGGCCGCGGCGAGCTTCGCCAGACTGGGACTCTGGGCCTTGCAGTCGGGGCACCAGTGCGCCCAGAAGAACAGGACGGCCACCTTTCCCTTCAGGTCGGCCAGCGCCGTGGGCGCCGGACCGATGAACTCGGACAGGTCGAGCGCCGGCGCCGTCTTGCCTTCGAGGCTGAGCAGGTTGATGTTCTTCTGGATGCGGGTGGCGATGGAGGTGCTGCCGTAGGCCTCGAGTTCGCGGGTGAGAAAGTAGACGGCATCGCTCACGGCGCCGCGCCTGGCCCTGACGTTGGCCTGCACTTCGATGGCGGCACCGATGGCAATGGGTACCCGAGGCTCGGCATCCATCGGACGACGGTCGAGCGCATCGAGACACAGGTCGTACGTCTCGCGTGCGTAGGCCTCGGCCGCGTCGAGCCGCCCGGCCGCGAGGCTGCCCCGGCCCATCCACGACAGCGCCTCGAGGAACTCGGGCGTGACCCCGCGGCTCATCCGGTAGTCCGCGAGCACGGCATCGCCCCTGGCGAAGTCCTGCGCCGCGATCGCGGCCCGAACATCTGCGATGACCGACGGCGCCTGCGCGCGCGCCGGGACCACCGCCAGTGCACCCACCACAAGCACCTGCGCCAGCACGACGCCTGGAACCCATCCCCGAGAATTCGACATCGACATCAGCCTGCTCCTCCGTGCACGCGGCACACGGCCCGCGCGGCACGATTCTGACACACGCCTGCCCCCGGCTGGCCCCCGCGGTGCGCCCGGCAGGCCGGCCGGGTCGTCGTCTCCCCGGCCCGGTCTGCGGTCTGCCCTGCTGGCCCCCGGCACCCGCCCCCCCGGTATGATGGTCGGCGCACGGCGACGAGGGGAGGCACGACGTGGGCACGACGGTACGGAACGGGTTGGTCCTGGGGGCCGCGGCGGTCGTCTGGTGGCTCGAGCGTCGCTGGCGTGCGCGGCGGTACCGCAGTGCGTCGAGGCCCGTGCACATCTCGCGGAACCTGGCCACCGCCGCCCTGGCGGCGGTGACGGTGCAGGTGGCAGAACTGCCGCTGCTCCTTCCGCTGGCCGGGCTCACCGCCGCGCGGAGCTGGGGCCTCACCGCACGGCTGCCGGTGCCCGGGTGGACGCGGGCGGTCCTCGCCTGCCTGCTGCTCGATTACACGCTCTACGTGTGGCACATCCTGTCACACCGCGTGCCCTGGCTCTGGCGGTTCCACCTGTTTCACCACGCGGATCTCGACCTCGATGCCTCGACGGGCCTGCGATTCCATCCGGGAGAACTGGTGCTGTCGATCCCCTGGCGGGGCTTGCAGATCGTGCTGATCGGCGTCACGCCGGCGGTGCTGCTCACCTGGCAGAGCCTGACGCTGGCGTGCGTGCTGTTCCACCACGCGAATGTCGCGCTGCCGGCCGGCGCCGAGCGGCTCGTGCGCCTGGTGCTCGCCTCGCCCCGGATGCACGCGATCCATCACTCGGTCCACGCCGTGCAGATGCAGTCGAACTACTCGAGCGGTCTGTCCTGGTGGGATCGCCTGCACGGCACCCTGCGGCTCGACGCGGACGCGGCCGACGTGACGACGGGCATCGCGGAATACCAGGATCCGGACGGGCAGCACCTGGCCCCGATGCTGGCGCTGCCTTTCGGTCGCCAGCTGCCGCTGCCACCAGGCTGAGGACGCCCGGCCGCTGCGCGCTCAGCCCCGCTCGGAATCGATTGGCGCGTGAAATCCCGGTGGTTTGACGGCGAGTACCGACCCATGGAGCCGCTGCAGCACCCGCTCGGCGGTGTTCCCCATCAGGAGCCCGGCCACGCCACCGCGGGCCACAGTGCCCAGCACGACGACATCGACTCCGTGGGTCTGGACGAACGCGGGGATGACGTCCTCCGGCTCGCCGCGCAGCAGCTCGATCGTGACCTCGCCCAATCCACCCGCGAACTCCGCCACCAGGGCGTCGAGCGCGGTCCTGGCGAGGTCGCGGGTCTGGGTGACGTATTCCTGCAGCTCGGCAGGGCTCAGTCGGTGGCGCAAGAGATTCTCCCCGAACGGGGCCCAGGCCTGCGTCACCGTCAACTGACCCGTCTCGCCCGCGACCAGGCGCGCCAGTTCGAGGATCGAATGGTTGAGGCGCTGTTCCAGCGCGTCCTCCGGGTTGGCGTGCACGGCCGCCAGCACCCGTCGCGCTGGACCGAGGCCGTCGGGTCCGACCAGCCACACCGGACAGGGACACTGGCGCAGCAGCTCCATGTCCACGGCACCGAACCTCGGCTTGGGCTCGGCGAGGTCGCGCGCATGCGACCGGATGAGGAGATCCGCCTTCCAGGCGACCGCCTCGCGGATCAGCGCGGTGGAGGGCCGCCCCCGCAGCAGCGCCGTGGACACGGGGACGTCGTGGATACCCGCCGCGAGCCGGGCGAGGCCCTCGGTGAGGTGGGCGGCCAGCGCCCCCTCGAGCCGGCCTTCCAGGTACGGTCGCGCCTGAGGGGGCAGATCGGGCAGCACCTCCACGATCCGCAGGCTCGCGCCGGTCCGGCGTGCGAGCTGCAGGGCCTGCTCGACGCACGCCTGCTGCGCCGAGCCCGAATCGGTGTCCACCAGAATCCGTTCCATACGCGTCACGACTCCCCTGTGCGTCCTAGCCGAGCCGCTGCAGCAGCACGGTGGCCGCCACATAGACCGCCAGGATGCCCAACGCATCCCACGACAGGCGGTACCGCTTCCGGCTCGCGCGATACGTCAACCCGATGATGGCAATCGCCGACATCATCGTCGCCGCCGTGAGCGAGACCAGGTGCACGTCCGACACCGCCGCCAGCAGCGAACCCCGAGCATACAACGCGTCACCGGCCGCGAGAATCGCCATGTTGAACATGTTGCTGCCGAAAATATTTCCCGCCGCCATGTCCACCGCCCCCAGGCGCGCCGCCTCCACCGACACGACGATCTCCGGCAGCGAGGTGGACACGGCGATGAAGAGGCTCCCGACGAAGCTCTCACCGAGACCCGTCCTGGCGGCCAGCATCTCCCCGGTCGCCGGAAGCACGGCGGCCGCCGCCACCAGTACGGCGGCGTTGGCCACGTAGCGGATCACCGCGTCCCTGAGGCCCATCGTGGACGCCCCGCCCCCGCCGGGTCCGGCGTGCTCCGCCGCGGCGCGAACGCGCTCGAAGCGGAAGATGGTCTTCATGCCGAGCACATAGATTCCCAGCATCGCGAGGCTGTGCGCGCCGACCCACCCAACCACCGGCGCCCGTGCACCGGCAAGCATCGCCAGCGCGGCCGCGCCCATGAGCACGCTCCCGAAGGCCGCGGTGAGCACGTGCCCCTGATGGACCCGGGCGGACAGGGGCACCGGGTTACGGAAGTCGAGAAAGGCCAGGATGAGGAGGTTGAACATGCAGCTGCCGATGGCGTCGCCGGCGGCGATGTCCGGCAGGTCGTACACGCCGATGGCCGTCGAGGCGGTCACCATTTCCGGGAGCGATGTCACCGAGGCCATCACCAGCAGACCGATCCAGGTGCCGCCGACCCCGGTGCGCGCACCGATGATGTCGCCGTACCTCGACAGGCGCACGCCAGTGAAGAGGATGACGAGCGCACAGAGGCCGAGCAGCAGGGCCGGCGCGAGCAGGCCGCTCATGGCACCGCCGCCGTGGCCGGCCACCTCGGCTGGTGATCGTCCTGGGAGCTGCAAGGGCGGGTGATAGGATCCGGGGACGTGCCCGACACTTCATCCGCGTTCGCCGGCGTGACGATCGTCTCCAACCGCCTGCCGGTCACGGCGGCGGTGCGGGGTGGGCGGTTGCGCCTGCAGCGGTCCGCGGGCGGCCTCGCCACGGGCCTGGGGGGCGTGCACGAGCGCTCGAACGGTGTCTGGCTCGGCTGGCCGGGCGATCTGTCCGCGATGTCGGAAGCACACCGCGCGGAACTGCACGACACGCTGGCCTCCAATCGGCTCGTCCCCATCGACCTCACCCCCCAGGAGGTGGAACGCTACTACGAAGGCTTCTCGAACGGCGTCATCTGGCCGCTGTTCCACTACCTCGTCGAGCGCACGCCGCTCGACGCCAGCACCTGGTCCACCTACGTCGCGGTGAACCGCCGCTTCGCGGAGGCCGCCCGGCCCGCCGCACGCCGCGGTGACCTGGTCTGGGTGCAAGACTACCAGCTGATGCTCGTGCCGGCCATGCTGCGCGAGATGGAGCCCGAGGCGACCATCGGGTTCTTCCTGCACATCCCCTTCCCCTCGTTCGACGTGTTCCGGCTGCTGCCCTGGCGGCTGGCGGTGCTCGAAGGCCTGCTCGGCGCGGACCTCGTCGGATTCCACACCTCGTCCTACGCGCGGCACTTCCTCACGTCGCTCCGACACCTGCTGGACGTGGAGGTGGCCGACAGCGACGCCCTGTATCACGGCCGACGCGTCCGCACGGGCGCGTTTCCGATGGGTATCGACACGTCCCGGTTCGAAACGCTGGCGGCGTCCCCCGAGGTGCAGCGGCGCGTGGAGACCATCAGCGCGGACCTCGGGACCCGTCAGCTGCTGGTCGGAGTGGACCGGCTCGACTACACCAAGGGCATCCCACGCCGCCTGCTCGCGTTCGAGCGCTTCCTCGCGAAGCATCCGAAGCGACGCGAGACGGTGCGCTTCATCCAGGTGGCCGTGCCGTCGCGCGATGGGGTGGCGGAGTACGGCAAGTTCAAGCGTACGGTCAACGAGCTGGTGGGGCGCATCAACGGCACCACCAGCACCATGACCAACGTACCGGTCCACTACCTGCACCGCCAGGTGTCGGAGCAGGAACTGGTCGCGCTGTACGCCGCCGCCTCGGTGATGGTGGTCACGCCGCTGCGCGACGGGATGAACCTGGTGGCGAAGGAGTTCGTGGCTTCGCGGCTCGATGACGACGGCGTGCTGATCCTCAGCGAGTTCGCCGGCGCGGCCGACGAGCTCGGCGATGCCATCATCGTGAACCCGTACGACATCGACGGCGTCGCCGAGGCCATCGAGCAGGCCCTCACGATGGGCGCCGACGAGCGGCGGACCCGCATGCAGAGCCTCCGCCGCCGGGTGCGGGCCCGCACGGTCCACGACTGGGCGCGCCGGTTCGTCGAGTCCCTCCACGCCGCCCGCGAACGGGGGCGCCAGAGCCGCGTGCTCGACGGGCCCGCCGTGAGCGCCCTCGTCGAAGAGCTGAGCGAGGCTCCACGGCTGGTGCTGTTGCTCGACTACGACGGCACGCTGGTGCCCATCGAGGCCACCCCCGACCTGGCCACGCCGGATCCCTCGCTGGGCGAGCTGCTGCGCGCGCTGGCGGCGAGCCCGCGCCTGTCGCTGCACATCGTCAGCGGACGCGGCCGCGACGTGCTCGAAACCTGGTTCGGAGGCACCGGCCTGACGCTCTGGGCCGAGCACGGGCTCTGGCGATGGGGGCCCGACACGAAGACGTGGACGGCGAACATCGAGCACCCACGAGGCTGGAAACCGGACATCGCGGAGCTGCTCCACGCGGCGGCCGAACGCACCGCGGGCGCGGTGGTCGAGGACAAGGGCGACTCGCTCGCCTGGCACTACCGGCTGAGTGATCCGCTGCAGGCCGACACCGAGGTCCATCGGCTCCGACGCGAGGTGGCCGAGCAGCACCCCGACGGCGACCTCGAGACGATTCTCGGCAGCAAGGTGCTCGAGGTGCGCCCGCACGGCGTCCACAAGGGGCTGGCCGTGACCGCCGTGGTCCACGAGTGGCCGGGAGCCCGGCTCGTGGCCATCGGGGACGACCGCACCGACGAGGACATGTTCGCGGCACTGCCGCCGGATGGCGTGGCCGTCTGTGTGGGCAATCGTCCTTCCGCCGCGCGTCTCCGGCTCGCCAGCCACCGCGACGTGCGGGGCCTGCTCGAGGCCCTCGCCCGCCGGCTGACCGGCCAGCCGGCACCCGCCCCCCACGACGGTGAGCCGTCTTCCGGTCCGAATCCGCACTAGGAGTCAGGGCGGTCCTCACCCGGGCCTCAGCCGGGCCTCAGCCGGCCGCCCGTGGAGGGCATCATGGCCGACCTGGCGTTCGGAGAAGCACAACGCATCAACACGGGACTGCTCGCACGGCTGGAACGGCGCACGCTCACGTGGCTGGCCGGCCGCCTGCCCACCTGGGTCACCTCGGACCACCTCACCGCGCTCGCGGCGATCGCAATGGCGGCGGCGGGCCTGTGCTACTGGCAGGCGGCCGCCAACCGGACCCTGCTGCTGGGCGCGGTGGCGGCGCTCGCCCTCAACTGGTTCGGTGACAGTCTCGACGGCACCCTCGCCCGCGTGCGGCAGCAGCAGCGTCCTCGCTACGGGTTCTACGTAGACCACCTGGTGGATTGCGTCGGCGCGGTGTTCCTGCTGGCAGGGCTGGGCGCCTCGGGCTTCATGCACCCCTTCATCGCAATGGGAGTGCTCGTGGCCTATCTCCTCGCGTCCATCGAGCTGTACCTGGCCACCTACACGCTGACGGTGTTCCGCATGTCGCACTTCGGCGTCGGGCCCACCGAACTCCGCATCCTGCTCGCGATCGGCACGCTGGCGCTTTTCCGAGACCCCTCGGTCGCGGTGCCGGGCACGGAGTACCGACTGTTCGACGTCGGCGGCCTGGTCGCCATCCTGGGGGTCGGCTGTGCCCTGCTGTGCGCGGTGGCGCGCAACACGCGGAGCCTCTACCTGGCCGAACCCCTGCCACTGCGTGGTCCGCAGTGAGGCGGGCCATGGTCGCTCCACGCGTCGGCCGCGGGCGTGCCTTTCTGCTGGTGGGGGCGGGCGGCCTGGCCGTTCAGGTGGCGGCCCTGTGGGGCCTGACCGAGTTCGCCCACGTGCACTACGTCGCCGGTCTGCTCGCCGCCATCGAGCTGGCCATCGCCCACAACTTCTGGTGGCACCGGCGCTGGACGTGGCGCGACCGTCTGCCCGGCCGTCCGGCGCTGCAGGTGTTCGGGGCGTTCAATCTCGCGGCGGCCACCGGTGCGGGCCTGACAGTGGGTGCGACGGTGCTGCTCGTGGAGACTCTCGGGATCCCGCCGCTCGCGGCGTCCGTCGTCGGCGTGGGGGCCGGCGCCCTCGCCACCTTCTCCCTGAGTGACCGGTACGTGTTCGCCGTCCTCCTCGTGCTGGTGGCGCCGCGAGCAGGCGCCGCCACGCTCGAGCCGCAGACCACCGCGGCCTTCGACCAGTACGTCCGTACCACGGAGGCGCGAATCGAGGCCGAGCGGCAGGGCACGCGCCCGTTCCTGTGGGTCGAGACCCTCGCCGCCCGGGAGGCGCGCGACGCGAGAGCGGCCCTGCAGCGCGGGGACGTCCCCATGACGCGGGTCGGGACGCCGGGACACGAGGGCCCGTTGCCGGTACCCGGCGGGCTCGTCCACCACTGGGTGGCGACAATCCACGTGCCGGGAGCCGCACCGGCCGATATCGCCCGGACCATGCAGGCGTATGAGCGGTACCCCGAGATCCATCATCCGGCCGTGACGCGGGCGACCGTCCGTGCCCGCGCCGGAGACACCTGGCAGGTGCGCCTGCAGCTGGCCATGACGAAGGTGCTCACGGCGGTCGTGAACGCCGACTACGACGTCCGGTACCGGACGCTCGATGCAGCGCGGATGCAGGTGGCGAGCGTCGGCACACGCTTCGCCGAGGTGGACGGGGCGGGCACGGCCGGGGAAACCGAGCGACCTGTCGGTCGTGACCGGGGGTTCCTGTGGCGGCACAACTCGTACTGTGCCATCGAGGCCCGGAGCCATGGCAGCGACGTTCAGTGCGAGACGGTTTCACTGAGCCGCCGCGTCCCGGCCGGTCTCGGCTGGCTGGTCGGCCCCTTCGTCTCGAGCGTGCCGAGGGAGGCGCTCGAGCAGAGCCTGCGCGCGCTGCGCGCGGCCGTCGTCAGCCGTCGCTCGGAAACGCCGCCCTGACGGTCGACGGCTCGATGAAGACGGCCGTCACGGCCGACACGCCCCCAAGCGCGAGCAGCAGCATGCCCAGTGGCCGCGCGCCGTCGAGGGCTGCGACCGCGGCCGCAAGCACCCCTACCGTGACGACGGTGTCGGACAGGCGCACCCAGGGGCGGACGCGCCGTCGCTGGCTGTCCAGGTGGGCGTCGTCGAACGCGCGCGACACGAACCAGAGGTGCAGGCGAATCGTGGCCGACAACGTGAGGGCGAGCATGAAGGCCAGGACGGCGACGGTGGACCAGGCACCCGCTCCGCGCAGCCCGCGCACGACCAGCCATGCCGGATAGAGCGCCGCGAGGTGCACGACCGTGACGGCGCCCTGGTGGAACTCCCACCACCAGCGCGGCGTGAACCGCCGGGCGCCGGGGCGCGGGGGACGGGCACTGCGGGCGGTTCCGCTGCCTGGGATCCCGGCCCACGCGGGACCAGCGCTGAGACGGTCCTGGAGCCGTCCGAGTTCAGCGACGAGGACGTGCGTGGCCTCGTACCGGTCGCCGGGATGGGGACGGGTACACCGCTCGATCACCTCCCTCAGCGCCGTCGCCCCGGCCGTGCCGGCACCCGACGAATCGGCGGCCTCCACCGGGACCGCCGCCAGCAGTTCTCCAGCGAGGATACCGAACGCATACAGATCGGCACGAAAGTCGGACGCCCCGGTCGCGGCCTGCTCGGGCGCCATGTAGCCCGGCGTGCCCGCGTGCGCCGTCTCCGTGGCAGACCCGTCGATGAGCCCTTCGGCGCGGGCCACACCGAAGTCGAGGATCTTCACCGCACCCGACGGCGTCCGGACCACGTTCTCCGGCTTCAGGTCGCGGTGCACGACGCCGGCGACGTGCGCCGCGTCGAGCGCGCAGGCCGTCTGGTGGAGCATGTCCACGACGCGCGCGAGCGACAGTCCGCCGGCCTCGATCACGGCGCGCAGGGTGGGTCCGGGCACGTATTCCGACACCAGCACCAGGCGCCCGGCGATCTCCTCGAGCGCGTGCACGGTGGCCACACCGGGATGCACGAGCGCCGCCGCAGCCCGGGCCTCGGTCCGGAGCCGCTGGGCCTGGTCGGCCTCGAGGCCTGCGGGCGATGACAGCATCTTGAGGGCCACGCGCCTCCCGAGCCGCGTGTCCTCGGCCAGGTACACGGTGCCCATGCCGCCGCGACCCACGACCTGACGCACGACGTACGGACCCAGGGTGCTGCCATCGGCGAGGCGGTCGTCGTCGGCGACCACCGCAGCGGCGACTTCGTAGACCGGGCGATCGAGTGCGGAGGCGGCGGCGTGGGCAAGCAGCAACCGCTCCACCGCGCGCCGTTCGTCCGGTCCGGCCCGCTGCAGCACGCGTTCGCGGCCCGCGGCGTCCAGGTCGACGGCCTCGTCGAACAGGGCACGCACACGCGGCCACGTCTCGGGCGTCATGCGTGATCACCCAGTGCATCGATCAGCCACGCCCTCGCCGTCGTCCATCGGCGCTTGACGGTCGCCGGAGACACGCCGAGGGCCACCGCCGACTCCTCCACCGACAGGCCGCCGAAGAAACGCATCTCCACGACCCGCGCCAGGTCGTCGTCGAGGCGACCCAGCCGGGCGAGCGCCTCGTCGAGCGCCTCGAGATCGATGCCGGCCGGAACCTCCGACAGCAGGCCGGGCTCGAGCGTCACACGAATCCTGTCGCCACCGCGCTTGGCGGCACGCCGGGCACGTGCGCGATCGACGATGACCTGGCGCATCGACCGCGCCGCAACGCCGATGAGGTGTGCGCGTCCCTCCCACGCGACCGGCGTGGACTCGAACAGGCGCAGGTACACGTCGTGGACGAGCGCCGTGGGCTGCAGGGTCAGACCATGACGCTCGCGGCGCAGGTAGGCCGCCGCGAGCCGTCGGAGTTCCCCGTACACGAGCGGCACGAGGGCGTCGAGCGCCTCGGGGCTCCCCTCCCTGGCACGCGCCACGAGCCCGGCGACGGCGTCCGGCGGCGGAAGCGCGGGCGGGACAGGCGTGTCGGACACGCCCGTCAGAGTATCCCGTCCCGCCGTGCGTAGCGAGACGCGGGTGTGCGTGGTGAGACGGCATGTGGCTCCCCCCGCCCGCCGGGACCCACCGAACCCGCCAGACCCGGTGCGACGTGCGCGTGGTACCATACCGGGCCGATCATCTCAAGGTTCGCCGCGCGAACCTGAACCACGTCTTTCCGAGGAGTTGAACACATGAAACGTATCGTGCTGCTCGCCATCGTGGCTGTCATGACCGCGTCCACGGCGTCCGCTCAGGGCCGCGGCGGTCCGACGGGCCTCGCCGCGGGCATCCAGGGGTCGTACGCCAGGATCAAGAACCTGGTCACCGGCTCCGCAGAGAAGATGCCCGAGGCCGACTTCGGCTTCAAGGCCACGGGTGAGATTCGGACATACGCCCAGCTGTTCGGACACGTCGCGAACTTCCACTACGGCACGTGCGCGGCGGTCAAGGGCGTGCCGAATCCGAACCAGGGCACGAACCTCGAACAGACCGTGAGCACCAAGGCCGACGTGGTCAAGGCCCTGGCCGACTCGTTCGCCTTCTGCGACGATGCCTTTGCCAGCCTCACGGATCAGAACGCCAGCGATCCCATCCAGGCCGGACGTGGCGGCGCTGTGGCCCGTCTCGTCATGCTCAATCGCATCGTCGAGCACGACAACGAGATGTACGGGATCTCCACCGTGTACCTGCGTCTCAAGAACCTGGTCCCGCCCTCGACCGAAGCGCAGCAGAATCGCGCCGGCGGCGCGGGCCGCGGCGGCCGCTAGCAGGCGTCTCGCACGTCCAGAGCGGGGCGGCACCGGTGGTGCCGCTCCGCAACCCGCCTCGCGCCCACCGCCCGCCCGGCCTCGGCGACGCGGCGTCCCTGCCTCGACCGCATGCGCGTCAGCGCGCGGCGCGCTGCTCGGCATACGCGCGTTCCAGCCGATCCCTGACGCCACGCAGGTTGTTCTCCACCACGCCCTTGACGCGTGAGCGGATGAGGGCCCGCTTCAAGCCACCGAGAAAGCCGCCCAGCACATCGATGCGCGACCGGTTCGCGTACACGAGCAGCGTCCCGCCTCCTGGTGCCGCGCCCGGGTCGTGCAGCAGCAGCGTCAACCCCAGGGAGGTATCGAAGTAGTGGGTGGCGTAGATCTGCTTGGACGCGCTCGCGAACGCAATGGCGGAGTCGCCGGGCGTGGGCACGATGGCCAGGTGCGTGACGGTGAGGCCCACTTTTCCGCTCTGGCGCTCCCGCGTCCAGTAGAAGAGATCGCGGGTTCCGGGCTCGGTGTCGGGAAAGCGCTGCAGGTGCCGGTCGAGTGCAGGGAACGCGGCGAGGATCCCGGGACTGTCGGCACGCAGGCGGGCGAAGGCCTCACCGACCGATACGGGCGGCTTGGCATCGTCGTACTGCATCAACGCCGCGTCTCCCAGGCGCTGGTAGGCCGCGACATACCGGGTCAGCATCGCGTGCATCAGGGCAGTGGCCCGCTCCCGGGCATCAGGCGCCGTCCAGGGCACCTGGGAGGCCAGCTGCGTGATGACCTCCGCCGGCAGCTGCACGCCGCAGTCGGACACGCGGCACCGCCGCAGGTCGCTCAGGTCGTCGGGCTCCAGGGCGAGCTCGGCGAGGTCGGCCAGGCGGGCCGGGCGGCTGAAGGTCCCGACCTGGACGACGGCGTCGCCCGTCCGGAAGGTCTGGACGTCCTGCATCTGCTCGACGTAGAACGCCGGTGGCACCGCCAGCCGCACCAGTCCCAGGCTGGCCACTTCGCTGTCGTCAGCGGCGTCGAGCGTCATCGCCACGACCGCGCCCCCCTCCACGGCCCGGAGATCGGCGGCGCGGATGTCGAACAGCTCCACCACGCGGGCGCGCGCCGCGTCGCCGAGCGGAGCCGCCCCCGACTGCGCCGCCAGGGGCGTGTCCCCGCGTGTGCACAGCGCCAGGAGGGCAATGACAAGCACCCGGCGCACCCGGGCGTGCCGGCTCGGGCGTGTCGTGGCTGCAGGTCGGGACCCCGCGCATGGGACGGTGGTGGATGGCACGTCCCCATCATGACAGAAGCGGGGATCCGCCCCGCGGCCGCAAGCCCGACCGGAACGGGTGCCGTACAGACGAAGGGCGCCCCCGGTGGGACGCCCTTCGGTGTTGAGTGCGTGGCGTGCGGCTACCGCACGCGGCGTGCCGCTACGGGCACTTGAGCGCGAGCTTCGACAGCTTGAAGGCGTCCTCCGGTGTCGTGTCGCCTTCCTGCGCGGCAATCACGATCACGTTGCCCTTCAGCGCGCCCGCGTTGACATCCGCCCACCGCGACCCTGACGTCACGTTGGCGGTCGCATTGTCCTCCTTCGTCAGGCTCGCGAGCACCGCGTCGCTCAACGTCAGGTGGTTGGCGTAGGGGTTCGCCTTCGTGCCGATCCAGACCGTGATGTCACTGTCTGCACCGACCGCGTCGAGGAACACCTTGTCGAGCACGACGTCCTGGTCGAACTCGAGCAGCACGTAGTTGTCGCGGCCGCCCATGTTGTCGACCTTGTGCTTGTCGTAGCTCCCGCTGCCCTCGCTGCCGTCGGTCACGCCGAGGCCGCCGCTGTAGGCGCCGAGATACGCGGTGTTCCAGGTGCCGTAGTAATCCTTCCGGCTGAAGGCGCTGGCCTTCACGTTCACGCCGTTCATCGAGAACGAGCGGATGTTGCCGGCCGAACCCGACGTGCTGGAATTGCCCGTGAAGGACAGCGTCCCTTCGGCGGCGCAGACCGACGGCTCACAGACCGTCGTGATCTTCGCGAGCTTGAAGCCGTCGTTGCCGTCGCCGATCTTGGCGGCAATCACGACCACGTTACCCGAGACGCCGGCGGCGTTGACCGACGCGGTGCGCGCGCTGCTCCCGCCGGTGTTCATCTCGGTGAAGCCCATGTCGCTCAGCACCTGGGCGCTCAGCGTGACGTGGTTGGTGTAGGCGTTCGGGAGCGTCCCGACCCAGACCGTGATGTCGCTGTCGCCCACCACGTAGTTGAGGAACGCCTGGTTCACCACCACGGACCGCTCGAACTCGAACATCACGTAGTCGTTCGACCCCGAGTTGTCCACCAGGTGCATGTTGTTGCCACCGGTGCCCTCGTTGGCGTTGGTCACGCCCAGCCCGTACGAGTACTGGCCGAGGAACGCAGGCGAGAACGCGTTGGTGGAGGGATTCCGGCTCCACGCGCTCACGTTCAGGCCCACGCCGTTGTTCACGTAGTTGCGGACGTTGCCGTACGCGCCGTAGAGCTTCGAGTTCCCGTACTTGGTGAAGTCGAAGGTGAGCGGCACGCAGATGGGCGGCGGCGCGGCCACGAAGCCCGCATCGACCGTGAGGTTCGTCTCGCCGGCCATCAGCAGGTAGTTGCCCGACACGCCGTCCACGGCATCCGAGTCGGTGGCGTCGTTGCCCTGATTGGCCGGCGACGGGTCGAGCCCGGCAGGCGTCTCGAAGGACACGTAGTAGCACCCGGGCGTGAGGCCCGAGAACAGGTACTCCCCGCTGCCGTCCGTCGTGGTGGTCGCCAGCGGCGTGCCCGTCGCGCACGAGTAGAGGGTGACCAGCACGCCGGCGATCCCGGGCTCTCCGCCGTCCTGCTGACCGTCGGCGTCGAGGTCCCGCCACACGAAGTCGCCGAGCGCAGCCGGGAGGGAGAAGCCGGCGTCCACGGTGAGGTTCGTCTCGCCCGCGGCCAGCGTGTAGTTGCCCGTCATGCCGCCCACCGCATCACTGTCGAGGGCGTCGTCGCCCCCCTGGTTCGCGGGCGACGGCAGGTATCCGCCTGGCGCGGCGAAGGCCACCTTGTAGCAGCCCGGCCGGAGCCCGCTGAACAGGTAGAAGCCGGACGCGTCGGTGGTGGTGGTCGCCAGGGGCGTGCCGGCGCAGTCGAGCAGCGTCACCATGACGCCCTCGATCCCGGGCTCGCCCGCATCCTGCACGCCGTCGGCGTCGAGGTCGAGCCACACGAAGTCGCCGAGCGCGGCCGGCTGCACGAAGCCGAAGTCGATCGTGAGGTCCGACGCGAAGTCGTTCGGCAGGCTCACGAGCGCCGGGTTCGGGTTGCTGTCGAGATCCGCGCCGCCTACGTTCGGCGTCGTCGGGTCGTACCCGGCAGGAGGCGTCACGACGACCTTGTAGTCGCCGCCGCAGAGGCCCTGGAAGCGGTAGCCGCCCTGGTCGTCGGTGGTGGTCACGGCCAGCAGGCCGTTGTCCGATGCGCGCCGGAGTTCGACCGACACGCCGGCGATGCCCGGCTCACCCGCATCCTGGCGGCCATTGGCGTTCAGGTCGACCCACACGAAGTCGCCGATCTCACCCGCGCACGGCGGCATGAAGCCGAAGTCGACCGTCAGGTCGTCGCCGTTGAGCGGCAGCAGCACGAACGACGGGCTCGCGTTGCTGTCGAGGTCGGGGCTCGTCGTGCCGGTTGGCGACGGTTCCAGCATCGGTGGCACCGAGGCAGGGTCCACCACCACCTGGTACTCGTCGTCGCACAGACCGCTGAACAGGTAGTAACCCTCTGCGTCGGTGATGGCGGTACCGACGGTGGCCCCCGTCGAATCGAGCAGGTGCAGCGTCACGCCCTGGATGCCGGGTTCGCCCGGATCCTGCACGCCGTTGCGGTTCAGGTCGTTCCATACGAAGTTGCCGATCGTGCCGCGGCACGGCGCATAGAAGCCGAAGTCGAGCGTGACGTCGGTGGAGTCGTCGAGCGTGAGGAGGGTGCTCGTCGGGCTGCCGTTGCTGTCCACGTCGGCCGCGCCGGCGTTCTGGAGCGTCGGCACCATGCCCACGGGCGGATCGACCACTTCGACGGTGTAGAGGCCCGCGCAGAGCCCGGTGAACTCGTAGAACCCGTCGGGCCCCGTCACCGTGGTCTGGTTGCCCTCGACGAGGCGCACGGTCACGCCCGGAATGCCGGGCTCGCCCGGCTCCTGGATGCCGTTGCGGTTCAGGTCGTTCCACACGTAGTCGCCGATGGACCCGGTGCAGGGCGAGATGAAGCCGAAGTCGATCGTCTGGTCGGAGGCGCCATCGAAGGGCAGCGTCACCAGCACGGGCCCGCCGTCGCTGTCGTTGTCGACATCGTCGGCGCCCACGTCGCGCAGCGTCGGCACGTAGCCGGCCGGCACCGTCGTGGGATCGATCTCGACGGTGTAGTCACCGGCGCACGCCCCCTCGAACTGGTAGTAGCCGGGCGCGCCGCCGATCGGATGCGGGCCCGTGACATAGCTCGCGACGATGTTCCCGCCGTCCTTCAGGTTCACCCGCACGCCGTTGATACCGGACTCGCCGGGATCCTGGACGCCATTGCGGTTGGCGTCGAACCAGACGAAGTCGCCGATCGTGCCGCACGACGGCAGCTCGGTGGTGGCCTCGTAGTCGAACCCGAACTGGCCGTTGGCCAGCGTGGCTTCCGCAACCACCGTCATCGAGAACGGTCCCTGCAGGTCGCACGTGGTCGTCTCGGTGCTCTCGAACGACAGACCGTTGGCCTGCTGCAGCCCCGTGGTGCAGACCTGCGGGCCTGCCGTGCCGAAGGCCGTGTTCGACGGGTCCACGAAGGACTGGAACGACAGCGTCGCCGGCACGCCGGCCAGGCCGCTGACGCGGCTGACGAGCACACCAGTGCCGTTGATCGGGCCGACGAAGTCCGTGTCGGTCAGCTGGATCTGGATGGTGGCCGCCGCGCCCACGTTGCGGCTCACCACGTTGAGGTGCAGCTGCGCGTTGGCAGGGCCGCCGATGGCGGGCTTGGAATTGCCGACGATCACGTTCAGCTCGTACCCGCCGAGCGGTCCGACGTAGCCGACATCGCCCGCCGCGGGCAGGGTGTCGCCGGGACCGTTGTCCTGTACGACGACCACCGCGCCACCGGACTCGAGGCGGAGCGTGAGGGCTGCTGCGAGGTTCGGGGCCAGCAGGCCGAGAACCGTGATGGCCAGGACGACGATCCTGGCCCCAACGGGTCGAGCAAATTCAGTGAACGGTATCGGACTCATACGCCTCCGCCGGCAGCACCCTTCAGGAGGGGGTCTCGCTGCCGCGAAATGGCTCTGGTTCTCCGCGTCCATCGCGAAGTAAGTCGGCCGGAGGGAGGAAATGCCTGGACAAGGCCACCTTGTCGAAATTGCCCAATTTCGCGCAATTTCAAGGGGTTCCAGTTCCTCCCGGCCAACTCGCCGGAGCGTGCCGGCCGCGACAGAGCCAAGGGCGTGCCAGATCAGATGAGGTTGTCGCCCCGGAGAACGCGTTCGAGGGCGATGCGTACGTCTTGGGGGCGCCGCGCTGTCTGTGCCGGCGAAGAGAAACATCCAGCGCGTCACGCTGCCGGCAGGGCCTGGCTTCGCGAGGACTGTGCGGTGGGAGACAACGGACGCGCGGGACCGATGGCCCGGCCGACGCGCAATGTGAGGCAAGAATGCGGCGGGAGGGCCGGCGAAGTCGCACGCGAGTGCGACCTGGCCAGTGCGCCGTGCAAGAAAGAATTGGTCGGGATGACTGGATTCGAACCAGCGACCCCTTGACCCCCAGTCAAGTGCGCTACCAGGCTGCGCTACATCCCGACATCGCCGTGAGCCCTCCCGTGCGCGGGGAACGCAACGGGCCGTGCACCCCGGGGTGCACCGAACGACCGGCGAGAACCGAATAACCTTACGCCTGCGACCCGGGTGTCGGCAAACGCGAATACGGCGTGCGTTGCGACGCCGTCCTTACGCGCTCGCCCGCTTGCCCTTGGCGCGGGACGCCTGCTTCACCTTCACGGCCGCGTGTTCGAGGGCAGCGTCGACCCTGGCCGGCATCGCCCGCACCCGCTCGCGGCCATCGGCCGGAGGCGGCTCCAGCCGGTATTCCTCGCCACGTGGACCACGACCGGCCGGCCCGTCCAGCATGCCGAGCAGGGCACGCAGGCCCTCACGGACGCGGGTGACGCGGTCGCGGGCGTCCGCACCCAGGGTCTCGAGCACCTCGGCATCCTCGACCTCGGGCGCCCTGGGCAGCGAGTCCTCCAGCCGCCGGCGCGCACCCGACAGCGTGAGTCCTTCCACGAACACGAGCTGCTTGATGCGAAGAACCTGATCGACGTCCGTCTGCCGATAGACGCGCGGACTGTCCTGCGTCTTCTGGATGCCCAGCCACGGGAATTCTTTCTCCCACGACCTGAGCACATACGGCTGCAGCTGCGTCATGCTACACACATCCGCAGCTTTGAACAGCTTCCCGGACATCGGGCGCCAGTATAGCACGCGGGTTGTCGCCCTATCGGGCCTCGGGCCGGTCCTTGCGGGGCTTCCGTTCCCGCCGGCGCACCTGCAGGCGGATGGGTGTCCCGAGGAACCCGAACGCCTCGCGCAGCTGGTTCACCAGGAAGCGGTCATAGGAAAAGTGGAACTTCGTGGCCACGTTGGTGAAGAACACGAACGTGGGGGGAGCCACACCCGTCTGCGCGGCGTAGAGGATCCGGACGTGGGTCTGCCCGGGGCTGGCGGGCGGGTGGGCGGCGGTCACCGTTTCGATGAACCGGTTCAACTCGGGCGTCTTCACGCGGGTCATGCGGGCGACCATCACCCGATCGATGGCCTCGAGCAGCTTGGGCGTGCGCTCGCCCGTGGCGGCCGAAATGTGGAGCACCGGCGCGTAGTCCAGGAACTTCAGCTGGCGGCGCAGCGTCTCGTCGAACTCCTTGGAGAAGTCCGGGCCGCGATCCTTCATCAGGTCCCACTTGTTGGCCACGATGAGCACGCTGCGCCCCATGCGATCGGCCTCGCCGGCGATCGCGGCATCCTGGTCGGTGGCGCCTTGTGTGGCATCGACCACCAGCACGACGACATCGGCCGCCTCGATCGCCCGGCGGGCCAGCATGACGCTGAGCGTCTCGACCTGCCCCCCGCGTGAGACGCGCCCGGCCTTTCGGATGCCTGCGGTGTCCACGATGCGAAACTTCCGCCGGTGCCAGGTGAGCAGGCTGTCCACCGTATCGCGCGTCGTGCCGGGCACGTCGCTGACGATCATCCGCTCCTCTCGCAGCAGGCGATTGACGAGTGAGGACTTGCCGGCATTGGGGCGCCCGACGATCGCGACCGACGTCTCGCCCGTGCGGGTTCGGGGCCCGGCGTCCGACTCGGGCGCGTCGTCCGGCTCCGTCTCGGCCTCAATTGCCGGCGGGCGCAGGCCCAGGCGCTGCACGATGCCGTCGAGCAGGTCACCCACGCCCTGTCCGTGCTCGGCCGAGATCTCGAAGACCGGGTCGAATCCGAGCTGATAGAACTCCAGGCTCGCGTCCCTGGCGCGCCGGTCGTCCATCTTGTTGACGGCCATCATCGCCGGCCTGTCCACGGCCCGGATCGCCTCGGCAATCTCGGCGTCGCCGGGCAGCAACCCGTCGCGCCCGTCCACCACCAGCACGAGGAGATCCGCCGCCGCCAGCGCCCGCTGGCCCCGCTCGAGGACGAGCGCGTGCAGCGGGTCATCGCTCGCACCGAACATGCCGCCGGTATCCACCAGTTCGAACCGTCGGCCCTGCCATTCCACCACCTGGGCGATGATGTCGCGGGTCGTCCCGGGCACGGCGGTCACAATCGAGCGCCGGTTCCCGGCCAGACGATTCGAGAGCGTCGACTTGCCGACATTGGGGCGCCCCACGAGCACGACCGACGGAAGACGGGTTGACAGTGTAAGTCTCTCTTTCTATAGTGGTTACAGTTTTTGCAGGGGGCCCCGCCGGATGATCAAGGTCGACATCGTGAACGAAGTCTCGAAGGTGGCCGACATCACCAAGGTCAAAGCCGAGGTGGCGGTCGACGCCGTCTTCGATGCGATGCGTGTGTCGATGCAGCGCGGGGACCGGATCGAGCTTCGGGGGTTCGGCGTGTTCCAGGTGAAGCCCCGTAAGCGCGGCATCGGTCGAAACCCCCGGACCGGCAAGGAAGTCCGGATTCCCCCGGGGCGGACCATCCGGTTCAAGCCCGGCAAAGACCTTCAGAACATCGGCTAGGCCGCCCGCATGGGCATACCCTCATCAGACTACCCTGAAACCGTCCTCCAGGCATCCGCGCTGCCCGACGACGACGTTCGGGACATCCGACCGCGCCCACGGCCGCCGCGCGTGCTGCGTCATGTGCTCCTGCTCGCGCTGACCGTCGTCACCACGACGATCGCGGGCTCGACCTACTACGCCAGCTTCGTGTCGGATCTGCAGCCGGGTCCCCTCGATCTGACCAGCCTCGAGCTCTACGCGAACGGTCTCTGGTACAGCCTGTCGGTGCTGGCGATTCTCGGCGCGCACGAGTTCGGGCACTACTACGCCTGCCGGCACTACGGCGTGGACGCGTCGCTTCCCTACTTCCTGCCTGCGCCGCTGCCGCTCACCGGCACGTTCGGCGCCTTCATCCGGATCCGGGGCATCATTCCCGGCAAGCGGGAGCTGTTCGACATCGGCATCGCGGGTCCGATCGCCGGCTTCGTCGTGGCCGTGCCGGTCCTCTTCATCGGCATGGCGCTCTCGAGGCTCGTGCCGGATCCGGTCAGCGAGGCGGGCTTCATCGAGTTCGGCGAGCCGCTGCTGTTCCAGTGGGCGACCTGGCTCTTCTGGGGCACACCCGCCGACGGGTTCATCGTCAACATGCATCCGATGGTGTTCGCCGCGTGGTTCGGCCTGCTCGCGACCGCGCTCAATCTCTTCCCGATCGGACAGCTCGACGGAGGCCACATCTCCTACGCCGTCCTGGGACGCCGCAGCACGCTGGTCACGCTGGGCACGGTGGGCGTGCTCGTCGGGCTGACCTTCGTATCATCGTCATGGGTGGTGTGGACGGTGCTGACCATCGGCATGCTGTTCGGGTTCGGCATGCGGCATCCCAGGACGTACGACGAGGATGCGCCCCTCGACCGGTGGCGGCTGTGGCTCGCCGGGTTCGCGCTGGTGATGTTCGTCCTCTCGTTCACCCCCGCGCCGGTCGAGGTGAGCGACGTCGTCTCCTCACCCGCGCCGCCGGCGACCGGTGAGCCCGTGGGCGACACGATCGGCATCTGAGCCGGCAGGGCTCCCGCTGGCAGGCAGGCCTGGGCGACGGCGCTCGTCCTACAGCACGCTCAGCGGATCGATATCCACCGTCACCTTGCGCCGGGCCTCGGGGCTCGCAGCGACCGCGGCCCGGATCGCCTGGCGCATCTGGGCGCGACGGGTTCCCTTGAGGAAGAACTGTACGCGGTGTTCGCCCCGGAGCCGCCCGAGCGGTGCGGGCGCCGGCCCGAGCACGGTGAACCCGCCGGCCTGGGCCGCCGGCGCCAGGCGCGCCACGAGCAACGCCGCCGTCCCCATCGCCTCCTCGAACGTGCGTCCCCGCACAACGGTGTTGATGAGCGCCACCAGCGGCGGATACCGCATGCCGCGGCGAAACGCGATCTCACGCTCGAAGAACGAGGCATAGTCCTGGCGACACGCCAACTGGATGCTGTAGTGCTCGGGGTACAGCGTCTGGACCACGGCCTCGCCGCGCACCGTCCCCCTCCCGGCGCGGCCCGCCACCTGGGTGAGGAGCTGGAACGTGCGTTCACCGGCGCGGAAGTCGGCCAGGCCGAGGCCCACGTCGGCCGAGATCACGCCCACAAGGGTGACGCGGGGAAAGTCGTGCCCCTTCGCGATCATCTGCGTGCCGACCAGCACGTCGATCTCTCCCGCGCCGAACCGTGACAGTGTGCTCGCCAGGGCGCCCTTGCGCCGCACCGCGTCCCGATCGATGCGGCCGATGCGCGCGTCCGGGAAGCGCTCACGCAGCTGCTGCTCCACCTTCTCCGTCCCGAAGCCGGCCAGCTCGAGATACGGCGCCGCGCACGCGCGGCACGTCTTCGGCACCAGCACGCTGTAGTTGCAGTAGTGGCAGCGCGCGCGCCATCCGGCACCGGCGCGATGCACCGTGAGCGAGACGCTGCAGTTGGGGCACTCGAACGCATCACCGCACTGCCGGCAGAACACGGCGGTGGCATACCCGCGCCGGTTGAGCAGGACGAGCACCTGCTCCTGCCGGGCGAGCCGCTGCTCGACGCCCTCGACCAGGGTCCGGCTCAGCACCACGTCAGGGCCGTGCTCCGCGTACTCCTCCCGCATGTTCACGAGCCGCACGTCGGCCATCGGCCGGTCGAGCACCCGGCGCGCGAGACGCAGCAGCGTGTACTTGCCAGACAGGGCGTGGCTGTAGCTCTCGAGCGAGGGCGTCGCCGATCCCAGCACCACCAGGGCGCGCTCGCGGCTGGCGCGCAGCACGGCCACGTCGCGCCCATGGTACCGGGGCGCCTCCTCCTGCTTGTAGGAGCTGTCGTGCTCCTCGTCCACGATCAGCAGTCCCAGGTCCGGCACGGGCGCGAAGACGGCCGAACGGGTGCCCACCACCACGTCCACGTCGCCCCGCCGAATCCGGTGCCACTGGTCGTGGCGCTCGCCGGTGGACAGGGCGCTGTGCTGAATCGCCACGCGTGCGCCGAACCGCTGGCGGAAGATCGCCGCGACCGACGGCGTGAGGGCAATCTCGGGCACGAGGAGCAGCACACGCCGGCCGCTGGCGACGACCTCCGCCGACAGGCGCAGGTAGATCTCCGTCTTGCCGCTGCCGGTCACGCCGTGCAGCAGCGCCACGTGAAATCGCCGGGCGGCCGAGAGCGACGACAGCGTGGCGAGGGCCGAGACCTGCTCGCCGGTCGGGTGCCGGGCGGCGTCCTCCGGTTCCACGTGACTCGCCGCGGCCTCGAAGGGATCTCGCTCCTCGATCTCGCGACGAAGCACCACCAGGCCCCGGGCCGCCAGCCGACCCACGACGTCGGCGGTGAGCCCGCGGTCCTTGAGCGTGGAGAGCCCCACCCCCGCTGCCCCGCCGCCCCCGACGATCTGCAGCGCCTCCCGCTGCTTCGGGCCCAGCCCCGCAGCCTCCAGGGCGCCGAGCGCGGAGAGCCCCTGTGCGGTCACCGTGGCCAGCCGTGTGGTACGGAACGCGGGCGCGGCCGCCTCCGCCCCCGGCGGCAGCGCCGCCGCCACCACATCACCGATGCCGGCCGCGTAATACTCGGCCACCCACTGGCAGAGCGCGATCACCGGAGGGGGCAGGAAGGCCTGGGTATCGAGCACGGCGGCAAGCGGACGCACGTCGTGCGCGGGCGCGCTGCCAGTCTCGTGCGCCACGATGCACCCGATCAGCAGGCGCGAACCCACGGGCACCTGGACCCGGGCGCCAATGGGCGGCAACGGCACGTCGTCCGGCACGGCATAGGTGAGGGCGTCGAGGTACGGGACAGGTACCGCGACGGACACGTACCTCGCGGGCGTCACGAGCGGCCCCGGCTCAGGAGCCAGGTTCGAGGTCCCCGGCCACGTCCGGGAGCAGCGCGCGTACCCGCTTCATGTCCTCCCAGACGTCCCGCTTGGCCGCCGGATTCCGCAGCAGGTACGCCGGATGGTAGGTCGGGATGAGCGTGGCGCCTCGGACCGGGAATGCCCGTCCGCGCAGCCGGGTGATGGGCTCGTTGGAGCGGAGGAGCGACTGCGCCGCGAACTTGCCGAGCGCCACGATGACCGTGGGGGCAATCGCGTCGATCTGCCTGAGCAGGAACGGTTCACACTCCGCCACTTCCGCGGGCTCGGGATTACGGTTGCCCGGCGGGCGGCACTTGATGACGTTGGCGATGTAGACGTCGCTGCGCGTGAGGCCGATGGCCTCGATGATCTTCGTGAGGAGCTGCCCGGCCCGGCCGACGAACGGCTCGCCCTGTACGTCCTCGTCGGCGCCCGGCGCCTCCCCCACGAACATCAGGCGCGCACGGGGATTTCCGACACCGAACACGATCTGGCGGCGCCCGAGGGCGTGCAGCGCGCACCGCGTGCAGTCGCCGATGTCCGCACGGATGCCGACCAGCACCTGTTCCGGCTTCGACCCGGGCCCCGTGTCTGCCTGCGCATCGGCCCCGATACGCGACGACCCGCCGGTCCCCGACGGCCGGACCTCTGCCGGCTGCACCGACGTCACGGCCGGCGCGGCCGCCACTGCGGCGGGTTGATCGCGCCTCGCTCGCGCCTCCCCCGCTGCGGGCCGGGTCTCTGACGCCACGACCGGTCCGTCTGACGCAGCTGCCCGTCCGCCCGTCACCGGCGGCGCCGCGGGCACGTCTGCAGGACGGCGGCGCCACGCGGCATCCCGGCGCACCCCGGCGACGCCGAGTTCACCGAACAGCTCGAGGTGGGCG
The DNA here is from genome assembly GCA_050185275.1 of Vicinamibacterales bacterium. Lineage (GTDB taxonomy): Bacteria > Acidobacteriota > Vicinamibacteria > Vicinamibacterales > UBA2999 > JABFRY01. Next base: position 172,204 of record JBFWZN010000001.1, on the reverse strand, counting down.
CCGAGCTGGTCGTGCGCGCTCATCGCCGTTCTCCTGCGCCCGCCGCGCGGCGGCCGACCAGGAGGCACTCGATCGCCTCGCACACCACAGCGGCGACGGCGGCCTTTGGACGCAACGACACGAACTGTTCCTCCGACTCGAACACCAGGGTCACCTCGTTGTCGTCTGCATCGAATCCCGTGCCTGGGCGCGACACGTCGTTGGCCACGATCAGGTCGGCGCCCTTCCGGACGCGCTTCTCCCGCGCCCGGGCCAGTGGCTCTCCGGTCTCGGCCGCAAACCCCACGAGGACCGGCAGCCCCGAGGCCACGCGCTCCGGCAGCGCGCCGACGTCGGCGAGGATGTCGCGCGTGCGTTCGAGCACGAGGTGCAGAGGGCCGTCGGTCTTGGCAACCTTGGCTGGTGCGGGGTGCGCTGGCGTGTAGTCGGCGACGGCCGCCGCCATCACCACGACATCGACTCCCGGCGCCGTCTCCATCACCGCGCGATGCATCTGCGCCGCACTCCGCACCCAGACGACCTGCACCTCCGCAGGCGGCGTCAACGCCGTCGGGCCGCTGATCAGGACCACCCGCGCACCTCGCGCGGCCGCGGCGGCGGCGAGGGCGTAGCCCATCTTCCCGCTCGACCGGTTGCCGACGAAGCGGACCGGGTCGATGTCCTCGAGGGTCGGGCCCGCCGTCACCAGTACCCGCCGGCCCCGCAGGGTCGATGCCTCTCCAGCCGGCCCCGGCATGCCGGCCGGCTCCGCCCCGGGCCGTCCCGCCGACGTCCGCGCGTCGAGCACACCGCATGCGGCGGCGACGATCGCCTCGGGCTCGGCAAGCCGGCCCCGCCCGATCCAGCCGCAGGCCAGGTAGCCCTCACCGGGCTCCACCAGGCCGACGCCCCGCTGCTGCAGCGTGGCGAGGTTGGCCTGCACCGCCGCGTGCCCCAGCATGTGCACGTTCATGGCCGGGGCGATCAGCACCGGTGCCCGTGTCGCGAGATAGAGCGTCGTCAGGAAGTCGTCGGCGAGGCCCTGCGCGAACCTGCCGATGACGTTCGCCGTGCACGGCGCCACGAGCAGCAGGTCGATGGTATCGGCCACGGCGATGTGCTCGATCGCGCCGCGCCCGCCCGCGGTCCACTGCGAGGTGATGACGGGGCGGCCCGTGAGGGCTTCGAAGGTCAGGGGGGCGATGAAGCGCTGCGCCGATCGTGTCATGACGACCACGACGTCGTGCCCGGCCCTCTGCAGCCCCCGGCACACCTCGGCCGCCTTGTAGGCCCCGATACCGCCGGTCACGCCCAGGGCGACCAGCGCCATCAGCCCATCCTCCGGGCAGGACACCGCGGCGTGGAGGTCAGCACGGAAGCCGTCCCGGCGCAAACGTCGCCACGATGGCCTCGGCCGTTCCCCGCATGCTGGCCGTGCGTGCGCGCTCGGCCAGCACGATGGCGCGCAGGCGGTCGACGGCCTGGTCCACCTCGTCGTTGACCACCACGTAGTCGTACCCCGTGTACTCGCACACCTCGCCGCCAGACACCTCGAGGCGCCGGCGGATCTGGGCCTCGCTGTCCTTGCTCCGTCCACGCAGTCGCTGCTCCAGGACGGCCGCCGACGGCGGCAGGATGAAGACGGTGGTCGCGGCCAGGCCGCAGGCCCTCACCTGCCGGGCACCCTGCACGTCGATCACGAGCACGAGGTCGGACCCGCCCGCCAGGCACGCCTCAGTGTCGGCGGCCGAGGTCCCGTACAGGTTGCCGAACACGTCGGCCCATTCCAGGAACGCGCCCTCCCGGACCATGGTCTCGAAGCGCTCGCGGGTGACGAAGGTGTAGTCCACGCCGTCGCGCTCGCCGTCGCGCACCGGCCGTGACGTGTAGGACCGCGAGAGGCACAGCCCCGTCACCTGCTGGGCCAGCCGCTCCACGATGGTGGTCTTGCCGGTGCCCGATGGCGCCGACACGATGAACAGCCGCCCGCGGGACCTACTCGACATTCTGTACCTGCTCCCGCATGCGTTCGAGCTCCGCCTTGGCGGCAATCACCAGCTCGGACACGTGCACGCCGTCGGCCTTGGAACCGATGGTGTTGATCTCCCGGTTCATCTCCTGAAGCAGGAAGTCGAGCTTGCGGCCGCAGGGCTCGTCGCCCATCGACAGGGCAGCCCAGTGCGCCAGGTGCGCACGGAACCGCGTGACTTCCTCCGCGATGTCCGATCGCGCGGCCACACGCACGATTTCCTGGGCCAGCGCGGCCTGATCCACCGGCACCTCCAGCCGCAGGTCGCCCAGGCGTTCGCGCAGTCGCTCTTCGAGCGAGAGGCGCCCCTGATCCGCTGCCACTTGGAGGCGCTCGATCACATCGGCCAGCAGGGTGCGCCGGCGCTCGAAGTCTGCGGCGAGATGCTCGCCCTCCCGCACGCGCATGGCATCGAGTTCGGCCAGGGCCTGGACCACGGCCGCCTCCACGCTCGTGGCCACGTGCGCCTCGATGGCGGGATCGGTCGCGCCCGTCTGTTCCCGGACAGCCAGGACCTGGGGCAGACGCAGGAGATCGCCGGGTGTCAGAGGGCCGGAGACCAGGCCGCGGGCCCGAGCGCGATCGAGCGCGGCGACCAGGCTCTCCACCAGCGCCTCGTTCAATTCCACGGCCGGCGCGGACGGCTGTCGCAACTGCACCGAGACGGACAGTTCGACCCGGCCACGCGCGATGCCTCGCTGGAGCACGCTGCGGACCGGAGCCTCCAGATCGCCGAACGCACTGGGAATCCGAAGCTGGGCGTCGAAGAAGCGGTGATTAACGCTCCGGAGCGTAACGGCCACGGTCGCCCGCTCGTCCTCGTGGGTCAGCGACGCGAAGCCCGTCATCGACTTGATCATTCGTCCGCTCTCACCCTGCCCGGCCTTCTCGCGCGGCCCGCGCAGCCTCGGGACCGATCATGAGCGCCCACCCATCGCGGGCACCCCTGGGCGGGCCACGACGTCGCCGTCGGCGCCAGGGAGACCTGCCGCCCCCTCCGGTCCGCCCACCGGCGCGTCCTCCTGCAGCTGGAACGCGTACAGTTTCGCATACACCCCCCCGGCCGCGAGCAACTCGGCATGCGTGCCCGACTCCGCGATGCGCCCGTCATCGAGCACGAGGATCCGGTCGGCCTGCCGCACCGTGGACAGGCGGTGCGCGATGACGAGCGAGGTGCGGTCGCGCATGAGATTGGCCAGGGCCGCCTGCACCAGGCGTTCAGATTCGGTGTCGAGCGCGGAGGTCGCCTCGTCCAGGATCAGCAGGGGCGAGCGCCGGAGCAGGGCCCGGGCAATCGCGATCCGCTGGCGCTGCCCGCCCGAGAGGCGCTGCCCTCGCTCGCCGATCACCGTGTCGTACCCCTCGGGCAGCGCCTGGATGAAGTCGTGGGCGTGCGCCGCCCGCGCCGCCGTGACGATGTCCGCACGCGGGGCATCGGGCCGGCCGTAAGCGATGTTGGCCGCCACCGTGTCGTCGAACAGCACGATCTCCTGCGTGACCAGATCGACCTGCCCGCGCAGCGACGCGAGCGTCACGTCGCGGACGTCGTGGCCGTCGAGCAGGATGGCACCCGAGGTGACGTCGTAGAACCGCGGGATCAGGTTGGCCAGCGTCGTCTTGCCGGCCCCGCTCCGTCCGACGATGGCGAGCACCTGGCCGGCGTGCACGGTGAAGCTGACGTGGCGCAGGGCCGGTGGGCCGTCACTCCCGCCATACGCGAAGCCCACGTCACGAAACTCGACGCGCTCCCGCACCGGCGGCAGCGGCCGCGCGTCCGGGCGTTCGTGCACCTCGGTGTGCGTGTCGAGCATCTCGAAGATGCGCTCGGCGGCGGCAATGGCCTGCTGGAGGTTCGCATTGACGCGACTCAGCTTCTTGGCCGGTCCGTACATGAGGAACAGGGCGGCCATGAACGCGGCGAACGCGCCCGTGGTCAGGCGACCCGAGGCGATCTCCTGGCTGCCGTACCAGAGCGCGGCCACGAAGGCCACGCCGCCGATGAACTCCATCAGCGGCGGGAGCACCGACAGCGCACTCGTCACCTTCATGTTGGTGCGATACAGCTGGTCGGAGGCCTGTTCGAAGTGGCGCGTCTCACGCGCTTCCGCGCCGAAGGCTTTCACGATGCGGTGGCCGGCAAACGCCTCTCCCGCCGCGTGGGAGAGGCGCTCCAGGGACTCCTGGCTGCGGCGCGTCGTCCGCCGGACCCGCTGGCCCAGTCGTACCAGGGGATACACGATGATCGGGGCGCCGGTCAGGCAGACCAGGGCGAGCCGCGCGTCGTAGTAGAAGAGCAGCCCGGCGTAGCCCACGAGCGACAGCGACTCGCGCGTGAGGTCGCCGATGGTCTCGGAGACGGCCTGCTGCACCTGCCCGACGTCGTTGGTGAGGCGCGACATCAGGCGACCGGTCGTCTGGGTGCCGAAGAATGCTGCGGACTGACCCAGGATGTGCCCGAAGAGGACGCGCCGCAGGTCGCGCACCACGCGCTGTCCGACGTCGGTCATCAGGTACGAGGAGAGATAGGCCCCCACGCCCTTCAGAAAGTAGATGACCAGGATGGCGATGGCCACCAGCCCCAGCTGCTGACCGGTCGGCAGGACCTGGTCGAAGACGGGCTTGATGAGCGCGGCCACGCCCGCCGACGCGGCGCCGTACAGCACCATGGCCGCCAGCGCGCTGACCAGCCTCGCGCGGTACGGCCGCGCGTACCCGAGAAGGCGAATGAGGGCGTTCACTCGGTGAAGCGGTATCGCACCAGAACCCAGAGGGCGACGACGCCGTCGCGCCAGCCGATCTTCTTCCCGTCCTCGTATCCACGCCCATCGTACGTGATGGGCACCTCGAACACCCGATACCCCCGCTTGAAGATCTTGGCCGTCAGTTCCGGCTCGATACCGAACCCGCTCGACTGCAGCGTCATCGAGCGGATGACGTCGGTCCGCATGGCCTTGTAACAGGTCTCCATGTCCGTGAGCATGGTGTTGTAGAGCAGGTTGGTGACGAACGTCAGGACGCGATTGCCCACGTAGTGGGTGAACATGAATGCCCGGCGGCGGCCGAGGAAGCGGGATCCGTAGACCACGTCGGCGCGGTCCTCGCGGATCAGCTCGATGAGGGAGGGGAACTCCTCCGGCGAATACTCGAGGTCGGCATCCTGCACCACGACGATGTCGCCACGGACCTGCGCGAATCCGCGCCGCAGGGCCGCGCCCTTGCCCTGGTTGACGGGTTGCCGGAGCAACACGAATCCCAGCTCCTCCTGCAACCGCTCGAGGCGTTCGCCCGAGCCGTCGGTCGAGCAGTCGTCCACCACCACGAGTTCGAGGCGCAGCGGTACCGCCAGGACCCGGCGCACGATCTCGTCGATCGTCCCGATCTCGTTGTAGACCGGCATCACCACCGACAGGAGGGGATCGACCAGCGGGCGACGCTCGCGCGTCATGGTCAGGTCCCCTGCGCGGGGCCGAACCCGCGCGGATGCGTCCGGTACCACTGCCAGGCGTCGGCCACGATCGTGTCGAGGGCGGGACGTCCCGGACGCCAGCCGAGGGCGGCCTGGATCCGGGCCGCCGAGGCATGGAGTACCGCAGGGTCGCCTGGACGCCGTGGGGCGATGCGGCACGGGACGGTCTGGCCCGTCACGCGCTCGACCGCCCGCATCACGTCGCGGACCGAGGACGGCTCGCCGCTGCCGACGTTGTAGGTCGCCGACGCGCCGTCCGACTCCAGGGACGCCAGGGCCAGGAGGTGGGCCTCCGCCAGGTCGCTCACGTGCACATAATCTCTCAGGCAGGTGCCGTCCGGGGTGGGGTAATCGTCGCCGAAGATCTCGAGCGGCGGTCCGCCGGCGGCGGCCACGAGCGCCCGCGGGATGAGGTGGATTTCCGGGTCATGGTCCTCGCCCAGTTCGCCGTCGGGGTCGGCACCGGCCGCGTTGAAGTATCGCAGGCTGACCGATCGCAGCCCGTAGGCGCGATCGAAGTGCGGGAGCGCCTGCTCGATCGCCAGCTTCGTCTGGCCATACGGGCTCAGGGGCGTCGTCGCGTGCGACTCATCGATGGGCGCACGCACGGGCTCGCCGTACACGGCGCACGTCGACGAGAACACGAAGTGCCGGCATCCCACCTCGACCATCGCCTGCAGCGTACCCAGCGCGCCCACCACGTTGTTGCGGTAATAGCCGGCCGGATCGCGGACCGAATCGGCGACGGCCAGCCACGCGGCGAAGTGCACCACGGCCGTGGCACCGGTCTCCCGCAGCGCCCGCGCAACCGCCGCGGTGTCGGCGACGTCGCCGACGATGAGCGGGACCCCGAGCGCGGCCTCGCGATGGCCGGCGGACAGATCGTCGTAGACGATCACGTCGCGCCCGGCACGCCGGAGCGCCTTGACCGTGTGGCTGCCGATGTAGCCGGCACCGCCGGTGACGAGGACGGGACCTCGATCAGCGCCGGCCAATGGAGTAGTAGGTGAACCCGTCCTGGGCCATCTGCTCAGGGGCGAACAGGTTCCGGCCGTCGAACACGACCGGTGTACGCATCAGCGACCGCATGCGCTCCATATCGGGCCGGCGAAACTCGTTCCACTCGGTGACGATCGCCAGCGCATCCGCCCCCTTCAGCGCGTCGTAGCTGCGGCGGGCGTACCCGATGCGGCTGCCGAAGATCCGCTTGGCCACGTCCATGGCTTCCGGATCGTAGGCCGTCACCACGGCCCCGCCCCCGAGCAGCGCCTCGATGAGCGGGATGGCCGGGGCTTCCCGCATGTCGTCGGTCCTCGGCTTGAAGGCCAGGCCCCAGATCGCGATGCGGCGGCCCTTCAGGCTCCCGAAATGCGCGCGCATCTTGTCGGCCAGGCGTGTCTTCTGCCGTTCGTTGACCGTCTCGACCGCCTTCAGGATGCGGAAGGGATAGCGACGGTCGGCGGCGAACCGGATCATCGCCTGCACGTCCTTCGGGAAGCAGCTTCCACCGTAGCCGACGCCAGGGAACAGGAAGGACGGCCCGATCCGCCGGTCGGAGCCGATGGCCCGGCGCACGTCGTCCACGTTGGCGCCCACGGCCTCGCAGACGTTCGCCACCTCGTTCATGAACGAGATGCGCGTGGCCAGCATGGCGTTGGCGGCGTACTTCGTCAGCTCGGCGCTCGCGCAGTCCATCACCATGATGGGGGCGCCGGTCCGCGTGAACGGTCCGTAGAGCTCGGTCATGAGCGCGCGCGCGGCATCGTCCTCGGCGCCGATGACGACGCGGTCGGGCTTCATGAAGTCCTCAATCGCCGCGCCCTGCTTCAGGAACTCGGGATTACTGACGACGCTGAACGGATGGGTCGTGAGCGCGCCGATGGTCTCGGCGACGCGCCGGCTCGTCCCCACGGGCACGGTGCTCTTGTCCACGATGACCTTGTAGCCGTTCATGGCCCGCCCGATCTCGCGAGCTACCGCCAGCACGTGCTGGAGGTCCGCCGATCCATCCTCCCCCATCGGCGTCCCCACGGCGATGAAGATGACCGAGGCCCCCCGCACCGCCTTGGCGAGGTCCGTGGTGAACGCCAGGCGCTTCTCCTGCCGGTTGCGCCCGACGAGCTCGGTGAGCCCGGGCTCGTAGATCGGTACTTTGCCACGCTGCAGCTGGCGGACCTTGGCCGCATCCTTGTCCACGCACACCACGTCGTTGCCGGTCTCGGCGAAGCATGCCCCCGCCACCAACCCGACGTATCCCGTTCCCACGACCGCCAATCTCATGCGCCACCCCTGAGGAGAAACCCGGCCCGACGCCGAACGTGCGACGCTACCATACGGATGAAATTCCTGTCAACGTATTGCAGCCAAAGGACTTGTGGCGCAACAGGCGACGGCCGGGTGAGCGCGGCCGCTGTGCTACGCTCTGGGCGTGCGCATCCTCGTCGACTACCGGCCCGCGCTGCGGGAGCGTACCGGTGTCGGCGAATACATCCATCATCTCGTGTCGGCGCATGCCGCGGCCTACCCCAGCGACGAGCTCGGCCTCTTCACGAGTTCCTGGCGCGATCGCCCCGCGCCCGACCTGGCTGCCGGGTTCGGCCCCGGTGCCGTGCAGGTCGTCGATCGCAAGGTCCCGGTGCGCGTCCTCAATTACGCGTGGCACCGGCTCGCATGGCCGCCGGTCGAATGGCTGGCCGGGTCGTGGGACGTGGCTCACTCGCCGCACCCCCTGCTCATGCCCGCCCGGACCGCCGCCCGCGTCGTGACCATCCACGACCTGTTCTTCATGGATCGCCGCGACGCCGTGCGCGGCGAGGTGCAACGCGACTATGCCGACCTGGTCGCCAGGCACGCGCAGGACGCCGACGCGGTCGTGACCTCGACGGAGTACGGTCGCGCCCTCGTGGCAGACCGGTTGGGCGTGCCCGCGGCCCGCATCCACGTGTGCCCACCCGGCGCCCCGCGGTGGCAGACACTCGGCGTCCGACCCAACCGCCCCGCCGGGGGCTATCTGCTCTTCGTCGGCACGCTGGAGCCGCGCAAGAACCTGTCGGTGTTGCTCGACGCTTTCGCACGACTCCTCGACCATCACGCCGACGTCCCGCCGCTCGTGGTGGCCGGGCGCGCCACGCCGGAGGCCGCCCCCCTGCTGGCCCGTATGGCCGCCCCCCCGCTCGCCGGCCACGTGGAGTACCGCGGCTACGTGCCGGATGGCGACCGGGAAGCGCTCTTCGCCGGCGCCGCCCTGCTGGCCATCCCGTCCCTCGACGAGGGCTTCGGCCTGCCGGCGCTCGAGGCCATGGCCGCCGGCGTGCCCGTCGTGGCGTCCACCCGCGGCGCCCTTCCGGAGGTGCTGCACGGCAGCGGACTCCTCGTGGAGGCCCTCGATGTGGTCGGCCTGTGCGACGCCATGGCCACCCTCCTCTTCGACGAACCCCGGGCGCTCGCCTGCGCCGAGGCCGGACTGGCCCGGGCCCGCACCTTCACATGGGAGCGCACGGCACGGGCGGTGCACGGCGCCTACACCGATGCGTGCAGCCGGCGGAGCGCGGCACGCTGATGCGCGTGGCGATCGACGCCCGTGAACTGCAGGACCATCCCACCGGCGTCGGCCGGTATCTCACCGCCCTGCTGACACACTGGCGTGACGTCCCGGCCGCCCGGGCGTGCGAGTTCCTGCTGTGCTCGCACGCGCCGGTGCACCTGCCGGACCTGACGGGTCTGCGCGTCACCACACGGATGGCCGGACGGGTCGGCGGTACCCGGTGGGAGCAGATGACACTGCCCGGCCTGCTCCGCGTGGCCAGGGCCGACGTCCTGTTCGCACCCGCCTACACGGCACCCCTGCTGACATCGGTGCCGGTCGTCCTCGCGATCCACGACGTGTCCTTTGCCGCCCACCCCGAGTGGTTCTCGTGGCGCGAGGGCCTGCGCCGGCGGACCCTCGCGCGCCTGGCCGCGCGGCGCGCCCGCCGGGTCCTCACGATCTCCGAGTTCTCGCGGGCAGAGATCGTCCGCCACCTGGGGACGGACCCTGCCAAGATCCTCGTCACGCCACTCGGCCCGGGCCGCGGGCCGGGTGCGACGGACGCAGCGCTCCCGCCGCGGGAGACCGACGAGGATCTGCTGCTGTACGTCGGCTCCATCTTCGAGCGACGGCACGTTCCCGAACTGGTCGAAGCGTTCGCGCGGCTCGCCGGGCGGCGGCCCCATGCGCGCCTCGCGATCGTGGGTGACAACCGCACACGCCCGACGGTCGACCTGGACGCCGTCGCGCGCCGGTGCGGCGTGGCGGACCGCGTGTCGCGGCTCGACTTCGTGGACGACGCCACCCTGGCCACGCTCTACCGCGATGCGCGGGGCTTCGTGTTCCTGTCGGCCTACGAGGGCTTCGGGTTCACCCCGCTCGAGGCGCTCACCGCGGGCGTGCCGGTACTGCTGCTCGACACCCCGGTGGCGCGGGAGGTCTGCGGCGACGCGGCGACCTATGTCGCGTCGACCGACCCGGACGTGATCGCCGACGCCCTCGAGCGCCTGCTGTACGACGACGCGGAGCGCGGACGCCTGGCCGCCGCGCGCACGGCCGTGCTCGCTCGCTATTCGTGGAGCCGGTGCGCGGCGGCCACCTTCGAGGCCATCACGGCGCCATGACCGCCGCGCCGCGTCTCTCGGTCGTCATCGTCACGTTCAACTCGGTACCGGACATCGACCGGTGCCTCGCCTCGCTGGCCGCCGCCCCGCCTGCGGCCTCCCACCAGATCGTTGTCGTGGACAATGCGTCGCCCGACGGGACGGCTGCGCACGTCCGCCAGCGCTGGCCACACGTGGCGGTGCTCGACGCGGGCGGCAACACCGGGTTCTCGCGCGCGAACAACCTCGGTATCCGCGCCACGCGGGGCGAGCTGATCCTGCTGCTCAATCCGGATACGGTCGTCCCGGCGGGTGCCCTCGACGCCCTGATCGCCTCGCTCGAGCGTCATCCCGGCGCCGCCGTTGCCGGGCCCCGCCTCGTGGACGGCCAGGGCCGGGCGGAACTGTCCCACGGGCCGATGATCAGCCCCTTCGCCGAACTGGGCCAGAAACTGCTCGTCCGCGCCCATGCGCGCGGCAGCGGCCTGGCGGCCCGTGTGGTCGAGCGGCGCACCCGCCGGCCGGCTGCGGTGGACTGGGTCAGCGGCGCCTGCCTGCTCGTCCGGCGCGAAGCGGCCGAGCGGGTCGGCCTGCTGGATGAGCGCTTCTTCATGTACACCGAGGACGTGGACTTCTGCGCGAGACTCCGCGCGGCGGGCTACCAGGTCCGATTCGACCCGTCCTCGGAGGTCGTGCACCTCCGCGGGCGTTCAGCCGCATCGGCGCCGGCGGCCACCGCCGCCGCGTATCGGCGCAGCCACCTGCAGTTCTACGCACGGCACCATCCCCGCTGGGTCCCGGTGCTCCGTGTCTACCTCAAGGTCCGTGGCCAGCTGCCCGATTCCGATGGGCAGTGAACCCCCTGTCGAGCCACGCCGCCTGGACCTGTCCCGCCTGCGGCCGCCGGGTGCCACCGCACGTCGAGGCCTGCCGGTGCGGACAGGCGCGTGCCGTCGTACCGGAGATGCGTGCCGTCCCGCGCGGCCAGGCGCCGGCGGGCGGGAGCGGCCTGGTGCTGCTCGTGCTCGGCCTGGCGTGCGGGCTCGGGCTGGGGGCCCTGGGTCTCGCGCCGCTCACGCCGGCCGCTGACGACCGCCCCGCGCCTGAGACGTCCGCCTCCTCCGCGACGGCCGGGCACGATGCCGCCTCCGAGGGCCGGTCCGATGTGGTCTCCGGTGCCGGCCCTGGTTCCGACGCTCGTGCCGCCTCCACCGGCTCTGGCATCGTGCCTGCCGTCCAGCCTGAGCGGCCGCCGGCCGCGGCGCCGCTCGCGCCAACGGTCGCGGGCGCGGGTGCGACTCCGCCCCTGCCCCACCTCGCAGCCGAGATGCGTCCGCTCGAGGACGTGGTCGCCGCGGTCGTGCCGGGCGTCGTCTCGGTGCAGGCCGGACGCGCGAGGGGCACCGGGTTCTTCATCGGGCCCGATCGACTCATCACCAATGCCCACGTCGTCGGGGACGCCTCGACCGTGATCCTGCAGGCGGGGGACACCCGCTGGCGCGCCCGTGTCGTGACCGTCGCCACCGGCAGCGACCTGGCGGTCCTGCAGCTCGACGCGGGCGGTCGTGCCCCAGCCGTCCTGCCGCTCGGCGCACCAGCCGACGTGCGCGTGGGCCAGGAGGTGATCGCCGTCGGGTCGGCGCTCGGCGTCCTGTCGAACACCGTGACGCGCGGCATCGTGAGCGCTGTGCGCCGGGTGGGCACCGTGACGCTCATCCAGACCGATGCGGCGATCAATCCCGGCAACAGCGGCGGACCACTGGTGGACCGTGCAGGGCGCGTGATCGGCGTGACGACCTTGAAGGCGGGAGCACAGGCCGAGTCGCTTGGCTTCGCCGTGGCGGCCGAGCACGCCTCGGCACTGCTGGAACGTCCGGGACGTGTGGCGACGGCGCGCGCGGCACCGCCGGCCGCGGCCGGGCCGGCAACCGGACTCGAGGCGGTGCTGGGCGGCACGCCGCCCGTGTCCGCGGACGCGCGCAGGGACGCTGGGGGCGCCGCCTATGACGAGGTACTTGCGGCGGCTGGACGACAGGCCGATCAGCTCGATGCGTCCTGGACCCGCAATGCCGGAAGCTGTGCGCCGGATATCCGTACGCCGGCCCGACGCCCCTGGCTCGTCGTGCTGACGGAGGCTGCGCCCTTCCCCGTACGCAACGGCTGTCGCGACTGGATCGCCTCGATGACCGCCGCGGCCCGGAACATCGACCTCCGTCTGCGCCAGGCCGCCGAAGAGGCCCGGAGGGCCGGCGTCTACCCCGGTGCGCTGCGCGAGAGTCGCCGGCGCCACGGGCTGGACTGGGACGGCTGGGACCGCTGATCGGGAGACAAACCTCCGCCGGAACTGCAGTCTCTTCAGTATGATCGGTGGATGCGAGTCGCGATCGACGCGCGCAAACTCCACGACTTCGGCATCGGCACCTACATCCGCAACCTGCTGAGGCACGTCGCGAGGCTCGATCACGACACCGAGTACGTGCTGCTCTGCAGCCCGGCCGACCTCGCCGTGGCCCGCGAACTGGGCCCCAACTTCCGAGGCGTCGAAGAGCGCTCGCCCAGCTACTCCATCCGGGAGCAGCTGTCGATCCCGGCCGTGTTGTTGCGCGAGCGCCCGGACGTCTATCACTCCCCCCACTACGTGCTGCCGGCTGCGCTCGGCTGCCGGCGGGTCGTGGTGACGATTCACGACTGCATCCACCTGCGCTTTCCCCAGTACCTGCCCAACCGCGCCGCGCACGCCTACGCCCGCACGATGCTGTGGAGCGCGGCGAGGCGGGCCGACCGGATCATCACGGTGTCGGAGGCGTCCAAGCGCGACATCCTGCACTTCTTCGACGTCGCACCGGAGAAGGTCGAGGTGGTCTACAACGGGATCGATGAGCGCTTCTGGGTGACACCAGCCGGCGATCTGGTGGACCGCGTGCGGGAACGGTACCAGCTCGACGGACGGTTCCTCCTGTACGCGGGCAACATCAAGCCGCACAAGAATCTGGTCCGGGTCATCGAGGCATTCGCCGGGCTGAGGCGCCGCGGCTTCGACCAGCTGCAGCTGCTCATCATCGGCGACGAGATCTCGAAGCTGCCGGCCCTGAGACGCGCCGTGCACAAGCACAAGCTGTACAAGCACGTCCGCTTCATGGGATTCGTCCCGGACGAGACGCTCTCGGTGCTGTACCGGCTCGCAGCTGTCTTCGTGTTCCCCTCCCTCTACGAAGGCTTCGGGCTTCCGCCGCTCGAGGCGATGGCCAGCGGGACGCCGGTCGTCACCTCGACGACGTCGTCCCTGCCCGAGGTGGCGGGACACGCCGCCGTGCTCGTGGATCCGTACGACGCGGGATCGATCGAGGACGGCATCCGTGAAGTGCTCGACAGCCCGGCACGCGCCGACGAGTTGCGCCGGCAGGGCCTGCTGCGCGCGCGGGAGTTCTCGTGGGAGCGGGCGGCGGCCCGCACGCTGGCGATCTACGCGGAGACGTCGCGGGCGTGAGAGTCGGCCTGGTGCACGACTGGCTCACGGGCATGCGCGGTGGCGAGCGCGTGCTCGAGGAGCTCTGTGGGCTCTACCCGGCGGCGGACATCTTCACCCTCGTCCACGCGCGAGGCAGCGTGTCGCCGGCCATCGAGCGTCACCGCATCACCACGTCGTTCATCGATCGACTGCCGCTCGGGCGCCACTACTACCGGCACTACCTGCCGCTCTTCCCCTTCGCGATCGAACAGTTCGACCTCGACGCGTACGACCTGGTGCTCAGCGCCAGCCACTGCGTCGCCAAGTCGGTGGTCACGCCCGGGCGTGCGCGCCACCTGTGCTACTGCTTCTCGCCCATGCGCTACGCCTGGGATCAGTTCGATGCCTACTTCGGCCCGGAACGGGTGGGGCCGGCGGCGAGCCGGCTGCTCTACGGGCCGGTCATGCGGCGCCTGGCGCGCTGGGACGCGGCCACCGCCAGCCGCGTCGACCGCTTCGTGGCCATCTCGCGCCACGTTGCGGGACGGATCGGCCGATACTATAATCGCGTGGCTTCGGTCGTGTACCCACCCGTGAACACGGTCTTCTATCACCCGGCCGCCGTCGAGCCGGGTGGGCACTTCCTGGTCGTGTCCGCCCTCGTCCCCTACAAGCGCATCGATCTGGCCATCACGGCCTGCGCCCGTGCCGGGGCGCATCTTCGGATCGTGGGTGACGGGCCGGAGCGGCCCAGGCTGGAGCGACTGGCCGGTCCGGGTGTCACCTTCCTCGGGCGCCTCGACGACACCGCGGTGCGTGACGAGTATCGCCGGGCGCTGGCCGTGCTGCTGCCGGGGGAGGAAGACTTCGGTATCGTGCCGGTCGAGGCCATGGCGTGCGGCAGGCCGGTGGTCGCGCTGGGGGTCGGGGGAGCCACGGAAACGGTCATCGACGGAGACACGGGCGTGCTGTTCACGGAGTCCACGATCGATTCGCTGGCAGCCGCCCTCGGGCGCGTGGCCACGCTCGCGTTCGACCCTGCGCGCATGCAGGCGCACGCAGCGGCATTCTCGCGCGAGCGGTACCTGGACCAGATGCGCGCCGTCATCGACGAGACGCTCCAGGCGCCGGCGGGCACGCGATGGTGAAACTCCACAACCGGCTCCTCGTCACGACCCACGTCGTGCTCGACGCGCTCCTGGCGATCTGGGCGTTCGTGCTCGCCTACGGCATCCGCTTCGAGAGCGGTCTGGTGCCGGTCACCAAGGGCTACCCGCCGATCGAGCAGTACCTCAACGTGCTGCCGTTCGTCGCCCTTCTCACGCCACTCGCGTTCCAGCTCCAGGGCGTCTATCGTCTCAGGCGCGGCCGATCCCGGGTGGACGACTTCTTCGCGGTCCTCGTGGGCAGCGTCCTCGCGGTGGTGTTCGGTGTCGTGTCCACGCTGTACGTCCAGGCCTATTACGTCTCGGAAGAAGCCAAGGCCCGGGGCGCCTACGAGGTGTCGCAGCTGGTCTGGGCGCTGTTCCTCGGCCTGAACGTGGTGTTCGCCTACGCGTCCCGCGAGGCGGTGCGCGAGCTGCTCGAGCGCCGCTGGCGCGCGGGCATCGGCCTCAAGCGCATCCTCATCGCGGGCTCCGGCGAGCTCGGGCGCATGGTGGCCGACCGCATCCTCCAGCATCGCGAGTTCGGCTACCAGGTCGTCGGCATGGTGGACGACCGGGCGACCGGTGATCACATCGGCTATCGGGGTCTGCCGCTGCTCGGCACCCTGTCAGACGTCGGCGAGATCGCGCGGCGGGAACGGGTGGACCTCCTCTACGTGGCGTTGCCGCTCGAGGAGCACGCACGACTGCTCGATCTCGTGGAGGTCACGAGCCGGGAGTGCATCGACGTGAAGGTCGTGCCCGATCTCCTGCAGTTCATCACGCTCAAGGCCCGTCTCGAGGATCTCGACGGGCTGCCCATCATCAGCGTGAACGACGTCCCCCTCCAGGGCGTCAACGCCTGGATCAAGCGGGCGCTCGACGTGGCCTTCTCCGCCGCCACGCTCCTCGTGCTCGCGGTGCCCCTGGCCATCATCGCCGCGCTGGTGCGCTGGACCTCGGCGGGGCCCGTGCTGTACTCGCAGGAGCGCATGGGCCTGGACGGCCGGGCGTTCAGGGTCTACAAGTTCCGGTCGATGTACATCGATGCCGAGGAGGCGTCGGGGCCGGTGTGGGCGCGTGATGACGACCCGCGGGCGACGCCGGTGGGACGCTGGCTGCGGCGGCTCGACCTCGACGAACTCCCGCAGTTCTGGAACGTGCTCAAGGGCGACATGTCGATCGTCGGGCCACGGCCGGAGCGCCCCTTCTTCGTCGAACAGTTCAAGCACCGCATCCCGCAGTACATGCTCAGGCACAAGGTCAAGGCCGGCATCACCGGCTGGGCCCAGGTGAACGGATGGCGGGGCAACACGTCGCTCGAGAAGCGCATCGAGTACGACCTCTACTACATCGAAAACTGGTCCGTGACGCTCGACCTCAAGATCATGTGGCTGACCGTCGTCAGGGGACTTTTCCACGGCTCATCCCATGCCTAGAACCGTCGTGACCGGTGCGGCCGGCTTCATCGGCTCGCACCTCTGCGAGGCCCTGCTCGATGCAGGGCACTCCGTCGTCGCCATCGACAACCTGCTCACCGGGGACATGGCGAACATCGCCCACCTCCGCGATCGGGACTTCGAGTTCATCCGCCACAACGTCACGCGCTACATCGACGTCGACGGCCACGTGGACTTCGTGCTGCACTGGGCGAGTCCGGCCAGCCCCATCGACTATCTCGAACTGCCGATCCAGACCCTCAAGGTAGGCTCGCTCGGCACCCACAACGCCCTGGGCCTGGCACTGGCCAAACGGGCGAGGTTCGTCCTCGCCTCGACGTCGGAGGTGTACGGCGACCCGCTGGAACACCCCCAGAAGGAATCGTACTGGGGCAACGTCAACCCGGTCGGGCCGCGAGGGGTCTACGACGAAGCCAAGCGCTTCGCCGAGGCCATCACGCTGGCGTACCACCGCTATCACGGACTCGACACCAAGATCGTCCGCATCTTCAACACGTACGGCCCGCGGATGCGGCTGCGCGACGGCCGCGCCGTGCCCGCCTTCATGTCGCAGGCCCTGCGGAACGAAGACGTCACGGTGTTCGGCGATGGCACCCAGACGCGCAGCTTCTGCTACATCAGCGATCTGGTGGACGGCATCCTGCGGCTGATGACCTCGGACCTGAACGAGCCGGTGAACATCGGCAACCCGCACGAGGTGACGATCGAGGCCATCGCGAGAACCATCGTGCGCATCACGGGCTCGTCGAGTCGCATCGTCTTCCGTCCCCTGCCGGTGGACGATCCCCGACAGCGACAACCCGACATCACGAAGGCGACGACGCTGCTCGGCTGGACGCCCCGCGTGGAACTCGAGGAAGGGCTGCAGCGGACGGTCGACTACTTCCGCCCGCGCGTGATGGCCTGAGGGGCCGCCTCGCACCCCTGTCCTACACGGGAGCGCAGCACCGAGGGCGGCGAGGCGAGATGGGTGCTAGTGCCCCGACGCCGGCTCCTGCGGACCCTCGCCCACCAGCCGGCGCAGGCGCACGATGTAGTCCGCGGCCGACACCAGGGTGAGGGCCAGCGTCAGCCAGACGACCACGTCCACCAGCACGGAGTCCCGCCCCAGGAAGTTGTAGAACATGACGACGATGGCCGTCACGATGTAGGTCGCGGTGGCCAGCTTCCCCAGGAGCGAGGGTCGGAATGTGCGATGCCCGACCGCCATGTTCACGATGGCAACGACGCCGACGATCACCACGTCCCGGCTGATCATGAGCACGGTGAGCCACAGCGGCAGGTGGTGCAGGAGGTCGATGCCCGGCAGCGTCAGGACGATGAAGGTGGTCACGAGCAGGAGCTTGTCCGCCATCGGATCGAGCCAGGCCCCCAGGCTCGAGCGCTGCCCGGCACGCCGGGCAATCAGCCCGTCGAGTGCATCGGTCGCGCCGGCGACCATGAAGACCAGGAGCGCCCAGCCCGGGTAGCCGTACACGACCAGGAGCACGAACGGCGGAATGAGCACGATCCGCAGGATCGTGAGCTGGTTCGGCAGCGTGAGATAGCGCACGCGGTCACCGCGATGAGACGAGCGCCTGCAGCCGCGCCACCACCTCGACGGCCTCCTCGCCCGGTACCGGCGCCAGGGGCGCGAACCGTCCGCCCTCGAGCAGCGGCATCACGCCCGAGGCGACGGCCACCGCCACCGCCGGGTACGCCAGATGGGCGGCGGACATATCGGCCACGGCCGGGCGTGCGCCGAGCGCCGACTGGAGAGACGGCTGACGCGCCGCGGCCAGGCGCACGAGGCGGCTGACCACCGCCGCGAGGTCGCCGCGCCGCACCTCGGCCGCCGGCTGGAAGGTGTGATTGTCGAACGGGGGCAGCACCCCGCTCCCAGCGACGCGGGTAATCCAGCGCGAGGCCCAATGTCCGGCCGTATCGGTCATCACCACGGGCGTGGAGGGTGCCGCAGCCAGCAACCCGTCGAGACGAACGCCGATGAGCGCCGCGAGGGCACCCCGGCTGATCCGCGGGTCTGCGGGAATCTGCCGGAAGGGTGCCGGCAGCGCGGCGTCACGCGCCACCAGCGCGAGACGCTCGATGTGCTGCAGGACGTCGTCGGACGGATCGATCGCCGCGGCACGCCGGTACGCGTTCTCGGCTCCGGCCAGATCGCCCTCTGCCTCGAGCAGTTCTCCCAGCGCGACGAGCGACACCGTGTCCGCCGCATCGAGTTCGGCGGCCCGGCGCAGGGCGGCCGCGGCTGGTACGGACGCCCCGCGGGCACGCTCGAGCAACCCGAGCTCCCGGTGCAGGAAGGCGCTCTCGGGCGACGCGTCGATCGCGGCGCGGTAAGTGGCCGCGGCCTCATCGGTCCGGCCATCGGCCGCTGCCTCGCGGGCACGTTCCACCAGGGCCTGCAGGCGCCGCAGGCGCAGCACCTCCACGCGGGTGCCGAGCCCCGCCACGTCGGGTCGCACGGCCAGCGCCCGCTCGAAGTCCGCCAGCGCGCCGGCTTCCTCCCCGGCCCCCAGCCGCGCCAGGCCGCGACCCACGAGAGCCGGCCCGTAATCGGGCGCCACCGACAGGACGCGGCCGAACAGATCCACCGCCGTCATCTCCTCGCCGGCGGCCAAGGCCGCGTACGCGGCGCCGGCCACCGCCGGGAAATACGACGGCTCGCGACGCGACGCCTCGGCGAACGCCCGGCGGGCACGGACGATCTGTCCGGCCTGGAGGAGCTGCCATCCCTCGGTGACCCGACCACTCGACGGCGCGTTCCCCAGCTCGGCTGGGGCCTGAGGAAACACGTACTCGGGAAACCGCGGCGTCGGGGCGACGACGGGTGCGGCAGTGCGCGGGGCACACGCCAGGCTGCACACGAGCCCCGCCAGCAGGAGGAGCAGGGCCGGCCGGACGCGCAGGGCCCGGGACGACGACGCGGTATACGTGCGCACGCGATCAGGCAGCACCGTGAGCCTCCTCCCGCGCGGCCTGCCGGGTCAGGCGCTCCGCCAGCCTGGACGGCATCTCGGCCTCGACGACAATCCGTCCATCGGACACCTCGTGGCTGAGCACCGTCGCCTCGCGGTAGATGTCGGCGAGCACGCGCCGATCGGATGCGCTGGCCTCGTCGAACACCAGGGTGACGTGCCGCGCATCCTGCCCGAGCCGCCCGGCCACGCGCTGGAGCAGGCCCTCGATCGCCGTGCCGTCCCCCGCCGAAATAAGACTCGCGTCGGGATGCAGACGCGCCAGCTGCGCCCGCTCGTCGTCGTCGAGGAGGTCGATCTTGTTGTACACGTCGATGGTCGGCACGTCGGCCGCCCCCACCTCGTCGAGCACCCGCCGCACCGCCTGCTCGTGCCGTTCGCGCTCTGGCTGGGCCGCATCGATGACGTGCAGCACCAGGTCCGCCTCGGCCACTTCTTCGAGCGTGGCGCGGAAGGCCGCGACCAACGCATGTGGGAGCCGGTCGATGAACCCGACCGTGTCCGACACCAGCAGCGCGCCTCGCCCCGGCAGCGCGACCCGACGCGTGAGGGGGTCGAGCGTCACGAACAGCGCGTCCGAGGCCACGGCCCCGGCGCTCGTGAGGCGGTTGAACAGCGTGGTCTTCCCCGCGTTGGTGTACCCCACCAGCACCACCACCGGGACCGCACGCTTCTGGCGGCGATCCCGGAGCTGGGAACGACGACGGCGAACCTGATCGATCTCGTGCGCGATGGCCTGGATGCGCGTACGGATGCGCCGCCGATCGGTCTCGAGCTTCGTCTCGCCGGGCCCCCGGGTGCCGATGCCGCCGCCGAGCCGGGACAGCGCGGCGCCGGAGCCGGCCAGCCGGGGCAGCAGGTACTGGAGCTGGGCGAGCTCGACCTGCCACTTGCCCTCGCGGGTTCGCGCGCGCCGCGCGAAGATGTCGAGGATCAGCTGCGTGCGGTCGATGACCTTGCGCTCCAGACGGCGCTCGAGCTGACCGAGCTGGGCGGGCGACAGTTCCATGTCGAACACGACGACGTCGACGTCGAGTTCGTCGCACGCCGCCTTGAGCTCGAGCACCTTGCCGGCGCCGATGCACGTGGCGGGATCGCGCCGTGAACGCTCCTGGATCAGGCGCAGCACGACGTCGCCGCCGGCGGCCCTGGCCAGGCCGGCCAGCTCGTCGAGCGAACGTTCAGCGTCGTCCCTCCGCACGGAGCCCGTGGCCAGGCCCACGAGGGCCGCGCGCTCGGTGAGACGGGGGGTGGTGTCGTGCACGGGCATGCGTCCAGGAGAGAGTCGCATCTTAACGTACAATGCCGGACGCTCCGGATGACGCCCTTCCTCCAGCTGCTGCTCCTGCTGGCTCTGATCATCGCGGTGGCGAAGACAGCGGGCGCGCTGGCCCGCCGCGCCGGGCAGCCTGCGGTCTTCGGCGAGATCCTCGCCGGTCTCGTTCTTGGTCCGACCGCCCTCGACCTGCTGGCCTGGCCCATCTTCCAGGCACTCGGCGGAGACATCGACGGTGCCCCCGCCGCAGGCCGTCTCCTCGAGACCGTGCGCGATCTCGCGGAGATCGGCGTCCTGCTGCTCATGTTCGTGGCCGGACTCGAGACCGACCTCGGCCAGATGCGCCGGGTCGGCACCGTGGCGTTCTGGGTGGCCGCCGGCGGCGTGGTCCTGCCCCTGGCGGGGGGCCTCGCGACGGCCGCGGCCTTCGGCATCGGGCCTCGATGGGAAGGCTTCTTCATTGGCACCATCCTCACCGCCACGAGCGTGAGCATCTCGGCGCAGACGCTCATCGAGCTCGGCGTGCTGCGGTCGAAGGAAGGCTCGACGATCCTCGGTGCGGCCGTCATCGACGACGTGATGGGCATCCTGGTCCTGTCACTCGTGGTCGCGTTCTCGAAGGCGACGGGGACAGTGGAGCTTTCAGGCGTGTTCTGGATCGCGGCCCGGGTCGCCGGCTACTTCGGGATGGCCGTGCTGGCCGGGCTGGGCCTCCCGTGGCTCATGCGCCGGGCCGCGTCGCTGCACGTGACACAGGGGGTGCTGGCCTCGGCGCTGGTCGTGGCGTTCGTGTACGCCTGGGCAGCGGAGGTCGTGGGCGGCGTGGCGGCCATCACGGGCGCCTACGTCGCGGGCGTGCTGATCGCGCGCACGCCGGTGAAAGCGCAGGTGGACGAGGGTATCCACCCGCTCACCTACTCGCTGTTCGTGCCCGTCTTCTTCATCAGCATCGGCCTCCAGGCCAACGGACGCGCGCTCGGCGACCGCACCGCGTTCACGCTCGTGCTGGTGGCCGTAGCCATCGTGACCAAGGCCCTGGGCTCCGGCCTCTGCGCGCGGATGGCGGGATTCACGACGCGGCAGGCAGCGCGCGTCGGCGCGGGCATGATTTCCCGCGGTGAGGTCGGGCTGATCGTGGCGGGCTACGGCCTCACCAACCGCCTCATCGGTCGCGAGGTGTTCTCGGCGACCATCGTGGTGGTCCTTGTCACGACGATGGTCACCCCTCCCCTGCTGCGCCTGGCATTCGGAGGATCGGGAGCCGTGGCGGGCCGGGGGACGGGAGCGGATACGGGCGCCAGGGAAGACGCCGGCAGGGAGGGAGATCGTGGACGTACCGAAACCGAAGAAGAAGCCGGCGACGGCCACGCGCAGGCCTAAGCCACGCGTCCCGCTGCCCCGCCAGACCGGAGGTCCACACGAGGACCGGACGCGGCGCCCCTGGCGCCAGCGCAAGCACAAGGGGGGGGACGGAGAGGCCGACTAGCTCAGAACCGCACGCGGACGTCGGCGCCGCCGGCCACCTGGATGCTGTCGATGAAGCGCACACGGTTGGGGCGTGTCTGCATCACCACGGAGCTGGTGCGGGTGCCATCGCCGAAGAAGCGCACCCCCTTCATCAGGGCGCCGTCGGTCACACCCGTGGCCGCGAACACGATGTGCTCGCCGGGGGCGAGGTCCGCCGCACGGTAGATGCGTGCGAAATCCGTGATACCCATGGCCCGGCATCGCTCTTCGTGCTCGGGCGTGCTCACCTTGAGGCGCGCGAAAATCTCGCCGTTGAGGCAGCGCATGGCCGCCGCCGTGAGTACGCCCTCCGGCGCTCCCCCCGTGCCCATCACGGCGTGCACGCCGCTGCCGGCCACGGCGGCGGCAATGCCTGCGGAGAGGTCTCCATCCCCGATGAGCCGGATACGCGCACCGGTCGCCCGGATATCGGCGATGAGCTGCTCGTGGCGGGGACGGTCGAGCACCATCACCACGAGGTCCTCGACCCGCCGGCCCAGGGCCTGCGCGATCGCCCGCAGGTTGAACCGCACCGGCGCGTCGAGATCGACGGCATCCTTCGCCGACGGGCCGACGATGAGCTTCTCCATGTACAGGTCTGGCGCGTGCAGCAGCCCGCCACGCTCGGAGGCCGCGAGCACGGCCATCGCGTTCGGCGCTCCGGTGGAACAGAGGTTCGTGCCCTCGAGCGGATCCACCGCGATGTCGATCTGCGGATAGACGCGGCCGTTGCCCTTGGTGCCGAGGCCCACCTTCTCGCCGATATAGAGCATCGGCGCCTCGTCGCGTTCACCCTCGCCGATGACGATCGTGCCGTCGATGGGCACGGTGTCCATTTCGGTGCGCATGGCTTCGACCGCGGCGCTGTCGGACGCGTGGGCATCACCCTGCCCCATGGTGTGCGCGCACGCCACGGCGGCCTGCTCCACGACGCGAAGGAAGTCCAGCGAGAGGTCGGAATCCATGAGGTTCAGTCCCGGTCGTAACGGTGCCCCTGCGGGGCGGCACCTGCTGTGAAGGCGCTACGGTCGGCGCGAGACGCGCCAGACAAAACGTCGAATGCTAGCACACGCCCTGCCCTCGCGTCCCCTTGTCGGACCCCATGGGACCACCCGGGTGCGCCGGGGACGGGCGCCCGGAGGGCCCGGACCCGCGGGCCGGCTCCTTCCCGCCCACCGCTCAGCGCCCGCCACCCCTCAGCGCCCGCCACCGCACAGCGCCCGCGCACCGCACGGCGCCCGCCCACCGCCCGCGCACCGTTCAGCGCTCGCGCACCACGACGGGCGCGCCGACGCCGACGCCGAGCCGTTCGGCTGCGTTCCCGTTGCGAACCGCGATCTCGAGCTGTCCGGTGCTCCCGACGAGGACACACAGTCCGTGCTCCGGCGCTTCGGCGTAGGTCCCGACCGGCCCGGCAATCTCCTGTCCGGCCACCCGGATACACGCCACGCCAGGCGCGAGGCACGCAGCGGGCACATCCGCCGTGCCGATGTTGGTCACCAGGTTCCCGAACCGGTCCACCCGTACCACTGCTCCACGCACGCCACCGTCGGGATCGCGTTCAGCGGCGGGCAGAACCAGGTCGCACCAGTCATCGATGCGCGGCCCGAACGCGTCCAGGGGTTGCCCGCATGCCAGCCAGCCGGCGGCCGGCGCGAAACGGTCGCGTCCTTCGAAGGTGCGGCTGATGTCGGCACGGGCGAACGCCGGATTGCGCAGCGCGACGACGTCGGCCGAAGTGGCAGACCGCAGGACGCCGGCCAGGACCCCATTGTCGGGTCCGACGAAGGCGTACGGGCCGGCCCGGGCCGCCAGCGCCCGCCGACCGGTGCCGACACCGGGATCGATCACCACGAGAAACACCGTGCCGCTCGGGAAGAAGCGTACGGACGCGGCAAGTTCGTGGGCGGCGGCGGACACGTCCTGCGGAGGAATCTCGTGGGTGAGGTCGACCAGGGCCGCGTCGGGGCAGATGCCGAGCAGCACGCCCTTCATCACGCCCACATAGTGGTCGCGCGTGCCGAAGTCGGTGAGCAAGGCGATGACCGGTCGGGCCATCGGGGAACCGCCTACGCCGGCTCGACGGGCACGACCGCCGGCTTGCGCAGCAGCACTTCGCGCACCTTGGTCTTCAGCAGGAACTGTTCGGTCACCTTCAGCGGCGCGAACATCAGCTCGATGTCACGATTGGGCAGCGGCTTCAGCTTGCCTCGTGATGCCGGATAGGCGCGGCGTTCGAGCTTGTCCGTGTCCACGACCAGGTGCCGGGTGTAGAAGGCCGCGCCCGGTTCCGGCTGGGCCGCGCCGAAGAACGCCAGCAGCACGCCGTCCGGACGCAGCACACGCGTGAGCTGGCGCGCCAGGGCACGGGCGGCGTCCCGATCGAGGTAGTCGAACACGTCCCAGCACAAGATGCCGTCCACGCTCTGGTCCGGCGTCCCCGTGAGCCTCGTTTCGAAGAAGGCGGGCAGCTGGTCCACCGTGTCACGGGTGACGTGCCGCTCCACGTCGGCGTACAGATCCTCGACCATGATCTTGCAGTGAAGCTGCTCGCCGAAGAACGTGACGTTGCCGCCGACCACGGGTCCCAGATCGAGCAGGACCGGTTGCGCGCGGGTGCCGAGCAGGGAGAGGAAACGCGCGAGCGCCTTCGAGGCGTACACGTCGGACGCGGCGGTGCCCTCCGTCGAGGGCACCACCTCGTCCTTCCTGAGGCGGGCGAAGAGATCCGAGAACGCCAAACCCGTGTGCAGTGCAGACCGCGTCGGCCGGGGGACGCCGGCGCGCGTCAGCGGTTCAGCGGGCCGCGGCCTGTGGCTGCGACGGCTGTCCCTGGGGTGGAGGCGCCGCGGGCTGCGCCTGCGTCGCAGCCTTGTCCTTCTGCGCAGCGGGCTGGGCGGCCTTCCGCTGCATGTCGACGCTGCCACGGAAGTGCGCGCCATCGGCAATCGCCACACGGGGCGAGATCATGTCGCCATCGACCGACCCGCCGTCGCGAATGTCGATCTTCTCGGTGGCCGTGACGTTGCCGTGCACCTCGCCGAGGACGATGACGGCCTTGGCGAACACCTGCGCCTTGATGCGCCCGTTCGGACCGATGGTGAGGATGTGATCGCGCAACTCGATCTTGCCCTCGACGTGGCCTTCGATCGTCAGATCCTCGCTGCCGTTCAGCTCGCCCTTGATGACGACCGACTTGCCGATATTCACTACGTCCCTCTCCATCTGACGGCGGACATCCGGCTGCGCCGCCGGCGCGCTCGTCTGCTGCGGGGTCACCGCGGGCGCCGCACTCGGCGTCGTGGGAGACCCACTCACCGGCTTGGCCGCTTCATCACGCTTCCACATGTGGTGTCCTCTGCGCCGCCAGGCCCGCTGGGCGGCCCGTGCGCGCGTGCTTGGTCTGGATACAGTGCCAGGTTGTGCAGGAGCGAAGCGAGTATAGCCACGCGTCCGGATCGTGTCTAGTCGTTTTATTGCTGCAGGTTAGGGCGGGTGCTACGATCGACGGACCGTGACCCGAGTGTACCTGGACCACAACGCGACGACACCGCCCCACCCCTCCGTCGTGGAGCGCGTCGCCCGCGTGCTCGCCGAGGAGTACGGCAACCCCTCGAGCGTGCACCACTTCGGGCAGCGGGCCAAGGCCGTGATCGACGAAGCGCGCAGCGCCGTCGCCGCATTGCTCGACGCCGACCCGTCCGAGGTCTTGTTCACCAGTGGGGGCACCGAGGGTGACAACCTCGCGATCCGCGGCGTGGCCGAGGCGCTGGAGAGCTCGGGTCGCCGGCACCTGATCGCCAGTAGCATCGAGCACGAGGCCGTGCTGCATACGCTCAAGGCGCTGGCGCGACGCGGATGGCAGACGACGTTGCTGCCGGTCGATGAGTCGGGCGTCGTCGCCGTCGACGCCCTCCGCGCGGCGCTGAGGCCGGACACGGCGCTCGTGTCGGTGATGCACGCGAACAACGAGATCGGCACCATACAGCCGGTGGCCGCGCTGGCAGCCCTGGCCCGCGCCGCCGGCGCCCTCTTCCACACCGACGCCGTCCAGTCCGCGGGCAAGATCCCCGTGTCGGTCCGCGCGCTCGGCATCGACGTGCTCACGATCTCCGCGCACAAGTTCTATGGCCCGAAGGGCGTGGGCGCCACCTGGGTTCGCCGCGGCGTGCGCCTGGCACCGGTGCTGACAGGCGGGCGGCAGGAACGCAACCGCCGCGCGGGCACCGAGAACGTCGCCGCCATCGCGGGCATGGGCGTGGCCGCGCGCCTGGCCGCTGGCGCACTGGGCGAGCACGCCGCGCGGCTCGCCCGGTTGCGCGACGAGCTCGAATCCGGCGTGCTGCGCCTCGTGCCGGGGACCCTCGTCAACGGGGCGGCGGACCAGCGCGTCCCCAACACCACCAATATCAGCGTCGATCGGGTCGAGGCGGAGTCGCTCCTCATCGCGCTGGACCTCGAAGGCATCGCCGTCTCGACGGGCTCCGCCTGTTCCTCCGGCACGCTCGAGCCCTCGCACGTGCTGAAGGCCATGGGCCTGCCCACGCACCGCACGCAGAACTCGTTGCGATTCAGCCTCGGGGCGGCCAACGGCGAGGCCGACGTGGCACGCCTCCTCGCCGTCCTGCCGGGGGTCGTCGAGAAGCTTCGGAACCTGACCCGTCCACCGGCCCGGCGCGCCGCGAGCGCTGCCGGGTGAGCCCGTCCATGCGCATCGTCGTCGCGATGTCGGGCGGCGTGGACTCCTCGGTGGCGGCGGCCCTGCTGGCCGAGCAGGGCCACGAGGTCGTGGGGTTGTCGATGCAGCTCTACGATCAGCGCGGGGATGGTCCGGCCTTCGGGTCCTGCTGTTCGCTCGACGACCTCCACGACGCGCGCCGCGTGGCCGCGGCGCTGGGCGCCCCGCACTACATCGTCAACTTCGAGCGTGAGTTCCGGGCATCGGTCGTGGACAACTTCGTCGGTGAGTACGCCGCGGGCCGCACGCCCCTGCCGTGCGCGCGCTGCAACAGCGACCTGAAGTTCTCCTCCCTGCTCATGCGGGCGCGCGGCCTCGGCGCCGAGACCGTCGCCACCGGCCACTACGCCCGTCTCTCACGCGACGCCGACGGGCGCGTCGTGCTGCGGCGCGGGCTCGACGAGGGCAAGGACCAGTCGTACTTCCTCTTCGAGCTGACGCAGGACCAGCTCGCCAGGGCTGTGTTTCCCGTCGGCGCGCTCACCAAGGCCGACGTGCGCCGCCATGCCCAGCGCCTGGGCCTGACCGTCGCCGACAAGCCGGACAGCCAGGAGTTGTGCTTCGTGCCGGATGGCGACTACGCGGGATTCGTTGCCCGGGCCCGTCCTGACGTCGAGACGGGAGGGGCCGTCACCGACGTGCACGGCCGACAGCTCGGCTCGCACGATGGCATTCACCGGTACACGGTGGGACAGCGGAAGGGGCTGGGCGTCTCCGGGCCGACACCGCTCTACGTGCTGCGAATCGATCCGGCGTCGCGAGACGTCGTCGTGGGGCCGCGGGCGGCCCTCGAGCGCGCACGGCTGACGGCGGCCGCCGTCAGCTGGCACCGCCGGACGGCGCCGGACGCCTGGGTGGCGGCCTCCGTCCAGATCCGGCACCGGCACCAGCCGGCCCCGGCTCGGGTCCGCGCCCTCGACGAGGCGCGGGCCGAGGTGGTCTTCGACGAACCGCAATCGGCCATTGCGCCCGGGCAGGCTGCCGTCTTCTACGAGGGGGACGCCGTGCTGGGCGGCGGGTGGATCGAGTAGCGCCGGGACTCAGCCTGCCGTAGCCGCCTGCGTGTCGGCTGCCGTCGGCAGGTGCTCGAGATAGCGTTCCGCATCGATGGCGGCCATGCAGCCGCTGCCCGCCGCGGTGATCGCCTGACGATAGACGTGGTCCTGGACGTCGCCTGCCGCGAACACGCCGGGAACGCTCGTGCGGGTGCCCTGCCCGGTCACGATGTAGCCCGTCTCATCCAGGTCGAGCTGGCCTCGGAACAACGTGGTGTTCGGCGTGTGGCCAATCGCGATGAACACCCCGTCCACGGCCAGGTCGTGCAGCGCGCCGGTCTTCAGGTTCCGCACCACGACGCCGGTGACCTCGCCCCGCTGCACGTCCTTCACCTCGGCGATCTCCGAATCCCACACGAACTCGATCTTGGGATTGGCAAACGCCTTGTCCTGCATGATCTTCGACGCCCGCAACGACTCGCGCCGGTGAATCACGGTGACCTTCGAGGCGAAACGCGTGAGATAGATCGCCTCTTCCATCGCGGAGTCCCCCCCGCCGACCACGGCAATGGGGCGTCCCCGGAAGAAGTAGCCATCGCAGGTCGCGCAGGTGGACACGCCGTGCCCGGACAGGCGGCGGTCCGATCCGATGTCGAGCCAGCGTGCCGACGCGCCCGTGGCGATGATGAGCGCGTCCGCGGTGATCCGGGCACCGTCGGAGAGCTCGATGGGGAACGGTCGGACCGAGAGATCGACCCGCGACACCGTGCTCTGCAGGATCTCGGCCCCGAAACGCTCGGCCTGCGCCCGGATCTCCGTCATGAGGTCGGGGCCCATGATGCCCTCGCGAAAGCCGGGCCAGTTCTCCACCATCGTGGTGAGCATCAACTGGCCGCCGGCCTCCAGGCCCTCGATGAGCAGCGGTTTCAGATTGGCGCGCGCGGCGTACAGCGCAGCGGTAAGGCCGGCAGGGCCGGATCCGATGATCACCACGTTCCGTTCAGACATGCCGGCGCTCACCCCTCGCGATGGACTGGTTCGTCACAGGTCGTTCCCCTGGCTCAGAGATGCCGATCGATCATCTTCGCCAGGTCTTCCTTGGCCGCCAGGCCGACGACCTGATCGGCCAGCTGGCCGTCCTTGAACAGCAGGAGCGTCGGAATGCCCCGAATCATGAACCGGCCGGGCACCATGGGATTGTCGTCCACGTTGAGCTTCGCCACCGTCACGCGGCCGTCGTAGTCGCCCGCCAGGGCATCGACGGTGGGCGCCAGCCGCCGGCAGGGCCCGCACCATTCCGCCCAGAAGTCCACCAGCACCACGCCGGTCTTGGTCTCTTCGTCGAAGTTGCCGTCGGTCAGGGTCTTGATCCTGTCTGATGCCATGCGTCAGTCTCCGGGGTTTCCCCCCTCACGCCCCGGTACGGCCACCGGCCGCACGTTCGTAGACGCGTACATAGTCCCGCGCCGAGGCTTCCCACGAACAGTCCCTCGCCATGCCGGCCAGTTGCAGACGACGCCAGGCCGACGACTCTCTATAGATGCGCAGTGCGTGCCGGAGGGTTCGGACGAGAGCCTCCGCGGTGTAGTCCTCGAACACGAATCCGGTGCCGGACCCGGTGGCCGGGTCGTATGGCTCGACCGTGTCGTAGAGGCCACCGGTCGCACGCACCACCGGGACGGTGCCATACCGCAGGCTGTACATCTGGTTCAGGCCGCAGGGCTCGAACCGCGACGGCATGAGGAAGATATCGGCGCCACCCTCGATGAGGTGAGCCAGCCCCTCGTCGAACCCGATGCGCACCGCCACGCGGTCCGGATGGGCGACGGCCAGGTCCCGCCAGAAGGCCTCGAACGCTGCCTCCCCGCGCCCCAGCACGATGAAGGTCGCGTCGAGCGCGCCGAGGTCGTCGGCCAGGGTGGCGAGCAGGTCGAATCCCTTCTGGGCCACCAGGCGCGACACGATACCCACCAGCGGGCGCGCCAGCGCGTCCGGCGTCGGTGACAGGCCTGCGGCCACGAGCAGGGCGCGCTTGGATGCCGCCTTGTCGTCCAGCCTGGCGGCATCGAAGGGCTTCGGCAGATGCGGATCCACGGCGGGGTTCCACTGATCGTAGTCGATCCCGTTGAGGATGCCCACGAGATCGTCGGCGCGGCCCGAGAGCACACCCTCGAATCCGAACCCGAACTCCGGGGTCTGGATCTCGGCCGCATACCTGGGGCTCACGGTGGTAATCACCCGCGAGAAGGCGATCCCGCCCTTGAGGTAACTGAGGCGGCCCCAGTACTCCATCGCATCGGTGCCGAGCGCGCGAGGAGGCAGCCCGAGGCGTTCGGCCCACGACGCGTCGAAGATGCCCTGATACGCCAGATTGTGAATGGTGAACACCGTGGGCAGGTGGCCCAGCTGGACATCGTCGGCATGCTCGGTGGCCAGCAGCACCGGCACGAGGCCCGCCTGCCAGTCGTGGCCGTGCACGACGTCGTACCGCTGCCCCTGTCGGGCCGCCCAGGCCAGGGCCGCTCGCGCCAGGAGCGCGAAGCGGGCGGCGTTGTCCTCATAGTCGCCCGAGGACGGGCCGTACAGGAACTCCCGATCGAAGGAGGGAGGATGGTCCACCAGGATCACGCGGGTCGGGCCATCGGTCACCTCCGAGGCCATCGTCTCGACCGTCACCGCTCCCAGCCGCACCGCCAGCGGACTGGCCGTCTCGCCGGCGGCGACACCCCGGTACCGCGGGAGCACCACGTCCACCGTGTGCCCGAGCGTGGCCAGCGCCCGTGGCAGGGCGCCGACGACGTCAGCGAGCCCGCCCGTCTTGGCGAAGGGATGCATTTCCGAGGCGACCATGAGGATCCGCATGCGCCTCGTCACCTTACCATCTGATTGCGCCGGGCCGGGACCACCTTGTGTGTATGATCGGCCCGTGTCCGAGCCAGCCGGGCCCGCGGCCCGCCCATCGCGAACGACCTCACGTCAATCGACCGAACTGGTCGCCCTTCGGGCCCGGAGCCCGGAACTGGCCGAGGCGATCGACATGCACCTCGAGCTGCTCGAGTTGCAGCGTCGCGTGCACGCACGCGTCCCGCTCCCCTCTCTGGATCTCGGCGCGGAGACGTTCGCGCGGCACGAGACGCAGGGGGCGCCACTCCTGCAGTTCGAGCACATCCCTCTGGAGCTGTCCGACCTCCGCCTGATGGTCCGGCAGACGGTCGACATCCTCCGGCGCCACAGCGCCATCGAGCCTGCCGATGCCGAGCGGCTCCAGTCCGCTGGCCGCGACCTGACGCTGCTCGCGCTCGCCGGGGAATGGTTCCGCAGCGCCGCGGACCGCACCGCCACGGGCCGGACCACGCCACCGGGCGGCGACGGGGCCACCGGAGACGACGTCCTCGACCAGGTGCTCACGCTGGCCATGCGCCCGTTCCTGGGACGTTGCGCGGAACTCGTCCAGCAGCGCGAAGGACTCGCGCTGTGGACCCATCCGTACTGCCCGGCCTGCGGGGGCGACCCCGACTTCGCCGTGGTCACGCCGGCCGCCGAGCGCCACCTGCTCTGTGGGCGCTGCTCGCTGCAGTGGAAGTTCGAAGCGCTGACGTGCCCGTTCTGCCGCAATGCGGACCGCAGCCGCATGACGACGTTCGCAACGCAGGACGGGTTGTACCGCGTGTACGCGTGCAATGCCTGCCACCGGTATCTGAAGGCCTACGACAGCCGGCATGCCGCCCGGCCCGTCCTGCACGACGTGGATACCCTGGCCACCTTGCCCCTCGATGCCGCCGCCATCCAGCGGGGATACGCCTGAAAGAAACCACGCCCCGGGACATGCGGGCGGCGGGGCCTGACCGGGCCCACAGCGCTCTCGCGCCGGAAGAGCGCCGCACGGCGCGTCTCACGAGGGAGGGCGCGCGGGCCCTTATTATTCCTGGGCGGTGGCGAACAGGCTCTGGGTCTGCTGGGACAGCCAGTTGAAGAGGTGACGCGTCTCCCAGAAGCGCCCGGCGCTGGACTTCGCCCCCAGCACGACTACGGCCACCTGTGTGCCAGTGTGGGGAAGCCGGAGCAGCGTCGCGAGGCAGTAGCCGGCCTTGCTGATGAAACCGGTCTTGCCGGCCAGCACCTCCACGTCACCGTTGCGCACCAGCTGATTCGTACTGTTGACACGAATCGTCCGGGTGCCCGCCTGCACGGTGTGCGTCTGCTTCCGCATGATCGAGGCGATGTGCTCGTCGCGCGATACGAGCGAAATCAGCTTCGCCATGTCGAGGGCAGACGAGACGTTCGCCGACAACAGGCCTGACGGATCCGCGTAGTGCGTGCTCTCGAGGCCCAGTTCCAGCGCCTTCGCGTTCATCCGCTCGATGAAGCCAACGGATCCGTACGGCGAGACGCGGGCGAGGACGCGGGCAGCCGCGTTGTCGGATCCGATGAGCAGCAGGTGCAGCAGGTCCTCGGCGGCGATCTTGAGCCCCGCGCGCAGATAGGTGGTGGACGCCCGGCGCACGTCGGCGGCCTGGACCGTCACGATCTGCGTCATGTCCGGCTGGTCTTCGAGGAAGACCAGTGCCGTCATCACCTTCGTGATGCTGGCGATCGACCGCTGCTGCCCGGAGTTCACTTCCCAGAGCACGGTCCCCGTGTCGGGGTCGTAGATGATCGCCGCCTCGGCCCGCACATCGGGCACGAGGGCACCATACTCGTTGGCTTTGTAGCGGGGCTCCTGGGCTTCCTTCAGGGCCTTGGCGGCGGCAGCCGCCCGGGCACGCGCGGCGCGCGCCCGACGGGCACGAGCCGCCGCCGCGCTGCTCTGGGTGGCCGTGGTGGCGGAGGTGGTCGCGCGGGGCGGCGTGGCAGCGGCCTGCGCCCAGGCCAGGCCTGGCCCGGACACCGGAAGCGCGAGCAGCCACATGACGACGACACGAGCGACGCGATGCAGGATTCGGGCTCCGGATATGGACACTATGAGG
The DNA here is from genome assembly GCA_050185275.1 of Vicinamibacterales bacterium. Lineage (GTDB taxonomy): Bacteria > Acidobacteriota > Vicinamibacteria > Vicinamibacterales > UBA2999 > JABFRY01. The sequence goes on along the minus strand of JBFWZN010000001.1, from coordinate 139,588 downwards.
CCCCGGGCGAGAGCAGATTGTCAGAAAAAGATTCGGCATTGTAGCAGACAATCTTTACGGCTCCACCGACCATGACACTCGCAGACACCGAGTACGCGGCCCTTCGGACGACCATCGCGTCGCGCGGGACCGCCCGCATCGTGCTGGTTCCGGTGACGATCGCCGCCTGGGCAGCCCTCGGCGCGGCCCTCGTGCTCGGCGACGCTCCGCCCGTGGCCACCGTGTTCCCCCTCAGCGTGCTGGTGGCCGGCTTCGAGGCCGTACACGCCTTGCATGCCGGCGTCGAGCGCATCGGCCGTTACCTGCAGGTCTACTACGAGTCGGCGCCTGGTGCGCCCCGCTGGGAGACGACGGCCATGGCCGTCGGTCCGGCACTGCCGGGAGGGGGCATCGACCCCTTGTTCTCGCTGGTGTTCGGCGGAGCGGCACTCGCGAACCTCCTGCCGCTCCTGCGGCCGGACGGCCTCGACCTCCCCGGGGTGGTGGTCCTGCTGCTCCACGCGGCCTACCTGCTCCGGCTCACCAGAGCCAGGGCGGCCGCCGCCCGGCAGCGGGCCGTCGAACTCGAAAGCTTCCGGGCCGTGCGGAATCAGCAGGCCGGCGGCTAGCTCCGCGACACGGGAGGACTCACCGGGCCGAGCCTCACCGGTTCAGCGACGCCATACGGGTCAGGGGCCCCGGGCCGATCAGCGCGCGAGGCCAATCGTGAGCAGCAGCGCCCGCTGCGTGCCGCGCCAGGAGTCGAGGGGATCAAAGGCCTCTGCCTCGGTGTGGGCTCCGGTGCCGATTCCGCCCCCGCCCACGGCTATCGCCTCGATGCCGAGGCTCATGGGAAGGTTGGCATCGGTCGAGCCCGCTTCGAGGAACAGGGGCAGACGGAGCGACTCGGTCACGGCGCGGGCCACCCGTACGGTGACACTCGACTCCGGGGTCCGACCCGGGGGGCGCTCGCCGATCGGGGTCAGCGAGAGTGAGAGGCGGCCGTTCTGGCTCCATCGCTCGTTCTCGGCAGCCAGGGCGCGCTCGGTGGCCTGACGAACGGCCTGCTCGAGTCCGTCCAGACTGCTGGCCACGCCGGAGCGCAGGTCGACTTCCATCCAGGCTTCGGTGGGAATGGCGTTGACCGAGGTCCCGCCTCCGATCCGGCCGACGCTGAACGTGGAGCGGGTGTCGCGCGGGACGCGGATCTCTGCGATACCCGCCAGGGCCCGCCCCAGGGCGTGTGCCGGGTTGGCGCGTCCGAAGTCGCTGTAGCTGTGGCCGCCCGGGCCCGTGAAGGCGACACGGAGGCGCCGGCTGCCGATGCCGATGTGGGTGATGGCGTACCCGCCCCCGTCGATGGACACGAACCGGTCCACGCGCCCGCGCAACGTGTCGTTGAACAGGGCCTTCACCCCTCGCAGGTCGCCCAGCCCCTCCTCGCCCACGGTGCCGACGAACGTGATCGTGCCGGGCGTCTGGATACCCGCCACGTCGAGGGCGCGCGCCACCGCGAGGAGCACCGCCAGTCCCCGGCAATCGTCCCCGATCCCCGGTCCGCGCAGGACACGTCCGGTCCGGGCGACGGTCACGTCGGTGCCCTCGGGGAACACGGTGTCGAGGTGCGCACTGACGACTACGTGCGGACGTGCCGCACGACCCTGCCGCTCACCAAGGACATTTCCTTCCCGGTCCAGCCGAACGTTGCGCAGCCCCACCTCGCGGAACATCCGCGCGTACGCTTCGGCCCGCGCCTGCTCTGCGAACGGCGGCGCGGGAATCTCGCAGATGCGGGCCTGGTCGGCCAGCGTCCCGGGCTCCGCGGCCCGCACCGCCTCGAGCGCGGTCCTGACGTCGGTGTCCTGCAGCAGACCGGCCGGCGACCCGATATCCGACTGGGAGGCAGACACCGACGGCCACGCCAGGCACAGCGCCACCACCGCCGCCACGCGCCGCGTCAGGATCCGACGATGGCGCCGCGGCAGGCGGGGGGCGGGTGTCGCGGTGTCGGTGTCGGCGGTTTCTGGCACATCAACGGTGGCGGCCACGTGCTCCCGTGACACGCTGGCGCACGTCGCGTCACCACGCACGAAGAACGGCGCGGGCCTGTCGGCGGCAAGGTGGCGCGCCGCGGCGCGACGCTCGTCGCCCGGGCGAGGCGAGGCGCCACGGGTACGAACCTTGCGGGCTTGCGAGGGGGAGGATGCGGTCATGAGTCTGGTGCGTCTCCTGGGTTTCGACACGCTGGCGTGCGGGTGCATCGTCGGTCGCTATCTCGAGATCGACACGGCACGGCCCCTGACCTACGTCGAGGAGAAAGGTGCCGGCTGCCTGTCGACCGCCCACCGTCGCAATCATACGCTCGTGCCCCGGTCGGCCCCGCGCCCCAGCCGTGGGCACCTGCGCGCCGCCCGCGCGTCCTGACCACGCGCGGCCGCCGTGCCACCAGGCGGGGGACGGTCTGCGGCACGCGTCGGCCGGCGTGGACACGGTAGAATCGCCGCAGTGACCCGGTCGCCCCGCCCGTACGCCGAGCTGCACAGCGGACAGGCCACCCTGACGTTCCACCTCGGCGACAGCCTCGAGGTCCTCAGCCGATTGGCCGCGGGCACGGTCGATACCGTCGTCACCTCTCCCCCGTACAACCTCGGTATTCGCTACCGGTCCTACGACGACACCATCCCGCGCGAGGACTACCTGGCGTGGAGCCACGCGTGGCTCGGCCACGTCGCGCGCGTGCTCGCGCCCGACGGCTCGCTGTTCCTCAACGTGGGGGCCAAGCCGAGCGACCCCTGGACGGCGCTCGACGTCGCCCAGGCCGCGCGCGCACACCTGCACCTGCAGAACACCATTCACTGGATCAAGTCGATCGCGATCGATCGAGCCTCGGCCGGGGCGCGGAGCCGGTTGGCGGAAGACCTGGCAGTCGGCCACTACAAACCCATCAACAGCCGGCGGTTCCTGAACGACTGCCAGGAGTTCATCTTTCATTTCACGCCCTCCGGGGCGACTCCGCTCGACCGTCTGGCGATCGGGGTGCCCTATCAGGACGCGTCCAACATCGGCCGCTGGCAGGGCGCCGCGAAAGGCGTCCGGTGCCGGGGCAACACCTGGTTCATCCCGTACGAGACCATCCAGAGCCGTGACCGGGACCGTCCCCATCCCGCCACCTTCCCGTCCAAGCTCCCGGAAATGTGCATGGCGCTGCACGGGCGCGACCGCACCAGGCTGGTCGCGGACCCCTTCCTCGGTCTCGGGTCCACGGCCGTGGCATGCGCACGGCTGCAGGTCGATTTCGTGGGGATCGAGTTGGACGAGGATTATCTGAAGGAGGCCGTTGCGAGGACGCGCCACGCCATCACCCAGTCGACACCCTGACGCGCCGCCTCCAGAAGTCCCGCCTGGCTGATAGATCGCGCATGGTCCATATCATCACGTTATGATGCGACGTGGACCTGCGACAGCTGGAAATCCTCCGCGCCATCGCCGACAGCGGATCATTCACCGCCGCCGGTGAACGCCTGCACGTGTCCCAATCGGCCATCAGCCGTCAGATCCTGCTGCTCGAGGACGAACTCGGTGAACCGGTGTTCCACCGCATCGGCCGCCGGATCCGGATCACGCCGGCGGGCGAAGCGCTTCTGCAGCTGAGCCAACGCATGTTCCAGGACCTCGACGACACGGTCGCGTCGATCACCTCGCATCAGGAGTCGCTGCGCGGAGCGCTGCATCTGGTGGGAGGGATGACGGTCTGTCTCTACGTCTTCCCGGAACTGCTCGCCGAAGTGCGTCGCCTGCACCCGAATCTGGACCTCAAGATCACCGTGGGCAGCACCGAACGGTCGATCCAGCTCCTGCGGTCCGGGGCGGCCGACCTCGGGTTTCTGAGCCTGCCCGTGTCGGCCGCCGACCTGGTGGCCGAGACCGTCCTCCACGAGGACATGCTGCTGGTCACCTACGCCACGCACGCGCTCGCCGGTCGGGCCGAGGTCCGGCCTCGTGAGCTCGACCGTCAGCCGGTCATCCTCTTCGAGACCGGCTCGGTCACGCGCCGGGTGGTCAACGACTTCTTCCTGTCGGAGGGCATCGAGCCCAACATCGTGATGGAGACCGAGAACGTCGAGATCATCAAGGCGATGGTCCGTCACGGCGTGGGGATCAGCATCATCCCGTGGCAGGCCGCCGCCAGCGACGTGGAATCGGGCCAGCTCTCGTGCAGCCGGATTGCGGGCCACGACCTTCAGCGGCGTACTGGATGGCTGTACCCGAAGATGGCGCGGCCGCCCCGCAGCGTCGTCGAGTTCAAGAAGGCGTTCGAGCGGGTCAGGCCCAGCCTGGAACTGGCGGTGCGGGCACCTCGACCGGGGTGAGGATGCCCTTTCCCCGCGCGGCCGAGGCGTCTATGATGGGGCCCTCATGAGCGCCACGGGATCCGACAAGCGCCTCGAACTGGGCACGGTGGACCGGGTCATCTACGTCTCGCTCACCGAGGACGACTGGAAAGCCTTCCTGGCCGTGACGCCGCATCCGGTCCGCTGGATTCGGGAGCGGATCCGGGAGGCCATCCAGGAGTGCCGGGACGGGTCCGACCCGGCCGCGCCAGCGTCCTGATTCAGGCTCGCCCGCACCGCGACCAGCCCTGTTGCAGACCGGTGGCCCGCTCACCGGTACGTGACGCGGTCGCGCCACCCTGCCCCACGCCCGGCACGGGTCGGAGACGGCGCGGATACCGGGCCCACGATACGGCTGACGGCGGGCCGGAGCCCCTGTGAACTCCAGGTCGGAGACGTAGCCGTCGGGTCGGAGACCCTACTGGTTGGCGTCGATGGTCGGGCGCAGGGAGTAGGACGTGCGCGACCAGACCTGCACGTTGTCCCGCGTGGTCTTCACCTCGAGGCGTCGGGTCCGCTTGAGCGGATCCGGATTGCTCGAGTAGTAGCCGAGCACGTAGTAGTCGCTCGTCTCCGCGTCGATGCGCTTGAGGGCCCGGTCGAAGTCGTTCTGATTCACCACGGCGATGCCGCCGGTCGTGTCCGCCAGGACACGGAGGCTGTCCTGCGTCTCACGCACGTACTCGAGCCACTCCTGCGTGCCCACTTCCTGGTCCACGTCCTGGCCGGCGATGAGGCCCCGGGGATCGATGGTGTAGAAGGTCGCGTTGGCGCGATTGGCCGCGCGCGTCAGTTCCGCCAGCTCGCGAATGAGGTCGGCTTCTGCGAACTGCGTCCCCTGCTCGCGGCTCCGTGCGAACGGGTCGTTGCGGAACTCCGAGGAGTCGCCCCCGCCGCGCTCCGCGAGGAAGTCGAACCGCGACTTCTCGAACGGATTGAAGTCGTAGCCGCTGCTGATCCAGAGCACCGCCTTGCGCCGGTTCTGCAGCTGCTCGAGGTTGCGCATCAGGTCGTACGCCGTCCTGAACGCCACGTGCGCGCGGAAGCGCAACTCGCTGGGGCCCTGCGCGGAGTACATCCCCTCGATGATGTCGCGCGGCTTGAGCGCGCCCCCCGTGATGCGACTGATGGAACTCTCGAGCACCTGCCGATCGTAGGTGAGCTGAACCGACAGCGACGACGTCCCCGTGGAGACGATCCCGAACATGTCGCCTTCGTGAATCAGGTTGCGCAGCATGCGCTTGATCAGATCGCGCGTCCGCGGCGTAGCCCCGAACTCGAGGTGCAGATCGTCGATGAAGACCAGGAAGACACGACCCGCGGCATCGCTGGTCGGCCGCACCGACGGCAGGATGATCCCCTCGGCCACCGGAGCGGCCGGAGGGGCCTGCACGTTGAACACCCGCCCGCCGTGCACGAGCACGAGCGACGCGATGTCCTGAGGAATGCCGTCCTCCAGAATCTCGAACTCACCGGCCTGCAGATCGGCCACGAACTGCTCGGTCTGGGAATCGCGCACGATCACGTCGGTCGTGACCAGCTCCACCCCCCCTCTGAACGTCGCCTGCCCTTGCCCGGCAGGGTCGGCGGCCTGACCGGCGGGGGCGGGCGTCTGGGCCGCAGGGCGCTGCTCGGCCCACTCGAACGGGCCGACCATGAGGACCGATGCGACCGCCGCGGCAGACAGGAGTCTGAGGGGATTGCGCATGGGGCGCAGTATAGCAAGATTCCGCACGTGGCCGGCCGGGTCCGGCGCGTGCGGGATGGTGTGGCCGGGACGATATAGTAGTGCGCGCATGCGCATCGCACTCAGCGCCGATCACGCCGGCTTCCACCTCAAGCGTGAGCTGACCGCGGCCGTCGAGGCCCTCGGTCATACGGTCCTCGACCTGGGCACGCACTCCACAGATCCGGTCGACTACCCGGACTCGGCCGAGGCCGCCGCGCTGGCCATCGTGGACGGGCGGGCGGAGCGCGCCATCGTCGTGTGTGGCAGCGGCGCCGGCGTGTCCATCGCGGCCAACAAAGTGCCTGGCGTCAGGGCCGCTGTCTGCCACGACACGTATTCCGCACACCAGGCGGTGGAGCACGACGACATGAACCTGCTCTGCCTGGGCGCTCGCGTCGTAGGCGGAGCGGTTGCGGTTGAACTGGTCACCGCGTTCCTCGGTGCACGCTTCTCCGGTGAGGAGCGGCACCGGCGCCGACTGGACAAGGTGCTGGCCATCGAGCGCCGGTTCACGAAAGTCCCCGCGGGCACGTCCTGATCCGCGCGGAGCCGAAGCCCTCGGCAGCAGGGCCGCGCCAGCACGTCGCCCGGCGCGCGCCGGCACGAGGCTCAGTCCGTGTCCTGGTCCATCAGGGCGGGTGAGGCCGGCACCCGCTCCAGCGCGGAGCCAACGGCCAGGCTGTCGACCGCTGCAGGCGACCCCGCCTGAGGCGCTGGCTGATGCCCTGGCTCCTCGGGCTCGTCCGCCCCTGTCTCCGGCAGTTCGTCCTCCGGCTGCGTGCCGGTCCCTCCGGACTCGATCGATGCCTCGCCCCCGCCCCCTGGCGGCCGCGTGGGGCGTCGAGACCGCCGGCGGCGCCGCGTCAGCACCCGCGCCAGACGCTCGAAGGCGTCGGTCGCGGTGGCGAGCCCCGCGGCCATCTGGTCGGCATCGGTCCATGCAGCCGGGTTGAGTCGCTCGGCCAGGTCGAGCAGGCTCGCGCGGCGTTCGGGGTCGGTCGCGCGGGCCGTCACGCGGTCCCGCACCCGTGGATACCACAACGCGAGGAACGCGACCTGCTCGTCGGGCGTGGTCCCCTGGACCGCCGGCGGCATGGCAACCGGTCTGGAGGCCTCACCCTGTCCCTGCTCGTCGTGACCCTCGCCGCTCCCGGTGCCGCTCCCCGTACCGGTGTCGGGACCGCTGTCGGGACCCCGGCGCGGCTCGACCCGGGCCGGCCTCTGGGACCGCGCTGGCGCCGATGGCTCGACGACCGCGTCGGGCGACCGCCGCCGACGCGGCCGTCTGAGGTCCGGCGCGGGCTCGACAAGCTGGCGCCCGTCGAGAATCGCAGACCAGTTGAACGCGATGTCGGGATGCGCCACCTCGAGCTGGCGCCGGACGTCGGGCGAGAGCGGCTCCCGCCCCCCCCGTACGCCCGAGGGCGACCTGAACACGTACAGGATGCCCGTGCGTGAGCGCACGGCCTCCCGAGGCGACCGCATCAGGTAGGTGGTGTCGTAGCCGTGTCGGTCGCGAATGACCCGGAGAAAGGGCACGGCCTATCGGCGCTTCTGGGCGCGAACCGCCCGGACTGGCGCGCGGGCCGCCGCTCGCTTGGCGGTCGCCTTCCTGGCACTGCCTGTCAGCCGGCGCTGCGTGGTGACCGTCGTCGCACGCGATGACGCGGAAGACGTCGGCCGAGACGCAGGCTTGGCCGCCCGGACGGGCTTCGACGCCGCGACAGATACTTTGCGGGGGTTCTTCTGGCTTATGACCTTGGCACTCCTGGTCGCGCCCGTCTTGACCACGCCAGCCTTGGTCGCGCCGGACTTCGTCGTGGAGTTCCTGGTCGAGGTGCCCTTGGTCGCAGCGCCCCGGGGTTTCGCGTCCCTGGGCTTGGCGTCTTTCGGCTTGGGCGCTCTGGTCTTGAGCTCCTTCGACCGGGACGTCTTCGCTTTGCTGTCGCTGGCACCCGTGGGACGGGCACCTGTCACCGCTGCACGACCGCTCCCCCCATTGGCCGGCGCCTTGTCCGCCGCCCTGGGCGCGTCGAGCCGGGTGTCCTGGGACTTGTGGACCAGCGTGAAGCGCATCTGCTCGCCAAAACCTTGATATGACCAGATTTCGGCGACCGGAATGGCGAGATCGGCACAGAGCCGACGGGCGGCGTCGATGCTGGTGGTGGGCACGTAGAGGAGGAACGGTGCCCGCAGCCGGGAGAACCAGGTCCACTGGGACATGGCCTCGAGATTGTTGACGGACTCCGAGGTCTCGACTTCGATCACCCCGACCAGCTTGTGCGTACGCTCGAGCGAGTGCAGCACCACGTCCGGGTACCAGGCCCCGGGTCCGGTGGCCACCGGCGCGCTTTGCTCGTTGCCAGGGTTGATGGCGACGTCGAATTTTCGCTTGTATTTCGCCTGCAGCAGGCGAATCACCCGATCGTGCTCGAGCTGCTCGCGGACGGGCCGCACGAGGATTGGGCTCACTTGACCTCCGACACGAGTCTCGTCACTGGGACCAGCTGGCCTCCCACCAGGCGCAGGCGGGGTGACTATAGCACGAGTTTCCGGGCGCAACCGGCCCCAACCCCAGCCCCTTGACGCCCGGCAGGGTGGGCACCACAATGCGTCGTGCCTTCGCGCCTGGAGAGCCAACCCCCCCGGGTGCTCATCGTGGATGACGACGTCAGCGTCACCGACACCTTCTCCCGGATGCTGCGGCTCGAGGGCTACGAGGTCTGGGGCGCGCTCTCGGCCGAGGAAGGACTCCGCCTGGCACGCAAACACCAGCCCTCGGCGGTCATCCTGGATTTGCGGATGCCCCTGATGAGTGGCCTGCACTTCCTGCGCGAGCTTCGCGCCATCCCTGCCCTGTCCCGAACGCCGGTGGCCATCGTGACGGGCGACTACCATGTCGACGCGGGCCAGGCGCTGGAAATCCAGACGCTCGGGGCCCTGGTCCGGTACAAGCCCCTCTGGCTGGAGGAACTGGTGGCACTGGCGCGCCAGCTCCTCGCGTAGGTGCCGTTTCCGCCAGCCCAGGACGACTCATCGTGGACACCCCCCGCTTTCTGAAGGCCATCCGCCGCGAGCCCGTCGATACCACGCCCGTGTGGTTCATGCGACAGGCCGGGCGGTATATGGCCGAGTACCGGGCGCTGCGGCAGCGCTATTCCCTGCTCGAGATCTGCCGCCAGCCCGATCTGGCCACCGAGGTCACGTTGCAGCCCGTCCGCCGCATCGACGTGGACGCCGCCATCCTGTTTTCGGACCTCCTCGTGCCGCTCGAGCCGATGGGGCTGCCGTTCGACTTCATCAAGGGCGAGGGGCCACAGCTCGAGCATCCCGTGCAGTCGGCCGCAGACGTGGACGCCCTGGTCCGCTTCGAGCCCAGGGACGCACTGGCGCACGTGCTCACCGCGATCCGGCAAGTCAAGGGGGAACTCGGGGCGCTGCCGCTCATCGGCTTCGCGGGGGCGCCCTTCACCTTGGCGTCGTACGCCATCGAGGGTGGCCACTCCAACAATTTCGCCCGGACCAAGTCCCTGATGTATGGCGACCCGGCCGCCTGGCACCGGCTCTGTGCGCTGCTGGCCGATGTGGTGGCCGACTATCTCCTGGCCCAGATCGAGGCCGGTGTGGACGTCGTGCAGGTGTTCGATTCGTGGGTCGGCGCCCTCAACGCCTCGGACTACCGGGAGTTCGCCCTGCCGCATACGCAGCGGATCTTCGAGGCGGTACGCGGCCGCGCGCCGAGCATCCACTTCGGCACGGGCACGGGCTCCATCCTCGAAGAGCTGCGCGATGCCGGCGGCGACGTGGTGGGCGTGGACTGGCGCATTCCCATCGACGTGGCCTGGACACGGATCGGCTTCGACCGCGGCGTCCAGGGCAATCTCGACCCCACGCTGCTGCTCGGCCCGGTCGAGCGCATGCTGCAGCAGGTGGACGACGTCCTGGACCGGGTGGACGGGCGTCCGGGCCATGTCTTCAACCTGGGACACGGCATCCTCCCATCCACGCCGGTCGAGCACGTGCAGATGCTCGCGCAGTACGTGCACAGCACCGGCGCCCGCGGCCAGTGAGCACGGGCCGCGTCGATGTGGCGGTGGTGGGGGGCGGCATGGCCGGCCTCTCCGCCGCGTACGAGCTGCAGGCGCGCGGCGTGACCGTGCGGCTGCTGGAAGCCGCCGACCGCTCGGGTGGCGTCGCGCTGACCGAGCGCTTCGACGGGTGGGTGATCGACGGGGGCCCCGACTCGCTCCTGGTCCAGAAGCCGGCCGCCGTGACGCTCTGCACCGAGCTCGGTCTCGCGGACCGGCTGGTGCCCACGCAGCGGCCGAGGACGGCCTTCGTACAGCGCGGGCGGCGTCTCCATCCCCTGGTCGAGGGCACGTTCCTGGGGTTCCCCGTCCGGGCGACCGCGCTGGCCCGATCGACCCTGCTGAGCATCCGCGGGAAGCTGCGGATGGCCGCTGAGGTCGGCATGCCCCGTGGCGGAGACGACGACGAGTCCATTGCCAGCTTCGTGCGGCGGCGGTTCGGGCAGGAGGCCGTGGATTATCTGGCCGAGCCCCTGCTCGCCGGCATCCACGCCGGCGACGTGGAGCGGCTGTCGATCCAGGCCCTGTTTCCCCGCCTGGTGGAGGCCGAGCGCCAGTCCGGCAGCGTCATCCGCCACATGCGCCGGCTGAATCTGAAGCCCTCGGCACGCGGCGCCTTCGTCTCGCTGCCTGGTGGCATCGGCGAGTTGGCCGATGCGCTGGCGGCCACGCTCGCCCCCGGCACGCTGACATACGGCGCTCGCACCACCGAGCTGCACCGGTCGGGCGACTACCACCTCGAGACGAGCGCCGGGCCGGTGACGGCGCGGGCCGTGATCCTGGCGGTGCCCGCCTACGTCGCCAGCGGCCTCCTCCGCGGGCTCGACACGACTCTGGCAGGCCTGTGCGCGGCCATGCCCTATGCCTCGACGGCCACCGTCGCCCTCGGCTATCGCCGGGCGCAGGTGTCACACGCCCTGGAGGGCACGGGCTTCGTGGTCCCTCGCGTGGAGCGAAGTCCCCTGCTGGCCGCCACCTGGGTCAGTTCGAAGTGGCCCGGTCGCGCACCCGATGGGCACGTGCTGCTGCGTGGATTCCTGGGGGGAGGACGCGACCCGCATCGGCTCGACCGTGATGACGCGGAGCTGGTGGCCTGCGTCCGAGAGTCCCTCGAGACGCTGCTCGGCATCAGCGGACGTCCGGTCGTCGAGCGGCTCTTCCGCTGGACGCGCCAGAGCCCGCAGTACGAGGTGGGCCATCTGGAACGGCTCGCGAGCATCGAGTCGCACGTCGCGGCCCTGCCGGGGCTCTTCCTCGCCGGCAGCGGCTTCCGCGCAATCGGCATTCCCGACTGCATCGCCGACGGACGCGCCGTGGGGGCGCACGCCGCGACCTACGTCGCCCAGCAGGGAACCAGGTGAGGGCGTCGTGAAACCCGTGCACATCATCGGCGTGCCGCTCGACCTGGGTGCCGGGCGCCGGGGGGTGGACATGGGCCCGTCGGCCTTCCGCATCGCCGGACTCCGGGAACAGCTGGCAGGCCTCGGCCGCGAGGTGGTTGACCGTGGCAGCCTCGCCGCCCCCACGCCGGAGACACGGCGACCGGCCGATCCTTCCAGGAAGTTCGTCGCGGAGATTGCCGACGTGTGTCGCGATCTGTACGCCACCGCCCTCGACTCGCTCGACCAGGGAGCGCTGCCCCTCGTCCTCGGCGGCGATCACAGCCTCGCGGCCGGCTCCGTCGCGGCCAGTGCCGACTGGGTGCGCCGGTCCACGGGCCGGCCGCTCGGCCTGCTCTGGATCGACGCGCACGGCGACATGAACACGCCGGCCACGACGACGAGCGGCAACGTGCACGGCATGCCCCTCGCGGCCCTCCTCGGGAGCGAGCCGTCGGAGCTGGCCTCGATCGGCACGAACCCCTCGGTGGCGCCCGGGCAGACCGTGCTGATCGGCATCAGGAACCTGGACGAGCGGGAGAAGGAGCGCATCCGCGCGTCCGGCGTCCACGTGTTCACCATGAAGGACATCGACCGCGAGGGCATCGCCCGCGTGGCAGAGCGGGCACTCGCGCTGGCGGGCGACACCACCGGCGGCCTGCACGTGTCGTTCGATCTCGACTCCTGCGACCCGTCCATCGCCCCCGGCGTCGGCACGCCCGTGCGGGGCGGGCTGTCGTACCGCGAGGCCCACCTGCTGATGGAAATGGTGTCGGACGCCGGCCGCCTCGTGGCCCTCGACCTCGTCGAGGTGAACCCGACACTCGACGTGCGCAACGCCACGGCGGCGCTCGGCTGCGAACTCGCGCTGTCCGCGCTCGGCAAGGGCATCCTGTAGCCCGCCGACCTCACGCCTGCGCCAGCAGCGTCTCCATCTCGTCCATCACGGCCACCATCTTCTGCATAGTGGCGTCGAGCGGGCCATCGGTCGTCATGTCGACGCCAGCGGCCCGGAGCAGCTCCACCGGGTAGTCGGCGCTCCCCGACGACAGCAGGGTCAGGTACCGATCGGTCGCGCCAGGCGTCCCGGCCAGCACCTGCTCGGCCAGGGCGGCCGACGCGGTGAAGGACGTGGCGTACTGGAAGACGTAGAACTCCTGATAGAAGTGCGGGATGTAACTCCACTCGTGAGCGATGTAGTCGTCCACCGTGCAGTGGCCCGCCTCGTGCCCGTAGTAGCGCCGGGTGATCTCCAGGTACAGCGCGCCGAGCGAATCGCCCGTGATCGCCTCGCCCCGCTGCACCATCTCGTGCATCCGGAGCTCGAACTCCGCGAACTGGGTCTGTCGGAACACCGTCGCCTTGATGTTCTCGAGAAAACTGCCGAGCAGGGACATCCGCGTCGGCCGGTCCGTGATGCGCTCGAGCACGTAGTCGATGAGGAGCGCCTCGTTGAAGGTGGAGGCGACCTCGGCCACGAAGGTCGAATAGTGCGACAGCACGTACGGCTGTCGCGTGTTCGAGTAGTGGCTGTGCATCGTGTGCCCGAGTTCGTGCGTGAGCGTGCTGACGTCGTTGTACTGCCCCAGGTAGTTCATCAGGATGTAGGGGTGCACGTCGTAGGCACCGCCGTTCGAATACGCGCCCGAGCGCTTGCCCTGTGTCGGGAACACGTCGATCCAGCGCTCGGAGAACGCCTTGCGCAGCACGCCGCCGTACTCGGGACCGAGCGGCGAGAGCGACTCCAGCACCAGCGCCTGTGCCTCGTCGGGGGTGTAGCGCAGCTCGACGGAGGCGACCAGGGGTGCGTACAGGTCGAAGTAGCGCAGGCCCTCGTCCACGCCCAGCATGCGCCGTCTGAGCGCCAGGTAGCGGTGAAAGACCGGCAGGTGACGGTTCACCCCCTCGACCAGGCGGTGGTACACCGAGACGGGGATGTTCGGGCCATCGAGCGAGGCCTCGAGCGTCGAGGCATACTTGCGGGCTCTGGCGTAGAACCACGCCCGCTGCAGGCTGGCATTGAGCGTGGCGCCGTAGGTGCGGCTGAAGCCCCCGAGTGACCGGAAGAACGCCTCCATGGCCTGCTGCCGCACCGGCCGCTCGGGGCTCGTACGGAGTTCGGCGTAGCCCGCCTGGTCCACCCGGACCTCACGGCCGTCCGGCAGCGTGAGGGTGGGATAGGGGAAGTCCGCATTGGACAGGATGCCGTGCACCGTCGACGCGGCCGACGCCATGGGCGCCGCATCCGCGAGCAGCCGCTCCTCGGCATCGCTCAGCGTGTGTGCGGCCCGCCGGAACATGTCCTCCAGGGGAAACCGGTAGGTGCCAAGCCTGGGCTCCGCGTCGAGAAAGCCGTCGATCGCGGTCCGGCCGACCCGCAGCAGTTCGGGTTCGATGAAGGCTGCCCCGGCGCCCAGGTCCGCGAGCACCTGCTGCATCTCCTGCTCCATCCCCTGGGGCTCGGACGCCCGGGTGTCCTCGTCCGCACGCATGCTGGCGTAGACGTAGAGCCGCGCCCCCTCCTTCTGGAGGTCCCAGACCAGGTCGAGCGCCTCCGCCAGGACGGCCGCCGACGTCCCCAGCCGCCCCTGGTACTCGCGAACGCGGGGAATGCGCGCCGCCAGGGCCTGCCGGGCCGCACGCCACTCGGCCTCGCCCGCATACAGGTCCGTCAGGTTCCACCGGTAGCGTTCCTCGACGTTCGCTCGCTCCCGCACGGTCTCGGTCGTCAGCATCGCCGCACCCTCATCGCCCACCTCTCCGCCGGTGAGCGGTTGCACACCTCACGCTGCGGCGCCCTCCCGCAGGGCGCCACCCCAAGTATGATGCACCGGACATGGTGCGCGCGTCGCTCCCTGCGGACTGGGCCACATCGGCGGACGAAACGCTCCTCGATTTCCGGCTGGCGGACCTGCCGCTCGCGGTCGAAGGCACGCTGGCGGAGCGGGTGGAGCTCCTGCGGAGCGAGCTCCAGTCGCGGGGCCTGGAAGTGCCGCTGCACGTCTACCTGTCGGACGAGTGGTTCACGCCCGACGGCGGGACGACCATGGCCATCCCTTTCTACCTCGCCCACCCGAGACTCGAGAAGCTCGAGAACTCCCAGATGTACGAAGTCGAGGGTGGCGAGCACGAGTGGTGCATGCGCATCCTGCGGCACGAAGCGGGGCACGTCATCGACAACGCGTTCAAACTGCGGCGCCGTCGGCAGCGCCGCGAGGTGTTCGGCTCGCCGTCGGTGCCCTATCCGGACTCGTACACGCCGAAGCCGTACAGCAAGAGTTTCGTGCTGCACCTGGATGCCTGGTACGCGCAGAGTCACCCGGACGAGGACTTCGCCGAGACGTTTGCCGTCTGGCTCACGCCGAACAGCGAGTGGCGCCAGCGCTACGCCGGCTGGCCGGCGCTCAAGAAGCTGGAGTACATGGACAGCCTGATGCGGTCGATCGCCGGGCACCGGGCCCCGCTCGAGAACGGCGAGGAAATCGACCCGCTGCGGTCACTGCGGAAGACGCTCCGGCAGCACTACAAGAACAAGCGGCGCCATTACGGCCTCGACCGGCCCAACTTCTACGATCGCGACCTGCGTCGCCTGTTCTCGGCGGCGCCCGAATTCGCGGACCGGCCGACGGCGGCGCAGTTCCTCTCGCGCATCAAGGTGCCCGTGCGCCGGGTCGTGGCGAGCTGGACGGGCATCTACCAGTACACGATCGAACGCGTCATCGAGGACATGATCATCCGGAGCCGCGAGTTGCGGCTCCGCCTGGCCGTTCCCGAAGAACAGGCCCGGCAGGAGTTCACCGTGCTCCTGACCGTCCAGGCCATGAACTACCTCCATAGCGGCGGACACCGACTCTACCTGTGAAGAAGACGCGCATCCTCGCCCTCGTGCACGACCATCTGGTGCCCCCTGCCGACACCACCGGCATCAACGTGCTCGAAGCCGAGTGGAAGATGGAATACGACGTCATCGAAACTCTGCGGGAGAGCGGGCACGAGGTCCAGGTGACGGGCGTGCACGACGATCTCGCGGCCATCAGGCACGCGGCAAGCGAGTTCAAGCCCGCCATCGTCCTGAACCTGATGGAAGCCTTCGCTGACGTGACGACGTTCGACCAGAACGTGGTGAGCTACCTGGAGCTCCTGCGCCTTCCCTACACGGGATGCAATCCCCGCGGGTTGATCCTCGCCCGCGACAAGGCCCTCTCCAAGAAGCTGCTGGCCTACCACCGCATACCGGTCCCGGACTTCACCGTGGTGCGCCTGGGGCGCCGGGCGGTCCTGCCGAAGCGGATGCGGTTCCCCCTCATCGTGAAGTCACTCTTCTTCGAGGCGTCGGCCGGCATCTCGCAGGCGTCGGTCGTCGAGAACGCCGAACAGCTGGCGCGGCGCGTCCAGTTCGTGCACGACAACCTGGGGACGGCGGCCATCGTGGAGCAGTTCATCGACGGACGCGAACTCTACGTCGGCGTGATGGGCAACGAGCGCCTGGAGACGTACCCGGTGTGGGAGATGTCGTTCGCCCACATGCCCGACAACCGCTGGCGTATCGCGACCGAGCGGGTGAAGTGGAGCACGAAGTACCAGAAGCGGCACGGCATCACGACCAACGCCGCACAGCTCGACCCGCAGGCGGCCGACATCATCCGGCGCATCGCGACGCGCGCCTACCGGGCGCTGGATCTGAGCGGGTATGCACGGATCGACCTGCGCCTCGACGCGGCGGGCAAGCCCTATGTCCTCGAGGCCAATCCCAATCCGAACCTGGCCTACGGCGAGGACTTTGCGGAGTCCGCGGAACTGGGCGGAGTGGCCTACGATCGCCTCCTCGAACGGATCCTGGCGCTCGGCCTGCGCTGGGAGCCCAAACGTACTGGCTGAGGCGCGGGATATCCGACGCCCCGGCGAAAAATCTCCCTCTGCCGACAGGTGCCCTGGGCCCCGGATGTGCCGGTGGCTGCCGTGAGACGCCGGTTCACCGCACGGGTGGAGCACTCCTGCTCCGGCCACCGGCCGGGCATGGATTCTGCTCGCCCCCTCAGCGGATGAGAGGGAGGACCCGCGCATGAGACGACGGACGGCGATGCTTGGACTCGCCGTGGCGGCTACGCTGCTCGCCGCAGCCTTCGAGGCCGAGGGGCAGCTCGGGAGCAACTTTTCGCTGATCCGGAACCATCCGGCCATCGACTACGCCTCGCGCCCGGTCCGGGACCCGCTCTCGCGGCTCATCGCACGCGTCGAGCGCGGCGAGGTGTCCCTCGCCTACGAGCAGCAGCACGGGTACCTCCGCTCCATCCTCGATGCGCTCAACGTGGACCCCGAGTCGCAGGTGCTGGTGTTCTCGAAAACGAGCTTCCAGTCGTCGCTCATCGGCCCGGCCACGCCCCGAGCCCTCTACTTCAACGACGAGGTCGCGGTCGGCTTCGTCCAGCACGCGCCCTACCTCGAGTTCACCGCGCAAGATCCCGAGCAGGGGACCATCTTCTACACCCTCCGCCAGCGCGCCGAGGGGCCGCCGGAATTCGAGCGCAACGACTCCTGCCTGTCCTGCCACGCCACGGAAGCCACGCAGGAAGTGCCCGGCCTGTTCGCCACGAGCGTGTTCCCCACGCCCACCGGCACGGTGATGTACGCCCCGATCTACTACACCGACCACCGGCGCCCGCTGCCGCTCCGGTGGGGTGGGTGGTACGTCTCCGGAACGCACGGCGAGGCCCGCCATCAAGGCAACGCCACGGTACCGGTCGGCGCCGCGGACATCAGCCTGACACGCACCGAGACCAACCAGAACCGGCGGACGCTGGACACCCTGTTCGACACGTCGCCGTACCTCCGGCCGGGCAGCGACATCGTGGCGCTGATGGTGCTGGACCACCAGATGCACATGACCAACCTCATCACCCGTCTCGGGTGGGAGGCCAGGGTGCGTCAGCACGCCGGCGATGGGCCGGCCATCGTGATGCCGACGCCGGCCGATGCGAGTGAGTCGCTGATTGCCGCCACGCGGGTGACGCGCCCGCAGCAGCTGGCCCTGCGCGACGTCGACAAGGCCGTGGTCGATCTGGTCGACTACATGCTGTTCGTGGACGAACCCGCGCTCGGTCCGATCGTGGGGACGTCGGCGTTCACGCAGACCTTCCCCGCCGGCGGCCCCCACGATGCCCAGGGACGGTCGCTGCGGGATCTGAGTCTGGACGGGCGCCTCATGCGGTACCCGTGCAGCTACATGATCTACTCCGACGCCTTCAATGCCCTGCCCACCCCCGTGCGGGACGCCGTCTACGCCCGGCTGTGGCATGTGCTCTCGGGCGAGGAGACCGGCGCCCCCTACGACCGCCTGACGCTCGCCGACCGGCGGGACGTGGTGGCGATCCTGCGCGCCACCAAGCCCGACCTGCCGCCGTACTTCGCCGACGTGACGCGCTGACGTCGCGTCCGCGTACCGGTGCCGCTCGTCACGCGGGCCGGCCGTCCGCGCGGGTCACGCCCGAGGCACCAGACCCGAGCGCCCACTCCCGCGCGGTCGCGCGGAGGCGACCGGGGCGGGCCGGGGGTAAGATAGCGCTCCACATGCCAGAGTTCCTGACCGCGCCCTTCCAGAGCGAGGTCCCCGCCGCGCCGTTCTCCATCCTCGTGCGGCTCTCGATCGCGCTGGGACTGGGGATGGTCGTCGCCCTGGTCTACCGCCTCACGCGCGCCCGCCACGAGGTGTCGCCGACGTTCCCCGTCACCCTCACGCTGCTGGCGGTGCTCATCGCGATGGTCACCCAGGTGATCGGAGACAACGTGGCGCGCGCATTCAGCCTGGTGGGCGCCCTGTCGATCGTCCGCTTCCGCACCGTGGTCCGCGACACGCAGGACACCGCGTATGTCATCTTCGCCGTCGCCGTCGGCATGGCAGTGGGCGCGAGCAACACCTGGGTCGCCGTCATCGGCATTCCGGTCGTGGCCCTGGCCGCCGTGGTGGTCCGGCGCATCGGCGGCACCGACGCCCTGGCCGATCTTCCCTACGCCCTCGACGTCCGCCTCGGAATCGGCCACGATCTGCAGGATCACGTCTCGGCCGTGATCGATGCGCACGTCCGCGCCAAGCGGGTGGTCTCGCTCGCCACGGCCAGGCAGGGCATGACCATCGAGACCACCTACCGGGTCGCGCTCCGCGACGACATGAGCGCCGACGCGCTGGTCCGTGCGCTCAACAGGCTCGAGGGCGTGCAGGGCGTCTCGCTCGCCACGGCCCCCGGTCCCCAGGAACTCTGAGACCGACGATCCAGGAACGGAGAGCAGCCATGCGCATGCCATACCTGACCACCGTCGTCCTCCTGGCAGCCGTCGTCCTGCCCCCCGGGTACGCGGGTGCGCAGGGCTTCGGTCGCCGCGGGCAGCCGGAGGTCAAGCTGGTCGGCCAGTTCGACCGGAACAACGACGGGTGGCTGGACGCCGACGAGCGGGCCGCCGCGCGCGCGAGCCTCGAGGCGTCGGGCCGCGCACGGCGTGGAGACGTGGGTGCCTCGGCGGTCGCCTCCGGCCCCCGCCTCGACCCCGACGACGTGACGGCAGAGACCGGAGACCTCTACGACCCGACGGTGTTGCGCACGCTCTTCTTCACGTTCGAGGCCGACGACTGGGAGTCGGAGCTGGCCGCCTTCTACGACACCGACGTCGAGGTCCCGGCGACCCTGGTGGTGGATGGCCGCACGTACCCGGACGTGGGCGTCGCGTTCCGCGGCAACTCGTCCTACAGCCGAATCCCACCGGGATACAAGCGGTCGTTCAACGTCTCGATCGACGCGCGGCACGACCAACAGCACGTCGGCGGATACCGCACCCTCAACCTGCTCAACTCCCATGAGGACCCGACGTACCTCCGCACGGTGCTCTTCAGCGAGATCGCCCGGCAGTACATCCCCGCACCCAAGGCGAACCACGTGCGTGTCGTGGTCAACGGGGAGAGCTGGGGCATCTACGTGGCGGCCGAGCAGTTCAACCGTGACTTCGTGGAGGACCGGTTCGGCACCCGCGGCGGTCGCCGCTGGAAGGTGCCTGGCAGTCCGAACGGACGGGCAGGTCTCGAGTACCTCGGCGAGAACCCGGCGCCCTACCGGCGGGCGTACGAGATTCGGACGAAGGACGAGCCCGACGCCTGGGCGGATCTCATCGAACTGTGCCGGGTCCTCGCGCAGACGCCCCCGGAGCGGCTCGAGGCCGCACTCGCGCCGCTCCTCGACATCGACGCCGCGCTCAGGTTCCTGGCGCTCGACATCGCGCTGGTGAACGCCGACGGCTACTGGTCGCGCGCCAGCGACTACAACCTGTATCAGGATCCGGACGGCCGGTTCCATGTCGTCCCTCACGACATGAACGAGACGTTCAACGTGTCGGGGCGCGGCGCGTTCGGCTCGAACGTGCGGGGTGGCGTGCTGCTCGATCCGCTCGCCGAGACCACCGACGCGCGCAAGCCCTTGCGCGCAAAGCTGCTGGCCGTGCCGGTACTGCGCGAACGCTACCTGGGTTACGTGCGGGACATCGCGGCGCGCTGGCTGGACTGGGACGTGCTCGGTCCACTGGCCGAACGGTCGCAGCTGCTCATCCTCGACGACGTCCGTGAGGATCCGCACAAGCTGGACTCGTTCGCCGACTTCCCCGCCGACGCCTTCGGGCCCGGAAGCCTCCGCGCCTTCGCCGACCGCCGGCGCGAGTTCCTGCTCGGCGCGGTGCCCGCCAGCGCGACGGGCGCCTCGCCGGCACCGCGGACGGCCACGACGCCGCCCTCACCCTGAGGCCCGCGCCTCTCTGACCCGCCACCCGCGTACGTGCGGAGGGCCGCGTCACCGGAGTGATGCGGCCCTCGCGCGGTCCTCGATGTGCGGTTCGCGTCGCCAGACGCGGGCTGCCGGGCGTCAGGCCCAGCGGAAGCCGTGCGCCGACAGGGGCAGCGACCGGATGCGTTCGCCGGTGGCGGCGAAGATCGCGTTGCAGACCGCCGGGACGGTCGGCGGCAGCGCCGGCTCGCCCAGACCCGTCGGCGAGTTGTCGCTGGTGAGGAAGTGCACCTCGATGGCGGGCGGCGCCTGCACCAGACGCGTCGGCGGGTACTGGTGGAAGTTGCTCTGCTGTGGCCGGCCCGCCTCGAACGAGACCTCCCAGGCCATGAGGTGGCTCAGGCCCTCGATGACGGCGCCCTGCGACTGATTGATCGCCGCGCTCGGGTTGACGATCTGCCGGCCGATGTCACCGGCCACCCACACCTTGTTGACGCGGAGGCGCTTCTGGGCGTCCACCTGCACTTCGGCCACGTGGGCGAAGTAGCCGCGGTGGCTGTACTGGAAGGCCACACCCCGCGCCGTGCCCTTCGGGAGCGACCCGTTCGACGACCAGTTGGATTTCTCGGCCACCAGTTCCACCACGCCGCGCATGCGGGCGGGGTCGAACCCGTCGTTCAGGTTCTGCCCCTCGAGAGCGCGTGGAGCGGCCGTGACGCGCGAGGCGTTGAGCACGTCGAGGCGGAACTGCACCGGGTCCCGGCCGGCGGCGACCGCCAGCTCGTCGAGGAACGACTGGAAGACGAACGAGAAGGCATTGCTGCGCGGCGCGCGCATGGCGAACGTCGGGATCCCCAGCGGCATGAGCGTGGACCCGAATTCGAAGTTCGGTACGAAGGTCGCCGGGAACTCGCTCGGGCCGATGTTGGCCGCGTTGGCGAACCGCGTCCCCTCGCCGAAACTCACGAAGTGGTTCTGCCAGGCCACCAGCCGCCCGGCGGCATCCACGCCGCCCTTGAGGAAGTGGAATCCGCCAGGGCGATAGTGGTCGTGCTGCATGTCGTCCTCGCGCGTCCACAGCACCTTGACCGGTACCCCGACCTCGCGGGCAATCCAGGCCGCCTCGATCATGTAGTCGTTGGTCAACCGACGGCCGAAGCCGCCCCCGGCCCTCACCAGGTGGATGGTGATGCGGTCCTCCGGAATGCCCATCGTCTCCGACACGAGCGCACGGCCGGCTGCCGGCGTCTGCGTCGGGGCCCAGATCTCGAGGCGTCCATCACGGAAGTGCGCCGTGCAGTTCTGAGGCTCGAGGGGGGCGTGGGAGATGAACGGATAGCTGTAGGCCGCCTCGACCACGGTGGGCGTGCCCGAGAGCGCCGCGGCGGCGTCGCCGTCGCCACGCAGGGTGAAGGCGGGCGGCTGTGCCGACAGCTCACGCGCACGGCGGGCGAACAACTCGCTGCTCTGGCTCGCCGTGGCGCCTTCGTCCCAGACCACCTTCAGCGCCTGGCGCGCCGTGCGGGCCTGCCACCACGAGTCGGCGACGATGGCGACGCCAGGCATCAGGCCGATCAGGTTCGAGGTCCCGTCGACGACGAAGGCGTGACGCACGCCGGACATCGCGCGGATCTCGTCGAGATTGGCGCTCACCACACGCCCCCCGTAGACAGGGCACTTCTCGAACACCGCCGAGAGCATGCCCGGAACGGTGAAATCGATCCCGAAAAGCGGTCGGCCCGTGACGATGGCCTGGTTGTCGACGCCTGGCATCGTGGTGCCGATGATCCGGTAGTCGGCCGGGTTCTTGAGACGCACGCTGTCCAGCGCGGGCGGTGTCATGCCGGCCACCGCGCCCGTCAGCGATCCATACGTCGCGGTGCGGCCGCTCGACGCGTGCCGCACCGTGCCGCCTCCCGTGGTCAGCTCCCCTTCCGGCACGCCCCACGCGCTGGCGGCGGCCGTGACGAACATCTGGCGCACGGCGGCGCCAACCTGCCGGAGCGGGTCCCAGTTGGTGGGCGTCGCGGTGCTGCCACCGGCATTCTGGCGGCCGTACTTCGTCTCGTCGAGGTCGGCCTGCTCGATGGTCACCGACGCCCACTCGACGTCGAGTTCCTCGGCAATCGTCATGGGCAGCGACGTCTTGATGCCCTGCCCGATCTCAGGGTTCTTGGAGATGATCGTGACCGCATTGGCGGGAGAGATCCGGATGAAGGCCGAGGGCGAGAAGGCCGTTCGGGCCGCGGGCGGTCCCTGAGCCAGGAGGTCGGCGACCGGGTCGAGGTGCGCGGCGATGAGAACACCGCCTCCGGCGAGGGCCGATACGCGCAGGAACGAGCGACGACTGAGCATCGTGGTCACGGAGCCCTCCCTACTGCTGTGCGCCGGCCACGGCGGGCCGCGCCGGTTGCGCCGAGGCGTCGCCCGACAGAGCGGCGGCCTTGTGGATGGCCTGACGGATGCGGAGGTACGTCCCGCACCGGCAGATGTTGCCGTTCATCGCGCGATCGATGTCTGCATCCGTCGGGCGCGGGTTCTCGGCGAGCAGCGCGGCGGCCGACATGATCTGCCCGGCCTGGCAGTAGCCGCACTGGGGCACGTCGATGTCCTGCCACGTCACCTGCAGGGGATGGGACCCGTCGGGCGACAGCCCCTCGATGGTCGTCACCCGGGCGCCCGCCGCGGCGGAGATGCGCGTGACGCAGGCGCGTGTGGGACGCCCGTTCAGGTGTACGGTGCAGGCCCCGCACTGCGAGATGCCGCATCCGAACTTCGTGCCCTTGAGGTCGAGCACGTCCCGCAGGACCCACAGCAGGGGCATATCGGCGGGCACGTCGACGGTCTCGGACGTACCGTTCACGGTCAGCGTGTAGGCAGGCATGAGGTCAACCTCGGGAAGTGCGACCCCGTCGTGCCGGACGGGGTGCTGGACGTCCGCCATTCTACATGAGGGCCCCCGCGCCGCGGCGGCGCCGGGCCACACACCGGTGCCAGGCACCAGGGTGGCCCGGGCCGACCCGCTATACTGGCAGCCTCGTCCGCGCCGGCTGGTGGCGGGGACACCGCTGGGGCACCGCAATGGACTGGGCGAACAAGTACCCGAGGCGCTGGAATCGCTGGCACTCGGACGACTGGAGGGGGCTGGTCGTCGTCGACGATCAGGGTCACTACTTCTACAACGCGTGGCAGGGCCCCATCGAAGAGGTCCTGCTGGCGGCGCCGTCGCTGCCGGCCGCGCAGCACGCGGCCGAGCAGATGGTGCAGAAGAGCGGGCACCGGTGTACGGCCCGCTGCTCGTTCTGGATCCCCGACCCACACCTCGACTGACCGCCACGCCCGCAGGTCACGACTCCCCATGTGCGGGGATTGCCGCACGACGGGCACGATTGGCCGCTCCTGAGTGGACGTGCGCGAAGGTCGCCTCGCTGCCGGCGGCGCCGAGCACCCGCGCCAGCGTGGCCTTGAGCGTGGCCGGGTCATCGTCGAATCCCCCGTGCGTGACGGACCCGCACGCGCCGCGGACGCCGGCGGACTGCGCGTTGGGCGCCAGCACCCAGTCGGCCGGCCGCTCGCGCTCGGGCAGCCGGCGCACGAACTTCTCGAGGCCGAGTAACGGCTCCCCATCGGACTCACCGAAGTAGGGCTTCCGCAGGCGCTGCTCAAAGGCGTTCGACACCAGGTACAGGAGCGACTTCCGGTACAGGTTCGCGCAGTGGTCGTCGCGCTCGGCCGCGTCGGTCAGCGTGAAGAGCGAGAAGTGCGCCACCTGCCCGCTGGTGATGGCCGGCAGGTACTGGCGCCGGTAGAGCGCGATGGTGCAGGCCGGCGCCCAGAGCGTGCACGTCGCGATGCGGGCACGCTGCTTCCCCCCACGGGCGGTCAGGCGGCTGACGAGCCCACCCAGCAGGATCGCGCCCGCGCTGTGCCCGACGAGGTGAATCTGCAGCGCGGGATACCGCCGCTGCAGCTGCGCGAGCTGCTCGGCCACGATAACCAGCCCGCCGCCGGCGGCGCTCGCCAGGGCAGCGTTCTCCTTCATCTCGTCCCACTGCGCCTTGCCCCCGATGGCACGGGCCACCGGTTCGAGGGCATCGTCGAGGCGGTCCAGCATGAAGTCCCGGGCGCCGTCCAGGAAGCCTTCGGGTCTGCGTGTCGACACGGCGTCGCGCAGGATGTTGGTGAGCGTCGTCCAGAAATCCGTCTTCCAGACGAGCGACACGGGGTACACCCCGGCGTCCAGCAGGGGCCCGCGCAGGTCCGCGACCTTCTGAATGGCAGAGTCCTCGGCCGTGAGCCCGCCGTGCGCGTACACGAGCAGGTGGCGCCGTCCGGCAGGATGCGCCGCGACCTGCCCGAAGATCTCGCGGACATCGTCGGCCGACGTGCCATACGTACCATCGGTGCGCAGCGTGCCGTTGTTGCCCAGGCTCACGATATGAGGCCGGAGGTCGCAGAACACGTAGGCGCGCGTGCCCCGCGCCGTCACATTGACCCCCGTCGAGACCGAGGCGTACGCCCGCAGCGACACGGGCGCGCCCAGGCGTGCGACCCACAGGTCGCTGCCATTGGCGAGCCAGTCGTCGTAGCTCACCCGGCAGAAGCCCTCGCGACCCCACGCAGGGCCCCAGGAGTTCTGCACCCACAGCCCGTGCTCGTCGTAGCCGACGATGGCGAAGGCGTGGCCGCCGATGGGGGTGACCGCGTCGTCGAACGCCACCACACCGTCCGGCCCGACCGCCGTCCAGCCGTCGTGGACCGCCGCCGTCGCGTAGAGAATGCCGACCTCGGCGATCGCGGCGTGCACGGCCACGAGGTCCTTGTGGTTCACGCGGAGGTACGCACCCAGGGGACGCCGCAGCGCGTCGCGGAACCGCTCGCCGTGACGCCGCGCATCCTGCCGCCCTGCGTACACCCAGGACGGCTCGGCGCAGACTCCGTGCTTGTGCCAGCCCTTCATCGCCCCGCGGGCACTGGACCCTTCGTAGTCCTCGCCCGGCCACTCGTCGTACCGGCGCGCCATCTCGTAGAGCATCCGCGGACTCACGAGGTCCGGATCCGGATCCACCCGCCGCGTGCGCAGGAGGTAGTGCACCACGGTGGCCAGACCGAACCCGGTGCACGCACCCTCGCGTCCCTGGTCGAGCACCGGCACCCCCACGGCCTGGTAGGCCTCCAGGGGGCGCCGCAGCGGCACTTCGACGAGAGAGGGCTCGAACATCCGGTCCCTGAAGTCGAGGGTGTCGGGTCGGGCGTCGAGGACCCGGACTGCGCCGTCGGCACCGGCGGCAGCCCGCACGGAGCCGGCCACGGCGCGACGGCCGCTGGCGGATATGGCCGATGCGTGAGCCGCCTGTCCGCCGCGCGCGCGGGGCTGGCGTGGACGGGTGGCACTCGAGGTCGATCGAGACGTCGAACCTCGAGGTGCGGCTTCTCGGGGTGTGTGCATGAATGGCTGCTCCAGAGGCAACAGGACGGGGATGCCGATCGTGGCCGCCTACTATACGCCTCGGCGCATGCCCGTCTCCGCGCCCCCTCGACGCCCCTTGCGCCGCCGGGCCCCGCAGGACCGTCCTGGGCGGCGCCGGATCCCGCACGCCGCCCGGCCCGGGCCAGCCACCAATTCCGTCATCGGGCCGACAGGATCGTCAGCAGACCGCCCACCGGCCCACCGACATCCGAGGACCAGACGCAGAATCGGTCCGGAAATCCGCATTCTGCGGCCTCCGGCACCCGCCACCCTGGCGGGCACGTGGCTTGCGTTGGCGAGTCCGATGCAGCGGTGCGCAGCGGCGTCCAGCAGGCGGCACGGGCCGCGACGGTCGCCCATGCCTGACGGCGGACGACGACCCGGGGTGCAGCAGGCCGCCCGGGCAGTGAGGACACGGACATGAGCCTGGTGCTGGCGGTAGAGCCCGATCCGACGCGCGCACAGATCCTTCGCAGTCTGGTGCGCGAACGCGTGGACGCGGAGCTGGTGCTGGTGACCTCGGCGTACGCCTCCGTGGTCGCCATGAACCGCCAGGTGCCGGACCTGGTGCTCGTGGGCTCGACCCTGCCGTCGAGCAGCCAGGAAACCATCACGTCGCACCTCAAGTCGCTGTGCGGTGATGCCGTGGTCATCGCGCCCATTCCGGCCTTGCGCGGCGGCGAGGAGCGGGAGTCGTCCAGGTTCGGGTTCCGGTGGAAGCGCGCCGGGGCGAGCGAGTCGGGTGTGGACTCGGCCACCTTCGCCAAGCGCATTGCCGAATGGGTGGCTCGCGGACAGGAGCGAAAGGCGGTTGCGGCCCCAGCCCGCACGCCGACCGCGTTCAAGGGCTCGGCGAGCCGGGACGCCGCGCCCGATGCGGCGACCGCCGCGTTGCCAGAGGCACTGGCCACCGACACCTCGCCGGTGCCCGACGTGTCTGACGCGGGCGAGCGGCTGGGCACTCCAGGCGCACAAACGGATGCCGCAGCACCTGCGCCGGCGGCCGCTCCACACGATGCGACCACTTACGGGTTCGCACCGGATGCCGGGCTGACGCCGCCCACCGGCCTCGACGACGCCTCCGCGGTGTCGCTGCTCGACGAGGTCGGGTCGTCACTGCCGACACTGGAGCTGCTGGATCAGGACGCGCGGCTCGACGCCGAACCCGCCGCGAACCACGACACCCTCGTACCGACCGTGGCCGGCGAGGATGCCGTGGCCGGCGGCGCGGGCTCGCCGGCGCCCGAACTGATCCTGCTGTCGAACGCGGGCGACGAGACGCCCCTCGCGCAGGAGGGCGAAGCGGCCTCCAACACCGCAGCGGCGCTCGAGGAGGCCGAACGCCGCCTGGCCGCAGAACTCGCACGGGTGCAGCAGGAAGCCGACGCCCAGCGGATCGAGGAGCTGGGGCGCCTGGAAGCGGAGGCGGAGGCCGCCCGGCTGGCCGCCGTCGAGGAAGCGCGCAGCGCGGCAGAATACGAGGCCCGTCAGGCCCTGGCGGCCGAACTCTCGCGTGTCCGATCGGATGCCGAGCGCGAGTACGAGGATGCGATGGCCCGCGTCCGGTCGGAGGCCGAACGCGACCTCGCGGACGAGGTGGCCCGCGTTCGCGACCACGCTGAAGCCGTACGGCGCGCCGAGCTCGAGCGAATCCAGCGTGATGCCGACGAGCGCTTCGAGTTCGTGGCGAAGGAGGCCAAGGAGCATGCCGAGGCGGAGGCCGCGCGCGTCTTCACCGAGGAGCTCTCGCGTGTGCACGCCCAGGCCGAAGCCACGCTTGCCGCCGAGTTGCGGCGCGTGCGTGCCGAAGCCGAGACGACGCTGGCCAATCAGGTGTCCCGGGTGCGCGCCGAGGCCGACCAGCTGCGCGACGAGCAGCTCGCGATGGCACAGGCCGAGGCCGAGGCGCTGCGGGCCGCGGCGACACGCGAGGCGCGGTCGGCCGCGGAGGAGGCCGCCGCTCGCGCGCTCGAGCAGGAAGTGCAGCGGGTACGCGCCGACGCGGAAATGCGCCTGAGCGCGGAGCTCGAACGCGTCAAGGCCGAGGCCGAACGGCAACGACTCGAGGCCGAGCACGTACGGCTGATCGAGCGCTCCGAAGCGGAGATCGAAGCGCAGCGCATGCGCGACGCGGCTGCGCGCGAGGCCCGCCAGGCCGCGGAGGCGGCGGCCGCGATGGCGCTCGACGCCGAAGTGGACCGCCTCCGCGCCGAGGCCGACGCGAAGCTGCAGGCCGAACTGGAACGCGTACGGCTGGAGGCGGAGCGCGCCAGGGAGCGTGAGCGTTCGGAGGCACAGGCCGAGCACGAGCGTTTCCGGGATGCCACCGCGCGCGAGGCGCGACAGGCCGCCGAGGAGGCCACCGCGAAGGCGGTCGAGGCCGAGCTCACCCGGATGCGCCTCGAGGCGGAGGCCAGCCTGCGTGTCGAGATCGCGCGGGCCCGCGCCGAGGCCGAGGACGCCAGGCGCGCCGAGGAGTCGGCCAAGCAGCTGGCGGAGCAGGCGCGCGAGCAGGCCGCGATCGAGGCCCGCGCCGCGGCCGAGGCTGCGGCCGCGAAGTCACTCGAGGCCGAACTGGGGCGGCTCAGGGCGGAAGCCGAGGACCGCATCCAGTCGGAGATCGTGCGGGTGCGGGGCGAAGCCGACGAGGCGCGCCAGGATCAGGCCCAGGCACGTGCGGAGGCCGAACGCCTTCGGGAAGCCGCGGCCCGTGAAGCCGAAGCCCTGGCCGAACTCAAGGCCGAGATCACCCGCGAGCGCGCGGATGCCGATGCCCGGTTCGAAGTGGAGATGCGAAAGCTTCGGGCCGAAACGGAGCGCCGCCAGGCCACTGAACTGCAGGAGCTGAAGGCGCGCCTCGCCGAGATGGGCCAGGCGGCCGCCGCGCAGGCGCGCCTGGCCGCCGCCAGCCACTTCGCCGGCGCCGGGCCGTTCGACACGCCGGGGCGGACAGCCGGCACCGGCCGCCCACAGGACCCGTGGATGCTCATGCCGGACCGCCACGAGGCGCCGCCGGTCGTGACAGGGCGCGCGGCAGGATCGGTGCTGCCGCCGCAGGCCTCCACCTCGATCTCGGACCGGTCGTTCGCCACCGCCAGCGGTCGTCCACGCCGGTCGTCCCTGCCGCCGGTCACCGACACGGACGAGGCACGCGCGCGGAAGCGGCGGTGGCGGCGGATCTCGATTGCCGCGTGCGTCCTGCTGTTCCTCGGCAACGCGGTGTCGTTCGACCTGACGCCGCTCAGGGACTGGTCGGCCAGGACGATGCCCGACGCGATCACCTCGCGGATTGGGACCACGGGGGCCAGCGCGTCCACCGCCATCGCCGCGCCGGTGCCTGGCACCGAGCCGCCGGCACCGGGCACCCTCACGGTGGAGTCTTCACCCGCAGGCGCACAAGTGCTCGTGGACGGCACCGCTCGCGGGACGGCGCCACTCACGCTCACGGACCTGCCTCCGGGGCGACACACCGTGGTCCTGCGCAGCGCGGCCGGCGCGGTGTCGCGCACCGTGACAATCAGGCCGGGCAGGGAGACCACGCTGTCCGAAGACATCGTGTCGGGGTTCCTCGCGGTCTTCTCGCGGATCCCGCTCGACATCCTGGTCGCGGGCCGGCGCATCGGCGCGACCGGCGATGGGGAGATCATGCTGCCGCCGGGACACTACGAGGTGTCCTTCGTCAACGAGCGCTTCAACTACTACGGCGGCGCCTCGCTGGACGTGCGCCCTGGGCAGGTCACCTCGCACACCGTCTCGCTGCCCATGGGCGTCCTGCGGGTCGCCACGGTGGAGGGTGCCGAGATCTGGGTCGAAGGGCAGCTTGCCGGCGAGGCGCCGCTGCCGGAGATCATGGTTCCCATCGGCACGCGTGAAGTGATCGTCCGCACGCGTGATCGCGGCGAACGACGGGAAGCCATCGAGATCCGGCAGGGCGCGCCCACGCAGGTGACGATTCAGTTCTGAACGTCCGAGCCCGCGGGGTAGGGCGTGTGGGCTCAGCCGAGCAGGACGTAGGTGAATCGTCCGTGGAGCCAGGCCTCACCGGCGACATCGTCGCGTCGGCTGTCGATGGTCTCGTCCAGCACGTGCGCGAATCGGCCGCCGAGCCGCGCGATCTCCTGGCGCAAGCGCAGCTCGACCTCGGCCATCAACCCCTGGTAGCACTGGTGCCACAGCTCGTCGCCGTGAGCGATCGTGCCCGGCACCCGCTGGCTGGTGGCTTCGACCACGTGCTCCCCTTCCACGACCGCCTCGACTGGCGGCAGCTCGCGATGCCAGAACACCACCTTCCCGTCCGTCGAGGTCACGCCGGCCTCCCGGCTCCGCGAGGAAGTTCCTCGCGCAGGAACGCGAGCGTCTTCTGCCAGGCGTCGGTCGCGGCGGACTCGTCGTAGACCTCCGGTCTCGTGTCGTTGAAGAACGCGTGGCGGGTGCCCGGATACGTGTGGAACGTATGACGTTTCCCGAGAGCGCTCAGCTGTGCGTCGAGCGCGCCAATCGCCGACGCCGTGACCAGGGCATCCTGCTCCGCATAGATGCCGAGCACGGGCGCCGCCAGCGCGGGCAGGTCGGGCGAGATGTTGGGATGGATGCCGTAGAAGACGACGCACGCGCCCACGTGCGGGTTGCGGCTGGCCGCAAAGAGCGAGAGCGCGCCCCCCATGCAGAACCCGATCGTCCCGACCTGACCCGACAAGGTCTCGGGCTGCCGCTGCAGGACGCGCACGGCACCATCGAGATCGGCGGCGGCCTGATCGACGCGGAGACTCATCATGAGCTTGCCGGCCTCGTCGGGTGAGGTGGCACGGGCTCCGTGGTACAGGTCCGGGGCCAGGGCCACGAAGCCTGCTGCGGCGAAGCGGTCCGCCACCTGCTCGATATGGGGGACCAGTCCCCACCACTCCTGAATGACGATGACGCCGGGGCCCGGTGCGGCAGGCCTGGCCAGGTAGCCCTCGGTCTGGTGGCCGTTGGTCTCGAACTGGATACGCTCACCCATCGTGTCGTCCTCCCGCCGGCGTCTCGGCCGGCGGCCTCATCGTACAGAAAAAGAGCCATCCCGAAGGATGGCTCTTGAACCTCGTCTCGGCGCGACGCCGTCGGTACCTCGCCGCTACCGGCGACGACGGGCCCTCACCAGGACACCGGCCACGCCGATCCCGAAGAGCAGCACACTGGCCGGCTCGGGGATGTTCCGTGCCTGGGGCTGTGCGAGCCGGGTGATCGGAGCGTCTCCACCGGGCTGACCACCCTCGCCGGGCTGACCACCCCCGCCGGGCTGACCACCCCCGCCGGGCTGACCACCCTCGCCGGGCTGCCCCCCCTCGCCGGGCTGACCACCCTCACCAGGCTGACCACCCTCACCGGGCTGACCGCCCTCGCCGGGCTGACCGCCCTCACCGGGTTGACCGCCCTCGCCACCGTCGGACCCGTCACCGGAGCCGCCGGGCGTTCCAGAGCCACCTCCGGGAAGGCCACTGCCCCCTTCGCTGGAACCGCCGCCGCTCCCACCGCCGTCCCCGCTCCCCTTCTCTTCACCCGCGGTGGTGCCCGCATCACCGGCGTCGCCACCCGAGCCACCGTCGCTCGATTCGCTGCGCTCGATGCTCGCCACAGTGCCTTCGAGCACCGGCTCGCGTCCGTTGGCGCCGAACGCGCCAGACCCACCCGACAGCCCACTCAGCCCGCCAAGGGCCGCACGCGATCCTGCGGCCCCGCGCGAAGCGGAGCCCTGCGCGGTACCAGCGGACCCGGTGCGCGCGGACGCGGATCCGAGGCTCACACGTCCATCCGAATCACCCACTGCTCCCGAGCGAACCTGCCCGGCGACCAGCGCCGTGCGCGTCGTGTCGGAGAACGCCACGCCCGAGTCGCCGTCGAGCAACGCCTGCTGTCCTGCGCGGGAGTCAGCGGTGGGCGCGCCCTCGATGGCCTGCTGCGAGGCACCCGTGTAACGGGCGGCCGCACTGGACGCTGGACCTTCGAGGCCGATATCGCGGCCTCCTCGATTGGCGCGACCCGGCAACATGGCCACCAGCATGACGAATGCGAGGACCAGTGCGCCGACGCTCCCCCGAACGATCAGGCGGCGACGATCGGCGGCGCGCTTGGCGGTCAGGGAGGTCTTGCGGCGGATCCCGGTAACGATTGGGAGCATCGGTGTATTATCCACGACCCGCGGAGCAGCAAGACCGGATCCACAAGATATTTCAGCGAACGGACCGTCGGTCTTTGTCCGACACGGCACCTGAATCGCCTGAATCACAGGCATTTCCAGCATGCTCAGCGGTATGAACCGGCACGGCCGAATTGGCGTGCAGCGACCGGTCAAGCCCGGAGTCCGGCCCGGGCCAGACAATCATCTTCCCGCGGGCGGTACTTGTCTGGCTGGCACCAGGGTCTTTCCCTCCGACTCGACTTCATGCACGCTGCGGTGCAGAATCGTGCACTCATCTGCCAGACAGGGGACTGGCGGGCGAGCGCGAGCAGCCGACAAGACATACTGTCAGGCCGATCATGGTTGAACACGACGAGTCGCCCACACCCGCCCCGGAACAACGCGTCGAGGAATACCTGTTCGACGCCTCGTTCGCGGCCGAGCACAGCGCCTTCGAGGTGGTGGCCGCTGCCCGCCGCGAGATCCGGCGGATCGTGACCGCCGCGCGACAACAGCTCACGGCCCTGGGCGAGCCCGGCACCGGCACCGCGGACGAGAGCGTGCCCACCGCCACGGCCGGGTGGGCCGACGACCGGACGCTGGGGGAGACGTCCGCTTTCCCGCCGCCATCCTCCGGCATCCGACAGGCGCTGCTGCTCGCACGTGCCGAGCTCGACATCATCGATGCCGCCACGGAGCGGCCGCTCGACTCCGGCCCTCCCGATCGCGTGCGGACGGGAGCGGAGCGCGGGCTGCGCCGGGCTGAGGCTCCGGCCACCTCGCCCGCCGTCTCATCCCTGGCGTCCGTGTCGAGCGAACGCGAACTGCTCGGTCTCGAGATTGCCGAGGCGCGGTCCGGCCCGCGGCCCGCGCGGCCCGGCGGCGCACCGGAGGAGGGTGCAGGCA
Source organism: Vicinamibacterales bacterium (assembly GCA_050185275.1). Taxonomy (GTDB): domain Bacteria; phylum Acidobacteriota; class Vicinamibacteria; order Vicinamibacterales; family UBA2999; genus JABFRY01. The sequence goes on along the minus strand of JBFWZN010000001.1, from coordinate 106,730 downwards.
ACGCGCTGCCCGCGGAGCGTCCGCTGCACGCCGCGGCCCCGGCCCGTACCAGCTCCGCCCTCGTCGAGCCCAGCGATCGCGTCACACCTGAAGCTGTCGTGGCGGCTCCCGCCACGCCTGAGCCCGCGCCGGCCGAGGCCGACAGCGCCTCCACCGGACTCCCCGCGCCCGAGACCCCGACGACCGGCACCCCTGCGCCCGAAACCCATGGGGCCTGGGCGCCTGCGCCCCCGGTCGCCGCGCTCGTCACGTCTGCCTCCCTGTCCCGGAACGACCCGCCCCCTGCGGCGGAGCGACAGGAGCCGGACGCGGACCCGGCGCCGGGGCGGGCGCCGGTCGTGCCTGCCGGCAGGCAACGGACGGGAATCTTCGGAGATGCCGAACCCGAGCGGCCTGACATACGCGCACGCGGGGCGTGGCCCGGCGTCGCTCGCGCCTTCGTCGCCAGCTTCCTGCTGGCGGGCGTGGCGATTGCCGGGGCGAGCTACTACTGGACCACGAGCGCGCCGTCCGACACTGGTGGCCCCGGTACGCCGGCAGACGCGACCGCGGTCCCCTCCGCGCCAGTGGCCCCCTCGACGACGCCCTCGAGCCTTGCCTCGCTCGATGACGCCGACATCACGGGTCCTGGTGAGGCCGCGGCGGCAGGGCTGCCAGCCGATGCCCTTGGACCTGATGCGATCTCGCTCCGGCTCGAGGCGATTCGCGACGCCTGGGTACGCGTCACCATCGACGGTGACGCCGAGAACGGGCGGACGCTGCGGGCCGGCGAGGTGCGCGAGGTGCCCTTCGCCCGGGCCATCGAGGTGCGGGCGGGCGACGCCGGCGCGGTGCTCGTGTCGCTGGACGGGGAGCCGGCCGTCCCCCTCGGTCGCGATGGACAGGTGCTGACCCGCCGATTCGGAGAGGTCCAGACGCCTCCCGACGCCACGCTCCAGGCTGATCAGGCCGAGGGAGCGGCCGCGCGCGCGGGCAATCTGGCGCCAGCCCCGGATGCGGGCACCGCGCGGCCCGCTACGAGTCCGCCGCCCCGACCGTCGTCGGCGACCACTGAGCCGGCACAGGCCGCACCGGTGGGCAACGGCCAGGCGCCGCCCGCGGGTGCGGACGTGTCCTCACCGTCCCGCGCGTCGAACGCTCAAAGCCCTGCCGGGGTTCGCCCCGCACCGGTCTCGACGGCAGCGGCCCCGGCGGGCGCGGCACCAGCCGCCCGCACCCCTGGGGCGCCGGTGCCCGCCGGGCGGCCAGACAGCCCGGCGGCATCCCCTGCGGCACCGGCCGCCGACGTGCCACCGGCACCGCCGCGAGACATCGTGGAGGCCGGGAGCCAGTGGCTCCGCGCCTACCAGGCGCAGGCCCGGCAGGACATGGCGGCCCTGCAGGCCCCAGACCTCGATCTCCTCGACGAGCGCAGCGCCGGGGAACGTCCGGCGCCCGGTCTGGCCGGCGTCACCCAGTCTCTCTCCGATGTGAGCCTGGCCCTGGCGGGTGATACGGCGATGCTGACGGCCGACATGGTCGAGCGCGCAGCCGCCGCGTCGGACGCTGAGGCCTACCGGTCGCGGGTCTCGCAAACGTGGATCCGCGAGAACGGCCAGTGGCACCTGAAGTCGGTACGCATCGTGGGTCAGGAGGCCTCGCTCCCGTGACGCCGGGTCCGCCGTGGCCGCGCCGTCCCCGCACGTGAGCCGGCACGCCACGCACCGGTCGTCCGCACGCACCCCATGACCATCGATCCGCAGCGGGCCTCCCCGCAGGACACCTACCGCCTGCTCACGAGCTGTGTGGTCCCACGCCCCATCGCCCTCGTCTCGACCGTGTCGATCGACGGGATCCGGAACGTCGCGCCTTTCAGCTTCTTCAACGCCGTGTCGGCGGAGCCGCCGATCATCTGCTTCTGCCCCAGCCCCCGCCAGCCCCCGAAGGACACGCTGGTCAACGTGCGCGAGACGCGGGAATTCGTGGTCAACATCGTCAGCGAGGCGATGGCCGAGGCCATGAATGCCTCGTCCGCTCCGTTCCCCCCGGACGTGGACGAGTTCGAGATGGCGGGCTTCACCCCCGTCCCCTCCGAGGCCGTCACGCCGCCGCGCGTCGGCGAATCGCCCGTGAGCCTCGAATGTCGCCTGCACCTGATCGTGGAGGTCTCCGATCGGCCCTTCGGCGGCACGCTCGTGCTGGGCGAGGTGGTGCGCTTCCACGTCCAGGACCGTGTACTGCGGGACGGACGCATCGATGCCGACCTGCTCGGAGCCATCGCACGCATGGGCGGCACCGACTACACGCGCACGCGTGACCGCTTCTCGATGCGGCGCCCTGGCGCCTGACGGCTCTTCCGCGGTCCGCCCGCGCCATGCGCCTGCGATGACTCCCCTGCTCGCCGAAGTCATCGGCTATCTCGCTGCCCTCCTGACGACGCTCGCCTTCGTCCCGCAAGTCGTTCGCACGTGGCGCACCCGCTCGGCTGGCGATCTGTCGGGGACGACGCTCGTGGCCTTCACCAGCGGCATCCTGCTGTGGCTGGCCTACGGCGTCGCGCAGGGCTCGCGGCCCATCGTGTTCGCCAATGGCGCCACGCTCGTCCAGTGCGTCCTGCTGGTCGTCATGAAGATCCGGTTCGCGCGTCAGCCGCCACGCCCCTGACGTGCCAGGGCCGGCGACCGATCCGCAGCCTCGCGCAAGGCCTGCCGGGCGCGGCCGCCGTACGCCCGAGCGCCGCGAGGTGGTGGCGCGCGGCGTACCGACGGCTCGTCGGCGCTCCGTGTCGCGGGCCCGTCAGCGGACCGACGCGTTGCCGGTGATGAACGCGTGGTACGGCAGCTCGTCGAGGCACCGCAGCGTCACCACGCTCGCCGTGACGAAGGCAACCACGGACGCCGCGAAGTAGCCATAGCCGTAGTACGGGAATCCCAGCTCCAGCGTCACGAGCGTCGCGACCGTGTTCACCGCGAAGAACAGCACGTGGAGCCCCAGCACCAGGCGGTTGAGGTCCAGGTACGACAGCACGATCGTGAGCAGCAGGAAGAGGAGCTGGAACAGGGCGCCGATCGTCGCGATGCGGAAGATGGCCAGCTGCCCGTACGGGATCCGCAGCAGCGTGAAGATCACCGGTGCGAGCACGACCAGGGCCACCACGAGCACGATCTGCGGCACGAGCAGCTGTCGCGACCCGCGGAACACGCTGTGCAGCAGGGCCGTCTGGTCGTCGCGGAGGCGGGCGAGCGTGGCGTGGGCACCGATGTCCCGGTAGAAGTGATGGTACTTGTCGAAGAACTGCGTCTCGATGTTCACGACGAACACCGCCATCGAGGGCACGATCGTGAGGCAGGCCAGGAACAGGGCGCTGTCGTAGTCCGGGTACGAGACCAGCCGCGACGGCTGGACGATCCGTTCCGGGGCGACCCACATCAGCCACTTGTCCACCCAGACGCCCGCGTAGTAGACGCCTCCCGCCAGGGCCAGGTCCCAGTGCGTCCGGACGTGCGGCAGGAACGCGAAGGGACGCACGACGGGAAACGGGAACTCGGCGAAGACGCGCCCCACGAGGGCGAACACGATGTAGGCGAGGCCGACGTCGAAGCCGGCCAGCATGCCGCCGACGCCAGCGTCGGGGCCGGCCAGGGAGGCGGCGGTCAGGGCGATCAGCATGCCGATGCCGAACGACCGCGTGACCGCAGCGTACTCCTTGAGGGTGCTGAGAAACACGCTGAGCACCCAGATGCCCGCCACCAGCGCGTAACCGACCCACGCCGCCAGACGGGCGCCCGGCGTCAGATTCGCGTACCAGAAGTAGAACGGCACGACGATCGGCGCCGACACGCCCACGGCCAGCGTCAGGCCGCCGACGACCATGCCGGGCACACCCTCCACGGTCCGGGCGAAGATCTGGTCGGACAGGTACCGGGTGAGCACCATCGTGATTGGCCCGGTGAGCACCAGCGAGAACGCGAAGTTGTAGACGACGATCAGGCGGAAGGCGGCGAGATCCTCGTAGGCGGCGAAGCTCGGCCCGAAGAACGTGATGACCGACAGCGTCACGATCGTGAAGAGCCAGCCTCCGGACGTCGAGACCGAGGCATGGGCGTAGCCCTGCACCAGGCCGAGCAGGTCCCCACGCGCGGCGAGCTTCCTGAGCACGAAGCCGATGCCCGCCATCTCAGGCCACCTGTCCCAGGTCGGGCTGGGCGATGTGCGTCTCGTACAACTCCCGGTACGAGGCGTCGAGCACCGCCTTGTCGTAGTAGCGCCGCACGCGGGCCTGCGCCACCTGGCCACACTGCACGTAGAAGGCCCGATCCGTCAGGAGCCGGCGCAGGGCGTCGGCCGTCGCCGCGGGATTGGCCAGCGGCGTGACGGCACCCGCGGCACCGAGAGGCGGATCCTCGTCGGATCGGCCGAGGATCATCTCCCGACAGGCGCCCACATCGGTGGCGACCGAGGGAATGCCCACGGCGGCCCCTTCGAGGATGACGAGCGGCTGCGCCTCGCTCACGCTCGTGAGCACGACGACGTCGAGGCGCGGGAAGTAGTCGGCCAGCGCCACCTTGCCCTTGAACTCCACGGTCGACTCCAGATCGAGATGGGCGGTCAGCTGGCGACACTCGGCCACGTAGTCGGGATCCTCCTCGAGCGGCCCCAGAATCCAGACCCTGACGTCCGGCACGTGGTCTCGCAGGGCGGCGCACGCACGCAGGAACGTCTTGATGTCCTTGATGGGCACCACGCGGCCGATGAGGGCGATCGTCGGCGGAGCGTCGTCCCGTGCCCGGATCACGGTGTCCGCCAGCTCGATGCCGTTCGGGATCACGAGAAGCCGCCCGGGATCGGCGCCGTCCTGCACCTGCAGCTGCGTATTGCCCTCGTACAACGTGATGATCCGGCTGCACGCCGCGTAGCACGCACGCGAGTAGCTGGTGAAGGTGTCCACCCAGAGGTCGCGCAGGTCGCGATGGAGACGGTCGATGCTGAGCGTGCGCAGCGAGTCCTCCTGGAGCCAGTCGGCCATGGTGATCTCGATCCGCCGCTCGTTGGTGTAGATGCCGTGTTCGGTGAGCAGCACCGGCCGCCCGGTCTCCTGCCCCGCGCGGGCGGCATAGAGGCCGGCGTAGCCCGTGCACAGGGCGTGGTAGGTGCGTGCCGGCACGAGCGGCGCCAGCAGGACCGAGTAGAGACCGAGGAGCAGAGTCCGCCACGTCCAGAAGTACTCGAGGAACGACACGTGCGGGCACTGCTGCTCGTACATGCGGACCAGGAGATCCCACGCGCTCCGCGAGTTGAGCAGCGCCTCACGACCGATGCCGGGGCCGGCCTCACCCAAGGCCGCCATCACCTCTGCCACGTCGGCGAGGTCGCCGCGCGTGGTCAGGCGCAGCAGCGGCGCCTCGAGGCGGGCCATCACGGCGCGGACGCGGGCTGGGCGGGCGGTCCCGGCCGGCAGCGTCTGGAGTTCGACGCGGGTCATCCCGATCACGTTCGAGGGCACCTCGAACCGCAGCGGTCCCTCGGGGCCCGGCGGCACGAGCGTCACCAGGTGGAAGGTGAGGTGGCTCTGCGCGCGAATCAGGTCGTGCGCCCAGTTGGAGACGCCCCCGGTGACGTACGGATAGGTGCCCTCGAGGACGAGGCACACGTCGGGCACGCGGGCCGGCATCACGCGGGCACCTCCCGTCCCGTCCAGAGCGCGAGCGCGTCCTGGGCCTCCGGCGTGCCCAGGCCCGGGCCGACGGCGTGCCGGGCGGCGGCGCGGCGCAGGTCCGCGTAGCGACCCATCACGAACAGCGCCTCGAGCTGCCACTCGGCAGCCGCCGGCTCACCTGCCTCCGCCAGTTCGCGGAACCGGTGCTCGGCATCCTCCGGCAGGCCGCGGCGCAGCTGCAGCCGCGCGAGGCGAAACGCCACGACGCGATCGTCCGGCACCTGCGCCAGGTACGCCTGGTAGCCGTTCGCCGCACGCACACGGCAGTCCTCTTCCCTGGCTGGATCCAGCAGGCCCGTGAACGCATAGTCGTCGTAGTGCGACGCCAGCGCCAGCGTCGCGCGCGCGTCTGCACGGCCGTCCGGGCCGCCGCTCGCGGCGCCGGCCGCCTCGGTGCGGGCGGTCACGCCCGAGTCTGTGCCCGCATCTGCGCCCGTGCGGCTCGCCTCGGCCGAGTCCCGCGCCGCCTGCTCCAGGCGCAGCGTCCGCTCGAGGAACTCGTGCTCCAGTCGCGCGATGGCGGTGGCCGCCTGCACCCGCACGACGTTGGCCTCGTCCCGGAGGGCCGTCTTGAGGGCCCCGGCGAATGCCGGCCGGAACTGCTGCGCGATGATGGCCACCACCGCCTGGCGCTGCGGCACGGTGCCGAAGGCGAGCACATCCAGGAACGGCGTCACGGGCTGCGCGTCCGGCCTGTCGCTGGCACGCTGCCCGATCCGTCGCCACAGCTCCGCCTCCTCGTCGACATGACTCGGGGGGAACAGCATGGCGTGCCAGGCCTCGAGCGACGTCGCATGGCCGGCATGGTGCCGTTCGACGAACATCGCCAGCATGAGACCGGCCGCACCGAACGGACCGAATGCCGCGGTCGCCAGCCAGAGCAGGAGCGCGTGGCGGTCTCGTCGGCGGACCGGCATGCGCGCCCACCAGCCGGTCAGCGCCACGAGCAGCACGTACCCGGCGGCCACCGTGCCCAGGGGCGCCACCGAGCGCAGGCCGGCGATGACCACGCCGACCCAGAGCGGCAGGAGCACGGCTGCAGCGAGTACCGTGCCGACGGGAGCCGTGCCGGTGTCATGACGCAGAGCGCGACGTCCGGTCATGCCACCAGATCCGCTTCCGCGGGCGTCCCGCGCTGATCGGAGCGTGACGGAAGCTCGTCGGCCCGGCTGAGGACGCGGACCTGCGTGGTACAGGGCACCGGATAGCCGCGTGCCTCGCTGAGGCCTTCCACGAGCTTGCGCGCCACCACGACGACGCCGTCGGCGGTCGCGCCTGGGAGCAGCACCGCGAACTGCGTACCGGGGGGCTCGTGGTTGAACGCCAGGTCCGTCCGCCGCAGCACGCGCCGCGACACCTCGCCGAGCGCGGCCGGAATCGCTTGTCGCTCCTCCGCTGGCAACTCGTCCGTGTTCACACGGAAGAACAGCAGCGTCAGGTCGAATCCGAAGCGCAGCGCGACTTCCGTCATGTAGGCGGCCTGCCGATCCAGGAACGTCATGCCATAGAGCTGTGTCGCCGTGTCCTCGATCTGGCTGGCCGCGTGCGTACACGCATTGGCGTACGACGCCGCGATCCACTCGGTCATCGCCGCGAACGTCTGCAGGCTGCTCAGGTTGAAGTCCAGGAACGCGAGGTCTTCGACCTTCAGCATGCCGAGCAGCCTGCCGCTCGAGGGGTCGATGAGCGGTCCGGCCATCAGCCCTTCCCCCGCCAGGGCCGCTTCGCCCGCCTCGGTCGAGACCGACACCACGCGCTGTCCACCGACGACGGCCTGGAACAGGGACGTCCCGGGGCCGAAGCGTTCCGCCCGCGACGCGCCCGCGGCCCAGCCCTGTGCGGCGGCGAGCACCAGCGTGTCGCCCTCCAGCAGGTAGATCGAGAACGCGCGCGCGTTCAGCGCCACGGCCATCAGGTCCGCGGCGCCGGCCAGCACGCGCCCGGGGTCCAGGGTCTCGAGCGCCCGCGCGGCCTGGAACATGCCCGTGGCCGTGCGGAGTTGTCCGGCCAGGCGCGTCTCGAGCCGCTCCTTGGCCGCCGTCATCTCGCCGTACGCGCGCGACAGCAGTTCGAGCCGGCGACGCGCGTTGGCCAGCTGTCCCATCGCCGTCTCGTGGATCTGCTGATGCCGCACGCGCAGTTCGCCCAGCACGAGAGCCGTCACCATCCACAGCAGCGGCCGCAGGAGCACCGCGATCGCGTAGTCGTGAATGCTCTGCTCGAAACCCTGCGGGGGCAGGTGCCAGGCGAGCAGCGCGACGCTCGCCGCGGCCGTGGCCATCAGGGCTTCCCGCGTGCCGTAGTGGACGGCCATCAGCAGCACGATGACCCAGAGGGGATGCGGCTCGACGTCCGCAAAGCGATTGCCCTGCCCCCACACCCGATCGGCCACGAGCACCAGCGCCACGTACGCCACGATCTCCACCACCGGCGCCCAGCCTGGCGGCCTGGCCGCGGAGAGTGCTCCGGAGGACTCGTCGTGGGCCACGGGCGCCGGGCCGGCGGCGACGGCCTCGGACGGGGGCGCGTCCGAGGGCCGGGGACGCGGCGATGGCACCAGCACGGGCGGAGTCATCGCACCCATGTCAGAAGCGCACCGCCAGGCGCGCACCCGTGCCCAGGACACGCTGGGTCGTCACGATCGTATAGAGACGCCGGTCGAGCCACACCTCCAGGCCCGCGCGGGCCGCGGGCCGCGGCGTCAGGCGCGCGGTGAGGAAGGCCCCGTGGCCGCCCAGCCGGTCGGCGGTGTACCCGGCGGACGCATCGAGCTCTCCCAGGCGGCCCATCTGCGTCCGGCTCACCACACCGAACAGGTGCACCTCGCGGCTCGAGAGCGGAATCGGCGCAAACGCCGTGTCGCCATCCCCCACCAGTGTGGCGCGCTGACGATGCTCCTTGTCGAGACCGTACTGCACCGTGATCGTGGGCGACGTGTGCCGCACGGTGCGGATGACGCCCAACGTGAGCGCACGCGACGAGGCGCCGGCACCGGAGGCCAGGCGATACCGGTTCCAGTCCGCGACGACCCATGCCGCCATGTCCGCCCGGAAGCGCCACTGCCGCTCGAGGCTCACCCGGTCCCGGCGCCCGCCGTCGGCGGCCGCCTCGAGGAAGTCCCAGAAGGGACGCCCAATCTCCACGGTCGCCTTCGAACTGCCGCGCAGGTCGTGCTGGACGACGCTGGCGCCGCCACCGACCCGGTCCGACGTGCCGAACACCATCCCGGTGATGCCCGTATCGGCGCCCGCGGCCAGCGTGGCACTGCCCTCGAACCGCACCAGCTCCGTGTCGAGCGGTACGACGCGGCCGTCGGCGGCGCGCATGTGTGGGGCCGTGATCCGCAGCCGGTCCACGATGAGGAGGAGCGGGGTGCCGGCGCCCGCCACGGCTTCGAGCATCACGCGCTCGCTCCGCTCGCTCCACGCCTCGCTGATCGTCCGCCCACCCACCTGCACGCTGAGGCGCGGCGCACGCTCGCGGGCTCGTTCGGCGACCAGGCGCGCGATGTCCGCCCGCGTCGGCGCGGCGATCAACGCTTCGACATACTGGCGGTCGGCGGCGACCAGGCGGCCCCGTTCGGCGTCGAACCGTCCCCGTGCGACCAGCACGTCGGGGTCGGTGGGCGCCCGGCGTCCCAGGGCCTCGAGCACCTGATTGGCCTCGCCGTAGCGCCCCTCGAACACCAGCCACTGCACGCGCAGCAGGTCCAGTCGGCGCGCACCGCTGTCGTCGGGCTGGGCCGACGACGACGCGGGAACGAAGGCCGCGCGTACCCCCTCCGCCGTCGTGGTCAGTGCCAGGGTGCCCGACGCCGACGCCGTCACCAGGACGGTGTCGTAGCCCACGCGCACGCCCTCGACCCAGGCGCCACGGATGGCCCGCTCGTCGGGGCCGTGCCAGACCACGGGACCGTTGCACCGCACGACGAGGTCGCGCCTCGTCGCCTCGGGCGCGCAGGGCGCTCCGGCCGGCCACGCGAGCGTCAGCGCCGCGTCACGGCCCTGGCCGTGCAGTGTGCCCCGCAGCTCGATCGACGCCGCCTGCCCCCATCCCGTGGCCGGCACCGACACTCCGCACAGCAGCAGGGTGAGCACGACCCACGCGGACGACGAACGCTGCGGCGGCAGCCCGGCCCCGGTGGGCCCCAGCGCGGGCGCCTCTCCGAAGGCCGGCAACGGGCCACGCCTCACGCCACGTATCACCGGCACGCGACCCTCAGGGAAGTTGCAGCACGACACGGGCACGGTCGTAGTCTCCCCATTGGAGCAGGGCCGACACATAGTCGGCCCGCACGTGGTCGGCTGCCGGATCGGACGCGAGAAGGGCCTCGAACGTCCGGCTCGCACGTTCCCGCGCGCCCAGGCGCACGAGGACGTTCGCCAGCAGCACCTGATGCGCCGCGCCGGGCTCCGGCACGTCGAGAGCGGTCAGCGCGCGGCGGTAGAACCCGTCTGCGCCAGGCTCGCCTGCGGCCGCCGCCAGTTCGCCGAGCTGGTAGAGCGGTTCGGCTTCGACGCCGCCCGCGCGCACATAGGTGTCGAGGTGCCGGCGCGCGTCGGCAGTGCGTCCCTCGTAGAACGCCAGGGTCCCGAGCCATCGATGCGCCTCGAGATCCTCCGCGGCAAGTGCCTCCAGTGCCGCGAAGCCGCGCACCGCCATGACGGCGTCGCCATCCGCCAGCGCGATTCTCGCCACGGTGCGCACGGCATCGAGCCGCGCGCCGGCCCGGCCGAGCGCATGCGCGAGCGCCGCCCGCCCGATCCGCGCGTCGCCTGCAGACCGGTGGGCGTCGAGCCAGGCCGCGATGAGCGCGGTCGACGCGCCCTCCGGAAGGTACGGCGTCACCGCGAGCACCACGTCACCGGCGCCCACCGAGACGAGGTGGCGGATCCAGGCGGCACGGTCCTCGGAATCGGCTGCGCGAAGCCGGGCGGTCAGCCACTCGACCGCGGGGCGCGGCGGACGCGGACCCCAGAGGAAGAGCAGCTGCTGGACATCGGCGCCGTCAGGGCCCGACGCCTCGGCGAGGTCGCGTATCACCGCCACGGCATCGCCGGTCGCACCCAGTTCGAGCAACCGCGCGACCGCGCCGCGCCGTGCCTCGGGTGCAAGGGTGGACGACCGGCCCACCCGGAACCAGAGGGCCACCCGGTCCGCCGTGCGCGCCCGGGCCGCCAGCGCCTCGTCGTAGCTGAACACCCAGCCGCCCCCGACCGACGTGGCCAGGTGCGCCAGATGCGCGAGGGTCCGCGGGTCGTGCGGCGCCAGCTGCAGGAGTGCCCGCACGCGGTCCACGTAGCCGCGCCGCGACGGCGGCTCGGCCGCCGCAGGATCGAGCGTCGGCACCAGCGTTCCACTCGCGACGACGGGTGCGGAGCCGAGCGCTGTGGCGACCACGGCGGCTGCACGTGCACGCGTGGCCGGTGTCGCCGCCGACTCGACCAGCGGCGCCAGCCACCGGTCGAGGTCGTCGGTTGCCAGGGCCGCAATCTCGCCGGCGATCGCCTGCCGCTCGCCGGCGAGCCAGAGCCCCTCGACGAGCATCGCGCGGTGTTCACCGTCGATGGCGGCATTGCGCAGGCGCGGCAGGAACACGCGACGGACTTCCGCCCGCGCATCCGCGACACCGGGTACGGTGTCGGGTGCGGTGTCGGGCCGGGTGTCGAGCTGAGGGGCTGGTGTGGCCCCCTGGGCGACCGCAGACGCGGCGCCGGCCGATGCGGGACGCCCGGCTCCGTCCGTGGTGCCCGCGCGAACGTCCTCGCTCCCGGCACCGCGAGTGCCGGCGACGGCCTCGCTCGCGCCAGAGCCACCGGCGACGAGCACGCCGTACAGGGCACTCTCGTACGTCCGTTGCGCGTCCTCGGACACGTGCGCCACGGCTCGCAGCAGGCCCAGCGCATCGGCGGGACGCCCGGCCGACAGCCGGGCGCGCGCCGCCAGTAGGACGTCGGTCTCCTCCGCGCTCACCCGGAGCAGGGGCTCGGACGCCGCAAGGGCCGCTGGCGGGCCGTGACGGTCGGCCAGCAGGACATAGGCATCACGGAGGGCGTCGGCGTCGGCGGCGTCGATCGAGGGCCCTGCCAGCCACGACAACACGAGACCCGTGCGTCCCGTCTCCATGGCCAGGTGCACCCAGGCCACGCGGGCGGCAGGCATCACGCGTGGCACCTCGTCGGGGACCAGCGCCTGCAGGGCGTCGTCGACCTGCCCGGTCGCTGCCGCCAGGCGCGCAAGGTCGCCGAGCGCCCACGCGGGCGCGCTGCCGGTACGCGCCAGCTGCACCAGCCGCGCCACGGCGTCGTGCTCGAACCCGAGCGACACTTCGAACTGGGCCATCGCCCCGATCTCGTCGGGCGTGAGCGTGTCGCGCGCGTCCAGCACACCAATCCAGTACTGACCGCGCGCCGCGTCCCCGCGGCCCGCGGCCAGCTCCAGCGCCAGGAGCGGTGACTCGAACAGGCTGTCGTCCCCGAGCTGCTCCACGAGCCACTGGGCACGATCGCGGGCGTCGTGTGACAGCGCGTATCCGATGGCCGTCGCAATGAGCGGTGAGGCCGGCGCCCGCTCCCTCCGGCCGAGCACGGCGGCCACCGCCCCGTAATCGCCCGTGGACAGGGCGAGGTGCACCAACGGGTCGACCACGTCGGGTGGCAGCCCTGCCGCGGCATCGCGCGCGTCGAGCTCTCGGATCACCGTGGCCGCGTGACGCGTGCCCTGCGCCACCCGTGCTCGCGCCGCGAGCAGCGATGGGGCGGGCGTGACGCCGGCCGGCACGGCCACGAGCGCCACGGCCGCGTCCGCCTCGTTCCAGGCGAGCAGCGTCCCGGCCAGGGTCACCAGCACATCCGGCTCCCGCCGCGCCAGGGGCAACGACTGCAGGAGCTCACCCAGGCGCGACGCCTCACCGAGATCGACGAGGAGACTCGCGTACAGCTCCATCGCCGGGTAGTCGAACGCGTCCGGTGACGCGCGCCGGAGCTGCTCGAGCAGGTGCGCCGCATCGGCGAGACGGCCAAGGGCCGCCGTCAGACGGGCCGCGCGGAGGTGCTCGTCCGGTGTCGCCTGTCCCGTCGAGACGAGGTCGGCCAGCACGGACGCCTCGCCTGCCTCATCCGCCGTCCAGCGGTGGAAGACCGACAGCTCGCGCGCCAACGACCCGGACGGTTCCAGACGATAGACGTGCGACAGGGCTCGAATCTGATCGTGGAGCCGCTGCGCGTTGGCGTACAGCCCGGCGAGCCGTCGCCACGCCGCCACGTCGTCGGCGTGCTCGGCCACGTAGGCCTCCAGCTCCTGGAGCGCCTCGTCCACGTGCCCCTCGAGCAGGTACAGCTCGCCGTGGGCCACGACCGAGGCGGCACTCGACCCCCCGCGCCGGGTTGCCCAGCCGAGCACGTCCCGGGCCCGCTCGATATCGCGGTTGCGCACGTGGATCAGCAGCAGTTCGTCCCCGCGCGGCACCAGCGTCGCGGCGGCGACGACGGCGGTGCCCGCGATGACGAACGCACCGCGCTGGTGGCGGCGCAGGGCGCGCCGCAGCGGCGACGTCGTGGCGGACGCGTGATTAGCGGGTGACATGCGCCGGCCCTGCCTCCACCATCCGCACGTCCACGGCTTCCCCGGTGAGCTGGGGCACCTCCACGCGCACGAGTCCGTCCGCCCCCCTGACCGCGACCGTCCGCCCCGTCCGGCCGCCGGACGCCCGCCACTGCACCTGCACCTCCCCATCCGATGGCCAGTACCAGGCGAGCACTCCGGGGCCGAAGCCCTCTGCGACGAAGCGCACGTCGCTGGCGGTGCGCCGCACGTGATGCACGCGCCAGCGCGACTCCACGAGATAGGGCACGGCGGCGTGCGGCTCCCGGCCCGAGGGCGCCCCGCGCGTCAGGGCCACGCGCGGGGCCGGGTCGGCTTCGTCCAGCGTCACGAAGAGGCTCCCGAGCTCGTGCCGCTGCCCCACCACGCCGCTCGATCGAGCGAAGTCCACGGCCGAGAGCGACGCGCCGTCGAAGCGGACGGTCTGCACGCCGCCGCGTGCGAGGACCCGCCACGTCGTGGGGCCGTCCTGTTCGAAGACGGTGGAATGGAACCCTTCCACGATGCGGGTGAAGCGACTCGCCTCGATGGGTGCCAGCGGCAGTGATCGCGCGTACTCCAGATTGGCGAGCACGGCGTTCAGGCTCGAGAGCCGCTCGCCGGAGTACATGTGGTAGTAGACATTGAAGGGCTTGAGCCGCCGTGGCGATCCGGTGTTGCGAACCGTCCGGGACAGGTACGAGAACCCGAAGAAGCGGTCGCGCCACAGGTCCGTGTAGGTGTTCTCGTTGCTGTTGGACGCGTACACCTGCAGTTCCCGCCCGACGCGCGTCCCGAGCGGGGCCACCCAGGCGGCCGACGGGAACTCACGATCGAACCGCGTGTCGCCCCCGTTGATGTTGGCGAGGCCGAGTGTTCGCGTCCGCGCCAGCACCGCCTCGAAGGGCCTGGTGTCGCCGCTCCACTGCACCAGGCGCACACGCTTGCCGGCGGGCAGCAGGCCGTTGACGAAGGCTGTCGCCTCGTCAATCTCGAGGTCGAGGCTGAACGGCCGCGTGTCGTACGCCCTCGGCTTCGCGTACTCCCCGGTGCGTGCGACGTCCGAGCCGCTGATCCCGTCGGCGGACGCCCGGTACCCGGCTTCGCGCCGGGTGCTGTCGGCTCCCGCGAAGAACCCCCAGTCGAGAGGATGGCTGTAGGTGTGGATGGCGGCTTCCACATGTGGTAGCGCGAAGAGCGCCCGCGCCACGGCCAGGCTCTCCGGCGTGCCCGCCCACGCGGGGTCGAGGTCGCCGACGATGGGCCCCACCGTGACGGGCAGGTCCGGGTACCGCCGCACCACCGCGTCCAGCACGACACGCGCCGAGATCGCGTAGCGGGTGCGGTAGGGCTCGACCTGCGTCAGGTTGCGCCAGCCGTCGCCGTCGATGTGGCTGTAGTAGATCCGGCGTCCGGACACGGTGGCCGTATCCGGCTTCGGCAGGGTGTCGGTATCGAAGACCTCGCGGAAGAGCTCGAAGGGGTTGAGGTACCACTGCCGGTACTCGCGCGTGCCGGTGCGATCGGAGAAGTAGGCGAAGCCTGGCGCCACGAACGCACCGCGAGGCCCCACGATCACCACGTCGGCCCTCGCGTCCGCGCGCCCCGGGATCTCGACGCGGAGCGCGACGCGGGCGTCGGGCGACACGGCGCGCGTCCTCGCGAAGGGCGGCACGGACGTGGGCAACGGGCGCTCGAAGCCCATGAGCGCACCGTCCCGCACCTCGTAGCGCGCCGCATACGTCGTGGCCGACCAGTGCCCGTCGTAGCGCCAGCCCAGACGCGCCAGCGTGCGGTTGACGTCGTCGAGGGGCGTGGCACGCCCGGCGTCGTCCACCAGCGCCCCCAGCGCCCCGATCACCACGACCGGCACGCCGGCTTCACTCGCCCTGTCCAGGAAGCGCAGGTACGCCTGGGGATCCGGCAGGCCTTCGGCGGCGAACCAGGTCACGACACCCCGGATGGCCGCCAGATCCGCGGCCGCGGGCACTCCGCGGCGGATGTCGTGATACCGCACGACGAGACCGAGATGGTTCAGCGGCATCTCGGCCAGGGCGTGCAGCACGGTGCCACGCGGACCATCCGCGCGGGCGCTGTCGTACATGGCCAGGATGGTCCTCCGCACCGGGCCCCGCGCGGACCCGGCCGTGGAGACCGGCGTCGCGGCCGCAACCAGCGTCAGGAGGAGCGCGAGCACCCTCGTCCTCATCGCGGCTCCTCGACCAGCACGTCCAGGAGCGGCGTCGCCACGTACGGCACGAAGCCGTTGGCGCGCTGCTCGGCATAGAGGCGCCGGATACCCTCCCGGTCCGCCGGGTCCCAGTAGTCGAGGGTGAAGACCTGGAGCCGCGGGTTGCGGGCGCGCGCCCGGCGCAGGGCGGAGACCTGCCATGCCGCGTCGGCCGGGGCCACGCGCGCGTACGCCTTCGTCGTGGGCTCGAACGTCGTGAGGACCGACTCCCCGAGGACGATGTCGATGCTGCCGGCAATGTCCGGCATGAGGTCGTAGCCGCGATTGACCATCAGCACCACATCCGGGTAATGCTGGCGGATGGTCTGCACGAGCCGCACGGCAGCCTCGCGCATGCCGCGGTAGCGCACGGGATCCTGTCCCTCGAGAAACGCGGCGTCGTCGAGGGTGTCGAGGAACAGCCCGGTGAAGCCCGCCGACAGCATCCGCGGCACCAGGTCTTCGATGACGGTGCGGGTCCACTCGGGCCGGCGGAAGTCCAAGTAATGCGCATCGCCCCACACTGGGTGCGCGTCGAGCACCACACCGGCGGCATCGAGGGCGGCGAAGACGTCGCGCCCCCGTCCGAGCTGGGTCAGGGAGAGGTAGGCCAGCGCCGTCCGTCCCCGGTCCACGATCGGCCCGAGCGGCGGATGAACGTCGCCGTCGAGGACGACCACGTCGTACGCTGCCAGATCGAACGGCGAGGGGGCCGCCGTGTAGCACACGACCCACCGCTCAGCGGCCTCCGCCCGGACGCCGCCCCCGGCCAGCAGCCAGACGACCGCGACCCTGAGCCAGGCGGCCAGTGTCATTCCACGATGTGCAGGTGTCGTCAACGCCACGTCAGGGTGTGCAGCCGCGGGTGGGCCGGCTGCCGGTTCACCCCCGAAGAATCGGCGGCCGGGGCGGAGGCTTGAAAAATGTGGGGGCTGGACGGGCCGGGCAGGAAATTGCGGGGGATGCTCGAGTCTCCCCCGCCACCGCGAGGCGCCGCAGGTGGACGGCCGGCCCGTGTACGGCGGTCCAGTGCCGGCCGCTCAGTGCCGGCCGTTCAGTACAGACGGGAGGCCGTCAGCGTGACATCGGCCATCTCCCACGCGTGCGTGAACATCTCCCGCACCTCGGCGGCCTCCGCCGGCCGTGCCTGCGCGTCGAGACTGGCGGCCAGTCCGAACATCGACCACCCGTTGTGCGGATAGTCGTCGAGGTCCCGACGATACACGGCCTCGGCCTCGGCGTAGCGCTTCTCGCGCATCAGGCTCAGGCCGAGGGACTGCCGCGTGGGGTAGTACCAGAACGGCGGCTCCATGTACGGGAGCCCGTCCTGTACCTCCACGGCGCGGCGGAAGTGGCCGGTGGCCCCGGGCGCGTCACCACGCGCCAGCGCCAGCTCGCCGAGCAGCAGCGCATCAGCGATGCGCAGCAGCTGCCCCGCCGGATAGTCGGCGCCGTCGAGGAAGCGCACCTGCACCGAGTCCACGAGCCCCTCGAGCGCGGCCCGCTCGGCGAGGGCGCCGCGGAGGTCGCCGGTAGCCGCCAGCGCGGACCCGCGTGCGTAGTGCCAGATCGCCGTCGAGTAGTCGAGCTGCGCCGGCGGCTGGGGCTCGGCGAGGATGTCCTCCCACCGGCCGAACTGTACGAGCGCCAGGAGGGGAATCGTCCTGAAGAACTCCACGGTCGGAAACTGCTCGATCTGCTCGAGACGCACGTTGGCGGCCACCTTCCTGGCCGACTCGATGGCCAGCACAGACCGGCCCTCCATGCTGGCAGCCGCCCACAGGAAGTGGATGTTGTGGGGGTAGTAGGCCGCCGGGTAGAAGCCCTGGGCGTTGCACTGGGCGATGTAGGCCTCGTCCACCGCCGCCGCCCGGATGTTCGACGCCGACGCGTCGTGGTAGCGACCCACCCGCCAGTAGACATGGGCCGGCATGTGCACGAGATGGCCTGAGCCCGGCACCAGCGTGGACAGCGTGTCGGCCGCCCGCTCGGCACGCCCCGGCTCGGACGACGCCTCCACGGCGTGGATGTACAGGTGAAGCGCGAGCGGGTGGCGCGGGCTCCGCGCAAGGACGCGCTCGAGCGCCGCCACCACCGGTACGGTCTCAGGCCGTGGCTGACCGTCGTCAGACCAGTAGTCCCATGGCATCGTGTTCATCCACGCCTCGGCGAACATCGCGGCCACATCGTCATCGTCCGGGTAGCGGACCACCAGCGCGCCAAGCGCCTCGGCATAGGCCCGGTCGAATGGATCGCGCTCGGGCGTGGGCGAGACCGCGTAACGGGCCGCCTGCGCCTCGATCAGGTCGCGCTCGACCGGTGTGACGGCATCGGCGCGCTCGAGCGCGTGCGCGATCGCCTCGCGCGCGGCCACCTGCTCGGCGTCGGTCATCACGGTCTTGCCGTTGGCCGTCACGTTGATGTTGGGACCGGTGGCAAGGGCCTCACCCCAGAAGCACATGGCGCAGTCCGGGTCGAGCCGTTGCGCGGCGCGGAACGACCGGATGGCCTCGGCGTGGTTGAAGCCGAACGCCAGCACCATACCCTGGTCGAAATAGCGCTGTGCGCCAGGATCGGCGGTCGTGATGTCCCGGTGCCAGTCGCCCAGCCCGTCGAAGAGGGGCGCGCCGGCGCGGGCGACGAGCTGGTCGCGTGCCTCGCCGGGAGGAGACGGCGTCGCCGCACAGCCGGCCACGAGAGCGGCCGTGACCGCGCAGGACGCGAGCACACGGGAGGATGCGGGCGAACAACGGGGGCGTGGGCGCGTCATGACACCTCCACGGGGGTGCGAGGTTCCGAACGCCGGTGAGCGCGCGGATTATACGGAGGCGGCGACGGTGTGTCCAGACGTGGGATCCGGCTCGACCACCAGCGCCACCACGTCGCCCAGGTTGATCGTGACGTGAGCGTCGGGCGCCCAGCGGAGCGGCCTGGCGACCCAGCCCGCCAGGCGCAGCAGCGCATTCTCGCGGCCGAGTTCCCGGAGGCGGCGCTCGATGTAGGCGAGCCGGTAGCGGCGGCCGAAGCGCCGCCGGGCGACGACCCGGAAGCCATGGGCCGCGAGCAGCCTGGTGAGCGTGGCGTCCGAGAAGAGCGAGATGTGTTGTTCGAGATCGAGGTGGTACCACCGCGCGCCCAGCAGGCGCGCGACCGCACTCCCGGCGTCCGGGGTGCTCAGCACCAGGCGTCCGCCGGGCGCCAGCGCGCGTGCGCACGCGCGGAGGGCCTGGCCCGGATCCTCGAGGTGCTCGATGACGTCGAAGAGGGTCACGACGTCGAACCGGCCCGCAAACGCCTCGGCGTCCTCGACGATCGAACCCACGTGCAGCGACACCCCGAGGTGCGCGCGTCCCCACGCCACGGCGCCGGCGCTCGGCTCGAGCCCCACGGCCTCGAAGCGGGCGGACGCCGCATGCACGAAGTGCCCGAAGTTGGCACCGACGTCGAGCAGCCGTCCGCCAGGCCTGGCAGCCTCCACCACCCACGCAAGCTTCTCGCGTGCCGCGTCGATGGCGCCCGCATCGTGATAGTAGTCGGCCTGCTGCTCGAAGAAGCCGAGCTGCTCGTCCTCGTAGATGGAGAGGCCGCGAGCAGTCCGGGCCAGCCCCTCCGGCACCCACGCGAAGCCGCACGCGCCACAGCGAACCAGGCGCCGCCCCTGGCGGGCAACCCACGGACGGCCGGCGCCGCCGCAGACGTCGCACGACGTGCGGAGCGCGTGCGTGGGGACGCCGGCCGCGTCGCTCACGGGGCGACCCGGCGTCCCCGCCGTCCCGTCACCAGGAGCAGCACGGCGATGGCGCCCAGCGCCGTGCCCGAGACCACGGCGCCGCGCCGCTGGCTCTGCGGGGCGAAGACGAACTCCACCGTGTGGCGTCCCGGTGGCACCGTCACGCCGAGCAGGGCGCTGTTGACCGTGAGCACCGCCTGCGGGACGTCGTCGATGCGGGCGGTCCACCCGGGGTACGCCGACTCGCTCAGCACGAGCGTGCCCCCGGCGCCGCTCTCGACCGCCACGCGCACGTAGCCGTCCCGCTCGTCGCGGATATCGGCCGTGCCCCCGCCGTCTGTGCCGGCAACGGCCGACGCCGTGCCCTCCTCCACCACCGCCATGCGGGCCGGTTCGAATGCCCGGCCGTCGGGAAGCCGGCCGTAGTGCAGGGTGCCGATGACCGACTCGGCGGGCACGGGCACGAGCTCGGAGACCAGCCAGGCACGGGGACGGGCGCGCAGGTTCTCGAACGCCACGAAGGCGCGCTCGAAGGCCGCCTCCTCATCGGCCCCGCGGTCGGTGAGACGCGAGGTCGTGAACGCGGCGGCCGGCGCCCAGCGGGCACGGTCGTCCAGGTAGGCCGCCGGCACGCCCTGCGGAAGGGTCGCGCCGTCGTCGGTCACGACCGTCATCCGATCGAGCACCAGCCATCCCGGCAGGTTCTCGAGCGTGATTTCGAGACGGCCGTCGGTGACGGCCCGATCCAGATCGAGGCGGGTGAGGTAGCGAAACGGCCCGTCGTCGTCGCCGACACGCGCGGCCGGCGCATGCCGGGCGCGGTCACGGATGGCGGGATCGCCCAGCACCTCGTCGGCCGTCTCGATGCCCGCGCGCCAGGTGTCCTCGTAGGCCACACCCGCGTCATCCGCGACGCGCACCCGGGCGACGGGCTGGCCCTGCGGCACGTCCTCCGAACAGCGCATGTAGGTGGACAGCAGCACGCTGCGCACGCGCACGCCCCGGGGCAACGCCACCGATGCGACCCGCGTCGCATGCTGACCGCACTCGGGTGGGCCGATCAGCAGGTCCAGCGGCTCGGCCGACCAGCGGATGCCGTCCTGCTCGACGGCATCGGGCGGCGCGAGCCATGCCTGGGGCACCACCACGAAGCGCACGGCCAGCAGATCCAGCGTGGCATTGTCGGACGCCAGGACGAACGGCTCGGCCGATCCGTTGGTGCCGACCGTCGACAGCTCCGTATACCGGGACAGCAGCATCGGTCCGTACCCGCCGGCGCTCGGAATGCGCCAGAGCCGGGCGTAGACCCCGGGCAGCACGGCATCCAGATTCGACCCTTCCGGCAGGAACAGCCGCTGATGCAGGGGTGCCGCCCGTGCGGCGAGTGCCGCGAGGTGGACACTCGGCTGCTCCACGAGGGCGGGCGCCAGGCCGGCGTCGTCGAGGCCTCCGGCGTCGAGATCGAGCGGGTGGACCAGGTCCACGGCCAGCAGCACCACGAGGGCGCCAGCGGCCAGCCGGCTCCGGGGACGCCACGCCCACACCACGGCGAGGACGGCCGTGAGCCCGGCACACCCGAGTTGCACCCAGCGATCGGCATCGAGCACACGGGGCTCCCAGTCGCGGAGGACCTGCCGTTCCAGCTCGAAGGCGTCCGGCCACTGCCACGTGGCCAGCACGACGCCGCCCACGGCCAGCAGCAGCGCGGCCGCCGCCAGGACCACGACGCGGGCTGGGATGCGGCCGGCGCGCACCCACGCCACGCCGCAGCCCGCCAGGGCCGACAGTGCGAACGCCATGAAGATCAGGTGCCGCACGCCCACCCGAAAGCGGTCGTAGAACGGCAGCTGAAAGGCCCACTCGGCAACCGGCGTCGCCTCGCCGAGGCCGATGAGCAGTGCCGCGACGGCGACGCTCCACCAGAACGGCACGCGCCACTCGCGCCCCGACAGGCGCAGCGTGGCCAGGGCGCACACCAGCGTCACCAGACCAAGGTAGGTCGGCGCTTCCCGGGTCTGGTGCGCGATCGAGGGCAGGAAGATCGAAAGCGCCTGGAGGGGTGTGTTCGCGTAGCTGGTGAACGCCTCGAGCCGCAGGGTCTGCCGGGCCGTGTACAGGCTCACCTCGAGCACGGGCAGCACCTTCACCGCCCCGAGGGCCGCCCCCAGAGCCACGGCGCCGGCCGTCGCCACCCAGGCCCGCCACCCGGCGCGTTCGAGGAGGCCACCCACGAGGCCATACGCACCGAGCACGTAGCCCGCGTACAGGAACGACTGCGGATTGCCCGCCAGGAACGCCGTCCCGATGATGAGGCCGCCGAGGCCCATCCACCGCCAGGGGTGCGGGCCGCGCAACCGATCGACGGCCAGGGCGATGAGCGGCAGCCATGCGATGGTGTGGAGCGTCGTGAGATGCGCCACGCGCCCGGTCATCGCCTCCGACAGCCCGAAGGCCACGCCGGCCAGCAGGGCCCCGGTCCGCGACCGCGTCAGGCCGTACACGTAGGCGTACATGCCCGAGGCCCCGGTCACGTACGCCGACACGATGAACGCGGTCCAGGACGGGATCAGCCATCCGAACAGGATGCGCAACGGGTAGAACGCGGCGTCTCCCGGGTCGGCGAAGGCCGGCATCCCGCCGAACTCGAACCCCGACCATGTGGTGACCGGCGACAGGAAGACCGGGAGGAAATACTCGTACAGGTCCGATTCGGCGAAGTAGCCGGGGCCGACCAGTGCGCGGCCGAACAGCCACGCGAAGAGCGCGGTGAAGCCCGCCACCACGAGCGCCGCGTGCGTCCAGCCCCTCCGACTACCCACGGGCACTCCCGGTCGCTACGGCCTCGAACGCCACGTCCGCCATGTCCTCGGGGTCGGGCAGGTGGCGCAGGTCGGGCGGAGAGGCGACACGGGCCTCGTACCACGCCACGAGCACCATCAAGCCCCAGAGCTCCCATCCCCACGCGCGGGCGCCCGAGAGGTGCTGCCCCACCGCGGCCTGCACGGCCGGCACGTCCAGCAGACCCGTGGCCGCCACGCGGGCGGGATCGAGCAGCGTGGTCACCAGCGGACGGCCCTCGGCGCGCAGCCAGCGGTGCACGGGAATCGAAAAGCCCTGTTTGGCCGCGAAGGCGTGACCGTGGCCGAAGTAGCGGGCGCACAGCCGCCGCAACGCCACCTTGGTCCCCGACGCGCCGGCCAGGCGCAGGTGCCTCGGCAGGCCGGCACCCAGCGCGGCGAGGTCGGGGTCGAGCAGCGGCGCGCGGCTCTCGAGTCCATGAGCCATCGTGGCGCGGTCCACCTTGGCCAGGATGTCGTTGGGCAGGTACTCGGCGGCGTCGGCGGCCTGCAGGCTCGGCACGTCGGGGCTCGCACCCAACCCGTGCGCCGCCGCGAGCGTCGCCAGCGCCAGGGCCGCCGCGCGGGCCGTCTCGGCCTCCGCGGCGAAGCGTGCGGCCTCGGCTGGCAGCCAGGTGCCGTTCCAGGTGAAGTGCGCTTCACGCGTGGCCAGTGGCATGGCCCGCAGCAGCCGCTGCAGCTTGTCGACCCGCCCGACCTTCACCGCGTCGCTCACGTGCAGGCGGTTGGCCATGCGCGACAGCGCCGCCCAGGCGCCCCGCGGCAGCCTTGGTGACACCCGCGCGTGCCAGGCCGAGGCCGCATAGGTCAGGTAGCCGCCGAAGAGCTCATCGCCCCCGTCACCACTCAGTACCACTTTCACGTCCGCGCCGGCGGCCTGCGCGACCGTCCAGACGGCGGTGGCCGACGAGTCGGCCAGCGGATCGTCCAGGTGCGCCGCAAGGTCGAGGAACGACCCGAGCACGGAGGCATCGAGCCGCACGCGCACCAGGTCCAGGTCGAGCGCGCGGGCGACGGCAGTCGCGCGAGGCCATTCCGAGAAGCCGCGATCGGCGAAGTCCACGCAGTAGGCGCGCGCCAGGCGACCCGCCCGCGCCGCCCCGTGGGCGACCAGCGACGAGTCCACGCCGCCCGACAGGAACACGCCCACCGGCACATCGCTCCGCAACGCCAGCCGCGACGCGCGGTCGAGCCGTTCCTCGAGCGCGTCGATCACCGCCTCGTCCCCCCCTGGGACCGTGTCCGGCGTGAGCGTCCAGTAGCGCGCGCGGGCCAGCAGACCGCGTGCCCCGTACAGGCGCCATTCGGCGGGCGGCAGGCGACGCACCGCACGCAGCATCGTGCGATCGCCCGGCACGTAGTTCAGGCACAGATAGGCGCCGAGCGCCTCCGGATCCACGGCGCGTCCCGCCAGCCCGGTGGCCGCCAGCGGACCCATCTCGGACGCGAACGCGACCGTGCCCGCGTCGTCCTCGACCACCAGCAGAGGCTTCTCGCCGAAGCGGTCGCGGGCCAGCAGGAGCGTTTCCGCCCGGCGGTCCCAGATGGCAAAGGCGAACATGCCCCGCAGTCGGGCCACGATGTCCGTGCCCCATCGCGCGTATCCCTCGAGCAGCACCTCGGTATCCGAGGCCGTGCGGAACGACGCCCCGGCAGCGCGCAGCTCGTCCCGCAGCTCGGGATGGTTGTAGATCTCCCCGTTGAAGGTGATCACGAAGCGGCGGTCGGCGCCGGCCATCGGTTGCAGCCCGCCCGCCGGATCGATGACCGCCAGGCGGCGGTGGCCGAGGAACGCGCCGCGCTCGTGCCAGCTGCCGCCCCCGTCAGGCCCGCGGTGGCGCAGCAGGTTGGTCGCGCGCCGCAGCTGCGCGACGGGAGGGAGGGGCCGCTCCCAGGTGGCGACGCCGAAGATGCCGCACACGCTCGCCCTTACCGCTCCACGGAGGCAACGGCCGCGCGCGACACCTTCCGTACGAGATACGGCCTCGCCTGGCCCGGATAGAAGTAGAGCCGGATGACCAGTTCGGAGATCAGCCCGAAGGTCAGGAACTGCAGGCCGCTCAGGTACAGCACGAGTGCCAGGAGGAACCATCCACTCCGTTCGCGCACCACCGGGACGCCGTAGGCCAGGCTCACGAACCCCAGCACGGCGGAAATCACCACGGCCGCCGCCAGGCTCAGCAAGGCCAGCCGTCCGAACACGCGGATGGGTCGGTCGAGATAGCGGATGTAGAACACGAGGAACAGCAGGTCGAGCAGCACGTTGAACGTGCGCGACAGGCCGTAGTTCGACGTCCCCACGGGGCGCCGGATGTTCTGGATGTGCACCTCGGTGAGCCGCGCCCCGAGGTTGCGGGCCAGCACGGGGATGAAGCGGTGGTGCTCGCCGAGCAGGCGCAGCTGCCGCACCAGGTCGCCGCGGTACGCGCGGAAGGTCGTGCCGACATCGTGGATGGTGAGGCCGGTGAGACGCCGCACGAGCCAGTTGGCGGCGGCCGACGGGTAGCGGCGCTCCATCCCCTCCTGCCGATCCGAGCGCCAGCCGCAGACCACGTCGTAGCCCTCCTCGATCTTCTCGAGGAAGCGCGGGATGTCCTCGGGAAAATGCTGCAGGTCGGCGTCCATCGACACGACGATGTCGCCCCGCGAGTGCTCGAACCCCACCTGCAGGGCGGCGGTCTGTCCGTAGTTCCGACTCAGGGAGACGACGGTGATCCGGGGGTCTTCGGCCGCCAGCGCCTCGCAGACCTCGACGGACCGATCCGCGCTCCCGTCGTCCACCAGGACGAACTCGAACCGGTAGCGATCGAGCGTGGCGCCGACGGCGTCCAGGCGGCGCATCAGTTCGGGCAGCGTGCGTGCCTCGTTGAACACGGGGAGCACGATGCTCACGAGCGCGGGGGCGGACGCGGGCCCGACGGGCCTGACGGGAACGGTCGCGGTGAGCACGTCCATGCAGATCGGAGGATAGTACCACGCCGTCGCGGCGGGCCCGGCCCCGGCAGCGCGCGCCGGTGCTGTCGCGGTCCGGTCGCGCGTCGGGTATGGTCCCGGCACCCGTATCAAGACAGGGAATGCTCGTGCCGATAGTCCAGGCGGAGGATCAGCCCCCGGGCTGCGTGGCACCATGCATCGACTGGACATCGTTCCCACTGGCCGGGAAGTGTCGTTCGGCGACGACGAGATCATCGTCAGCAAGACCGACCTCCACGGCATCATCCGCTACGCCAATGACGTCTTCATCCGCGTCTCCGGCTACACCGAGGCCGAACTCATCGGCCAGCCACACAGCATCCTCCGTCACCCGGACATGCCGCGCGCCGTGTTCCAGCTGCTCTGGGACACCATCAAGGCCCGCCGGGAGATCTTCGCGTACGTGGTGAACCTGACCAGGAGCGGTGACCACTACTGGGTGTTCGCCCACGTCACGCCCAGCTTCGACCTGCAGGGCCAGCACGTCGGCTATCACTCGAACCGTCGCGTGCCGCATCCTGATGCCCTGGCCGCCGTCCGAACGCTCTACGCCAGCCTGCTCGCCGAAGAGCGTCGGCATACGAACCGGCAGGCCGCCATTGACGCCTCGACCGCCCTGCTCCACCAGCAACTGCGTGCCGCGGGCGCGGGCTACGACGAGTTCGTCTTCGGCCTGTCCCGGCACACCCGGCTCGCCGCGGCGGCCGCCTGACTCTCACATGACACCCGACACCTCCGACGCACACGGCCCGTCCGACACGCCCGTCCTGCCAGCCGGACCCGCCGTCGCACGCGCCGAGGTGGCCGCCGACGGCGGCGCCGATGGGAACACCGCGCCGCCGCGCCGGACGACCCGGCCCGTCCCGGCCGTCACACTCGACCAGGTGGCCGAGGTGTGCGAGCGGGCGGCAGCCGGCGATCTCGAGGCCCGCATCGTCGGGATGCCCGAGGACGCGGCCATGACGAGGGTCTGCCGGGCCATCAACCAGGTGCTCGACACCTCGGACTCGTTCGTCCGGGAGGCCTCGGCCGCCATGGACGCGTGCGCCCACGACCGGTTCTCTCGCCCGATCCTGCAACGGGGGCTCCTGGGCGCCTACCGGACGAGCGCCGGCGTCATCAACCGGGCGGGCCTCAAGATGCAGCAGAGCGCCGAGCAGCTCGCCTGCACCGGCCAGCTCGCGGGCGAGACGTCCACCAACGTCAGCATGATTGCGGCGGCGTGCGAGGAACTCAGCTCCACCAGCACGGCCATCTCTGCCCAGACGGGCGAGTCGGCGCGCCTGGCGAACGAGGCCGTCGGCCAGGCCGCCGAGGCCACGGGGGCGGTGTCTGCGCTGCACGACGCGGCCCGCCGGATCGAGCGCATCATCTCGCTCATCACCACCATCGCCCACCAGACGAACCTGCTGGCGCTCAACGCCACCATCGAGGCGGCGCGAGCCGGCGAGCACGGCCGGGGCTTCGCCGTCGTGGCCAACGAGGTGAAAGAGCTCTCCCGCAGTTCGGCGCAGGCCACCCAGGAAATCGACCAGCACGTCGCGATGATGCAGGCGACGGTGGGCCAGGTGGCCGGCTTCATCGACGGCATCAGCCGCACGATCGCCCGGCTCGACGACGGAGCCGGCACGATCGCCCGTGCGGTCGAGGAGCAGGTGATCGCGACGGCCAACATCAGCCGCAACATCGCGCAAGCGTCCGGCAGCATCACGCGCATCTCCGAGCGCATCGCCGGGGCACCGGCCGATGCCGCACGCCGCTCGTCCGAGGCGGCCTAGGAGCCCTCCGTGGCGGCTGGCTGCCGGCCTCTCGCGTGGCGGGGGGATCTCCACCCATAATCGGCTGGTCCGCACGGGGCCGGGCCGACGTGCGTCGCGATGCATGCCCCGCGAGACGTCCCATGACCGATGCTGCCAGCCTGCCAGACGCCCGGTCGCTCGCGGCCCGGCTCGTGGAGGAATCGCCCGACGCCCTGCTCGTCCTGTCGCTCGATGGCCGCGTCCTGTTCTGGAACCGTGGTGCCGAGGCGATGTTCGGCTACGCGGCTGCCGACGCCCTCGGGCAGCCACTCGCGGACCTGATCGTGCCCGACGAAGGTCGCGACGAGCACGCGCACGCGCTGCACACCGCGCGGGACGAGGGGTTCGCGCTGGTCGACGCCGAGCGTCGCCGGCGGGACGGATCCCGGCTGCAGGTGGATGTCTCGCTCCGGCGGGTGGATGGCGACGACGGCCAGCCGTTCATCGCCGTGGCGACCAAGGACGTCACCAGCCTCCGTCGCCTGCAGGACCTGCGGGCGAGCGAGGAGAAGTTCAGGAGCGCGATCGAGGCCGCCCCAGACGCGGTCGTCATCGTCGATCGCGGTGGGCGCATCGTCATCGTCAACGCGCAGACGGAGGCGCTGTTCGGCTACGACCGCCGCGAACTGCTCGGACGGCCCGTCGAGGTCCTGATTCCCGCGCGGCTGCGCGGCCGGCACCCGGCGCACCGTGCCGCCTTCCTCGGGGCGCCGCGCGTGCGGGCCATGGGCTCGGGGCTGGAACTGGCGGGGGTCAGGAAGGACGGGTCGGAGTTCCCCGTCGAGGTCAGTCTCGGAACGCTGCAGACGGCCGATGGCGTGCTGGTATTCAGCGCCATCCGTGACATGACCGACCGCAAGGTCCTGGAACGGCGGATGCTCGAGGCCTACCGGTTCAAGGACCAGTTCCTCGCCAACATGTCCCACGAGCTGCGCACGCCGCTCAACGCCATCATCGGGTTCGCCGACCTGATGCACAAGGGTCGCGTGGGGCCGCTGGCCGAGGACCATCGTGAATACCTGGGCGACATCCTCGGCAGCGCACGCCACCTCCTGCAGCTGATCAACGATGTCCTCGACCTGGCCAAGGTGGAGTCGGGCACGATGGAGTTCAGGCCCGAAGGCGTGGACCTCGAGGATCTCGTGAGCGGCGTGCGCGATATCCTGCGGGGTCTGGCCGCCTCGAAACGGCTGAAACTCGAGACGCACGTCGATGGTGCGGTGCGCCATGTCTTCACCGACGCGGCACGGCTCAAGCAGGTGCTCTACAACTACCTCTCGAACGCGATCAAGTTCACGCCGGAGGGTGGCACCATTACCCTGCACGTGACCGCCGAGGGCGACGAGGCCTTCCGGATCGAGGTCGAGGACACGGGCGTCGGCATCGCCGCCGCCGATCTCGGCCGGCTCTTCCAGGACTTTCAGCAACTCGACGATGGCGCCGCGAAGCGGTACCAGGGTACGGGCCTCGGCCTGGCGCTGACGCGCCGGATCGCCGAAGCCCAGGGCGGACACGTGGGGGTGCGCAGCACGCCCGGCGCGGGCAGCGTCTTCTCGGCCGTGCTCCCGCGCCATGCCACCGGCAGCCCGACGACCGTCACCGCACCAGACGCCGGTCCGCGTGTCTGACATGGCGGGCGAGTCCATCCTCGTCGTCGATGACAACCCGCAGAACCTGAAGCTGACCCGGGTGGTGTTGACCATGGCCGGCTACGCGGTACGGACGGCTGAGGACGGCGAGTCTGCGCTCGTCGTGCTGCGGACCTTCAGCCCACGCCTCATCCTGATGGATCTCCAGCTGCCCGGGATGGACGGCCTCGAACTCACGCGCCGGCTCAAGGACGAACCACACTGGCGCCACATTCCCGTCGTGGCGCTCACGGCCTACGCGATGAAGGGCGACGAAGCCAGGGCCAGGCTCGCCGGCTGCGACGGGTACCTGACCAAGCCGATCGACATCGATCTCCTGCCGCGCATCGTGGCCGCCCACCTGGCCCGTCCTGATTCCGGGTCCTGATTCCCGGTCCCGGTTGGTTCCCGCGTTCACGCTCCTGTCGTGGCCACCATGGTCACCACGCCAGAGTCATGGCGCGCGCCTCCCGTTTCACGTGCGGGGTCGTCCAGATGCAGCCGATCCCTGGCTGGGACGAGCTGGCGCAGATCTCGCAACGCGCCGCCGCATGACATCCCACGATTCGTCGCGCAGCCCGGCGGCCCGCGCGCCAGCGCTCCGTGGCGCTCCACGGGAGGCGGACCTGCAGAGAGGCCCGCTCCACGGGCGCCTGGTGCTGCTCGTCGAGCCCGACCAGGCCGCAGCCACGACGCTGGCTGCCGCGCTGGCCGCCGAAGGCGCCGAGGTCGCCCTCGCCGGGAACGCCGAGGACGCACTGGCGCATCTCGACGACATGGGGCACGGGGCGCGCCTGCCGGAGGCCGTCGTGACCAATCTGGTCCTGCCGCGCATGAACGGCCTGCTCCTGGTGGCGCGCCTCCGCGCCTGCCTCCCTGCGCACGTGCCGGTCGTGGCCCTCACGGACCTGGCGGATCCGGCCGTGGTCGCCCTCGCCACCGAGGGCGGATGCGATGCGGCACTGCCCACGTCCGAAGACCCCCACGGGCTCATCACCGTGCTGGCCGGCCAGCTCGGTGCGCGGCGCGCACCTGTCCGATGAGCGACGCCATCACGCGTCCGGAAGGGTCCCTTGCCGCGCCAGCCCGCCACGTGCTCGTGGTGGATGACAACGCGGTGATGCTGCGGCTGGCGCGCGCGCGCTTCGCGGCGGCCGGCTACGACGTCACCACTGCAAGCGGGCCCGCCGAGGCCCTCGACAAGGCCCGGGCGCACATGCCGGACGCCATCGTGTGCGACGTCATGATGCAGGAGCTCGACGGTTTCGCCCTGTGCGGCGTCTTTCGCGCGGAGCCTGGACTCGCGGAGGTGCCGATCCTCCTGGTGAGCGCGCACGTCGATGGGGACGACGCACACAAGATGGCCCTCGCGGCGGGCGCCTCGACGCTCCTCGAGCGATCGCCCGACTGGGAGGAGGAGCTGCGTGTCCTGGGCGCGCTGGTCGAGGATCCGCGCGCGGCGATGAGCGGAACCGGGGCCTGGCAGCCGGAGCCCTACGTCAGGCGGCTCGCCGCGCAGCTGGCGCAGCTGCTGGCGCGCTCGCGACGCAGCGAGCAGTATTACCGGGGCCTCCTCGAGAGCGCGACCGACGGCATCGTGGTGCTGTCACTGTCGGGCATCGTCCTCGAAATGAACCGGCGGTGGGAGGCGCTGCTGGGCGCGCCGCGCACGAGCCTGGTGGGCCGGCACATGCAGGACTTCTTCCCGGCGAGTCTGGCCGAGGGCTATCTCGCCCTGTTCGAGAGCGTCGTCACGTCGGGGACGATGCCGAGCACGGGACCGGTCTCCCTCGTCCGGGCCGACGGCACCACCATGGTGATGGACTTCTCGGCCACCCGCATTTCCACGGCCAACGAGGAGGTGGTGCTCGGCATCGGCCGTGACCTCACCGAGGTCGCCCAGGCCCAGCGAGACCTGGCCGGCAGCGAACACCGCTACCGCGCGCTCGTCGAGAGCCTGCCCGACGTCGTGTGGATCGCCAGGCCAGACGGAACGGTCACCTTCGTGAGTTCCCAGATCGCGACGATCACGGGCACGTCCCCCGAGGAACTCCTCCACGGATCCGGAGGGTCGCTGCTGGCGCGGGTGCACGCGGAAGACGCCGATCGCGTCCGGGAGGCCTTCGGTGACCTGGTGGCCGGACGCGCCCTCGTGGACGCCGAGTTTCGCGTACAGCACCGCGACGGGCACTGGATCTGGGTCCACGTGCGGGCGGCGCGCCGTACGGAGGACGGCGCCAGCGTGCTCGGCGGGCTGCTGAGCGACATCTCGGCCCGCAAGAGCCTCGAAGAGCAGGTGCGGCTGTCACAACGCATGGAGGCCGTCGGGCAACTCACCGCCGGGATCGCCCACGATTTCAACAATCTGTTGTCGGTCATCCTGGGCGCTGGGCAGACCCTTCGGGACTCGTTTCCGGGTGACGACCTGCGCGCGACCGACGCCGACGCCGTGGTGGACGCCGCGGGGCGGGCCGCCACGTTGACACGACAGCTCCTGGCCTTCAGCCGTCGGCAGGTCCTCGAGCTCCGGACCCTCGACCTCAACGACATCGTCCGCTCCGTGGACCGCGTGCTCCGCCGGGCCGTGGGCGAACGCATCGACGTCCGGCTGCGCCTGGCGGAGGCGCTGGAGCCTGTCCGGGTGGACGCCGGCCAGATCGAACAGGTGCTGATGAACCTCGCCGTGAACGCCCGCGACGCGATGCCGGACGGCGGCACACTGGCCATCGAGACATCGAACGTCGAGCTCGACACGGCCTACGCAGCCAGGCATACATCCGTCGTGTCTGGTCGCTACGTGCTCGTGACGGTGAGCGACACCGGCTGCGGGATGGATGCGCAGACCGCACGCCGCGTGTTCGAGCCTTTTTTCACCACCAAGGAGCGCGGCCGCGGCACGGGTCTCGGCCTCTCGACCTGCTACGGCATCGTGAAGCAGAGCGGCGGCTACATCTGGGTCTACAGCGAACCGCACCGCGGGACGGTCTTCAAGGTCTACCTGCCGCGGGACCGAAGCGGTCTGCCGCAACTGATGCCGACGGCGGAGCCGGCCGTACAGGCCGCGTCCGCACACGAGACGGTCCTGCTCGTCGAGGACGACGGACTGCTGCAGCGCACGATCCGTCGCATCCTCGAGCGACTCGGATACACCGTGCTGGCAGCGGGCAGCGTCGGCCAGGCCGCCGCCCTCTACGGCGCCGAGGGCGTGCGGGTGGACCTGGTGTTGACCGACGTGGTGCTGCCGGACGGCACCGGGCCCGATCTCGTGGCCCGCCTGCGAGAGGCGGGGGGACGGCCGCGCGTGCTCTACATGTCGGGCTACACGGAGCACTCGGTCTTCCGGGACCGCCAGATGGGCCCGGGCGAGCGGTTCATCCAGAAGCCGTTCACGCCGGCCGTGATCGCGCGAAAGCTGCGCGAAGTGCTGACGGTAGATGTGTCGCACTGACGCGGGGACGCGTCAGGCCCGAAAGTCGCTCGCCCGGATGCCCAGGTGGCGCATCTTGAGGTGCAGTGTCTTGTAGTCGGTCCGCAGCACCCGGGCCGCCCGGCTCTTGTTCCCGCCCGTGGACTGCAGCACTTCGCAGATCGCGAGCCGTTCGGCGCGCCGGGCCGCGTCGTCCGCGATCTGCCGGAGCGACTGGCTGCCCGTGGCCAGCGTGGCTGGATCACCGGGGCTGTCGAAGCCCGCAGGGCGCTTGAGTACAGCCGAGAGCCGCTCGCGCGACACCTCGAGATCGTCGCGGCTCTCGAGCACCGCCTGACGGACCACGTTCCGCAATTCCCGCACGTTGCCCGGCCAGGAGTAGGTCAGCAACCCGTCCAGTGCACCTGGCCCGAACGCCAGGACCGGGCGTCGCAGTTCGATGGCGGCCTCCTGCAGGAACCGGATGGCCAGGTGGGGAATGTCGGCCTTGCGCTTGCGCAGGGGCGGCAGCGTGACGGTGTATTGCGCGAGGCGGAAGTAGAGGTCCGCGCGAAACAACCCCTCCCGCACGCGGGCCGGCAGATCGTGGTTGGTCGCCGCGAGGAACCGGACGTCGATCGGGAGCGACCGCTGCGCGCCCAGGGGCCGCACCTGCTTCGACTCGAGCACACGAAGCAGCTTCGCCTGGAGGCTCAGGGGGAGATTCCCCACCTCGTCGAGGAAGCACGTGCCACCGTCGGCCTGCAGGAACTGTCCGCCCTGGCGCCGGTCTGCCCCGGTGAACGCGCCCCGCTCGTGCCCGAACAGTTCCGACTCGAGCAGCGCCTCCGGGATGGCGCCGCAGTCGAGCGCCACGAACGGACGCGCGCGCCTGTGGCTCTGCCGGTGGATGCCCTCGGCGACCAGTTCCTTGCCGGCGCCCGTTTCACCCTGAATGAGGACGCAGAAGTCGGACGCAGCGACCAGGCCCACCTGCGCCAGCACTTCGGTGGTCTGCGGGCTGGGTCCCATCTGCGCCATCAGCGATTCGGCTTCGTCGCGCGCCAGCCGGCTGCGCAGCTCGTCCACTTCCGACTGGAGGGTGCGGTTGCGGTGGGCGCGCCGTACCACCACGACGAGCTCGTCCATATCTACGGGTTTGCTCAGGTAATCGAACGCACCCAGCTGCAGGGCGCGCACCGCGGTCTTCACGTCGCGCCACGCGGTCATCATGATGACGGGCACGCCGGGCATGTCGCGGAGCAACTGTTCGAGCAGGTCGAGGCCGTCGCGATCGGGCAGCTTCAGGTCGAGGAGCACGACGTCCGGGCTCATCGATATCGCCTGCGCAAGACCGGACGCCGCGTCGTGCGCCGCGGTCACGGCCCAACCATCCCGCTCGAAGGCGGCCGCAACCAAGCGACAATCTGCGTGATCGTCGTCGATCACCAGCAGCTTGCTGAGCACGCCGCAGTATAGAGCGAGGCTGCGCGGGGCACGATCTGGCAACGTCACCATAGTTGTGTAGGCTGTCAGCGGACACGTCCGCGGCGGAAAAGCCGCGCGTGGTGCCTTTCCGGGCCACGACTCTGCACGTTCGGTTCCATTCCCAAGGAAGCGGTTTCATCCCCAAGAATTTCGACATGCCCGAGGCAGCCCGACCGCCTCGCTTGTCGCGCGTCAGCAGACGGACTACGCCAGGCGCGAACAATTCCACGCGCCCGCCCCGGACATTCACCGACCGAATCCACCATGGGAGGCGCGCATCTCGAACCCGGCCGGGTGGCGGGCGTGCGTCCCGCGCACGGGCAGGGCCCCGTGCCCCGCTGCTCTGCGTCGCGCACACAAGGCCACCCGCGACAGCCACCACGAGCCCGTCACGCGGGAAGGACTCGCGCCGGCCCCGCCGGCGGCAGGCGGGCGACCGGGCGTGATACTGTGCAGCGAGCTGTTCTGAGTCTTCCCGCAATATGGCGGGTTCCTCATCATGGCCGGTCCAGAGGAATCCGTGCACCTGCCACTGCCCCACGACCCACCGCCCAACGCGCCACACAGCCACTGCCCGTTCTGCGGGTCGAGCGACATTGCCTCGACGGGCAAGGTCGTGAGCGAGGCGAGCTACTGGCGATGCAGCGCGTGCGGGGAAGTCTGGAATCCGGTCCGCCTGCGCGACTCGAGGTACCGATGACCGGGCCTCGACACCCGCACGCGGCAGCGATGCTGTCACTTGGCGTGCGCGCGTGCGCATGCCCCTCCCGGGAGAACGCATGCTGATCAGACCACCCCAGATGGGCGCCTACGAGTTCGTGGTCGTCGCCTCACTGCGCGCACACCAGTTGATGGCGGGTTCGGTCGCCCGTGTGCCCTCCATCGGCCAGAAGGCGACGATGACCGCCCAGCGCGAAGTCCGTGATGGACTCGTGGCTCGTGAGGGGGCACCTGGCGTCGCGGGTACCGCCACAAGCGACGAGCTCTCGGCGGCCGGGCTTGGCGACGCGATTCAGGACGGCACGCCGACGACCTAAGGTCGGCACACGCCCGACACCACGACCAGCCGCGCCCGCGACGGCCCCGCTGCCATCGGGCTGTTCGGGCCGGCATGGTATAGTTCGAGCGTCACGTTGGATCCTGCCTAGTTTGTTCTGCCTGCGTCAGCCTTCCGTTGCACGCTCCAGAAGTTCCCAAGCCAGCTGCCTCCAACCCTTCAGAAGGACCGTGCAATGAGACTCTATGTTGGCAACCTCTCGTTCAATGCCGACGAGGCCCGGGTCGAAGAAATCTTCTCGACCATCGGCCCCGTCGAATCCGTTCACCTGATTCGCGACCAGATGACGGGCCGCTCGCGCGGCTTCGGCTTCGTGGAAATGCCCGACGAGGCACAGGCCCGCGAGGCCTGCTCGTCGCTGGATCAGCAGGAGTTCGACGGTCGGCGTCTGACCGTCAACGAGGCCAAGCCGCAGGAGCGCCGCAGCGGTGGCGGCGGTGGCGGCGGGTACTCGCGCGGCGGCGGGCGTCAGCGCGGCGAAGCACGCTGGTAGATCGTCGTACCGCGTTCGCGATCGTGACACGGGGGCCGGGAGCAATCCTGGCCCTCGGCGCGTACAGCGTCTTCGGCGCGTGCGGGACGGCGCGCGTCGCGGTGAGGGCTACTGCAGGACGATGCACTGCAGGTCTTCGGCGACCGTGATCTGTCCCAGGTAGCTGCGTCGCACGGCCTGTGCGCTCGCCACGAGGGTCTCGCGATCGGCGGACGAGAACACCGCCCCGGCCGGATCCCCCGCCCTCGGTTCCACCACGTGGCTCAGCACGAGCCCTCGCGCGCCCGATGCCTCGGCCGCCTTCCCCACCGCCTCGGGTGTGGCGTGCAGCGCGATGAGCGGTGATGGAGGGGCCGCGGCCGGTGACAGCGCCAGGTGCAGGACCAGGAGATCGGCGTTGCGCGCGAAACCCACGAACGCCGGATCGCTCAACGTCTGATCGCCGCCAAGCACGATGACCCGGTCGTCCACCTCGATTCGGAACGCCAGGGTCGGCGCGGTGCCATGAGGCACCCCCGTGGCCAGCACCCGGAGGCCGTCGGTGTCGAACACCACGCCGGGTTCACCTGCCACGGTGGCCACGACCCGTGGTTGCACGGGTGCGCTCGCGCCCGACAGCATGGGCCAGGCACCAGCCGCGTTGCCCAGCAGCCGATCGACGAAGACGTCCACCGGCGGGTACAGCGGCGCGCCCGATGGACCGATCAGCGGCAAGGGCTCGGTGCGGAACGTGGTCTGCCACAGCAGTGCCGGAACGTCCGACGTGTGATCCGGATGCAGGTGGGAGATCGCGAGCAGGCGAAGGTCCTCTACCCGGCCGCCGCTCTGGCCGAACCGGAGGAACACGCCCCCCCCGGCATCGAACAGCGCCACGGCCCGCCCCCCTCGCCAGAGCAGGTAGCCGGTGGAGGCGCGGGCCGAGGGCATCGGCCCGCCCGAGCCGAGCACCTGCAGGGCCACGCCCTGGTCGCCGCAGCCCTGCGCGAGGGCCGGCGTCGGGGTCATGCACACCGCCGCCGTCAGCGCGACGGCGGCGAGCGGTGCGGTCAGGTTGCGCATCACGATTCTCCTCATGCCTCTCGTCCTCGACTCGCCTCTCAGGACCTCTTCACACGCGTCTCTCCATCGGCTCCCGGAAGATGGACCGGGTCGGCCTCCGGCCGGCTCCGGGAAGAGAGTGAAGCCAGCAGCCGTGACTACGCCCATATCGGCGTGCCGGATGCGCACCACAGCATCTCGCCTCACGGCAACGACCCGGAGGAGATGGAGCGGTACGCGAAGATCGGGATGTATCACATCTCGAAGTTCGCCGAGTTCATCGACACGCTGAAAGCCACGCCGGACGGCGACGGGAACCTGCTCGATCACTCGATGCTCTTCTGGGGCAGCGGCATGGGCAACGGCCACGTGCGCGACCGGAACAACCCGCCCGCCGTCATCGTGGGTGGCGCCAACGGCCGTCTCGAGGGCAACCGCCACGTCAAGACGGACCGTCCCTCCTCCCCGCCGCGTTCCGCACCTGCCCCACCGTCGAGCTCCCCGTCACCGATCACGCCCACGCACCCCACGCGCACCCAGACGGCGCCGCGCGTGAGAGATGGACAATTGTGTCGATTTCGAGGATTCCGGGAAGAATCGTGCTGCCGAGGCCTCGGCCTGCCGACTATTGGCTTACACTGCGCGCACTCTGCGCGGGGTGACCGCACCCACATCCCGCGGCTCCATCGTCCGCAGGAGGTTGCCGTGATGCGCCGAACCACTCTCGCCCTGACCGCGCTGCTCGCCCTGGCGAGTCCCGCACCTGCACAACAGGCCGATCCGTACGCGGCGATGCGGACCGCAGCCGAGGCCGGCGATCTCGCTGCGCAAGTGGCGCTCGGGCTGGCGCTGGTGGCCGGCACGGTCGGTCCCGCTGATCCCGCCGAGGCCGCGCACTGGTTCCGGATCGCGGCCGACCGGGGCGACACGGGAGCACAGACCAACCTCGGCATCCTGCACCGGAGCGGACAGGGCGTCCTCCGCGACGATCGGGAGGCCGCCCGCTGGTACCTCCGTGCGGCGGGGCACGGACACGCCGTGGCGCAGAACAACCTGGCCTTCCTGTACCTCCAGGGAGAGGGCGTTCCGCAGAGTGATGCGGAAGCGGCGCGCTGGTTCCGGCTGGCCGCCGTGCAGGGACACCCGGGGGCCCAGAACAACTTCGCCGCGATGTACGACCATGGGCGCGGGCTGCCCGAGAACGACGTCGAAGCCGTACGCTGGTACCGGCGGGCGGCCGACCAGGGGTATGCGCCGGCGCAGTACAACCTGGCCCTGATGTACCGCTCGGGCAACGGCGTACGCCGGGACGATACCGAAGCCGCACGGTGGTACGCGCGGGCGGCGGCGCAAGGCCACGCGGGAGCGCAGACCAACCTGGGATTCCTCTATGCCACTGGCGCGGGCGTGCCGCGCGATGACGCGCAGGCCGCGCACTGGTTCGAGCAGGCCGCGGAGCAGGGTGTTGCGCAGTCGCAGTACAACCTCGGCGTCATGTACGCCCGCGGCGA
Source organism: Vicinamibacterales bacterium (assembly GCA_050185275.1). GTDB lineage: Bacteria > Acidobacteriota > Vicinamibacteria > Vicinamibacterales > UBA2999 > JABFRY01. Next base: position 69,243 of record JBFWZN010000001.1, on the reverse strand, counting down.
GGGCGTGCCGCACAGCGACCGGCTCGCCTATCTGTGGCTGAGCGTCGCGCTGGCGCAGGCGGCCCCTGAAGGCCGCGACGCACTGGCGGCCGATCTCGAGACCGTGGCGCAGCGCCTCTCGCTCGCCGACCGCACGGAGGCCCAGGCGCTCGCCGGGACCTGCGTGAGCCGGGGCTTCGCGGGTTGCGGATGGACGACCGATTCGGGTCCGGCGCCGACGCCGAGCGCAGACGCCCCGCAGCAGGCACGGTAACGCGCCCAGACCTGGGTGCGGCCTGCGCGCCGCCGGCGAGCGTGCACACGGGCGGGATGGCTGCTACGGCACGGTGATGGTGAGCGGCACCATCACCGATCCCCAGTGCAGGCGCAGCACGGCCTCCTTCCCCTCGACTTCCGGGAAGTCGAAGGCCAGCACCTCCATGTGCGACCCGGACGTCGGCTCGACCTCGAGCCGCAGCGCGTCCTGGGCCTCGCCTGGATACGGCTCGTGATAGACCTCGGCCGCCCGGCTGAAGATGACGGTCCAGCGATCGGCGCGGGGAATCACCCAGAGGCTGTACGTGCCGGCAGCCAACGCCTCGCCGTTCACCCGCACGTCACGACTGAAGGACACGGCCGTCGCCTGGTCGGCACCGGGATTCCAGACGACGTCCCAGGGCACGAGCGTCCCGAACAGTTCACGCCCCCGCGCGACCGGCCGGCTGTAGGTCACGACGATCTCGGTATTGGCGACGCGCTGGGCCACGGCGCCCGCCTGGCTGCGGCTCACCTCGTCGAGCGGGATGATGGCGGTCTCCGCAGCCGGCGCCGTGCCCCCGAGCGGGTTGGCCACGGGCCGGACGTCGAGACCTGGGTCACGACCGCACGCCGCGGTCATCAGCAGAGCCACTACCCACACGCCGTGTCGTGTCCGTCTCATGCGCCCCCCTCTCCCGTGATCGCTGCGTGACAAGCGGTCTCCACCCACCACCTGCCCGGCGCCTGTCAGAACCGCAGGCCCGCCGAGAACTGGAACTGCCGCGCCGGTCCCGCGACGGTTGGCTGAAACGCCAGCGTGCCAGCCTCATCCGGGCGCACACCGCTCGCACCGTAGTTGAAGAACCCCGAATAGTTCGCCCGGTTGAACACGTTGAAGATGTCGGCCCGCAGCTGCAGGCGTGCGCCGCCCACGCCGAGCTCGCGCAGCAGGCCCAGATCGAACTGCGCGAATCCGGCCGTCCGGCCGCTGTTGCGCGCGAAGCCCACCGGCCGATCGTTGAAGATCGTGTCGCCGTTGTCGTCGCGGCCCGTGGTCACGTTGAGCGGCTGTCCGCTCGACAGGAAGAGGACGGGGGCGAGGTCGACCAGGCCGCCGATGCGCAGGAGGCCGTTGACGGCGAGCACGTGCCGCCGGTCGTTGAGGCTCGGTCCGAGCTCGCGATCCGGCTGACGTGCGTCCACCGGACGGAAATTGATGTCGTCGGTGTCGTTCTCGATCCGCGAGAGCGTGTAGGCCACGTCCACGGCCACACCCTCGCGGACCCGCGTCCGGACGTTGAGATAGAGCCCGTCGAACGTGCTGTGCCCCGTGGACTCGTCCTGTTCGATCAGGCGGAAGCCGCCGGCCACCGGCACGACGGGCCGCGAGGCATCCGCCTCCGCCACCGAGCGGGTCGTCCCGGCGGGAATCGACGCGGGCGCGTTCGTGTCGATCCGTCGAATGAGGTTGCGGCCCCGGCTGTGCACGTAGTCCACCGCGACGGCCAGCGCGGTCGAGGGGGTGAAGACGTATCCTCCCGAGACCTGCTCGGTCCATGGACTCCGCAGTTCGGGGTCGAACACCTGCACGTTGCGCGGCGGCAGCTCCGACACGGGCAAGGCGGCGAAGGCGTCCCGCGGCAGGGTGGAAGGGAACACGGGCGGCGCAAAGGGCGTTCCCGGCGCGAACGTCACCGAGACGGCGCCCCCGTCGGGGTTGTTGAATACGGTGTCGGAGAACACGGCAAACGGAATGCGCTCGTAGAAGATCCCGTATCCGCCGCGCAGCTGGTGCCGGGTGCTGCCGCCAGGCGTGATGCTCACGCCGAGGCGGGGCGCGAGGTTGTTGAGATCGCCGTCGCCCACCGGCGTGTTGGTGACGGAGTCGTAGTCCCACCGTGCCCCCATCGTCAGGGTGACGTTGCCCGTGGCGCGGTACACGTCCTCCACGAAGGCCGAGACGAACGTCTGCGGACGACGTACGACGGGATTCACGAAGCTCTGCGAGTAGGACAGCACGGCCACGTCACGAGGCAGGTCGTCGAGCGTGAGGAACGTGCCGGCGGGCGAGACGGGCCGCCCCTCCAGATCGACGACATACGCACCTCGCGCGCCAGGGCCCGACACGATGTCGAACGCGCCGCGCAGCAGATCGCCGCCGGCCTTGACGGTGTGCCGCCCCAGCAGGCGGGTGTACACGTCGCGCACCTGCAGATCCGTCTCGCTCCAGGCGAAGTTGTCGCTCACGGCCCCGATCGTGGCCAGCGTCGCACCGCGGTCGGTGACGACCACCCGGGGTCCGCCGTCCAGCGAGCGCCAGTCCGCACGGAGCCGTCCCACCTGCAGGCCGGCTTCGTTCACGCCGCTGCTCGACGCCGACCGGTGGGTGTAGGCCACGAACTGGTTGCGGTAGTTCACCTGCAGGCCCGCCGAGGGCAGCGTCAGGCCGCCGATGAAGCCCACGTCGCCGTCGTGCGTGTAGTCCGAGCCGTGATAGCGCAGCGTCGAGATCTGCGCGTCGGTCCACCGGACGTCCACCTTGCCCATCCCCGTCTGGCTGTTGAAGGCGGTCGGCGCCAGGCCCGCGGCCAGCGGCGAAGTAAGGATGGCGTCCTGCCGTTCGCGCGTCACCTCCAGGTCGCCGAAGTAGAAGACGCGGTCCATCACGAGTGCCCCGCCGGTGGATCCGGCCACCTGGTGCCGCCGGAAGCTGTCGTCGATGACCTCGCCGGCGGCGTCACGCGGGGCAAAGACGTTCGGGGCATCGAGCACCGCGCCGGGGCGCCCCATGTAGAGCACGTTGCCGGAACCACGGTTGCTGCCGCTGCGGGTCGTCACCGAGAACACGCCATTGCCGGTGCGCCCGTACTCGGGTGAGTAGGCGTTGACCAGGACCTTGAGATCGTCGGTGGACCCGATCGTCACCGGCACCTTGGGACCACCCAGGAACAGGTCGGTGTTGTCGAAGCCGTCCACGGTGTAGTTGGTCGCCAGCGACGACGACCCGTTGATGGTGAGGCGCGGCGCGAGATTGTAGAAGCCGCGCGCCGGCGCGGCGCCCGGCACCAGGTAGGCCACCGACACGAGATCGCGACCGTTCACCGGGAGGCGTTCGATCTGCTCGCGGTCCACGTGCCCGCCCAGTTCGGGCGAGGTGGTGCGGGTGAGCGGGGTATCACCGGCCACGTCGATCCGTTCGGTCACGCCGCCCGGCGAGAGACGCACGTCCACCAGGCGACGCTCCCCCGTCGTGAGCGCGTCCACCGGACGCCGCACGGTCGCGAAACCCGGTGCGGAGACCGCCAGTTCGAATGCCCGCGCCGGCAGAAGGCCGGGAATCTCGAAGTCTCCACCGGAACCGCTGAGGGTCTCGCGCGTGAGGCCGGCGTCGGGGCTCGTGAGCACCACGACCGCACCCGGCACGGCGCCTCCGGTGGCGTCACGCACCACGCCGGCGAGCGTGGCACTCGACTGCGCGCGCGCGGCCACGGGCAGGAGCAGCAGAAGGGTGAGCGCCAGCAGGCTGTGCCGGCCACGCCGGGACCAGGTTCGGAACATCGGGTTACTCCCTCGGTGTCAGGTGGCGGACCGATCGCCCGCACGTCACGAGCATGGTATTCGCTCGTGCGGCCTGCGAGGTTACACCGTGGTGCCCGCATCGCCATCGTGTATCCTGACCCGGCGTCCGGCGCGGTGCCCGACGCCGTTCCGGCGCGGTCACGACATCGCGGAGACAGCATGCCCGGCCCCACCAGCACGCCGGCGAGGCAGATGAGCCCGCCGCCACCCAGGCTTCCCCGTCGCGTGCGCCGACAGTCCGCCACGCGGCTCGTCTGCGCTCTGGGTCTGCTGCTGGCCGTCGCGGGCTGCGCGCGCACGCCGCAGCCACCGCCGGCCATCTCGGCCGCGGCCCTCGCGCTGCAGCCGTGGGCGAACGTCGTGGACCGGGCGCGCGGATCGGTGGTGATCTGGCGGATGTGGCGCGGAGACCCGGCGATCAATGCCTACATCGACGGCTGGGTGGCCCCGCGGATGCTGGCCGAGTACGGCATCGAGGTCCGCGCCGTGGACGGGCTCGGGGCCGAACTCGTCAACACGCTCGTCACCGAGCGCGACGCGCGCGGCAACGCGTCGGGCACGGCCAGCCTCATGTGGATCAACGGGGAGACCTACGCGCAGCTCCGACGCGAGAGCCTGCTCGCCGGGCCATGGACGGCGAGCCTGCCCAACAGCCGCCTGGTGGACATGGACTCGCCCATCATCGGGCGCGATTTCGAGCAGGATCCATCCGGCTTCGAGTCGCCCTGGGGCACGGTCCAGTTCGCGCTCATCTACGATGCGACCCGCACACCGGATCCGCCGCGCACGATTGACGCCCTCGCCGAGTGGATCCGCGCCCATCCGGGACGCTTTACACACGACCAGCAGTTCACCGGCATCACGTTCCTCAAGACCCTGATGTACGGGCTGTCGGGCGGCGTCTCCTCGTTTCAGGGCGGCTTCAACGACGACCGCTACCGCGCCGGTCGCGACCGTCTCTTCGCCTGGCTCGACGACGTGCGACCCTCGTTCTGGCGCGGGGGCGAGACGTACCCGCCGGACGTGGCGGCCATGCACCGGCTGTTCGCCAACGGCGAAATCGACTTCACCATGTCGAACAACCAGAACGAGGTGGTGACCAAGGTCCGTCAGGGCATCCTGCCGCCCGACTCGCGGGCGCTGCTCCTCGAGGAGGGCACGATTGCCAACGCCCACTACCTGGGCATCCCCTACAACGCCCCCAACGCGGCCGGCGCGATGGTGCTCGCCAACTTCCTGCTCTCGCCGGATGCACAGCTCGAGAAGCAGCGTGGCGATGTGTGGGGCGACGGCACGGTCCTCGACCTCACCACGCTGCCCGACCCGTGGCCGGCCCGGTTCCAGGAAGCGATGGACGATGCGGGGGCCCTCCCGCGTGAGGCGCTCGCGGCCGGGGCGCGCCCCGAGGTGCACCCCCTCTACCACACGCGCCTGCTCGACGACTGGCGGCAGGGCATACGCAGCGGGACGCCGTGATCCGACGGGACGTGCCGGCGCTGCTGGCGGGCGTGCTCGTCGCCTCGCCGGTGGCGGTGGGCGCCACGTACTCCGCGCTCGCCGCGGTGGGGCTCGCGGGTACGGGGGCCGATGGCTTCACCTGGGCGCCGGTGGCACGCGTGCTGACGGATGCCCAGACGTGGCGCGGGCTCGGATGGACACTGGCCACCGCCGGCACCGCCACGCTGCTGGCCTCGGCCGCCGCCTGCGCGCTGGCCGTGCGCCTCCAGGACAGCCGGCTGGGCCAGCAGCTCGCGCTGCTGCCGATGGCCGTGCCGCACGTAGCGGCGGCGCTCGCGGCGCTCTTCATGCTGGGGCAGAGCGGTCTGCTGTCGCGGGTGGCCCGCGTATTCGGGCTCGCCGCGCAGCCGGGCGACTTCCCTGCGCTGGTCTACGACCCGGCGGGCGTGTCGCTGGTGCTGGCCTTCGCGTGGAAGGAACTGCCCTACCTGACCCTCACCGCGCTCGCCGTGCTGCTCACCCGGTCGGAAGCCCTCGAGGAGGTGGCCCGCACGCTCGGCGCCACGGCCCGGCAGGCGTTCTGGCGCGTCACCTGGCCCGTGCTGTGGCGGGGCACGTCGCCCGCCGTGATCGCGGCGTTCGCGTTCCTGGTCGGACAGTACGAGATGCCCGCGCTGCTCGCCCCGAGCGACCCCACCGCGCTGCCCCTGCTCACCTATGAGCGATCGGTGGATCCCGATCTCGGCCGTCGCGGCGAGGCGCATGTGCTGGGCCTGCTGGCACTCGGCCTGTCGGCGGCGCTCGTGCTGCTCCAGGCGCGATGGCGCGGCCGCAGCGGGACGTCCGCGCACTGATGCCGCGACGCCCCCGCCTGCTGCTCGTCGGTCTCGCCGTCTGGGTGTTCACGCCCGTGGCCATGCTCGTCCTGCGCGCCCTCGCGCAGGCCTGGCGCTATCCGCAGATCTGGCCGGCCGGCGACGACGTCCTGCCGGCGCTCGCGGCCGGCACCGGCAGCCGCCTCTGGTCGGCGCTCGTGACGAGCCTCGGTCTCGCGCTGGCGACGGGCCCTGCGGGCGCGGCTTTGGGCTTCTTCATCGCACGCACGATTGCGCGCGCGAACCCCGCCCTGCAGCGCGCCACCCTGGCGCTGGCGCTCTTTGCCGTGATCGCCCCGCCGATCGCACTGGGCGTCGGGCTGCAGGTGGCCCTGCTCGGCCTCGGCCTCGGCGGAACGACGGGTGGCGTCTTCCTCGCGCACCTGGTGCCCGCCACCGGCTATCTCACCCTGTTCGCAGTCGGTGTCTTCACGACGTTCGATTTCGGGCTCGACGACGAGGCCCGCACGCTGGGGGCCTCGCGGTGGCAGGTGCTGACGCGCGTCACGGTGCCCCTGCTGCGGGGCCGGGTGGCCGAGGCCGTGGTGCTGGGAGCGCTGGTGTCCTGGGGCCAGCTCGCCATCACGTTGCTCATCGGCGGCGGCCTGGTGCGCACCCTGCCCGTGGAACTCCTCTCCTTCGTGCAGGCCGGCAACGATCAGCTCGGCGCCCTGGCGGCGCTCGTGCTGAGCGCCCCGCCCATGCTGGCCATCGGCCTCCTGCGCGGCGGGGCCCGGCGCACGGGAGCCCAGGTGTGAGCACGACCACCGGGTCGGGCCTGCATGTGCGGGCGGCCGCCGTGGCTTTCGGTACACGCCCCGGCCTCGCGGATATCACGCTCGACGTCGGCCGTGGCGAGCGCGTGGCGCTGCTCGGGCCGTCGGGCGCGGGCAAGACCTCGCTCCTGCGGGCCCTCGCCGGGCTGGGAGGACTCCGGGCAGGATCGGTCGCCGTGGACGGCACCGACGTGACGGCGCTGCCGCCGGAGCGACGGGGCATCGTCTACATGCACCAGACGCCGTCGCTCTTCCCCCACCTGAGCGTGCTCGACAACGTGGCCTTCCCGCTGGAGATTCGCGGCATCGCGCGGGACGAGGCCCGGCGGCGCGCACGCGACCTGCTGGCCCGCGTCCAGCTCACCCCCTTCGGCAACCGCGCACCGACGGCGCTCAGCGGGGGGCAGCGCCACCGGGTGGCACTGGCCCGCGCACTGGCCGCACAACCCGCGGTGCTGCTGCTGGATGAACCCTTCTCGGCGCTCGACCCCGAGTTGCGGGCCGAGGTGCGCGATGCGGTGGTTCGGCTGCTCGGCGCCGACGGCGGGCCGGCGGTCGTGCTCGTGACCCACGACGTGGACGAAGCCGCGGGTATCGCCGACCGGCTCGCGGTGCTGCTCGACGGACGCGTGGCGCAGACCGGAGCGGCCACGGCCCTGCTCGCCACGCCCGCCTCACTGGCCGTCGCGCGCTTCCTGGGACTGCCCAACCTCCTGCCGGGCACGCGCGACGCGGCCGGCATCGTCACGTCTCCGCTCGGACGCGTGGCGCACCCGGGCCCACCAGGCCCCGTCACGGTCAGCGTCAGGCCCGGCGACCTGCGGGCACGACCGGGCGCCGTGGCCGCGCCCGGCACACGCGCCGGCATCCTCTTCGGTACGCTCGTCGGCGTGGTGGAGCGGGTGGCCGGCACCAGCCTCAGGGTCCGACTGGACGGTCATGCGGAAGACGCACCGGAGAAGCCTTCGCGAGGACAGACGGAGGTACACGAGGTGCTCGCAGCACCCGACGGGCTGGTCGAGCGACGCGCCGGCATACCGGTGGCACTCGAGGTGCATCCCTCAGCGATCCACGTGATGGACGGCTCGTCCGCGGAGGCATCCTGACGTGTTCGATCAGTACCTGCGCACGCTCAAGGACCGGCTCCTTGCGCCCCTCGCGCGAGCCCTCGGCCCGTGGATTGCGCCGGACGCGATCACGCTGCTCGCGTTCGTCACGGGCCTCGCCTGCGCCGGTGCGTTGCTCGTGCACCGCGACGGCCTGGGTCTCGGGCTATGGGTCGCCAATCGGTTCCTCGACGGCCTCGATGGCACGCAGGCGCGCGTGCACGGACGGGAGAGCGTGTTCGGCGGCTATCTCGACATCGTGCTGGACCACGGCGTCTACGCAGCCATCCCCATCGCCATGGTCGTCGCGTCCGGATCCTTCGACCTGGCCGTCGCGGGTCTGTTGCTGCTCGCATCCTTCTACGGCAACGCCGCGTCCTGGATGTATCTCGCCGCGATCCTCGAACAGCGGCGGGAGGGCGCCCGTGCCCGCGGCGAGGACACCACGGTCACGATGCCGCCCGGTCTGGTGGCGGGCACTGAGACGGTCGTGCTGTACAGCCTTTTCTTCCTGCTCCCGGCGTTCCGCCTCGGTCTCTTCCGCCTGATGGCGCTGCTGGTGCTCGTCACCGCCGTGCAGCGGCTCGTGTGGGCGCACCATCACCTCAGGACCTGACGTGCATACGCCCGGCGCCCACGCCCTGCGTCCCTGGTGGACGCGTTGGCTCATCCAGCCGCAATCCCTGCGCGCCCGCCGATGGCTCTTCCAGGTGCACGCCTGGACCGGGGTCGCGGCCACCCTGTACGTCGTGCTGCTCTCGCTGTCGGGCAGCGTGCTCGTGTACCGGAACGAGCTGTACCAGGCGTTCGAACCGCGTCCGGTGATCGTGCGCGACACCGGCATCCCGCTGCCCCTCCCCGCGATCGAACAGGCCGCGCGTACGGCCTATCCCGGCTACACCGTCCGCGAGGCACGCCCGGGTGCCAGCGCCGGGCACGGCGTGGAGGTCACGCTGGTCCGCGACGGGCGGGAACTGCGCCGGGTCTTTCACCCGGCCACTGCGGCAGACCTGGGAGACCCGGTACCGCTGGGATACCGTGCCACCACGTGGCTCATCGATCTCCACGACAACCTGCTGGCCGGCGACACCGGCCGGACGGTCAACGGCCTGGGCGCGCTGCTGTGGCTGGTGCTCGCCGCGAGCGGCGCCGTGGTGTGGTGGCCGGGGCGCGCTGCGTGGCGTCGCAGCCTCCGCCCCACCCTGGCGACCAACTGGAAGGGGATCACCTGGCGGCTTCACAGCGCGCTTGGCGTCTGGGCACTCGTCTTCATCGCCATGTGGGGCCTGACCGGCACGTACCTGGCGTTTCCGGACACCTGGGCCGCGGCGCTCGACTGGCTGGAGCCGTACGACGCCACGCACCCTGGCGCGCGACTGGTGGATCAGGTGCAGTACTGGCTGGCCTTTCTGCACTTCGGGCGGCTTGGAGGACGCGGCATTCCGGGGTGCGGCCCCGGCGCGTGCAACGAGGCCACCAAGGCCATCTGGGCGCTCGTCGGCCTTGCCCCTGCGGTGCTGGGCCTCAGCGGCACCACCCTGTGGTGGAACCGTCGGCGGCGGCAGCGTGCACGACGAGGCCGCCGCAGGCGCTGGTCATAGTCGCGTCCGCCCCTGTATAGTGCCAATCACGGAGGCGGCTTCCATGCGGACCATCCACGGGCTGTTCCTCGTCGGCGTCGCCCTGTTCGTATTCGGCATCGGCTTCATCGTGGCCGGGGCGCGCGCGGCCCGCGAGGCGGCACCGCCAGCGCCCATCGCCGCGACGGTCACCCCGGTGGCCACCGTGCGCCAGATCATGAACGCCATCACGGGGCCCGCCGCCACGGCCGTCTACGAAGCCGTCAGCACCACGATCGACGCGGACGGCATCACCGAAGTCGCACCCGAAACCGACGAGGACTGGGCCGCGCTCGCCGACAGCGCAGCCGCGCTCATCGAATCCGGCAATCTCCTGCTCATGAGCGGCCGGGCCGTGGATCAAGGCGACTGGGTGACGATGACGAAGGCGTTCATGGATGCCGGACAGGAGGCGCTCCGCGCCGCCGAGGCCCAGGATACCGAGGGCATCCTGACGGCCGGTTCCACGGTGAACGAGACCTGCGACAGCTGCCATGCCCGATATCGACGAGACTAGCACCCCTCTCACGCGAGGGTGCGTTGCGGCGGTACTCGCCGGCGCCATCCTGCTGCTCCTCCCCGCGGCACTCGAGGCGCACGGGGTCTCGGGCAAGGACGCCGTGTACCTCCAGGGACTGGAGGGACGTGCCATCGGCCCCCTGCTCTACCTCGGCGCGAAGCACATGGTCACCGGCTACGACCACCTGCTGTTCCTGGTCGGCGTGATCTTCTTCCTGTACCGGCTCAAGGACGTGCTGCTGTACGTCAGCCTCTTCACGGTGGGTCACAGCGCCACGCTCCTGCTCGGCGTGCTCGGCGGCGTGCATGCCAACGCCTATCTGATCGACGCCGTCATCGGCTTTTCGGTGGTCTACAAGGCGTTCGACAACATGGACGGCTTCCGGCGGTTCTTCGGCATGCAGCCCGACACGCGGGCCGCCGTGCTCGTGTTCGGCTTCTTTCACGGATTCGGCCTTGCCACCAAACTGCAGGAGTTCGCGCTGGCACCGAACGGGCTGGTGGCCAACATCCTGAGCTTCAACGTGGGTGTCGAGATCGGACAGTTTCTCGCGCTGGCGGGCATCCTGATCGCCTTCACCTGGTGGCGTACGCGGGCGGGCTTCTTCCGCCATGCCTTCGCCGCCAATGCCGTGGTGATGGCGTGCGGGCTCCTGCTCGTCGCCTACCAGCTCTCCGCCTACTACCTGGCGGCCTGAGAGGAGCCGGACCATGTCCATCGAGCGCACCGACACCGAGAACCGGCAGCGCGTGGCCCTGGCCGCAGGCGTCGCCCTGCTCGCGGCGGGGCTGATCTTCGTCGCGTTCATCCTGCCGGCCGAGTTCGCCGTGGATCCCCTCGGCACCGGCCGGATGACCGGCCTGCTCGACCTGGGCACGACCGGACAGGAGGTGGCCGCGCTCGAAGCCTCGGCCGGCAGCACGACGGGCGCCGCCGCACAGGCCATCGTCGCCACGCAGGATCGGCCGTTCCACGACGAGACCGTCACCTTCGCCATCGAGCCTGGCGCGGGCATGGAGTACAAGTACCGGCTCGACAAGGGTGAGGCGCTGCTGTACTCGTGGTCCGCCACCGGCCTCGTGAACGTGGAGTTCCACGCCGAGCCCGACGGCGCACCCCGCGGCTACGCGCAGTCGTACGTGAAGAGCTCCGGCCTCGACGATGCCGGGACGCTCACGGCACCGTTCTCCGGCATCCACGGCTGGTACTGGGAGAACACCACCGACGCCCCGATTACCGTGACGCTCTCCGCCGCGGGCTTCTACAGCATGTCGCACGAGTTCCGCACGGGCGAGCCGGTGAAGAACAAGCCGTTCCCGTGACCGCCTGAACCGGCGGCGACGGATCGCGCGGCGATCGGCACCGCGGCAGCGGGTCGCGCGCGACGTCGCGCACTCTGTCGACCGGCAGCATCGGTCAGCAGCCTCGGTCAGCAGTGCCCGCCAACCCGCGCCGTCAATCAGGCTGATCGCTCGTGCCTGCGGGTCAGGTGTGGCGGTCCAGGCGAACGGTCACCTTGCGGCCGCGCAGCGTGGTACCCCGGACGGCCCTGATGATCTGCTCGGCCAAATCCTCCGGCACCTCGACGATCGAGAACTGCTCGGCGATCTGTACCGCACCGACCGCGCTGGCCGGCACGCGGGCCTCTCCCGTAATCGCTCCCACGAGATCCGCGACCCGGATGCCGCCCCGCGAGCCGGCCCCGATGAACACGCGAACGAACGGTCCGCGGCCCGCCCCGCGATCCCGGCCCGCCGGATCCGCGCCCTCACCGATCGGCGAGGTCCGCGCATCGCCGTCACCAGCCGTGGCCGCATGCGCCATCTTGACGGCCGCCGCGGCGATATCCATTACATCGAATTCACCCGCCAGGCTCGTGACGACGGCGCGCACCTCGTCGAAGTCGTTCGCCACCAGGTGCGCCCGGAGCGTCTCGGCGGTGAGCACCAGCCGGCGCGCCTGCAGGTCGGCCACCGTCGGCACGGGCACCACGTCGATACGCTGGCGCGTCAGGCGCTCGATGGTGCGGAGCAGGCGGTGCTCGCGGGGATCGACGAGCGTGATAGCCGTGCCCTCGCGGCCGGCTCGGCCGGTACGCCCGATCCGGTGTACGTACGATTCGGGGTCGGCGGGCAGGTCGTAGTTCACCACGTGCGACACCCGTTCGATGTCGAGGCCGCGTGCCGCCACGTCGGTGGCGATCAGCAGATCGGTGGCGCCGGCGCGCACACGTTGCATGACGGCGTCGCGCTGGCGCTGCTGCATGCCCCCGTGCAGCGCCTCCGCCCGGTACCCATGGGCATTGAGCGTCTCGACCAGGGTATCCACCTCGAGCCGGGTCCGGCAGAAGACGATGGCCGAGCCAGGATTCTCCATGTCGAGGATGCGGTCGAGGGCGGCCGCTTTCTCGGCGCGGCGCACCACATAGGCCACCTGGCGGACCCGCGGCAGCTTGCCCGAGGCCGTTTTCTCGGCGGCCACGACGACCCGGGCCGGCGACGTCAGCTGCCGCTCGGCAATGCGGAGGATGCGCGCGGGCAGCGTCGCCGAGAAGAGGGCCGTCTGCCGCTCGGCAGGCGCGGCCTGCATGATGGTCTCGATGTCCTCGGCAAAGCCCATGTCGAGCATCTCGTCGGCTTCGTCGAGGATCAGCAGCCGCAGCGACTCGAGCGTGAGGGTCTCCCGACGCAGGTGGTCGAGGGCGCGGCCGGGTGTCGCGACCACGATGTTGGCGCCCCTGGCGAGCGCGCGCACCTGCTGCTCCATCGAGGCCCCTCCGTACAGGGGTACGGCGGTGAGCCCGCTGCCGTGCGCGTACTTGTGGATCGCCTCACTGACCTGCATGGCCAGCTCGCGCGTCGGCACGAGGACCATGCCGGCAGGTCCGTTGGCCCGCCGCGCCCGCCCGGCACCCGTCGGCGCCGCCGCCCGCCGGGCACCGGCCTTGGCCCCGTCCTCGGATCCGGTCGCAGCGGCCTCGCCGGCAAGGCGCTGGATCATCGGCAGCGCGAACGCCGCCGTCTTGCCCGTGCCCGTCGCCGCCTGGGCCAGCAGGTCCCGGCCTTCGATCAGGAGGGGAATGGTCTCGCGCTGGACGGGCGTGGGCTCCTCGTAGCCGAGCGCCGTCAGCGCCGCCACCAGGGTATCGGACAGGCCGAGCGCGGAGAAGCCGACGCCGGGCGGGGATTGTCGTGCAGTGGGCATCGGTCATTGTCCCACGGCCCGCGCCGGGTGCACGGTCTTCCAGCCTGCCGCGGTGACGCGCCCACGCCGCGGACCGGCCGCGGCCCGACGCCGGCACGCACGGCCCCTCAACGCACCGACACGCGACGCGCGACCGCGCGGGCCTCGTCCCGAAGCGCATTGCGAGCGGCCACACGCGCCTCGGCCGGTGGGAGATCGTCGGCCGCCAACAGCGTCGCGAGCGCGCGCGCCGCCGCCGCGTAGGCCGCGCCCACGTCGGGCGGGAGACGACGTGTGTCGCCCCGCCCGGCGGCCGCGCCGGCCGGGTCGTCCCAGGCGGCCCAGTGCCGCAGCACGAGCGCTGGCCCGTGGGGCACGTCCAGCCCTCCCGCGTACGCGACCGATGCCCCTGGCACGAGGACTGGGTCGGCCGCCGGCGCCTGGGTGCCGGCGACGGCGGGCAGGTCCACGCAGTCGATCACCCGCGCCATGTCATCCACGACTGCCACCCGCGCCTCGGGCCGCAGGGCGGCGAGGGTGCCCACGTTCACGAGACGCCCGGTTGCGCGCACGTCGCCGAAGGTATCTGCCTCGTGTGCCGCGTCCCGAATCTCGACCTGGGCCCCGAGCGGCTCGACGGCAAGGGTCTCGGCCTCCACCTCGAAGCGCACACCCGTGATCTGCCGCGCCGGAAAGCGGGCGAACAGCAGGAAGCATCCATCCTCGCCGGCGCCCAGCACGGTGTCGGTGACCAGCCCACTGCGCACCAGGCGTGCGCTGTACCCGTTGGCGTACGTGGAGGCCCGCTCGGCGGACACGCCGGCCGGACCGTCGAACACGCCGGACACGCGCACGAACGACGCGGGACCCGCGCGCCATCCATTGCGCACGCGTCCACTCACGCGGATGAAGGCCGCGTCGGCCAGACGTTCGCTGAGCGCATGCACCGACTCGAGCAGCACGAACGGGTTGGCCGTGCCAGGCGAGACCGATCCGGTGACGCGCACGACCACGTCCCCGGAGGGCCGGCTCGTGCCGCACGCGTTGGCCGCACGGACGCGCACGACGTACGTGCCGGTGGCGAGGGGCGCGGTGTAGGTCCGCGTCGCGGCGTCCTGCCGGATGGTCGCCACGTCTGCGAGGCCGGGCGCCGAACCGGCCTCGAGCACGTACGCCGCCGGCGCGTTGTCGCCGGCACGACGGACCGGAGACGGCTCCCACGACACCTGCGCGACCGCCGGCAACGGCGGCGCGCCAGGCGCGGGGCCCGGCGACGGGGGTGTCAGATCGACCACGAGGTCGCGGGGCCTGTCCGGCGGCGCCATGCAGGCCGTCGCTGGGCGTTCCTGCGCGTGCAGGCTCGCGGCACCCAGGGCCGCGATGACAACCGCGAGCAGGCCCAGCCCTGATGCGCGCAGAAGTCCTCCTCCCTCGAGTCCCCGGGTTGCCGACCGTGCCCGCCGCCTACGGAGCGCCTGGCGCAGCAGCGCCTCCGGCTGGCACGGCGTTCGGCGTCGGCGTCCGGGCGCCACCTGCGCCGCCAGGTCCCGCGCCACGCGGCCCGCCGCGTCCACCAGCCGGCGGCTGGCCGGCGCGACCCGCGCCCACGGCGCGGCCGGTACGGCGCACCGATTCCTCGTTCACGTCGGCTTCCCACTGCGCCAGCAGCGGGCGCAGGCGCTGCGCCACGTCCTGCCGCTGATTCGCCAGGTCGCGCCGCTCGCCCACGTCGGCGCGCACGTCGAACACGAAGGTGTGATTGCCGTCCACCAGCACCTTCCAGTCACCACTGCGCACCGCACGCTGCTGGTGGCCGCCCGCGTTGGTCCGCCAGAACAGCGTCCGCTCCGCCACGGGCGCCTGCCCGGTGAGAATGGGCAACAGGTTCATCCCTTCGAGGCCGGCGCTGGCCGGCACCACCGCTCCGGCCGCGGCGAGGACCGTCGCGCTGAGGTCCATGGTGATCCCCACCTGCGACGACACGGTGCCCGCGGGTATCCGTCCCGGGAAGCGCAGGATCGCCGGCACACGGATGCCCCCTTCCCAGAGCGTCCACTTGCGGTTGAACAGGGGGGCGTTGCTCGACAGCCACTCACCGCCGTTGTCGTTGGTGAAGATCACCAGCGTGTTCGCCGCCAGGCCCAGGCGGTCCAGGGTGCCCAGGATGTCGCCGATGCCCTGGTCCGCCCGTTCGAGCATCGCCACGTAGTCGGCCCGCGTGCTCGTCTGGTCGTCGTGGGGCTGCAGGTGCCGCGCGTTGCCGATGGCCACGCTCGGCCGGTCCGGCACCTGATACGGCCAGTGTCCGGCGTTGTAGGCCACCTCCACGAAAAAGGGGCGGGCGGCGTTCTGCTCGATGAAGCGCGTGGTGCGCGCCGTGATCAGGTCGGTCATGTAGCCGTCCACCGTCACCGGCGCGTCGTTCTCGAACAGGTCGGGCCGGCCGTCGCCGCCGGTGTGCTGGTAGTAGTCGATGTAGCCGCTCTTGAACCCGAAGAAGTAGTCGAAGCCGTGCGCGTTCGGGCTGAACTCCGGCTTGTAGCCGAGATGCCACTTGCCGAGCAGCGCGGTCGCATAGCCGGTCGCCTGCAGCAGCCGCGGCACCGACTGCGCGGACGCGGGCAGGCCCTGCTCGGCCGCGGCGGAAGTGGCGTTGCCCAGCGCGGCCTCGAGCGCGTAGCGCTGCTGATAGCGCCCGGTGATCAGCCCGGCCCGCGTCGGACTGCAGAGCGGCCCGTTGGCGTAGAAGTCGGTGAGCCGCACGCCGGCCCGCGCGAGGCCGTCGATGTTCGGGGTCCTGATGTCGGGGGCCCCGTAACTGCCGATGTCTCCGTAGCCCACGTCGTCGGTGATGATGAGCACGATGTTCGGACGGCCCGCCGCCGGTGCCTGCGCGGCGGCGGGCACGATGCCCACCGCCACGACCAGGGCGGCGACTGCCGCGATGACACGACCGTGTCGAGCAGTACGTCTTGCAGTGGCACAGTGCACGGGCGCCTCCATCAGCACGTCAGAAGTCCAGCTGCAGGCTGATCTTCGCGAACCGCGCCTGCAGGATGGTCTGCGGACGCTGCCACGCGCCGAAGTTGTTGTTCTGGGTCAGCACGGTATCACTGTTGAACGCATTGTAGAGATCGAGGCTGAGCACGCTTCGGGCGTTGCCCAGCCGCAGGATCTTGCCGAATCGCAGATCCATCTGGTTGAGGCGCTCGCCGTAGAGCGAGCCCGGCTCGAGCAGGTTGACGGTGACGTTGGCCGCGTTGCCCGAGAGCGGCCGGCCGAGCGAGGGCGCCACCCGGGCGCTCGACGCCACGAAGTTGGCCGCGATGTGCGGACCCGGGATGCTCTGGAACGTCCCCGAGATCTGCACGTCGATGCCGGGGATGGTGTACGACCCGAACGCCTTCATCTGCGTGCGGAGCGGCTCGCTCTGCCGGCACCACGCGTCCGACAGCCAGACGTTGTTGTTGTTCTCCGCCAGGAGCTGCCCGCCGAGCAGCATCTCGGGCAGGGCCGCCACGATCTCGCAGTTGTCGGTCGTACGGCGACCCGTGCTGAAGCCGCCCGAGAGCAGCACGCCCGGCTGCAGCCTGGCGCTCAGCATCACGTCCACGCCGTCCCAGCGTTCGGTCTGCTTGCCGTAGCGGTCCGAGAGCGTGTTGAACTGCAGCTGCTGGCCGAACTTGGACGGGTTCACGTTGTAGAGGCCGCCCACCGTGTAGCCGCCCCCGCCAGGAAGGCGCGGGTCGTTCGGCGCCACGATGCTGAATTCGTCGAAGTCGGACGCCTCCACCGACAGGTTGTCGGTCACCTGGAAGTTGCCGAACCAGCGCCGGAAGTAGCCGATGTCGGCCGACACGCGCGGCACGAGCTCACGCTGGACGCTCGCCGAGAACTCCCAGTTGTAGAAGCGGTTGCCCCAGCCGCCGAGCAGATCCGGGTCGAAGCTCGCGCCAGGGTTGGTGCCGCCGAAGTTGCGGTTCGCCATGGCCCCGCACTCGCCGTTGGCGCCGGGCACGGTCAGGTCGCAGTCGGGCACGAAGTTGCGGTTCGTGTCGTTCCACGCGCGCGTCGTGTTCAGCACCAGCGTGCGGAACGGGCTGGGCGTGCCGGCCAGCGTATTCACGCCGAGCGCCTGCCCTTCGAGGTACTTGTTGAGGGTGACCTTCACCGCCGTCTTCCCGTCGCCGAACACGTCGAAGGAGGCGCCCATCCGCGGCGTGATGTCCTTCCACCCCAGATTGTCCTGGGCCGGGAAGGTGAGGTCGCGACCGGGCACGAGTGGACCAGGGCCGAGCGTGATCTCGGGGAACGATGTCTTGAAGTAGTCGAAGCGGACCCCGCCGGTCAGGGTCAGGCGGTTGACGGTCCAGCGGTCCTGCACGAACAGGCCGAGGTCCGCGTCCTCTGTCGCGGCGTTGCGGTAGGGCACCGCCCACAGCGTGATCTGATTGGGGATGCCGTTGTTGAAGCGGTAGGACGTCGGCTGGAAGCGGTACGCCCGGTCGAACAGGTGCCCCTGGGTGTTGTTGAAGCCCGCCTTGAAGGCATGCGAGCCCGTCACGTACGACACCGCGGCGCGGTAGAAGTAGTTCTCGTTCCAGGCCTTGTTGAAGTTGGGCACGGCCGAGCGGTAGTTGAGGCCCGACGACTGCTCGTTGACGGCAATCATCAGCGGATAGGCGGCAAGGGCCGCCGGATCGCTCAGCGAGCCCGAGGGCTGCAGGTGCACCTCGCCCCAGCCGGTGGTGCGGTGGAGGCCCACCGCCTCGAGCAGCACGCGGTTGGTGACCGGCGAGTTCCACTCCCCGACGAGGATGCGCTGCGTCGGGAAGCGGCGGTCGCGACCCGCTTCGGGTGCCGTGAGCGCGGCCACGCCGTTCGGGCACCGGCAGTAGGCCTGCTGGTCCCACTCGCCGGCGAACTTGTTCTTGGCGTTGGCCTGCCACGTCATGCGGATCTTGCCCTGCTGCCAGTCCCCGTCGGTCGAAAGCGCCGGACGGCTGGTGTCGGGCTCGTAGGTCCATTTGGTCGGGTCCCAGGCATTCTGGTTGTGGAACATCCCGGCCGCGTACGCCTGCGCGCCGTTGTAGCGCGCGGTGGCGTAGTACCACAGCCGGTCCCGCAGGAGGGGTCCGCCGAATCCGGGGGCCACGTCCCAGTTCTTCTTGATGGCGCCGGGCGCGGACAATCCGGCCTCCTGCAGGCGTTCGGTGAAGTTGCTGCTCGCCAGGAAGTCCTCGTGCGCGAACGCGGCAAACAGCGTCCCCGACAGCTGGTTGCCGCCATCCTTGGGAATGAAGTTGATGCGCACGCCGCCGGTGGCGAGTTCAGCGGAGACGGCGTTGGTGTCGATGGTCACCTCGGCCGCGCCGCTCACGTTCGGCACCGTGCCGGCGAAGCCGCCGCTGCCGGCCAGGCCCGACGTGCTCACACCGTTCTGGGTGATGCGCTGACTGGAGTTGCGGCTGCCGTGCACCGCCAGCTGCGCCATGGCATCGCCCGTGGCGCCGCCCACGTCGGCCACGTTGGACACGACGCCCGGTATCAGTACGCCCAGGCTGTAGTAGTTGCGGCCGGTGGGAATGGCGTTGATGGTGTCCCCGTTGAGGACCTGCTGGCGGGTCACCGCCTGCGTATCGACCAGCGCGGCCTCACCGGTGACCGTGATCGTCTCCTCGAGCGCACCGACCCGTAGATCGGCGTCCACGACGAACGTGGCCGTGCCGGATACCACGACGCCGTCACGTCGCACGGTGTTGAAGCCCGGCAACGTGAACGTGAGCACGTAGCTGCCGGGCCTGAGGTCCACGATGCGGTACACGCCGCCGCCGTCGGTCGTCACGGCCCGGACGCGCTCGATGAGGGCCGCGCTCGAGGCCTCCACGGTCACCCCCGGCAGCACCGCGCCGGACGTATCCCGCACCACGCCCGTGATCTCCGCCTGGGCCTCCGCCAGCGTCGGTGCCAGACACAGCAGCAGCGGGACCAGCACCAGCACCAGCCGTCTCGTCATGCGTCGCATGCGATCACCCTTCTCCCTTGTCTCGCGCAGGAACGGACACGTTCTGCGGACGTCCTGCCACGCGCCTCTCCGTGCGAGCCTGGGCGCCGCGGCGCACGGGGCGTCCCGCGCAGGGCGCACTCTACGGGGGCCGCACCCATCACGCAATCACCCGAAAGTGGTAGTTGCAAAGATCAGGCGGGCGCGTATAATCGCGTCCCCACGCGAGGATGGTGGCGATTGCGGAAGGCTCCACGATGTGTCGAGGCTTCACCCGGTTCGTCTCCGTACTCTTCGTCTCCGCGCTGCTCACGTCGCCGCCCGGCGCCACGGCGCTGGAGATCGACGGTGTCCTGTCCGGCTTCACCCTGGCATCCTGGCGGGATCACGACGGCACCCGCCTCGGCCGTGTGTCGGCCATTGCCCAGGACGCGGACGGCTACCTGTGGCTCGGCACCGGCATCGGCCTGCTGAGGTTCGACGGCCTGCACTTCGACGTCCCCGACCGCTTCTCAGCGACGCGACTTCCCGCTCGTGAGGCACGGGCGGTGCTGGCGACGTCGGACGGATCGGTCTGGGTCGGGTTCGCGCGGGGCGGCGGCGCGCACCGGCTCGTCAACGGCGCGGTGGACGCGGCCGCGTCGCTGGCCGTCGAGGGCACGGTGCACACGGTGGCTGAAGATGCGACGGGCCGCATCTGGGCGGGGCACGACGGCGGGCTCTCGTACTTCGCCGGCGGACAGTGGCACGTGCTCGGCCGCCGTGACGGCCTGCCCGCCGTGCGCGTGCTCACGGTCGTGGCACTTCCCGATGGATCGCTCCGGGTGGGCACGACCGCCGGCGTGTACGCGCTGGCAGGCGACCACCCACGCGCCCGCGCCGTCTCCACGCCCGATGTGCCGGTGCGCGACCTCGTCCAGGACGGCCCCCTCCTGCTGGTGACGCATCCCGAGCAGGGATTCGCGCCGCTCGGAGCCGACACGACCGCGCGCCAGATGTCCCGGCCCTCCGGCCGCGGGGCGGTGCTCATGCGCGACCGACGCGGACACCTGTGGGTCGGCACGCTCGGCCAGGGCCTGTGGCGCGTGGCCGATCCCCGCGGCGCTGATACGGCCGTCGAGCGCGCGACGGTGTTGACGGGCCTGCTGAGCGACGGGGTCTTCTCGGTGTTCGAGGACTCGGAGGGCAACGTCTGGGCGGGCACCACCGAGGGCCTGACTCGCCTCACCCCCCATACGGCCACGCCCATCACCGGGCTGGGTGTCGTGTCGTCGCTGGCACTGGCGCCGGACGGGTCGGCGTGGGCGGGCAGCACCGACGGCCTGTTCCGCATTGGCTCCACGACCACCGGCGGCACAGACGTGCGAGAGGTGCTGCGCCTCGACCGCGTCTCGACCGTGCAGATGGACCGGCACGGGGCGCTGTGGCTGGCCGACCACGACGGGCTGGCCCGCGTGGTCGGCGGGCGCATCGTGCGGGTGTCCGCACAGGGACTGCCGGCGCGCGTGCGGTCGATCGCGTTCGACAGGGGCGGACGGGCATGGCTCACCGGCGCGGACGGCACCGTCGCCATGTGGGATGCGCGCACGTCCCACGCCACGGCCGTCCCCATCCCGTCCCCTGCCTCGTTTGCGATCGTGGACGCGGCCGGCGCCCTGTGGGCGGCGCTCCGCTCGGGCGAGGTCGCCCGTGTCGGTCCGTCGGGCACGCGCGTCTACGGGCCTGCGCACGGGTTGCCACACAGCGTGGTGCACTCGCTCGTCCAGGATCACCACGGGCGTCTCTGGGTGGCCGGCGACCGTGGCCTGAGCCGGTTCGACGCGGAAGCCGGCCGCTTCCAGACCGTGGATGAGGGCCAGGGGCTGCTCCACCGACGCGTGGTCGCGCTCGTCGAGGACGACCAGGGGCGTCTCTGGCTGGGCCTGTCCGAGTACGGCCTCATTCGCATGGCGCCGGAGGAGTTCGACCAAGCCGTGCGCGACCGTACCTATCAGGTGCGCTACGAACACCACGACACGACGGGCGGCGTGGCCGGTGTCCCGATTGCGCTGAACAGCCGCAATGCCGCCCGCGGGCCGGACGGGCGTCTCTGGTTCGTGACCGGCCGCGGGCTGACCGTGGTGGATCCCCGTGCCGAGCGCGCGGCCGCGCCACCGACCCGGCCACGGGTGGCGGCGCTCTTCGCGGACGAGCGCGAGCTGGAACCCGCCAGGGCCCTGACGCTGCCGGCCGACGTGGCCATGCTGCGGATCGACTACACCACGCTGAACCTCACCTTCCCGGAGCGGATGCGCTTCCGCTACCGGCTCGATGGCTTCTCCGACGACTGGGTGGACGCGGGCACCCGGCGGCAGGCCATCTTCACCAACCTCAAGCCTGGCGACTATCGCTTCCGCCTCCAGGCACGGACCAACGACGGCGACTGGCGGGACGCGGATGCGAGCCTCGGGCTGCTGGTAGACAGCCACCTGTACCAGACGCTCCCGTTTCGCATCGGCGTGGTGGGACTGGCCGGGCTCGTCGCGTGGGCCGTGTGGTCCAGCCGCGTGCGCACCGTCCGCCGCGAGCTGGGGCTCGTCTTCTCCGAGCGCATGCGCCTTGCCCGCGACCTCCACGACACGCTGCTCCAGAGCCTGGTGGGCGTGTCGCTGCAGCTGCACGCCGTGGCGACCGGCCCGGGGCTCGGCGCCGACGAGCGCACGCACCTGACAGCCATCCGGCGCTCGGTGGACGGCTACATTCGGGAGGTACGTGCGTCCATCCGCGATCTGCGGTCGCCGGCACAGGTCGCCGAGGACCTGCCGCACGCCCTCGAGCGCACCTGCCACCACGCCGTGGCCGGCGCCGGAGCGCGCGTGGAGGTGGTGGTCGCGGGCGACACCGACACGCTGGGCGCGCGGGTCAGGACCCACCTGCTCCGCATCAGCCACGAGGCCGTCTCCAACGCGGTGCGACACGGCGGCGCGTCGCACGTGGCGGTGCGCCTGGCGGTCGCCGACGACGTGGTGCACCTGCAGGTGTCCGACGACGGCTGCGGCTTCGATCCGGACGTGGTCGGGGCCGCCGACGCCGGCCATTTCGGCATCTCGGGCATGCGCGAACGAGCCGAGGACCTGGGCGGACGGCTCACCCTGGCCACACGTCCGGGCGCCGGCACGCTGGTGAACGCGGTGGTCCCCGTGCGGGTCCCGGCATGAGCACGGCGCCACCCGCGCGCATCCGCATCCTCTGCGTGGACGATCATCGCGTCGTCCGCGAGGGGCTCACCCTCATCATCAATCGCGAGCCCGATCTGGAGGTGGTCGCCTCGGTCTCGACCGGCGAGGAGGCCATCGCCCAGTTCGCCCGGACCCGTCCCGACATCACGCTCATGGATCTGCAGCTGCCGGGCATCTCCGGGGTGGACGCGATTCGGGCCATCCGCGCCACCACATGCGATGCCCGTGTCATCGTGCTCACCATGTACCAGGGCGACGAGGACATCTACCGCGCCGTCGATGCCGGCGCCGCCACCTACCTGCTGAAGGACATGCTGGCCGACGACATCCTCACCGTGATCCGGGCCGTGCACCAGGGCGAGCGCCCGATGCCGGCGCAGGTGCGGCTGCGTCTCGACGAACGCGCGGGCGGCCCGCGCCTGACGCCGCGCGAGCGCCAGGTGCTGGAACTGATCTGGCTGGGCGCGAGCAACCGGGACGTGGCCGCGCAGCTCGCCATCAGCGAGGAGACGGCCAGGGTCCACGTGAAGAACATCTTCGGCAAGCTGGGTGTAGCCGACCGGACGGCTGCGGTGCACGTGGCGCTCCGCCGGGGCATCCTCCACGTCTCGTAGGGGCAATTCAACAGGACGAGTCGTACCGTCGCTGCATCTCGTCCGCCGTCATGGGTACTCCTCCGACAACATGAGCGTCACGCCGCCCAGCCGGACTTCGGCGTGGCCGACGCGCCCTGTCCCCGGCTCGACGAGACGCAACGTCTCCTCGGCGCCGAACGCGCGGGTGTAGAACGCGATGGCCTCGGCGGCATCCTTCACGCACAAGTACGCGAACAGTTCGTGAACCATGTCGTCACTGTACGCTCGACCGTCACCGGCCGTCTTGAAGAATTCCGACGTGATGGGCTGCCTCGGGCCGTGCCCGGAGATACGCGGTGGGCGTCACGCCAGTGATTGCCGTGCACTCGCGCACCAGGTGCGCCTGATCGCTGAAGCCGGCGGCGAGGGCGAGCTCGTCCCAGGGCGCCGAGCCGCTTCGTGCCCGCCCCGAACGACGCCAGCTTGCGCGTGATGCACCGGCCGAAGTACTACTCAGGGTGCCCGTGCACCCCATGCCCCCCCTTCCGTTCGATGCTCCGCGTCTTCATCTCGTCCACGGCTGAGGACCTGAAGGCGTGGCGGCTCGCCGCCCGTGACGTCGTGCTCGACCTCCAGTGGCACCCGGAGCTGCTGAACGAGCACGGCGGGGCCGACGCGCGGCCCACGGTGGCCATGTGCCGGGAGCGCCTGGCCAGCTGCGATCTCGTGGTGCTGCTCGTGGCGTTCCGGCGGGGATGGGTCCCCGACGACGCGGCCGGCGGGGATGGCCGGCAGTCGATCACGGCCCTCGAACTGGCGCACGCGCGCGAGCGCGGCGTGCCCGTGCTGGTCTTCCTGGCCCGCGACTCGTGGCCGGGCAACCTCTGGGAGCCGACCGACGAGGGTCGCCAGTGGATGCGGGAGTTCCGGGCCGGCGTGGGCCAGGCGGCGGGCTTCTTCGACGCAGAGGGACCGGACCTCCCCACCTTCCGGGCGCTCCTCAAGAGCGCGCTCGCCGAACACAAGCTGGCGCTGGCCGTCGCCGCGCCCTCCGCTCCGCCGGCCGGGCCCGGGCGCGTCTTCGTGCTGCCCTTCGCCCGCAACCCCCACTTCACCGGACGCGACGGCGTACTCGCGGCCCTGCACGCCCGCCTGCACGCGTCCGGGGCCGCCAGCCGCACGGCCGCCCTCACGGGCCTGGGCGGCATCGGCAAGACGCAGACAGCGCTCGAGTTCGCGTACCGGTACGCGAACGACTACGACGTCGTGGCGTGGCTCCGCGCGGAGGACCCGGATACCCTGGCCTCGGACTACGCCGATCTCGCGGGCGCGCTGCAGCTGGACGCCGCGCGTGCCTCGGATACGCGCGACCGCATCCGCGCCGTGCGCGAGTGGCTGGACCAGCACGACCGGTGGCTGCTGGTGTTCGACAACGCCCCGGGTGCCGCGTCCCTGTCGGCGTATCGCCCGCGTGGAGGCGGCGGTCACGTGCTGGTCACCTCGCGCGACGCCAGCTGGGCGGGCGTGGCGGTGGCCAGCGAACTCACGCCCCTGACGGTCGATGACGGGGCCGCCTTCCTGCTGGCACGACGAGCCAGCGACGACGCCGTCAGCGCGCGTGAGATCGCGCGCCGGCTGGACGGGCTGCCCCTGGCGCTGGAGCAGGCCTGCGCCTACGCAGAACGGGGAGGCCGCACGCTGGCGCAGTACCTGGACCTCCTCGTACGGAAGCAGGTGGAGCTGCTCCGGCGCGGCGAGGTCCTCGACTATCCGGCCACCGTGGCGAGCACGTGGGAGCTCTCGTTCCAGGCCCTCGACGCGTCGAGTCCCGTGGCGGTGGCGGTGCTGCGCCTGCTGGCGTGGCTGGCACCCGACCGCACGTCCCGCAGCCTCGTCGCGCGGCTGGGAGCCGCGCTTCCGGACGTGCTGCGGGACGCCGTCGAGGATGAACTGGCCTTCGACGATGCGCTGGCCGACCTGCGCCGCTCGTCGCTCGTGCGGATCGAAGGCGATGCGCTGTCGCTGCACCGGCTCGTGCAGGTGATTACCAGGGCCCGCATGGACGACGCCGCGCGCGCCACGTGGTC
Source organism: Vicinamibacterales bacterium (assembly GCA_050185275.1). Taxonomy (GTDB): domain Bacteria; phylum Acidobacteriota; class Vicinamibacteria; order Vicinamibacterales; family UBA2999; genus JABFRY01. Next base: position 44,006 of record JBFWZN010000001.1, on the reverse strand, counting down.
GGTGGCCGTACTGCACATGCTCGAGTCCGGCTTCGACGACTTCTCGCTCAGCGCCGAGGAGCGCAGCGAACTCTACACGCACGTGCGGCCAGCGGTGGACGGCACGCCAGGCGCCGCCGCAGAGCCCATCCTCGCGGCGGGCCTGCTGGCCAGGCTCGCCCAACGCCAGCGCTGGCGCGGGGAACACCAGCTTGCCGTCACCGCCCTCTCGGATGCCCTGGCGACGCTGGCCGCCGGCGGACACGGCGCGCGCGACGAGGCCGCGGCCCTGCACCTCGAGCTGGCAGAGGTGCTCTGCGAGGAGGGCGAATTCGACGCCAGCGAGGCACACTTCGCCGCGGGTACGCGGCTGGCACCCGAGGATCTGGCACTGCCGCCCGCGTTCGCGTTCGTGCAGCCCGCGCGCGGGCGCGCCAATCAACGGTGGCTGTTGAACGAGCTGCGGAATCGCGCGGCGGTGGACGCGTCGGAGATCGTCGTGGAGCTGGCGCCCGCATTGTATGCAGCGCTCGCGGAACCGGATGGCGGCGTGCTCGCGCGTGAACTGCGGCGCATGCGCTGGCGCCTCTGGCACACCTACGGCGTCGCGCTGCCGCCCATCGCCCTGCGGTCACGAGACCTGCCGGACCGTACCTACCTGGTGAGCATCGATCACGTGCCGGTGGCAGGCCTGCGGCTGCCGCACGACGCGCGGTTCGTCCACGAGCAGCGCGAAGCCCTCGACGCGGCCGGCATCCCGTACGCAGCGACTGCCAATCCGCTGAATGGCCGGGCTGCCGCCTGGGTGACTGACACCGAGGCCCCGGCCCTCGAGACGGCCGGCGTCGTGCACAGCTCGCCGGCCTTCGTCGTCGGCCTGCACGTGCAGGCCATGCTCGAAGCGCGGCTCGGCAGCTTCCTCTCGCACCAGGATGTCGCCGATCTGCTGCAGATCCACGCGTCGGATCTCGCGACCACCGCGACGGCGGCGGCCCGGGAGCTCACGCCGCTGACGCTCGTCATCCGCGCGCTCCTGATGGAGCGCGTGCCCGTCCGGTCGGTCCCGGCCATCGTTGAACGGCTGCGCGCGGGTCTGGCCAACGGGACGGCCCTCGTGCCACTGGTCGAGGACATCCGCCTCCACGACAGCATTCGCCACGACCTGCCGGGCCTGGCGTGGAACACGCGGTATTGGCGTCTCACACCGGCCACCGAGGCCACGCTGGTGCGCCGGCTGCGGCTCCTCGACGGCTCCGCCGTCCTCGCGCTCGAACCCGAGGTGACGCAGGAGTTCCTCGCCGCGGTCCGGCTGGCGGTGGCCGACCTGCCGGCCGACGCGGGTCCGGTGGCGGTGATGGTGGCGGACTCCGCCATTCGACCGCACGTGCGGCGCCTCGTCGAACTGGAGTTTCCACACCTGCCGGTGGTCGCCGAGCGGGAGGTGCCGGACTGGATGCGCGAGCGTGTCATGGGCACGCTCGAGGACACCAGCCGGGAGGACGCGTGATGGTGCCCCACTCGGTACGCATCGTCACCGGAGCCCTGCGCGATGACGAGATGGCGATCCTGCAGCGCGAGGCCGCCGCCATCGTCGCCTCCGTGGCCCCCGGCGCGGAGCTGCGCGTGGATGTCGCCTCCGGGGAGCCAGCCCTCACCCTGGACGGCGTGGCCGTTCGGCTGCGCGAGGACCGGCACCGCCACGAGCCGACCGGGGCACCGGCGGCCATGGCCTGGGCGCTCTTCTGGGCACTGCTCGAACGCCTGCCCGACGCGGAGGCTCCGGCCCGCGTGGCGTGCTGCGGCGGGCTCGACCCACGGGTGCTGGCCGTGTTCGAGGCAGCACTCGGGATACGGGTGGTGGTGGCCGAGGAGACGGCGCTTCCCACGCACCTGGCCGCGGGTCCCCGCGTCGTCATCGACGGCCTGCTCAGTCCCGTGCTCGATCAGGCCGACACGGCGCGGCGTGGCAGCCGTTCCCCACACGGGGTGCTGCGGCGCGCCGCTGCCCGTCTCGTGGGCGAGCCGCACGCGCTGGCGCTGCTCGCGCAGGTGGAGCGCCACCGCCCGCAGGTGGCCGACGCGATGCGTCGGCGACTGCCGGTCCCCCTGCTCACGCAGATCATGCGGCAGCTGGCGGACGAGAACGTGCCCCTCACCCAGCCGCGTCTGCTCTGCGAGGCGCTCCTGGCCACCACCTCGGTCTGTTCCTCCGCGCTCGACGCGTTCATCGTCTTCGAGCCGCCCGTACTCGGGCTCGCCTGGTCGGACGCGTCGCTCGACGCGCTGCCGGCCCACGCCTGGACGCAGCGCGCGCGCGAGGGCCTGAAGACGCACAACGCCAGCCGCTTCAGCGAGCAGAGCCTCGCCTTTCGTCAGCAGTGGGGCATCGAGATCTACGGCCCGGAATGGACGGTCCGCGTGGGCCTCATCGACCCGGATGTCGAGCGTCGGATCGGCGAGGGCTCGCTCGCCGCCCACGAGACCGATGCCCTGCTGGCGACACTCGCGCACGAACTGGCCCAGTCCGGCGGGCCGGCGGGCCCTGTGCCGCTCCTCGTCAGCGCATCCACGCGCTTTGCCGTGTGGCACCTGGTGCGCGACACCTTCCCCGACGTGTCCGTCCTGGCGTATCAGGAACTGGCGCCCGAGGCGAACATCCAGCCCCTGTTCCGCCTGAGTCTCTGAGCCGCCGTGAGTCTGGTGCCGTTCGACCTCCCCCTGCCCGTCGGCGTGCTGGTCGTGGCCGCGGCCGTCACGGCCCTGGCCGCGGCGCTGCAGGGCGTGGTCGGCTTCGGCTACGCCATCGTGGCCGTGCCGCTGCTGTCACTGCTCGACCCCCGGCTCGCCCCGGTGCCGCAGATCCTCACCGCCCTGCCGCTCACGGTGGTGACGGCGTGGCGTGAGCGGGGCCACATCGACGGCCGGGGCGCCGCCTGGATTCTCGCCGGACGGGTGCCGGGCCTCGCCGTCGGCGCGGTGCTGGTGGCCGTGGCGTCCACGCGCGTGCTCGACGCCCTGATCGGCGCCTCGGTGCTCGCCGGCGTGGCCTGCCTCAGCACGCGGGCGCCCTCGCGGCGAACGCGGGCAATCGACGCCACCGCGGGAGCGCTGTCCGGTGTGGCCGGGTACGTGTCGGGCATCGGCGGACCACCGCTCGCGCTGTTGTACCGGCATGCCACGGGCGCCATCATCCGCTCGACGCTTGGGGCGCTCTTCGCCTTTGGCATCGTCGTGACCGTGGCCACGCGGACGGTACTCGGGCAGATCACCGCTCTCGATGTCCACATCGGCCTGCTGCTGCTCGTGCCCGTGCTCGCGGGCACCTGGGCCAGCCGTTTCCTGCACGACCTGGTGAGCGCACGCGCCCTGCGCGTCACCGTCCTCGCCCTGTCGGCCCTGTCCGGACTCTCGCTCCTCCTGCGCGCCTGGCAGCCCTGACGCCCGGTACCGGTCCGCTGCTATACTCGCGCCCGTTCGGTCTTGTGGTGCCCGGCATGATGTGCCCGGCCCTGGGCCACCATGTCGTGCGCACGAGGCGCACCAGGAGGACTCGATGAAGCACACGTCGACCATCGTGCTGGCGGCGACATTCGCCGGGGTGGTGGCCGCCACCGTCATCTCGGCCCAGCAGGCCCAGCAGGCGCCCCCGCAGCAGCCCATGTCGTTTTTCATCACCAGCGTTGGCGTCGGCCGTGGCGGCGACCTCGGCGGGCTGGCGGGAGCGGATGCGCACTGCCAGCAGCTCGCGACGGCCGCGGGTCGTGGCAACGTGACGTGGCGAGCGTACCTCAGCACGCAGGGGCCCAACGCCGTGAACGCGCGGGACCGGATCGGCAACGGCCCGTGGTACGGCGCGACAGGCAACCTGATCGCGCGCGACCTGGCGCACCTGCACGGCGACACCCTGGAGCTCGCGCGCATGGGCAGCGGCCTGCACGAGCTGCACGCCGTGAACGAGAAGGGCGCCCTGGTGAACGGGCGCGTCGGCGGACCGGGAGGCGGGCCCAGCGTGCACGACATCCTCACCGGGTCGATGCCCGATGGGCGCGCCTATACCGACGGCGAGGATCACACGTGTTCCAGCTGGACGAGCAGCGCGGAAGGTGTGGGCAGCGCGCGCGTCGGCCATCACGACCGCGTGGGCGCGGACAACAACTCGTGGAATTCCACGCACGCGACGCGTGGCTGCAGCCAGGCGAACGTGTCGCGTGGCGGCGGCGCCGGACTCTTCTACTGCTTCGCCACCAACTGACGGACACCGCGCCCGCGGTCGCCCGAGCGCGATCGCGGGCCGCGGCCACCGGCGCACGAGCATCGCCGGCTCACGCGCGTCGCCCGCGCACGCAGCGGCGCACCTGCCCACGCGACGGGCCGTGTGTCACCCCCCGCACGTCACCCGGAGCGCCTGGCCGGGCGCTGATCCCTACAGCACGACCTCGGTGTACCAGTCCACCGTCCTGAGCGTGGTCTGGAACGGTTGCGACAGCGTGCTCAGCGCGGCGTTGATCGTCCTGGCGTCCGCGTCGGCCGGGAACGCCGGATACCCGTCCCTCTGCACGTCCATGAAGACGGGCAGCAGCTGCACCCGGGTCACGGCGCCCGCCCGCACGAACACACGCGCCACGGCCGTCCACCGGTGCTCCTCGAGGTAGTAGCCGTTCTCGGCAAACCGCGCCAGCGACGGGCTCATGCGCATCCGCGGCAGCGCCACGCCGTCGCGGAGCAACTGCATGTAGAAGTGTCCGAGGCTGTAGAGAATGGGCTTGCCGCGATAGAGCTCCACGCCGTTGAGCACGTGCGGACCGTGCCCGATCACGACGTCGGCCCCCGCGTCGATGGCCGTTCGACAGATGAGCTTCCGGCCTTCCGCCACCTGGTTGCTGGCGCTGTCGAGGCGCGCGGGCACGAGGGTCCGCGGTGGGGGCGCCGCCCCACGGCCGCCGCGCCCGGCGCCGGGCGGCGCGTCGAGGTTCCAGTGCTGGTGGAACGACACCAGCAGGACGTCCACGTCGGCGCGGGCCCGTTGCACGGCCTCGGTCATGATGCGCATGTCCGACGCCTTGGGCAGCAGCAGCGGGATCTCCGACCCGGGCACGCTCACGCGCTCACCCGTGATGAGGCCGATGCCCGACTTGTCGGCCTGCGCGCGGAACTCGGCCATGTCGTCGGCCCGCTGAAAGTCCTCGGGGGCGCACAGGAAGGCGAGCAGCCCCACGCGTTGCCCCTTGGCCGTCATGACCCCGGCAGCCGTGGCCTCGTCCAGGGTGCGGCCCGCGCCGGCGAGGGTGAACCCACGCCGGGTCGCTTCCTCGATGAGGCTCAGCAGGCCGGCCTGGCCGAGGTCGAACGAGTGATTGTTCGCAATCGACAGCATGTCGAAGCCGCTCGCCTTGAAGTCGTCGAGCATTTCCGGGTCGGCCGTCTGCGGGAAGCCGCCCTTCAGGACGCCCTGCGTCGCGATGGCCTGCTCGCAGTTGCCGAAGGCCACGTCTGCGTCGCGCAGCACCTGATACAGCGCCTGCGCCTCCGGGAGGCCCCGGTTCGACACGGGATCGCTGATCATCATGTCGCCCACGGCCGCGATCACCAGCTCTCCCGCCGCGGGTTGCGGCAACGCCGCCGCGCGTGCGGCCCAGTCGGGCGCCGCCTGCGCGTGGAGCAGGCGTCCCAGTGCGCCACTGCGGGTGCCGGCCAGGCCGAGGGCCGCAGCCGTCCCCATCCATCCAAGTGCCGTGCGTCGATCCATGCGCGCCATGTCCCGTGGACCCTCCAGGTCCTCTCAGAGGACCGCCCATCCCGTCACCACGATGCCGGCACCCACCGGTTCCGGCGCCAGCCATTCTATGACCGACGACCGACGGCGGCGGTACGCCCTGCGACGCGGTGTCTCGTGCGCGCGAACAGACCCGGTCTCAGTCCTGCCGGCCAGTCGCTCGGCGCGTCGTCCCCAGGCGGCCCGCGCCCACGCTTCGAAGCGAGGCAGGAGCTCGCGACGGGCGCGGACGGCCGGAGCGCCGAGACGCGCACGCCGGCGGGCCAAGCTGCTACCATGCGCACACCGCCAGGGCCCAGCAGGGGGCCGGCGTGAGATTCCACGGAACGAGGACGAAGCCATGAGGTTGGACAAGGGACTTTTCGTCGCCGCCGCGATCGGCGCTTCGGCGATGGCGGTCGCCGCGCAGCAGGCACCGCAACAGGTCGGCACGCCGGGCGTCCAGGCGGGGCGCGATCCGAATCGCGCGGCGTTCGTCGCCGCCAACTGCAAGGCGCAGCCCGAGGCCGCGGCGCCTGCGCCTGGTGGCAATGCCGGGCGGGGCGGGGGCAACGCGGCGGCCGCCACCCCACCGCTCATTCCGCCAGACCCGGCACCCGCCATTCCTGGTGTGCTGGCCGCCGGCCAGCGCTGGCGCACGGTGTGGAAGGGCACCGGCAACAACACCGACGGCGCGACCGGCACCGACAAGGGACTGCTCCTGGCGCAGAACGACCTGAGCCAGATCGTCGAGGTCTCACTCGCCGATGGCAGCGTCGAGGTCCTGGCGCGGGACACGATGACCGGGGGCGCGATTGCCGTGCTGCCCGACGGGCAGCTCTACGTGGGCTCGCGCGCGCTGAACCGGGGCATCTGGCGTGTGTCTCCGCGGCAGCTGTTCACCAACACGATGAACGGTGAACCGCTCGAGTGCCTGGGCCCGGCCGTCCTCAACGACATGGTCGCCGACAAGAAGGGCGGCATCTACATGACGATGGGCGGTGTCTACTACGCGAACCGGCAGGGCGTGGTGAGCGGGCGCTACGGCCGGGTGGGCGGCAACGGCATCGTGGTCAGTCCCGACGATCGGACCCTGTATGTGACCGGGCGCCTGCCGGGTGCGGAGCCGCCCGCCAACCTGCGGCTGCCGGCCGGCGCACCCACGCCCACTGGCGGTCTCGTGGCGTTCGACATCCAGCCCGATGGCTCGCTGACCAACGAGCGGCAGTTTGCCTGGGCCGGCAACGACGGGTCCGCGGTGGACCTGCAGGGGCGCATCTATACGCCGGGCAACGGCGGCGCGTGGGTCATCGACGGGCGCACCGGTGAGTTCCTCGGGTACTTCCCCACGCCGGCCGGCACGCACGGCCTGCACTTCGGCGGGCCGGGGCGGCGCACCCTGTTCTCGCTGCAGCTCAACGCGCAGACGTCGCTCCACGCGATCGACACGCTCGTGCAGGGCTACCAGGCCACGGAGTGGAAGCGGTAGCAGCCGCCGTGTAGGGCCGACGTCCCTTCGGGACGTCGGCGGCTCGCGGCGTCGGCGTCTCGCGGGCCCCGCGCCGCGTGCCGGCTCCGCCCCAGGAGGGTGACATGCGCGCGGCGTGGTACGAGCGCCAGGGTCCGGCGCATCAGGTCCTCGAGACGGGTCACATGGCCGACCCGGAGCCATCGGCCGACGAGCTCCGCATTCGGCTTGAGTGCTCGGGGCTCCACCCCGGGGACGTCAAGAAGCGGAGCGACGAGTTCGGCGTGGGAATGCCCTATCCCCGCGTCGTGCCGCACAGCGATGGCGCGGGATGGGTTGACGCCGTTGGCCGGGCGATCGACCCGGCCTGGGTCGGCAAGCGTGTGTGGTGCTTCGGCGCGCAGAGCTATCGACCCTACGGGACCGCGGCCGAATTCGTGGTCCTGCCCCAGACCAACGTCAGTGAACTCCCTCGCGATGTCCCGTGGGAGGAGGCCGCGTCTCTCGGCATTCCGGGCATCACCGCCCACCGCGCGGTGGACGTCGCGGGGCCCCTCGAGGGCAAGGTCGTGCTGGTACACGGCGCCGCCGGGAGCGTCGGCCGGTGCGCGGTGCATCTGGCACACCGGCGAGGCGCACGGGTGCTGGCCACCGTGCGTACGGTGGAGCAACAAGAGGTGGCGCTTCACGCGGGAGCCGACCACGTGCTGTTCTCGGGACGGACGCTCGAGGCCGACATCAAGGCCCTCGCGCCCGAGGGCGTGGACCATGTCGTCGAGGTCGCCTTCGGGGCCAACATCCAGCTCGATGTCGCCTCCGTGCGTGACTCCGGCAGCATCGCGGCCTACGCAACCGACGCGGCGACCCCCGGCGTCCCGTTCTGGCCGCTCGTCTTCAAGAACGTGCGCATCCACTTCCTGGGCAGCGACGACTTTCCCGCAGAAGCCAAGGCACGGGCCTCCCGCGAATTGTCGGCCGCGCTCGGCGCGGGATGGCGTCCGTTTCGAGTCTTCGATCGCTATCCCCTGACGGACATCGCCACGGCCCACGAGCAGGTCGAGCAGGGACAGCGACAGGGCAAAGTCGTCGTCGCGGTCGCCGAGGCCGCGCGCGAGTCTCGCGAGACCGACCGTCCGGGGCCTCGAGTCCGCGAATGAAATGGGTGGGATGGCGTCCCCACCGGGATTCGAACCCGGGTTTCAGCCTTGAAAGGGTACCAGCGCACCGGCCGTGTTCCACGTGAAAACGCCCGTATTCGGCCGCGTCAGACTCCGCCACGTGGCTGTGACGTAGTCAGCCAATCGCCGACGAGCAGCGCCGCGGCACTCCGCGCCTCCGGCGGGTCATCCCCCAACCGCTCCGCGATCTGGCACGTGTCGCACAGGCGGACGGTCGCCCGGTAGGGCGGGTCCGCGGGCCGACCGACGCGCCGCGCGGTGCCGTAGAGAGACCGGTCCGGCACACGGTCGACGGCGCCGACGAAGAGATCCGCGCGAGCCCCGCCGCAGTGCGGGCAGGGCGCTATGCCAGGCGCAGATCGTCGGGGTTCCGGACCGTCAACCATACGTCATCTCCGCGGGCCTCGGCGTCGGCGATGCGCCCGCAGACGAGCGACCCACCAGCCACCGAACTGCCGATGACGCCTCGACCACGGTGCAGACCACACAGAATGCACCCATCGGTGTCCTCGTGACGATTGCCGGCGTGCCCGATCCGGACGCCCTGATAGCCGGGGACGTCGAGCACGAGCGGGAGGGGCCGCTTGAAGCGCGGCGACCAGGTCGTCTGCACCCGGTAGCGTCCGGCCGGGATGGCGGTCTGCCCCGCGATCTTCCAGGTGTGCACGGCCGCGCCGGCGATCTCGCGGATGGCGTCCTCGAGCGTCCAGACGAGGAATACGCCGTTCTCGGCGAGGCGCCCGTGCGTGGTCTGCCCGATCGTCGGCTCACGCTGGAGGTCCAGTTCCATCACTCCCCCGCCGCCGGCGCCAGGGCCGGCCGGCCCAGCGCCACCCGCGCGATGCTCGTCATCTGGCGGTAGACCGCATCGAGCTGCGCCCGCTTCGCCTCCGGCGTCAGACGTTCCGGGGGCGCCGCGTAGATGGCGTCGATGCGCTGGCCGAGATCCCGGAAGGCCTTCCGCGCCGCCTTGATCGCCTCTCGGCGTTGCCAGGGAAGCGCCTGCTCCGCCTTCGCGACACGGGCCAGCGCGCTGTCACGGCGGCCGCTCTCGAGGTCCCGCTTGACGCTGCCCTCGACTTTCGCGATGGCCTCGGCCACGTCGTAGAGGTCCTGCACGCTCTGGCTGCCTGATTCGAAGGCCGCATCCCGGCGGAGGCGCCCTACGACCGGCACCTGCTGGGTCGGCTTTGCCGGCAGGTTCTTCCGCGGGGCGATGCCGACGAGCGAGAGCCCCTCATCGAGCGCCCCGACCGTGCCGCGGCCGAGGCCGGCGGTGTAGCCGAAGATGATGTGGTCGATCTTGGCGGGCGAGACCCCCGCCGACCGGCCGAGGATCTTCGCGGTCTCGCTCGTCCAGTCCGTGTACTGGAGGTCGGCGTCGACCGCGTTGACGTCCCACGGGTTGACGATCGGCGCATCGCGGAACGTGGAGTAGTTGAACCCGGCCTCCGCAATGGGCAGCATCACCGTCGGCAGGAGCGTTCCGATCAGCTGGCCGGGTGTCCCGACCAGGCTCTCGCGCATCTCCCGCAGGCGCGTCGGCTGGGCCGCCCGGTGCAGGTCGAGCGACGCTTCGACGGCGTCGGCCGCCAGGCCCCACTGGAACGGCTTCGGGAACTTCCAGAAGCCGTCGCGCGTGCGGAAGTGCCAGAACGACGCCTTCTCCCAGGCCGGCAACTCCTGATACTCGTCGTCGTCCTCGTTGAGGAACCAGAGCGCGGCCGAGAGGGCCATGATGGACCCCAGTTTCAGGCCCACGCCGAGCGGGTCTCGGCGCGAGGCTTCCGCCATCCGGACCCAGCCCTGCACGTTCGCGTTGAAAAAGGCCTTGTACTCGCTGACTTCCTTGGCCCGGCGGCCGCCACGGGAGAAGTCGGTCGTCACATCGCGCGCGGCCAGCGTCGCGCGGGCGAGGACCTCCTCCGTCATGGGCCCATCGTGGGTGGCGCCGAAGAGCCGCCCGAGGATGCCCCGCTCCACCCCGCCCGCCTGGAGCGCGAGCCGGAACTCCCCGAGCCGCGTCGCCTCCTCCGTCCACTGCGAGGCCGCCCGCAGAAGGTCCACCGGGCTCGTCACGACGCGCCGCAGGTCTCGGCGGGTCAGTCGCCGGATGGCGCGCTGCTGCGCGTCGCGATGCTGGGACGCCAGCGTCGCCTGCCCGACGCCGCTCGTGTAGAAGAGCCGCGCGACCTCGCCGTTCCTGGCCCGCTCGAGGGCCCCGATGACGGTATCCACCAGGGGCACGAAGCCGTACCGAGACTGCACATACGCGCCGACCGTGTCCCGGAGCGGGTTGGTCGCCGTGAAGAAGCCAGGCGTCAAGGTGGCACCGTCCCGGAGGAGTTGCACGCCGCGCCGCCCGATCGTCTGCATCAGGGTAGTCGTCGCCTTCGAACCCATCGCGGTGACGGCGTCGTAAAGGGCGCGGTCGTTGACCTGCCAGAACTCCCGCTTTCCATTGCGGATAACGGTGACGATGTCGTCCTTCCCGGTCGCGAACTGCTGCGGCGTCCAGACGGTGACGAGCTCGTCGAGGAACTCGTCCAGGTTGGCCGGCACGAAGCCGACCGACTCCGCGCCGGCCGCCGCGGCCTTGGCCGCCACCGAGAGCGTGGCCTCGTCGGTCACCCCGTCGGTGGCCTTCCGCAGGCCCTTCGCCAGGCGCTCCGGGTTCACCTCTCCGACGCCCATCTCCGAGAGCGACCGCTTGATGACGCCCGTGAGCTGGTTCAGCTTGAAGCGCGTCGCGGCCTTCGGCGTGGGAATCTTCTCGAGCCAGCGGGCCGAGTCGGGCCCGCCCTCGGCCAGGCGCACGAGCGCCAGCATCGCGCGGTTCTTCTCGACCATGTCGACGACCGTGAACGTGTTCTTCACGATCGATTCGAGCGGGTCGATGATGTCCCGGCCGGAGCCCTTGATCCGCTTGACCGGCAGCCCGCGATTCGCCACCCGCCGCGCCACGCCCCCCGACAGCGCGTCCCCGACGTCGTCCAGGACCCGCTGCATCGGCACATAGAACTCGTTGACCGCGTGGATCGCCTTCACCTGCTGCGCACTCAGGCCGCCGTACTGCCGGGCGTACTCCAACATGGCGGCCTGGTAGGCGTAGACCGCCTCCCGCGACTGCTCGAACGCGGCGAAGTCGTCGCGCCCTTTCGCGTCCGCGACGATCGCCTCCGCCTCCGCCCGCGTCATGCCCGGTTCGATGTCCCGCCGATGGAGCTCGAGCGCCCGCAGGGCCACGAGGTAGTTGCCGAACGGCTCCAGCGCATCCCGCACGGGGGTCAACGCGTCCGCCAGCGACCCGGCGATGAACTTCCCGTTCCGGGCCCTCACGCCGTGCTCGAGGAAGGCCTCAGCCTTGCCGGCGCTCCCGCGCGCGAGGCGGGCGAGGATGTACGCGTTCGCGCGGTATTCCAACGGATGGCCGGCCCGCATGGCGTCGACGGCGACCCGGACCGGGTGCAGGTCATCGATCGCCCACGTGGCGAGGGTCCGCACGGCCCGCCGGGCCGCCGTGCGCGGGTCCGTCGCCGCGTCGCGGATGGCATCGCGCCGGCGGGCGGCCGGCGAGCGTCGATCAATCCGGAGCCCGCCGCGCGTCGCCAAGTCCTGGCTAATCAGCGCCGACACCCGGCCGCGGATGTCCTCGAGGCCCCGGCGCAGGTCGGCATGCTCCGGACGCGCGAGCGCCGCTTCGAAGGCACGGGTATAGCCCGGCGCGCGGCGCCCGATCGTGTCCGGCTCGGTGAACCACCGGCGGAGGAACTCGGCCGCCCCCTCCTGGAGCTTCTGCGTCTTCGTGTAGCTGGGGCGTGACGTCTCCGCGCCCAGGGCCAGGAGCTCGACCTCGTGCGCCTCCCGGGAGAGCTTCAGGACGGCCTCGTCGAGGTGATGCCCCGACTCGTGAAAGAACGTCTGCAGGTTGTTGGCGACCTTCAGCCGGATGGCCTGCACGTCGGGCTTATAGATGCCGTAGGCGCGCTGGTTGAAGTGCCCCGTGCGCACGGGGATGCCGCCGATCACGCGCTGCAGGTCGCGCAGGATCTCCGACGGCCGGATACGCCCGGTCACCGGGATGCGCGGGCCACCGGTGGACGGGGGCGCCGGGAGGTCGCGGGTGAGGCCCGTGCGGGCCGTTAGCGGGGTTTCGAGGGTGGCGCCGCGTCGGGGGCTGACGGGGAGGCTGTCGCCGCGCGGGCGGCCGCTCTGGCGGCTTCGTGCTCGAGTCGGTCCTTTTCGATCCCCGGCTCGAGGAGCTTCCGGAGCCAGTTCTCCCCGTGCCGCACGCGTGGCGACTGCGACGGCTTCCGAGACACGCCCGGCCGCAACGTCGGCGTCCAAGGCCTCCGCGAGGGAACGTCGGACATCGGCCTCATCATAGCGAAACTGCTCGATCTCGGACAAGTCGGTGAACGTCCGCTCTTGGCCGGTCTCGTTCCGGACGACGGTGATCGATACCCGCGGGTCGCCCGCATACTGCTGGGCGATGGCCTGGACGGTCGCCGGCGCGCCGAGGTGGGTCCGCACGTGGCTGTCGATGCTGACCGGCCGGCCCTCCTGCATGGCGCGCGGCAGCACGCCCCCGACGAAGGCATCCTGCACATCGCGCAGGGTGAGCACGATGCCGACATCATGGCCCGCCTTCAGGGCCGCTTCGACGTCCTCGAGGGCCTCGGGCGTGTTCGCCAGCGTCGAGTCATAGATGACGTGCGCATCCTCGACGAGCCCGGGGAACAGCTGCGTCAGGCTGGAGCTCTTGCCGGACCCCGTGCCGCCGGCGGTGAACACGGCGATCGCGCTCTTCCCCTCCGGAACGTCTTCCTCGAGGATCTGGCGGAACACGCCGCGCGCCAGCTCGTGCGACGGACGGTGTAGGGCGCGCGAGTTCGCGGTCCGGGCTGCCGGCGCGCCGAACAGGTCGCCGGCCAGTTCCTTGGCGAGGTCCGAGTTCGCCACGTTCCCGAACCGCTCCCGGTAGTCGCTGATCAGCCGTTCCGGGTTGCGCTCGATGGCGCGGGCGAACGTCCGCTCCGTGACGCGCTCGGCCTCCGTCAGCCCCTCTCGCGGGCGCAGTTCCATCTGGTACGGCAGGTCGCCGTACTCGGCCGGGAGGAGGGGCTTCGAGAGCGTGGCGTCGCCCTGTAGGCGCCGGCGTGCCACCTCCACCGCGCGGTCACTGAGGGCCGACCGCGTGTCGTCGTAGAGGAAGCGCCGCAGCGCGGTGATGACCTGGCCCCGCGTCCCCTGCGCGCGTCCCCGGCTGTCCGTGGTGACGATGTCGGAGAAGACCGGAGCCCCGGCGGCGCCGGCGACTACGTCGTAGCTCTGCCCCTGCTTGGCCTCGACGGCGTTCATGGTGCGCGGCGTGAACTCGAACTCGTCCATCTCGCGCAGGATGCGCCGCAGCTCGCGGCGCTCCTCATACGTCACCTCCTCGGGGCGGACCGGCGTCGCGGGTTCGTTCAACGTGCGGCGCCCGCGCGGCGTCACGGGAATCGCGGGCGGCGGCGCCGGCGCAGCGGGCGGAGGTATCGGGACTTCGTCCACCGGCGGCGCCGTCAGGAGCGACCCTTGCCGCCCCGTGGGGGCCTCGGCGACCTCGCGGGTGAGGCTGAACGGGGCCTCGATCTGCGGCGTGGCGGTCTCCTGCTCCCGCACCGCGCCGACCGCGCCGGGCAACCGGGCCTGCGCCTCGCCGGTCTCGAGCGTATCGACCACCGGGCGCGCCTCGAGGAACGCGTCGATCTCTCCCGCCACGTCGGGCGCCAGCGGCGCCGGCGCGGACGTGGGAGGGGCCGGGACATCGGCGACGGCCGCCGGCGCGTCGACAACCGGCACCGCGTCGGGCGCGACCGGCGGGTCGGTCGCGGGGAAGCGTGACGCCTGCCGCGCGCGCTCCGAGGCCTGGATGCGGTCGACGACGCGGGTGCGCAGGTCGGACCGGGCCTGCGCCTGCCGTCCAGAGGCCACCCCGCCGGCGGCCAACGGGCCCGCCAGTGCGCCGACAATCGCCTCGTCCGCCAGCTCCCGCGAGACGATCGGCCGCTCCGGGTCGAACTCGCGCGCGGCCGCGTTGGCAATCATCGCCTGCCCGGCCTCCTGTCCCCCTTCCGAGACCGAGGCGAGGGCCGCGTTCAGGATGCGACTCTTCGTGGCCGGCGAGAAGATCGGCAGGTTCGTGAGGAACAGGAAGGGCGCGTTCGCGATCGTCGTCTTCGCCGCGGCTGCGCCGGCCTGCTCGGGCGTGGCGCCCGCCGCGATGGCGTCCGCGTAGATGTTCCCGCCCTCGATGCCGGCCTCGACCAGGGCCGCCAGTGGCGCGCCCCCGATGAGCCCGGCTGACATCAGCCCAGCCACCGACCCGGCGACCTGGCCGCCCGCGCTGGCCCACCAGAGCGGGTTGCCGAGAGTGCCCTTGGGGTCGTCCAGAATCGACGCCGTGACGGCCGGCGGCGAGGCCGCCATACGGGCATCGACGTCCGCCAACAGCTCCGGAGGCAGCGCACCGGCCGCGACGCCCCCCGCAACGACGGCACGTCCCGGCACCATCGCCGCGCCTCGGAACAGGGACCGCGACATCTCGCCCAGGACCGTCGGTCCGTTCGGCTCGAGCACGGACCGCCGCGGCGTCACCGGGACGGCGTGCGACGCCTGCGGCGTGAAGGGGTCGGGCCCGCCGACCGGGTCCGGCCGTGGCACGTCCTGGAGCGCCGTTGCGATCGGCATCGTGCGCAGGCGTGCCGGTTGCGCCTGGCCCGTGCGGGTCGGACGGCGGAGGTCGAGGTCGGCCGCGGGCGGTGCACTCGCCGCGGGCGCCGGGCGGCGCGAGAGGAACGTGTCGATCTCGTCATCGACGGCGGAGGGCGCCATCGGCAACGGCGGCGCCGGCGTGCCCGTCCGCCCGGCAAGGAACGCGTCGATCTCGTCGTCGAGCCCGGCCACCTACTGCCCCCGCAGGGCGCGCAGCTGCGCGAGGAGCGATGACGGGTCGCCGCCGGCCTCCTCGAGGCGCCGGATCTGCGCCATGAGCGTCCGCGCCTGCGAGGCCCGCGGGTCGGGCCCGGTCACCGTCTCGCGCGGCCGGATGGCGCGCATGATAGAGCCCCCGCTCGCGCGGGCCGGCACGGCGTCGGGCGTGCGCCCATGCGACGCCATCGGCGCGATCGTGGCGCGCGGCGTCACCGGGATGCCGCCCTTCGCCGACCCGCGACGACGGGCCCGCCAGGCGTCGAAGTCGGGAAACGCCGTATACGGCTCCGGCGTCTCCACGGCCTCGGTGAGGGGGTCGTCTGCGGTGACGCGTCCCTTCATGCGGGCGTCGTGCTGCTTCGCCTCTTCCTGATAGAGCTTGAAGTCACGATCGAACGCTGGGTCATCCTCAGGAAGCCGCTCGGCGCGCGGCTCGCGCGGCCGGGTCCGGATCAGGTTCTCGGTGAACTGCTGGTTCCGCCGCCACCGGGCTTCCTCGTCGTTCGCGCGCGTGGTCGGGTCGACGAGGTCGTCGAGGCTGACCGGGACGCCGGCGTCACGGGCCTGCACGAGCGACTGCAGATGCGCCGGCAGGGCGGCACGCGCGTCACGGGCGCGGGACCGCTCGTCGATCGCCATCTGCTGGTCACCGCTCGGCCGCCACGTCCGGACCTGGTCCCCGCCCGGCAGGTCATACCCGGGCAGCGTGAGCCCGTCGCCCAACGGGAGGTCCGGCCGCCGGGACGGCAGCGTCCCGCGCGTGTCGACGCGCGCCTCGTAGGGCGTGCCCTGCAGGAGGGCAAACGTCTGGTCGTCGATCTCCGCGTTCGGGCCCAGGAGGTCGGCCGTGATACCCGCACGGGTCAGCCGCATCCCCTCGTCGTAGCGCCGGGTGTTCTCCTGCCGTTCCCTGTCGCGGTCCGCCTGCGCCGCGAGGCGCGCGTTCTCCCGCTCTTTCCGAATCTGCTCTTCGGCCTCGAGCTCCTTTTCGAAGCTGTAGCCGCGCAGGCCTCCCGAGAGGGCCCCGGACAGTCCCGCGAGGATGTCTTCCAGCATGGTGCCCCTCTACCCGCCGGCCAGCGTGAGCGCCCGCTCGACGCGCCGATATAGGTCTTCGTCGATCTGGTGATTGGCGAGGAGCTCGTTCAGTCCGAACTGCGCGTCGAACTGCCGGTCGTCGGTCAGCAGCGCCGCCCGGTTCAGGGCCAGCTGTCCGGCCAGGCTCACGGCGGCCTGCCGGCTCGCGGCCTCGCCCTGCTTCAGCCCCTCGGCGGTCGCTGCGCGGTCGAACCGCTCGCCGGTGAAGGCCTCGCCCGCGCCCAGCGCCGACAGCCGGTCGCCGAAGTTCTGCGTCGCGGCCGTGATGTCGATGTCCCGGTTCCCGGACACGAGCGCCGTGTCGTAGTCGCGCCGGCCCGCCGCCCGCTCCGACTCGAAGAACGGGCTCGACCGCTCGTACCCGAGGCGGAACCGGCTATCGAGGAGCTCGCCCTCTCGCGTCCGCTGCATCTCGGCGAGCTCGTCCTTCGAACGCGCCTTCAGCTGGTCGACGACCTGCGGGCCCAGGGACTCCGGATTGCGCAGGATGCTGAGGACCAAGTCCTCCGTCGCCGCGTCGGCCGCGGTCGGCGCGATGCCCCCGAACCGGTAGTAACCGGCGTTCGCGAAGGCGTTCGGGTAGGTGAGGTCGTCGAGCGAATCGACCGGCGCATAGCCCGACGGCCGCAGCCCCCCGCCGCCGCCCGACCCACCCGACCCACCCGACCCGCCGGCGGCCGCGCCGCGCGCATCCGCGAGGTCGTAGAGCCGGCCGTCGATCATCAGCTGGTTGCCCTCCCAGGACACCTCGTGTCCCGCCTGCTGCAGGCCGGCGTACAGGTCGCGGGCCAGCGCATCCTGGAGCTGCGCCGCACGCGCGGGGTCGGTCTCGTTCTGGAGCGCCTGCACCTGGCTGCGGTAGGTCTGGACCTGCCGGTTCCCGTCGAACTCCGGGCTCTTGATGATGCTGTTGTAGATGCCCGCCTGGCCGCCCGGGTTGTTCTGGTGCGACGCCACGTCGGCATCGGTGGCCTCGCGGTCGAGCATCTCCGTGTACCAGCCCCGCGTGACCGCGTCGTCGATGGGCGGGACGTAGGGGCCCACAGGCGACGATCCGGCGCCCGTCCCGAAGCTGTTCGCCGGCGCGCCCATGTTCGGACTGGACGCCGTCGCGGCGTTGTTCGGCGAGCCGAACCCCGCCCCGCCCCCTTCGAAGCTGTAGCCGGAGAACGGGTCGTCCTGAAAGTCGTCGTAGCCGGTACCAATGGCCATGTGTGTCCTCGCTACCGCGACGCCATCGACATGAGCTTCAGGAGGTTCATGCCCCCGCCGGTTTCCTCCGGGTCCCACGCGCGGCCGCTGAGCACGTGGTCCCGCATCGCGGAGGCCGCCATGCTCACGAGTGGGTCGGTCTGGAACGAGAAGCTCGACCCGCTCGAGGGCCGGCTCGTGCCGTAGGTGCTCGACGTCCGGGTATCCTGCGGACCGTTGTAGCGGGCCCCGGCCATCAGCGAGAGGCGCCCGAGTGTCCCCGCCTGATCCAGTTCCCGACGATAGGGGTTGAGTTGCGACTCCTGGAAGGCGATCTGCTCCGCCTGGAGCTCGCGCTCGCGCTTGTCGCGCATCCGCTCGATCTCCATCTGCGCCGCGTTCTGCTCACGCTGCGCCCGGCGACCGGAGATGTTGGAGGCAACGTTCCCCGCCGCCTGCGCACCCATGAAGAGGAGGGGGATAAGAGGAAACGGCATGGTCGTGGCTCCTTACGTCAGGGTCTCGAAGACTTTGCCGGCGAACGCCGTGTTCAGTTCCGCTTCGGCCTCGGTCATGCGGAGTTCCGCCAACCGTGCGGCGACCGCCGCCCGCAGCGCGGTGATGTCCTTGGCGGTGATCGTCTCCTCGAGCACGAGCACCGGCGCCCCGCGCGCGGGCTTCTCCTGGAACCGGAACTTCACCGTGAGCTCGTGGGTCCGCGCGCCGACGCTGGCCCCGAGCCAGATCGCCTCAAGGGCCATCGCTCGCCTCCGGGATGGGCGTGAACGCCTGCGTCTTCGGGTTCCAGGAGAAGCCCGGATGTCGGCGCTCGATGAACAGTTGGAGCGTCGCTTCGGCCTCCGTCAGATCGCGCGAGTTGAGCGACGCGCGGAACCGCCCGGCCTCGATGCGGCAGACGTCCAGGTCACGCTGGGCCGTCGCCAGGGCGACCTGCAGCCGGAGGATCTCGACGTGCGCTTGCTCGAGGGCATCCAGGCGCGGCGCGTCCTGCGCGGCCGCGACCGTCAACGCCAGTCCCACGAGTAGCCCGGTCACGAATCGCGTCATCAGTGCACCTGCCGGATGAGGAGGACCGCCGGTCCCCCGTTGCCGCCGTCGGACCCGGAGGTCCGGGCCCCGCCGCCGCCGCCCCCGCCGCCGCCGTAGTAGACGCCCCCGATCAGGACGCCACCGCCGCCGCCACCCCCGCCGCCGAGATTCCCCGACCCGTTGTCGAGGCCGCCGAGGCCGCTCGCGTCCACGCCGCCTTGGCCCAGGTCTCCCCCGGCGCCGCCGCTTTGGTCCTCACCGTCCCCGCCGGCGCTCCCGCCGTTCTCGGCGGCGCCGCCACCGCCGCCGCCGCCCGTGGTGCCGTCGTCCCCCTGCTGGGCCGCGACGAAGACGCCCGGCGCGGTCTCCTGACCACCGTTGCCGCCATCCGCCCCGTCGTCCGCGCTGCCACTGGCGGTCACCGCGGTCCCGCCGGCACCGCCCGTGCCCGTGCCGCCGCCCGCGCCGCCGGCACCGCCGTCCAGTTCGAAGAAGATGGTCCCGGCGGCGATGCGGAAGACGGTTTCCCCGCCCGCGCTCCCTGGCGTGCCGACGCCCGTCCCGCCGACACCGCGAGCGCCGACGGTGGCCGTGTAGGTCACCCCTCGCCCAACCGTGGCGTTGGCGCCCGTGGTGTCGACCGCCCCGCCCCCGCCACCGCCCCCGCCGCCCGAGTTCGACGAGTCCGGAACGCCCGCGCCGGCCCCGCCACCGGCCGCCGCGCCGATGAGCCGCAGGTTCGCGCCCGTGTTGAACGTGATCGAATAGCTGCCGGCCGTGGTGAGGACGAAATCGCCGTCGGTCCTGAAGTTGTGGGTCCCGCTGGCCGCCCCTGTGTACGTGGCGATGAGGTCGCCCCGCCGGAACAGGTGCACGCCCACCGGTGCCGCGCTGGCGTAGGCCAGCACCAGCACCAGGGCGAACTGCCCCAGGCGACTCAGAAGTTCTGCCCGCCGACGATGGCGTACCACGTCGTGCCCCCGTCCACCGTGTAGAAGTTGATGAGGTCGACCTTGCCGTTTGTGCCCGTCATCGTCGGCTCGATCGCGTCGGGGAAGAGCACGCTCATGGGCCAGGTGATGTCTCGCACCGTCCCATCCCCAGAGAAGAGCACAGACACGACCGTGGCCCCGCTCGGGACGTTGGCGAAGCTCATGGTCGTGATGTCGGCGTCGAGGTCCACGGTGAAGTGATTGCCGTCGTCCAGGTCGAGGGCCAGCTCGTTGGACACGATCGCCGCGGCCGAGACGGTCTCCGCGTAGTTGGTGAGGACGGGGTTCGTCAGGGCCAGCGCATCGACGGGCGCGCCGAACGTGACGACGCCGGTGAGCGACGAGGTCCCGGGGACGGTGAGGTTGCCCGCGCCACTCAGGAAATCGGAGATGTCGGCGCCGTCGATGGTGATGTTCGTGTTGACGGCAATGTTGCCGGTGACCGTGCCGCCGGTCCGGTTGAGCGCCTGCGACGTGATCGTCGAGAAGTTCGAGTTGACCTGGTCCGGGTCAATCGTCGTCTCGGCGACGAACGTCGGGAAGGGGATCGTGATCTGCGCTGCCGCCGGCAGGCCGGACAGCAGGAGGAGGAGGAGGGCGAGTCCCGATCGCCACATGGCTCGAAGTCCTTTGGCCCGGTCTTCGAGTCAGTACGCGTCTACCGTGGGTTCGGTCGCCACGATGAAGACGACCACCGCTTCGGCGTTGTCCGCGTCGGCCTGCAGCCAGGCCAGATCGCGCGTCCAGAGCACCCCCGGTGCGACGATGATACCAGCATTCGCCCACTCCACGCGGTAGCCGTCTGGCACCACGCCGAGGCCGTGCGCGATGTCCCGCGGCGTGTCCGCTGCCGGGAACCGAATCCGGAGCCGCCGGCTCCGGGCCCCCTGCGCCGTCAGCCCGGCGAGCTGCCGCTCGAGCACCGCGACGCGGGCTTCCAGGTCCCGCCGATCAGCCACGATCCACCACGCGCCGGCCGAGGAGGTCGCCAGCCGCCCGGATCATCGTGATCACGAACGGTTGCCCCGGGTAGTAGTTCCGGAAGCCGAGTTGCAGCGTGTGGAACGTCCGCGTGAGACGTTTCGTCCGGCTTCGGCGCCCGCCGCCGGCCCCCCAGACCGCGACGCTCCAGAGCGACCGCCCCCAGACGCCGCCGGCGGACGGGAACGTGATCGACCAGGACTTCCCCGTCGCGGACCGCCCGTTGAACCGCGCCCGCAGGTCGAGGGCGTGCGCCGTGCTGCTGGCTTCGCCCTGCAGGAAGACCCACCCGCCGCGCTTCCGGCGGTCGGGCGTCTGGAAGTCCCACCGGCCGAACCAGCCGTACCACTCGATGCCGCCGACGATCACCATCCACCCGGACCCGCTCGGCACCGGGCCGAGTTCGGGCCCATCGGTCGTGTCGAGGGTGAGCACCGTGCCGGTATTCGACTGGACGCGGACCCACTGCCACGCGCCCGCCGGCCCGACGACGGCCGCCGGCATGCCCGCCAGGCCGGACCCGGTCGTGTAGAAGCTGGCCCCGCTACACGTGACCGTGCCCGAGGTGGCCGCCGTGATGGTGGCCTCGGTGTCGCCCGACGGGGGGCCGTCGACCGTGCCCGAGAACAGCTCGTAGACCCGCCCCCAATAGTCGCCGCAGTAGAGACCCGTGGCGCCCGTCGCGTCCGTGAACGTGGCCAGGCTGTAGTACTCCAGGCCCGTGATCGGCGGGAGCCAGCACTCCAGTTCGTAGTTGTAGGCCAGGAGCGTCCGCCGCCGGTCGACGTTGGTGGGCACGGCCCACAGGATGAGCGAGAGCGCCTTCACGTGCACGGCCCGGATGTCGCCGAGATAGAGCCGGTTCACGGTGCCGACGAACGCCTTGATGCGCCGGTCCGCCAGCGGCTCCCAGGTCTCGAGGTTCGAGCGGTACGGCCCCTTGTCGCGGTCCCAGGCGTAGAAGTGGTTCGGACCCTCGACGTAGGCGTCCGGGCAGACGTTCCCGAAGCTGGTATGCGCGTCCCAGAGCACGAAGGGCGGCCCGTCGCCGCGGAGTTCGAAGCTCCGCGTCTCGGTCTGCAGGAGGAACGCCCGGTTCTGGAACGGATGCCCGGAGCGCACGGCCTGGTTGCCGTTCACCCGGAACACGTTGCGCGGGTGGAAGCTCTCCGGGTCGTCCTGCTTCCCGACGTAGTAGTCGGCCGACTCCGGGACCGCCCCGATCGGGTAGCCCTTCCAGCTGCTCAGCCACGCGAACGCCGGCGGCGGGTCGTTGTCGTGCTCGCGCGGGCCAGGGTCGCGGCGCGCGGCATCGCTCGTCGCCTCGGTGATCGTCGTGGTCCCGATGGCATCTTCGCCGGCCCGGAAGAAGTTGTTCTCGTTCGTGTCGGTCCGCCGGCAGTAGACGCGCCAGCGGGTGTACTGGGCCGCCAGCGTGTGGGCCGGCTGCGTCCACTGCCGCTTGTCGTCGGTGAAGGCCACCGCGCTCGAGGTCGGGCTCGGGCTCGTCTCGTGGTCCATGACCGGGTCGTAGCCCACCCAGTACCCTTCGTAGGTGCCGGTGACGCCCGTCGCGCTGCCGAGGGCCAACGTCGGCGCCGTGGCCGGGGCATCCTCACCCACGGGCAGGCAGGCCGTCCCGTTGTAGCGGAGCATCTGCGCGCCGTCGGTGATGACGAGGTTGTCCTTCGCGAGGTGGAACCGCACCGGGCCCGAGAAGCCCGTCCCGCCCGTGACCGCGTTGAAGGCGGCGCCGTCCCAGGCGTAGACGTCCCCGTCGCAGACGGCCACGAGCTCGATGGTGCCGTCCTCTTTCAGGTACTCGGCCACGTCGACCGGCTCGCCCGACGCGAGCGCCGTCGCGTTCAGCAGCCGGGAGCCGTCCCGCTTCCCCAGGACCGCGCGCAGGGCGCCCGAGGCCGTGACGCCCGCCTTCTGCAGGAAGCAGTTGCGGCCCTCCACGAGCGCCCCGAACGGGACGTCGTCGCTCTCGGGCGTGTCGAGATACCCGGGCGCGAACGTCCGGACCGTGACGGTGGCATCGGGACGGGTCAGGCTCATCGGAAGGGCTGCACGGGCACCGGCGGGCCCTGCGCGTTGTCCCAGCGGACCAGGTCCACGAAGGCCGGCCGCGGGATGTTGACGTCGGTGGCCGTCTCTCCGGTGTTCACGCGCCAGAGGAGCAGCATCTCTTCCCACACCGCCGGGCCCCACATGGCCGGGAGTGCGTCCGAGTCGTAGATCAGGCGCCGCGGCGCCAGCAGGTACGGGAGCGCGATCGTGCGGACGTCCGTCGGGATCGGGTGCAGGTTCACCAGCTGCAGTGACTTCGCATCCTCATCGGGCGCGAGGGTCAGATAGGTGGCCCCACCGACGGCGGCGCGCACGGTCACGGTCCCGCGGCTCGAGGTGAACTCCGTCTCCGGGTCCTGATTCGCCGGGTAGCTCTTCCCGCATTCCGTGATGGGGGGCTTCCAGGTGCCCAGGGCGACCGCCGTCGTGCCGGTCAGCGTGACCCGCTGCCGCCGCTGCCGGCCCGTGCTCGCATCGATCCCGACCAGCGTCACCCGGATGTCCGTGTCCGACGCGCTGTCGCTGAGCACCTCGAGCGCCGTGCCGCTCGTCGAGGCCTCGACCTCGAGCGCGCTCACGCCCCCGAGGTAGAACGCCCAGGGGTAGCCGGTGGCCTCCGCGCTGGACCCGATCGCCGTGTCGGTCTGCCGGAGGAGCACCTCGTCAGCCGGACGGATCTCGCGGCCGTCCGTCAGGTCCCACGCCGAACTGCGCGGGAGGAGCCGCCCGAACCGCGCCGGCAGGCTGTAGGACCGCGTGCCGGCCATGGTCGCGAACTCGTACGCCGTCGGCGAGCGGAACTGCCGGAACGGATGCTTCAGATAGATCCGGTCGATGGCCTGGTTCAGAAGGCGTTCGGACACGTCCCTCGCGTCGTCGTCGTCCGGTTCGCCGACGAAGGCGAGGAAGTCGTCCAGGAACGTGCGCCGTGTGGTCTGCACCGCTCACCGACCCACCGGGGTCACGCGCGCCCGCGTGACCACCGCAAGAATCGCCTCGACCGCCAGCATGGTAGCCGCGACCTGTGCCTCGGTGAGCCCAACCCCGAAACTGATGATGGCCAGGAGCGTGGCCCGAATCGCTGCGGCAATGAGTACCGGTTCCTGCGTCATCGTTCCCCCTTCCGTCGGTGCGCCTCGTCGTCGCCCTTGCGGCTCCGCATCCCCATGGCGCCCCACAGGGCATAGAGCGCCACGGCCCCCGCCAGAGACCGGCCCATGATGACCACCTCCTGCACCGGCCGCTGCATCTCGGCCACCTGGAGGCGCGTCTCACGTACTTCGAGAGCGATAGACTTGACCTCGGCGTCGAGCCGCACCAGGTCCCGCGCGTTCGCGGCGATGTTGCCGACCATGCGCTCGTTGAGCGTTTCCTGGCTCTGGGCGCGGAGGAACACGCTCGCGTGGTAGACCACCCCGCCCACCGACAGCAGCAGGAACACCGACCAGTGCACCAGGTCGCAGCGCCGCATCCAGGTCATCTTCATGGCCCCCCTCAGTCCGCTACCGGCTTCCGTTGGATGATCGTCGCGATGTCCTCGGGGCTGGGGTCCTCGAGCACCACCAGGTTGCGCACGTAGCTCGTGAGGCCGTCCGGGAAGTTGCTCTGCAGGCCGCCGTTGCTGGTGTTGTACTCAACCTGAAAGAACTGAATCGAGTTGGTCCCGGTGTAGACCGACCACGGCAGTTCGTCGAGCACTTGGACCGTGTCCTGCAGCTCGTCGTTGACCCAGACCGAAATCGGGTCGTAGTCGTTGGCCCGCTGATCGAACAGCGCGAAGAACCGCGTCCACCGCCCCGGATACATGCAGAACTGTGCGGCCCCGAACGTCGGCGCGCCGGACGTGCCGTTGTCGCCGTTGCGGATCAAGGGCTCATCGACACTGGTGCCGGGGCCCGCTTGGTCCCCCGCCGGGCTCGAGAGCGTCCAGTCAGCCGGGCCGTTGAACCCGCCAGACGCGTAGATGCGGAAGTTGACCACGCCCACGTGGGTGTCGAGGTCGAACCCGCACACGTCGCCGCCAGGGCTGCCGTCCCAGTACGCCTTCGGCTCGAACCAAATCTTGTCTTTCGGCTGCTTCCCTGGGTTCGGCGGCAGCGAGGACCGGAAGTTGAACCACTTGTAGGCATCCAGGCCGCCATCGGCGATCCGCAGGTAGTCGGACGTGGTGCGCACGTCCCACGAGACCAGGTAGGTGTGCCCGTCCGTGGTGTCGATCGGCGCGTACGCCTGCGGCGACAGGTTGTTGTTGTTGATCGAGATAGCCGCCCCGGCGTCGTGGCTCGCGGCCGTCGTCCCGGCCACCCCGCGCACGACGGTGACGGGGTTCGTGAGCGGCTGCCCGCTCACGCGCACCAGAATCATGACCTCGTTGTCGATCTGGATCTCGTCCCCCCAGCTGTTCCCTAAGTGGCTGAGGGTCATCGTGGTCTGCGTGTCGTCGATCGCCTCGGTGATCGTGACCTGCTGCCCGCTCTGCACGAGCGGGATCAGCGGGTCGATCCAGACCTTCATGGCGTCCTGCTTCTCTGGGTGCGTGTCGCCCACCGGGTCGTAGGTCAGCATCCCGCTATCGGGCACGGTCGTGAGAAGCCCACCGCCCGTGGCCGTGCGGCGCGTGAGCTGCTGGGCGTAGTACGGGGCCGAGCAGTCCGTGAACGACCACGTGTTATCCATCGGGTCTGGGCGGAACGAGTACGCCCGGTAGCAGTCCCCGCGCGCAATCATTTCCTCGAAGAAGTCGTGCGCGGCCTCGGCGGACGGGTCGACGCAGGCGACCGTCAGTGCCTTGGTCGCCGTGTCGGAGACGTCGTCCGTCACGCGGAACGTCACCGACCCGCTCTCGACTGTGGTGCAGGTCCCGCTGATCACACCCGTCGTCGCCAGGCTGAGCCCGGTCGGGAGCGTCCCGGCGGTGATGTCGAAGCTGTAGGGCGGCGTCCCGTACTGCGCGGCGATCGTCCGGGTCTGCCCGCCCACGTTCTGCGAGAACGGCGACACCGCCGATGTGGTGATCTGGAGCGCCGGCTCGTAGGTGACGGTGAGCGTATCCGTCGCCGTGTTGCCGGCCTCGTCCCGCGCCGTGACCGTGAAGGTCTGCTCGCCCACCGACAGCGGGGCCGAGAAGCTCCAGCTATTCAGGCCCGTGGCCGAGCCGGACCCGCCGGCGCTGTTCACCCACGAGACGAGCGTCACGCCGACGTTGTCGGAGGACGTGCCCGAGATCAGCAGCGGGGCGGCGGTCGCGGTGTGCGGGTCGGCCGGCGCCGTGATGGCCACCGACGGGGCCTCCGAGTCGTCGGCGATGTAGGTGATGACCTGGGTATCGGTGCCCGTGTTCGCCGAGGCGTCCGTGGCCGTACAGGTGAACGTATTCGCGCCCTCGGCCAGCGTGAACGGGCCGCTCGACCAGGCCGCGGCGGGTGTCCCGGCGGCGCTCGTCGGCGTGCAGGTCGGGCACCCGCACGAGACGCTACTCAGCGAGGTTTCGTCCGCGGCCACGCCGCCAAGGCTCACCGACGCCGACGACGTCTGGAACGGGGCGCCCGCGTTCGGGCTGGTGATCGCGATCGTCGGGTCGGTCACGTCGCCGGCCGTCCGCGTGACGGTCAGCGTGTCGCACGCCTCGCCGGCCTCGCTGTCCGTGACGCACACCTCGAGGACGTTGACGCCCTCGGCCAGGGTGATGCCACCACCCGATGCGTCCAGGTCCTCGATGATCAGGTCATCGAAGCGCCAGGCCGTGGAGATGTCGTCCCCCGAGACGCGGGTCAGGGCTCCGGCGCCGTACCAGAAGCCTTCGGCGTTGTCGCAGAAGCCGTCCGACGCCGTCAGGCCCGTCGAGACGCCATCCGCCAGGAGGTCCATGTCAGGTCCGTCGTACTCCAGGGCGAGGACGTCATCGATCGTGAGGCCCAAGTTGGCCTGCGCGAGGATCGTGACGGCGTTCGCCTGCAGCTTGAAGAGGAAGGCGTCCGGGTTGGCGTTCGGCCCGAGCAGGTAGACCCCGCAGTAGTTCTGCGTGTCCGCGCGGCCGTGCCCCCAGCCGAAGCCGTCATCCGTCCCGCCGGCCCCCTTCAGGGTCAGCCCGATCCGGGCGTGGGCGCCCGTGAGCGTCCCACTGTACGTGACGCCGTTGATGATCCTGGCGCTCCCAGACGTGTTGTTCGCCAAGGGCTGCACGTAGTCCTGGGACGCGCGCAGCTCGAAGTAGTTGTCCCCGGCGGTGTCTTCGACCTCCACGTGCGCCGTGCCGAGCGGCGCGGGCGTGTGGCTGACGACGTCGCCGTTGGCTGACCCGTCGAAGGCGTCTGAGAACTTCGTCGCGCTGCCGGCAACCGGGATCGTCCAGGCGTCGAGCGGCCCTACGACCGACCCGCTCCCGCCCTGGTCGTTCGTCCAGTCGATGCTGACCAGGCTCGCCGCGCTGGCGGCCGTGCCGCGCAGCTCCAGCGTCGCGGCCGACTGCTGCCACGTCTGAGCCGTGGTCGGGGCGATGATCGCGATCTGCGCGGTCGAGCCGCCCTCGTCCGGCACAAGCAGCCGGCCCGCCCAGCGCGGCGAGAAGACGGGTTGCTGCGCCGCCAGCGGAAGCACCGCGACGGCGGCCAGCGCGAGAACCCAGAGCGCGCGCCTCATTCGCCGACTCCCTTCAGGAGCAGATTCGTGGTCTTCGGGATGCCCCCACCGGCTGCCACGCCACAGTTGTCGTCCAGCCCTTGGCCGGTCTGGTCGGTAAACGCGATGTTGTCGATCTTCCAGCTCGTGTTGGCGTCCGCGAGGTCGTCCCCACCGGCCGAGGACGGCCAGTAGTTCCCGAACCCCACCGCGCCGGCACCGGTGTCCGTGATGCTGCTATCGACCGCGCAGCCCTCCTCGGCGCTATCGACCAGCACTTTCAGCGTGTCGCCCGCGATGAGGCACTGCCACGAGCTGTTCGTGGTCGCCGCACTGTTCCCGCTGTCGAGCACGGTCGTCGTGCCGCTCAGGCGCTTGAGGAGCACCCAGCGCGGGGTCGTCTCAGCCGTGAGGAGGCAGGCATACCAGTTGCTCGTGTCCTGCCAGCGGACGAAGGCCACAACCGGGTCGAGGTCCGTCTGACCGGTGATAACCGCCGGCAGCGAGAACCCCACGTCATAATCGGCGCTGCTCGGCGTGGTCGGCGTCATCGTGTAGGCCAACCGATCCGAGGTGTCGGAGGCGTCGAGGCCGCACGTGCTGGTCGCCTGAAACGCGGAGATATTGTTGTCGGCGCCCGTGTCCTCGGCCTCGGTCCACGCCACGCCAACCGTGAGCGTGTGATTCATGAGGACGACGAGGTCTTCCGTGCTCGATGCCGCGCACTGGTCGAGGAATCGGACCGTCTGCGCCGCCACCGGCGCCGGCACGAGCAGCAGCAGCACGAGCAGGAGCCGCCTACAGGCCATCGCACACCCCCACGGGCACCGTCACCGACACTGGCGCGCCGGAGGGCGCATCCCCGTCGAGGGTGCAGACCCCCTCATCCAGCGTGACCGTGCCAGAGAATGGCGCGCTGGTCACCGGAGGCGGGTCGCCCTCGTACGGCAGGCCGTAGCCGGTCGAGAGGAAGGCCCACACCGGGTCGGCCGCCCAGCGGGTGAGCGCCGACATCGCCCACTGGCGGTCGCCGCCGCCGTCGTCCTGGCCCGCCGTGCCGAACGTGGACGGGTGGTGCCCGTCGCTGCGGACGTGGCTGCACGCAGTCACGAAGCCGTGCTCCGGGTGCGGGATGGTGGCCTGCGACCAGTAGGTCCGGTAGGCCACTGGCGGCACCGTGGTCTCGACCCAGCCAGCCAACCGCGCATTGTCGGCGTGCACGAACGGCTCGGGCACCTTGTCGGCGTAGGTCGTGCCCACCGAGTAGCCGGTGAACGGGTGACCGGACACCTCGAGGTAGCGCAAGTTCGGGAACTGAGCGAACGCCGTCGCCACGACCGCGTCATACTGCGCGCGGGAGAACGTGCCGGCCGCAGGGTCGCCGGTCGGCTGCGTCTCGACCAGCCAGAGCGCCATCGCCTGCACCTGTGCATGCGTGCAGCCCGACCCACCGAGCCGTGTCGCCATCTGCTCCCACGCCACGTCGGTCGGTTCGTCCCAGAACCCTATGGTGTCGCCGCTTGATGCCACGTTGGCGAACTTCACCAGCGGGGACCATCCGGCCTGCCCCTGATTGATCGCCGCTCGAATGTCCTGCCCGACGATACGCGCCGACGACATCCCGCCCCATGCCACGCACACCCGGCCGTCGATCGGCGCGATGTGCTGCACCGACGCCAGCAGCCGCGCCGTGAGCGCCGCCGAGCGCGCGTCGGACACCGCCGCCGGATAGCTCTGCGGGTCCACGTTGCACGTCTGCGCGAGCACCCGAGCCGGCAGCAGGACGACCAGCAGCAGGGCCAGGCTACTTCGTGAAGACATTGGCCAGCACTCCATCGCCGGTCGGGCCCGTCGAGCCACCCAGTGTCGTCGTCGCCGCCAGGGTGAGCGCCGTATCCATCGTGCGGCAGCCGCCGGGCACCTCGAGGACGCCCGTGACGGTGTCGTCGGCGTTCCCGCCAAATTCCAGGCTGAGGACCGGGGTCGTCGAGCCGACCGTGACGTTCGCCGCGGTGGCGTTGTAGACGTGCACGAAGATGGACGCGCCGGACGGATTCGACAGCCACACCCCGCAGAACGTCGTCGCGGTCGCCGACACCTGATCCTCGGTTTCGTCCAGGTCCGTGATGCGGAGGCTTGTCGTCGGGCTCTCCGTGACCGTGCCGTCAATCTCCACCACGAGCGCGTGCGTGGTGCAGTCGATGACCAGCCTGCCCTGCTGCCCAGACGTGAGACTAGCCGGGGACGTGACGCAGAGCCCCTGCACGAGCGGGCCGGTCGTCTTGGCGGTGTCGCCCTCGGCGCCCTCGATCGCAAGGCCGTCGGCGATGGTCCCGGTATTCTCTACCACCGTGTCGATGGCGTCGGCCGCCGCATCGAGCCGGCTCAAGATCGTCTTGTTGATCGCGATCAGGCTGCCGTTGCCGTCCACGGCGGCCGCGGCATCGGCCTGCGCGCCGATGCCGGCCTCGAGGCCGTCCACGTGGCCGTTGAGGGTGGACTGATTCGCTGCGGTCGCGGCACCCGTCGGTAGCGCCGAGGCCGTCACGGCGACGTTCTCCGCGGGCCCGCCTCCTCCGCCGCCTCCGGCCCCGCCGCCGGCCGAGCTCACCTGGCCATCGACGACCGCTGAGCCGCTGGTGTAGGCGGACACGCGCACCTGGATGTAGCGGCACCCGCTGGCGTCGATGGTGTACAGACCGTCCGGGTCATCGGCCGTCGTCGCGGCCGCGCCGGACTCCGCGTTGACCGCCAGAATCGGGGCGAAGACCGACCCGTTCAGCGTGACCGAACACTCGAACGTGACGGTCCCGGTGAGCCCGCTCTGGATCTGCCACTTGGCGGACCCGCGGCCGTTCAACGGGCCAAGCAGGACGACGTCGTCGGCCGCCGTCAGCGTATTGAAGGCGGTATCCGAGGTCGTGCGTGGGTCCTGCGCCGCAGCGGGCGCGAGGCCCCCCAGGAGGGCGAGTAGGACGAGAGCGGGCCTGATGCGCATGGGGTCTCCCCGAAAAAGGTTGGCCGCACACGCGGCCCGGCTGGTGGCCCGAGGCCAGCCGAGACGCGCGACGCCGGGTCGTGCTACGCCGTGACGACGGTGAACGTGTGGCCCACGGACATGCCGAAGCCGCACCACTGCGTGCCGTCGCAGATGAACCGCATGCAGCCGCCGATCTTCTGGCTCGAGGTCGACAGCGCGATCGAATCCGCCGCGATGTCGTGCAGGGTCAGCAGCGTGTCCGACGTGGGCGTGGCGACCGTCATGTTCTGGTCGACGACGTTCAGGAAGTCGTAGAACGTGCCCTTGATGGCCTGCGACGGGGCCGGCAGGGTGAACACGATCGCCCCCGCGTCGCCGCGGTTGGTGAACAGCGACCCGGACGGGTCGGTCCCGGTGACGATGGTGTAGTCGGCCGTCTTCACGATGACCGAGGAGTACTTGAAGCCGCCGGCCGCATCGAGCAGGCCGATCGCGACCAGGTAGCGCCGGATGTCGTCGTTGTCGAGGAACGTTGGCATGATCAGGATCTCCCTTCAGAAAGTGACTTGCAGACGACGCCGCTACGCCGTCACGACGGTGAATGTGTGCCCGACCGAGAGCCCGACCGCGAGCCACTGGTACGTGGTGCTGCCGGTCTTGACGCAGGTCACGCGGATGTGTCCGCCGATCTTCTCGCCCGAGGTCGACAAGGCGATGGAGTCGGCCGCGACGTCGTTCTTCGTGATCAGGGTGTCCGCGGTGGCCGCGGCGACGGTGATCGACTGGTCGGCCACGCCGAGGAAGTCGTACCAGAACCCGAGCAGCGCCCGGGTGGGCGTTGGCAGAGTGAACACCACCGCGCCGGAGGCGCCGGCGTTGGTGAACACCTGGCCAGGGTTGTCACCCTTCGCGGGTGAGATGGCGTAGTCGGCCGTCTTGGCCACGACGCGCTGTTCGAGCCGTGTACTCATTGGATGGATCTCCCTTCCTGTCTGTGCCCGGCCTACGCAGCCGTCGTGCCGGCGTTGTTGATCCGCGTGCGGTCCGTGCCGTCCCTGTTCCCCATGCGGTCGAGGACCGGGTAGGCGTCCGCGGCGATGTCCCGAAAGAGTCCGAGGCGCCGGCGCCGGCGGGTCTCGCGGGCCCACTGCTCTTCGTAGTCGAGCTCGTCGGCGACGCGCGCGGCGCCCCCGCGGGCCCAGAGGTCGGTGCCCTCCTCCCGGAGCGCCCGGATGATGTTCCAGGGCTTCGTGAGCCAGTTCGGATGCACCGTCGCGACGTGGATGTAGCCGTCACGCGCCTGCACGTGCATATCTGAGACGTCCCGCATGCCCGTGTTCACCACGGGCCGCCGCCGGCAGCGCCGCTCGAGCACGTAGAGATCCGGACGCTCCGCGCTGCGCCGCAGGCGGAGATCTGGGTCCATGCGCGCGAGGTAGCCCGGCACCTGGGCGAAGCTCGCCGGCAGGCGGAGGGCCGGGCTCACCGGGACGTGCGGCGTGCTCACCCGCGGCCTCGCATGGCCCGCGGCCGGGGCGCGACACCGGCGGCCGCTTCGTCTTCTGCCGTGGCCGATGTCGCCGGCGGCGTCATGATCTCCGCCGCGCGGGCGGACGCCTCGGGCGTCGCCTGCGACCCGGCGTCCAGCTGCGGCCGGCGGGGACCGCCGAGCATGCCCTGGCCGGGGGCGACCGCCCGCGCCGCGCCGGTCGAGACCGTGGTGACCTGCTGGTCCTCCGGGCTCGAGAAGCTGTGACGGTCGATGGCCTCGACGCGCTCGCCCACGGCCCGGAGTTCCTCGTCCGAGAGCGGCTCGCAGAGGTCAGCCCCATCGACGCCGAGGATGCCCAGCCACGACTGCCAGCCGCCGAGCTCGAGGTTCTTGGTCCCCGGGATGATGGCGCGCCGCTGGAAGTGCAGCGCCGCCCCGTAGGGCATCCAGTGATACCCCGGGCCGATCTGGTAGTCCCGGCCGTCGTACTTGTCGTGCAGCGGCTTCCGCCCGCGGTTGATCACCAGCACGGAGGTGTGGGGCGTGAGCTCCGCCGCCTTCGAATCCTCCGGGACCAGGTTGCTGATGGCGACTCCCGACGGGAGCGCGGGCGCCTCGTATCGCTGTGCCATGACTCGTCTTTCTTGGGTCACCCGGAACCGCTGCTCTCGCACCGGTTCCGGGCATCACACCCGCTAGGGCGCGTGGGGCTAGAAGCTGTGCACCACGAGCTGGTTGACGTCGATCCCTTCCATGCGGAAGTTGCAGTTCGGCCGCTGGCAATGGAAGTTGTCGAGGATGTAGCCGAAGGCCGTCCACTGGTCGAAGCCGTTCACCCACTTGAGGACGCTGCCGTCGTCGTCCGCCCAGGTGAACTCGGACTCGGTGTACCGGGTCCACGACTCCTTGTTGATCCCGAACATCATCCGGTAGGGCGCGTCCCGGTCCACGAGGATCGGGATGTCGCCGTAGGTGATCTGCTTGCCGGTCGGCTTCTTCGCGGCCTTCGTGCCGCCGTCCGGCGCCATCAGGTCGGCCCCGGTGTAGCGACGGTCCGACTGCAGCAGCGTGAGGTACGACCGGCGAACAGCGTGCTCGCAGGCGAAGAAGTCGATGTTCTTGCCCACGCGGATGCTCAGGGCGTCGATGGGCTCCTGAACGGCGTCCAGCGACAGCGCGCCGACGCTCGCCGCGATGTACGACTGCAGGATCGGGTAGGTCGAGCGCGACAGGTCGTGGTAGGTGGCCACGTACGTGCCGTCATCGATACCCGCCAGGATGCCCTCGGGCTCCTTGTTGTAGGAGTTCTGCGTCGGGGTCTGCGCGATCACGATCTTCGCGTTGTCGTCGCAGGTGATCGGCGTGTCGACCGTGATCGAGGTGCCGGCGGCCGCGACGGCCGTGATCGTCGCCGTGCCCTGCACGACGTTGCTCGAGTCGAGGAAGGCCACGTACATGCCGCTCGTCGCGTCGCCGAACAGGTAGCGGTTGCCCATCACGCTGCCGGCGATATTGCCCGGTGCGTCCACTTCGATCGTGGTGTCCGCCGTCTGGGCGCCGTTCACCAGCGCCAGGATGCCGGAGCCGTAGCCCCAGGCGATGCGGTTCCGCGCGAAGGCCATGTCCTGGACGAGGCCCTCCATTTCGGAGGGGATGACCTGCTGCCAGGACCCCTTCTTGTTGCGGCTCTGCGCGATGACGTTGCGCTCGAAGCCGACACGACCGTAGGTCGAGCGCATCGGGACCTTGAAGTCCTGGTACGCCGATCGGTTCTGCTGCGGGAGTGCCCCGCCGACGCCAATCGAGCCGACCGACCAGTTCCGGCCGATCTTCGTCGGGATGACCTTCTGACGCCCCTGCCAGGTGTCGTCGGGCATCTCCGATTCCATGAAGCCGAGGATGATGTTCTCTTCCTGCAGCTGGTTGATGATCGCGGGCCCGTAGTCGTCTTTGAAGAGCGGGTCCCACTGCGTGACGTCAGATCCAGGCATGTCGCCTCTCCGTTCGGTGTCGTGACTCCCGCCGCTCAGCCGATCGCGCGCAGACGCTTCGCGACGTCCTTGAGGCTCTCCCGGGCGCCACTGCGCGCGGGGGCGGGTGTGCCCGTCGTCTGGGGCACCCGCGGGAGTGTGGTGTTGGCCTTGGCGACGCGCGCCTTGGCAGCCGCAGCGGCACGGGCAGCCTGTTGCGGGGCAATCTTCAGCGTCTTCAGGTAGTGGCCGATGACCTGCTCCGGGGTGTACTTCGCCCGAACCTCCGGGTCGCGGTACGCGCCCTTCACCGCGTCGATGAACACGGTTCGGACGCCTTCGTCCGTGACCTGCTCCGCGGCGCGGGTGAGGGCCCCGGCCCACTGTTGACGCTGGGAGCCTTCGGTCCGCTGCTGGTCGCGGCGGTCGAGAGACTCCAGTCGGTCGGCGAGGTCCTGGACGGTCTGCTGCAGCTCGTGATTCGTGCGTGCCAGACCGGCGAAGTACTCGTTGACCGGATTTTCCCGCGGGTCGAACGGGAGCGCCTTCTCGTCGAAGGCCGCCCGCTCTTTCTTGCCACCCTTCCGTGCCGGCGCGGCTCCGTCGGCCGCGTCGTCGTCTCCCTGCAACAGCGACTTCAAGCGAGGATTGCGCTGCGCCGCCCGTTCGAACTCGTCGTACTGGCTGGCCTTCCGCATGACGGCATCCAGGTCCACGCCCTCGAGCCGCTTCAGCGTCCCGAGGCGCTTCGCCATCTGGCGTCGGAGCTTCCGGTTCCGGGCCCGCAGGGCCTTGATCGCCTCCTGCGGGTCGCGTCCGGGCGCCTCCTCGTCGTCGTCGCCGACAATCAGGTCGTCGAGGTCTTCGTCGTGGTCGGCGCCGTGCGCCGCGGCCTCCTCCTCACCGCTGGCGTCTCCTCCGTCCCCGATCCCCTCGTCGCCGTGGCCTCCATCACTGCCAGGAGCAGCGGGCGCCGGCGAGGCGCCTCCCGAGGCCGGGGCCGCGCCGGCGCCGCTCGCGTCCGGCATGTTCCGCAGGCTGCGGAAACCGGGCGCAAACGGGCCGACCGTGAAGAGCTTCCACATACCGTCTCCCTCGTCAGCGGACCGGCCTCGCGCCGTCATGGCGCCACCAGCCGCCGAGTCGTTTAGGTGCCAGACCCCTCACCCGGCACGGGCCGAGACCGGGCCAGGACGGCCGTCCCGGGCTCGGGGTCCAACACGCTCGTTGTCCAGCCGCAGCGGCACGCGTCGCACCACCACTGCCGAACCATCTCCCGGCCGCCGCACTCGACGGCGACCGTCATCCGTCCCGCCTGCTTACAGCGGGGGCAGACCACCACCGCGGGGCTCCTGCGCCAGCACGCCGGACGTGCTGATGTCGTCCACCGACGGGGCCGCCATGCCGCCACCCGCGCCGGCCGGCTGCAAGGCCCCACTGGCGATCGCGGCCTGCAGCGGGTCTCCGCCCGATCCGGCCGGGCGCAGGGCCCCACCTTCGATCGCGGCGTTCAACGGCGACGGCGTCTGCTCGTCTTCGGCCTCGTCCTTGGCCCCGCGCGCGGCGGGCCCGGCGGCGGCCGCCTGCTGGGCCATCTGCTGCATGGCCAACGTCATCTGGATCTGCTCGACGTGGGCCCGCATCGCCTGGAAGAGCGGCGGGTTCGCGCGCGCGAGCTCCTCGGCCTCCTCGCTCTTGAGGAACTGCGACTTCAGGAACAGGTGCAGCGGGAGGTTGTGCAGGAGCGGGTCCGGCGGGGCGATCTCCTGGGGCAGCCGGGCCGCCTTCCAGCGATCGAGCTCGCGCGCCAGCTGCTTGCGGTCGACGTCGAGCGAGGGCTTCATCTCGGACAGGTCGAGGAACTCGAGCACCTTCGCCTGGATCTCCGGGTCCATCGCCGGCGGGGGCAGCGCGCCCAGCTTGAACGCGTCCTGAAGCCGGAGCATCTGCATGAACGGGCTCTTCGGCCAGGCGCTCGAGGAGTCGACCTGGACATCGACCTTGCCGGTCAAGTCCGCGGCGTTGAACTGCCGGATCTCCCAGCTGCCGTTCTCCCCGCGCACCTGCCGGAAGCGGTCCGACCAGCCCGACTGCCGGGCCGTCCACAGCAGCACGCGCGAGAGGCGCTTTTCGAACGCAATCAAGTGGTCGATGGGCGACCGGAAGGCGCTCATCCCCTGCTCGCGGAGGATCTGCACCTCGCCAAGCGTGGGATTGCCCTGCGGCCGCGCGCCCTGCAGGACGGCGTTGAGGTTGGAGAGCTCGTCGAACTTCGCCTCGAGCATCTCGAGATACTTGTAGAGGCCCTCCGGCGGGTTGCTGCCGCGCCCCTCCGTCGGAGCCTCCCCGGGCACGTGCGAGCGGTAGCGGATGACCTCGCCAGGCATGCCCGTGATCGGGTCCTCGAGCGTCACCGACAGCGGCACGAACGTGCGCGGCGCCGCGTTGTGCATGAGGATCAGCTGAATCATGGCGTGCGTCCGGTTGTGCGACTCCTGCAGCGGGACCAGGTCGTCGGCCGGGGGCTTGCCGTAGCCGCTGCCGGGCGTCTGCCGGAACGTGCGGAGGAGGATGTTCTTGACCGGCCGTCCGTGGTCGTCCTGGAGCGGGAGCGGGCCGGCCTCAACGATGACGTCGTTGATGCAGATGCCGAAGAACCCGTCGGGCAGGTCCAGCTGCGGATCGTCGGTGATCGGGTCGTGCCAGAGGAAGTACACGACCGGGGCGTCCTTCTCGGCGAGCGGTGAGAACGCGGTTTCCGACCCGACCCGCGGCGCCGCAATCTGGCGCATCGCGTCGGCGTACTGCCGCTGAATGCCCCCATCGCTGCCGCTGGCCGCGCCGCCCTCGATGGCCGCGCGGAAGTCGGGCCACTCGCGCAGGGCGTCGGCGCGCGAGTAGCGGGAATGCGCGAGCACCCACGGGACCGCCCGCTCGTCGATGGACCGGGCAGAGGCTGGGATGCTGAGCTCGAACGACTGGAACAGGCGGGCGCAGAGTCGCCCCTTGGGGGTCTCGACGCCGATCGGGATACCCGTCGCCCCGTCGATGGCCTCGACGAGCGGGCCGCCGCAGTCCGGGCAGGCGTCCTCGGCCTCTTCGGCCACGTCCGGCGACACGAGGTCCGTCGCACACGCCGGGGACTCGCAGCGCAGGTGGGGAATGATCTCGGTGCCGTGGCGCGGGCTCGTGTCGTAGTACGCCCAGAGCCCGACCTTGTCGGTCAGGCAGATGGCGTGGTGCACCTGCTCGCGCAGCTCGCCCGGGCCGTAGCCGATCTCGTCCCAGAGCACGGGCACGGCGTCCGCGCAGACCTCCGACGTGCCGAGATCCGCGTCGTCATCGGTGGCCGGCTTCCAGACCTGCGCCGGCTCTGTCTGGTCGAGCAGCGCGCGGATGCCTTCGATCTTGTTCGCGTAGATGTTCGTGACCGGCCGGGGCACGCCCTCGGGGAGGCCGCCCATCTTCGGGTCGGTGCCGCGGGTGACGAAGCGGTTGGTCGCGCGGTCCCAGACGACCCACTGGTTATCTGCGCCGCCCCGGTAGAACTTCAGGTTTAGCCAGTCCTGGCGGTCGCGGTCCAGGCGCGCGGTATTGTTGCGCGCCTCGGCCTTGATGCGGTCGAAGAGGAGGCGGCCTTGCTGGCGGTAGTGGGCGCGGTCGACCGACACGTCCCGCCCGTCCGGCGCGTCGCCGTCAGCGGTCGTCGTGTCGTCGTCGGCGTAGGTCTCGTCCACCCGTCATCGCGCCTTGGCCCGGTCGCGAGTTGTGGGAAGCGGCGTTACAGTGTGCGCGTGCTGTCGATCTCGGTCATGGCCAGGCCCGCGAACTGCGCGTAGGCCCGGTCTTCCTGATTCTTGGGAGCCTCGGCCATCACGGGGCCGGAGGCCTCACCCTTGCGCATCAGGGCGCCGTCGAGGAGGCGCTCGGCCCGCTCGCGCCAGTAGTCGCGCTCGGCCTCGGTGCGTGCCAGGGCCCCAGCCAGGGCGACCGATCGCTCGCCCAGACGGGCGTTGTCCCGCCACAGGCTCACCACGAGTCCGGTCGCGACGAAGACCCCGATGAGTTCAGGGATGCTGGCTGAATCCACCATCACAGCCGCCCCGTGAGCAGCCAGAGCACGCGCCGGCGGAAGGGTAGGCCGATGAACTCGAGGACGCGGTCGTTGGTGCCCGTCACGCCAGCCACCAGCGGGTCGTGCACGAAGCTCTGAAGATCCTTGAGGGACGCATGGATGACATCCGCCTTGGCGTCGGCGACTGTCAGCCTGGCGTCGGTATCTTTCGCCTTGGCCTCGGCCGCGGCGACCTGCCGCTCGAGGTCCTCGATCATGAGCCCCTGCCCATCGAGGCGCTCGGTGAGGGTCTTCGCGGCGCCCTCGCCGGCGGCTTCCGCGCGATGCGCGATGCCCGTGACCTCGATCATGCGGTCCTGGAGCCGGTTCACGGTCCCCACGAGGATCTCGACACGCTCGGTCAGCGTGCCCACGTGGTCGACGACGCGACGCCGGGTGGCCCGTGCGGCGGCGCCCATCGTTACTCTCGTCCCCTCGTCATCATGTGGCCCGGCCCTCCATCTGGTAGTGCTGACGGTGTCAGGCACAAGTGTAGACGGTCCGGACCGTCTGTCAAGTCACAACTACACGGTCAGGCGCCGCCGAAGCCCGCGACGGAGATGCGCCCGACCGTCGGCTTCCCCCGCTGCGCCATGTGCTCGGCGTGCGCCTTCGAAATCGGGTCGAGGTCCGGGAAGGGGTCGGGCGGCGCCTGCCGCGGCGCGTGCGGCCGCGCCTCGAAGAACCGGCCCACGTCTTCGTACGCGTGGTTTTCTGCGTCCTCGTCCTCGACCTCGCCCATCGCCCCGTCGACTTCCTCCCAGGGCACCTCGGGCACCGTGCGAATCAGATCCGGGCAAGCGGCCGTCACGGACCACCACGGGAACCCGTCCGGCGCCGTGGACAACGCGTCCATCCACCGGTTGGGCCGCGACATCCGGGCCGACCGGCCGCCGGCGCCCTGGAGGAACTGCACCTTCTGGTGGGTCTCGTCCTGGTAGACCTCGATGATGCTCTTCGCCAGGCCCACCTCGGTGCGGCTCCCCTTCATGGCCGGGTCGTAGACGACCCACTCGAGGCCCTCGAGGACGGGCGTTTCTGTGCCCGCGAAGCACACCTCGCGCGAGACGGCGGTCCAGATCCTCGCGGCCTGCTCGTGGTCGCGGACCCGCGGGCTGTAGAACTCGAAGAACGTCCTCGTGTGCCCGCCCGGCAGCGCCGCATGCAGGTGGAACGACCAGGGCGCCCCGTAGCCGTAGTCGACCGACCCGTAAATCTTGGCGCCGACCGGCGGCCGCCAGGTGCGGTCGGGGATGACGTGCCATGGGATGACGGTGTCGAGGCCGAGGCCGGCCGCCAGCAGGAGCGGGTGCGCCCCGGTCACCCGGAGCCGCTCGCGCCACCAGGCGCCGACGATCATCGAGTCGTTCGCGTCCCAATCGCCTTCGGCCAGCTGCTTGGCCTTGTCGCCGCCCAGGGCCCAGACCTTCGAGAGGTAGTTCGGGTCGGCGTCCTGCAGGGCCAGGTTGTCGTGGAACCACGCCGGGATGAACTGCCGCGTGAGCATGCGCTCGGGCGGGGTCGGGTCGTCGGCCCGGGGCAGCGGCCGCCAGATTTCGAACGGCTGCGGGAGCGGGCGGTTCCCCAGCTCCTCGGGCGTCGGGCGGATGAACCACCGCTTGTGCCACCCGTGGCCCACGTTGCCCGGGTTGCTCGTGAGCCGGACGATCTTCGGGACACCCTTGCGCGGACTGCGGACGCGGGTGATGAGGTAGCGGACTTGGAACTCGGTGAAGTGCGAGCTCTCGTCGATGAAGAGCCCAATGATCTGGAACGACTGGTACTTGTAGACGTCGGCTTCCTTCGCGCAGTAGCACAGGTACAGCGCGCTGCCGTTCCAGAACGTGAACCGGTGCTTCGACCGGTTGTACTTGCAGAACAGCTTCCCGTTGGGCCCGCGGAACTCCTTGTTGTCCGCCCAGGCCAGGAGCATGATGCGCCCCTCGAGCTCCTGCTCGAGCTCGACGAGCGTCCGGCGGAAGATGGCGACCTTGCTCCCCGGGTAGATCAGGCAGAGCGTGATCGCCTCGACGATGGCGTACTCGGACTTCCCGCCACCGACCGCGCCCCCGTAGAACAGAATATCCGCCACGGAGGCGTGCGCGAGGGACTGCTTCGGCTGCGGTTGGCAGCGCGAGCCCTCGGCGTTGCCGCCGAAGGGCCTCGAGGCCGGCGGGCTGCAGGGTGGGGTATGGGGGCACCCGCCGTCCGGGTGGAGATACCCGAACGTGAACTCGACCGGGCCCGGCTTCGGCGCGCGGGCGCTGGCCTCGCCCCGGTAGAACTTACTGCGACGGCCGCTCATGGCCCGCCTCGGGTGCGGGCTCTCCCCGGTCCGTGTTCAGCTGCGCCGACTGGCAGAACATCATCGCGGGCCTTCGTCCGTGTTCCGGTCCCCGCCTAGCGGCCGCGCCTCGGTCCGCCAGGACTGTTTCTTTTTCAGCACGGTGTCCCCATCCGACTGCACGCCGGTCCCTTGCCCGGCCCGCCAGCGGATCACGTCCTCGGGCGCCTCGAAGACGTCGAGCGACTGGCCGCCAGACCAGACCACCACGAGCTCAGGATCGGGGCGCGCGGGCATCGACGTTGAAGCCGATCTGTCGCCACGTGCTGTCTTTGCGGAGAAACGCCACCTGCCGGCAGCGTTCGCAGCGGTCGATCTCGCGGTTTGCGGGGTTCGTGAGCGCCTTCGATCGGCGGATGGTGTACATCCCGCAGGCGCAGCGCGCCACCCATCGGCCCTCAAGCGGCGACTTCCCGATGACGACCAAGAGCCCTTGCCGGCGTCCCGTGAGGTCCACGAACGCTTTCTGCCCGCGCTCGCTCGCGTGAATCGGCCGCGTCGGGAGCGGAACGTCCGAATCCACGCCGTTGCCGATCTTGCGCGACTGGTAGACCTCCCCTGGACCGACGACGCGCGCGGCCGTCGCATCGACAGGACGATCGGTCGGCCACACCTCGCGCTTCCGGGTCATGACCGCTGCACCCCAACAACGGGGTAGTCCGGCCTCGGCACCAGCACGTTGACCGTCACGCCCGCACTCGGCGGCGGCGCGTCAGGGTCCGGCGCCGGCGCGTAGCCCTCCGGCAGCGAGCCGATGACCCGTCCCATGGTCTCGATTTCGCGGGGGTCGCCCGTGGCAATGCAGCGCCCCAGTCCGGCCAGCTTCGCCGCCGACCAGAGCACGGTCACCTGGCGGTCGACGAGGCCCGCCAACCAGTCATTGAAGCCGTCGAGTCGATGCCATTTCGAGATGGTGCTCTCGTGAATGCCGGCCTTCTCGGCGATCTGCTTTTGATACTTGTAGTTGCGGTTGAAGACCGCTTCCAGGTGGACGGCCGCGTACCGCTGCATGTCCACCGTCGGCCGGAAGGCCGCCCGTTTGCCGTCCTTGGGACCGGGCTCGAGCGCGGTCTCAGCCGACGCGTCGGGGGCGGCGGCGCGCTTTCGCGGCTTTCTGGCCTTCGACGATGGCGTGGACCGTGTCGTCGATGCCGACGACTTCCGGGCCGTACCGGACGAGCTCTGCGTTGAAGACTTCTGCGTCATGGGGTCTCAGCGTCAGAATCGGCCGGCCATCACGCCCGATGCGGATACCGCTGCCGTCCTCGGCCTCCTTGGGCACGATGTGGCACAACTCGTGGTAGATGAGGCGCTCCCGCTCTTCGGGGTCGTAGTAGGGCCAAATCGCGGCATCGACCAGGATGAGGAAGTCTGGCTCCTCGCCCTCGAGCACGTCGCCCACGAGGCGCCAGATGCACCAGTCGAACAGCGGCGCGAAGGGGCCCTGCACGTGCGGGCGCGCGACGAAGGCCGCGCAGGGCGCCCCGTGGAGCATGGGCGTTCGCTGCGACAGCACGCAGACCACGCGGGCCTGCGACAGGTGGCCGAACTCCGAGAGGGACTCGACGAGGCGCGCCACCAGGGCTTGGGCCTCGGGGAGGAGCGCGTAGGAGTCGTCGAGGGGCGGCATCTGGCGTCAGTATGCGCGGGACGGTCCGGTCGGTCAATCATGGGACGTGCCAAGGGGCGCCGGGTTGAAGATGGTGCCCCGGCCGAACGCCTGCAGCGCCCGCGTGTCTGGCCGCAGGGCGAGCGCCTCATCGACGCTGCGCACGACCACGACGGTTGCCCCGCAGGCCCGGAGCCAGGCGTGCATCTCGACTTCGGCCGGCGTGAGGGTGCCGTCGGCGTCCTTTACCTCGACGAGCACACCCACGCCCGCCCGCTTGGCCATCAGGTCGGGGAAGCCGTTCCCGATCCGGCTGGTGTCCTCCACCTGCCAGCCGGTGCGACGCAGGGCGTCTCGGATCGGCGCGTGCGTCGTGTCGG
This sequence comes from Vicinamibacterales bacterium, assembly GCA_050185275.1. Classification (GTDB taxonomy): domain Bacteria; phylum Acidobacteriota; class Vicinamibacteria; order Vicinamibacterales; family UBA2999; genus JABFRY01. The sequence goes on along the minus strand of JBFWZN010000001.1, from coordinate 1,763 downwards.
TGCGTCTACCGGGCATCGGCTGGCCGTCTTCGAATACACATGTCCTTGTGGGCACCGACGGCGATAGCCCGTGCCTGCTTGATATTGTCAGCCATCACGCGATGCAGACAGCACCCTTTGAAGTAGCGCGTGTAGCTCCTGACCCGCTTGCCATTGGTGTCGAACACGGCAACTTCGTATTGCCTCGCCATCACTCCCCCTCGCTCCAGAACAGTTGCACCGTGTCGGTGCGTCTACCCGGCATCGGCTACGGCAACCAGAGCTCAGCCGCCAGCACCAGCGCGCACAGGTGCAGGCACTGGTCCGCCCCGATGACGACGAAAAACCAGTGCCTCAGTCCCGGCACCTCCTCGAACGGATTCACCAATACACGGCCATGCCTCGGCATCGTGTATTCCGCCTGCGTCCAGATGCCGTCGCACCGCCTGAAGAACCAGAGCCGAGACGTGATTCGGCTCGTCACCGCATCGGTTGCCATGTGGGCCAGAAACGTGACCCCCACGAACGGAGCCGCAGCGCCAACAGTGCCAGCCCAGATCAGCGCCACAACCGCCAGCACGCCGGTGTAGGCCAACACGTGGATGGACAGCCATCGCCACGACCGACCCTTCATGGTCGCCATGCGGTCTGTCTGACACAGGAAGTCGCCAAAGAAGTGCCCGACGAACAGGGCGATCAGTAGCCCCACATGAACATTCCCACACATCACTCCCCCTCGCTCCAGACCAGCGCGCCATCGCAGCCGGCATACGCTCTGATAATCAGCAGCCGCGGCCGCTCCCGCCCATCGAGCCGCGCATGGTGCCGCCGGCACAGCATCAGCGTGTCCGCCGTGGTGTGCCGCCGCTCCGGGGCCATGCCGCGCGTCTTCGCCCGCGTCCACCACGGGGCGTGCGCCCACTCGCTCGGGCCAGCGCAGCCGCCCAGGTGCTTCGCCCTACAGTGGCCGTCACGCTTGACGCACTCAGCACGGACACGCGCGCTGATGGCTGCCTCCTCGCGCTGCTCGCGGCGCTTCACGCGGGCGCTGGGCTCAGGCTTGGGGATGGCCGGCACGTCAGTCTTCCGCCGCCCGGGCCGCGACCAGCCGGGCCCGCTCCTCGGCGATGAGCGCCGACGACTCCCGGGGGCAGTACTCGCAGAGGTAGGCGGCTTCGTGCACGTACTTGCCGCCTTCGTGCTCGACCAGCGTGTAGGTCCCCGCCGGCTTCCGGAGGATGGCCTCGAGGTCCCGCATGACCAGCACCGGGGGATGGTCCGTCTCGAGCGCCATCTCGGCGCCGGCGTACTTGCCGAACGCGACCAGGTCGCCGACGGCCGTGGCGCAGGTGACGAGCGTGCCGGTGAGCTCCGCCCGGAGGCCCGGCCCGACGGCCAGCACGACGCCGAACTGCGGGCGCTCGCGCCCCTCGGGGTCAGGGAGCACGATGCCCATACGGCTCATGTTCGCGGGGGTCAACGGACGCACGAGCAGCTGATCGTACTTGGGTTCCCAGGTCGTCATCATGTCGTCGGTCCTCCTGCGCGCGCGAGGCGCGCTTGCTCGAGTGTGCGGGTGGTGTGTTCCTGCCAGGTGCGGCAGGGTGGGTCGTGCACGGCATCGGCGGGACAGACCCCGTGGTCTGGGCCCTTCGGCGCGTCCGCGGGGCGTGGATGCGCCAGCCAGCGGCGCTCGATGAGCCACCGGTCCATCCCGGGGACGATGCCCCATTGCCATTGCTCGCTGGCCACGTGCTCGGCCACGCTGGCGAGCAGGACCTCGA